>CAVVJG010000034.1:0-9646 GCA_963748365.1 Candidatus Acidiferrales bacterium
AGGCGCGGGTGCTCAGCCCCTGGGGTCTGACCAAAGGACACCGGCTAGCAATCCTACCTGGAAATCGGCCTGAATCGGCGGTTGCGGAGTTCGCCGCTCTCCTGTTGCGCGCAGTGGTTGTCCCTATTTACGCGACGCTGGCGCCACGGCAAACGGCGAATATTACATGCGATCCTGGAGTCAAGGTGACTGTCGTCTGCACGGAGAGGCATCTGCAAAAAGTACTTTCCATCAAGCATCAAACCGACGTAGAACATGTAGAAATAATGGATCAACCGGAATCGACCGATGCGGTACACATGCGCTGGCTGCTGCATGCAGGACGGACGGAACGCGATGTGGAGAGGGAGGACCGTGCGCGCACAATCAATACTGACCACTTAGCCTCCATCATTTACAACTGGGGAACGACGGGCGACTCGAAAGGTGCACAGCCGAGTCACGTCAGTTTTAGATCCTATCTCCACCACTCGCTTGAACACCTTGCGGAAGGGTTTAAATTCCCGGCAGGGGATATGAGATTGGGGCACTCGGTTTTGGGAGCTTAGACCGGCCGGTGGCCCAAAGACTAAGAAGGAGGTTGGCAGACTATATTAGAAAAGATAGAAGGGTGGTCAGAACGGGGGCGAACGAGTTCGAAAAACTCACGAATCATGAATTCAGTTGCGTGTTCAGTACAGCCTGCTTAACTACAAGTTGCGACGCCGCAAGATCCGGAGTTTTATCGTGCCGTTTCACACCCGAGCTCAATAAGAAGAGTCGGCGGGAGAAGGAGGCGTGTGATGTTAAGGAACGCTATGAATGATCTGGTGTATGCAATCCCCAAGAGTGCACTGGCAGACTTAAAAGAAGCGCTCGAAAACATTCCGGTTGCCCAAGTTGCCGCGATGCGCGATGAAATTAACCAATGGGCAGACGCGGTTGCCGAAGATCGGAGTGACTCCTTTGATACGAGTTGGGAGGCTGTTAAAGATTGGAAGAAATTCAAAAATGGTGTGTTCGAGCCGCTGTTCGAGGCCTGTGAGGAGATTGGTGTGGCCTATCCTATTGAATATGCCGGGTTGATCCTTGGGTGGCTGATCCGACAGGAGATCGTCAACCGAGCGGACGAGTGGCTGTTCAACAAGAATCCCGAGGTACACAGGAACCCGGAGGAAGGTCAGCACATGTGGGGCACCTTCTATCAGAAAATGAATCCAGAAAGTCGCGGTCGTGAACCGATCCGAACGGCAGAATGTGCTGCTCCTTGAACGCGCGGCTGGAACCCGTCTTGAATATGCCGACATGAGAGAGACATGATCAGGACAAATGTTACGAGTTTTGCCGCCAGCCGAGATTCGCGAAATTTGTGATTTTGATGAGGCAGCAAGGTCAAAACTCGCTTCGATAGTCTCCACAATGAGGACGCTTATTTGCCTATGGCAAGTGCACCCCCAATGATCGCGTAGTCGCGTACTAATCTATTCTTCCGATTCATAAGAGGCATCTCATTCCACGGAAGTTTCCCTTTTGATTCTCTACTATTCCTACACTAAACCCTTCTGCTGCAAAGATCCGCGATACTCTGCAAAGTTCGTTTCTCCTGGGAATAAGAAACCTAGGCCCGACCAGGATGCGAGAGCGCGAAAGACTGATTCGACTAACTTCGGCTCTGTGCTTAATTACGTAATCGCTCACGTTGGCGGTGTAATTGTCGCGCGGTTTTTTTTCTCAAAAGCACAAGCGGGCCTTGGCTCCGATCTCCTCTGATCCATGCTGCTCAATCAGCCCAACCGGTTCAGGCCGTCCACGTAAGCTCTTGCGCTGGCCTCGATTATGTCAGTTGAAGCGCCGCGACCCACGACGCGGAGGTTGCCGATCTCGAGTTGAACAGTAACCTCTCCCATTGCCTCGGTGCCCTCGGTTACAGCTCGAATGTCATAGCGCAAGAGTTTCGCCTGGATGGAGGTGAGGCTTGCAATCGCCCTGTAAACAGCATCGACCGGTCCGTCGCCCACCGAAGCTCCTTCCTTCAACTTCCCTTTCACCAACAGCCGCACGGTTGCAGTCGGAATCGCTGTCGTACCGCTGTAGCTATGCAGGTATTCCAGCTTCACATTCTGCTTGACCGGAGGTAATTCATCGTGAACCAGTGCAACAAGGTCCTCATCCAGCATTTCCTGCTTCTTATCCGCCACGACAAGGAATCGCAGGTACATGGAGTCCAGCTCCTGCTTGGAGAGTTCGTAGCCGAGTTTCTCGAGCCGTGCGCGAAGCCCGGCACGGCCGGTGCGCGCAGTCAGAACGACCCTGCTCTCCGTCAATCCAACGTCTGCGGGACTCATGATTTCGTAGGTCTGACGGTCTTTGAGGAATCCGTCCACGTGGATGCCGGAACTATGTGCGAACGCATTCGAGCCGACGACGGCTTTATTGGCGGGAACCGGCATCCCGAGCATGTCCGCCACCATGCGGCTTGTGCGGAAGAACTCACGAGGTTCGACGCCGGTGCTCATTCCGTAGTAGTCGGCGCGGGTGCGGATACCCATGACGATTTCCTCCAAGGCAGCGTTGCCGGCCCTTTCGCCGATTCCGTTAATTGTTCCTTCCACTTGACGCGCACCATTGCGAATACCTGCCAGAGAGTTCGCTACCGCAAGACCAAGATCGTCGTGGCAGTGGACGCTGATGGTTGCGCGTGCAATGTTTGGGACGTTCTCGGAGATGCTGCGAATCAATTCACCGTACTGCTCGGGAACTGTATAGCCCGTAGTGTCAGGAATGTTGACTACCGTGGCGCCCGCTTCGATGACCGCCTCCAACATCTCGAAGAGGTACGACGGTACGGCACGACCGGCATCTTCCGCGTAGAACTGAACGTCTCCAACACAGTTGCGCGCCCGCGTTACAGCATCCACAGCCAGGGCCACAAGCTTTGCCCGCTTGCCTTCGAGCGTCTTGCCGTACCGTTCATCGCGGAACTTGCCCATGATGTGAATATCGGAGACACCGATGCCGGTGTGGATGCGGGGCCGCGTGGCCTTGGCGAGCGCCTTACCGCAGGACTCGATATCGGCGGCAACCGCACGAGACAGTGCGCAGATTGTGGGCCCCTTGATCTCCCGCGCGATCTTCCGGACGGCATCAAAGTCTTCCGGCGACGACGCCGGAAAGCCAGCCTCGATAATGTCCACCTTCAGTCGGGCGAGTTGACGCGCGAGCGTGACCTTGTCACGACACCCCAAACGAGTCCCCGCTGCCTGCTCACCATCTCTTAGAGTAGTATCAAACACTACGATCTTTGACGTAGCCTTCATTTCCGCATCCTCGATAAGTGTTTTGGACCTGTTTCGGAACGGAACTACCGAATGCCTTTAGAATACCGCAGGAAGACTGTCGGGAATGAACACATCGTAGGAATTCTGAGAATCACTCGTTATCGATCTGCAGAGATGATGCGGTTCGAACCGTAAATCTCCTTCCTAGTGTTAAAGTGGCGGAGAACATTACACAGGATACTCCAGTAGCATTCAACTCTTCGATGCGCCTCGGCGTGACGAATCAGCCTGACCTCCGACTCGTTCAACTCAGATGGCGAACGAATGCGCTTACGCCTCGAGGCTGTCTGCCGATCTTCCATTGGCGTCCCTGAATCAGCGGCCCCGCCGATATCGGCTCTCCTACACCAAGCGGTCCTCCAAATCAGACCTAAACGTCGCCGCGACGCGGCACTGTCCAATATTGGACAGCGCCGAAGCCATCTAGGATGGAGCATACCGTCAGGGATAAGGCGATGACACTTTCTGAGGAGTCGCACGATTCGGTGCAGGACTAACGATAACTCGCATGAGAGCATGGCCACCAAGAAACTAATCCTATACCTCATCAAGCCTTCGCAATATGACGATGATGGTTATGTGGTACGCCATTGGCGCGGAGTGCTGCCCAGCAACACGCTGGCGTGCCTCGCTGGATTGACAGAAGACGTGATCAGTGAGAAGCGCCTCGGTGACCGCTGGAGCGTGAAGGTCCACCTGTACGACGAAACCGTGGACAAGATTCCGGTGCGCAAGATCTGCCGCTCCGAGCACTGGGGCCTGGCGAAGACGATTGTTGGCCTGGTGGGTGTGCAGACGAGTCAATTCCCACGCGCCTGCGACCTGGCGCGGGAATTTCGTCGCGCCGGATTGACGGTGTTGATCGGCGGCTTCCACGTAAGTGGTTATCTGGCGTTGCTACCGGAAATTCCATCGGACATCCAGCAACTGATGGATGAAGGCGTGACCATCGTCAAAGGTGAAGTGGAAGAAACCTGGGGCGACCTGCTGACAGATGCGGTGAGCGGTCAGCTCAAGCCCATGTACGATTATCTGAACGCCAAGCCGGACCTCTATAACAAGCCGATTCCTGCGATTCGCCCGGAATATTTAAAGAAATTCGTAGCGTCGAATTTCGGCACGCTGGATTGCGGACGCGGTTGTCCGTTTGAGTGCACGTTTTGCACGATTATCAATGTGCAAGGACGAAAGATGCGGTTCCGTTCGGCGGAGCATATCGGAGAAGCAATCCGGAAGAATTATCACGAAAACCGCATCACGTTTTACTTCTTCACGGACGACAATTTCGCGCGCAACAAGAACTGGGAAGCAATTTTCGATCAGTTGATCAAGATTCGCACCGAGGACAAGATTCCGGTCGAATTCATGATGCAGGTGGACGTGCTGTCGTGGAAGATCAAGAATTTTGTGACCAAGGCGCAGCAGGCCGGGTGCATCAACGTGTTTATTGGAATGGAGAGCGTTGACCCGGGAAACCTGGCCGCGGCTGGCAAGAAACAGAATCAGGTCAGCGAATACCGCCAGCTCATTGAGGCCTATCGCGATTCAGATATTTCCGCGCATGTCGGCTACATTCTGGGGTTCCCGTTCGATACCGTGGATTCCATTCGCCGCGACCTGAAATTCCTGATGGAAGAAGTGCAGCCGGACCACGTCTCGTTCTTTATCCTTATGCCGCTGCCCGGTTCGATGGACCACCTGAATATGAAGCGGCGCGGCGAGTGGATGGATCCGGATTTCAATTTGTACGATTCGCAGCACGAGGTGACGCACCATCCGAACCTGAAACACGGCTCGTGGAAAGAAGCCTATTTTGATGCCTGGCGCACGTTTTATAGCCTGCCGAACATGAAGGCGATTTTGCAGCGGGGCTCGCGTGCCAATTACTGGAACAATTTCCTGCGCTTCGTCTGGTACAAAAATTCTATTCAGACCGAGGGACGGCATCCGATGATGTGCGGCTATATCCGGTTGAAGGGTCGGACAGAGCGGCGGCCGGGATTGCCGCTGCTGAGGCGCTGGGAGTATTACACCATGCGGCTTCGGGAGATTCGTGAGCACCTGCGTAGCATGCTGCGCGTGCTGGTCGAGATGGAAGAATTGTGGCTGCAGACGCGGCATCCTTCCGCGGCGGAGCAGCGTGTGGTGGAAGAGTTGACTAAGCTGCGTGAGAAGTATGGTCAGCTCAAAATCTCCGACTTCCAGACAGCCTTTCGGCGCGCCAAGCTGCACTTCCCCACACTCCAAGTGCCCTCCAAGCTCACACTTTTCTGGGCCAAGTGGAGTCCCTTGATTGCTTCTAACAAGGTTTATACCCGTGCCGATCTCGATGCCTTCTGGAAAACGGTCCGCCAGCGCTGGACCGAGCGTCGCGTCTTCCGCATCCCTGTCTTTATGGTGCCGCTAAACCTCTCCCGCGACCTTCAACTCTCTCTCCTTTTCTTGTTTCACATGAGCAGGGCCGTCTAGCGCTTCCTTCATTTCCCTCCGGCAGTGCGTCACGAGCGCTACACTTGCTTTGATCTCAACTGGTCTCGGGTAGATGGAAATCATCTCGAAACTCTGTCGCGCGAGCCCGTAGCCGGGTCTTGTATAAGTCGCCGGTGAACCAGAAACTACAACAGATTGGCTACCAAGACACTCGCCAGTGCCTGATTGATGAAATCAGGCGGTTGGCACCATCACGTACATGTCGCCAGAGCAGGTGCGGGGCGAAGAGCTAGATGCACGTACGGATTTGTTTTCCTTTGGTATGGTGCTCTACGAGACGGTGACAGGGGTTCGGGTACTCAGCCTTCGCAGCGATGAAAATCGGAATGTCAAGGCGGAGTGCGATGTGAACCGGCATCCGTAGTCGCTTCTGTGGCTAGCTATTTCAGCTAAATCCCGACCTTCCACCAAAGCTTGAAGAAGTCATTAACAAGGCGCTGGAGAAAGACAAGAAGTTGCGCTACCAGAATGCCGCCGATATTCGGACGGATTTGCAACGATTGAAACGCGATGCAGAGTCGGCGAGAGTCCGAAATGCGGATCGCGCACTTCGGGCCAGTGGACGGAATCGATCAAGCGTGAACGTGGTTTAGCGTCTTAGCTGGTGCATGTGTTTTGATCTCCGGACGCATATCCAAAGCGCCTGCGTAATTCACCAGAGTATCCAGACTGAATTTGGAAATTTTTCCCAGCAACAGATCGCTGATTCGTGGCTGCGTTTCCCCCAATATTACCTGCAGCTGTTTCTGCGAATACTTCTTCGCTTTGGCCAGCCGGACGATCTCGGAATGCAGCATTGCCTTCAGATGCAAGGCTGCCGCCTCTTCCGGATTGAAGCCCAGATCATCGAATACGTTTCTTTTCCTTTCCCTCGGCATTTTGTTTCTCCTCTCGGAAGGGGTAATCAGCCCGTTCCTTTACGGTTGTCAGTCGTCTTTTTGCAATCGCTATATCACCCAGCGAAGTCTCATTCGTCTTCTTCGTGAAGCAGTGCAGGATGTAGGTCCAGCCTGACTCGAAAAAGTACAAGACTCGATATCAGAAATCCCGATCTTCTCCTCTTAGCTCACTGACGCCCGGCAGCGTTTTCCCCATTGGCTTGCTGTCCAGAGGTTCCTCGTTATTTTCTAGCCGAAGGTGTACATCAGCAGGCCAGCTGCGGATAATCGTGTTGGAGTCGTCCTCCCATTTGATCCGGCTTTTCGATCCCCGGCTGGTCATATCCATTTTATATAAATATTTATATAAAAAGTCAAGTCAGGATGGTGTCAGTACGTCCAGCCCCGAGGCGCGTTGTAGTTCGCCAAATCGTTGCGCGGGCACCAAAACGATTTCTATCCTGTTGTTCGCCGGAACTCCAGCTCACCGTGAAATCAATGACATAACTATCCCTGGCGAGCCGCCTTTCTGTGGACTCTGCTTCGGAATGCTTGGCCGCTTATTTTGCCGGCGGCGAGATCTTCTCCTCGAGAATCTCGCTTTGCGTCTACAACTCGCCGTACCGGCAATGGAATGGCCGAATTGCGCAAAACATTTCAATGCGCGGAGGGTTCATTCGCTACTCAGGCGACCAAAAGACGGGCGGCCCGCAACCTAGTCTGATTGGACGCGGCTGAGGCGCTTCAAACTCCCGTCCAGAGCGCCGCGTTGGGTCTAAACTGCCCAGTTCTGAACGCGGAGGCCCGAGACTCGGCGAAACTCTCGCTCATTATTCGAAACTAGGACGAGTTTGCGACCAACCGCCTGCGCAGCGATGAGCGTATCGAGTGGTCCAATGGGTGTGCCAGCCCGTTCGAGCTTCGCTCGGATTTGAGCATACGTTGCCGCGTCGCTGGAGGTAAATTCCAGTATCGCGAGCGGGCGAAGGAAATTCTCCACCAGGTGCAGCGTCTTCGCCGCGGAACCGCTCTTGGCCGCGCCTGTCCGCAACTCTGCCTCCGTAATGACGCTTACGGCAATGTCTTCGGGCTTCTGGGCAAGTAGACGCTCCAGGACTGCCGCGTGTTGCTTGAACGCATAGATGCAGGTGTCCGTGTCCAGAAGGAATTTCATCGAAGCGAGGTCCGCTTTTCGAGTCGGCCCTGGGCTGGCCGGGTGAAGTCCTCCGGCGACCCGGCGAAGGACTCGACGTAACCCTCAGGCCACTCGTGGGAGGGCTCTAGAACGACTGTGCGTCCCTGACGGCGCACCAGTACGGTATCCGTCTGGAAACGGAACTCTTTGGGGAGGCGGATCGCTTGGCTCCTGCCCGTCCAAAACACCTTGGCCCTTTTGCTTTTCATTGTGTCACCGTAGATACATACCAATGATACATATCATTCCGGGAGAGGTCAAGAGTCGACCTGGCGCTGGCACCGGCTGTTGGCCAAAACTCCAGCTCACCGTGAAATCAATGAGAGCATGGCGGGAGTGCTGATGTGTGGAGTATCGGTCTGTCTTCTGTTCGCGACGATCACGCGGTTGGTCGACCACGACCCACGCCATTTTCGGAAACTGAGCTACGCAAACGATCCGGTAGCCAGTGAAGGGGAATCACTATATTAGTGAGCAGAGCTATGCCTAACACCAACATTGAAACTCCCGATTGGCTTCGCGAGATGGAGACCATCCTCGAAGAACTTAATGAAGGTGTAGTCGTCGTTGATGATCAGCTTCGGGTAATCTTTGCAAACCGAAGCGCTTACGCGCATGGGACACTTCGAGCGCAACGACATTCAAGGCTGCACGCCCGATGACATTTTCCCCAGCGAAGATCTTCCCTATATCAAACGGCAACACGAATCGGGTCACCGTTACGGCTGCCACCGTAGTGAGTTCTACTTCCCCCGTAAAGACGGCGGCAAGATCCCTGCGATTTTCAGTGGACGGGTCATTCAGGGTCCTGACAAGCAGGAGTATGTGTTGCTTATCGTGACCGACATCAGCACGCAAAAGGGTATCGAGGGGCAGCTTCGCGAATCGAATTCACAACTTCAGAAACGGCAAGATGAAATGGACGCCGAGCTCGCCCTCGCCGCACATGTGCAGCAATCCCTTGCGCCGCATAGTCTAATTTGGAAAAACCTCACTGTGGAGACTTACTACAGCCCAGCCCGCACCATTGGCGGGGACTTTGGCGTAGTTTTCCCGCAAGGCGATGATTCTCTCAGCATTGTTCTGTCAGACGTTTCCGGACATGGAGTCGGTTCGGCCCTCATGGCCAACCGCATCTATTCTGAAACACTGCACGCACTGGGACGCAACTCCGAGCCAGGAACCTTGCTGCGGGAACTTCATCATTTCGTGCATACTCGGATTCCGGTCGACGGGTTTTTCTTCACGATGGCCGCAGCCCGTTTTAGCCACGACGGACGCCAACTACGCTTTTCTACCCCGCCAGCCATCCGCCGGCAATACTCGTTTCGAATGGCACTCTCCGCCGGCTTGAGTCGCGAAACGGTATCCTCGGTTGCCTCGCCGAAACTATACCGTCCGAGCCATCCATTGAAGTTGAACTATCAGCGGGTGATCGCCTCATTTTGTATACCGATGGCCTCGTAGAGGTTTTCAACGGCCTCGACGATATGCTTGGCGTCGAAGGCCTTGAAGCGTTGATCCTCGAATCGGCACAGCGACCAATTCGGGAGTTAAAACAGGCAATCCTGAACGGTGCGACGACCTGGAGACATGGTTCCCTCTCCGACGACGTATCCCTCGTAATCGTCGAAGTTCGCTAGTTCCATTGGAGTTGGGTTCCATCGTGGCGATATTCGGCTATCCGTCGACATGAAGTCGCAAACGTCGATCCGTGGCCCGCCGAGATAACTCTTGGATACTCGGCAATCCGGAGGAAGCTATTC
>CAVVJG010000035.1:0-175986 GCA_963748365.1 Candidatus Acidiferrales bacterium
CTTCCGACTGAAGAAGGAAGCCTCTCCTGGCGTGGACGGGGAGACGTGGCAGCACTACGGCGAGCAACTGGAGGGGAATCTCCAGGATCTTGCTGACAGGCTGAAGCGAGGAGCGTATCGAGCGAAGCCGGTGCGTAGGGTGTACATCCCCAAGGCCGACGGGCGGCAAAGACCGCTCGGAGTCACGGCGCTGGAAGATAAAATCGTCCAGCGCGCGGCGGTCGAAGTGTTGAACGCTATCTACGAAACGGACTTTCTCGGTTTTTCGTACGGGTTCCGACCCGGGCGAAGCCAGCATCAAGCGCTGGATGCGCTCTACACGGGACTGCTGACGAGAAAAGTGAACTGGGTGTTCGATCTGGACATCAAAGGCTTTTTCGATGGGCTTTCCCACGAATGGCTGGTGAAGTTCGTCGAGCATCGGATCGCAGACCGGCGCGTGGTGCGGTTGATCCAGAAATGGTTGAACGCCGGCGTGCTGGAGGATGGGAAGCGAATACGGACGGAGGAAGGGACGCCGCAAGGTGGCAGTGCTTCGCCGCTTTTGGCGAACGTCTATCTTCATTACGTATTCGATCTGTGGGTCCAAGCATGGCGTCAGAAGCACGCACACGGCGATATGATCGTGGTGCGATTTGCAGATGACATCGTGGTTGGATTTAACAGCAAAGCGGACGCCGATCAGTTTCGGGCGGAACTCACGGAACGAATGAGGAAGTTCCACTTGGAACTGCATCCCGAAAAGACGCGACTGCTGGAGTTTGGTCCATTTGCGATCAACAACCGGCAAAAGCGCGGAATAGGGAAACCGGAGACGTTCAATTTTCTCGGCTTTACGCATATCTGCGTGAAGAAGAGAAGCAACGGAATGTACACGGTACTGCGGCAGACGATGCGCAAAAGGTTGCAGACGAAGCTGAACGAAGTGAAAGCCGAGCTTCAGCAACGTATGCACGAACCCATCCCGGAACTGGGCAAGTGGTTGCAAGCGGTGGTGCGTGGACACGTTCGCTATTACGGGGTGCCCATGAATCATTCGGCGTTGGCGCTTTTTCGATTCCAAGTGGGACGGCTCTGGTATGGTGCGCTGTCGCGGCGCAGCCAGAACGGTCGCGTCCACTGGGAGCGCATGCGGCGCCTCATCACTCGCTGGCTGCCTCTGCCTACCGTCTGTCATCCCTATCCCCTGCACCGCATGGGCGTCCTCACCTAAGGCAAGAGCCGGATGCGGGAATACCGCTCGTCCGGATCCGTGGAGGGGGTTGTGAGTAATCATGATTCCTACTCCGACTGAGTTTGAGATTGATGAAGTCGCGATACTCGGTGAGTTCACGGATCAGCGGATCGACTTGCCGGAGAGTCAGTTGTGGGCGGCGCTCGAGATAACGACGCACGAAGCGATACTCCGGCACACCGATCTCGATAGCCGCGGCACAAGTATCTTCAAGGGCCGCCGTGCCGTATTTCTTGGCCAAAGAGAGGATCCCCAGGATGCGGCGAATGCCCGCCTCACCTTGTCGCTGATAGATGGCCACAGACAGTACGCCAACCTGCCTTCCGGCGTGGCCCGCACGGCGCAACAGTTGCGCGGTGCTCAAGGGCATTTTCTTTGGGTAGTCCTCGCTCTTGATGCGATACCAGCCGCGTTTCTGGCGAATGTGTTCGCGGAGAAGCATCTGGAGCCGGACCATACAGAGCAGAGGCGACGATCCGACGCGCACGTCCCTGTGCCCAAATTGTCCGCGCCTATCGGGAATCAGGTGAAGATTACCTGATATTCAAGAAGATTCAGTCTGTTCGCTCATGATCCGCTCAATGAACAGCCAATCTACTGGCACAAATAAGAGCTCCACGCCTGTCCGGGGGCTGGTTTGTGATTCGGAGAAGCTTTCGTGATTCCAGGGATTTGCACTCCCTGCGTTCAGTTCTGAGTCACATTTCCAGTGATGGTCGTGGTTCGATCTTCACCGCCCTTGTTGTTCATAAACGAAAGGAGATTTGCCACCGATTTTTCTATTCGTCCCCGTAAATTAAGCTGGATCCGGCGCCAAAAGGAGCGGAGGCCCAGAAAGCAAGAGCCCCACCCTAGATTTCTCAAAGTGGGGCTTTGCTTGGGCGGAGTTCGATCCGGTATGAAACTGGGCGGCCGGATTGAGGGTAAATCAGTTGGGGCGGATCACGCCTTCGACTAACATCTCCAGCGAGTCTTCCAAATTGAGGCCGGACTCCAGCAAAGGCTGGACGTAGAGCTGATGAAACTCTTCCGGATAGTCTTTGGTCTCTGAAAAGATGTTGGCGAGCGTTTGCAGCTTCAGATCCATGTCCTTGTCGATCAATTCGAGGCGTTCGCGAATCTCCTTGGACACGACCTTGGTCTCCGCGCTGTTATTCGTGCGAAACTTGCGGTCTTTCATTTTCTAGTACTCTCGTTGCACTTTCTGGGCGGAAGAGCTTACTCTAATTGCTCCAGAATAATCATTGCATGCGAAATTGACCGCGTCGCTGACCTTACGCAACCTTGAACTTGCTCAAGCGCAATAACGGAATGCAAAAGCCGATGAACAGGTGGGTAATCACAACAAACGCAAGAACAGCCGTTTAGGATAGACGTCCCTACGGTAGGTAATGCCAATGCTGATGAGAGGCACACTTTCCGGCGAGCGCATCGGGATGCACCAGATCCAGTTCCCCTTTCCAAAGAAATGATGAGTCGCGAAGTAAGGAACGTAAGCCCGGTTTGGCTTTTTGAGGGCCTGGATGCGGCGCAGAATTTCAGGATCGAAATTCATCAGCCGGAACCAGAAAACACTTTTCTGTTCCTTGACCCTGGAGCTGTAACTGTTTCGCCAGCACCCGGTTCCGGCCGCTCGCATCCACAAGCCAGCGCGCGCTCAGCGTCTGCTTTCCCCCAGCAGTGTCTGCACAGCCGAGCCTCACTCTCTTCGTCCACTCCTGTCGGAATTCCACATCCTCAGTTAACTGCTTCGCAGAGCATGAGGACATGTCCGAGCTGTCGTGTGCCACATTTACCCCTTCGCCTGGCCGGGCGGCGTCATGCGGCGGAGGTCAGTCCCCCACTTTTCGCAGTGTGGTGAAAAAGAAGATAGCGTTACCGCGGTGACCTTCTGGCCAGGACTGCTTTACGAAATTCGAGCCAGGCGTTGCCGCCGATTCGCTTGATAACCTTCTTGAAGTTCCAATAGGCAGATAGTCGGAGCCGCCGCAACAGATCGCCGGCGGCTAACGCGGCGGCGGTTTCTGTGGATGTTCCCTGCTGGACGGAGTAGCGGCCGATAAGAGCGCATTCGCCAATTCTCGAAATCGTGGAGGTGGGTTCGGACGTGAACAATGCCTGAATACCAGCGTTCGCGGCGGCGGAGCCGACGGCGCGAGAGTACGATCCTCCAGGTACGGAGGCGACTGTCACAGGTGCGCCTAAAATGTCAGAAAGTTTAGCCACGCTTTCACGCCATTCGCGATCCAGTTGGCTGGCGGAGCAACGCGACATCAACATCGGATGCGAGCAGGAGTGGCTTCCAATGACGTGCCCGCGGCGCGCGAGTTCGGCGATTTCGGCCCGCGACATGAATCCAGGCGCGCCAATATAATCCGTCGTTATGAAGAAATGGCCGATGTGTCCGAAAGGCTCGATCATATCGGCGGTCCATTGAATCGCGCCGACGCCTCCGTCGTCGAAGGTGAGCAGGAAGGCGTCCTGTTCCTGCAGCGCATGGAATGCGGAAACGGCTGGTTCTACATGCCGGGCCTGGATAGCGGAGAGGTAGAGCGCGAACTCGGCGGTCGTGAATTTGTAGATATTGGCATCGGGTGAGACGAAGCCGCTGGCGGCGAAGCCTCCTTCCGGGACCACGTCATGATAGAGCAAGGCGCGGATCATGATGCCAGGCTCCGCAGCACTCGTTTCCAGGCGAAATAACGGGTCATCCAGGGTTGTCCCCACTCGGCGGAGCGGCGGCCGGTCGTGTCGATACTTGGGGCTGCACCGGATCCGATTTGCCTGAGTGTGGCTCCAATGGCATCGAGATTATCGAACACGGTGCGGTGCTGGAGGACGATATGCGATTCGTCATGGCGTGGCCTGGCGTGGAAGTAGCCATAGACCGCGCCCGTATCGACCCCTTTATCTATCTTCAAAAGAGTCATGCCGATTCTTTCGACATCGGCATTGGCGACGGCCCAAAAACAGCCGTGGGCGTTGCGGTATTCGGGACAAATCCCCGGGTGCATGACGAAGGTTCCGACGGTGGGGATGGTGAAAATGCGCTCGGCGATCAACGTTTTGCAGCGGGCGATCACCAGGTCCGGTTGGGCATCGCGAATGAATTTTTCCGCTTCCCGCGTGTTGGGGGTGGGCGCGATCAGCTCTGGGACCCGGGGTTTCGGATACTTGGCGCAAAGCGCCGCGACCTCCTGCTGTTCCCATACTCGATCCTTGGCCGCGAGGAAAAACTGGTAGTAAGCGCGAAAGACGAGGACGTCCAAAAAACGGGGCCAGCCGACGCGCTGAATCTCCCGGCGGACGCGCTTCTTTTTCCGGTCAGGAGTTTCACTGAGTACGACCGTGCCCTCGAGATGGGAGAACGAAGCCATCCAGGCGGCCAGCCCGACGCGGTTTAACTCATCTTCTTTATGGCAGATCAGTAATGTCCGCATTGGCGGGACGGAATCTTATCCGGAATTTCCTTTTTAGCTGCCTCTTAGCGGATAGCTTATCACAGGCCGCCATGCCCGAAGATTTTGCGCAGCACCTTCTTGGGAAGGAAGTAGTTGTCTTGTGAGCGAACCCAGCGGGTGTGATCGGATGAGAGGCCGCCGGCAGGAACAACACAATGGACATGCGGATGAATTTTGAGTTTTTGTCTCCAGGGTCGAAAATCTCTTTACGTCGGATTGGGTGGTTGAGGATTTGGGGGTTCAACTCGATAGCCGAGGCTTCGTAGTTGGCGGATCATCTTGGCAGTGCGGCGTTGCGTAGATTGTTTGGTAACTGCCGGTCCCCGTTCTTCGTAACGAACTCCCTCGTGCAGGACCTTCCAGATGAGGAGACACTGCCGATGCGCAACCACTCCGATAGTTTGTTTATGTCCGAGGCGTGGTGTCATACGACGATAGACAATCTCAAAGATGGTTCCTTTAGCCTTGACTGCCGCGTTGGCAGCCTGATTGAGAATGCGCCGCATGTTGCGGTTGCCCTTCGGGGATCGGTGGCTGTAGTTCACCCCCGCACTCTCCTCCTCGCCAGGACATGCACCAACCCACGAGGAGAGCTGCTTGGCCGAAGGAAAGGTTGCTGCAGTGGCACCAACTTCGGCAATGATCTGCTGTGCTGAATCGACGCCTAGACCAGGTACTTCCGCCAGCCGTTCGACCGCGTCCTCTTGTCGACGGAGCAGATTTGCCATCTCTTGGTTGAGTTTACCGATCTGCTCGTCGATCAATCGCAATTCCTCAAACATCATGCCTAGCAACCGCCGATAGACGGGATTGAGCTGCGTGCACGCGCCCAAAGCGTCACACAACTGTTCTTGCGTGGCATGCAACTTCCGATCCGCTAGTGCAGCCAACGCTGCTGGGTTGGTTTCCCCATCGGCCAGCGCCTTCAGCATGCGTTGTGCACTGAGGCCCAGTAGATCCGATACAAAGCTGGACAACTTAATGTGAGCTTCTTCCAGCAGACTCTCTACTCGGTTCTGTAACCGTACCCGGTTCCGCATCAGCTGAAGCTTTCGGCGTACCACCGTCCGCCAGAGCCGCTGTTCGGCATCGGGCACAAAGCTCAGATTCAATTCCCGGGCCACCAGCCGCTTTACCAAGCGTTCGGCGTCTAGAAAATCCTTCTTGCGCCCCCGCCGCCCACGATTGGATACCGCGTGCGCGAGATGTAGAGTTCCCGATGTCGGACGTGCGCCTTCCCGATTCTGGCGTATCGGCTTCCAGTACCGTTCCAGTGTTTCCCAGACCGGCCTCCAATATTGCGCCGTCGACTCCATGACCACTTCTTCGGCCGCTTGCTCGAGCAGCCATGTCGCCAGCGATCGCAGTTGTTCAGGGTTGCTGCTAAACATCCGCCGCTCAAACTGGTATTCGCTTTCGATTTCGACGTCAGTCACAACTACAGCCAGCATCTTTTTGTGGACATCAATTCCCGCTATCCTATAGGACATAGTTTCCTCCTGGCCGGGAGCGGAGAGCGTGCTGCGGTTACTTTAACCAGGGTCGCGGGCTTTCGCCGCTCCCGCCCGGGGGAGACAACGACGCCCAATTATTCGCTCAATCACGCACGCTCCGGATCAGACAGGTGTACGGCCTCAACCTCTCCACTGGAGTCTCGACCTCGCCGCTCCGAGCCGTTGCTATCTTAACTCTGGAAAATTTTCATAAGATTTCGCGGGCCGCAGGCCCTTAAAAGACAGGTGTGCAGCACACTGAAGAATCCAATTTCAGCGCCCAGGCGTTGCGGGTTGCGGGCCACTTCGAGAAGAGTTTCCGCACTTGGCGCTCTGGACATCCGACTGCCCATTTCCCAAATTGAACTTGGCATCACGCAAGAGACAAAGGGACTGCATGAACGTAGACTATCCTGCCCCTCGTGCGCAGGCAGTACGGCAGCCACTGTAGTAGATTCTATGCGTGAAAAGTTGGTGCACAATTTGGTGCACACCTAGGTCAAAAACAATAGTAGGGGGTAGTACTGGAACACTAAGCCTAAAGCGTGTAAATAGAAGTTGATACCACTGAATCGCACTCAGTAGCAATTGTCCCGTTTTGAAGTGTCAAGGTAGCGCTCTAACCAACTGAGCTACGGGCCTAAAACCCTATAAGAATATCACGGCTGTGCTCGCGAGAGAATTTCATCCAAAGCGGCGAGTTCAGACGTCTGGACGGGCTGCCATGCGGCGCCCAAGCGATGCAATGCAGACTGGCTCTCTGAAAACGGCCGATCCTTCAACAACGCCCGAAAGCGCTGCCACTCTTCTCTTACATTCTGGATTTCATCGCCACTGGCATCCGACAGAAATGTCCGTAAAGCGTTCATGGCCGAACCGTACTCCTCAATAAAATCTTCGTGAAGGTAGCCGCCGAAGAAATCCTGCAGCGCCGAAAAATCGTCTGGATCGAAATGCGCGTTCTTATTCTTCGGTTTTTGCGTCATTCGCGCGCCTCCGGATCAGTAGTCAGCACGTAGAAACTGTCAGGCCCGTCCGCCCGCAAGACAATTCCCGCACTTGTGAACGTGACGACCTCGCTCCGGTCGCGCTTCAGGCTGCGACCAATGGGATGGCCCGCTTCAAAATGTAGCACCAGATTAGGCCGCCGCTCGCCCCGCCGGGTCCAACTCTCGATTCGGCCCCGTTCCGCCGGCAATGTCTCGGCTAGGGTCCCCTCTGCGGTTTGAAGGTCTGTCCATGTGGAAGCCGCGGAAACATTTCGTTCCCTCTGCAAGCGTTCGTGCAGTTGCTCATCCGTCCGCGCAACATGGCGCGCGAGAGTATGTCCGCCCCGGCGCTCCTCACGCGCTAGATCGTAGCCATCGGAAGGTAGTCGAGGCGCAGCCTTAGCTGTTGATGGAGTTACGTCGTGTTCGGCTACCTGCGAGGGCCCCGGTGATCCACTACAACCCGGCAGCAGAACCACAAACGAAAAAGCAATCAGCCAAATTTGCCTTCGAATGCTGGAGAGAGAAGATCCGAACCACATAGTTTTCAAAACTGATTCTCCACGACACAAGTGTTCTGAGATTTTCCGAGTATACGCAAATTGTAATCGACTGGGCTGGTGTCTGCCGCGGTTGTGACCTAACCAAAGCGGGTGCTATTCTCCATTTTATGCCGGATTCGGCCAAGCTTCCGTCTACTCCTACCGCCACTGCTCCCATTGAGCATTCTGATCGCCAGTTCGAGGCGCTTCTCGCGGTCAGTGAAACCATTGCTCAGCAGCACGACGTGAAAGCCCTCTTTCACGATCTAGCCGGACGGCTTCACAGCGTTCTTGCGTTCGATTTTCTTGCACTGGTCCTTCACGACGCCTCAACGAATACGATGCGGCTCCATACGCTGGAGGCGCGCGAAACTCACGATACGGGACCAAAAAAAGAGTTTCCCGTCGAAAATCATCCCGCTGGCTGGGTTTGGGAAAATCAACGGCCGTTTCTTACCCTCGACACGGAAACGGAAGTTCGCTACCCGGAATTCATGCAGAGACTTTTGGAGGGAGGAGTCCATTCCTTCGCTCTAGTTCCAGTCACGACCGCGCAACACCGGTTGGGGGCGATGGCCATCGGACACTTCGTTCCACAAGGCATGACCGATGCGGAACTCGATTTCGTCCAAAGAGTGGCCAAGCAGGTTGCCCTGGCGGTGGACAATGCCCTGAATTTTGAGGCAGCGCAGGAGTATCAAGCGCAACTGGCACGCGAACGAGACCGATTACAGGTGCTGCTGGACATCAACAATCTTCTAGTCAGCACGCGAGACACGGGCGCTTTATTTCGGGGGATTGTTTCTTCGTTGAAGCCCGTGTTACTTCACGATTACACCAGCTTGGCATTGCTCGACGAGGCTTCTGGTCTGCTCAAGATTCTGGCCCTGGACATGCCAGGCAACACGTACAAATTGCCGAAAACCGAATTCACCGTGTCAGTCGACGATACGCCGGCTGGCCAAGCGTTTTCTTCCGGGCAAGTCTTGGTGGCGCGTGGTACGGAATTGGATCGATTTAACATTGACGTGATTCGTTTCTTACGCAAGGAGGGGGTCCAAGTGTTGTGCTGTGTGCCGCTTTCCACAAATGGGCGCACGTTCGGCACCATCAACCTGGCGAGCCGCAATCCCAATGCCTTTTCCGCCACGGACGTGGAATTGCTTCAACAGGTGGCCACCCAGGTGGCGATTGCGTTGGAAAATGCATTGGCGTTCCGGGAAATAGATGCGCTCAAGGATAAGCTCGCCGTTGAGAAACTTTATCTTGAAGAGGAAATTCGCAGCGAGTTCAATTTCGAGGAGATTATTGGCGACAGCCCCTCTCTCCGGAAGACCCTCTCGCAAGTGGAACTGGCCGCACCTGCGGGAACGACTGTGTTGATCCTGGGTGAAACGGGGACGGGCAAAGAACTGATTGCGCGCGCGATCCACAATCTCAGTCCAAGGCGAGAACGGACTTTCGTAAAGGTAAATTGCGCTGCCATTCCTGCTGGTTTGCTGGAATCAGAATTATTTGGGCATGAGCGTGGCGCATTCACGGGCGCGTTGACGCAAAAAATTGGCCGTTTCGAGTTTGCTGATAAAGGAACACTATTTCTTGATGAAGTCGGCGATCTGCCTATTGAGCTCCAACCGAAATTGTTGCGCGTTTTGCAGGAGCAGGAATTTGAGCGACTCGGGAGCAATCGTTCGCTGCATGTCGACGTCCGCGTCGTGGCTGCCACCAATGGAGACCTGGCACAGCTAGTTGAAGAAAAGAAATTCCGCAGTGATTTATATTACCGGCTGAATGTATTTCCCCTGGTGATCCCGCCGCTGAGAGACCGGCCGGAAGATGTGCCGCTGCTGGTGCGCTATTTTGTGCAAAAGATAAGCCGCCGCCAGAATAAAACAGTTGAGTATGTTCCCTCCGACGTGATGGACGCCCTAGTGAATTATTCTTGGCCAGGAAACGTTCGCGAATTAGAAAATCTCATTGAGCGCGCTGTTTTGCTCTCTCGGGGTCAAGAATTGCAGGTTCCCATCAGCGAACTGAAGGCCTCGCGTTCCAATTTTGTACGCTCGGTTCCCGGCAATGGAACCGCGGGAGTTATCCCACTTGGAGATTCTCCGACTCCCGTCTCCGCTTCGGGAACGCCGGCCACGCTGGAGGAAACGCAACGCCAGCATATTCTTCGAGTGCTCCGGCAAACACAATGGCGTATATCCGGGCCACATGGCGCGGCAAAGTTGTTGGGAATCAAGCGCACGACGCTGCAAGCCCGCATGCGCAAACTGGGTATAAAGCGCCCTATCTAAAGTGCTTCGGAAGGCAAACGTCTGCCTGCAGTCCGCCTTGGCAGGGACGCGTGAGTATGCTCTCCTAGTAAGGGCCACTATGAAACGAAAACCACCTATATTTACGTTGCTACGCCTTTGTGGCCGATGCGTTTCTACTTGCGCTCTGTTGTTTCTGGCACTGCCCATATCCGCGCAGGACGCTTTGCCTCGCATTCGGTTTGTCCGTGACCCCGATCCTGCGCCGGCCTTTCAATTGAAGGATATCGATGGGAAAGAGCTGAAGCTGGAATCCTATCGAGGCAAAGTAATTCTATTGAATTTTTGGGCGACTTGGTGCGGGCCGTGCCGCGAAGAGATTCCCAGTCTCATTGAGTTACAAGAGCGCTACAAGGATGGGCTGCAAGTGATCGGCCTGGCCGTGGATGAAGATGACGAGAACTACGTCCGCAAGTTTGCCGCCTCACAAGGCATCAACTATCCAGTTGCTATGAGTTCTTTGGACGTTCGCATCGCTTACGGCGGAGTTGGCGCTCTTCCCACCGTATTTGTGATCAACCCTGAAGGGCGTCTAGTTCAAAAACACGTCGGCCTTTTTGATCCAGCGTTGTATGAAACGGAAGTGCGTGCCCTTCTGGATTTGCCGGTCGCGGCCAAAATAGAAACTTTCCAGGACCAAGGCGAAATATTCCTGAAAAATGCCGACCGCGCCACCATGCTCCCGGGAGTGGATTTTAGGAAACTGTCTGGCGAACAAAGAGCGGTGGCACTCCACAAATTCAATGCGGAAGGTTGCCCCTGCGGCTGTAAACTCACGCTGGCGCAGTGCCGCATTTACGACCCGCCCTGCCAACTCAGCCAACAACGAACCGCCGCCATTGTCGACGAGATTGCCGGTACCAAGGAAACAAAGAGCGAGCCAGCCTCAAGCGACGCCGCGACTCCGAGTTCACCGAAACCCTGACCTGGTTAGTTTTTTTGTAAGGGTATCTATTTTTTAAGAAGTTCCGTGACCGCGCTGGTCATGGCCTTCACTCCCGTGCGAATGGCCGGCTCTGGCAGCGGTGCGAACTCACTGGAATGCAGACTCGGTAACCGCGTTCCGTGTTCCTGCGCTTGCTCGTACTTTGCGGGAGCAACGGCCCCCAGCCAGAACATCGTGATCGGAGGGTGAGGGTCCTCCAGCGCGAACAAGCTGAAATCCTCGCTGGCCATGATGGGAATCGCCGGCAAAACATTTTCCTTGCCGAGGGATTTCTCGAGTGCTGATCCGATGCGGCGAGCCAGCGCGGCATCATTGATTGTCGCAGGCACATTGTCCTTCCCAATTTCAATAATCGGCGCATGGTCTTCTGGGACACCAGCCGCCGCCGCAATTCCCTTGGTCATGCGCGTGATGGCGTCAAGGGCTTTTGTGCGTTGTTCTGGCCGCATAGTTCGCACCGTCAACTGCAGGTGTGCATCATCTGGAATGATGTTGTGCTTGGTGCCCGCGTGAATCGAACCAACGGTAATCACTGTAGGTTCGAGCGGGTTCATCTCGCGGCTCACAATTGTCTGCAGATCCACAATTAATTCGGCAGCAATCACGATCGGGTCTTTCGTTGACTGCGGCGATGCCCCGTGCCCCCCGAATCCACGAATGGTAATATCCACGGAATCTCCGCCTGCCAACAATGGGCCTTCAATCCACGCGACTTTACCTGCTGGCAGCCAAGGACTGTCGTGCAAAGCAATGACGTAGTCTGGTTTCGGGAATTTTGTATACAGTCCGGCCCGCAGCATGGCCCTCGCGCCGCTGACCATTTCCTCCGCTGGCTGTCCGATCAGCACTAACGTTCCGCTCCATTCTGATTTACTCTCCGCCAGCATTTTTGCGGCGCCCAGAAATACCGTCATGTGCAAATCGTGGCCGCACGCATGCATCACCCCAACTTCTCCGTCAGGCTTTTTGACGCGGACCTTGCTGGCATAGGGCAATCCCGTGTTTTCCATGACTGGCAGCGCATCCATATCCGTGCGCACATACACTGTGGGTCCCGGCCCATTTTTCAGGACCGCTACAATTCCATAGGAGACGTTCTCCGGATTGGCATACTTGCCGAAATGATCGGTAACTTCGTACCCGAATTTCTTCAACTGCCCAGCGATTAGCGCGGAAGTTTCTTTTTCCTGCATCGACAATTCCGGATTCTCATGGAAATGCTTGTAGGTGCCAACCCAATCATCAATATTTTTGTCGATCTGCTGATCTACATTGGTTTGCGCTACTGTTGACAGCGCGACTGCCAATGTCAAGGAACCCGCCGCCATCCACCGAATCCACATGTTTCTTCCTCCACCAAAGCTCCGGCATCTTATCAGATTTCCGGTGTCGCCCTTCGCTGTCGTTTTTCACTTGCCCTTACTCGCGTTGCACACTAGACTGCCGCACCAACAGTTTGTCTTATTGTATCTTTGGGAGGAACCAATGAATCGTCGAACCATTTCCGTGAGCCTGCTTCTTGCTTTTGGAATTTTTGTTACCGTACATGGCGCGTTTCCCCAAACAGACGCAAACCCCAAGCGCCGCGCCATCAACGCGCCCGATCGGCCGGTGCAAGCGCCATTCAGTAATGCCATCATGTATGGAGACACCCTATACCTTGCAGGCAATATAGGACTTGACCCCAAGACTGGCAAACCGCCCGAGAAAATCGAGGACGAGATCAAGATGCTCCTAGACGGTTACAAGGCCACTCTTGCCCAAGCTAACATGACCATGGACGATCTGGCCTACGTGCAAGTTTTCTGCACCGACTTGTCAAACTTCGAAAAGTTCAACGCCATCTACAAGACTTACTTCACCAAGGATTATCCGGCGCGTGCTTTTATTGGCGCTGGTTCGCTTTTGCGCGGGGGACATTTCGAATTGCAGGGTATTGCTGTCCGCCACTAGCACAAAGTGACGCGTAGTATGCGGTGCGTCAGGAAAAGGTCTGGTCGTATATTCCTTCTCCATGGACACACTCATCACTATGGAAATTCCGCCACGCAGGCGGAAGCTTTTCTTCCCAATCTAATCCTCCAATACAAACTGTGCCGAATATTATTGTGCATACCAACCCGGGCATCCACAAGCCCATATATGGGCATAATTTTGCGGAGCAGCAGTTAGCGTATGCCCATATATAGACATTAGCCATTCCCCCAACGTTATCAGAGTACGTGTAACTGTATGAATATAAATGTGTTGGATACATATTTCAACGTGAATCATTTGGAGTCCCACTTGCAATCCTGGCCTTGGAGTGCAACTGAGACTATGCTTCGAATAACGACTGAAAATAAGAAGGGCAGGCTGATCCTAAGTGTGGAAGGACGCCTCGCCGGGCAGTGGGTCGGGGCTCTCGAGCAATGCTGGCGAGAACTTCTCGCGGCTACGCCCCGCCAGAAATTCAGCATTGATTTGCGTGGGGTCAGTTATATCGACAATGCCGGCA
This sequence comes from Candidatus Acidiferrales bacterium, assembly GCA_963748365.1. Classification (GTDB taxonomy): domain Bacteria; phylum Acidobacteriota; class Terriglobia; order Acidiferrales; family UBA7541; genus Acidiferrum. Next base: position 13,481 of record CAVVJG010000035.1, read on the forward strand.
AAGTGCTCTTGAAAGAAATGCATGGGCTTGGCGGCGAACTAATTACGGAGGGCTGCCTCAATCAAGCCATCGTTAAAGAAATTGTGGGGGCATCGGGGAAAGCCGAATCATCTCAGAAGAAGCAGGACGACGATTCGAAGGGTACAACGATCATTTTCTACGCCGCGCTGTTCAGCTTGCTTATCTTTCCAGCCGCTGTGCAGGCGCAAACCCAGACTCAGAAACCAGTCCTCCCTGCAATTGCACCCACTGCCGTGCAGCGCATGAGTCTGGAACAAGCAGTTGCTCTTGCCCTGAAACAGAATCCAACGCAACAGATTGCCGTGCTGAACGCGGCTGAAAGCGTGCAAGACAAGAACATCACGCGCTCCGAGCTGTTGCCCCAGGCAAACTTCAATGTTGCGGACTCCGCCAACCGCGTCAATCTGCAGGCACAATTTGGCGGTCAACCACTTGCGAACTTCCCGCAGCACATTGGCCCGTATCAAATTTTTTCAGCAGGCCCCACCTTTGGCTCGACAATTTTTGATTTCTCACTGTGGAAGCGCTACCAGGCCGCCCGGAGCAATGTGGACGTCGCCAAGGCCAACAGCACTTCCACCCGCGAGCAGGTAATCCTGTTGGTCGTTTCGCAATACATTGGAACGCTTCGCGCCGTGGCAAATGTGGATGCTTCGAAGTCTCGCGTCGAACTGGCGCAAGCGCTATACGACCAGGCTGCCGACCTCCAGAAAGAAGGAGTGGGCACGGGTATCGACACGCTGCGCGCGAACGTCGAGTTGCAGAACGAAAGACAGCGGTTGATCCAAGCCGCAAATGAGCGTGACTCTTCTTTGTTTGGGCTAAGCAAACTTCTCAACTTGGATCCTAGGCAGAAGATCGAATTGGCGGACGCGCTGAGCTTCTTTGAAACACCTCAGCCGGACGTCGACATCAGCATCAATCAGGCTCTATCGGACCGCCAGGAATGGAAGGCCATCGAGGCGCAGGACAGATCTGTGGGTTACGAGAAACAGTCGGCTCAATACAGCCGATTGCCGTCGTTGCGGTTCGACGGAAACTGGGCCTATCTTGGCACTTCCGCCAGCAATGGCATTCCGACCTACGTCTACCAGGCATCCGTCAACATGCCGTTGTTTACCAGTGGTCGCATCAAGGCGCAAGTCGCCAAGGCCGATCTTGAATTGCAAAAAGTTGAGCAGCAAAAAGCGGACCTGCGCAACCAGATTGCACTCGACGTAAAAACCGCTCTGCTCAACCTTGATTCGGCTCGCAGCGAAGTACAGGTTGCCAACCTGGGTGTGCAGCTCGCCAAGGAAGAAGTGGACCAGGCGCGCGACCGCTTCCGCGCTGGTGTCGCTAACAATATTGAAGTTATTTCCGCGCAGGATTCTCTGGCGCGCGCAAACGATAACCAGATTATTGCCCTTTACCGCTTCAACCAGGCTCGCGCGGACTACGCGCGCTCGGTCGGGCAGATGGAAAAGACTTACACCAAGTGAGGGTGACTCGATGAGTGTTGAAATTGAAGTTGGCCTGGAGAATGCGGCAAAAGTCCGCACCCCGGTTGGCGAACCGTTCAAACAGCCAGAGAAACCGCAGCCACTAGTGAGCTCAAACGCCCGGCGTGCGCTGATTCTTGGCGGAGTCCTGTCCGTCGCGGCAATAGTTGCGTTACTTGTTTATTACCACAATCGAGAATCCACGGACGACGCGCAGGTCGATGGGCACATCACTCCGGTGGCCGCGAAAATCTCCGGCCGAGTTGCCAAAGTGCTTGTGCTGGATAATCAGCAGGTAAAAGCCGACGATCTGCTTGTTCAGATTGACCCGGCTGACTATCAAGCGGCTCTCGATCAGACCAAAGCCGCCCTCGCGTTGGCTGAAAGCGAAGCCCGTTCCGCGGGATTCGACGTGCCGCGAACGACGGGAGATGTTGCCAGTGGCACTTCCAGCGCAGCTGCACAACTTGCCGGCGCACAAGCTGATTACATGCGTGCACAGGCCGCTTATGAACAGTCGCAGACTGCCGACCTTGCGGTCGCGCAGGCGAACGTTGAAAAGAGCCGAGCGAACGCACAACTCGCTAAGGCCGATCTGGCCCGTTACGCACCGTTGATGGAAAAAGGAGAAATCTCCAAACAGCAATATGACGCGGCCAAAGCAAATGCGGATGCTTCAGCCAGTGCACTCGTGGCTGATGAACAGCGCCTGGCCCAAGCGCAACGCAACATTCTGATTTCCCACGCGCAGTTGGAAGCCTCGAAAGCGCGGGTAGATCAAGCCCAGGCGGGAGTCGGCCAGGCGAGCGCCGACCGCAACCGTGTAGGAATGCGTTCCGCCGATGCGCAAGCCAAACTTGCCAAGGTCGACCAGGCTCGGGCTGCCGTAGAAGCCGCACAACTCAATCTCAGCTACTGCAATATCACAGCACCAGTGAGCGGCGTCGCGACGCACAAACAGGTTGAACCGGGCCAGATTGTACAGCCGGGCCAGGGGTTGCTTGTCGTAGTTCCACTCCGCGACGTGTGGGTAACCGCCAATTTTAAGGAAACGCAGCTCAAGAAGATGAAGCCGGGCCAGAAAGCCTACGTCAAAGTGGACACCTACGGAAAGACTTTCCCCGGTCATGTGGATTCCATAGCAGGGGCCACGGGAGCGGTGTTGAGCCTGCTTCCCCCCGAGAATGCCACGGGCAATTACGTGAAAGTTGTTCAGCGCATTCCGGTAAAAATTGTCCTAGATCCGATTTCACCCGATGTGGCCGTCCTTCGTCCTGGAATGAATGTGGACGCAACAGTGATCGCAGAGTAGTTCGCGGAAGCGGTTATTTATGCTGGAGAAAATTACAAACAAGCTGCGGATGCCGGATGGCTCGATCAACCCCTGGGTGATCGCTATTACCGTGACGCTCGCTACGTTCATGGAAGTGTTGGACACGTCCATCGCCAACGTGGCCTTGCCTCACATTCGCGGAAATCTTTCCGCCAGCGCCGATGAAGCCACCTGGGTGTTGACTTCCTATTTGGTTTCGAACGCGATCGTACTGCCGCTTTCTGGCTGGCTTTCGTCGCTTGTCGGACGCAAGCGCTTTTACATGTCTTGCGTCGTGGTGTTTACAGTAAGTTCGTTTCTGTGCGGATTCGCGCACAGTCTCGGGATGCTGGTCTTTTTCCGCATTCTGCAAGGTGCGGGTGGTGGCGGTCTGCAGCCGAGCGAGCAAGCCATTTTGAACGATACTTTCCCGCTGGCAAAACGCGGAATGGCATTCGCGGTCTACGGCATCGCTGTGGTTGTTGCTCCCACGATCGGGCCCTGGCTTGGGGGATACATCACCGACAACTATTCCTGGCGCTGGATTTTCTACATCAACGTGCCCGTCGGCATTCTTTCCATCTTGCTCACATATCTACTTGTTTCCGATCCGCCGTATATGAAACGCGTGAATTTGAAACAGGGTTTCCGCATTGATTATGTCGGTCTCGGCCTCATCAGCCTCGGTTTGGCAAGCATGCAAATCGTGCTCGACAAGGGCCAGCGTGAAGACTGGTTTGCTTCCGGCTTCATCCGCGTATTTTTTGGCTTGATGCTCATCGGCCTCATCGCGGGTGTCATTTGGGAACTTCGCACCAAGGATCCCGTCGTGGATTTCAAGATGCTGAAGAACCGCAATTTTGCCATTGCGACGATCGCCATGTTCTTTCTTGGTTTTGTTCTGTATGCCAGCACGATGCTAATTCCTCAGATGCTCCAGGAATTGTTGGGCTATCCCGCGGAGATGGCTGGGCTGGCGCTCTCGCCCGGCGGTGCTCTCATTATGTTGACCATGCCCGTGGTGGGATTCCTAGTTTCCAAAGTGGACACCCGCTTGTTGATCACTTTTGGTTGTACAATATCTGCTTCCGCCCTTTTCGTAATGGCTGGATGGAACCTGCAACTGGATTTTCGTCATGCGGTCTTGGGACGCATGATGCAGGCATTCGGCCTTGCGTTTCTCTTTATTCCAATTAACGTGTCGGCCTTCGCTTACGTACCTCGCGAGCTGACTAATATGGGCACTGGCATCATCAATTTGGCTCGCAACATCGGTGCCAGCGTCGGGCTCGCCACGGTGACCACGCTGCTCGAGCGTCGCACTCAGGCTCATCAGGCCCGGCTCATGGAACACGTCAATTCCATGAATCCGGCTTACAACAATATGCTGAACGGTTCGGCTGGCAAATTAATGACTCACGGAGCTTCTGCCGCACAAGCTACTGCACAAGCCCACGGGATGATGATGGGGGTGGTGCAGAGGCAAGCGGCCATGATGGCGTTTCTTGATAATTTCAAACTGCTAGGGATTATCTTTTTCGCCGTAATACCAATTATGGTGCTGTTGAAGAGGCCGAAAATGCAGGGGGGCGCAATACCGGTACATTGAGGCTGAGAAAGTTTTGTAACCTTTTGGCTTTTGGAGAGTCTTAAATAGGTACATGGGGGAGATAATGGCAACGCAAGTGATTAGTACTACGCAACTTAGCGATCAAAAACTGAGTGAGCAAAAGCTGATCCGTGCCGGGCAACGAGGTGATTCCGCCGCCATTGAGGCGTTGTTCCGACGCTACCACCGCCAGCTTCTTCAGACTGCACTCCGCGTCCTGGGCAATGCCGAGGATGCCGAAGACGCCTTGCAGGATGGACTGCTTTCCGCGTATAGAAACCTCAAGCGTTTTGAAGGCCGCTCACAATTTTCGACCTGGCTCACCAGGATCGTGATCAACGCCGCCTTGATGAAGCGCCGCAGTTCTAAAGCTCGTCCGGCAGTTTCGCTTGACGAAACGCAACATGAGGACGAACTTCCAGCAGCCGAGCGTTTCGCTGATGACGGCCCAAACCCAGAGCAAGTCTACGCCGGCACGGAGATTCGCGAAATGATCAACGAGAACCTCGATGAACTTTCTCCGCTGCTCCGCTCGGCGTTTCTGCTGCGCGAAGTGGAAGGCTACTCCACTGGAGAAGCGGCCAAGAAACTCGGCGTTACCGAAAACACGCTCAAGGCTCGCCTTTGGCGCGCTCGTCATCAACTTGCGGAACGGCTAGGACGGCGTCTCCGCAAGATGAAGGATGGCATGGCGGGCGGCATGGGCAACAACGACGAAGCCTGCAGCTACTGCTAAGGCCTTCGTTTTAGGCACTCTAGCGGAGCCCTAAAATGGCCACGTCTCCAAACGTGGCCGTTTTTATTGTGTCCTCATGAAAAGCTCATCTAAATACCTCGTTCTGTGCGCGTTTGTGTTTGCCGCGCTCGGGTTTAAGTCAACTAGCCTTTCTGATGCCCTGACACAATTATCTACTTCGAATGCTTCACGTTTGCGCTATCTCCGCGCTGCGGCATACAGACCGAGCACGCGCAATTCACTGGTGGCCGAGCGCACTTCCTGCAACGCCTTTTCGAGTTGTGTGATTTCCACTGCATCCACATCCACGTAAAACTGATATTCGAATGGCTTGCCGTGAATGGGGCGGCTCTCAATCTTTAATAAATTCACGGAGTGATTAGCGAATGGTTGCAGAGATGCCAGGAGTGCCCCTGGTTGGTGTGCCAATCGCATCGCCAACGACATTTTTCTGGCACCGGTTGACCGGTAGCGTTGCGCTTGTCCCGGCGGTAGCAATAGAACAAACCGGGTAAAATTCTCGGGATTGTCCTGAATGTTTTCCTGCAGTACAGCGGCCTTGTAATGCTTAACTGCGCGCAAGCCAGCAATTGCCGCGCTGGTCTTATCACCGCGGCTTATCATTTCACGTACGCTGCCGGCTGTATCTTCTGCCGGAACCCTTTTTACAGCAGGATGCTTCAAAAAGAATTGCTCGCATTGTGCTAGAGCCATCGGATGAGAGGCGACCGATCGAATGTCAGCAGTCTGTGCCCCTGGCAATCCAAAGAGCACATGGGCAATCGGTAAGATTGTTTCGCCGCAAATTTCCAGTTTGCTTTCAAGAAGCAGGTCATAGACGCGTACCACTGAGCCGGCCAGCGTGTTTTCCACCGGCACCAGCAAGGCATCGGCGGCGCCTTCGACAATCGCCTGGAAAGTCGCGTCAAAGGTTGACCGCGGTACGGTTTTGATTTCTTCTCCCAGCAATTGCACCGCTGCAGCTTCGCTGAAAGCCCCTGGCTCTCCCTGAAAGGCCACCCGCATCCTCGCAAAATCCAGCTCTCCCATCCTCGCTGTCTCCATTGCCAACTATGTTCCGGTTGCCTCCTTCGAAGATATAATTATGACTTGCGGTTTTCTCGGAGGTCACTCGCATGATGACACAGATTCGTCCTGAACCCAGCGAATACGCTCCATTTTATGCGAACTATATCGCCTTGGTGCCACAGGGAGATTTGCTGGCGACGCTGGATCTTCAACCGCGTGAGTGGAAATCTCTGCTCGGCGGCCTGACCGCCCCACAGTCAGAATTTCGTTACGAACCTGGGAAATGGTCAATCAAGGAAGCCTTGGGCCACGTCACCGACTCAGAACGGATATTTGCCTATCGCGTTCTACGGATTGCAAGGGGTGACCAGACTCCACTGGCTGGATTCGAACAGGACGACTATGTAAGAGAAGGGAATTACTCCGCGCGAACACTGGCAGATTTGTTGAAGGAGTTCTCTACCGTTCGAGAAGCCACGCTCATGCTTCTACGCGCACTTTCACCAGAATTTTGGACGCGGCGCGGCAACGCCAACCAAAAGGAGGTCACCGTGCGCGCTCTGGGGTTCATCACAGCGGGTCATGCGAACCACCACCGCATCATCCTCGAGCAGCGCTACCTTCCTTCGTTACCGCGCGCGTAACCTGGCAGAGACTTACATCGGCCCTGGCAAACGGTCCGTCTCTTCCAATGCTTTTGTCGCTCGCTGGCGCGCCTGAACCGATTCTCCATACAATGTCAGCGGGGATTCCAGTTGCCTCTCCTCACCGTTCGGACCATCTTTTTTGGCGAGTGCTTCAAACCGTTTTGGGCGCACAGGTAGAACAGCAGAACCGTTGCTAGCGATAACAATACTCCCGCACTGATTACCGCCCCCTGCTGTGCTTCCAGCGGCCTTCGTAACGCCTCTGAAAGCAGATACACTCCAGCAAAAAGAAGCCCGACCTCGGCAAATATTCCTATACCCAGGAATGTTCTCGGTAAACTCCCACGCACAACTAATGGCCTACCATGGTGCGCTGCTGTCATCAGCGATCTGCCCACTCGCATTTCAAGACTCCTCTTCGCGTCTTGACGTCGACGCAAATATTCGCTCTGTTCGCAAAAAATCGAGATACGAGAACGCCGGCGGGAGGTCTTCTTCGCGCATCGGTGTCCCACAAATGCAAAGCGGTCGCTCGTTGGCCTCTTCTGGAAGCATCACTACCCTGGAAAATTCACAATCCCTATTGGCGCAGCGCCAACGAGAACTCCGTTGTTTATCTATCTTCTGCTCCATTATTATAAATGAGTAACTAGCATCTGTAGTATCAGGGAAATTTCGAGTGGCGCGCTTCTATAGCAGTGCGTTTGATTGTGCAATAGGTAAAATCACATAGATATAACGACGGGTGTTGTTGGCATCTCTGCGCTTTGGCCGCAGTCGAAGAGACACCGTGTTTTTCTTCCCATTTTGGAACTGTTTGTGCCGCGCACTCCGCGTTGCTACCCAACTTGCACCACTGCTACAATTCTCTTTTCGCTGGCAAACGGCGGCTTTTAGTTCTTTGGGAAAGCGGTTTACCAGTGACCCATCTTTTTAGTCCCATCGGTTCATGCACTTCCAACCGGCGGGTATCTGGCCTGGCTCCTGCACCCTGAGAAAGTCTTCGGCCCATTTGGAAGGAGATAACGCGTGGCTAAGTATGATGTCGCAATTATTGGTTCTGGACCGGGTGGTTACGTCGCCGCCATTCGCGCAGGTGAACTCGGCCTAAAGACGGTTGTTGTGGAGAAGGATCCTTACCTCGGCGGTACTTGCCTCCATGTTGGCTGTATTCCCACCAAGGTTCTGCTTCACCATGCAGATGTCTACGATCATTTCAAGAACGCCGCCGAGCTTGGATTCGAAGTTTCCGGATTAAAGGTGGATTGGACCAAAGTCCTCGCGCGCAAGTCCAAAATCGTGACGAAACATTCGAAGGGCATCGAATTCCTTTTCAAGAAGAACAAAGTCGAATGGGTACAGGGCTGGGGTAAATACGAAGGGCCCGGAAAAATCAGCGTCGAAAAAGATGGCAAGCGCTCTATCATCGAAGCCAGCAACATTCTGATGGTCAGCGGCTCCGAAGCCAAAGCCCTGCCGGGCATCGAGCCCGATCATAAAACTATTGTCACCAACCGATCGATTCTAGAGTTGCCGGAAATTCCGAAAACATTGATTGTCATTGGTGCGGGCGCTGTTGGCGTGGAGTTTGCGTCTATCTTCAATTCCTTTGGCACGCAGGTTACTATTCTCGAGGCCTTGCCACGCGTCGTTCCGGTGGAAGACGAAGAAGTTTCAGCGGAACTCGACAAGGCATTTCGCAAGAAGGGCATCAACATCAACACGAATTGCACCGTAGACAGCGTCAAGAAGGACGCCAAGGGTGTCACTGTTTCTTTCAAAGACAAGGACGGCAAGTCGCAGACCCTGCAGGCCGAAAAGCTTTTGCTCGCTGTTGGGCGCAAGGCCATGACTGATGGATGCGGCCTGGAGAAGTCAAAAGCCAAACTCGAGCGCGGATTCGTGCATGTGAATCAATTCATGGAAACCGCCGAGCCGGGGCTTTACGCCATCGGCGATATTGTTGCAGGATTGCCGCAACTTGCTCACGCGGCCATGATGGAAGGCATCGTCGCCGTTACGCACATTGCCGGTAAGCCCACCCAGAAGATTGAAAAAACGCGCATTCCTAACGCCACGTATTGCGAGCCGCAAATTGGTTCCATCGGCTTGACCGAGAAACAGGCCAAGGACGCTGGTTATGCGGTGAAGGTTGGAAAGTTTCCCTTCGTAGGCAACAGCAAGGCCACCATACTCGGCAATCACGGCGGCTTCGTTAAAGTTGTGAGCGAGGAAAAATATGGAGAGGTCCTCGGCATTCACATCATCGGCCCGCTTGCCACGGAAATTCTGGCAGAAGCCGCGGCCGTCCTTCACCTCGAGGGCACGATCGACGACATGATGAATATGATTCACGCGCATCCCACCGTCTGGGAATCGATGGGAGATGCCTTCGCCTCTGTCCGAGGCCTGCAAATTAACGTCTAGCAACTGGAATGTAGGTGCCGCCTTTTAGTCCGGCAACCTTGCTGAAATCTGTAAGTATCCAAATGAATCCGCTACTCATCGTCGACCTCGGCTTGATTTCTTACACCGATGCCTACGCTGTGCAACAGCGCATCGTTGCCGCCCGTAAAGCCGATAGCCTTGCTGACGTTCTGCTTCTTTGCGAACATCCTCACGTTATTACACTTGGCCGTAACGGTAAACGCGAAAATCTTCTCGCCTCGGACCACGTTCTGCGTCAGAAAAATGTAGAGTTCCACGTCACCAACCGCGGTGGGGACATTACCTATCACGGCCCCGGACAAATCATGGGTTACCCCATTCTCGATCTGTCGCGCATCAAGCAAGATGTGCACTGGTACGTGCGTACCCTCGAGGAGGTGATGATTCGGGCGACCGCGGACTTTAACATTAGTGCCTATCGCATTTCTGGAAAAACCGGCATTTGGGTTCAGGCTGCGCCCACGGAAGAAAAGCTGGCGGCCATTGGCGTGCACATCAGCCGGTGGGTCACCTCGCACGGTTTTGCTTATAACGTTTCAACTGATCTCCGATACTTTGATTTGATCATCCCCTGTGGCATCAACGATCGTAAAGCCACTTCTCTCGAAAAACTCTTATCCCGCGCCGTCGCTCTCTCTGAAGTGAAACCGCGCCTTATCCATCACTTTGCCGATTTGTTTGGGTTCGAAGCTAAACCCGTTTCTCGGAATGATCTAACGGCAATGCTGGAGAAGAGTGTTACCACAGAATCCAGCAGTGTCCGCTCCTGAGCTTCGAGAAAAAGCCCTACTTCTTGACCTTCGCTTCTTCCAGCAACTGGTTGAGTTTTGGCCGGTCCAGCGGTTTTCCATTCACGATGACCGTGTCGATATTCAGCGTGTTTTCTATATTGACGATTGGATTTGCGCTCAGCAGGACTAGATTCGCTACGTAACCTGGGGCTACTTTGCCCCACGTTTGTGACAGACCTAGCAGTAGCGCAGGATTGGTAGTGGCCGTTTCCAGCGCCTGCATCGGTGTCAATCCGGTCTCCACAAACAGCTTCAATTCATCGTGCAGGCTAAACCCGGGGTAAGTATACGGAATCGTGACGTCTGTCCCCGCCAGAAAGCGCACTCCCAACGCCTGCGCTTTCGGAATCTGTTCCATGATCTTTGCGTATTGCCTCTTTCGCATGGAGATATATTCCGCTGTGCGGTACTTTGTCAGCATGCCGTTTTCCGGCTTCCACCAGCTCAGCTCTTCGTCTTTCACGTACGCCATTCTTGGGTCGGTTGATTTCGCAAACTCATCGATGAAGGTAAGCGAGCGTTGCGTTACCAACGTTGGCGTCAGAAACGTATTGTTCTGCGCGAATAATCTGTACACTTCGTCTGCTCGCGATTGTTCAAAATGATCAAGCACCCCGGTGTTGTCGCGCGCGATCTTCTGGGGAATGATTACAAAATTCTTAGTACGCAACGCCTCTTCAAAGACAGTCCGGTCAACCGCCTGCTTGATGTAAGCGTCTTCAATCGTAGATCCACTCGCCAACGGCATCCCGTGCTCCAACGTCCGCTGTCCGGCAGCTGAAGCTTCTCTCGCCGCGATTGCGGCCGGTAGATGTCCAGCCACAGGAATATTTTCGAGTTTAGCTTGCGCAACGATTGCGAAGTACGCGTCGCGTGAAAGTCCGTCGTAGACTTTGATGAAGTCTGTGCCCTCTTTCTTGTGTGCACGCACTGCCTCTCGCGCTTCTTCAGTTGTCCCCACAGACACGGTGAATTCCGGGTTTGAGAATGAACCCGGCCCATCCACAATTGCACCGCTGGCGACAATTCTTGTGCCGATCAGTTGTCCGCTTGCCGTAGCCTCACGCAGTGGAAAGACCTTCTGGGCCGCCCCGCCCATGTCGCGAATTCCCAGTACGCCATTCGCTACGTAAATGTTCAGGTCGCGTTCGGCATCGCGGAAATGGGTATGCATATCCCAAAGAGCCGGCATCAGAAACTTTCCTCTGCCATCTACAACTTGCGCGCCAGCAGGCAACTTTGCAGCATTTGCGGGAGATACGGCAACGATCTTTCCGGCGCGAATCAGCACGGTCCTGGCTGCTTCCAGTTTGCCGGTCCCTGGATTGAGGACCGTAACGTGCACAATGGCCAGATCAGCAGATTGTGCGGCGGCAGCCGTTCCCAGAGCACAAGAGATGGCCGCCAGGAGCGACCAGCGAAGCAGAACCCATCGAGTGCGAATTCGCATATCGCCGTTAGACACCAAGCACACACTTTTGGTTCCCGGCCCGCTACGTCGCGAATACTTCAAATCATCCGGCTCAACTGGACGAGGCATGGACAAATGAAAAGCCCCACGCACTTAACTCCGCGTGGGGCGTCGATTTCTGGATAGATTGTTCAGCCGGTACCCTTATTTCATAGGCGCTACGTGGAATATTACCGCATGGTCTATTTCTGCACGCGAAGCGTCCAGGTCCGTCAGGCTCGCGAACAGATTTGTAATGGCATCCTGCTCTTCTTGCGAGCGATGATCACGGTCACCGATAAATGCTGCCCGGATTTTATCCATCGAAGCAAGATCCTTCATGTCGTACCACGTAAAGTGCGTGAAGTTGCCGTCGGTCCGCACGTCTTCCACGGCCAGACCATAAGCCAGGATCACGCCGTCAGCCATCAGTTTGTCTAGAATCGGCTTGTTGTATTTCTCCCATGTTTTGCGGTACTCGGCAGCCTTCCCGGCTCTCACTTTCACAAAATTGAAGCGGGTATAGGGCAGCAGTCCAGCAGTGGAAATGGATGGACCCAAGCCGATGACGATATCGCGGGTCAAATAGTCCCGCGTCTTGCTGGTATCGACGGTTTCCCCCAAACGGGTCATTGGTCCTGCGGTTGCCGAGGCGCCCTTTTTTGTTACGCCAGCCTTGCTAGCTTCTTCTGTGAGTTTTGCAATTTGCGCGGTCATGGCAGTGCTGACTTTCTCCACGCCGGCATAATCTTCAACAGCGTACCAGATGGAGTGAGTGGTCCCGCCGGGTTGCCGCAACAGAGGCGTCATCACTCCCCAGGCCTTCACGACACCTTCAGTCATCAACTTTTCGCGGACTGGTGCACCAACGGTCTTTACCAAATCCAGGAACTGATCTTCCTTGCCTTGATTTACGGTGTACTCGTACCAGAAGGTAAGCGGTTGCAATTGAGGCTGCTGTGCAGCGCTACGAATCGAACACAATAATACGGCCAACACACAAAAAAGCAGACGTTTTCTCATCAATACTTTCTCCTTGAACGATTTTTCCCTGCACCGGGTATAGGGCCTGGTTTTTGGTAGTGAGCATGTGTGGACGTTGGGAGCAGGGGTACAACGGCCACACGTCGAGGAACCGACTGCAGTGAGAATGGGGTCAGTTGTAGCACCAGTGGCGTGGGGCGTCAAGCAAGGCACGATTTCCTTGATCTGGAGGCCAAATGGGCAACACCAAGTGGGCAATGGCGGTAGCCCGCGAAAAGCACAATCATGACTGGCTTGGCTGCCTGACGCAGCTCGAAAATTATCTGGCGTAACCGCTCTTTCTGGAATAGCGTTCGCTGTTCAGGAGCACGACAACCTTGAATGCAGGGGACTTCCGTCGAATCGCATTGAGCCTGGAAGGTGCCGAAGAGAGTTCGCACATGGGCCAGCCTGATTTTCGCGTGGGCGGCCGAATTTTTGCGACACTCGCTTCCGCACAGCAGGGCCACGGAAATCTTATGCTCACTTTGGAGCAACAGCAGGCCTTCGTTGAGGAACTGCCCGAAGTGTTCCTTCCCATCGCCGGTGGTTGGGGGCGCATGGGTATGACCCACATCCGCCTGGCCGCTGCAAACGAAGATGTGCTCGCTGGTGCTTTGCGCACAGCCTGGAAGCTCCGCATGGAGAAAAACGCGAAGTCTGGCAAGAAGAAACCCGCTCCCTCCAAGCGACATAGCGCAAAGAAGACACCCCCTAAGAAATGATGAGGCACCGCTTCCCTATCATCTCCCCACCCGACAACTTATTTTGAAACGTTGAGTCTCACTGAGGCCGCAACACACGCGCGAGCCCATTTTCCCTGGGCCTGGCATATTCTCTATTCCTGGCGCAGTGCGATGATCGGATCAATCTTTGTAGCGATTCGAGCCGGGGCATAGCAGGCGACTAGCGCAGAGCCCATGAGCACAACGGTAACAGCGATTAGTGCGCGCGTATCGAATGCGCCGACCTGATAGAGCTGACTCTGCAGCGCACGGCCTACCAGGTAGACACCAGGTAGGCCTACCGCCAGACCTATCAGAGCCGACTTCATTCCCTCACCAACCAATTGACTGAGTACCTGTGAGGTCCCCGCGCCCAGGGCAATGCGTATTCCCATTTCGTGATTTCGTTGAGCAACGGAAAAGGTCATTACGCCATAAATTCCAATCGCCGCCAGAATCAACGCCAGCCCGGCAAAACTTCCAAATACGACAAGGGCAAAGCGATCTGTTACCAGTGACTCGCTCACCACCTGCTCCATAGTGCGTACACGAGTCATCGGATAGTCTCGATCAAAACCATGAATTGCGGCCGCGAGGCTGTTAGTGACAGCGGATGGATCACCCGAAGTGCGAACGGCAATGGTCGTAAAAGGCCAAGGGCTCTGGTTGAATGGCACATTTACTTCGGCAGAGCCGATTGTGGGATGGCTTTGGTATTGAACGTCATGGAATACACCGACGATTTGCCACTCAACGGGGGGACCAAGTGGGGGTTCGACGCCCACCATCAATTCCGGGATTTTAATCCGTTGTGTTAAAGGATCAACACCGGACAGATATTGCCGCACGAAAGTTTCGCTGACCATGGCGACGCGTACTCCTCCAGCCACGTCCTGAGCGTTCAAGAATCGACCACGCGTCAATTTGACCCCATAAGTTTGGTAATAACCCGGAGTAACTGGCTGAAAGGTAGCGCTCGGCTGCTTACTCATGTCCTCAAAAGGCTGGCCCACAACTGCAAAGGGAAGGCGGCCGGAGTTTGAGGCAGGCAATCCCGGTGAAACAGCCGCAGAAGAAATACCTGGAACCGCTGCGATTCTCACCAACAATTGGGAATAGGTGTTGCGGACCTGCTCCGCGTCTTTTGTCCGCTCGCGCGGCAGGGGGGCGACGAAAGTAAGCACATGATCCGTGCGGATTCCGAGGTCCACTTGTGTCGCGTTCCAGAAGCTACGAAGGACCAGACCAGCCCCGGCCACCAGTATCAGCGCCAGAGCAAATTCCGCCACAACAAGTCCGCGCCGCAAACGGTGATGACTGAGGCCAGCCGAAGATCGCCCCCCCTCCTTCAACATGTCACTGACATTTTGACGCGCGGCATGCCATGCCGGAACGCACCCAAAAAGAACCCCGCTAATCAGTGTCGCTCCGAGCGTAAAGAGCAACACGGGAATGTTTAACTGGGGGTCGGCCTCGTATGGAATCCCCATTTGGTTTCGCGGCAAAACAGCAAGCAAGCCGCGCAGAATGGTCTCCGCGAGCAGTACGCCCAACCCTCCACCGATCGTCGCGAGGGACAGGCTCTCGATCAGAAATTGGCGAAAGATGCGGGCACGCGTGGCACCTTGAGCGGCACGTACGGCGATTTCTCTTTGGCGGGCGGTTCCCCAAGCAAGGAGAAGGTTCGCAATATTTACGCAGGCAATGAGCAGAACAAATGCGACGGCGCCCATCATCAGCCACAGTCCCACACGGGTATTGCGTGGAAGAAAACTATTTTTGAGTGGCTCTACCGTTACGGTCAAATTCTCATTCGTTTTAGGATTGCTCTGCGAGAGGCGCTGGGCGATCACCGCCATCTCCGCGTTCGCTTCGGCGAGACTAACACCGGGCTTCAAGTGGCCCATGACCAACAGAAAATGACTGTCGCGATTGAGTTCCTGTGGCCGCAGCGCCAACGGAACGCTTAAATCCGTGTCGCCTCGGTCATTCGGGCTGGGAGCGGCCACACCCAGAACCGCATAAAGTTCGCCGTTCATTCGAAGTTTTTTGCCAACGATGCCCGGGTCACTTCCGAATCGCTCCTTCCAAAATTTATTGTTGAGGATGACTACATGCTCATTGCCGACTTGAGCGTCTTCGGGCAGGAAGTGTCTGCCGAGAAGTGTCTTTTCTCCTACTAACAAGTCGAAAAAGCCTGGGGCCAGCCTGGTTCCTTGGATCTGCTCGGTCCATTCAGGAGTGGTGATGGTGAAGCGCTCGTCGGTCCACGCGTTCAGGGATTGGAACGTAGTGCTCTGTTTTTGCCAGTCTAGATAGTCGCTGGGGGAAACTAGGGTCCGCTCTCCCTTCAGGTGGCACCAAACCATGACAAGCTTGTCGGCGTGAGGGTAGGGTAGGGGTGCGAGGAGAACGGAGTAAAGGAGACTAAAAATGGCCGTAGTGGCGCCAATGCCGAGAGCAAGAGCCAGCAACGAGACGGAGGTGAATCCCGGACTCTTCAAAAACAAGCGCAAGCCAAATCGAATGTCCCGCAAGAGATCCAGCATGAAAACACCTTCCTATCCGCCAAAACTGCGAACCAACAGGAATGATTCCCCGGCAATACTCCCCAAAGGGTTGCAGTTTCAAGGCACGCTCGTGGCCAAGCCAGACTAAGCAAAATCCCGTCCGTCTAGTGGACTTAGCGCGACTGAACTGGCAAAAGGTCCGTGCTGGGTGTCCGAAATCGGACAGTCCAGTGTCCGCTTCCGGTCATAGTTGGCAGGGTGGCCGATTAGGTGACAACCGCCGTTGGCCTTAAGATAGAGAACCGAATGCACATTCGGAGAAGCCCGGACTATGCCTGCTTCTGAAACGACCCGCGCGAAAGCCAGTAAACTCACCCGTCAACAATATCTCGACCTCTACTACTACATGCGCCTCAACCGCGAAGTTGAGGACACCATGACCAAACTCTTTCGACAGAATAAGATTGTCGGCGGTCTTTACTCCAGTCTGGGACAGGAAGGGATTTCGGTTGGTAGTGCCTACGCGCTCGAAAGAAAAGACTGGCTCGCTCCGATGATTCGCAATATCGGTGCGCTTCTCGTAAAAGGAGTTCCACCGCGCGACATCTTCACCCAGCACATGGCGAAATTTACTTCGCCCACTAAAGGCAAAGACGGCACTAGTCATTTTGGTGATCTCGAAAACCTTCACATTGTTTCGCCTATCTCCATGCTCGGCGATTTGATCCCGGTGATGACCGGCGTGGCCATGGCCGGCCGCTACCTGGGGCAGAAAATTGTGGCAATGACATGGATTGGCGATGGTGGCAGCTCCACGGGGGTGTTTCATGAAGGCTTGAATCTTGCCGCTTCGCAAAAAGCTCCTTTTGTCCTCATTCTCGAAAATAACCTTTGGGCCTATTCCACTCCGGTGCGGCGCCAAGTGCCCATCGAAAATCTTGCCGACCGCGGGAAGGCCTACGGTATTGACAGCTACATTGTCGATGGTAACGACGTAGTCGCCATGTACTCCACCGCGAAAGAAGCCGTGGACCGGGCGCGTGCCGGCGAAGGGCCAATCCTCATCGAGGCAAAGTCATTTCGCCGGCGTGGCCACGCCCAGCACGATCCCGCAGAGTACGTTCCCGCGCCGCAGCGTGAATTCTGGGAGAAACGCGACCCCATCACGCTGTACGAAAAATTTCTAACTGAAGAAAAACTGCTCGACGCCAACGGCAAGAAAGAAATCGACACAAAGATCGCCACTGTACTCGAAAAAGAGCGTGAGTTCGCCGAGGACTCTCCTATGCCGCCTCCCGAGCTTGCTTCGCAGGGCGTCTACTGCACTGGCGACGTTTGCCACAAGATTAGGCCCAAATGGCAGCGGCCAATTGAGGAAGTCACTCCACCCAAATCAAGTGTCGACCCGGTGTGGAACGTCGAAGGCTTCGGGCGCGGAAAAAGTTCTGCAGGTGGTCATGCACCCATTCATTTTGGTGATACAACACCGATTTCTGAGAAACCTGCGCCGGTAAGCTCCACTTCAGAAAAGAAGATTGCTACGAAGCTGAAAACCAAAACATCCGTCGCCAAAAAAGCTGCTTCAAAAACCTCCGCGAGGGGTAAGGAAAGGAGGTAGTCATGGCCTTCATTACTTTCCTCGAAGCCATCAAGCAGGCCATGTTTGAAGAAATGGCCGCTGACCCCAGCGTGGTGCTTATCGGTGAAGATGTTGGTGTCTACGGAGGCGCCTTCAAAACCAGCGAGGGTCTGCTTGAAAAATTTGGCTGGGAACGCGTTATCGATACGCCCATCAGCGAAAGCGCCATTATTGGTGCCGCCTGCGGGATGAGCTATCTGGGACTTCGACCCATTGCGGAAATGCAGTTCATCGATTTCATCGCCTGTTGCTTCAATCAACTCACCAATTTTGTAGCTAAGGGTCATTACCTTTGGAACGCACCTGCTCCCATCGTTGTGCGCGGCCCCTCCGGTGGCGGCGTCCACGGTGGCCCATTCCACTCTGCCAATCCCGAGATGTATTTTCTGCACACGCCGGGCTTGAAGATTGTCTACCCTTCTACGCCCTACGACGCCAAAGGCCTTCTAAAAGCCAGTATTCGCGACAATAATCCGGTGCTCTTTTTCGAACACAAATTTCTGTACCGCCGCATCAAGGAAGAGGTTCCTGCCGGCGACTATATTGTTCCGCTCGGTAAAGCCATTGTTCGCCGCGAAGGAAAACGCCTCACTATCCTTTCCTACGCCGCCATGATGCACACTTCGCTCGAAGCTGCTGAAGCTCTTGCCAAAGAAGGCATAGAAGCTGAGGTTATTGATCTCCGCACGCTTTTGCCGCTCGACGAAGACACCATTCTCGCTTCGGTGAAAAAGACCAACCGCTGCCTGGTGGTCCACGAAGACACCAAGACCGGTGGCATCGCCGGAGAAATTGCCGCCATCCTCTTCGAAAAGGCCTTCCACGACCTTGATGGCCCGCTGGTTCGCGTTGCCTCTCTGGATACGCCGGTTCCTTACGCACCAACACTAGAAGATGCGTTTCTTCCCAACGCCCAAAAAGTTTTTGCAGCCGCAAAAGAATTGGCTCGATTTTGAGTTGTAGCGGCCGCTTTCTGAGCGGGCGCATTGGAGACTCATGAGATACATAAAGTATTCTCTGCTCGCTCTCAGTTTGTTTCTCACTTTTGCTTGCCCTTCATCGGCGCAGACTCTGCGCTGGACCGAGGCGCAAGCCAAAGACTGGTACGCCAAGCAACCTTGGCTGGTCGGCAGCAACTACATCTCAGCCACCGCCATCAACGAACTCGAAATGTGGCAAGCCGATACCTTCGACCCCAAGCGCATCGATCTTGAATTGGGCTGGGCCGAATCTATCGGCCTCAATACCATGCGCGTTTTCCTCCACGACCTTCTGTGGCAGCAGGATCCCGAAGGCTTCAAATCACGCATCAATACGTTTCTTGCAATTGCCGACAAACATCACATTCGAATACTATTCGTTCTCTTCGATTCTGTGTGGGATCCCAATCCCAAGTTGGGCAAGCAACATGACCCGACCCCTGGGGTTCACAACTCAGGATGGGTGCAGAGCCCCGGTGCCGCCGCATTGCAGGATCCTGCCCAACTTCCCCGCCTGGAAGCGTATGTAAAGGGTATAGTCGGCGCCTATGGTAAGGATCCGCGGGTCCTCGGATGGGATGTCTGGAATGAACCCAGTAACCGGAATGGCGGCAACTACAGCGGAGATCCTGCAAACAAGATCGAGCTTATCGCTGCGCTTATGCCCAAGGTCTTTGCTTGGTGCCGCGAGGCTGGTGCTTCTCAGCCCCTAACGAGCGGAGTATGGGAAGGAAACTGGTCGTCCCCGAAAAAGCTCGACCGGTTGGCAAAAATTCAACTCGACGAATCTGATGTGATTTCTTTTCACAATTACGACGATCCGAAGAGTTTCGAGAAACACCTAAAGTGGCTTTTGAAATACCATCGTCCATTGCTCTGCACCGAATATATGGCACGCGGTAATCACAGCACCTTTGAAGGCACGCTGCCGATCGCCAAGAAATATCATGCGGCCGCCTACAACTGGGGCCTGGTTGCAGGGAAGACGCAGACTAATTTGCCTTGGGATTCCTGGCAACATCCGTACACCGACCGCCAGCCGGCAGTCTGGCACCATGAAATCTTTCAGACGGATGGGCAGCCCTACAGTCAGAAAGAAGTCGATTTCCTCCGCACCATTCTTAAGTAACTTGTGGCCCGCACATCCACTGTCCCGATTTTCTGGCCAACTCGCTGAGTTTCATAGAAAATAGATGGGCTAAATTGAATTCTGGTTTGCCAGAAAGATGGTTCGCCTAGCATGCCTCCAAAAACAGTTCTTATCACCGGTTCCAGCGGGCTAATTGGCTCCGAAGCGGTGGAACACTTTGACCGGCAGGGCCATACAATCCATGGGATTGACAACAACATGCGCCGGGAGTTTTTCGGCGAGCCCGGTGACACTACCTGGAATCTCAATCGCCTTCGCAACGCCACCAAAAAGTTTACGCATCACAATATCGATATTCGCGATCGTGCCGCGCTCGATTCACTTTTTCGCGCCAACCGTTTCGACCTGATCATTCATTGCGCTGCCCAGCCTTCTCACGACAAGGCTCGCGATATCGCCATCCTCGACTTCGAAGTCAATGCTCTCGGAACTGTGAATCTTCTGGAATCCGCTCGCCTTCATTGCCCAGAGTCGCCTTTCATTTTCATGAGCACCAACAAAGTTTACGGCGACTCGCCCAACGAACTTCCCCTCAAGGAACTGGAGACGCGATGGGACTATGCCCGCCCGGAAGATTACGCGGGAATTGACGAAAACTGCCGCATTGACCGCACGTTGCACTCCCTATTCGGCGCTTCGAAAGCCTCTGCCGACTTGATGGCTCAGGAATATGGCCGCTACTTTGGCATGAATGTCTGTATTTTTCGGGGTGGTTGCCTTACCGGACCTTCTCATTCCGGTGTTGAACTGCACGGTTTTCTTTCGTACCTGGTAAAAGTGGCTCTCATCGGCGGGACTTATTCTGTCTTCGGCTATAAAGCCAAACAGGTAAGAGACAACATCCATAGCCATGACGTTGTGCGTGCGATGGAAGAATATGCCGCCAACCCGCGTCCCGGCGAAGTTTACAACATGGGTGGTGGACGAGAAAACAGCGTCTCCATGCTCGAAGCCATCGCGAAAATCGAGGAATTCTCCGGCAAGAAACTAAATTGGAATTATGTGAACGAAAACCGCAAGGGGGATCACATCTGTTACATATCAAATCTTTCCAAGTTCAAATCTCACTATCCTAAATGGTCCGTCACCATCGGCCTTGATGAAATCTTTCGCCAGATCATTGCCGACCACCTCCAGCGGGCCCGCTCCACAAATCCAGAATGACCACCCCGTTCTCTCAATTGAGAACCATTAGCGCACTACCGAATCTTTGTTAGGCATCTCAGATGCAGCTCACTTACTGCATACCCTCAGTGCGAAGGGGTGAGCCGGAAGATTCCAAGTACGTCCCAGAACGTGCAATTGGTCGTCAAAGTCTTTTGCCTGTTTGCAGGGTATTGTAAACGACTCCTTTTCGCGCAATCGCGTGACGGTGTACGCGGATACCACCAGCATGTCTGGTTGCCAGGGCTGACCTGGCAAACCATCCAGCATTGTCTTTTTAGCAAATTGAGGAATTGCGGCCCGATAGCGGGGCCAGTAATTTTCAAACGCCACAACTTCATAGTTCAACGTTCGTCCGGGCTGGTAGAATTTGGCGAAATACAGACTGTCGATTGCCACTCCTCCTTCGGGACTGACTTCCCGCGCACTGCTCGCCGCCTCTGCGTCAACGGGCTGCCAAGATACCGAAAGTCGGCTTGTAGAAGTAAAACGAAATAACGCACAGCAGTAGAAGCGGTGCAACCTTCAGCCATTGTGGCAATCTGGGCCAAGGTAGAAAGCCCAGAAATACATTCTTTGCGGGATGAAGAGAGTGATGGTCCAGAAGTAATTGCGATTTGTTCAGGGCCAGCCACACCGAGGCGCTTCCGAGAAAGGCGAGGCTGACCTTGCGGAGATTGCTGGGGGTACCGCTGATCTTCCCGCTGGCCGCGAACAATGCTGGCAAGACGGCAATCAGAAAGAACGGCACCACGCAAAAAACCCATGCGAAGAACAAATGGAAATCTGGCATGACGTTAGTTTCTGTTCCCGAATGGTCGCGTTGTTCTTGAATTGCACATACGCGATTGTCCAGGAATGCTGCGCTGTCAGGACGATGGCTAATATTCCGCCAAACATGGTTCCTGCGGCGCCAAGCCACACAGCGGTGCTGCTCGCCCGCTGCCATAAAGTCAGGTCCGAGTTGAGCAGCATCAAAATCAGCAGCGCGGTAATGACGGCAATTCCAAATCCCGGTGAAACCCAACGGCAACTGTTGCAGCCAGCCAGGCGGCGATGCTCAGGGTCGCGGCGGTGAGATCTGGTCGGCCGTGAGCCATGCGCGGGAAAGACGCCAGCAATACAAGCGCGCTCACAATTCTGGAGCATCCATATCGATTGCGGAGCAAAGCCCACGACAGAATCAGGCCCGTGGCGTAAGTCCGAACAGCTTCAGCCAACCGGCCACCAGTAAGAAATATCCCGGCGGGTAAGAGTAGATCTCCTTCTGATACGTCAGATCCACATTTTGCGAACCCGGACCAATAAGCTTGCCTGTCTGCGCAAGCTGATAGCCCGGTTCGACATAAAAATTACGGTCCTGGTGAGGAAGTGGAAGGTATCTCCACAACAGGACACAACTGACCGTCACGATGATGATTGAAACCCAAAACAGTTCCTTCCGCTGTAACTTGGTGCTAGTGGTATCCCTCACCATCGTTCCCATTGTCGCTGCAGAACTGTTCATTGGAGGCTCGTCGTTCGAAACGAAAGGATTTCGTGTGGTTGTTTATCGACTCATTCCCGAGGTCAGAGCCGATTGAGAAGTTCCTAAGCTGCCGTTCAGTCCCGTCAGCGGCAACTTATGGTTACCTCCACACAACTAGAATCGATCGCCCTACTGCATGCCCAATCACTATATCAACCGCACGCGAAAGCGGCACGAATACGCGATCCCATAACAGAATCTGGTATTTTTGTGGTGATGCGGAATTCAAAAGCAGACGGTTCGCCAATGCCGGCGCAACAATTCCGGCAGAACACTTTCTTCGTTGTGTACGGGTATCGCGACAGAGAGACGAAATGCGTTTGGCCATGCTGGCTCGTTATTCCTTTTTCAGTCGACGTTTAACCATACCCTCATTCACAAAATCCAGAAGGCGCGGTGGCTTGTGGTCAGTGCTCATTGTCCGCTGAATGTTACTCCACTCTGTCCTCGGCTTGCAGAGTAACCATGCGGATGCCGGAGATCCCAGTCCCACGCGGATTTCAGGATATTCTGTAAATCCGAATTCGCAGGCTCCCACCCGAGGATGGCTTTGACCTTCCTCGCATCGGCAATCAACACGGCCGGGTCGCCTGGCCGGGGCTCCTCGATGCGCACCTGGATTTCGCGTCCCGTCACGTGGCGAGCCTCTCTGATTACTTCCATTACGGAATGCCCTTGGCCCGTTCCTAAATTCAGAAATTGCGACTCGCCGCCACCACGGAGATATTGCAAGGCTCGAGCATGACCCTCCGCGAGGTCGGCGACGTGCACATAATCTCGAAGCGTCGTTCCGTCAGCCGTAGGGTAACGGTCACCGAACACCTGCAGTTCATGCCGTTTTCCAGAGGCAGCCTGCAAGACGTTGGCAATCAAGTGAGTCTCTGGTTCGTGGTGTTCTCCACGCTTTTCAGTAGCGCCTGCCGCATTAAAGTAGCGAAGAGCCACGAACTTCAGTCCATATGCCACATCGTAGGAATCCAGTAACCGTTCGAAAATGAGCTTCGTCCATCCATAAGGGTTTTTGGGCCACAAGCGCGCATCTTCCGCAATTGGTATCTTTTCTTGCTCGCCATAAACGGCACAGGAAGACGAAAATACCAGGTGACGCACTTTTGCTGCCAGCAGCGCGCCGGCCAACACAATTCCTTTCTGCACATTGTTTTCAAAATACGCCTTTGGGTCTTTCACAGAGTCACCGACAAAGGCAAACGCGGCGAAATGGATGCACGCGTCGATATGATGTTCGTTGGTGATCCGAGCCAGCAGTTCCTCGTCGCCGATGTCGCCCTGATAGAAGGGAACAGACGCATCCAGCGCGTTTCGATGTCCCAGGGAGAGGTCATCCAGCACTACCACGCTCTCCCCCATGGCCAGCAAGTGATCTACCGTCACGCTACCTATGTACCCTGCTCCACCAGTTACCAGTGTTGCCATTTACTCTCCATAACTCATTACGGTCAACTGCGTGCGGACTAGGCTTGCCACGCGCCTTGCGGAACTCCTCTGCATATCCTTCCGCAGAGGAACTCCTCTGTTTATCGTACACTTAAGAAGGTCAGACTCTGCGCGCAGGAGCGGATTTTCTAATGTGAACATCTTCCGCCAGCCGGACTATTACGAACTGCATGACGACACTATTTGTTAGCGTTCTGATCGACACCTACAACCACGAGCGCTTCATCGAAGCCGCCATCGAGAGCGTTCTTGCCCAGGACTATCCCGCTTCGCAGCGTGAAATTGTGGTGGTCGATGACGGGTCTACGGATCGCACTCCGGAAATCCTCTGGTAAATTCGAGAATCAAGTCCGCATTCTGCGCAAGTCCAACGGGGCCATGATCTACAATCTTGGACGCGCCCTGGAGTTCCACGGCCAAGCGGTCACCTATCTTTTCCGCAATGACCTGGTGAACCCAAGCTCCGTCGCGGCTCGATTTCTCGATCTTAAGTTTGCTTTCTGGCTTGCGGAATACATTCGCAAGAATCGAAACAGCTCTCGGTCGTTAACCTCCACGGCCCATCGGTTTTCCTTACGGAATATCCAAACGATTGTTTCCTTCTCGTTTCAATCCCCCCTTTTGTTCTGGCATTGCATGGACTGGAAGAGCGCCGGGCACACGTCATGCGTGGCGAAGATCGTAAGGGTCGCACCCGGCATTTCAGCTGGAAAAATCGTCTTTGGCTCGCTTTTACGCCTTTCCGCATTTTCGCTGGTCCATTCGCACCGCGGACGGTGCTCATACCTTGCCCGCGACACTTGGAAGATTCTCCAATTGAAATCCAATCTAGATGCTGACGGGGATCGATCCTGCACTCCCAACGGCGTTGAATCGCGATTTTTTGTCGCGCGCAACTATCAAAATTTAGAGCCGCTCAGAAGGACAGCCCACAGTTGTTCTTGAGGCGATGGCTTCCGGCATGCCCGTGATTACTATCGAAACCTGTGGAATGCCTAATGTTGTGTTTGACGGTATAAACGGCCTTCTGATTCCTCCCGCCGATTCGCAGGCAATCGAGGAAGCAGTGCTCCGCCTCGCCAATTCCGCGGAACTCCGCCAACAACTCGGTTTGGCTGCGCAACAGTCTATGTCAGGTTATACTTGGGAGTGCTCTGCCCAAGCCCTGGAACGATTATTTCGCCATGTTATCGATAGCGAAGGTTCATCTCTCAAATGAATTTGTTTAGTATAGATTGCTATAACGTGCATAAGAGCGGAAGTTTTTTCACATGCATCTACTGCGCACAATTTCCTGCCCGAGATTGCAATGACTGTTGAGCCCAAGACCGCGCAACAAGCCGATTCCATGCGCGAGGACTGGAACGAACGCGCCCGTCAGGATGCTTTCCTCTACATCGCCAGTTGGCGTAAAGATTGGGATGAGGCTTCGTTCTTTGCCTCAGGTGAAGAGGATTATCTGAAGCTCGTAGCCCCCGTGCTCCAGCGACTTCAATTCGATCCTTCGGACAAGTCCATGGTTGAACTCGGCTGTGGCGCCGGGCGCATGACCCGCAGTTTTGCCCAGCGTTTTTGCTCTGTTTCGGCTGTAGACATCTCCGAAGAAATGCAGTCTCGCGCTAAGACTTTTCTTAACGAATACAAAAACATAAATTGGGTTTCCACGGACGGAACATCCTTGGCGAATCTAGAATCCGGTTCCATGGATTTTGTATTCAGTTATCTTGTATTGCAGCATTTTCCTTCGCGCGAACTGGTTTCCTCCACTATTCACGAGATGTTTCGTATTCTTCGCCCTACTGGCACATTTCTCTTCCAATTTAACGGCTCCGAACAGCCCACTATGAATTGGAAAGGCCGTTTGATTTCGACCTTCCTAGATAATCTTGCGGTCCTGGGCCTGAAGCGCGTTAGTCAGTCCCTGGCCCAATTCGCTCACATCGATCCGCAAATGATTGGCAACACCTGGCGTGGCGTGGCGCTCAGCTCTGCCGAGGTCGATTCCATAGTCCGCTCAGCCGGGGCCTCCGCTTCCGCATTTCTTGGCGAAAGCACTCCACTTGCCTGGTGTTATGGCACTAAACGGTCGCAGGAGTCTGCTTGATCACGCTCGGTGTAAATTATTCGCAGATGCATGATTCCTCGGCGTGTTTTGTGCGCGACGGGGAATTGCTCTTCGCCGCGGCGGAAGAGCGCATCAGCCGCCAGAAGCACGATGCGCGTTTTCCGCAACTTGCGATTCAGGCTTGCCTCGATTTTGCCGGAATTCGCCTCGAACAAGTCGACGAAATTTGTTTTGGCTGGCAGCCAATTTCACAGCTCTACCGCCATGATCTCAAACTCTACGCCACCGGGAAGTGGCCGATCACCTATCTGAATGTTTTGAACTCCACGCGCTATTTCGGCAGCTTACGTCACCAGCAATCCGGAGTGGCCCCCTATCGCCGCATTTTTGGCAATCACAAGACAAAATTCCGTTACGTCGATCACCACTTGGCCCATGCCCTCAGCGCCTACTCCTATTCCGGGTTCAACGATTCCGCTATCGTTGTCATGGACGGACGCGGCGCATGGGAAGCAACTTCCATTTGGCGTGGCGAGAATGGCCGCGTTGAGCACGTTCTCACTATTGATTGGCCCGATTCCCTTGGCCTTTTCTATGCACAATTCACCGCTTTTCTCGGCTTCACGCCGAACTCCGACGAATGGAAAGTTATGGGCCTTGCGCCCTACGGCAAGCCAGGGGTTGATCTCAGTCCGTTCATCGATACGCAAGCCCCGCCCTACAAAGTTCACGTCGATCGCTTGGTTGGCAACGGCACATCGCCCTACGCGGATTTCCCTATTTCCCTTGGCAAGGCGCGCGAGCCGGAAAGCGAAATCGGAGAGCTGCACAAAAATATCGCTTTCGCCGTGCAGGATAAATGTGAAGAAGCAATGATGAACGTCGTGCGCCTGGCGATCGAAAAGTGCCATAGCAAGAATCTTTGCCTCGCTGGAGGCGTTGCACTGAACTCCAAGGCCAACGGGAAAATCGTGGCTTCAGGCGTGGTCGACAAGATTTTTGTTCAACCTGCCGCCTCCGATGATGGAGTCGCACTGGGCGCAGCTCTGGCTCCGTTCTTGGATGGCGGTCAGCGCCTTCCGCTCAAACCCATGCGTCATGCCTATCTCGGCCCGTCGTTTGACGATTCAGCTATCGAGGCGGCCTTGAAAACCTACAAGATCCGCGCCACGCAGTTGAGCGATCCTGCCGCCACAGCCGCCGATTTTCTTTCCCAAGGTAAGATTCTTGGCTGGTACCAGGGACGCATGGAATTTGGCCCGCGCGCGCTTGGCAATCGCTCGATACTTGCTGATCCGCGCGATCCGGAAATGAACATCAAGGTCAACAACGCCGTAAAATTCCGCGAATGGTGGCGGCCCTTCGCGCCCTCGTTCAAAAAAGAAGCCGCCCCCGAATACCTCGAATCGGCTTACGATTCGCCGTTCATGATTCTCACTGCGCAGGTTCGTCCCGAAAAGCGGCAGGTAATCCCCTCTGTCACGCACGTTGATGGCAGTGCACGGCCGCAAACTGTGGAAAGAGAAATCAACCCTCTCTATTACCGATTGATTGACGAATTCGGCAAACGCACCGGCGTCCCTGTTGTCATGAACACCTCGTTTAACCTCCGCGGTGAAGCCATCGTACACACACCCACTGACGCGATCCGCACGTTCTTCAGTTCGGGCATGGACGCCCTGTTTCTTGGTTCGTTTCTCGTGGAAAAATGAGCACGCAACGCGTGATCGCTCTGCTTGGGCGCAAAGATGAACCCACCGATGCCGTCGAGGAATACTGTCGCTATTTAGGCGCGGCGCTTACTGCTCACAATCTGCAATTAGAAATCGAGCGTTTCCCCTGGGAGAAAATTGGCTGGCCGAAAGCCTTCACTCAACTAGAGAAATCCGCCGTTAACTGGCGCGGACAATGGGTGCTAGTGCAATACACCACACTAGCCTGGTCGGCTCGTGGCTTCCCCCAGAAAATTCTCCGTGTCCTAAAACTGTTGAAAGCGGCTGGCTCACGCGTCGCCATCGTCTTTCACGATGTCCAGTCATTTCCCGGATCGCGCATCATCGACAGACTGCGGGGTACCATTCAAATGCGCACCATGCGCAAAGCCCTTGCTCTCGCTGATTCCGCGGTCTTCACGGTCGCGCCCGAAACCCTTGCATGGCTCAATGGCACGCCTGACAACGCTGTGTTCATCCCCGTTGGCCCGAATCTTCCCGTCCCAATTGACCGAATGCCCGCAGCGACAAATACCGTTCCTACCATCGGCGTCTTCAGTATCACTGGCGGTAAGGCAGGTGCGCGCGAAACAAAACTGATCACCGCTGCTGTTAGCAAAGCTTCAGAAAAGCTGGGGAACCTCCGCCTTTCCATTTTTGGCAGGCACGCCGAACTCCGCGAACACGAACTTCGCCGCAAGCTCCAGAGTCTTCCCATCGAATTGTCTGTGGAAGGTGTAGTCGACCCTGATCAAGTGGTCAAGAAACTCTCGGCTTGTGACCTCTTGCTCTTCGTTCGAGGAGTAATCTCTTCGCGACGCAGCAGCGCAATTGCCGGCATCGCCTGCGGCCTCCCCGTGATTGCGCTTGCTGGTTCAGAAACAGCCGCTCCCATCACTGAAGCCGGCGTGGTTCTCCTCTCGGCCGAGGACCCGCACCTATTTGCTGACGCGATTGTCCGGGTATTTTCAGACCAAGCTTTGCGCTCCGACCTTGCAGTCCGCAGTCTTGTCGCCTACCAACAACATTTTTCCTGGCCCATTATTGCCGCTCGTTTCGCCAAATTCCTAATCGTGCCCTAGCTTACTGAGAGTCTGCCCTTATTTTGCAGGCAAGTATCACTTCGGCAGGAGCCTCCGCGGACCTTGAAAGTTTTTCGTGATGTACGGTTGATTTGTCACCGGCACAACGTCTCAACCAGCAGGTCTTTTTTTCGTTCTGCCAAACGATCCAGCGATTCGAGCGAAGCCACGTAGCCAGCTAACGTTGCCACCGTCAGGCCTGCGAACGCTTCCACGGACAGCCACGGATTCCCCAACCAACGTCCCGCAAGCAGCACCGCCGTTGCAATCCCTCCTACCAGAATCTGTACGCCGAACGCTGTCCACACGGCCACGCCCGAATTTCGCTGGCCTTTCATCTTTCCCATCTCCATCTTTTTTGGAAAACTCAGCGAAGACCAGTTTGCAATCGTCAATTGCCCCGTCACCGCGAAAATCGCCGCTCCAATCGTTGCAAAAAAGCGTGGCATTGTTGGCCAACCAACTCTGTACACCAACACAGCCAACGAAACGCCTAATTCCAGCGTCACCAACCCCACTAGAAAAAGATTTTTTCCCAGTAACACATCCCGAAAGCGGATCGGCGCCATGAAATACGATTGGATGCCTTTGCCCTCAAACGAAAAGGAGTTATACGCGGGCGAAAGCAGAATCAAAATCAAATACGCCATAATTGCGGGGAAAAACATTTCCGGTCCAAACGCATGCTCTTTCAATGGTGAAGTCTTACCTGTAAATTGAAACGTGAAAAACACTACCATGATCGGCGGAAGCAAAAATGTTACGAACGAAAAGCCATTGCGCATCACATAGTGAAATTCTTTCGCGATGACTCCGGCCACCTGTGGAGAGAGAAATGGTAACCCTCCCCAACCTCCTGCCGGAACCCGGTTTACCTTACTGCTCTCGTCGACAAACACCCCACTCTTCTTCTTTTGTTTTTCCGGTGCCACGCTGTCACTGAATTCCTCACCGAGGTATTGCGATTTGAAACGCCGCCACAGAAGGGCACTTAGCACGGCCAACCACGCAAGTAGTCCGGCAAAGCCGACAAGTACAGCCCGAAAGTCCGACGTGGCTGCCCCTCCCACTGCATCTCCGGCCAACGATCCCGGCAACCACCACAGATAGGAAACATATTGCTGTATTTTCGGCTGAGCTGAATGGCCGTACCGTTGCATCAGCGGAGAAAGGAAATTCAACGACACCATGGAAAGCACAAAAAATCCCAGAAATAATTCTCGGGAGCGCCGCCGTGCCAGCACCTTTTCCAGCCAGGAGCCCAGTAACCGTTCCAGCGTGACGTTCAGAAGGGTAAACAGCGCACACGCTAGCAGCAGTGTTGGCACCGCGCTGATACGGGCCACGGCAGTTCCTACTACCATGGCAGCCATCCAGCACATCGCAGAAACTGCCGCAAAATCCGCGAATCCATATCCGAGTCCGAGCAGATAGAAAGCCTTCAAGCTCAGTGGAAATCGCAACAGATTCTTAAACTGAAATGTTGTGCCAAATCCCGTCGCCAGAATCGGAAATACCTGCCACCATAAAAAAAGTGCCCAGAACAGCAGGGCAATCCAGCTGGGCCGTCCCTTGGTCAGGAAAAAATAAGTCCCCGCATAGAAAGCAAAACACAACCCAAGCACCAACATACCGCTCATCACCACGGCGAAAACCATGCCGATCAAATCCCAACGGTTGTTTTTGCGTTGCAGGCTGTTCTTGAGCAGGCCCCACCGCAGACCAGCCACCAGTTTCAATTGTGCGAATACTCCTGGCAGCTGCGCTACGTCAGCCATGTCAACTCTTCCAAGCTGGATTGCTCTCCGCCGCTTTGTCCCACGATGGACAAGAAAATCTGCTCCAGTGTCTTCTTCTCACCTTCAGTGCCGGGTACACCCGCGCGCAAGTCTTCCAGCGAACCTTGTGCCACCAGCCGGCCTTTGTGAATAATGGCGACGTGACTGCACAGCCGTTCAACTATTTCCAACACGTGCGAAGTGAGAAAAATCGTCACCCCGCGCCCGGTCATTCTTCCCAGCAGGGACTTCAGCGCGCCTGCCGCCAGCGCGTCCACTCCTTCAAATGGTTCATCGAGAAATAGAATGCGTGGTCCATGAATTACTGCCGCGGCTAACGCCAGTTTCTTCTGCATACCGTGGGAATAATCTGCGACCAATGTTTTTTCGCGGTCCGCCAATTGCATAAACTCCAGCAATTCTGCTGCGCGCTTTTCCGTTGTGGCCTTATCAAGCCCATACATTCGGCCGACAAACCGCAAATACTCTACACCCGTCAACCGTTCGAACAGTCCCATGCCTTCCGGCACCACTCCGATTTGCCGTTTCACCTCAACCGGGTTTTTAGCAAAATCAACGCCTAACAACTGCATCCGGCCTGATGTCGGAGCCAACAATCCAGTCAACATTTTAATGGTTGTAGATTTGCCTGCCCCGTTAGGCCCCAAAAACCCGAAAAACTGTCCTGCCTTTACTTGCAGGTCGATATGGTCTACAGCTGTCAGCCCACCAAATACTCGGGTCAGCCGTTCTGTCGTAATGGCAATTTCGTTCATCGTTTGAACCTTCACACACACCCGTTCGGGAAACTCTACCACTAGTATCTACGCATTTGGGCCCTGTAAATTGCAGAGTCAATCTATCTGGACCGCTTTAGGTTTGCTTGCTGGATAGCGAAGGTAGTGCGCCGGAACTGGACTCACGCGTTGGCAACGCCGCCATCACCGCGGGAAGTTCCACGCGAAACACTGCACCGCGACTCTGCCCGTTGTAACAAATGATATTTCCGCCGTGCTCGCGCACAATTCCATAGCAAATGCTTAATCCCAAACCCGTCCCTTGTCCGACAGGCTTCGTGGTATAGAAGGGATCGAACACCCGGTGAGGCTCTTTCACGCCAGGTCCCGTATCAGAGAAAAGCACGATCACGTTTCCACGGTCGCGCAGGGTTCGAATCGTCAAAACTCCGCCGCCGTTCGTGGACATCGCATACACCGCGTTATTAATAATATTGAAAAAAACCTGCATCAACTGGTTGCTGTCGCCGCGTACTCCGGGCAACACCGATTCAAGCTGTTGCTCAATTCTCGATTCACTGCTGCGCAGATCCAAAGCTCGTAATTGCACCGCATTGGACACTACCGTGTTGATGTCCAGCAGCGTTCGTTCCGCTGGCACCTGCCTTGCAAAGCTCAGCAAGTTTTGCACCAGACTCTTTGTGCGTCGTGCCTGTTCGCGGATCTTCGCAGCTGTTGCCCGCGTACGTTCCGGTAGTTGCGGGTCATCCGCAAGCAAATCGGAGTACCCAAGAATCGCGGTTAAAGGATTGTTGATCTCGTGTGCCGCCCCCGCCGCTAGTTGGCCCAGAGAGACCAATTTCTCTGATTGGACCATCTGTGCCTGCAGTCGCTGCAGGTTGATTACCGAAGACTCTGATTGGGCCAACAAACGCGCGCGATCAGCGTCCGCAAAATGCGTGCGCAAAAATACCAATAGGGAGAGTGGCAGCGCCGCCACCAGAGTCACCGTCAGCCGAAAATCCCGCACTTCCTGAGAGTGATGCTCGATGCGCAGCGCGTACAGTGCAAAAAGCGGTAGCGAAAGCACTGCCGCCATGGCAAACCGAGTCGCCCAAACGCTATCCCCCGCCGCTTGTTCGGACTCCTCTTGTCCACCATCCATTGGCGAATCCAACTCGTTTCGTTTCTGGTAGGCAATCACTCCTGCCATTCCATACCAGAAAAACACCGACATCAGCGGCAAATCGTAAACGCTTCCCGTGTAATATTTGTCATTCTCCACGGCCAGATTGACGATCATGGACGTCACCGTGTACAAAGCCGACGCGCCAAATAGGTGCGCGCAGACTACGCGCCAGGCGCCCTTTGTCCGGTACCAAAAGATTCCAAACCCCGCCAGGATGATCAAAAATTGTACGTTCGCCAAAATGTTGTAGTTGTAATCGTAATTTGCCTGCGTCGGAGCTGCATACATCCAAGGCAACACTACGTAAACATACAGAAAAGACCACCACGTCAAGAGGAGCGCAAAATCCATGTATCCAAGCCGGATGTGCATCTCGCCGCGCTTCAGATATGGGCGTAACGCCAGCGCTGCAATCAGCGGAATTCCACGCAGGAAGAAAATGATGTCGCCGGCAAATAATCCGGGCATGTCCTTTTGCAAATAGACTTCGTAATACGTCCACTGAAATTGCCCGATCATCCACATCGAGCAACTCAGTGCCAACAGCATCCAGAACAGATTGCGGCGCCAGTGTGGTGTACCCGCATTCGCCAGCAGTCCTGCGTTTGCCAGCAAAGGAATGAAGCACTGCGTGACATTTCCAAACGCGTTGAGAGAGGTGCCCGTTCCCAACTGGTGAGACACCAAGGCATAGCCGCCCAGAAACACTAACCAGGCACCAAGCAGCCAAGCGTTCACTCGTGAATTTTGCATAATTTTGCTTGCCACCAGTTTAAGCTTTAACTGCTCGCCGGAGCGCGAGAGTCTCCCAAAGTCTTATCCAAAGCATCACGGGCAAGTCCAAGAGGCACCTTCGCGAATTCAACTAAGGCAGGATGTTCAAATGGTAGGAACGTGCAAAGCCCTGCTGATTCATCAATCTGGCGGAGGGGGAGGGATTCGAACCCCCGTGACCCTTTCGGGCCAAACGGTTTTCAAGACCGCCGGTTTCAACCGCTCACCCACCCCTCCGTTTTTGATTATAACGTGCAACGGTCTTTAGTGGAGCATTTGGCGGCGTTTTTGACTGCTAAACTTCCACTACTCTCCTGGCTGCGAAAGTGTTTTAACCAGATCGTAAAGGAAAGCCTGACCATCGTAAAAAGACTGCACGGCCATACGTTCATCGCGCCCGTGAAACCTGATGTCATTGCGGTCAAAGAAAAAGCCTTGAACGCCATAAGTGGGAATTCCCGCGGCGCGAAGATAACGGCCGTCCGTCGCGCCCATCACCATGATGGGTACCGTCTGTACGCCCGGCCAGATCTTCTGCGTGGTGCTGCTGACCGCGGCAAGCACGTCAGGACGCATTGGGGAAGCCGGGCCGGCGGTCATCGCGAGCACGGGAGTGATGGTGACCTCTTTATCGGCGACAACTTCCTTCAGCGTTGCCAGCACATACTCCGGGGTGTCTTCCGGAAGCACGCGACAGTTGACGTTGGCGGCGGCCAACTGGGGCAACGCGTTCATGGCGTGGCCACCTTCCAGTTGCGTGGCAACGCACGTAGTGCGCAGCGTAGCGTTCCACGCGGGAGCAGCGGCGGCAACTTTCTGCATAGCTTCCTGCGAACCTGCGGCTGCTTTAGCAAGATCTTCTTTCACCGCGCCAGCGTCGATTTTTGACATTTGCTCAAAATAGGCCGCGGTTACCTCGTTGGTTTTGAGAGGAAATCCATAGGCAGAGAGATGTGCGAGTGCAAAAGCGAGATGGTAAATCGCGTTGTCAGCGACTGGAATGGAACTGTGGCCGCCTTTATTGCGCACTTCAAAACGGAAATTGAGCACGTACTTTTCACTGATCTGTAGATCGTTCGAGAGTTTCTTCCCGTCGAGGGATTCGCCCCAGCCGCCCTCGTTCAGCGCAAATTCCGCATTGATCAGTTCACGGTGGTTCTTGATGAGCCAATCGACACCGTTGTACGGGCCGCCCCCTTCTTCGTCTGCTGTAAGTGCAACGATGATGTCGCGGTCTGGCTTAAATCCTTCCTTCTGGTATTGGATCAAATTGGCAATCCAGACGGCGGCCTGCGCTTTATCGTCGCCCGTGCCCCGTCCGTAGAAATACCCATCTTTCTCTACAAATTGAAACGGATCCATGGACCAGTCTTCACGCTTGGCTTCCACAACGTCGGTGTGTGCCAGAAGCAGAAGCGGTTTGCGCGCGCCCGTTCCGTGGTAGCGAACCACGAGATTGGCCTTTTTCGGACTGGCGCCTCCGACATAAATATCTGAATCCGGAAATCCGGCAGCTTTCAGGCGTGCTGCAGCGGCTTGGGCAACGGGCGTAGTTGACCCAGTGGTATAACCAGATTGGACTTCGATGAATTCCTTGTAGATGTCGTGCGCAAGCTGCTTTTCGGCGTCCGGCCGCATGGTTTGCGCCCCGACGGAAGCAATTAAAAAGTACGCGATAACTGCTGCGCGCGCGGAATACGCCAAACAGCAAATTGGTCGATGCAAGGAAATTCCCCCCCCCAACACTACTGGGATAAATTGACTTCGGAACTATACCACTGCAGCGGTCGAGCACCGAACTTTGAGCATTTGAGATTCATACTGGCCAATTGGTGGCGCAAAATTCTATCTTGTTTCTGGTACTTCTTCTCCGGCGAGGTCGTACATGCGATTTAATCGATTCCTCTGGTGTGCTGCCCTAGAGGTTTGGGTGCTGTTTTTGTCTTCGGCTGTCTCTCCGCAGGAGATGACCCAAAAGAAACGCGTTGCTCTCCTGAATTTTGAAGATTACAGCAGCGGGGGCACTGAAGCCGCCAAAGTGTTTGGAGCTGATGCTGGGGCCGCGGCCAAGGGAATTTCAGTTCAACTCATCGAGAAGCTTACCGCTGGAGGAAAGTACACCTTAGTTGACCCATCTGCAGTCAAAAAACTCCTGCAAGAGCAGAACAGCTCCGATGATGATCGTCTGGACGTCTATGGCAGGGCCGCAAAAATCGGCCGAATGCTTGGACTTGATGCCATGATCGTTGGAGCCATTACGCGATTTGGCCCAGATGCGCCGCAAAAAGATAAAGCGAGTGGGCCCTCAGGGATTAGCACGTGGAAATCAAAAGCATATGTTGATATCACCGCGCGCGTTCTGGATATGACCACAGCCGAAGTGATTGCCGAATTCACCGCAACAGGCGAATCTAATCGCACTGGTGAGGTGATGCGCGTCAAGCCGCGCGGACATGCCACCGATGCTCAGGATATCCCGGGCAATGAATTCGTCGATAGTCTACTTGGTGAGGCCACGCGGAACGCAGTGGAACAGATTGCGGAACAACTCAATTCCTTTGCGGCAAAAATTCCGACTCTCAACATTGAAGTGGATGGCCTGGTGGCGGAAGTAAATGGAAATTCAATAACACTAAATCTCGGGAAGGAGTCTGGCGTTCGGGTGGGCGACAAGCTTTTGGTACTCCGTGAAATTCGCACGGTGTCCGGCGAGTCCCTGTCTACTATTGTTGAGCATGTTGGCGATGCTACGGTAACCGATGTGGTGGAACTCTCTGCAACGGCAATCTTCTCAGGTTCCGGGCAAGCGCTTGTCGGCGATCGCGTGAAGGGCACGGTCAGTTCACAAGCCCCGCCACCCCATTAACCTCAACATCAAGAATGACTTGTAGAGTTTGACGGACGGCTTTGTAGAAGCAAATACTTTCGACTTCAGCGAGACACGGCACCGTCTCTGGGAAAATCGCGGCGCGTTTTGCAAGTATAAAGGCGCAATCTGCTAGTGACTAGGCCCGCCCCGCTCTTCTACAATTTCATCTCGTAATCTGCCTGAGGAGGAATACGACCATGAGCGATACAGCTCAACAAACCGCCAAAGAAATACAATTGCCGAAACCGGACACTTTTGCCGCTCGCGCATTTGCCGCGCGAAGCGCGAATTCCGGAATGGCGCCTTTTACAATCCGCCGCCACTCTCCACGTCCGCAAGATGTTCAAATCGAAATTCTCTTCTGCGGAGTCTGCCATTCCGATCTCCATCAAGTGCGCAATGAGTGGGAAGCAGTTATGCCCACCGTGTACCCCGTCGTGCCCGGGCACGAAATTGTGGGCCGTGTTCTAAAGGTCGGCGGCGCCGTCAAGAAATTCAAAGAGGGCGACATCGCCGCGGTTGGCTGCATGGTGGATTCCTGCCGCGAGTGCGCCAGTTGCCGAGCAGGAGAGGAGCAGTATTGCGAGAAATTCTTCACGCTGACCTATAACGGGGAGGACAAGATTCTCGGCGGAGTCACCTATGGTGGTTACTCCGAAAGTATCGTGGTAGACGAAGCCTATGTCTTGAGGGTATCCAATAAACTCGATCCCGCCGCTGCTGCACCGCTGCTCTGCGCGGGAATCACCACCTATTCACCGCTTCGCCACTGGAATGTTGGCAAAGGGCAAAAGGTCGGCATTGTTGGCCTGGGCGGTTTGGGCCACATGGGCGTGAAATTTGCCCACGCCTTGGGCGCCCACGTTATTCTCTTCACCACCTCGCCAAATAAGGCCGCGGATGCTTTGCGCCTCGGAGCCGACGAAGTGGTCATCTCGAAAAATGAAGCAGAGATGCAGAAACACGCGGGCAGCTTCAATTTTATCCTGGATGCTGTATCGGCCGACCACGACATCAATGCCTACCTCAGCCTTCTCAAGCGCGACGGCACGCTGACCCTGGTTGGAGCGCCGGAAAAACCGATGCCCGTTTCAGCCTTCAATTTCTTGATGGGGCGGCGACGGCTTGCTGGTTCGGCTATCGGCGGTATCCGGGAAACACAGGAGATGCTTGATTTCTGCGCCGAGCATGGCATTACCTCGGACATCGAGTTGATTCCGATTCAACAACTCGATTCCGCCTACGAACGTCTATTGAAGAGCGACGTGAAGTATCGTTTTGTAATTGACATGGCTTCTCTGAAGCAGTCCGCTTCGCAGTAGAATCTTTCGTCCTTTTTACGGGCATTCCACCACTGGGAAGAAACTTGGCCTGGAGAATGGCGCAGTGCTAATTCCGAC
Organism: Candidatus Acidiferrales bacterium; assembly: GCA_963748365.1. Lineage (GTDB taxonomy): Bacteria > Acidobacteriota > Terriglobia > Acidiferrales > UBA7541 > Acidiferrum. The sequence goes on from CAVVJG010000035.1 coordinate 50,785, forward strand.
TGGACCGCGCAGACAAATTCGTAATTGGTATCGATCTGTCAGTGTGCTGGTTTTAGAGCCGCGATCTGCGGGTACGAAGTTGGGCTTGTGAAGATGCATTCCGGTGGTTGTTGACCGCTCCTCAACGAATTAACCATCTCCTTGATCGCTCGGCCTGCGTTAGCTGGTATCACCACGGTCGCTGCCAAAACACCGCGGTGGACGTAAATTTGCCCGGTCTTCGGCAGTCCGTCGCAACCGATGAAAGGTAAGCTCAGCCAGCGTTCCTGTTCGGACCCCGCGGTTAATTCCTGAAACGCTCGGCGCGCGCCTAGAGCCATAGCGTCATTTTGTCCGGCTACGACTCCAAACCTGGAATCTTTTGCCACATTGAGTTTCAGCCACGACGCCACAGCATGGAAGGCGCTCTCTTCAGTCCAAAGCCCCTTTAACACACGCACATCGACATTCGCGGGCTTTGCCGCTTGCATGGCAGCCGCACGCCTTACGGCAGCCTTGTTATCAGATGGCCCATGAATGTACAGTACCGTTCCTCCATGGGGGAGCAACTTGGCGATTTGCTCTCCCTGGATGTGTCCGACCTCTTCATGATCGGTCGTGATCGTGAAACAGGGCGTTTTGCTCTGCAACCTCAACTCGTGGATATAGTCCACCTCGCGGTTCAACACTACCCACCCTACACCAGAAGTCGCGGCGATTTTCGCCGCCTGCGCCAGGGGCGTTCCCACGGGCTCAAATAGTATTCCGTCGGGACGAGTCTCGGCGGGACTATAGAGCAACTTGAGTACTTCTTGACTCTGCGTTACTGCATCGTGTCCCGTTTGGATGATCTGTAGCTCAACTTCACTTTCATGCGCGGCTTGCTTCGCAACGATTGTCTGTTCGGCTTGGTAATCGTTATTCTCCACTACCAGTAGGGCGAACTTTAGCTGTTTCATCCAAGACCTCCCTGCAATCCGGCGCGATACCTGGGTCCCTCAGTTTGCTTGTACTGCATTTCAATGTTCGTCTGGCGCACCCGCAGTGAGACTCCGGCAAGAAGAACTGGAACGAATGTACGGATTTACACAACCGGGCCTGTCGTATACGTGTGATTGAATTCGCCGGGTACTAACAATCGCGGGAGCCAGCGACAATGCGGGGACCGATTTCCTGTTTGAATGCGATTCTTGACCGCTGGCCAGCACTTGCGGCGAAATTTTCAGCCGCAACTCTGCTCGCCGCGAAAAACATACTCCTGCATCACGGGCCCGTCAAGTTCGCACGCACACTCCATCGCGGGTGCGACGCGCAAAAGGCAATGGGCCAAGTCGAGCCCGGACAGCGCAACTTCCACGCGACTCAGTTTGTAGGGGGTGGGGGTGTTAGCGCCGGTGCCGATCGTGACAGTTTTGCGCAATCTTTCACATAAGCGCGAAGTCCAAAATTCGGAGTGATTTTCGCGTAGCCGGCAACCAACTGTTCTCTGTAGCGATCCTGATTCCAATCCAGTACATCTCCAGGATCCAGATCCAGAACTGTCAAATCGGTGTTCTCCATCAACAGATTTCCAAAGCGCACCCGACTTCCCTGGAAGGTCATGTAATTTCCTTTTTCATTCGACGCGGACGCAGATTGTTCACCATCTCCAAATATAGTTACAATCGCATTCTTCTCCACCCTCACGGCCGTCACTTTGCCCCTGATGTGCGGCGGTGGCAATAGCGCTCCCAAATCCATCAATAAATCGTTCTTGTCGGTATCCAGCCCGGCTATCTTGCTGGTGTTCAGCACGCTTGCAAGCTCGATTCCAAGTACGCCCATCACGCCTTTTACTGGAACATGCAGCGCTTTAACTTTCTCGGTATGCACGCGCAAGCGGCCGTCCGCATTCGTAATTACGGTTCCTTTGGTTTCAAAGGGAAGGTCACCTTTGCTATGCAGTTTTCCTTTTATGACTAGCAGCCCTTTATCGATGGAAACCGAAAGATCCTTGAGTGGCGCGTCCTTTCCTGCGAACACGTAATCATTCATGATCGACGACAGTGCTTCCGGCGTGATTGTTACTTTTCCGCTGCTGATGCGCACTTCAAAAGAAGTTTTGTCATCAAAGATCGGCATCTCCCTCTTGCCTGCTGGCCACAGTTCTCCCGAAAGTGTTTCCACCCGCGCTGCAGCTTTGTCTGTCAGATGAAACAGCACATTGTGCATCTCGGTCCTCACTCCGCGCCCGGTCGCCGGGGTTCCAGCCGACGGTTGCACCGCCGGAGCTTCCGCCGGGGGAGTCGGGCTGACAGGCGGAGAACTTGCCGAAGGCCGTTCGGACTCTGTAGTCTTCGGTGGGGGCGCCGATTTTGAACACCCCAGCAAATTCGTCGCGAGGAGAACAAGCAGTCCAATTCCCATCTTCTTCGTCATCGTCCCGCCCGTGGGTTCACGCACTGAGTCTCAAGAATCGGGGACCCGCGGTGGGCGCGCCGTCCGGTACCCTGAATTCGCTTCAGCAGTTTCCCTCAAATCTCGCGCAAAATGAATAAGGAAGTCACCTGACCCACGGAGTCTCTCAGAGAGTTCATGATCTTCCACGATAAGGCGGTGCCTGATTCGCAGAACTTGTGGTCAAAGGTTTCGTTTCGTTTCTTTCTAGCTTGCCGGCGATGCAGATCCAGGCACGGCGTTGGCCGAGCCTGTGTACTGGTTGATATGCTCCAGTTCCTTCAGATGGTCATACCATGTAAATTTCAGGATCAGCGAAGTAATCGCGATAATTCCTAAAGCTATCGCCGCGGTCCCCAGCTTCCAGGTCACTACGTAAATAGGCAGCGCCACCAACGCGATTTGCCAAACGATGCCAACCACAACATTAAACATATCTCGGGAAAAATCTTTGTTCGGCTGAAAGGTTGGATCTTCCTGCTGCACTTTTTTCAGAATTGGTCCCCAGAATCCCCACGGCCGCACACGTTTGTAGAATTCCTTCAACACTTCTTCGTCTTCAGGTGCGGTCAGCAATGTGCCGGCGAGGCAGCCAATCAGGGAAAGCAGGAAAACCAAGCCAAAACCCACGGAGACTTCCAGGTTTACCGAATGCGAATGCGCAAAATTCTGTAATGGCACGATCTTCGAGACCAACGTCGGAAGTGTGAGCGCGGATGCCATTCCTGCCACCATCCCCCAGAAATAGCCATACCCGTTGAATCGCCACCAATACCACTTCAACACATTCGATGCTGTGTAGCCGCCCCACAATGCCGTCACAATCCAAATCACCACATTGTTTACACTCGTCACGTACCAGCCGATCAATACGCCCAACAGCACCACCACAAACGAGCTCAGATAACTCAGCCGGACGTAGGTTTTTGCGCTGGCATTCGGGTTGATAAAACGCTTGTATATATCGTTTACGAAATAAGGTGGCGCGGCGTTCACCGTCGCGGCAAAGTTGGACATATACGCTGCGAGCAAACCGGCGATCAGCACGCCAAGCAACCCCGCCGGCACAAACAGAGCCAAGGTCGAAGGAAGTATCTGCTCAAAATCCATGTTCGTGCCCATTCCACGGATCTGGTCACTGAAGAACACCAGCGCCAGCACGGTGAGCCCCGTGATCAGGAAGTACCGCGGAAAGCTCAATACCACGTTCACCCACCCACTCATCAGCGAAGCTTCGCGCGCATTCTTGCAGGAAAGCACGCGCTGCATGTCGTAGTTCGGCGCCGGCCCTGCCGCGCTGATCAAAATCCCCTTAAACAGCAACATCATGACGAAGAACCCAAACAGCCCGTAACCGTCCTGCTCAACACGCGCAGTTGCCGAAGGCACAAGGTTTGACCAATCCAGATTCAGGTGCCATCCAAAGAAGATATTGTCCCAGCCCGCTGGCACGAACTTTTGCAGTGTTGTCGGTGCCACTTTCATCATTGCGATGATTCCTACTGCGAATGACGCCACCGACAGGATGCAGAACTGCAGCACTTCCGTAATCACTACACTGAACATTCCGCCTTTAATCACGTAGATGGCGGTAATGGCGATCAGTAAAAGCGCATATTGATTTACGCTGAGGTGCCATGGCAAAAACGTTGCTGCAAACTTCCCGATTCCTTTGAACCCGTACGTGAAGAAACCGATGATGCTGATGAACGCGTAGATCACCACAATAATGTGCGAGAGTTGCGCCCCACGGCCCTTTCCGAAACGCGTTTGTATCCACTCCGCGCCGGTCATCACATTCGATCGCCGCAGCCAAGTCGACAAATACACCATCAGGAATACCTGGTTGAACGTCGGCCACAGCCACGGTATCCACACGCTCTTCACGCCGTAAACGAACATCCAGTAAACCAGCAACATCGTGCCGCTGATATCGAACATTCCCGAAGCGTTGGATATTCCCAGGACATACCAGGGCAGTACGTTGCCACCCAGGAAGTACGCCTTCATGTCGCGCGACGCACGATGAGAAACCCAATAGCCGATTAGGACCGATCCCACCAGATAGGCAATGATGATTGCAATATCCACATAGTGCAGATGCACGCTACACCTCTATTGATGCCGCCCGCCGCGCGACTCGTCCCTTTTGCGCGGTCAGTCTATCGTTCGTTTCCGTACGCACACTTTCTACGAATCACTACAGGCACAATGCTGACAATTACCGCGGATTTTCCCGGGATCAAGGAAGCGCCCCCGCAAGCAGAAACACCAGAGGCGCTTGCCAGTTGATGGCAATCTCGTTGCTCGCATACGACGCCTGATCATCTATGTAAACCTTCGCCGGTGGTACTCCGGTGGGTAGTTTTTTCAATGCGTCGTCTTGCCGGCCTGCATTCGGCCCGCCGGACAACATCCCGGGCCATGGCTCCACGTTCTTATCCGCCCCACTGGGCCGGTGATGCGGGTGATGATACGGATTTGCGCCCACCTGGGTCACCCACGAAATCGAGAACGCATTCCGTCCCAACAGGTAATGAAGATCGTCCTGTGCGCTTTCCACGAAACTCGAATCTGGCGCAAGCGTATTTGCCACTAACAATTCCATCCCGTAATTTGCGGCCACGCCGTTTGATCCCCACACGTAGTCTTTGGACTGCAGGCTCACGTGATAGGGATTTTTCCGCGTCTGCTCCACGATTGCATGCGCCGCTTCGGAAGTGCGCTTTCGAATGTCCGCCACCACCGTGGCATCCGCGCCCTTTTGCTTGCTCATTGCATAGGTCCAAATTCCCAGGTTCGCCACATTTCCCCATCCTTCGGGCGAAGGTGCGTCCAGGCTCGGCCGAAAATCAGGGTAGTGCTTCACAAAATAGTCACCATAGGCAGCATCACCCGAGGTTCGCCAAAGCTCGCCGGCCGCCCACAACAGTTCGTCGCTGCAATTGTTGTCACCATATTCGCCCGTGTTCACGCCCTGTGGGTTCCTGAATACTGCGGTTGGATTCTTTTCCGCCCACTGCCATCCTTTGCGCGCTGCATCCAGATTGCGCGCCGCAAATTTCGCATCAAACGGCTGGTACACGCGCGCCGCAATCGCCGCCACCGCCGTTAGATCAGCCGTGGCACAGGTGCTTTTGTAAGGCATTTGGCCTGTACCGATTACTTCGCTCGGCAAGTCGTCATCTTCTGGCATCACGAAGCCTGCAAAACGCTCACTGGTCTGCTTGTGCCACGCGCCGCCATCGTCATCTTGCATTTTCAGAATCCATTCAAGATTCCAGCGAGTCTCGTTCAGTATGTCAGGGGTCCCGTTTCCACTCTCCGGAATATTCAGCTTGATGCTCTTTAGCTTTGGCCCAAAGATTTCCCAAGTCCACAGTAGCGTCCCTGTGCTGATTCCAGAGTTCACCACATACCGGCCATAATCCCCGGCATCGTGCCAGCCGCCTATATTGTCGCGCTCGCCCTGTTTTCCCGACGAAGCGTGAAATTCTCCTTTCAGATGACATGCCGAATACTTATATCCGGGGAACTCCGGCCCAAGATCCACCGCCGTACCGCAGCGTTGTCCGTAAAACGCGCGCATCGCCAGATAGTACGTGTGCAGGAATACGTCTGGCTTGATCGCAAAAGTCCAACTGCGGCCAACTCCATCTACATCCAGGTAGTAAGTCCCCGCCTTTTCTAGTTTTGTGAAGTCCGCAAGTTGTACCGAATCGCCCGTATCCGCATCCAGGTGAGCAGCTCCAAGGGTACCTTTGAACACCGTTCCATTGTCTGACGCGCGTTTCACTTCAAATGTTTTCGCCGCAGCGGTAACCACCGCCACTTTTGTCGCCTTTGGCAAATACCCGACTTGGTCAACTTTGATCTGCGCACTTGCCTTTTCTGATGCACAAAGTCTCCCCGCTACTCCCAAGATCACGAATGTAGCAAGAAGTGCCACACGGATCGAAAACTCCAGCAAAACAGTACGATGACGGTTCGTAAATCTAGTCATGCGCTTCCCTTTCACTCTGGGCGTCCTAATGCACGGGACAAGCCTGCACTCCTGGCGCCGATTGCAGTTGTGATTTCCCTCACCTGGGGGAGTGATGGTGGATACGTCCCCGCACCCACTTCTTGCAACTTCGTTCATATCTACACCTCAAACTTGTCCAATGCCACTAAAATATCGTTATACTAAGCCGTCTGCCAGTCCCGTGCGTTTCGCCCAGGGAGCCGTCCTCATGAAATACGGATACTTCGACGATCAGAATCGTGAATACGTAATCACTCAGCCCGAAACTCCTCTTCCATGGATTAACTACCTCGGCTGCCAAGCCTATTTCGGAATTATCTCCAACACTGCTGGTGGTTATTCTTTTTACCGCGACGCTCGTCTGCGTCGAATCACTCGCTATCGTTACAACAACGCTCCCTTCGATTTTGGCGGGCGCTACATTTATCTTCGCGATGATGCCTCTGGCGAATTCTGGTCTCCATCCTGGCAACCCACGCAGAAGAAGATTGAAGAGTATTCCTGCCGTCACGGCATGGGCTATACCACCATTGGTTCGAAATATGCCGGCATTGCAGCCAGCACCCGCTACTTTGTGCCGCTCGACGAGAATCTCGAAATCTGGCAATTGACGCTTACGAATCATCGAGCACAGCCTGCCGAACTCTCTATTTTCTCCGCCATCGAATTCTGTTTGTGGGATGCACAGGATGATTCCACGAACTTTCAGCGCAACTTCAGTATTGGCCAGGTAGAAATAGAGAGCGGCGTTATTTACCACAAGACCGAATATCGCGAGCGCCGCAACCACTTCGCGTACTTCGCCTGCTCCGAGAAACTTGTTGGCTACGATACCCAACGCGAGGTTTTTCTGGGTCCATATCGCGGCTGGGACAATCCAGTTGCCGTCGAGCGCGGCCGCGCCTTCGATTCCGTTGCTCACGGCTGGGCTCCCGTCGGCTCGCATCACGTAAAGCTCTCGCTCAGACCCGGGGAGTCGCGCCAAATCGTTTTTGTTCTTGGCTATCAAGAGAACCCTCAAGAACAGAAATTCGATCCACCGGATTCGCAAATCATCAACAAGAAAGGCGCAAGGGCCGTCATCACCAAATATATCGATAAAGTGAACGCCGACTCTGCCTTCGAAAAGCTTTGCCTGTACTGGAGTGAGTTGCTCGGCCTCTGCCAGGTTGACACCCCCGATGTCCACACCAACCGCATGGTAAACATCTGGAACGCCTACCAGTGTATGGCAACGTTTAATATGTCCCGCTCCGCGTCCTTCTACGAATCCGGCATTGGTCGCGGCCTCGGCTTCCGCGATTCCAATCAGGACTTGCTGGGATTTGTCCACATGGTTCCGGGGCGCGCTCGCGAACGTATCTTGGATCTTGCTGCCACGCAGCTTCCTACTGGGGGTGCCTACCATCAATACCAGCCGCTCACCAAACGCGGCAACAACGACGTGGGTGGCGGCTTCAACGATGATCCCCACTGGCTGATCATCGGCGTTGCTGCCTATATTAAGGAAACCGGTGATTGGGGCATCCTCGATGAGTTGGTGCCGTACGATAATGCCCCCGGCTCCGAAGAGCCGCTCTACGAACATCTTCAGCGCAGCTTCGGTTACACCCTCGACCGTCTCGGTCCTCATGGTCTTCCCTTAATCGGCCGCGCCGATTGGAACGATTGCCTTAACTTGAACTGTTTTTCTGATTCACCCGGGCAATCTTTCCAGACCACTACCAACAAAGAAGGCAAAGTTGCCGAATCCGTCTTTATCGCTGGCCTTTTTGTCCTCTCCGGCCGCGAAATCGCGGATATTGCCAAGCATCGCGGGCTTCCCGAAGAAGCTTCCTGCTATCTCGCCGAAGTCGCCAAAATGGAAGACACCATTCGCAAACATGGTTGGGATGGCGAATGGTTTATTCGCGCTTATGACGATTTCGGCCGCAAGGTCGGCTCCAAGGAAAATGCCGAAGGGAAGATTTTCATTGAAACCCAGGGATTCTGTTCGCTGGCTGGCATCGGCCTCCAGGATTGCATGGCTACCCGCGCTCTCGAATCCACACGCAAGCTTCTCGCCACGAAGCACGGCATTGTCTTGCAGCAACCTGCCTACTCAAGGTACTACCTCGAGTATGGCGAGATCTCTTCCTACCCGCCGGGCTACAAGGAAAACGCCGGCATCTTCTGCCACAACAATCCGTGGGTCATGATTGGCGAAACGCGCATCGGTAATGGAGATGGCGCCCACGACTACTACACCCGCATCAACCCGTCCGCTCGCGAGGAAATCAGCGACCTGCATCGTTGCGAACCCTATGTCTACTCTCAGATGATCGCCGGCCGCGATGCTCCTACTCATGGTGAAGCCAAGAATTCCTGGCTCACTGGGACTGCCGCGTGGAATTATTTTGCTATCACCCAGTGGATTCTTGGTATTCGCACCACCTTCGACGGCCTGCTCATCGCCCCTGTCATCCCGAAGAGCTGGCCTGGTTTCAAAGCCACTCGTAAATTCCGCGGAGTCACCTACCAGATCGACGTCCAACGTGCGGGGTCAGGTAATGGCGTTTCTCTCGAAGTAAATGGTGCTGCAATCAGTGGCAGCCTCGTGCCGGTGCCTCCAACTGGATCTCGAACTGTGACTGTCAAAGCGACGTTGCGCTAAACTTTGTCTTGGCATGTACTGCATAAATCGCGCCAATTATTTTTCTTTTGAACTTAATAAGGAAACGAGATGACCCATCAGCCTGCGAACTCTCGCTACGACACCATGCAATACCGGCGCTGCGGCCGCAGCGGGCTGCTTCTTCCTGCCATTTCACTGGGCCTTTGGCACAATTTCGGTGGTGTAGATAATTTCGAGAATTGCCAGGCCATGATCCGCTGTGCCTTCGACCTCGGTATCACCCACTTCGATCTCGCGAACAACTACGGGCCACCTCCCGGCTCCGCCGAAGAGAATTTCGGGCGCATTCTTCACAGCGATTTGGCCGCCCATCGAGACGAACTCATCATCAGCACTAAGGCAGGTTACACGATGTGGCCCGGGCCGTACGGCGATTGGGGCTCCCGTAAATATCTTCTGAGCAGCTTGGATCAAAGTCTCAAACGCATGAAACTCGATCATGTGGACATTTTCTATTCGCACCGTCCTGACCCAAAAACTCCCATTGAAGAAACGATGTCCGCGCTCGATCACGCGGTGCGCTCCGGTAAAGCTCTGTACGCTGGCATTTCCAACTACGATGCTGCGCAAATCGAGACTGCCTCCAAAACGCTTCGCGCCCTCGGCACAGCGTGCCTCATCCACCAGCCCAAATATTCCTTGTACGAAAGAAAAATTGAGAGCGGCGTGCTCGATGTTTTGGAAAAAGAAGGCATCGGCTGCATCGCGTTCTGCCCGCTCGCGCAGGGCCTGCTCACAAATCGCTATCTCGACGGGATCCCCGGCGACTCCCGTGCTAACAAGCCGCATAGCTTTCTAAAGAAAGATGATGTCAGCGCACAACGGCTCGCTCAGGTGCGAGCTCTAAATGAACTGGCCCAATCGCGCGGCCAGTCCGTGGCCCAACTCGCTATCGCATGGGTTTTGCGCGACCCGCGCATGACCAGCGCCTTGATCGGTGCAAGCCGTATCGAGCAGATCAAACAAAACGTCGCCGCTCTCGACAAATTGCAGTTCTCTGCGATAGAACTTGAACAGATCGAACAAATCTTTGCGCAATAACACGTCCTCGAAACAAAGCACCAGTTGCTGTCCTGCATCTATCCGCGTTGCATTCCGTGCCTGCTCGCCTTAGGCCGCAGGGCTTTCAATGTCTCAAGATTTTTCCTAATCAAGGAGTATCGCTGCTCGACACAGGCGTAGCTGCGCAACGGGTCTTCCGGGGTGTTCATCGTATAGTCCAGCAACTTTTCTACTGTGCTGGTGGCCACATTCAACCGCGTGTCCGATGCCCCGTAGTAAATGAACACGTCTCCGCGTTTCGTCGCGATCCAACCATTGCTGAACGCCACATTTGAAACATCTCCGACGCGCTCTTCGCCTTGTGGCGCCAGAAAATATCCGCCCGGACGGTGCGTAACTACTTCTGGCCGATCCAATTTGCTCAAGAATGTATACAGTACATAGCGCAATCCCGCCGCCGTGTTCCGCACACCGTGTGCCAGATGTAGCCAGCCTTCTGCCGTCTTGATTGGAGCAGGGCCCAGCCCGTTTTTCACTTCCTTGATGGTGTGATACTCGCGATTGTCGATGACGACTTCATTTTCCAGGATCGCATGTTCCATCGACGCACAAAGTCCCCACCCGATTCCTCCACCCTTCCCCGCCTGAATGAATTCATCCTGGGGCCGCGTGTACAAGGCATATTTTCCATTCACGAATTCCGGATGCAGCACCACGTTCCGCTGTTGCGGCGATTTGCTCTGCAAATCCAGCAGTCTCTCCCAATGATTCAAATCCTTAGTCCGTGCAATTCCACATTGCGCCACGGCAGACGAGGTGTCTGACTGAGGCGCTTTCGGGTCCTTGCGCTCCGTGCAAAACAGCCCGTAGATCCATCCATCCTGGTGCCGTACCACGCGAATGTCGTACACGTTGGTGTCCGGGTCGCTCGATTCTGGCATCAGAATCGGATAATCCCAGAACCGGAAGTTATCTACGCCGTTCGGACTTTCCGCAACGGCAAGAAACGATTTCCGGTCTGTGCCCTCGACGCGCGCAAATACCAGGAAATTCCCTTGGTAATCCATCGCGCCGGCATTAAATGTCGCGTTAACTCCCATCCGCTCCATCAAATGTGGATTGCTCTTGCGATCAAAATCGTAACGCCAGAAAAGAGGAGTGTGCTCCGCCGTCAGCACCGGGTTCTGGTACCTGTCGTAAACACCATTGCCACTCCCGGCTCTCAAGTTTTTTTGTGCAATCAATTTCTCGTGTTGTCGGAATAATTCCTGCACCTTCTTGCGGTATGCAGATTCGTTCATTCTTTTTCTCCGGTCCTGTGGCCTTGATCGTGCCTGCATTCCTCAGACGGCGTATTGCTTAACCAACTTGTCCAGCCGCTCCAGCACTTCAAAACACATCCTGCTATTGTGATAGGGGCACTTCCACGGCCCAATCTTTTCTTTCTCGTTATTCGGCGTCCCATCGCGTGACACCATCCAGTACCACTCTCCGCGCTCGCCATCCACGATGTATTTTTCAATGAACGCCCAACTCCTTTCCGACGCCTTCAGAAAACGTTCCTTTCTCGATAGTTCGTACGCGTTCAAAAATCCCACTACCGCTTCCGCCTGTGGCCACCAGTGTTTGTCCGCATCGATGATTTCGTTTTCCCTTCCCTCGTAGAACAGGCCACCATCGACGTCCACCGCCTGCTCGTAAACCACCTGCGCCATCTGCACCGCTTCTTCCCTCGCTTGCTGCAGGATCGTCTTGTCGCCCAACACTTCCGCTGCTTCGCAGAGCAGCCAACTTCCTTCAATGTCATGTCCGAACGAAAATCGGTCAGAGCGGTCATGCCACACTTCATCGAAAAACATTCGGAAGTGATGTGTCTCCGGATCGATAATGTGGTCTAGAAAGACACACAACAGATCGCGCAGCCGATTTCGCAGTCCCTCGTCATTCCAGATTCGAAGCAGATTCGCGTAGGCTTCCAGCACGTGCAGGTGCGTGTTCATGGATTTCTTTTCATCCATGTCCACTTCACTTAACCGCTGTTCTCCGGCCAATTTCCAATCTCTCTCGTAGGTCTCGAAGTATCCGCCGTTCTTCGCATCATGGCTCGCCACTTCTATCAACCCATACACTTCAATCGCTTTCCACAGAGGTTCTTTACTGTCGCTGAGCGGCGAGTATTCTGCCAGCGCGTATAGTGAAAAAGCTTGTCCGTATATCCGCTTCTTCGTTTCCACCGGCTTTCCCAGATGGTCTACCATCCAGTACAGTCCGCCGAATTCTTCATCCCAGAAATATCGCATCAGATACTCATATGCGCGCCGTGCCGTCGTCAGGTACACTGCATCACCATAAACCTTATAGGCTTTCGCAAATGTCCACAGAATTCTCGCATTCAGGATCAAACCCTTGTTCGCCAGCGGCTCTACCGTCAGGTCATTCGCAACGTGCCCATAAAATCCCTCATGCTCCTCGTCCACTGCATATTTCAGCCAGAACGGCAGAATGTCTTCGCGTAATTCGCGTTCAACCCTCTCTCGCAATAAACTCACCGGTCTAATCAACTGTGTTGGGGTCAATCCAGGATTGTGCATAAGATATGCGCCTCTTCTTTTGCGCTGAGTCTGGAGCCGCGTTCCAGCTAAGTCAAGGTTAGATAAACGTTTCTGTAAAGGGAAGATGTTACTCGAAAGATGGCGCTTCTGGCCACGCATCACAGAGGTTGACCCTATTTTCTCTTACAATGACCTTGGCTTTTCTCTCCACGCCCCGGACCGGATATGATGTGCATGGCTTACCTTAACTGACAGGAGTGAACATCCTTCGAATGAACAGGCCCAATTTCACAAATTTCTTAAAGCTTCCCGTCCTTGCTATCCTCTTGGCCGCCTTTCCCACCATTGCTCAAGAAGTCCCAAAGCATCCCTGGAGCGATCCTGCCCTCTCGCCCGATGTTCGCGCCGATCTCGTTCTTAAGGAAATGACTCTCGATGAAAAAATCGATTTACTGCACGGAAACGGGATGCCCGGCTGGCCTGAGCCAAAGCCTCGCGCAAACGCTTCCTTGGGGAACAATGGTGCTGGATTTGTTCTCGGCGTCCCACGCCTGGGCATTCCTATTGTCCAGATGAGCGACGCGGCCTACGGTGTGCGCGCCAGCGGAGAAAATGGCCGCTACTCCACAGCTCTGCCTTCCAACGTGGCTTCCGCGGCCAGTTGGGATCCCAAAGCGGCTTGTGCCTATGGTGCGCTCATCGGTCGTGAACTGCGTGCGCAGGGCTACAACATGACTCTCGGTGGCGGAACTAACCTTACGCGCGAGCCGCGCAACGGAAGAACATTCGAATATATGGGCGAAGACCCGATTCTTGCTGGCACGCTTGTCGGCAATCGCATCAAGTGCGAACAGGCTCAGCACGTCATCGGCGATATTAAGCATTACGCCCTCAACGATCAGGAAGCTGGACGCTTGGAAGTCAATGTACTCATTGGCAAGCGCGTGATGCGCGAAAGCGATCTACTGGCTTTCCAGATCGGCATCGAAATTGGGAATCCCGGAGCCGTCATGTGCTCCTACAACGCCGTCAACGGCGACTACGCTTGCGAAAGCAAATATTTGTTGACCGATGTTCTACGAAAGAGCTGGAATTTTAAGGGCTTTGTCGTCTCCGATTGGGCCGCAACGCACAGCACCATTAAAGCCTCCGCTGCGGGGTTGGATATCGAGCAACCGCTCGACCTTTTCTACGGCGAACCCTTCAAACAAGCTGTTAAAGATGGCAAAATTTCCATGGACGAACTGAACACCCACGTCCACCGTATTTTGCGTGCCGAATTCGCCACCGGCATTGTCGATTTCCCGATGCAAAAGAGCGTCATCGACGTCGAACTCAGCCTCGATACCGCCCGCCGCCTCGCAGAGCAGTCCATCGTGCTTCTGAAGAACGACAAGAATCTTCTTCCACTCGATCGCGGCAAGCTCCATTCTATTGCCATCATCGGTGCAAATGCCGACAAAGGAATGCTAACGGGCGGCGGCTCCGCGCAAGTCGATCCTCCGGGAATTCCCAATGCTGGTTGGCAGGCGCATGTCTGGTTCCCGCCAGCCCCACTGAAATCCATCCGCGCAGCTGTGCCCGGCGTTGAGGTCCAATTTGATTCCGGTGCAGTTCCTGCCGAAGCAGCTTCTATCGCGAAACAAGCCGACGTTGCCATCATCTTCGCCCATCAGTGGACCAGTGAAGACATGGACCTAAAAAATCTTTCGCTTCCCGACCAGCAGGACCTGCTGATTGAGCAGGTCGCATCCGCAAATCCCCACACCATCGTCGTTCTCGAGTCCGGCACTGCCGTCACCATGCCTTGGCTTGACAAGTCTGCCGCTGTTCTTGAAGCCTGGTATCCGGGAAGCAAAGGTGCCGAAGCTGTCGCCAACATTTTGTTCGGCGTCGTGAATCCAAGCGCCAAGCTGCCCATGACTTTCCCGCGCAGCGAATCTGATCTTCCACATCCTAAAATGGTGATCCCCTCGCCGGCCGACTTGGGTCCCGCGGCAGTAATGAGGACTGGCGTAGCCAAGCCCACGTTTGAAGTTCGTTACGATGAAGGCCTCAAGGTCGGCTACAAGTGGTACGACGCCGAAAAAAAGCCCGTGCTTTTCCCCTTCGGCTTCGGTCTGTCTTACACCAGCTTTGCCTACTCCAATCTAAGAGTGACTCCTGGCAAGGAAGTTGTTGTTACCTTCTCTCTGAAAAATACCGGCAGTCGAACCGGCGATGAAGTGGCCCAGGTCTACGCGGCTTTGCCCGCTAGCGCAGATGAGCCGCCAAAGCGTCTAGTTGGATGGAGCAAAGTTCATCTCAACGCCGGTGAAAGCACGGATGTCAGTGTGAGTATCGATCCACGCTTTCTTTCTATTTACAACGAATCCAAGGATGACTGGGAGCTTGTTCCCGGCAGTTACTCCTTCATGGCCGGAGGCTCTTCTCAGGATTTGCCTCTTACCAGCAAACTTGACCTGCACTGATTTAGTGCAACTTTTGCGTCCCGCCCGTTGGATGCCCACGGTATATTCAACGGGCCTCCTCCTTAATTTCCTGTAACCTTCATATGTCCCACGAATCGTATGATTACGGGGAGACTCTGCGCCTGGTGGCTATCTTGCATCCAATTTCCTGTGTGCCTGCTTACTGGCACTTTTGAAAGTCAGCAAATGCGAGGCGGAAAGGTTCTGTATGTCGATTAAGAATCCTTGGGAATTGTCCAGCGACGAAATTACGCCACAAGCCACCTACCTTAATCGTCGACAAATCCTTCGTGCCATGGGTTTAGGTGGTGCTGCGCTCGTCGGTGGCAGAGTGCTCTCTCATCTCGCGATCCCCCCAGCGCAGGTGCACGCAGGCACAAAGCTTACGGTCGCGGCCAAGAGTCCCTTAAGCACCACCGAAAAACAGTCGACATTTGAGGACGTCACTCACTACAACAATTTTTACGAATTCGGTACCGACAAGGGGGATCCCTCGAAGAACGCCGGAAATTTCCACACGTCTCCCTGGACCGTTTCCATCGAAGGCGAAGTGAAGAAGCCCATCAAGCTCAGCATGGATGACATTTTGAAAGTGGCCCCACTCGAAGAGCGCATCTACCGGCACCGTTGCGTCGAACGCTGGTCCATCGTCGTACCCTGGATCGGTTATTCATTCAGCGCGTTAGCAAAACTCGTCGAGCCTACGGAGAAAGCCAAATACGTTGCCTTCACCAGTTTTTATGATCCCGCGCAAATGCCGCAGGCAAAATATGGTGGCATCGCGTTTCCCTATGTGGAAGGCTTGCGTATCGATGAAGCGATGAATCCGCTCGCGCTTCTCTGCGTTGGCATGTATGGCCAGACGCTCCCTAATCAGGACGGAGCGCCCGTCCGCATAGTCATCCCCTGGAAATACGGCTACAAAAGCATCAAGTCGCTGGTGAAAATTCGCTTCGTGAAAGATGAGCCGCCCACAACCTGGAATTTGTATTCCGAACGCGAGTACGGCTTCTATTCCAACGTCAATCCGGACGTCGAGCATCCACGCTGGAGCCAGGCCACCGAGCGTCGCCTTGGCGAAATTTTTACGCGCAAGACCCTGATGTTTAACGGCTACGCCGACCAGGTTGCCAGCTTGTACTCTGGCATGGATTTGAAGAAATACCACTGAAGCGAGCGGGCCATTGAGCAAATTTCTCTCCAGCAAATGGACCAAGGTCCTAGTCTTTGTTCTTTGCCTCGTCCCGTTTCTTGTTGTCTGCGTCAACACGGCGCGCGGACACGTTACTGCTAATCCTGTTGAGTACTACCAACACGAAACTGGCGATTGGACGCTCTGTTTCCTGATCTTTTGTCTCGCTATCACGCCACTGCGAAAACTCCTCAATCTTCCGGATCTCATCCGTTTTCGTCGCATGCTCGGTCTGTTTGCCTTTTTCTACGTTTGCCTGCACTTCCTCACCTATATCGGGCCCGACCAGTCTTTTGATCTTTCGGGCATGTGGAAAGATGTGCAGAAGCGGAGATTCATCACTGTCGGCTTCATGGCCTTTGTGCTTTTAATTCCGCTCGCGATTACTTCTACTAAAGGCTGGATTCGCCGTCTCGGCGGCAAGCGCTGGCGGATGCTTCATCGCGCCATCTATTTCGCGGCTGTCTGTGGGGTGATTCACTACTACTGGCTAGTCAAGTCTGATGTCCGCAAGCCCGTGTTCTTCGGTGTGATCGTTGGCATCCTTCTAGTGTGGCGACTGGTCGATTCATTTGTCAGGCGCAATCGATCCATGGCCTCTGCCACCACAAGGCCCACTACCGCCAATTGAGTCCGAGCTTTTACCCTCTTGGCTCTGCCCCTGTAGCGGCCGCCTTCTGCGGCGAGCGCTTTTCCACCAACAGTAAGGTAAACCGGTGTCACCCTGAACCCTCGCCCTGCGCGGGCGAAAAATTACAACGGCTCTTCTCTCCATTACTCAAAATTGCATGGAAGATAAATCGGTTTAATGCGTCTGCCTGTTTGCATCCGCGCCACTCTGGCGTTCGTCAAAATCAATACCCCAGAAATGCGGGGCTGGTGTCAGAAACTCAATTCCAATCCTCTGTCCGTGGCTGCCAGCATCTCCAACAAACACCACGCGGCACTCCTGCTCTTCTTCTGTGATGGGGTTCTCCAGGACAATCATCTCGCCATCGTCCACTTCGTTGTTGAAGTTCAGCAGCCCGCCATGGGCATTCACCACCACAGTTTCGCAAACCTCGCGAAATTTCTTCCCATTGTGGCTTCGCCCGTGGGCCTTCAGCCGCATCTTGTGAAAGACGCGCTGGCTTCGGCGTGAGCTGACATAAGTGTCTTCACTCATGGGCCAATCTTGGGCGTAGCCGCAATTTGCGTCAATTGCCCTTAGGTACAGGTGTCTCGCAACTCTAAAGCTACCGCCGCATGGTAGCTAGGGATTTGCTTTTCGCAGAGCTACCACTGGGCGCAAAGCTATAGAGCCTGTTGGTATTTAGGCCAATCTGGCGCATAGCAGCTGAGCGCGCTTGTGCCACTCCCGCCGCTAGCCTTAGAATAAAAATAGCGGCCCGGGGCATCCGTTGCTTTCCGCTTGTACCATCCCAACGCCGCAACTTGCTTGGAAATTTTGCGTATCTTCTCTTATCAAATGAATTATTGTGCCTGAGGGCCTCATATGAACCTTACTGAATTTATCGAGGGTCGACGCCAGCAACACCTGACCGAACTCTGTGAATTTCTGCGCATTCCGTCTGTCAGCGCCAGGAGTGAGCACAAGCCGGACATCGAACGCGCCGCCAACTGGGTTGCCGATCATCTCCGAACCGCAGGATTCAAGAAGGTCGAGATCGTTCCGACCAATCTCCATCCACTCGTCTATGCCGAGTCTCTGGAAGCGCCCGGCAAACCCACCGTACTTTTTTATGGGCATTATGATGTTCAACCTGCCGAGCCGCTGGAACTCTGGACCTCTCCGGCCTTCGAGCCTGAATCGCGCAACGGCAATCTTTACGGGCGGGGCACAGCCGATGACAAAGGTCAGGTGCACATCCACATCAAGGCGCTGGAATCACTCCAACAGTTGCATGGGCAATTTCCCATCAACATCAAAGTGCTCATTGAGGGTGAAGAAGAAGTTGGCAGCGTGAGCTTGTGGGACTACGTCCAGAAAAATAGGGAAAAGTTGAAAGCCGATGCCTTGATCGTTTCCGACACTTCCATGCTCGGGAAAGGCGTTCCCTCGATTACCTATGGCCTTCGTGGTTTGAATTACTATCAGATTGAACTCACCGGCCCGGCCCGCGACCTCCATTCCGGGGTTTACGGAGGTGCGGTTCCCAATCCGCTCACGATTCTCACCGAGCTTTTTGCCAAGTTGCACGACAAGAATTTTCGGATCGCTATTCCGGGTTTTTACGACGACGTGGATGCGGTTCCCGCCGCCGAACGTAAAGCTTTGAAGAAATTGCCCTGGAAGGTTAAAGACTTTGAGCGGGCCGTTGGCGCTCCGGATTATTTCGGTGAAAAAGGCTTCAGTACCATAGAGCGTTTGTGGATTCGCCCTACTCTGGAATTGAACGGCATTTGGGGTGGCTATCAAAGCGAAGGCGCGAAAACGGTTATCCCTTCCAAGGCCTTTGCGAAATTTTCTACGCGACTGGTTCCCAGCCAGCCTCCGCATAAAATTGCCAAACTCGTCGAAAAACACATGCGCAAATTGTTACCAAAAGGCGTGCACTGCAAGTTTGAAGTCCTCAGCACTGGTAAGCCATGGGTTGCCGCCTATCACGCTCCAATCTTTCAGGTGGCGCAGAACGCACTCGAAAAGGGTTTCGGCAGAAAGGCGGTGTTCATTCGCGAAGGAGGCTCCATTCCCTTCGTCACCCAAATGCACGACACCTTCAAGGTTCCCTGTGTGCTCGTCGGTTTTGGTCTACCGGATGAAAATGCCCACGCCCCCGATGAGCACATCGCGCTGGAAAACTACTACGGTGGCATTAAAGCCATCGCCCATCTATACGAGGATCTCGCTTCGCTCAAGTGAGCCTCGAAAAATCTAGCAATCCTGCAAGTCAAGGTGTTATTCCGCGCCTTGTTTGTTTTCTGAACGAGACGCGGAATCTGCTTTGCTTCACGCGCGTTCCAGGCAATGTGCAGGAAACGCGTACAGCGGCGATTTTCCATTTGCTCTGACGTATTGAGCGACTTCCGTTGCGAGAGCTACAACTCTCTAAAACCATTCATAATCCACCTCGCTAAAAATGTTCACCGAGATGAATTCTGCCGAAACATACGAAAGCCTTCTATCCGCAAACCACCATCAAATTCCTGCACGCTGGCAAGTTCCTGGCGCCGGCTCTTCGCGTAGTCCAACAGGGCAGAATTTGCGCTTTCAATTGTTTTCAGGGCTTCCGCAACAGCGCCAAGATCTTTTCCGCGCACCACCACGTACATTTCATCTTCTGCCAGCCCCGTGTACACGCGATTTCCGATGCATCCCAGGCTGGTAATTGTCCCATGCTGCAAGGAGGCCGGCAAAGCCATGCACGTGGGCCGTCCAAGGGCGGGCGCACCCGTTCTCACACCTGCTCGATTTGCCGCTTCTTGCAGCAACATGGCCCCGGCGGGTTTACACGCGAACAAAACTACGTCGGGCTCTGCCGTGGCGTCGCCCAGTGGCGAATACAGTATGGCTTTGGGACTCTTGGCCAGTCTCGGAATTTGCGGCACCTCCTCCGGCCGCACGTAGCCGAGGTCGAACATCATCTTCAGCGTCTGCTCCGTTTCCTTCTCTCTCGCTGGAGAGAGCGCAATATTGTGTGTATACGCACCTACAGCACAGTTGAAATGATTCTCCGGAACCGTGTAGAAAGTGCGTCCTTCGGCCGCCAAGCGCCAGAAACTGCAACCGGATGGCTCCGTACCTTCAAATTTTGTTACGTTGGAGGGAGCCGCATCCAAAAACGTGACCGCCACGGGCCGCCGTCCGGGTTTTACCACTGCGGCGACGCGTTGTTCCAGTTCTTTCCAGTTTGTACTCGTACTCATGGCTCTTTCTCCCTGATTAGATTGGGATTGGGAAGGATAGCACGGTGTCCCTTGTCCCCGAATGTTAACGATTTGTTTTTGAACCGCATGAAATCGGCCTGTTTTGCACATCCCCCAAAAAATATTGCATTTTTCCCTTACTTTTTGCTGTTTGCCCCTTGCGTTCCCTTCTCGCGTTCGCTATAGTCCGATGCGGCCCGAGTTTTTTGCAGTAAAAACAGCCTTTTTTGCACTCGTGGCTGGCCTCGATTTGATTCGAGGTGGATAGAAATCTAGGAGGATAAGCAGACTAAATGGCAGCCAAGCCTTTGAGCAAAACTAAAATCGTGGCGTCTATCGCCGAGAAGGTTGGCACGTCGAAGAAGACGGTTGTGACCTTTTTCGATGAACTGCACAAGCTTGCCGTTAAGGAAGCCAAGGGCAGCGCAGGCAAGTTCGTCATTCCGGGAATTGGCCGTGTAGTGAAAGCACACCGCAAGGCACGCATCGGCCGCAATCCCCAGACCGGCGAGCAGATCAAAATCAAAGCGAAGACGGTTGTTCGCCTCCGCCCGGCCAAGGCCCTGAAAGATGCTGTTTTGAAGTAGCATTCTTCCCGCAAGGGAAAAGAGTGGAATTCCCAAACCCCCGGAAGCCTGCGCAATTCAGGTGGCCGGGGGTTTCTCTTTGTGTTGAACACTCTGTGTGACGGGAATCACAGGTCACAATGTTTTTACATAAGCGATCACGTCTTTCAACTGCGAAGGCTCGAGTTGGTCCTTAAATGGAGGCATCAACTGATCGCCGTTTTCGATCCAAGCTTTCAGGCTGTCGTCGGTGATCTTGCTTCCATTCACCGTAAAAGTGCCGCGTTTGTTTAAGCCCTTAAGGCCCGGGCCGATTTTCTTCTGGTCGGTGTTGTCGTAATGGCAGATGCTGCATTTCTGCTGAAACACGGTCTTGCCGCGACCCAGGGCGGCGCTGGCCCCGCCGGATTTCTTGCCGGAATCTTGCGCATAGAGCATTCCCGCGGCGAGCACGACTGCACAACAAATTGCTAAGAGCAAATTTGCGAAAGTCCGATTCACTGTTCCCCCTCGCCAGTCAACTGGCGCTCCTTCATTTTGTACGTTCTTGGGGAAAATTTCCACTGACACCCCGTCAATAAGGACAGTTTCCCCCCACGCACAGGTAGCACTTTCGTACCTTTGACGTAGCTGCATTTGTACGTTCACAATGGGCGCATGAATCAGGAGACTCTGACTCGCGCGTGGGAAGTGTTGCAAGACGCCTACCAGGCGCAAATGGAAGGCGACTACGATCGAGCCGTGGAACTCTATCAATCGTCGCTGGAGCTGCATCCCACGGCGGAAGCGCACACATTTCTGGGCTGGACCTATCATTTCCAGGGCAAATTGATAGATGCGATTTCCGAGTGTAAGCGGGCCATTGAACTGGATCCCGATTTTGGCAATCCCTACAACGACATTGGCGCGTACATGATCGAACTGGCGCAGTTTGATGAAGCCATTCCGTGGCTGCAACAGGCGGTGGAAGCGCGACGTTACGAACCGCGACATTTTCCGCACTACAACCTGGGCCGCGCGTATCTTGGCAAAGAAATGTACGGCCAGGCGATGCGCTGTTTTCAGGAAGCCCTGAATGTTGAGCCGCGATACACGCTGGCGCGGCAAGCGCTCGATTCTCTCCGCCGGATGGTTAACTAGCAGTTGAATCGGCAAGTGCCCCTTTACCAGGTTGCACAATCCGGTCGTAAATCCACAAAAGAATAGTTGTTACCAGGCCGATGGCGGTGAGGGCCCAGAGGAACATCTGGGGCCGGTGCTGCACTTCGCCAAAATGGTGGAGCAGCGCGCCACCGATTGGCCCGCCAAGGAATGAGCCGATGCCAAGTGGAAGAAACGCGAAGCCCATGTAGGTGCCTTGCTGACCCGGAGGTGCGAGGCGCGAAATGTAGTCGTAGTAGCGCGGCTGCTGGATCAGTTCGCCGACAGCAATCACCGCCAGTGTGGCGTAGACCGCCCAGATGCTGGAATGCAAAGCCAGAACCGTGAACGCAACCATGGAAACCAGCGTGCCCAGAACTACTGCGCGGAACGCAGTGATCTTTTGCGTCAGCAGGCTGAACACCACCGTGAACGCGATGACGATAATGGGGCCGATGGAGAGCATGCGCTCGGTATCTGCCTTGGAATCCACATAGTCGTGAACGTAGATGGGCAAGGTAATGAATTCCTGCCAGTAGACAATCCAGTAGCCGGAAAAAATCAGCAAGAACAACATGAACTTAGGATTAGAAATTACTCTGCCGAAATTGCGCATGGTGGCGGCAATGCTTTCGGTGCGTACTTCGTTGGATTTGCGTGGCTCGCGAAAGAAAATCAGCACGGCAAAAAACATGAGGAAGACGCTAGCGGCAGAAACACGGAATACATTTTCTACGCTGAGGTGGCGATGAACCCAGGAAGCGACAAAGGGACCAAGTGCGCCGCCGATATTCACAAGTGTGTAGTAAATGGAATAACCGATGGAGCGGACATTGGGACTGGAAGCTCGAGCGGTGGTGCCGACCACGCAAGGTTTCACAAGTGAGATGCCGAGCGCGGGAAGAATCAGGATGACGCCGACGAATAGCCCGAGTGGAACAGCATTGCGGATTGGCGCGAGCCAAGGCGACCCGATGGAACCCAGAGTGAAATACGCAGCGGCGAGAATCAGGTAGGCCAGGGAAAGCGCACGGCGAAAGCCGAGACGATCCGCGATGGCTCCACCAAATATGGCGAGGAACCAAACCAAACCGCCGAAAAGCCCAGAAAGCGCGCTGGCACGCTCGGTGGGGAAATCTAGAGCTTCGTGGAGATAGCGGGCGAGCGACGCGAATGCGGCGTAATAAGAAAGACGCTCGAAGAGTTCGCTGATGTTGGCGACCCAGAAAGGACGTTCAAAGCCGGTGCGAATTTCAGAGAGCCGCTGAGAAACGTTCATTAAACCTCCGGGAAGTGGTGCGCGGGCACAAGGCGGGAATGATAGCAGAGAGGCAAGGAGAAAGGTGCGAGGGCAGGAAGTCTATTTCGCCGGGGCAAGGAAAGGCAGTGGCATGAAAGCCAGCGCCGCAACCTACGCAGATTGGGCGGCGACTACCACAGCATTTGAGCATCTTTCTGGAGAAGTGCATGCCAGGCGAAGGTATTTGCCGAGCGGCAAAGGCACGCCGGTGGTGAAAGCGTTGCGACCAATGTGAGACCATGGTGCGCTAGAAACTTAAACAGGTGAGGCTGGAACGAATGCTAAGCGGTGGGGGAATCCACTCGATTGAGATTGTTTTTCTGGTGCTGCTGTTGTTTGTGGTGGTGTTTGCGGTGCTAGCGCGAAAGCTGCGCACACCATACCCGATAGTGCTAGTGATTGCGGGGCTGTTCCTAAGTTTTATTCCTGGAATTCCGAAAATTGAATTGAACCCGGAGGTTGTGTTTTTGGTGGTGTTGCCACCCCTGCTGTATTCCGGAGCCTGGCAGACGTCGTGGCGCGATTTCAAATTCAACCTGGTAAGCATTCTGCTGCTGGCGTTCCTGCTGGTGGGATTCACGGTGATCGGAGTGGCGGAAGCAGCGCGATGGATATTCCCAAACTTCACTTTGGCGCTGGGATTGGTGCTGGGAGCGGTGGTGGCAACGACGGACGCGATTGCCGCGACGTCGATCGCCAAGCGCGTGGGATTGCCGCAACGAATCGTAGACATAATTGAAGGCGAAAGCCTGGTCAACGATGCAACGGGTTTGCTGGCGCTGGAATTCGCGGTAGGAATGATGGTGAACCAGAGGGTGCCAACAGTTGGGGAAGGGGCGCTGCGGCTCGTTTATCTGATCATAGCGGGGATCGGGATCGGATTACTGGTAGGTCTAATTGTCGCCTGGTTTGAGCAATTCGTTGATGACGGTCCAATTGAAATTGCCATCAGCATTCTGACCCCTTACGCGGTTTATCTTGCAGCGGAGTCGATCCGTGCTTCGGGCGTGCTGGCGGTGGTGACATGTGGCTTGTACCTGAGCCGGCAAAGTGCGCAGTTTTTTTCGGCTAATGTTCGGCTGCAGACGTGGGCAGTGTGGGAATCGCTCACGTTCGTCGTGAATGGTCTTGTTTTTGTGCTGATCGGTTTGCAGTTGCCACACGTGCTGGCCGCGATTCGCGAATACAGTCTGGGGCAGTTGACGGTGTACGGAGCGCTGTTCAGCGTCATCGTAATCTTGCTTCGAATGATGTGGGTCTTTCCGGGGGCCCACCTGGCGTACTCCATTCGTTCCAAGCTATTGCACCAGAAATATCCGCGGCCAACGGCAAAACAAGCTTTCGTGGTGGGTTGGACGGGGATGCGTGGCGTTGTGGCGCTGGCGGCGGCGCTTTCGTTGCCGGAAGTATTGAGCGACGGGAGTGCGTTTCCGCAGCGAAACCTGATTGTGTTTCTGACATTCAGTGTGATCCTGGTGACGCTGGTGCTTCAGGGATTGACGCTGCCGTCGTTGATTTGCGCACTGGGACTTTCGGGGACTCCGGGGACAGAAGCCGAAGAAGATGAAGCACGACGGATCATCACCAGCGCGGCGCTGGCCAGCCTGGAGCGGGCGCGTGGCGAGGATTTGCCGGAATTTTCAGCTGTATATGACGATATCGCCCGGAGGTACACGCAACGTCTGTCAGCCTTGGGCCAGGAAAGCAAGCAAGAGGACGGAATGAGCAATAAAGAGCTGGCGCGCTATCGCGCGGTGATTGGTGAATTGTTGAAATTGGAGCGGAAGACGGCGGTAGGCTTGCGAAACGACGCACGAATCAATGACGAGGTGTTTCGGAAAATTGAGCACGAATTGGATTTGAGCGAGACGCGATTGGAGTTGAGTTGATCGGCGAGCGACGAGCAGAAATGAAACATTCGAAAAATTGAGAGCCGCCCCGCATAGAGGCGGGGATGACCTGACAGCTTTAAAACACAACAGACCGGTAAAGAATAACAACGAGTGTGAAAAATCTGCGCGCCAATGACAGATTTGAAGAGCCGCAGGCCGTTGCATAAACGCGCAAGTGACCAAGAAAGAGAAAGGTAACGGGATACAGGAAAAAAGAGACAGCGAGTGGAAGTGTTAGTGCAGGTATCCACGCACCGGCCAATCTTCAGTGGGAGGAATTTGCTCATGATTCGCAAGATCGTGGTAACGACATCGCTAAGCGCATTGCTGTTCGGAGCGCCGGCAATGATAAACGGGAAGACGCAGGAGCCGCGGGAGCAACAGCAACAACCGCAGCAAACAACAAAATCGATCAATGGGAAAATAACGGAGATTGGCGACCAGGGACACTCGTTCACGCTGGATACTGGCGCCGGAGACAAGCAAACACTGAAGTTCGTGGTTGACAAAAACACGCAGGTACAAGGTCAAGTGAAGGTCGGCACGATGGTCGCGGTGGATTACCAGCCGACGGACAGCGGACAGCTCTTGTGTGTACGCGTAGCGGCACAGGGTTAACGAAAAACAGAAGATTGGACATGTGCGCGTGTGGCGATTGGATTGGTCGCCCCACGCGCAGTTCTGCACCGACTTTCTATGGATGCGGTGTGGGGAAGATGTTGGAGGCAAAGGAGAGAGACGCGGGGATGTGAGCAGCGAAGTAGGTGTAGTCGTGGCGGCCGGGGTAAAGATGGA
This sequence comes from Candidatus Acidiferrales bacterium, assembly GCA_963748365.1. GTDB lineage: Bacteria > Acidobacteriota > Terriglobia > Acidiferrales > UBA7541 > Acidiferrum. The sequence continues at coordinate 76,675 of CAVVJG010000035.1, forward strand.
ATTCGTGGAGAATGTGGCGGGAAGTGAGAATTTTATCGAGCGCGGTGGCACCGGCTTCGAAGCCGTAGTCGTCCTGATTGCCGCAATCGAAATAGATTTTCAATCCGGTGAGACTAGCAGTGCGGGCGAGAGCGATAGGGTTGTTCTGCTCCCAGAATGCGGGATCGAGTGGGCTGCCGAAGACTCCCCCGAATACGCGGGTGCGAGGAGAAGGCGTGGTTGAGGCTACGAACAAAGGAATTTTGTCGACAAGAGCGGCGCTGTGGGCGCTGACAGAAGAGAAGAGTTGTGGATGTCGGAAAGCTAGATGGAGCGCGCCGTATCCGCCCATGGAGACGCCGTCAATTGCGCGGTTAGCGCGGCCGGGTGAGACGCGATAGCGTTTTTCGATGAAGGGAAAATATTCCTGGATCAGGAAATCCTCGTAACGATTCGTGCGGTCCTTGGAATTGATGTAGAAACCTGCGCCGCCGTCCGGTGTCGCAATCAAAAAGTCTTTGAGTTCGTGCGTATCGCGGAGATCTTCGACAACATTCCAAAGGCCGGAATGAACGAGAAATTGTTCATTATCGCCAAGGCCGTGGAGGAAATAGAGAACGGGGAAGTGACGAGATTTGTCGGTATCGAAAGCGGCGGGAAGGACAACACAGTAGGGAACAGAGCGGGCAAGGATTTTGCTGGGGATGGTATTGCACTCGACGCGGCCGGGTGCGGCGTTTGCGGAGGAGGCGAAGAACACCAGGAGGAAGAGAGTGGCGAGTTGAAGGCGGAGATTCGTGGGGCTGATTGTGGTCGCCGTTGAGATCCTTCGGCTGCGCAAGAAAAATCGGGTCACTTCGCTCAGGATGACGGTTTCTTGTTGAGAGAGCTTGCCACGATCCCTTCGCTGCGTGGCCGGTGCACCGAACACCGGTGCGCAAGACAGGGTCGGCCACTTCGGTCGGGATGACAGACTTCTGCAAGACGTTCCGTTACTCATAGCGGAGGGCGTCGACGGGATTGAGCTTGGCGGCACGAGAAGCAGGATAGAGGCCTGCGGCAAGGCTGACAAGGATAGCGAAGGCGATGGCGGAGAGAACCAGCCACCAGGGAACGGAAGCAAGTTCGATGGGATTGAGATTTTGGCGCTTGAGATAGGCGTTAGTGCCGAAGGTCAGGGCACGGCCGATGCCCCAGCCGAACAGGACGCCGAATATGCCGCCGAAGAAACCCATTACGCCGGCTTCCACGAAAAAAAGCTGCTGCACGTCGGAGTCTGCAGCTCCGAGAGCTTTGAGTACGCCGATTTCGCGGCGGCGTTCGAGTATGGCCATGACGAGAGTATTGACGATGCCGAGAGTGGCAACGGCGAGGGCCAGGCTGCCGAAAATGCCTAGCAGCAGATCGAAGACAGAGAAAAAAGTGCGCAGGGATTTGCTGGCGTCGAGTAGAGAGAATGCACCGAAGCCCATGGATTTGATGGAAGCTTCGAGAGCTTCGACTTGCGAGGGAGATTTTGCGCGGACGGATAGAGAAGGGTAGGTAGTTTTGTTGGCGGTACTGTCGCGAACGATGTCGCGAAGATCGTTCACTTGGGCGGCGCGAAGGGTTGAGGCGGTGGTGAGTGGCATGAGCAGGCGAGCGCTGCCATAACCGCCGAAGCCTTGTGCGGGCTCGGTTTCCACGATGCCGACGATTTTCAAGCGAAGCTCTTTGGGAACGACAGAAAAGCCGCCTGGTGAATCGGCAGTGTTGCGCGACGCGGAATTATCTGTGGAGGCGGGAAGCGCCTGACGTTCGGCGTAACGAAGTAAGAGTTCCTGGCCAACGAGGGAAGAAGTGTTGTTGGGGGAAAGATCCTTGGCGAATTCGATCTGGAGAATGGCTTCGTTCGCAGTGGAAGAAGAAAAGAAATTGCCGGCCATGCCGTCGAAGGAACCGGAATTTTTGGAAGACTCTGGCATGCCTGCTACGACCGTGGCGAACGGTTTGTTGCTGAAACGAACTTCGGTAAAGAAACGAACTTGCGGATAGACCTCGATGACATTGGGAAGTTTTTCGATCTCGTGACGTGCATCTTCGTCGAGGACGCGGGCCGGCTTATCGGAATCGGCGTTTGCGCCGCGCGCGGGCGGCCTCCCCATGCCGCGAAAATTGTTTTTCGGAGTAACTACAATGGTGTCGAAGAGACCGCTTTGCGAGAGACGCTTGGAAGCGAGTTCCTGTAAACCGACACCGAGTGAAAGCATGGCGACGAGAGAGGCGACGCCGACAGCAACGCCGAGAGTAGTGAGGGAGTTGCGAAGGATGGCTTCGCGGAGATTGCGGAGAGCGAGGTCGGTGAGGTCGCGCGCCATCATTGGATTGGTTCCTTGGTAGCTGCGGAAGTAGAAAGGAGTTTTCCGTCGCCCATGATGGCGAGTCGATCAGCGAAGCGCTCTGCAAGCGGACGTTCGTGCGTGACCATGACGATAGTCATGCCCATGGTGCTCTGAAGATCGCGAAGAAGTGTGAGGATGGATTCGCCGGTCGCGGAATCGAGATTGCCAGTGGGCTCGTCGGCTAGAAGGATTTTGGGGCGATTTACGAGGGCGCGGGCGATAGCGACTCGCTGCTGCTCACCACCGGAAAGTTCGGCGGGGCGATGCCCGAGGCGATGAGTGAGGCGAACGCGCTCTAGGGCTTCACATACGCGGGCGGGACGATCGGCGCGATCGATCTCCGCGAGGCGAAGCGGCAGTTCGATATTCTCTTCAAGCGTCATACGCGGGAGTAGATGGAAGGATTGGAAAATCATGCCAATGGTATTGCAACGATAGCGGGCCAGTTCAAGAGAGGAAAGTGCGGCGAGATTCTGGCCATTGGAAACGATAGCGCCCGCGGTGGGGCGGTCGAGTCCAGCAATTAGATTGAGCAGCGTGGATTTACCGGAGCCGGAAGAGCCAAGGAGCGCGAGGAATTGGTTGGCGGGAATGGAAAGAGAAACGTCGTCGACGGCGCGAACGCTGGTTTCCCCCATGGTGTAGTAACGGGAGATGTGATCGAGTTGAATGGCGGGTTCGGAGTTGGGCATACGCTCAACTAATGATACGTCAGGAGAGCGTGGAGAATTTCACGGGAGTTGAAGCTGGAGAGAGTAGATTTCCTGCACACTGAGGTCTTGAACATAAAGACGTGAGCTATCTGGAGTAAGGCCGCCCCAAGTTCCGGACGCACTACCTTGAAACCGATGAAGTCCTGAGAGACTGAAAAGTTCCTCGGAGCGGATGTCGCCAAGTTTGAGACGGCGAGAGGTGGGGTGGTCAGTCAGGAAATTGTCGAAGTAAAGATAGCGGCTATCCCTGGACCAAGTTGGATAGGCGATGTTGCCGGGCTCCGTGAGCCAATTCGTCCAAGTCTTGGTGTGAAAGTCATAAAGCCTGAGAGTGCCGGAGTCCTGAGTTAGGGCGGCGAGATAACGGCCGTCGGGAGAGATGCGCGGGCTGAAAAGTCCATCGGATCCGGGGAACTGGGAACGTTGGCGAGTTTTCAGATCGAAGACCTCGATGCTGACAGGTGGAAAGTTTGGGCCGTGCGAGAAAATCAGTTGACCACCATCGACTGTCCAGTTGAAATCCACGCCTGCGCCACCCTCTGGCAAGACATCTTCAGAAGGGCCGCCCTGGAACGATACTGACTGAGCTTTCCACGTTTGGCCGATAACAAAACTTTGATACACGATTCGCGTGCCGTCAGGCGACCAGACGGGCAGTAGGGATTGCGTGGGAGAGTGCGTAAGCTGCAGGCGCTCTGACCCATCTATGCGGCTGCGCCAGAGATTGCCTTCCGGAATGCTGACGTAGGCGACCCATTGGCCGTCCGGAGAATAGGCTAGATCCGAAGCAGAAATTCCCGCGAGGTGCGGAACAAACTGTTTAGAGGCCATGTCGTAGCGCACGAATTGAGTTCGAGGTTGGGTGGCGCGTACAAAAAGTTTTCTTGCGTCGGAGGAAACGGTCAGATAGTTGAAATGAATTGGCCCAGTGGTCAACTGAATGGGGACCGACGACGGCTTGCGGAAGATCGCGGACCGCTCGTCCAGCGCAAAAATATCACTGGAGGTATTCGTGGCGCTGACGAAGAAATAGTACCGACCATCGGGTGACCATTTTCCGCAACACTCGGCGGGAGGAGTGTGCCAATGAGGGAGCACCGCGTGAAGTGCCGTGCCGTCCGTGTGAATTTCCCAAATCGCCGAAGCGATTCTGTCCGCTTCGTTGAGGGTGAACCGGATTCGCTGTCCATCAGGTGAAAAGCGAACGCTGTCAGGGGAGCCCGGTACGGTGGCGAGCAGGCGTTGACCGCTGCCGTCGCCATTCGCCAAAAAGATTTCGGAGCCCCTGGTGTAAACGAGCTGGCTACCGTCCGCGGACCAGGCCGCAGAGGAAACGACAAAATTTCCAATGCGGCGTGGCGAACCGGAGGGAAGAGCTATAGACCAGAGCGCAGATTCGAATAAAGTGCCTTCTACTGTGCCGACGAGAAGTTGCGAAAGATTTTGAGAAATATCCGCGACGAGAACGTTACGAAATGGCGTGGGGATCTCGACGGTTTCGCCACCGGCAGCAGAAGCCTGTGCAAGTACATAATGCCCTTCACGCACTTCGGAGAAGTACAGACGCGTGCCGTCTGTAACCATTGAGCCTTTGGCCAAGCCATCGTTCGTAATTTGCGCGGAATCGACAACTTTCAGCGGGCTTGCTGGCGAGCTATACCACAGCAAACCAGCCAGCAGAATTACGACAAATCCGGCGGGGGCAACCCAGAGCCAACGATGGCTTGCGCGCGTGGATTGCACGGCGGGAAGAGCAGGGCCAGTAAAGTGGTCAGAGCTGGTGACCCGTTTCAGACGCTTAAGGTCTGCGTGGACTTCGGCGGCCGTCTGATAGCGAACGTCACGATCTTTTTCGAGGGCTTTGCGGATGATGTGATCGAGTTCTTCCGGGAGGGCGGGATTCAGTCGCAAGGGAGAAGTTGGCTGCTTGTTCAGAATGGAATCGAAAATGGCTGCAGAGGTGGTACCAGAAAAGGGGACGATGCCTGTTGCCATTTCATAAAGTACGGCACCAAATGAAAAAAGATCAGAGCGAGCGTCGAGTTCCTTGCCTAGAGCCTGTTCCGGCGACATATAACCGACGGTGCCGATAACGCTATGTGGGCTGCTGAGGGGATCCCAACTGACGGTAGAACCATCGGCGGAGCGGGTGGTGAATGCGGCTCCCGGGCTCATGATTTTGGCGAGACCAAAATCGAGCAGCTTCAATTGGCCACGAGAGGTGAGAAAAATGTTGGAAGGCTTGATGTCGCGATGGATGATGCCGCGAGAGTGCGCGGCATCGAGCGCATCGGCGATTTGCATGCCAAATTCAAGGATCAGATCCAGCCGCAAAGGCTGCCCGGCAATGTGATTGCGAAGGTTCTGTCCCTCCAGCAATTGCATGGCGAGAAAAGTGCGCCCTTCGTGTTCGCCCACTTCGTAAATGGTGCAGATGTTGGGATGATCGAGCGACGAGGCGGCGCGCGCTTCACGTTCAAAACGTTCCATTGCATGAGGATCGTTAGCGACTGATTCTGGGAGGAACTTCAGTGCGGCGTGCCGACCCAGGCGGAGATCTTCCGCTTCATACACCTCGCCCATTCCACCCGAGCCGATCTTCTGCACGATGCGGTAATGGGAAATGACGGGAACGGGCATAGAAACCTCGTAGCAGGGAAGCGTAGTCTTCGGGCGCGGGTAGGTCAGTGACAGAGAGCACAAGTTACTGAGAAACAGCGTAGAATGCGGCGGGGAATGGAGTTGGCGCGGAGGTGAGGGATGCCGGCGATTGAAGGAAAGGAAGCGGTTACGTGGATCAATGCGTACGTCGAAAAGAAGGGACCGAAGCTATCGCTGGTGGCAGAGGAATTACGGCGGCTGATGAAGAAAACGGTGGCGGGAACGAAGGAATCGGTGAATTCGTGGAGGATTCCTACGTTTGAGTCGAACGGGCCGATGTGTCTCTTCATGGTCGGGAAGAATCATGTGACGTTCGGATTTTTGCGCGGCACGGCGTTGAAGGATCCGGCGGAATTGCTGGAGGGCACGGGAAAGAATTTGCGGCACGTGAAGTTGCGGACGCTCGAAGATCTGAAGAGACCAGAGCTGAAGAAGTTGATTATAGAGGCGGCGAAGTTGAATAAGAAGGAGCCGATAGTGGGGATGATGGGGAAGGCGAAGAACTAATTTGGAACGATCATGTGTTTTGATTAGCGGAACGGGTATAGCTGAGATCTTTTGACCACTCAGCCCAACGCGCTGGAAGGGCGGCGCGGAAGAAAAGCCGGGTTACTCCGCCCAGGATGACACTTTTTTGGTTGGTGGAAAGTTTGTGGCGGGAGCTGGGGATTCAAAGAAAAGCATTAACGCAGAAGGAAGAGTGGAGACGCAGAGGTCGCAGAGAAGAGGAGAGCGATGAAGAGGATTGCGGTGGTGGTAGTGGCGGCTGGAATGACGATGGGTTCGGGGGCTTGGGGACAGAAACCGCCCCTGCTGGCGGAGAGAGATGTGGCGACGCTGGCGAATGAAATTAGTGGAGAGACAGCGAAGCGGAATCTGGAGGGGATTGCGCGGTTTCACCGGCAGCGCGGGTCGAAAGGATTTCATGAGGCGGCAGAGTTGGTGGCGGAACGTTTGCGAGCCTATGGATTGAGCGCTGTTGTGATTTTGCAATTTCCGGCGGATGGAAAGATTTTCTATGGGACGCAGAGGTCGCGGCCAGCTTGGGATGCGGAGTTTGCGGAATTGTGGGAAGTGAAAAATGGAGTGGATTCGCTGAAGCTGGGAAGTTATGAAGCAGAGCCCGTGGTATTGGCGGAGGACAGTGAGAGCGCGGAAGTGATAGCGGAGTTGGTGGATGTGGGCGAAGGGACGAAGGAGAGCGATTACGCGCGGAAAGAGGTCGAGGGAAAGATTGTGCTGGTTAGCGCGCAGCCGGGATTGGTACAGGATTTGGCAGTGGGAAAATTCGGAGCGGTAGGGATTGTGAGTTACGCGCAGAACCAGAAGACGGCGTGGTCGGGAGAAAATCTGGATGCGATCCGATGGGGGCATCTGGAAACATTTTCGGTGAACAAGACGTTTGGGTTCATGGTGTCGTTGCGGACGGCGCGGACGTTGCAGTCGCGACTGGAAAAAGTAGAAAAGATTCAACTCCATGCGGTGGTGAGGGCGGGTCAGCATGCTGGGAATTATGAGGTGGTGACGGCAACGATTCCCGGGGCCGATCCGAAGTTGAAGGAGGAGGAGATCGTCTTTTCGTGCCATCTGGATCATCAGAGGCCGGGGGCGAATGACAACGCCAGTGGATGCGTGGCGATTCTGGAAGTAGCGCGGACACTGAACAAGCTAATTGATGGTGGAAAGCTGGTTCGCCCGGCGCGGACGATTCGGTTTGTGCTTCCCCCGGAAATTGAAGGGACGATGGCGCTACTGAATGCGAAGCCTGAAATGGCGAAGCGGATTAAAGCGGTCGTGCACATGGACATGGTGGGGGGAGGGCCGGAGACGAAGGCGGTGTTTCATGTGACGCGGGGGCCGATGAGTTTGCCGTCCTTTGTGCATGATTTGGCGTGGGCGTTTGCGGAGTGGGTGAATGAGGAGAGCTACGAGTTTGCGGCGACGGGGAAAGCCGAGTATTCGCTGGTGGCGCCGGAGGGCGGGCGGGAGCCGTTGCGGGCGGAGTATTCGCCTTACTCGATGGGGAGCGATCACGACGTGTATCAGGATTCGTCGTTCGGGATACCGGCGATTTACATGAATGATTGGCCGGACCGGTTTATCCACACGAATTTCGATACGGCGGCAAATATTGATCCGACGAAATTGAAGAGGGCGGCGTTTATTGGGGCGGCGAGTGGATATTTTTTGGCGAGGATCAACGACCGAGATGACTTTTTAAGAATAACTCTGCTTGATCCGGAGGGAAGAATGCGACGGAATTATCAAACTCGTCTTCGATCGTTGTATTTTTCCTCGTCTGATACCGAAGACTTGCTATGGAGTTGGCAGCTCTTTGAACGTGGGGTGGCAAACTCGTCTCAGTCGTGGTTTGGGGATGGTGGGCCCAAATGGAAGATTGATCTCGACATTGGAAAACACAAATCGAGAAGCCTAACACCCATCGGTGAGCCTAAATTCAGACGGACGACCAGTATTAGGGGACCGATGGGGGTGTTTGGATACGACTACTTCGAGGTGGAGTGGGCAAAGCGGGGGCATGCGACTCGGCCGAAGTTGCTGGAGTACTCGGGATTGTGGGGTGGGGGCGAAGAATACGCGTATGAAGTTTTGAATTTTGCAGATGGGCAGAAAAATGCGCAGGAGATTCGGGATGCCGTCTCGGCGGAATATGGGCCGGTGCCTTTGGAGATGGTTTTGGAGTATCTGAAGGCGCTGGAGGAGATTGGGGTGGTGGACGTGGTGAAGTGAACTAAGGACCCCGGTGAGGTGAGATCCTGACTGCGTGACCCGATGCGCCAGAATGCGGGCGAAGAATAAAGATCGGGTCACCTCGCTCAGGATGACAAGTCACGGTCGGGGGTACACTGAAGTGGACTATGTTGATGTGCTAGCATCTGGGATTGGTGCAGGGTTAGGGAATCGAAATTGTAGAAACGGAATTGGGAAGCAATTAGATAATCGCAAGAGCACAGCCAGGAATGACTGTGCCACCAAAGCAATCCAAGCAGGCGGCGTAAAGCCGCCCCTACTCAAGACGGAAGCTGGAAAAGTTGGTAAGAGACGATACTAGAACGAGCGGGAGCGCGGGTTGATGGCCACAACGATGAAGGCTTTGCGGAAGACGGCGGCGGCGAAGGGTTTGCAGATGGAAACGGTGCTGGTGCCATCAATCGGGCCGGGAGATGTCCTGGTGCGAGTGAAGGCCGCGTCGATTTGCGGAACGGACCTGCACATATATGGATGGGATCGGTGGTCACAGGGACGGATAAGGCCGCCGGTAACGCTGGGGCACGAGTTTTGCGGCGTGGTGGAGCAAGTAGGCGAAAAAGTGGACGCGGTGAAGGTGGGAGATTTTGTCAGCGCAGAGATGCATGTGAACTGCGGTCATTGCCACCAGTGCCGGTTGGGTGAAGCGCACATCTGCCAGAATCTGAAGATTATCGGGATCGATCAAGATGGGGCGTTCGCGGAGTTCGTGAAGATTCCAGCGCCAAATATCTGGAAGCTGGATCCTGCGATTCCAGAACACTACGGCGCGATTTTGGATCCGCTAGGCAACGCAGTGCATACGGTGCTGGCCGGGGCGATTGCCGGACAGACGGTGATCGTGACGGGCTGCGGGCCGATTGGATTGATGTCGATTGCCGTGGCGAAGGCGTGCGGAAGTTCAACGGTGTTCGCGACGGAGACCAATGAACACCGCCGAAAAATGGCGAAAGAAATGGGTGCGGATTTTGTATTGAATCCGGTGGCAGAAGATGTAGTGAAGAAGATTCTGGAAGCCACGGGTGGAACCGGAGTGGATGTGCTGCTAGAGATGAGCGGACATCCGGCAGCAATTCAACAGGGCTTCAAAGCGCTACGTGCGGGCGGAAGAGCCTCGCTGCTGGGTATACCGACAGAGGCCGTGCAACTGGATCTAGTGCAGGACGTGATTTTCAAGGGCGCGACAGTGCAGGGGATTTACGGGCGGCGAATGTATGGGACTTGGGTGCAGATGACCGCGCTGCTGAAGGCGGGGCGCGTCAATCTGGAACCGTTGTTCGGTGAACGAATGGAACTGGAAAGTTTCGAAGCGGCGTTTGCGAAATTGCAGGGCGGATTGGCGGGTAAGATTCTGTTGTACCCGAATGGGATGAAGAAATAACCCAAACAAGAAAAGACTTAACACAGAGGGCACAGTGGTAAGCGGCGCAGAGAGCACAGGGTCGGAGAAGACGATGAGTGAATCCGGGGCAGAGAATACGAAACAGAATCCATTGCAGTATGTGAGCGAAACGCTGGCGGACTTGCGGGCGAAGGGGGTGGCGCCGAAACTGCGCGTACTGGAAGGCGAACAAAAGCCATTGTGCGTGTTTGATGGGCGCGAAGTCATCAATCTGGCGTCAAACAACTATCTGGGACTGGCGTCGGACAAAAGGCTGCGAAAGGCCTCGCTCGATGCAGTGAAGAAATTGGGTGTGGGCGCGGGCGCGGTACGAACGATCGCAGGCACGATGAAGATCCACATGGATCTGGAAGAGCAGATTGCAAAATTCAAGAAGGTGGAAGCTTGCGTCGTGTTTCAATCGGGATTCACGGCAAATGCAGGCACGGTCTCGGCGGTGCTGGGCAAGGAAGATCTGATTATTTCGGACGAACTCAACCACGCGTCGATTATTGATGGAGCGCGTCTGTCTAGGGCTACGATCAAGGTATTCAAGCACAAGGATGTGGCGGATTGCGAACGGATTTTGCAGGAACACGCTGCGTTTCCTGGGAAGAAACTGATTATCACGGATGGCGTGTTTTCGATGGATGGGGATATCGCACCGCTATCACAGTTGTGCGACCTGGCGGAAAAATACAATTGCATAATGATGGTGGATGACGCGCATTCTTCCGGCGTACTGGGACGCGGCGGACGCGGAACAATTGATCATTTTAATTGCCACGGGCGCGTGCATATTCAAGTAGGAACGTTGAGCAAGGCGATTGGATCGATGGGCGGATATGTGTGCGGGTCGCGGGACTTGATCGATTTTCTCTATTTGCGCGCGAGGCCATTTTTGTTTTCGACTTCGCATCCACCAGCAACGGCGGCGGCCTGTGCCGCAGCGTTCACTCTGCTGGATTCACCGGAAGGCGAGAAACTGGTTAAGAAGTTGTGGGCGAACACAAAACATTTTAAACGCGAATTGAAGAAGCGAGGATTTCAATTCAAGGCCAGCGAGACGCCAATTATTCCGCTTCACGTGGGAGATGCGGCCAAGGCATTTGAGTTCTCGAGGAAATTGTTTGATGCAGGAGTGTTCGCGCCGGCAGTTGGGTTTCCGACTGTAGCGGAAGGAAAAGCGCGGCTGCGTGCGATTGTGAGCGCAGCGCATAAGAGAGAGCACTTGTTGAAAGCGGCAGATATTCTGGCGGAAGTGGCAAGGCCGCTAGGGATTGTAAGTTAGCGCTGTGCTCCCAAAATGAATTCAAGAAGCGCGGAATCATCAGGGGCTAAGGCCCAATTCAATGTCTTATGCCGAGACTGAAGCCCTGGCCCCATAAACACCGAACCCATTTAGCTGATTTATGATCTGGTCGGTAGGAAACCGGGTTCGGCATTTACCAGGAGGCTAGAGCCGGCGGTGGGACTGCCGCACGCCAGAGCGGTCCTGTATACTCGCGCGATGGCTGCGAAAGAGCAAACAACGAAGAAACTGTTTCTAGTCGATGCAATGGCGCATGCCTACCGGGCGTTTTATGCCCCGATGATGCGCATGAATGCACCGAGCGGAATCCCCTCAAAAGTACCCTTCCTGTTTTCAAATATCGTGAGGCGATTGCTGAAGGATTACAAACCAGACTACATCGGGATTGTGTTCGATACCAGCAAGCCGACGTTTCGCGACAAATTATTCGAGGCATATAAGGCTCAGCGGCAGCCGATGCCGGATGAGATGAAAGTGCAGTTGCCGTATGTGCGGCGGCTGTGCGAAGCGATGCGGCTGCCGATATTGGAATTCGACGGGTTCGAGGCCGATGATGTAATCGGCACAATGGCAAAGCAGGCGGCAAATCAAAAGCTGGATGTGCTGGTGATTTCCAACGACAAGGACATGATGCAGCTGGTAACACCGGGCGTGCGCATTCTGAGAACGGGGTCGGGCGGAGCGAAGGCCGACGTAATCGTTGATGAGAAAAAAGTGGAAGAGATACTGGGAGTACCGCCGAACAAGGTGGTCGACCTGATGGCGCTGCTGGGCGACACGGTGGACAACATTCCTGGTGCGAAAGGGATTGGAGAGAAGGGCGCGACGGAGTTGATCCAAAAATATGGAAACGTAGAGAGCGCGCTGAAACATGCCGATGAGGTCACGAATAAAAGATATCGCGAAGCGCTGCAGCAGCAGTTTGAGCAGGTGATGATGAGCAAGAAACTGGCGGCGATTGAGACGGACGTGCCGCTGCCGCTGGATTTGAATCAGTTGCTGGTGCGTGAGCCGGATGCCGCGGCGCTAGGCGTGCTGTATCGCGAACTGGGATTCAATTCGTTGTTGAAAGAGTTGTTGGCAACGGGCGCGGCGGCGAGCGAAGGAGAGGACATTACAGGTACGCTGGGCACGAAAATGGGCGAAGAGTCAGCGGAGAAGAAAGACTACAAACAGTTTGGGAACGTAGAAGAATTTCGAGAGTATTTGAGAAAAGTGCCGGTGAAGAACGCGCTGGCCCTGTGGCTGAATTTGGATACGGAAGAACGCGAATCGGAGGGATTCGGGACGCCTGTGGTGTCTGTAGAAGTTTCTTCGGGAGAGGGCGAAGGGCGCGCGATCTGGGCGGACGAAAAGGGCGAGGTGCTGAAGGCACTGGAGCCTGTGCTGCGGGACAAGAAGCGGCGAAAAATTGTGCACGACCCGAAACTCTTCCATTTGCTTGGGGGAAAAGCGGAAGGAATCGAGCACGCGACGCAATTGTATTCGTACTTACTAAAGCCGACGACGGCGAACCACAATTTTGTGGACGTTGTTTTCCGGCAATTTAATGTGCCGATGGGCGGAGGAGCGGGGGAGCGAGCGGACTACCTGCAGAAACTTGGGCCTTCTTTGCGGGCTCAGCTAGAAGAGCAGAAGTTACTGGAGTTATACGAGCAAATTGATTTGCCATTGGCGTCAGTGCTGGCGGAAATGGAGCGCGTTGGGATTCGCGTGGATCCGAAGGCGCTGGAAAAGATGTCGCAGTCGATGGAAAAAGAGGTGCGGCGCCTGGAGAAAGAGATCTGGAACCTGGCAGGATCAGAGTTCAATGTGAATTCGCCAACGCAACTGGCGGAGATCCTTTTTGACAAGCTGAATCTGCAACCACCGACGCGAAGGGGAAGAGGGAAAGTACGCTCAACGGCGGCGGACATTTTGGAAGAGATGTCTGACCAGCACGAACTGCCGAGAAAAGTGATCGAGTACCGTGAGATTGCAAAGCTTAAATCGACGTATGTGGATGCGCTGCCGAAATTGATTCACAAGGAAACCGGGCGACTGCATACGAGTTTGTCCCAGACGGGAACTGCGACGGGACGGCTGAGCTCGAGCGATCCGAATCTGCAAAACATTCCGGTCCGAAGCGAGCTAGGGCGGGAGATTCGCGCGGCGTTCGTGGCGGATAAAGGGAAAGTGCTGCTATCGGCGGATTATTCGCAAATTGAATTAAGAATCATGGCCCATTTTTCGCGCGACCCGGTGCTGGTGGAGGCATTCCGCAACGGCGAAGATATTCACGCGAGAACGGCGCAGGAAGTGTTTGGCGTAGGACCGCTGGGACAAACGGGAGAGCACCGGCGGGCGGCAAAAGCCATCAATTTCGGGATTATTTACGGGTTGTCGGCGTTTGGGTTGGCGCGACAGTTGGGAATTCCGCAGAAAGAGGCGGCACAATTTATTAATGCGTATTTCTCACGCTATCGCGGGGTGAAGGATTATCTGGACAACATTCTGGTGGAGACGCGAAAGACCGGCGTGGCGAAGACGCTGTTCGGGAGGATCCGTCCGATACCCGAAATTAATGCTTCGCAGATGCAGTTAAGGAATTTTGCGGAACGCACGGCGTTGAATTCGCCGTTGCAGGGAACCGCGGCCGATTTGATCAAGCTAGCGATGATCGCGATTGATAAGCGATTGGCAAAAGAAAAACTGGCTTCGCGGATGATTCTGCAGGTACACGATGAGCTGCTGTTTGAAGTGCCGGAGAAAGAGCGCGCGAAGTTGGAGGAATTGGTGAAGGAAGAGATGGAAGGCGTGCACAAACTAATTGTGCCTCTGGTGGTGGAGGTCGGCGTGGGGCCGAATTGGCGAGACTTGGATTGAGGAAGTTAGCGAGAGTGGTCCGCCGTGCGAGGAAACCTGTCCTAAAGAGCAGGAAGCAGATACGGCAAGTTCGGAAATCGTTCACAGCCTGCCGGAAATCCCAAGTGCTAGCCTGAGCACGATAGTTCACCGCCGGGAGATCTCATGCCTCGAAGCAATACGTGCATCTCGATATTAGTTGCTGGATTGTGGCTGGCTGCTTGCAGCGGTCCGAATGATTATAAGCACGGCGGTGGCGGGGGCAATCCAGCAGGTAGCATCGCCGTCGCGCCATTATCAGCAACGGTGCCAGTCTTCGGGACACAAGTATTTGTGGCCACCGTGACAGGAGAAACGAACACCAGCGTGACATGGCAAGTGAACGGGACTGCCGGAGGAAGTTTGGCGACGGGATACATTTCCAGCACTGGAACGTACCTGGCGCCGAGTGGTGTGCCCACCAAGTCAGACGGGAATGGTGATAGCACAGTGACGACAGTGACGGTCACAGCTATTTCGCAGGCGAACAGCAACCTGGTTGCTTCGGCGACGGTCACGGTTTCATCTCCAAATAAGAACCCGCAAAGTGGCGCCGTGAAGTTGGGAACATCCGGAGGAAACGTAAACGACACAAACAACAATTTCTGTTGCGGAGGGACGCTGGGATCGCTGGTGGTGCGCAACGGTACTCAATACATCCTGAGCAACAATCACGTGCTGGCCAAGAGCGACAGCGGGATTGTGGGAGACCCAATCAGCCAACCCGGAATGCTCGACTCACCGACTACTTGCACAACGACGGGAACATCGACGGTTGCGAACCTGTCTGAATTTTTCAACCTGGAAACAGGGCCGAATCCGAAAGTGGATGCGGCATTGGCACAAATCGTGAATGGACAAGTGGATGCGAGCGGAAACATTCTGCTATTGGGAGCGACGCAAAGGAACGGCACGCCAGACCCCGGAGCGCCTCATGCAGGAACGGGAGTCGCGGCAACGGTGGGCCAGGCGGTAGCCAAGAGCGGAAGGACAACTGGATTGACGTGCTCGACGGTGCTGGGGACAAATCTTGCCGCGAATGTGGATTACTTCCGGCACTGTGGCGACACAACGAAGGCCTACACGGTGAGTTATACGAACCTTGTTGCGATTTCCGGAGGAAATTTCAGTGCAGGCGGTGATTCGGGTTCGCTGATCGTGACGCAGAGTACGGCGGACCCGGTGGCTCTTTTGTTCGGAGGCTCGGACACGGATACGGTGGGAAATCCAGTGAGTGAGGTACTGGCGGCGTTTCCGGGAACGGGGAATGCGACGCCGACCTTTGTGGGTACGGTTTCCGGCCACCAGGTGATTGGATGCACGCTGCCAACCGCGACGCAATCCGCGGTCGTTGCTCCGCAAGCACAGGTGGCGGCTGAATCGATGCGCGCGGCGTCAACGGTGCGTGATGTGCGAGCCCCGGAGTTGTTGGCAAACGCGGCAGTGCATGCGATTGGACTAGGCCGCAGCTATGACAATCCCCGCCAGGCAGCGATTCTACTGTTTGTGACTCGCGGAAGCACGCAGGCAGTGATTCCGCAAAGCGTGGACGGAGTTCGAACGCGCGTGATTGAAGGAGAAGCGTGGAACTACCGCGGATTGTTGTCGCCGGAGGAGACGATGCAGATGCTGGAAGGATTGGCCGCGCCACAACTGGTTTACGATTTACGCGCAGGCGAGATGGAACGAGCGAAAACGGCCCATTCGGCCCACGCACCAGAATTGTTGAAAAATGGCGACGTCCTGGGAGTGGGGATTACCTCCAGCGTTGATTCGCCCGGTGAAGCGGCGTTATTGATCTATGTGAAAAAAGGCGCGACGTCGAATTCATTGCCGGCGTCGATTGACGGATTGCGGACGCGCATACGGGAATCCGCCCCATTTGTGGCGGGAAGAGATAGCAATAGTGCCAATGCCTCAAGCGGATGCCGAGTGAGAGGCATTTTGCGGAGTGCTACAAGCAACGCGAAGCTGTGACACGGCGCACAATACCGCAACGTGCGCGATCCTATACTGGATGCGTGCATGGGAGCGCGGATAAGCTTCTGTTAGGGCCTGCGCAGGCGTAGAATTGGGCTAGAAACGCTTTACCTCGCTCCAACTAGAGATCTCGCTTCACATAGAGTGTTCGTAACAGGGGGTATGTATGCGCCGTGTATTGATCACATTAAGTGGGATTTTGCTGCTTGTCAGCTTCAGCGCCGTCCTTGCGCAGCAACAAGATACAAAAGCCAAACCGAAGGAAGCCCAGGCGGCGGAGCCCGTACCCGCCCCAGTGCCTGCCGACGCAGCGGCGAAAGGAAATCCGGTGAAATCGACACCGGAAGGGATAGCGTCGGTAACCAAGTTGTACGGATATCACTGCGCGATGTGCCATGGAAAAGATGGAGACGGGAAAGGCGACCTTGCGGTGGAGATGAAATTGGGTCTGCACGATTGGCGCGATGCCAGCACCATCGCAAAGATGTCTGATGGCGAGCTGTTTTACATCATCACGAACGGAAAAGGGAAAATGACAGGCGGCGAGGGTGACCGAACGAAGGAAGAAGTACGGTGGAACCTGGTGAATCTGGTACGGTCATTTGGGAAGAAGGCCGAGTAGACGAAGTCAAGCGAGACTGCAAAGAGTGAGAAAGAGAGGGCGTTCCGAAGATGGAGCGCCCTATTGTTTTGAAGCGAACAGAGTTTTGGCTTAGAGTGAGTGGGAGAGAACAGAGATCAGGGAGGACGAAATGGCGCACGCACCGAAATTTCTGGCGTTAGTGAACGACGCGAAGAAGAAGATAAAGGAAACGAATGTGAGCGATGTGAAGCGGCGCTTGGATGCGGGTGAGAAGTTTGTGCTTGTGGATGTTCGCGAAGAAAGCGAATGGGCGTCTGGACACCTTCCAGGAGCAATCCATCTGGGCAAAGGAATCATCGAGCGAGACATAGAAGCAAAAGTGCCGGATTCCGGAACGAAGATGATCTTGTACTGCGGAGGGGGATTTCGCTCCGCCTTGAGCGCGGAAAACCTGCAGAAAATGGGATATACGAACGTGGAATCGATGGACGGAGGATGGAAAGGATGGGTTTCTGCTGGGCTGCCAACGCAGAAGGGTTAACATCGTGTCAAGCAGAGATCGTTTGTCAGGCGCCAAAAATGTTCGTGCTGAGAAAATCGTTGCGGAATTTCCCGCGCGGATCGTACGTGCCAGCCAACCTGGTAAAGTCGGGCAATTTCTTGTAGATGGATTTTAGCGCTGCTGGGGATGTGGTGAAAAGTTTCCCCCAGTGCGGGCGGGCGTGAAAGGGAGCGAGTTCTCTTTCAATTACAGGAAGAAGCTCGCTGACCGCAGGCCAGTCCTGCTTCCATGTGAAATGGATTGTGACGCAGGGCTGTTGGTAACAGGGACTCATCCATAGGTCGTCGGCAGCAATAGCGCGGATTTCAGAGATGAGCAAGTGCGGAGTGATTTGGTCGCGCAGTCGTTCGATGGACAGGATGGCTTCCACAGCGTGCTCGCGCGGCACGAAATATTCCGACTGAAGCTCCTTACCAGCGCTGGGCGTAAAACCCATTTTGAAATGTGGCAATCTTTCGTACCACGGGCCGGGCACTCCCAATTGTTCGGTGCAATTTTCCGCGGAGAGCTCCAAGATGGGATGCAGGTTTTTGGTGGCGCGTTTGGCGCCAAAGAAAGTCGCCGCCGCGTCAAACGACTGCCCGGTTTCAACGCGACTCTTGATCCAAACCTCACTCATGCGCTGCTTCTGCCAGTCGGTAAACAAGCTAACGCTGTAGGCGCTAGCCTCAATGGCGTCGAAGTTCTTCTTGAATTCGGAGAACGGCAGATTTTCGTAAACGTATTGGCGAACCAGAAATGTGGGTTGGAGACTTAAGGTGATCTTTGTGATGACGCCCAAGGCGCCCAGGCCTACGACCGCGCCCGGAAACGTCTGTGGGTCCTTTTGCCTGGATAACTCAATCACATCGCCCGAAGCATTGACGAATTCCAGTGCGGCCACGGCGGTTGCCAGGTTTCCATTTTTCTCGCCAGAACCATGCGTGGCAGTGGTGCACGCACCGGCCACCGAAATATGCGGGAGAGACGCAAGATTGTGCAGGGCGTATCCCTTGCTGTGCAGATAGGGAGACAGTTGGCCATAGGTAATGCCGGCATTAACGGTGACCGTCGAAGCGTGGGTATCCAGCTCAACGATCCGGTCCATACTTTTTAGAGACAACAGATGATGCGTGCTGTCGGCGATGGTGTTGAAGCAGTGCCGGGTCCCGACCACCTTGAGATTACTTTCTCGCTTGACATAATCACGAACCTGCTGAAGAGAGTTGGCGCTGACGAGATCCTCAGTGCTGTAGACGAGGTTACCGGCCCAATTCTTGAGGGGATCGTTAGTCGCCATGGTAAACATGGGAGCGATGAGACGATTTGCAGCAATGGCCGCGAGAAACTTCATAAAGGTTCGTTTGTTCATAAGGATTTCCCCGACTCGCCCTGCACATGAAATCCCCGAATGTCAGCCATGTCAACAGGTAAATCCACAGTCGAGATGCCCATGTGGTTGAAAACTTTCTACATTGGCAGCGAACATGGCAATACCACGAAATAGCGCAGTTGCGAAGGAGATTTAAATGAAGTTGGCTGGGGCGGAAGGATTCGAACCTTCACCGTCCTCATTAACAGTGAGGTGTCCTACCAGTTGGACCACGCCCCAGCGGTGTGAAAGGCTGCTTCGGAGAACCGAAGCAGGGTAGGCTCCGCGATGAAACGGCAGGAGACATAGTAAGAATAGCAATCAGAAGAAGTATGAGCAAGAGTCGATGTTTTGGAGGGAGATATAAATAAAACTAATTGAAGAGGAACCACGGAATTGGCGAATCGGAATGCAAACCGAGCACAAGATGAAGGCGATGAAGAAGAAGTAGTAAGTGTTTTGCAACGATCTGCAGGAAATGAAACAGTCCGCAGCATCCGCTCGGAACATTCGAATGAAACAGAGAGTTCAAAACTCGCCGTCCGCTTTTCAACGCAAGAGAGAAGTGTGCTTTCAGGTTGCATTCCCAGAAAAATTGTCGGAAACTAATCGGTCGCTGGGTGATCCGGGAGAGGCGCTATCCGGTTTTAAGAACGGAAACAACTCCGAAAGGGACAACCGATCGGGGATTTGACCGCTCAAGCGTAATGCTGACATGGCACAAATTTTCCATCGCAGTTTTAATTTCATCTCGCGGTTTAGTTTGTTCGCGGTGGTCTTTCTTGTCGGTCTCGCGTTGGCAGGAGTGCTGGTCGTGGCGAGGTCACCCTACCTCACGAACCAACGGGTGACCCGCGATCAACCTGTGCAATTCAGCCATAAACACCATGTAGGGGACGAGGGCATCGACTGCCGGTATTGTCATACTGGCGTGGAGACTTCTGCTTATGCGGGAATCCCGCCAACGAAAACCTGCATGAATTGCCATTCGGTGCTATTTAACAACGTGGGGTACCTGGAACCGGTTCGCGAAAGTTATAGGACCAATGAATCGATTGAATGGGTGAAGGTGCACCGCCTGGCGGATTACGTCTATTTCAACCACAGCATTCACATTAACAAAGGCATAGGGTGCTCTTCCTGCCACGGTACAGTGAACGAAATGCCTCTGGTCTTTCAAGCATCGCCATTGACCATGGAATGGTGCCTGGAATGCCATCGGAATCCGGAGAAGAACCTGCGCCAACGTGATCAGATTTACAACATGGACTGGAAGGCAGGCGCGAACCAGGAAGAGGAAGGAAAAAAACTCGCAGCGGAGTACAAGCTTCGAACGACAGCCGAGCTGACAAGTTGTTCGACGTGTCATCGATAATGGATGCCATGAACGATCTGCCAAACAAAGAGAAATTGCTGCCAATCCTGCGAGGCGAGTCTAGCGTGACGGCTTCTCATGGTCATGAGCACGAGCATGAGGACGATGTCGCGGGTACGACGCTGCAGGAAACTAAACTGGACCTTTCCGCGATACGAGAAAAACTAAAAGAAAAATCAGGAAAAGAGTACTGGCGGACACTGGAAGAGCTGGCGGACGACCCGCATTTTGATGCACTGTTGCATCGAGAATTTCCGCGGCAGGCTTCGGAATGGGACGACGCAGTGGACCGGCGCGATTTTCTGAAGTTGATGGGCGCTTCGCTGGCGCTAGCGGGAATGGCAGGCTGCGGGCGTCCAGATGAAGAACATATTACGCCGTATGTGAAGCAGCCGGATGGAATGGTGCTGGGCCGTCCGAATTTTTACGCGACGGCGATGCCCTTCGTGGGTGATGCGGTTGGCGTGCTGGTCGAGAGTCATGAGGGCCGGCCAACGAAGATTGAAGGGAACCCCGATCATCCATCGAGCCTGGGGTCGACGGACGCATTCGTGCAGGCGTCCATATTGAATCTGTACGACCCGGACCGAGCCCAAACAGTGATGTATACAGGCGAAATTCGGTCGTGGTCGGCATTTTTGGACGCAGCCCAGGCCTTGACGACCGAGGTGAAGGCGACTAGCGGCGAAAATTTTCGGATTTTGACGGGAAGTGTAAATTCTCCGACGTTAGTTTCTCAGATTCATAAGTTACTGGCGTCCTATCCCCAGGCGAAATGGCATCAATGGGAACCGGCGGCGGGAGATGGCAGAAGCGAAGGGGCGAAGTTGGCTTTTGGCCGGGCTGTAAATACGGTGTATGTGCCGGGCAAGGCGAACGTGATCTTGTCGCTGGATTCAGATTTTCTGGGGAGTGGGCCAGGCCATATCGCATACGCCAAACAGTTTGCTCGGCGCCGCAATCTGGATGGCGTGTATGATTCTCTGAATCGACTGTATGTGGTGGAACCAACGCCGAGCGTGACTGGCTCTACAGCGGACCACCGTCTGCCTTTGCGAGCCAGTGATGTTGAGCTTTTTGCCCGAGCACTGGCTGGAAAATTGGGAATCGCCAGCGCCGTTGCACTCTCGGGCGAGGCTGCGAAGTGGCTTGAGACCGTTGCGGCGGATCTACAGAATGAGCGGGGCGCTTCGCTGGTTGTGGCAGGAGAACACCAACCACCCGCGGTACATGCGTTAGCGCATGCAATTAATGCGAAACTGGGAAATGTCGGGACGACCTTATATTACACGGAACAAGTCGAGGCAGCGCCTGCAGGGAATGCCGAATCGTTGCGGGACCTTTGTGCGGACATCGCGCGCGGAAAAGTGGACCTGATCTTGATTCTGGGTGGCAATCCGGTCTACGACGCCCCACATGATTTTGATTTCGCGGCAAAACTGGCGAAGGTACATACCAGTATTCATTTAAGCCCGTATTACGACGAGACCTCGGTTTACTGCAAGTGGCACATTTCTGAATCGCATTTTCTGGAGACCTGGAGCGATGCGCGTGCTTTTGACGGCACAGCCAGTATTGTCCAGCCGCTGATTTCGCCGCTGTACTACACGCGTTCCGCTCATGATCTGCTGGCGGCGTTCAGTGACAAACCCGGAATGCCTGACTACGATGCGGTGCGGGGATACTGGACAGAAGCTTCTGCGCATCTGGAATCTCCAATTGATGTGGGCTGGAGGAAGTGGCTGAACGATGGAGTAATTCCCGGGACAAAATTTGCACCAATCACGCCGGAATTGAAGTGGAGTGCAGCAAGTTTGCCAACGTTTAAGGCGTCACCTGCGGATCAGATCGAGATTATTTTTAGGCCAGATCCGACAGTGCATGATGGACGGTACGCGAACAACGGTTGGCTCCAAGAATTGCCGAAACCAGTAACGAAACTGACATGGGACAATGCGGCGCTGGTGAGTCCAAAGTTGGCACAGAGGATGGATTTGGCGCATAAAGTGGCGGCGCGAGGCGGTGAGCACGGGCAGATTCGATCGGCGTTGGTGGATGTTGCGCTGAACGGGAGCAAAGTGACGGCAGCGGCGTGGACGTTGCCGGGCCAAGCGGAAAATACGGTGGTTCTTCCGCTGGGTTACGGACGGACGCACGCTGGTTATACCGGCACGAATAAGGGATTCAATGCCTATGTGGTCCGGACTTCGGACAAGTTGTGGATAGCGGCGGACGGAAAGTTAACGGCGACGGGAGAGACCTATCCGCTCGCTTGCACCCAATATCACTTCAATATGGAAGGCCGACAAATTCTGAGCACTGGTACGCTGGAAGAGTACAAGAAAAATCCTGCGTTTGCGCATGAAGGCGTCGAAGCACCGAAAAAAGAAGATTCGCTCTATAAAGAGTTTGCCTATCCGGGACATGCCTGGGCCATGGGGATAGATTTGAACAAGTGCAATGGCTGCAGCGCTTGCGTGGTGGCCTGTCAGGCAGAAAACAACATTCCGGTAGTGGGCAAGGATCAGGTGATGCGCGGGCGCGAAATGCACTGGATTCGCATCGACCGTTATTACAAGGCGGAGTCGCCGACCAACGACCCTTCTTCGTACAATCCATCGCTCGATAATCCTGAGACATTTTTCCAACCCGTGCCATGTATGCAATGCGAAAACGCGCCCTGCGAACAGGTGTGCCCTGTGGGTGCTACTGCGCACAGCGCGGAAGGCTTGAATGACATGGTTTATAATCGCTGCGTTGGCACTCGTTATTGCTCCAACAACTGCCCCTACAAAGTGCGGCGATTCAACTTCCTGCGTTTTCAGGACTGGGAGACGCCGCAACTGAAATTGCTGCGTAACCCGGAAGTAACGGTGCGCAGCCGCGGCGTCATGGAAAAGTGTACCTATTGCGTGCAGCGAATCAGCAATGTCCGTATTGAAGCGGAAAAGCAGAACCGCCCTATTCGTGATGGAGAGATTGTGACCGCCTGCGAATCAGCCTGTCCCTCGGAAGCCATTGTGTTTGGAAACGCCAATGACCCGAACAGCCGTGTGGCCAAGCTGAAAGCGCAGCAAAGAAATTATTCGATTCTGGGCGAAATCAATGCGCGGCCCCGCACAACGTATCTCGCGGCGGTACGCAACCCGAATTCGAATTTGGAGAAGGCATGAGCTCTACGCCGCCTCCCGGGGATATCTCAGAAATCCGACGACTGGACCCCGTTCTGGAACCCGGGCATACCTACGCATCGGTTACGGACAAAATTGCCGCAGTCGTTTTGACGCGTCCACCGAGTATGGGATGGATTGCGGGATTCGCGGTGAGTTTTACCGTGGTCATGATGTTGTTTGGGTCGCTGGCATGGCTAATCATAAAAGGCGTTGGAATCTGGGGCATCAACGTTCCTATTGGCTGGGGTTTTGCGATTGTAAATTTTGTGTGGTGGATCGGCATCGGCCACGCCGGCACGCTGATCTCCGCGATTCTATTTCTGCTGAATCAGAAATGGCGAACCTCGATTAACCGCTTTGCGGAAGCGATGACGCTCTTTGCCGTGGCCTGCGCGGGTATTTTTCCGCTCATTCACACCGGGCGGCCGTGGATGTCGTATTACATGATGCCGTACCCGAGCACGATGGGAATCTGGCCGCAATTCCGCAGCCCGCTAATCTGGGACGTTTTTGCGGTGTCCACGTACGGCACGGTATCGCTGTTGTTCTGGTTCGTGGGGTTGTTGCCGGATCTGGCGACGCTGCGAGATCGCGCGAAAAACAGAACGCAACAGGTGATCTACGGGATTTTATCGATGGGCTGGCGTGGCTCGGCGCATCATTGGCACCGCTACCAGTCTGCTTATTTGCTGCTCGCGGGTCTGGCTACGCCCCTGGTGCTTTCTGTGCACACGGTGGTCAGCTTTGACTTCGCAGTCGCAATTGTTCCCGGCTGGCACACGACCATTTTCCCCCCTTACTTCGTCGCAGGAGCAATTTATTCCGGCTTCGCCA
The DNA here is from genome assembly GCA_963748365.1 of Candidatus Acidiferrales bacterium. Taxonomy (GTDB): domain Bacteria; phylum Acidobacteriota; class Terriglobia; order Acidiferrales; family UBA7541; genus Acidiferrum. Next base: position 100,612 of record CAVVJG010000035.1, read on the forward strand.
TGGTGCTGACTCTGGCGATACCGCTCCGCAAAGCGTATGGCCTCGAAGATTTCATTACCATGCGGCATTTGGAGAATATGGCCAAGGTCATGCTCGCTACCGGTCTAATCGTCGCCTATGGCTACGCCATGGAATTCTTTATGGCGTTTTACAGCAACAACAAGTTTGATGTATTCCTCGCGAAGCAGCGACTCCACGGGCCGTACTCGAATTTCTACCTTGCCTTGATTTTGTGCAACATTGTCACACCCCAACTGCTGTGGTTCGAAAAGATACGTCGCAACGTTGCCGTTCTCTTCGTGATGTCTCTCGTCGTCAATGTTGGAATGTGGCTTGAGCGTTTTGTCATTGTGGTGATTTCTCTAACGCGCGATTTCATGCCCTCAGCCTGGGGTCGCTATTCCGCCACGTTCTGGGACTACAGTACGTTTTTTGGCACCATCGGGTTGTTCGTCATGCTTATTTTCCTATTTGTGCGTGTTCTGCCCGCAATTGCGATCTCCGAGATGCGGGAACTCGTGGCGCATCAGTCACGATCGGATGAGGAAAGCTAATGAAGGAACATCACCCCCCAATCTATGGCGTGATGGGCGAATTCCTAACGCCAGAGCAAATATTGCATGCCGCGACCAAGGCGCGGGAAGCGGGATACAAATATATCAGTGCCTACACCCCGTTTCCTGTGGAAGGATTGGCACACGCTATCGGCTTTCCCCGGACCGGGGTGCCGTGGCTAACACTCATGGGGGGGGTAGGCGGCGGCCTGTCGGGGTTTGGCCTTCAGTACTGGTGCTCGGTCATCGCCTATCCACTTAATATTGGTGGCCGACCATTGAACAGTTGGCCAGCCTTCATTCCTGTCACTTTTGAATTGACGATTCTGGGAGCGGCGACATTTGCGGTGATTGGCATGCTAGCGTTGAACAGACTGCCGCAACCGTATCATCCTGTGTTTAATGTGGAGCGCTTCTCCCACGCATCGACGGATCGTTTCTTCCTGTGCATTGAGTCACGCGATGCAAAGTTCCAACTGGCGCAAACTGCCAAGTTTCTGCAGAGCGTTGAAGCGCATCACGTGCACGAGGTTTCGAATGAAGAGTAGAACAGCATTCGTCACCGAGCTGGTTTTAGCTGTGTGCGGAATTGGGATGGTGGGATGTGGCTACTCCCTCCGTCAGGACATGGCCAATCAGCCGAGGCAAAACCCGTTATCTCCGTCTAGCTTTTTCGCGGACGGGCGGTCAGAAAGACCGCTGGTCGAGAACACAGTTGTCCGGGGAGAGATTGCCAACACTGGGTTGATCGTGCCCAAGGATTCCAATGTGTTTCCGTTGCCACTCACGATGGAGCTATTGCAACGGGGGCAAGAACGCTATGACATTTTCTGCGCGCCTTGTCATGGCTTGCAGGGAGATGGACTGGGCATGGTCGCCGTGCGCGGTATGAAGCATCCGCCCAGCTATCACCAGGAACGGCTGCGGCAGGAGCCGAACGGCTACCTCTACGATGTGGTGACAAATGGATTTGGCGCCATGTATGGCTATTCGGCGCAGATTCCACCGCGGGACCGCTGGGCCATCATCGCGTATGTCCGTGCTTTGCAGTTGAGCCGGAATGCCAAAATTGCGGATTTGCCGGCGGACTTGCGGGAGAAGCTCAAGGTTGGAGGAGCCGCGAAATGAACGCGCAAGACTATAAGGCGCCTGAAGCCCTCAGCCGCGTTCAGAGAGGAGGATGGCTGATCGGGGGCGTGGCGCTGCTCGTGGCGATCTTCGGGGCGATCACGTCGCCGGAAAAGTTCTATCAATCCTACCTGTTTAGCTACCTGCTGGTTTTAGGTTTGACACTGGGGTCGCTCGGCCTGTTGATGCTGCAACATCTGACCGGGGGTGACTGGGGAATTGTCATCCGGCGTCCACTCGAAGCGGCGACGCAGAACATCTGGCTATTAATTCTGATGTTTGTGCCGGTAGTGTTGGGAATGAATTCGCTGTACCGTGCCTGGATGGATCCCGAACACCGCAAATCAGAACCGCTCTCTCCCTTCCAGCAGGGATATCTGACTTCCAGTGGATTTCTAGTTCGCGCGGTGATTTATTTTATGATCTGGTCCGCGTTGATATGGATCTTCAACAGTTGGTCGCGAAGGCAGGACGTCGACAGAGAAGATCGCGGTTTGCGCCGGTATTTCAAACTTCTGGCTGGACCCGGAATTATTTTATATGTAGTGGCCATGACACTTGCTTCGATCGACTGGGTTATGTCGCTCTCACCGCACTGGGCTTCGACGATTTACGGCTTCATTTTCGTGGCAGGGCAGGCGATCTCCGCGATAGCTTTGATGATTGCGGTGGTGGTCTGGCTCTCGGGCTCGGAACCTTATGCCGGAGTGTTGCTGAAGCGGCACCTACACGATCTCGGGAAGTTGCTTTTCGCGTTCAACATGTTGTGGGCGTATTTTGATTTTTCACAGTTACTGATCATCTGGTCCGGAAACCAGCCGGAAGAAATCACTTTCTATCAGACACGGCTCAACGGCGGTTGGGGAATTCTGGCAGTAATGGTGCTGGTCTTCCATTTCGCCCTGCCGTTCTTACTGCTGTTATCTCAGGACGTGAAGCGGAACGCACGATTGGTTTCAAAGATTGCCCTGTGGATGATCTTAATGAGGCTCATCGACCTTTTCTGGATGACACGGCCGGAATTCACCACGCGGGCATTGCCGACTTGGCTGGATATTGTTGTTCCGGTAGCCCTGATCGGACTGTGGGTTGGTTTTTTTGCCATGAACCTCCAACAGCGGCCCTTGCTGCCACTGGGAGATCCGAATCTTGCGGAGGCGCTTGCCCACGATGAGCACTGAGCACCACAAACACGCCGCTGAAGCAGGGCACGCCCCGCAACATGAAGACGTGTCGTTTGAGGCGCGGGACGTTCGTGCTACGCCAATTTTGAAATTCCTCGCCTATTTGGGCGTTGCTATTGTGCTGTCCTATTTCCTGACTTTGGGAATTTATCGAGGTCTGACGCGTCACTGGAAAGCCGAGTACATTTCACCACCACCGTCGCGCGGGGAGACAGGACCCACGCTGCCACCCGAGCCGCGGCTGCAGGGCATGCCTGGACATCTCAGCGATCCGCAATTCGATTGGCGAGAAATGTCGAAGGAAGATACCGCGGCAAACAATAAGCTGGGTTGGGTGGATGAGAAGAGCGGGATAGCGCAGATTCCTGTTGCTGACGCAATGAAATTGATTGTGGAGAAAGGTTTTCCGGTTCTGCCCACGGGGGCGGAGAAGAAGTAGGAGAAATGATCGCACTACGTTATCTTGCGGGACTGATGATGCTGCTGTCGAGCCTGACGGGCAGCAGGGCACAGATGATTCCTGACAATGTTGGCCAGTCCTCCAATGGGCTCCCGCCCGCTTTGGTCAATGTGGGATTCGACCCACAGCTCAATGCTCAGATTCCGCTCGATGCATCCTTCGTAGACGAATTCGGCGAGACGGTGACGCTCCGTGCTTATTCCGGCAAAAAGCCGATCGTTCTCGCGTTTGTCTATTTCACCTGCCCCATGCTGTGCAATCAGGTGGAACAAACGCTGGTGGGCACACTCAAGATGATTTCTTTCAACCCGGGAACGGAATACGAAGTTGTCTTCATCAGCTTCGACTCGACAGACACGCCCGACGCAGCATTAAAGAAGAAGCATGAGGCTATGTCCAGGTTTGCGCGGCCCGCCACGGAACCAGGCTGGCACTTTCTAACTGGAACGAAAGAATCCATCGATGCGGTCAGCAAAGCTGCCGATTTTCGGTTCAACTATGACCCGAAGACGAAACTTTTTGGCCACGCCAGCGGAATACTGCTGCTTACTCCGGACGGACGCATCTCACGCTATTTTTTCGGGGTGGACTATCCGTCCAGCAACGTCCGCTTGGGATTGGTGGACGCCTCTGCGGGGGAAATCGGTAACCCCATCGATCACATTCTTCTTTTTTGTTACCAGTACGATCCAACCAAGGCGCGTTACAGCGCAACGATTCTCTCGGTCATCCGCATGGGCGGGGTGGTTACCCTCTTCTGCATGGCCATCGGTTTCGTGATTTTCCGCCGCCGTGATCATCGCCGCATTCGCCACGAAGTTTCCGGGCCGGGTTTGCCGACGCAAGGAGCACACTAGAGCCGTGCAGCTACCGCTTCCATTTTTTCCAGAGCAGGCCTCCAACTTCGCGGGGAATGTGGATACCCTTTTCGCCTTCATCCTGTTTACCGCTCTATTTTTCAGCGTTCTGGTGACTTTCCTGACTATCCTTGCGGCCTTTATGTTCAAGCGGAATAGGCCCGGTGAGATCGGCGAGGTAATCCACGGGAATAATGCCCTAGAAATCGGCTGGACCGTGATTCCCCTGGTTCTCGCAATCGGAATGTTTGCCTGGGGCGCGGTCATTTATGTGAATTATCGCACTGCGCCGAAGGATACGTTGGATGTCTACGTGATCGGCAAGCAGTGGATGTGGAAGCTGCAGCAGCCCAATGGCCGCAAGGAAATCAATGAGCTCCACGTTCCCGTGAACCGAAACATTAAGCTGATCATGGGCAGTGAAGACGTGATCCACGATTTTTTTGTTCCGGCTTTCCGCGTAAAGATGGACGTCGTACCTGGCCGCTACAACACTATGTGGTTCCGGCCGACCAAGGTCGGCAAGTATCACTTTTTCTGCTCCCAATATTGCGGCACCAACCACGCGATCATGGGCGGATGGGTGACAGTCATGGATCCGGCGGAATATGCGACATGGCTTTCTGGTGAGGTAGGCGACGTGAATCCCATATCGGCAGGCGAACGATTGTTCACCCAACTGGCCTGCAACACCTGTCATCTCGCTAACGGCACTGGACGCGCCCCTTCTTTGAATGGATTGTATGGCGGAAAAGTACTTCTTGCCGATGGATCGACGGTGATGGCGGATGAGGCTTACATCCGGGAGTCGATCCTGGAGCCAAAAAGTAAAATTGTTGCCGGGTATCAACCAGTGATGCCCACGTTTCAAGGCCTCGTAACCGAGGAACAGATTCTGAACCTTACAGCCTACATCAGGTCCTTGCAGTCGCAGCCCGTGCCTGCTAAGGGTGCTGGAATCGCGCCAGCAACAGCGGGGAAGAAATAGTCATGAGCACCACATCGATTGCGGCAAAGCAAACCATGCCGAAAAAGCATTATCTGAATGCGACCTATGGAATACGCTCTTGGCTCCTCACTACGGACCACAAGCGCATCGGGCTTCTCTACCTTGTTTCCGTCACCTTTTTCTTCTTCCTCGGTGGCTTTTTCGCCATGATGATCCGCATGCACCTGCTCTCGCCGAACGGGTACCTGCTTTCCGCGGATACCTACAACCGGATGTTCACAATGCACGGTGTAGCGATGATCTTTTTTTTCCTGATACCCTCCATTCCCGCCGTGCTCGGCAATTTCCTGATTCCTCTAATGATTGGCGCAAAGGATCTGGCCTTTCCCAAAATAAACTTGCTCAGCTGGTATGTTTATGTGGTTGGGGCAGCCTTCACCCTCTATTCGATGGTGGCCGGTGGACTCGACACGGGATGGACTTTCTACACTCCCTTGAGCACTGTGTACTCGAATTCCGCCGTGGCTCCCGCGGTCATCGGCATTTTCATCACCGGATTCTCGTCGATTCTCACTGGTCTGAATTTTCTAGTGACGATTCACACTATGCGCGCTCCAGGAATGACTTGGTTCCGCTTACCGCTGTTTGTGTGGACGCACTACGCAACCGCCGTAGTCATGATCCTGGGAACTCCCGTCGTGGCCATTACCCTGGCCCTCGCCGGCATGGAACGCCTCTTCGGCTTGGGCTTTTTCAACCCGGCCATGGGTGGCGACCCTATTCTCTTCCAACATCTCTTCTGGTTCTATTCGCACCCAGCCGTTTACATCATGATTCTTCCGGCCATGGGCGTCATCAGCGAATTGATCCCCACATTCGCGCGCAAGCAACTATTCGGCTATCATTTCGTCGCCGCTGCAAGTCTGGCCATCGCTGTGATTGGATTTTTGGTCTGGACGCACCACATGTTCCTCACGGGGCAATCCACCTACGCCGCGCTGGCATTCTCATTCCTGACCTTTCTTGTGGCGATTCCCTCAGCAATAAAAACTTTCAACTGGGTAGCCACGCTCTTTGGCGGATCGATCTCCTTTGACACGCCGATGCTGTACGCCTTCGGTTTCATTGGCTTGTTTCTCATTGGCGGCTTGACCGGATTGTTCCTCGGCTGCCTCGGAACGGACATCCATATCCACGACACCTACTTCGTCGTAGCGCACTTTCACTACATCATGGTGGGTGGCGCGATTATGGGTTACCTGGGCGGATTGCACTTCTGGTGGCCAAAGATGACCGGCCGGATGTACCCCGAGTGGTTGGCTAGAATTGCGGCATTGATTCTCTTTGTGGGTTTCAACCTTACCTTTTTCCCGCAATTCCTGCTTGGCTATCTCGGCATGCCGCGACGCTATCACGTCTATCCGCCCGAATTTCAGGTCTATAACGTGATGTCCACTGCAGGTGCTTCGATTCTTGCGATTGGTTACCTGATGCCGATGATTTATCTTACCTGGGCGGCCTTCTACGGCAAGGTGGCAAGCGCGAATCCGTGGCCGGCGACAGGATTGGAATGGAAAACACAATCCCCCCCACTCACAGAAAATTTTGAAGAGACACCTGTGGTGACTTGGGAGCCTTACGACTTTCATAATCGACCGGATCTTGGTCTGGAAGTAGCCGGAAATCCGTCGGTTGCGCCGGCCCACGGAGACGATTGAAAGAACACCAGGTTTCGGCCTGGTGACAGGCGCGCTGTTTGCGCCTGAACTAACGGACAGAGGAGTGCGGAGTGCATCGCACCGGAGAACTGTACGGACAATTTAAGACTCTCGAGCAGCAGAAAGACAGTGCCTCGCTCGGGATGTGGATCTTCCTGATCACGGAAGTGATGTTTTTCGGCGGCATCATGCTCGCCTACACCATCAACCGCCACACCTATTTCGCTGCTTTCGCTATGGGCAGCAACACCCTCGATCTGAATCTTGGAGGCTTTAACACGATTGTGCTGCTCGCCAGCAGTTTCACTATGGCAATGGCAGTATGGTCCGCACAGGTTGGCAAAAAGCAGCTTATTTCATTATTTCTGTTGATCACCATCGTTCTCGGCTTCGTCTTTTTTGGCGTGAAATATATCGAGTACAGCCAGAAGTTTCATCACCATCTTATTCCGGGAAGAAATTTCGATATCACCTATTGCGTCAATAACCCTGCCAAATGCGAGGATGTGAAACCTGAGGAATTAGACGCGGAGCGTGAGGAGCTGGCCAAAGCATTCCAGGTGGACCCCGATCTGAACTCCCATGCGCAACTCTATTATTCTGCTTACTTCGGAATGACCGGCTTACATGCGCTGCACATGGTCATTGGGGCAGGGTTGCTTCTCTGGCTCTTGAAACTGTCGCTCGCGGGCCGCTTCACGCCCCAATACAACAATCCGGTGGACATGGTTGGGTTGTACTGGCACTTTGTCGACATTGTCTGGATTTACTTGTTTCCCTTGTTGTATCTGATCGACCGGCATAAGTAGGAGTGAACAGCGTGTCTGACCATCAACACACCGAACATATTGTAAAACCGGGCACCTACCTGGCCATCATCACCATATTGCTGGCACTGACAGGTATCACTGTGTACGCCGCCTACGTTAACCTCGGCAAGTTCAACATCGTCGTGGCCCTGGCCATCGCCACTGCGAAGGCTACGCTCGTCGTGCTCTTCTTTATGCATGCAAAATACAGCCCGCGACGCACCCAGTTGGTGATCGTTGCCGGCATCTTTTGGTTGGCTCTTCTTCTCTTCATGACTCTTAGCGACTACGTATCGCGTATCGATTATCGTGGAGTACGCTCGCCGTTCACGCAGGTTACCGTTCAGGGAAACCTTCAAACGTCATAGATCTTGCAACTCAATGGTTTCGACAGCCGGTATTGGCGCGCCGCCGATTATCTAGTGGTTAAGCTTGTTCCAAGGTTTTTGCCCAAACTGGCCCATTATTCTGAATCACACCGCTCGAGATCCCTCTTCCGCGCATAGCGTTGGGCCATCCAGATGCCTAGCGTCATAAATCCTGCAGGAGGAACCAAGAGTACGAGCACCGCTTTGTTGATGGCCCGCTGGCCCTCCTTGGAGGTGGCCTGCGCTGAGCCATAACACATGGCACAACCCTGGCAAAGAGCAGGGGTGGTCCACGCGAGAAGCATTAGAGAGGCAATCGCCAGTCTGAGTTTCATCGCACTCCCAAGGAAAGTATTCGAAAGGCATCCGGAAAAAAGAAAATCGTCATCAAAATCAAGCAACCAATCACCGAACACATGGTCAACCACTTCATGAGGGTAATTTCATATTTCAAATGCATAAAAAATCCGATAATAAGTGCTGCCTTGATGAGTGAAAGTCCCATCAATATGGTTAGCATGCGCTTGGGTTCCATACTCTGATAGGTCAGATAGACTTCGAGCGCGGTCATCACCAGTAAGCCACCCCAAACCCAAAAAAATAGCGCCTTCTTGTGATGGCGGTGCTGTTGAGCAACGCTTTTTTCAATGGCCAACTGGGTTGCGTCCATAGCTCTCGGCCTCCTAAAGAATCTTGGCAGACATCAAATAGACCAAAGGAAAAATGAACATCCACACCAGGTCTACAAAGTGCCAGTACAATCCGGCAACTTCCACGTCCGCAGAGTCGTAAACCTTTGGCTTCAGCCACAGAATGATCGAGCACACGATCGCCGCAATCAGCAGCACGTGGACCCCGTAGTGAAATGGACTGTACGTTGGCGTAGCAAGCCAGGCCACCAGCCAACAGACCAGCAAGATCGGGATGAATTTGCGGCGCAAGGCAATTACACCCAGGTAGACTACGCCGAGCGTCACATGCAGCATGTGCATTCCAGTCAATCCGAAGAATGTCGCGGCGAACTGCGGGACGTTCTTAGCCACGTCGGCCAACTCGCCGGTCGCCTTGTGACCCGGGAAGACAGAAAACACAGGAAGGGTTAAGCCTTCCGCGATCAAGTTGTTCCACTCCCGTGCGTGAAGAATCATGAAACCCGCTCCGCATAGAATTGTAGCCAGCAAAAACAATCGTTGCAGCTTCGCATTCCCCTCAACTGAGGCTCTCACCGCCAGCACCATGGTCAGTGAGCTGGTGAGAAGAAACGCGGTCATGATCGTAGCGTTGACGATACTCTCGGAGTGGAATGGCGTAGGCCAATCTGGGGTCGAAATGCGGCCGTAGCTGTATGCGTAGAGCAGGGCACCAAAGGTTAGCGAATCGGAGAGCAGGAAAAGCCACATCCCAATTTTTTTGGAGTAGGTTCCAAAGAGAGACGGTTCGTAAACCGAAGCGACGTCTGGTGCTAGCGCTGATTCAGCCATGCTCTCGGCCTCCTGATCAGGTGCGAAATGTGAAAAACTGCCAAACTTCAGTGTGCGAACTCAAGTAAACACAAAATGTAAACCCACAACAGAGCCATGAAATGCCAATACCAGGCGGTCACATCGACGACAATGTTCCGTGCTCCAGCTGGCCGGCGTAACAGCGCTGCTCCGCCCGCAACGAATAACGCAAGTATCCCGCCCATCAAATGGATGGCATGCGCTCCAGTCAGTAAATAAATGAAGGAACTGCTTGCGGTGGTGGAGACGTAGAAACCGTTTCCGGCGAGTTCCCGCCAAGCCCGCCACTGACCAATGAGAAAACAAATCCCGAGCAGAACTGTCGAGAGCAGCCACGGCGTTGACATCTCGTCTTTGAAAGAGACCATGGGGAGAGAGCCGGAGGGCGGAAGTGCAGCTTCACGCTTCATATTACGCCGCGCCAACTCCATGCTTATGGTACTCAGAAGAAGCACGCAAGTGTTTAACAGCAGCAGATTCGGGAGTTTAACGGGAATCCAGTCACGAACCAATTGATTGGTATGCGGGTCTAGGGTGGGCAATCCCTGGCGCACAACGTAAGCGCTGGTGAAAGAAACAAAAAGCATGAGCACCGGTGTCAGTGCCACGAAAAGCCCAAGCCGCGCACGGCGGAGGCGCGTGCGGTAATCTGGTGAACCGGGTCCGGAGCGACCCTCATCTCCGTGCCGGATTGGCGGCACGATACCGTGATCGTCCAGAGCAACTCTGGGAGTGTCAACTGAAGCTGTTGGACTGAAGCTCGACATTGCGTCCCGCCTAGTGTGTTGCCAAGGTTTCAGGATCGGTCTGCATTACGTAGTCGCGAGGTGCACCAGGCACACTGTATTCGTAAGGGCCGTTATGGACAACGGGAGTGTGCCCGCCAAAGTTGTCATGAGGAGGAGGGGTCGCAGTAGTCCATTCAAGTGTTGTCGCTTCCCACGGATTGTCGCTAGCCTTCGCGCCGTACTTGAGGCTCCAGAAGAGATTCAAGAGAAAGATGAACTGGCCCGCGACGGTGACGAACGCCGCATAGGTGATGAATTTTTGAAGAGGAATCAGCCCATGCAGATAAGCGACCTCGGTGAGCTGCGAATAGCGCCGTGGATGACCGGCCATCCCCAGATAGTGCATCGGCATGAAGATCGCATATGTGCCGATAAAGCTAAACCAGAAGTGCCAGCGCCCCAATCTTTCGCTCATCATGCGCCCAAACATTTTCGGGAACCAGTAATAGGTTGCGGCGAATATGCCAAAGATCGACGCGACTCCCATGATCAGGTGAAAATGACCAGGCACGAAATATGTGTCGTGCAATTGAATATCCAGAACGGGCTGAGCCAGGAACGGACCACTTATTCCGCCGGAAACGAACAGGGAAACAAATCCGATGGCAAATAACATGGGGGATGAAAAGCGAATGCGTGCCCGCAGCAACGTTCCCAACCAGTTGAAAGTCTTGATCGCTGACGGTACTCCAATAGCCATGGTCAGAACTGAAAAAGCAAAAGCCGAATAAGGGCTCATGCCGCTCATGAACATATGATGGCCCCAAACCATAAAGCCCAGGAAACCGATCGACAGCATTGCATACACCATCGCCTTATACCCAAAAATCGGCTTGCGCGAAAACACGGAAAGCAATTGCGAGGCAAGGCCCATCGCAGGAAGAATCGCGATGTAAACTTCGGGGTGGCCAAAAAACCAGAATAAGTGCTGCCACAAGAGTGGCGACCCTCCCTTGTGACCGGTGAGCTGACCGTTGACGGTAACTAACGGCACGAAAAAGCTCGTGCCCAAATTGCGATCCATTAACAACAAAACACCGCCTGAAAAAAGTACGCCAAATGCCAGCAGGCCCAGGATGGCGGTGATAAACCACGCCCAGCAAGTCAGCGGCATGCGCATAAGGGACATTCCCTTGGCACGCATGTCGAGCGTGGTGGTGATGAAATTTAACGAGCCCATCAGCGCGCCCAGGCAAAAAATCGCGATGCTTATGATCCAGAGATCAGCGCCCAAGGCCTCTCCGGGTCCGGCCGATGGCAACGCGCTTAAGGGCGCATACCCGGTCCACCCGTGCAGTGGTGCTCCTCCAGGCACGATGAAAGCCGCGAGCATAACTAGAAAGGCTACAAACGTTGTCCAAAAAGAAAGCATGTTCAGAACTGGAAAAGCCATGTCCGGCGCCCCAATTTGGATAGGGAGAAAATAATTCCCGAATCCGCCCTGCGGCGCCGTGGTAAGCACGAAAAAAACCATAATGGTGCCGTGCATGGTTACAAGGCTTAGGTAAGCCTCAGGCTTGATCTCTCCCATCAACGGTATTGCGGCAGCGGGCCAGATGAGGTGAATACGCATCAGCAGGGAGAGAAACATCCCGACGAACACGGCTGTGAGCGCGAGAAAATAATACTGAATGCCGATTACCTTGTGGTCCAGACTGAAGACGTACTTGCGAATGAAGCCTTGCGGGGCCGCGTGGGCATGAGCTGCCACAGAGGAGGATTCTTGGGTTGACATTTTATTGCTTCTCCGCTTCTCGTGAAGCCAACCATTTATCGAATTCATCCTGGCTGACGACCTTCAGAATCCCGTGCATTTTGTAATGGCCCAATCCGCATAACTCTGCACACGCTATCTCATATTCACCGGCTTGCGTCGGCGTAAAATGCATGTGGATCGCCAGGCCGGGGACCGCATCCTGTTTGAAGCGCATGGCAGGAACGAAAAAGCTATGGATCACATCATGAGCGCGTAGGATTACTTCTACTTGGCGGTTCACTGGGACGAGCATGATGCCGCTCACCACATCGTCTTTCGATGCGGGATCCTTTGTATCCAGTCCGAGCGCACCCTCACCTCCGGAGGATGCATCTTCGATCTCTGGTCTTGTCGCGCCAAACCTTCCGTCCGGTCCGGGATACCTGAAATACCACGCGAATTGCATGCCCGTTACTTCCACGTGTACCGCTGCAGCATCGGCAGGCTGAAACCGTTCCGAAGCCCAGATAGAACTGCTCATCAGGTTTAACCCAACGAATAAGACGGTGGTGAGCGCCGTCCAGATAATTTCTAGTTTGATGTTGCCGTGGGAATATTCAGCATTAGGTGCATCCTTGCGATCACGGTACATCCACACGAGCACGCCGAGTGACAATTGGGCCGCCACGAAGACAATACCCATAAGTATGAATGTTGTCGTGAAATGATGGTCTATTGCCGGAGCGGCTGCAGAGGCCCCGACCGGCAACCACCACGTCTTCGCCACAAAGAAATAGGTACTGAGAAGCGTGATCAACCAGATGACAATCAGAAGAACGAGGCCCATTGCGCGAAACCTCCCCAGCCAAATCTTCAGCTCTTCGCACTCAGATACCCACAAAATCCCTGTATTCGGAAAAACAGATGCCGCGAACGGAACGGAGTCTATCACAGCTTCTTCCGAGCGCAAGCAGCTTCTTCTTAGCGTTCATTCTCCTTCGCAGCCTTAGAGGTGAGGAGTACTTATTTTAACTGCCTCGAAACACGCATTGACGAATTTATTTCATTTAAGTAAGATGCGTTCCGTTCTGGGGGTCAGGTGAAAATGTTGGGGATCTCGAGTCGTGTTATTGCATTTTTTAAAACTGAGGGCCCCAGGACGATGGCCGGAGCCACGCCGAGCCATTTTTCTTTTCCAAGCGGTATCCGGAATTGCAATCAACTTTGCCGGGTGCGAAACTTTGGTGCGTCCTTAGAAGGTGTCATATTTCCCGCCGATTTCTGTTCCGCCGACTCATCCCCTCTTGGCACAACTCGGAAACCGCGCACGCTTACGCAATTGCCGCGCCCGAACTTTGTGGCCAAGAATTCAGTTTTGAAGGTGAGATCCTTCATTCAGGCAATACGCGGTGTAGGAATCACTCACCGGTCTTTGGGGGAAACTCAATAGCACAGATCACGGCCACGGACTAACTTCGAGACACGCTCATCTAGGAGGCGACGCATGGCGGGCCCGGAATCCGAATCGGATAAACCGAAATCTGATGCAGGGAATAAATCCACTGCAAAGGGGAAAGAAGCGACCAGTTATGTCGGTTCTCCGGCGGTTGGTACTTCAAAAGCCGCTGCTGCTGCTGGCTTGGCAAGTGTTGGCCCGCAACACAGCGAAGTAAACGAACGTCGGCGTGGCCTTGTGTGGTTTGCGGTAACAGGATTTCTCACCGCGTGGTTCCTGGCCTTCCTTCGCTTTTTCCTGCCGCGTACACTCTTTGAACCGCCCACCATCTTCAAGATCGGATACCCCTCGGATTATGCCTTGGGCGTAGATACGAAGTGGCAGCAGAAGTATCGCATTTGGGTGGATCGCACTCCCGATCGTCTGTTTGTTATTTTCGCGCGATGCACTCACCTGGGTTGTACACCCGACTGGAAATCCAGCGAAAACAAGTTCAAGTGCCCCTGTCACGGAAGTGGATACGACAACGAAGGCATCAATTTTGAAGGGCCAGCCCCACGCCCCATGGACCGTGCGCACGTGGAACTGGCTCCCGACGGGCAGATCATCGTTGATGTTTCTCGACTCTACCAGTGGCCCAAGGGACTGCCCAGCCGTTTTAGCGAACCAGGATCGTATTTATCGGTGTAACTTGGCGACTCACGAAGGAAGTAGTTCGTGAGGAAGATTGCGGACCAACATGAGCGAGCTGGATGACGGGAGCAAACGAAATGGCTGATGAGAACAACTCAATCCCGAAGGACGGCAAATCCGTGAGCTTGGTCGAACGGGTTAAAGCTGGAGTTCAGGAAGATTTTGAGTCGTTGAAGACCGACCTGCCGACGAAAGCCAAGGAGCAGGTGGAGTTGCTCAAGAAGCCGACCAAGACTCAGGTTTTTACTTCCATTTTTCGCCACAAGCACGATGAGACTCCGCGCAATCGCGCCCTAGGTGTACTCTCTAACGTTTTTCTCCACCTGCATCCTGCAAAGATCAACCGAGATGCGGTGCGCTACAGCTACACCTGGGGAATGGGTGGAATTACTTTCTACTTGTTCATCGTACTGACTTTCACGGGTGTCCTATTAATGTTCTACTACCATCCCAGCAAGGTGCAGGCCTTTCGGGATGTGCTCTACCTTGAGCACGACGTGCCGTTTGGTAAATTGTTGCGCAACATGCACCGGTGGGCCGCGCACTTGATGGTGATTGCGGTGGAACTTCACATGTTCCGCGTGTTTCTCACCGGTTCCTATAAAAAGCCGCGCGAGTTCAATTGGAACGTCGGGGTCATCCTGCTTGTCTTAACTCTGCTGCTTTCCTTTACCGGATATTTGTTGCCAGACGATCAACTCGGGTTTTGGGCAGTGACCGTGGGGACGAACATGGCGCGTGCCACGCCGCTCTTGGGCCACGAAGGTCCACTCGGACCGCAGTTGGGTATGACTCCCTATAACGACGTTCGCTTCGGCCTTCTGGGTGGTTCCATCGTGGACGCTAACGCCTTGCTGCGGTCCTATATTTGGCACTGTATCGGCATTCCTATCGTTGCCTCGATTTTCATGATCGTGCACTTTTGGCGCGTGCGTAAAGACGGCGGCATTTCCGGGCCAGCAGCAGTGATGCTCAACTCAGAAGTCAAAGAGGAAAAGCGATAGCCATGGATTGGAAACAATTGTGGGAAATCCTTTCCGCGCCTGACAACGTCCCCATCATCGGCATGATTCCGCTGCTTGCCTTCTACATGTACCTCGCCTGGAAGCAGGCACATGCGAATGACCTGCTCATCGCCCAACTGGAAGGCAATGCGGCCATGGCGAAGACCCATCATCGAAAGGCGTGGCCGTTCCAGGCCGGTTGGCAAAAGGAAGTACACGTATGGCCCTTTCTGCTTCGCGTGGAATTCCTCGCTGCCATCATTGTCACTATCATTTTGATGGTCTGGTCCATCACCTTGAACGCGCCGCTGGAAGAACCAGCGAACCCCAACCTGACGATGAATCCTGCGAAAGCTCCGTGGTATTTTCTGGGGTTGCAGGAAATGTTGGTTTACTTCGACCCGTGGATTGCCGGAGTGGTCATGCCCACCTTGATCATCATCGGGCTGATGGTCATCCCCTATATAGATACCAACCCGTTGGGTTGTGGCTATTACACACTGAAGCAGCGCAAATTTGCCATCGGGACCTTTCTTTTCGGATTCATAATATTGTGGGTTTCGATGATTTTTATTGGGACCTTTATCCGGGGGCCTGGCTGGCAGTGGTTCTGGCCAGGACAGACCTGGGACCATAACCGGCTCATCTATGAAGTCAACCGCGATCTTCCAGACCTTTTTGGGATTACGTCGAATTGGGGGAAGGGTATTTTCGGAGCAGTAGTCGTCGGCGGCTTTTTCATAATCGGCGGCATCGGGGCGCATGCCTTCTTCCGCAGGAACAATCCCAAGGACTACAAACGAATGAGTTTGTTGCAATATTCCATCCTTTTGGTGTTTCTACTAACTATGCTTGGATTGCCGATCAAGATGCTTTTGCGGCTTCTTTTTCACATTAAATACGTGTGGATAACGCCGTGGTTCAACGTGTAGGGGGAAGTGGTGTCCGATCAGCCTATTTTTGAGAATGATCCCATAGTTACTAAGTCCCTCGCGCCTCACTACGTTGTGGCAATGGTCGTCTTGATGGTCTCGCTTTTTTGGGCTCTTTGGGACGAAGATTTTGGACAACGCCCCTGGAAGGCCTTCCAAAGTGAGTGGAAGACTCGCTACTCCACATTCCTCAAAGGCGCACGCACGGAGTCCCGTGATCTTCAGAAGGAAGTTGAAAGCAGCGCAGAGTATCAAAAGCTCAAGGCAGAATATGAGAGTACCAGCCAGAGTGCCGCGCCGCGGATCAAGGAAATCAACGAAAAGCTACACGACCTGAGCGCCAGAATTCTCGAAGTACAAAACGTCTTCACCGACCGCCGCGCTTATGTCGGCGCCTCGACCTATGAAATCGAAACCGACACTAACGTTTCATCGAAACAGCGTAAACAAAAAGATCTCGAGAAATACAAACAAGAAGTCACTTCGGTCACATTTCCCGATGGCAGCAAGCAGAATTTCAACTACCGCCAACTGGAAGAGATCTACAACCAGCTAAAAAACGACCGGACCAATTTGAGTGTGGAACTCGGAGAAGCCATCAAGCCGGTCAACGAGCGGAAGGAAAAGCTCGACACCTATGTCGCTGACCACATGAGCAACCTTACGCCGCCGCAGCTCGCTGGGTTGCAGAATAAAACAGAAGATTGGACGGCGCAAATCCTGCAGATCAATGTGCCGGAAGCCAATATCGTCGACCGCTGCGAGTCATGCCATATGGGCATTCGTGAACCGGTCAAGCTCACATCGGCGGCGATGTCCCTTAAGGGCAAGCATCCCGACAAGTATGCACTGGCCTTCACTAGTCATCCAGAACCCAACCTGCTGAAAATTCACGATCCTGAAAAGTACGGTTGTTCGCCCTGCCACCAGGGGAATGGGCGTGCCACTACGAGCATAGAGAAAGCGCACGGCACCTATGAACATTGGCTGTGGCCACTCTTTCCTAGAGGCGACATGGAAGCTGGATGCCAGAGCTGCCATTCCGCAGATATGGTGACAGTGGTGGACGACATCGGATGGGTACTCAGCGAGGGCAAAGATTTGTACCGTCAGCGTGGCTGCGTGGGATGCCATCGTTACGAGGGCTATGATAAGGAGCCCGAGGATCTGCTTTCGATTGGCCAGCAGATCAAACAGTTAGAGCAACAGAAAAAGGACAACCTCAAAGAAGCCGCCTATTTGATGAAACAGGCCGACACTGCCACGAGCAACGAAGAAGCCAATCGCCTCAATGATCGCGCTGTGGCACTGAAAGTCACTAACAGCAAAATGGATTTGCGCATCGTCCAACTCGACCGGACGACCAAAAGCCTTCTGCAAGACGTAAAGAAAGTCGGGCCGAATCTCAAGGATGTGCGGCTCAAGCTCAATAAGAACTGGATTCCAGTGTGGCTGAGAAAACCTACCGACTTTCGTCCAACGACCAAAATGCCAAACTTTCGTCTCAATGACGATCAGATCAAAGCCATCTCTGCTTATCTTTGGCAATCGGCCCTGACGGATCCCCTTCCGCAACACTCAGTCGGAAATGTGAATCATGGGAAGGAGCTCTTCGAAACGCGTGGCTGTCTGGCATGCCACTCCATTGGAGAGGGCGACCACATCCAGGGTGGCACTTTTGCAGCGAATCTAACCCGGGTAGGCGAGAAGGATAATTATGAGTACCTAGTCCGCTGGGTGCACAACGCTCGCGAACGTACCCGCCCTTACTGCGCATACGAAAAGAAGGATATTGGTCCTGGAGACTATAAGAAGAAGGGCTTGCCGTTTGTCTTCGACTTGGAACACTCCCGGTGCCCAAATGACGGTCACGAGTTGCAAGTGCAAAACATGACGGTGATGCCTAGCCTCCGCCTTTCGCCTCAAGACGCGCAAGACGTCGCGAGCTACCTGGTGACCTTGAAGAAACAGGAGCCGTCCAGCTATTCCGAAGCGGCATTCATGGACGACCCCAAATTGCGAGAGGAAGGCAAACGATGGATTCGCCACTACGGCTGTGCCGGATGTCACGAGATCTCCGGTCTCGAGGACGAAGGCCGAATCGGCACGGAGTTAACCTTCGAGGGCAGCAAGCCCGTTGAGCGACTAGATTTTGCTCTGTTGACAGATGTTGCGGAACGCGGAGGCAGTGAACCGATCACAGATCCCGAAGACCTTGCGCGATTGCCGGAAGGCCCAGCCAAAGAGCCTTGGTACGGACATAAAGGCTTTTTCGAGCACAAGCTAGCTGAGCCGAATATTTGGGACAAAGGAAAGATCAAACCAGAGGCAGAACAGTTGCGCATGCCGAATGTACACCTGACCAAGGAACAGATTCGGGCTCTCACCACGTTTCTCATGGGCAGTCAAGAAAGTCCTCTTCCTCCCGATTATCAATACCGACCACTCGACTATCGACGTGACATTCAAGAGGGGTGGTGGATAGTCAAGAAGTATAATTGTATGGGCTGCCATCAACTTCTCCCGGCCCAGCGCACTTCGCTCATGTCTATGGCTCGCTACCAAGGGCCGGACGGTCAAGAACAATTGCCGCCTAAACTTCTCACCGAAGGCGCACGTGTGGATCCCGACTGGATGCTGCATTTCCTCAACAATCCCGCGCTCAATGATCAAAACACCAACCGCAACGGGTTGCGTAGTTATCTACAAGTGCGTATGCCGACGTTTTCTTTCTCTGAAAATGAACTGGGCAAACTCGTGCGGTTTTTTCAAGCCCTTTCACGGCAGCCATTCCCCTACATTCCGGAAGAGGTCCCGGTGCTAACTGCGAAAGAAACCGAAATGGCACGCAGCCTGTTTTCCAGCAACGCGGCGCCCTGCTTGAAGTGTCACGCTACGGGCGATCCCGTTCATGATCGAACGGCAACCGCACCGAACCTCCTGCAAGCCAGAGGGCGCTTGAAGGCGGACTGGATGGAGCGGTGGGTGATTGATCCACAAGCTATCAGTCCAGGCACTTCCATGCCTTCGGGGCTATTCAAGAGAGAGGATAGCCGCTGGGTGTTCGCTGGCCCGACTCCCCCTTCTTTCCAGGGATACGATAAGGATCATACAAAGCTGCTGGTGGACTATATTCTTCAACTTACGCCGGAAGAGCAACGAAGAGTGGGTGCGGCGATGGGTCACGCTCCAATAGCAAGCGCCAGACCGTCCTCCGGAGGGAGATCAACAGGTACCGCAGGACTTAACAGTTCAAACTAGGATTTCGATTTGTAGTAATTTTTTAATTTCAAGAGAGGCAGCGCGAAATCATGAAAACGACGAAGCAGTTCACACACTGGGGCTTGGCTTGTGTTTTGGGAATGGTCCTTCTCGGAGGTTGTGGCAAAAAGGAAGCTTCAGAAGAACAGCCGGCAGCACCCGGTGCTACGACACCCGCGGCTGCGGCAACGCCCATCGATCCTGCCACGGCTGCCACCGTCAGCGGCATCGTAAAATTCGATGGTGCCCCTCCAAAGGCTGCGACGATCGACATGAGCCAGGATCCAGCCTGCAAAGGTCAGAACACGGCCGAAAACATTGTGGTGAGTGGTGGAAATCTCGCCAATGTTTTTGTGTTCGTGAAAGAGGGACTTGGCAACCGCACGTTTGAAGTTCCGAAAGAGCCTATCGTTGTGGACCAGCACGGCTGCAGGTACCACCCACATACACTGGGGGTCATGGCGGGGCAAACCGTCAAGATCATTAATAGTGATCCGACCACACACAATATTCATCCGACTCCAAAAGACAACCGCGAGTGGAACGAATCGCAAGCTCCCCAATCGGCTCCACTGGAGAAAGTCTTTACAAGGGAAGAAATTCTCCTCCCCGTGAAGTGCAATCAGCATCCCTGGATGCGGATGTTCATCAATGTAGTAAAGAATCCGTTCTTCGCGGTTAGCGGCCCTGACGGCAAATTTGAAATTAAGGGTCTGCCCCCGGGTGACTACACACTGGCCTTTGTGCAGGAAAAACTGGGAGAGCAGGATGTGAAAGTGACTCTCGCCGCCAAAGACAGTAAGACCGTAGATGTGTCCTTCAAGCAATGACTGCCGCAGTGATGAGCCCGAGGGCAGCCCACGAAGATTCGCTGTCACCGTTCCTGTAGGATTTTGCATGAGAGGCGGTGGCACTGAGGTTGCTCCTCATCACTATGGAGTTAAGAATCAAGCAGACTGAAGGAGGTCTCTTGCGTGCGGTGACACTCTTGATTGCTATCGCTCTTTGCCTTGTTCCTCTTGCGGGGATTGTCTGGATCATTGTTGTGGGTTCGATCAGCACAGTCGACGGACTGTTTATGAGCCTCATCCTGTTCTCTCTTTTCGGAATCTCCTTCCTGAACGTATTCTGGGAGTTGCGAGACCGCGGACTGTTATCCTCTCTTCATAAGGAGCAAACTGCGGCCGGCAAAGAGCCTCTGGCTCCCAAAGCACGCTAACTCTCGAGAGAACTCATGGCCAGTCGACCCACTTCCTTGGAGACCGTTCACCCGCAAGAAGTCGTTGCGGGGACCCCATCGCTGCAGCCGGCACCTCACCGCATGTCCACCCGGAAGCGCCTGTTATTTTTCCTGACCGCCTGGCTAATCGTCCTTATGCCGTTCTTGTTCTGGTGGAGCACTTGGTTCGGACGTCATCTTTCGGACCAACAGATCACCGAATACTTGAATGATCAGAAGCATCCACGGCACATCCAGCATGCGCTCATACAATTGGGCGAGCGTATGGAGCGGAACGAAGCGGGCACCACACGCTGGCATTCCGACCTCGTGCGTCTCGCTTCCCATCCGGTGGAAGAAGTGCGCAGCACTGATGCTTGGGTCATGGGGCTGGATACGGCTGCCGTTGACTTTCACAAAGCACTATTGACAATGCTTGGAGACTCTAATCTCCTTGTGCGTGGGAATGCCGCGCTCTCGTTGGTGCGCTTCGGCGATGTATCGGGCCGAGCTCAAATCGCCGCGCTGTTGCAGCCGGCCGTAATTGCTGCTCCTTCGGCGGGCGTGGTAAGTGACACAGACAAAATCGGAATCCCCATCCATCAAGGTGGTGTCATTGCTAAACTGCAAGATCGCCAACAGACCTTAGAAGTGCGCTCCCCAATCGGTGGCCGCATCCGCACTCTTAGCGTGGGAAAGGGAATGTACGTAGCTCCGGGAGCCGAAATCGCAACTGTAGCGCCTGCGGACGAGCAGGTGTGGGAGGCTCTGCGAGCCCTTTATCTCATTGGCAAACTGGATGATCTGTCCGCGATCCTTCCCTACGAGCGCGAACTGCCGGAAATTTCCGATCGCGTGCGGCAGCAGGCGACGGCGACGGAAAAAGCTATTCGTGAGAGAGCAGCGCCACCGATGGATCCCCGTGCCCGGCCATAAACAAACTATTTCCAGACCTTCAGCTAGAAAAGAATTCAGTTTCCTAAATTAAGATGCGGAATTGACGCCCGGATTCTGCCTCACATGAGGTTGTCGAAACGTCGGGATCTAGTAGGTCATCGGCCCGACTTCTTTTTCCACCTCTGCAATATCCACCATGACGATGGCATCCCACGGGCATCCATCGAGGAAGCAGCCGTCCGGACCTTTGCTAAGACACTTCTTGCAGCCGATGCAAAGAATAGGATCAATCTGAATGCGGCCGAAAGGAGGATTGTCCTCGTCGTTTACCCAGAACATGCAATCTTCGACCGGACAGTACTCTACGCAAGCGGGCGACCCCGCGCAACCGGTACAACATTCAGTGATTACAGCCAGTTCTTTCGGTTTCTTCTTTCGTGCCGTGGTAATTCCCTTAGAGCGAGGCTCGTGTTTTTGCTCATCGGGGACCATCCCCGGTGCCTTCACAGATTCCGTTTCGGGTGCCATGGGCTGGGATTATATCCTCGATTTTAGGATTTTGTAACTCCGCATTCCTCTCGGAAGAACCAATGAATTAGGTCGCTGCCCCGGACAACTCAAGGTTTATTTATCGGAGTCGGTCAGGAGAAGAGCTTCACCCTTGTTGGCTACGACCATTGTCTTCCAACTCGGACCCATAGTGTTGCCTCCTGAAATGTAACTGGAGATAGAAACCATCGTAAGTGGCTCGGCCCGCCTCAAGCGAATGCAATCATTTTTCACTTTGCAGAGCGAAATCGGATTTTGTGGATTAGCAGTACAGGTGAGGGGAAGTACGAGCCGGCCCAGCCCTCAATCCCCTAAAGGGATCCTCGGCTCGCCTCCCCCACGTCATCAGAGGAGCACGCCATGGACCATTGTAACATCATTGTTTTCAATACATTATGCGTTGGGGGGTTGGTAAAAAAGCACTACCCCCGGGGAAATTATTACTTGGGCACAAAAGGTAACCTGCAAACAGGCGCAACCTGCGCATCAAATTGCCTTGGATTCTCGCAGCGCCTTGACCCAACTAACGCTGAGTTGTTATGTTGAAAGACTATATTGGGAGCAGTGTACTCACTGGGTCCCAAGGCTCCTGTGGAGGGGCAACACCGATTTATGGGACTGACGAAATTGGTTGTGAGGGGGGCCCGGCAGCATAACTTGAAGAATATCAGCCTGGAAATTCCCCGCAACTCGCTCACGGTGATCACAGGATTGTCTGGTTCAGGCAAATCATCTCTCGCATTCGATACGATCTATGCAGAAGGGCAGCGAAGATATGTCGAATCCCTTTCAGCTTACGCGCGGCAATTTCTGGATCAGATGGAACGGCCCGAAGTCGATGTGATCGAGGGGTTATCTCCCTCGATTGCAATCGAACAGAAAACCACTACGCGATCTCCAAGATCGACTGTCGGAACGATTACCGAAATCTACGATTATCTGCGTGTTGTTTACAGTTCCGTGGGCGTACCGCACTGCCCCAATTGCGGAAAACCGATTACCCGGCAATCTAGTGAACAGATCGTGCAGGCCATCTTACACGGCGAGCTGTGTAAGGCAGATGACCGAATCATGATTCTGGCGCCGATTGTGCGCGGGCGTAAAGGAGCGTATCGGAAGGAACTTGAAAAACTTTCGCAGGATGGCTTTGTCCGAGTACGGATTAATGGCGAATTGTATCCGCTGGATGAGCCGCCGGCACTGGATAAGAGGAAGAATCACACGATTGAAATTGTGATCGACCGACTGTTGGTGAAACAGGGAGTGGCTTCGCGGCTGGAGCAATCGATTGCCACGGCATTGAAGCTGGCGCAGGGGCTGGTAACGGTTGCGGTGGTTGGCGGCAAGGAGCATGTGTTTTCGGAGAAATTGGCTTGCCCGGATTGCGGGTTGTCGGTGCCACAACTGGAACCGCGTTCGTTCAGTTTTAACTCTCCGTATGGCGCTTGTGCCGCGTGTAATGGACTAGGCTCAAAATACGATTTTGATCCGGCGAAAGTGGTTGTGGATTGGACACGGCCTTTGTTCGATGGAGGGCTGGGACCTGGATCCGGTTCCGCGATTCTGAAACGCACCTTGGAATTAGGTGCTTACGCGCACGGGTTTCATCTCGATACGCCATTTGAGAAGTATCCGGCCAAGGTGCAGAGCCTGCTGTTGTATGGCTTTCCGCCCCCGGGGACCAAAAAGAGCGAGGACGCGACTGGGGCGCGCGCGAGGAGTGGGGAGAAGGGAAAGGGATTCCGCTTCCAAGGAATATTGAAGTTTCTGGAGCGGAATTTTGAAGAATCGAACTCTGATTCTTACCGAGAGTGGATGACGCAATACATGTCGGCGACGCGCTGCAGCGTGTGCGTGGGAAAGCGTCTGCGGCCTGAATCGTTGGCGGTAAAGCTGGCGGGTTGGTCGATTGCGGATTTTACGGCGCTTTCGTTGAGTGAGGCACGGCCTGCGGTGGAGCGGATTCTGGAGGGATTGACGGCGAGGCAAAAGGAAGTTGCGGGAAGACCGCTGGGTGAGATTTCGGAGCGCATCGATTTCTTGCTCGCAGTGGGTCTCGGGTACTTGAGTCTGGAGCGGTCTGCAGCCACGTTGTCCGGCGGAGAAGCGCAACGAATCAGGCTCGCCACGCAGATTGGGTCAAGGCTGCGCGGCGTTTTGTATGTGTTGGACGAACCGTCGATTGGATTGCACGCGCGCGACAACGACAGGTTATTGCATTCGCTGGAACAATTGAGAAATCTGGGAAATACCGTGCTGGTGGTGGAGCACGATGAAGACACCATCCGTCGCGCGGACTATGTGGTGGATCTGGGCCCCGGTGCTGGAAATGCCGGCGGATACCTGGTTGCAACTGGCAAACCGGACGAGATTGCCGCGACCGCGGAATCTCTGACAGGGCAGTATTTGGCGGGCACAACAAAGATTCCTGTACCAACCAAGCGGCGCAGCGCAAACGGTAAGTCAATTCAAATACTGGGAGCGAAAGCCAACAATCTCAAGGACGTCGACATCACGCTTCCACTGGGATTGTTCACGGTAGTGACCGGCGTTTCCGGCTCTGGAAAATCGACACTGGTGAACGACATTTTGTACCGGGCGCTGGCCCAGAAGTTATATCGCTCGATGGAACCGCCCGGCGAGCACCGAATGATTCTGGGAATCGAGCACATCGACAAGGTGATCGAGATCGATCAGGCGCCGATCGGCCGGACGCCGCGTTCGAATCCCGCGACATACACGGGCGTATTTGCACCGATTCGGGAGCTGTTCGCGATGCTGCCGGAATCGCGCGAGCGCGGATACAAACCGGGAAGATTCAGTTTCAACGTGAAGGGCGGCAGGTGCGAGGCGTGCCAGGGAGAAGGACTTCGGCGGATTGAAATGAATTTTCTTCCGGATGTGTACGTGACCTGCGAAGTGTGCCGTGGACGGAGATATAACGCGGAAACGCTGGCGGTACGTTACAAGGGCCACAGTATCAATGATGTGTTGAATCTACCCGCGAGTGACGCCGTGAAAGTGTTGGAGAATATTCCCCAGATTCAGCAGAAATTGTCCACCATCGTGGAAGTTGGTCTTGGATATGTCCAGTTGGGACAATCGGCAACTACCCTTTCGGGAGGAGAGGCGCAGCGAATCAAACTAGCACGGGAACTCTCCAAGCGGCAGACGGGCCGAACAATTTATATCTTGGATGAGCCCACCACGGGATTGCATTTCGACGATGTGCGGAAGTTGCTGGATGTGCTCCAACGCTTGGTGGATCTAGGCAATACCGTGCTGATCATTGAGCACAATTTAGATGTCATCAAACAGGCGGACTGGATCATCGATCTGGGACCGGAAGGCGGAGAAGGCGGCGGACGAATCGTGGCGCAAGGCACGCCAGAACAGGTGTCGCGTGTTAAAAAATCCCATACCGGGCAGGCCATGGCGCGGACTTTGCCGCTGAATGGCAATGGCCACAACAATGGCCGCGAAAACGGAGCGCGCAAGGGCGCATGAAGAGACGTAAAAGTTTGAAAGCCTCTAGTGAGTTCCTATTGCGCGTGTTGAGCGTTCCTCGTAAAGTGTTTTCATTCGCATGAGCGTCTATTCCATCCAGCCCACTACATTTGGAGGAGTACGGACCTATCCGCTGGCTTCGCGGAAGAGCAAAGTCAACGTGCGTGAATTTGCGACTCCTGCAGGGCCGAAAGCTTCGTTGGCCGAATTCCTGAACTCTTTGCCGGAAATTCTAGCGGCCAAGGATTTGCGCGATTTGTTGGGCTCCATCCACCAGGCGAAGAGGCAAAGAAAAGCGATTCTGTGGGGTATAGGCGGGCACGTGATCAAGGTTGGCCTGGGACTTTTGCTGATTGATTTGATGCGCAGAGGATTTGTTTCCGGGATTGCCATGAATGGGGCGGCATTGATCCACGATTTCGAAGTGGCCTTGGTTGGCAACACTTCAGAAGATGTGCAGGCTGGACTGGGCGAAGGCCAGTTCGGGATGGCAGAGGAGACTGGCAAGTACATCAACGAGATCGCAAAGCTTGCCCACCGCATACGAATTGGATACGGAGAGGCCGCTGGTCAATATTTGACGAGTGGGATTTTAACTCCGAAGCATCCGGAAGCAAGTGTACTGATGGCCGCCTATCAGATGAGAATTCCGGTTACGGTCCACGTGGCTATAGGAACGGATATTACTCATATTCATCCAACTGCGGAGGGATGTGCGCTGGGAACAGCGACGCAGACTGATTTTCGATTGTTCTGCTCGCTAGTGGGGCAAATGGACACGGGTGGAGTGTTCCTGAACTGGGGTTCGGCGGTTCTGCTGCCAGAGATATTTTTAAAGGCCGTATCAGTGGTGCGTAATCTAGGCGTGCCCCTGCAATCCATAACGACTGCCAATTTTGATTTCATTCAGCATTATCGGCCAACACAAAATGTGGTGAAGCGGCCGACGGAAGCATCGAATGACGCGGGGGCAAGGTCTCGTGGGTTTGCGATCACCGGCCACCACGAACTCCTTTTGCCGTTGATGGCCGCAGCGCTGGTCACAGGGTGGCCAAGTTCGAAGAAGCGCGGGAAACGATGAATGCAAACGACGAAAATTCGCCGGTGCCGCGCGAACCTGGGACGGATGGCGAAGAACCCAGTTCCGTCACTCCATCGGTTGCCGCTCAATCGGAAGCGGTCGTAGAGTCACTGAATTACGCCCCCGCTGTTGTTCAAAAGCGACTACGGGCGGAATCAATGTTTCCGCCAGACCTGCAAATCAGTTGGTTTTGGGTACACGGACTCGTGTTTGCGATGTTCATTCTCACAACGTTAAGTGTGGTGCCGCTGATTCTGGTTTTACGCTACGCGCCGCACCAGAAACTGACAGAGAAGCAATTTCAGGAATTCATGGTCTCGCAGCCGGTTGTTTCCATTGGAAGCACCGTCATTGTGTACGGGTTAATTTTGTTTTTTTTGTACATTACAGTGGCAGTCCTTCGCGAAAAGCCCTTTTGGAAAAGTTTGGGCTGGCGACAAATCCAACCAAAGATCGCGGAATTGCCTAAAAATCCAATCGTTTATTTTTTTACGGGTTGCGCGCTGTCGTTACTGGTGGCGGTAGCAACTTCGGTATTGCACACTCCCGAAAATACTCCGATAGAACAAGTCTTCCGCCACCGGAAGACCGCGATGTTGTTCCTGGGCGTTGCGGTGTTGGTAGCTCCACTGGTAGAGGAGACTATCTTTCGAGGGTATCTCTATCCACTTTTTGTCCGAATTATTTCAGCAATCTTGCGGGGACTCGGTTTGGAGGATGCGCTCGCGCTGCGAAATGGAATCTTCGGCAGCATATTGATCACGGGGATCCTCTTTGGGCTGATGCACGGACCACAATTAGGGGGAGCTAAGAGCCTGATACTGGTACTAATTCTCGTGGGAATAGTCTTTACCGTGGTGCGAGCAGTAACGGGTAGCGTTTTTGCGAGCTTCCTGATGCATTTGGGGTATAACTCGTTGATTTCCATCTTCGCGCTGATTGGCACGCACGGATTTACGAAGATGCCGCCGGGCCAATGAACGTACAGCGTGACACCCGGTGTAAAGCAGACAAAACTGAAAATTGAGGGAAGGCGAACGAATGTACGTAGCACAGCCGATTGAATGGACAGAAAACGGAGTGGTGATGCTGGACCAGCGGCGGCTCCCAGCAGAAGAGATCACCTTTACGTATACGGACTATCGAGAGGTGGCGAAGGCTATACGCGAAATGGTAATTCGGGGGGCCCCGGCGATCGGTGTCGCGGCAGCCATGGGGGTGGCGCTGGGCGTGCAGAAATCGCAAGCCTCCTCACTGGAATCCCTGAAACCAGAGTTCACAGAGATTTGCGAAACATTGGCAAAAACGCGCCCAACGGCTATGGACCTTTTCTGGGCATTGGAGCGAATGAAGGGGCGCTTTGCGGAACTGGTCGCATCCAAAAGTGAATTGAAAAAGGTTCGTGAAGCAATGGTGGCCGAAGCGAAACTGGTGCATCTGGAGAAAAAGACCACAGACGAAGCCATTGGAGCATACGGCGCGGAATATATGCCGAGAGACGGCCAGGTGATGACGCAGTGCAATGCGGGAGCTCTGGCGACGGCGGGAATTGGCACAGCGCTAGGGGTAATTCGCGTGGCGTATCAACAAGGGCGCAGGTTGCATGTTCTCGTGCCAGAGACCCGACCCTATCTGCAGGGCGCCAGGCTGACTGCATGGGAATTGCATCGCGGAGGAATTCCGCTCACACTGATCACTGACAACATGGTTGGACACTTTCTTAAAACGGGCAAAGTGGGCGCGATTGTCACGGGCGCGGATCGCATCGCGGCAAATGGCGATACGGCAAACAAAATTGGAACGTACCAGATTGCGGTGCTGGCGAAAGAGAATAACGTACCGTTTTATATTGCGGCGCCAATATCGACATTCGATTTGTCGATTGCCGATGGGACGCATATTCCGATTGAGGAACGTGCGGCAGAGGAAGTAACACACATTCAGGGCGTACGAATTGCACCGGACGTGAATGCCGCGCACCCCGCGTTCGACGTGACGCCAAGTCGATATATTTCGGCGATATTCACAGAACGCGGAGTAGCCAAGGCTCCATATACGGAATCACTCCGCGCCCTATCCAACGCGGCGCAATCCGCCGGCATGCGCTAAAGCATCAGCGGCAGGCTGCGTGAGGCACGACTATTTTGCGCTCTGGTCACTCTGCATCATGCCGAAGAGATTTCCCTCGGTATCTTCGCGATAAGCAAGAAATCCAACGCCGGGAATCGGCATTTTGGGAATAACTTGTTTGCCGCCCGCCTTCACAACTGCGGCAACGGAAGCGTCCACGGAATCAACCGCAAGGGTATTCGTAGTCCCTCTTAGATTTTCGTGACGCCTCAACACACCGCGTAAGGCGTTGATACCAGGGGTGTTTTCAGAACCAGTGCTGACCATCCAGTATTCCATCGGACCGGGCCATTTCTCGAACTTCCAGCCAAACACTGCTTTGTAGAAAACGGCTGCGCGCTCCGGATCAGAAAGGCGTCGCCATTCGATAGGGAGCGCGGTTCATCAAAGGACATGGTGAAGGCTCAGGACAAGACGATGAGCAGTCTATGCATAGGGTGTGCTGATGACAATAGCATCTATTCGTAGCGAAGGGCTTCGACTGGGTCGAGGCGTGCGGCTTTCCACGCGGGATAAACACCAAAAACTACACCGATCAGTGCGCACATGATGAGCGCGGTGGCGATCCAGAAAAAGGAGAGACTGGCGGGGAAGTGCGCGCCGTATCGCAGAAGCAGGGAAAGGCCCGCGCCGAGTAGCACGCCGATAACACCGCCAATAGCGCTGAGGGTAACGGCTTCGGTCAAGAATTGGAGAAGGATATTTCCTCTTTTTGCTCCGATGGCCTTGCGAACACCAATCTCGCGGGTTCGTTCCGTGACAGAAACCAGCATGATGTTCATTACACCGATTCCGCCGACCAGCAAGCCCACGGAAGCTACCGCGAACATCAGAACGAAGATGAGATAGCTGATCTTGTTCCAGAGATCGAGAAAATAATCGGATGTGAATAGCGCGAAGTCATCGGGCTTGTCATTACTGAGGCGGCGCTTACGACGGAGCAAGTCGCGGATTTCTTCGACAGCTTCGCCAACTACTTTCGGATCTTTCGCCTTCGCGAAGATGACGTAGTCTTTTTTGTTGGGATAGAGCTTGCGCAGAGTAGTGACCGGCATGAACGCAATGTTGTCCTCCGGGTTGGCTCCCCCAGAAACGCCCTGACGGCGTTTTTCCAAAGTACCAATCACCGAGAAAAGCTGCCCATCGACTGTAACTTCCTGACCAATGGCACTCGCAGCGCCACCGGGAAACAAGAGATTAGCCGTTTGGTAACCAAGCAAAACCACCGGAGCGTGGTGTTCCGTATCCGTTTCGTTGAATTCACGTCCATAAGCAAGCTTCAAGTCGAAAATCTGCGAGATCGAGGGCGAATTGCCCTGCAAAATCACGTTCTTGGCGCGCATATTTCCACGGCGCACATCGGAGGTGCCCGATCCGAATTGCGGCTGAAAAATCCGCAGCGAAGGCGAAGCAGCCTTAACGTGTGGTAAGCGGGCCATGTCTTCGGCCCAATCGGGTTGCAGTTCCTTGCGCGTAAACCATTCGCTGGGAGGTCGGGAAAGCGAAGCCCACGGGAACCGGTAACAGATGATGGTGTCTGAACCGAGATCGCGAATGCCGCCAAGAACATTTTCATTAAGGCCGTTGATCACGGAACTCACTGTGATGACAGTCATGATGCCGATGACGATGCCAAGAATAGTGAGCGAGGAACGCAAGGGGTTCAGGCGCAGTGTGTCCAACGCCAGGATGATCTGTTCGCGAAACTCCGCAAACTTGCTGCGTGAGGCAAAACCGCGAACGGACAGCAGTTTCGATTCGGGTAGGATTTTGGTGATAGCGGCCATATCAGCTGATCTTCACTCCGAACGCAAGGCTTCCACGGGATCGAGCTTGGCTGCCTTCGAAGCCGGATAAGTGCCGAAAAATAGTCCAACGCTAAGGGCAACGGCGAGCCCGCCCAAAACGGACCAGAGCTGTACATCGCTGGGTAACGGGGAAAGCAGAGAAACGAGTTTTGCGGCAGAGACACCGAGGACGACACCGATAGCACCCCCGATAACCGCGAGGGTGGAAGATTCAATCAAAAATTGCAGAAGGATATCGATGCGGCGCGCACCCAAGGCTTTGCGTATGCCGATCTCACGAGTGCGTTCGGTAACACTCACGAGCATGATGTTCATGATGACGATGCCGCCGACGACCAGCGAGATGGAAGCGATTGCGATGGTGACAAGAAAGAAAGATTGACTGATGTCCTTCCACAGGGAAAGGAAGGAATCGCTGGTTTCGATGGCGAAATCGTCCTTGGTACCGTACTCGAGATGATGACGGCCGCGCATAATCTGGCGGACCTCGTCGACAGAATCCTGCATTTTTTGGATCGAAGCGGCGCGAGAAGTGATGCGCAGGGATTCGTGTTGGGAACCGAAATCTTTAAGGTAGGTGGTAAGCGGAATGATAATCCAGTTGTCCAGGGAAGTGCCGAGCGTAGAGCCCTGTTTTTTGCCAACACCGATGATCTCGCAACCGACATTGTTCCAGCGAATTTCTTTTCCGACGGGATCCACCCCGGGAAGGAGATTGTCTACGATGTCCATGCCGATGACACATACGGGTGCAGCGGTGCGCAAGTCGGCGTCAGTAAGGTGGCGGCCCTCGACAAGATCGACATCATACAGTTCGGCCATCTGGGGAGTCCAGGCACGCAGGTTGGTGTCTTTGAGGGAGTTGAGACCGCTACGAATTTCCGCTCGGCCACCGAGGGCCGCGCCTACTTCCTTGCAACTCTTACAATTGTCGCGGATGGTGTCGTAGTCGTCGTAAGTGAGGCGTTTGCGTTTTTGAAATTCGAGGAAATCATCGACGTTGGTGATGATGGAGGGCTGCTTGGCAAGCGCGAAGACGTCTGCACCAAGATTGAATACTTTGGTGGCGACATAGTGGTTGGCACCATTGATTAGACTGACCACGGCGATGACGGCGGCCACGCCAATAACCACTCCAAGTAGCGTAAGGATGCTTCGGAGCTTGTGGGTCCACAGGCTGGAGGTAGCGATAGAAACCGCCTCGGAAAATTGGAGGGTAGAGGTGCGGGCCATTAGTGCAAGGTTAGCTCAATCATGGGCTACTAGATATACGCGCAGTTGTGCCATTAAATTACCGGTCAGGCAGATAGAAAGTCTCTGCGGAAGGGTTCTAAGGTCAATATTGTGAGTATCATGGGGCCTTTACGGCTCGGAATGCGTTAGTCGGAAGCAAAACTGAGCAACGATGGACAAAAAAGGAGGGAGCCGAGTTTCCGACTCCCTAGGTTGGTACGATGGATGTGCAACTAGCTCAGAAGTTTAGCTTTACGCCAAACTCTGCTTGCCGTGGTACGGCGTACCAATTCACACCGGAAGCCGCACCCGGGGTGACCAGGTTTGAGCGCTGCTCCTTAATCGTCCCGTTTGCAGAACCAGGAGCGCCATTCAACACGCCGCTCAACAAATTGCCGAATGGGTCGTAGTTGTGGAAGTTGAACAAATTATACAGAGCGATCTGGGGTTCCAGTGTTACGCGCTCCGGTAGGGCATGAAATGTCTTCGACAAGTGAAGCTCCCAAGAGACATGCCCGTTCCATCACCGGTGACATCGGTGCGGAAGATTTCACCCGGCGTGCCAGCCTACGGCAACGTCATGGTGATGGGGACTGCGGAACCGTAGTGAGCCGTCAAGCCGACGCGCGTGGCCCAAGGCAGGTCTATCACAGCCCCCACACTCACAAGATTGGTGCGGTCATGCGCTGATGGTCCGAAGTAGCGAAGAGGATCGTTGAAGTCTACGGCATTGTTGACGAAGTCCTGATCCGCTGCCGCCGAATTGAAGCGAGACAGGGTGCAAGAGGCAATCAGGTTCAGGCGCTTCATGCCGGGCAACGGGTTGCTGAGGTTGGACTTCAGTTCGACCAGTACACCGTTGTATACGGAACGGCCCACAGGGAGATCTTCAGCGTCTCCGTAAGAGCAATTTATTTCTTATTTAGATCGAGAAGCTGGTGGCGCGGTGCCACGGAACTCTTGACCGCCCCAGGCCTAGCACGAAGACGTTGTACAGAAAGCACATTAGTATATACTTCTAGGTCATTATTAATAGATTGGATAATAAAAGGGTAAATTAGAAATTACGCGCTTGGGAAGATATTAATTTCTGTAAATATTTGTGACTGAATTTATGTGAATTTATAGAATTCTGAATTGAATCGGACGCGATGGTTGCGACAACGTTCAGTTTGCATGGCGAATGCGTTCGGCGAGGGCCCGCGCGCGCTGACGAGCAATCTCTACAAAGCGCGAGTCGCTGGCAATCTGGTCCAAGATAGGTAAGGCGCGGGATGGCTCGGGAAGCATACCCTTGTTCAGATCGCTCTCAAATTGCATAAGAGCATCATTGACTCCAAGGCGATCGTATTTGGCGCGGCGCTGGAGAAGTTCAAAAAGCTCCTGCTGGCGGGCCAAGCCTTCGCAAATTTGCAGTAGCTGTGTGGCCGAAGAATTCAATGTGTAATTAAACTTCACCTCGTAGGTTTCGGTTCCGCTGCTCCATTCAAATGTCTTTTCACCAAGATTGGCGATCTTTCTGTGGACATCGAGGTCGAGCCCCTTGAAACGGCCGAGTTGTCCAACTAAGTCAAAAATTTTCGCACGGAGCGTGGGACTCACTTCAAATGGAGAGGCTCCGGGATCGTCGTCCAACTGACGAATTTCAAAAGTGGCTTTGTCTGAGTTTTCGGGGATTTTGATTTCGATAAATTCGGGAACACTGGTTTTGAAGATTCTGCGATAGGTGAAGACACTGCCAGATGGTGCAGGCAAAGCGAACGTGGCTAGTGCAGCAAAAAACAGGCTTAGCAGCAGCGTGTGAAGGAAGAGTTGACGGAGAAAGCGATTCATCGGTGTGATGAGATGCGCGGCGAGCGGCCCGTAGTTGTTTCAACGGAAGCCACAGAAATCACGCGAGCGCTAGGGCTTTTGTTTTCGGCCGCGCGGTGCGGAATACCAAATCGTTCCTCGAGTTGGCGGCTTTGCAGATAGCATAGGCCGATGGCGAGGGCGTCAGCAGCGTGGGAGGGTTCGGGAGTCTCTTGCATGTTCAAAAGAGCGCGGACCATCATCTGCATTTGCCGCTTGTCAGCGTGGCCGTAGCCCGCCACACATGCTTTTACTTCACGAGGAGAATAGCTGCGGACTTCAACGTTGTGCTGTTCGGCAGCAAGAAGGACGACGCCGCGCACTTCTGCCAGACGCAGTGCGGTGCGCATATTCAGGGCGGTGAAAACAGATTCTACGGCCAATGCCTGTGGTCTAAACTCATCCAGAAGTTGGCAGAGCAAGGCGTGCACGTCGTGGAGAACGGCTCCAGGGGAAGTCTTCTGACGCTTGGTGGCGACGCGAAAAGCACCGTAGTGAAGAACACGGTAATTTTTCCCGTCGGTCTCCAGGATCCCGTAACCAGTCGGGCCAGAGGCGGCGGGATCGACACCCAAGACGCGAAAACAATCGGATCTTTGTGGGGCGATGCAATGGTCAGACATCGGAGCTATTTTAAGGCCAAGCAGAAGAGGCTACCAACAGATTCTGAGAATAATTGCTTTTGAGGAACGAAACGGCCACGAGAAATAATCCTCATGGCCCAATCGATGGAAACCTGAGAATTAACTGGCGCTTACGGCCGCCTGGATTTCGGACTCGTCGATGTCGAAATTCGCGTAGACGTGTTGAACGTCATCGTGCTCTTCGAGAGCCTCGACCAAGCGGAGCATCTGCGCCGCCTGGGGACCAGTGAGCTTGATGTAGTTCTGCGGAACCATCCCGACTTCTGCGGAGGCGGGCGTAATTCCAGCTTTGATCAAGGCTTCTTTGACGCTTTCCAGCGATTCCGCAGGAGTGACGATGTACCACGAAGAGCCATCGTCTTTCATATCCTCGGCGCCTGCCTCTAGGACGAGGTCTAGCAATTTGTCTTCCGAGGCCGCTTCCTTGGGAACGTTGATCTCACCCTTGCGATGAAACATCCAACCGACTGCACCGGCTTCGGCCATGTTGCCGCCGTTCTTGCTCATTAAATGGCGGAACTCCCCGACGATGCGATTGCGATTCGTGGTAACAACCGCTATCAAAAGCCCAACGCCTCCGGGGCCGTAGCCTTCGAACATGGCTTCTTCATACTGCTCCCCTTCGAGTTGGCCGGTGCCGCGGAGAATGGCGCGTTCAATGTTCTCGTTCGGCATGTTCTCGTTTTTGCCGGCAAGAATCGCGGTGCGCAAACGAGGGTTGGAGTTGGGATCGCCCCCGCCGATGCGAGCGGCGATGGTGATTTCGCGAATGACTCTGGTGAAGACGCGGCCACGCTTTGCGTCAGTGGCGGCCTTCTTATGCTTGATGGTGGCCCATTTTGAATGCCCAGACATGACAATTCCTCTTTGTTACTCGTGACCGCGGGGGCGGTCAGGAAAATTTTGATAAATGGCACCCCGCCACTGCCAAGGAATGGACTCGTGGCTCATTCAACGTGCGTTGCGGGGGTCACCAGTGCGGAGACCAACGGTCATTGGCAAAAAAGATGAGCACCAAAGCCCCTCTCCCTTGCCTAACCGCAGAATTCTAACACACTTAGGAAGAGTCCGAAACCGTGTATACGACTCATACGAGCTGATTGCCGATTGGGCGGAACGCATCGTGCTTGTGCCAAGCGGCCCCACAAAATCAAAAAGTTGGTTGCACCCACTTCTTACTGCGGAAGGGCTCATCTTGATCGGGTTTCGAGCGGGAGAATCCGAGAAATCGCTGGTGCCTAAGCAGTAGTTTTTACTTTGGCGAGAACTGTGCGACGAACCGCCCCGAGGGTGAATTCCAAAGATTCCTTGGGAATACTGGTGACGAAGGGCTCGACGGCCCAGCCAAGACCTGTCGGAATATCGCGGGTCAACGAAATGACCTGATTCTGCAAGTACACGCCGCCATCTTTCTCTTCTAAGCGCCACCAGGTTTCCATGCGCCACAGAAACCCATTGTCATGGCCGGGCTGTTTTTCTTTTTCCGACGGCTTGCCGGGATCATCGACCTCGGCGATGCGAATGGCGGTACTGCGGCTGTGGGCTCGAGTTTCAGAATCCGAGAAATAATCGATTGCGTGATCCGTATTCAGAACTACGGTGATAATTTTTGTGCGACGGATGCGAAGGAAGACGCGATAGTGATTGCCTGAGTGCTCTTCGATCTTGGATTGCTGCACATCGGGGGCAAAGTAAATGGACTGGTGATTATAGTCCTGCAGGAAGGCAAGCACGTCGCGTAGTTTGGCCCCAGGAATGAACACCATGCCTTCCCAATCGTGGATCATCCCACCCGGAATCTCTTCGAATTCACCGGAAGGAGTGTTCCGTTGCATGACCACTTCTCCGCGCTTTAACTTGGCATAAGCGGCGTCTTTGGCGAATTTATCCAGGTTATCAACCCATAGGAAGTTTCCACCACTCAAACTTTTTGCATTTTTCGCGTCCGTTTTGCTGACGTAGGAGTCGAAAACACGAGCAGTTTCGGGTCCCAGCGAAACTCCACTCAGCGAAAGCGGAACTCCTTCAGTAGCGGAGTGAATTGCGCCAACAGAAAGCAGAGTGAAGGCGAGACCCAGTCTTTTACTGGAGGATAAAACACGCATGACACTAATTATCCTGCAGGTATGACAAAACAGCCATGGGAAGCAAATCCAACTGAATCAGGAAGAAAGTGAGCCCGATCGTTAGAATCCGCATCTAATTGAAAATAGATAGCTTATAAGGAGAGTCACGAGGGTCACAGCCTGAAGAATCTGGCGGGTTGGGAAGCTCGCACACGGCCCCTTGCGGGACCGCTGTCCCCGCGCGGCCCCCAACCCACTGACGGGATAATAGGCGGAGGACGTAGAGTGCTCAATGGGCCGAAGGCCCCAAAGAATAGGGTACCCGGGTCGTGGTACGGATGCGCTACTCGGGACATAAAGGGTTTAGATTCTTACTAATACTAAGTACGAAGAGGCAAACTGTTGAGGTTGGAGAAGGAAATTACTGGTGTTGTGGTTTCTCTTCCGGTTGCTTTGCGGGCATTGCTGCGGGGGATTCTGCGTTTATTTCCAAACTCAGCGTTACCTCTTTTATCTGGCCTCTCTTGAGTGGAATGTTCCGGTGCCAGTTGGAACTCGTGCCGTTGGCCGAGGCTCGAAGGTCGTAACTGTCCTGTTTCAGTCCAGTGATCACGAATCGGCCTTTGGCATCCGTGTGCACGGCGTGAGGCGAGATTCCGCCGGAAGACTGGCAGCTCACAGCTGCATGAGCGACGGGCTTGCCGTCAATTCCGACCACTGTTCCTGTCAGGGTGGTTTTGGGCTTCTTGGAAGTTTGTGCGTTTGTGTGGGCAGCAAACACAACGGCCAGGCTTGCGAAGATCAGTAACAGTAAAATGCGCTTCATTTGGTTTGCTCCCTAGCAACGCTATCAGTCTAGCGTTGCGGTGAGTATATTTCGTTCTGCTCGCGGTCATTGTGTCGCAATTGGAACCTGATAATCGGTACAGTCTGGGAAGGCCCGAAGAGATGCGATTTGCGATGAAAGCTGTGGTGCCGATCACGACTCCGACAGTGGTACTTCATTGGCAACAGTTTGTTTCTGCTGAGTGGCAGTTCGTACACACTTTCTGAGTAGATTGGCTAAATTTTACACAAGGAGAGTCTGGATTCTTGAAACGTTTACCCTGCGCTATCGCTAACTACCAGAGTCTTTGGATCTTATACATTCGTGCAGAGCGCCTAGAAGTTTGGCTGCCCTCGTGCCTTCAGGTTTGTCCCCAGCAATTGAACAGTGGGTGTGTGTTTAACGGTTGCCAGTGCCTCAGGTATTTTTTCTAGTTACCTCGGGTATGGCCTGATCCGAATTTTGAACCTGCCACAGTACAATAAGGGAATGCGATAGTTGCAGGAATTGTTCTGTATTTGGGTGTTCGATAGCGAACAGCAAGCTCTGTGGAGGGGAGCCATGCTGAATGTCCTTCGCTGGAAGTAGTGTAGCAGCAGACAGCCCTAGATCGATGGAAAAGTTCCTTTAGGCCGGCCCGGAGGGAATTGTTGCGAACAACTCTAAAGATAGTGCTGCCACTTGCGGTCAGCGTGATTTGTGTGTCGCTGCTGTATTCCTCCTATCAAATACGCACGGAGCGCCGAAATCTGCGCAATGACCTCATCCGGAGGTCAGCAACCTTAGCCGAAAGCCTGCAAGACAGCATCGAGGCAGCTAGTGGACAATCCACGAACAAGAATGTGCAGCGAATCGTGGCGCGCTTCGGCCAGCGCGAGCATCTGCTCGGAGTGGCGGTGTACGACCGAGCTGGGGCGGGAGTGGCGCGTACTCAAGGTTTACCTTCGTATTTCGAGTCGATTCCGCCAGCGGCCATTCGCGCGGCTAAACAGGATGCTGGGTCGAACGAATTTATTGTCGATGGGGGGGGGCCTCTTCATGTGTACGCCTTGCCCCTTCATCGAGGGGACGAACCAAGTGGAGCTCTGGTTGTAGTGCACGACGCTAGTTATATCGATCAACGGCTAAAACTTTCTCTCCGCGATTCACTACTTACAGCGTTAATTCAAACACTTCTCATCACCTCGCTGGCATTCGTGCTGGTGCGCGTGAATTTCACAGCACCGCTGGCGAAGACTGCGAAGTGGTTGACCGCGCTGCGCGCGGATGCTTCGGGAAGCAGCGCGGGTCTTCCTAAGGGGGAGATGTTTGATCAGATACAGAAAGAGGCTAAACATCTGGCGAACGCACTGCAATCGGCACGAGCCGCGGCACTTGCGGAAGCCCAGCTGCGGGATTCGCAGTCGTCGGTGTGGACCGCGGAACGACTGCGCGTAAGCTTACGAAGGAAACTGGGAGACAAGCCGCTGTTTGTGGTGTCAAACCGGGAACCGTACCTGCATGAGTATCGCGAAAAAGACAAATCGCTGCAGGTGGTGGTGCCCGCGAGCGGTCTAGTAACAGCGCTAGAGCCGGTGCTGCAGGCCTGCAATGGGACATGGATCGCGCACGGCTCCGGAAGTGCCGATCGTCAAGTTGTTGATGAGTGGGATCGCATTCAAGTTCCACCGGACCGCCCAGCATATACGTTACGACGTGTGTGGCTGACGAAGGAAGAAGAACATGGATACTACGAAGGCTTTGCCAACGAAGGACTCTGGCCACTATGCCACATTGCGCATACCCGACCGATATTCCGAACGGATGACTGGAATTACTACCAACAGGTGAATCGCCGATTCGCGGACACAGTCTTGCAGGAGATGGAAGGTACACAGTCACCGATTCTGCTGGCGCAGGACTATCATTTCGCTCTTTTGCCGAAAATGGTGAAAGAGGCACGGCCGGATGCAGCCGTGGCCATCTTTTGGCATATTCCCTGGCCGAACGCAGAGGTTTTCGGGATCTGTCCATGGCAAAAAGAGCTTGTGGAAGGTTTGCTGGGCGCGGACCTGATCGGGTTTCACATTCAGACGCACTGTAACAATTTTCTGGAAACGGTGGATCACGCACTGGAAGCCCTCACGGAGTGGGATCGCTTTGCAGTAAACCGCCAGGGGCATGTGACCCGAGTACGGCCGTATCCGATTAGCGTGGCTTTTCCACAGTACTTGCCTGTCCACGCGCATCAGAGTTCCGGTGAAGATCGTGCGGCACTGTTCGCAGAACTTGGCGTAGAGGCTTCGCTGCTAGGGGTAGGTGTGGACCGATTGGACTACACCAAGGGAATCGTGGAACGTTTTCGGGGTGTAGAGCGATTCCTGGAATTGTATCCGGCCTATCAGCGGCGTTTTACTTTTGTTCAGATTGCCGCTCCCAGCCGAACTGACATACCCCGTTACAAGCAGTTCCTGCAGGAAGTTACGACTGAAGCCGAGCGAATCAACAACCGATTCCCGAATGGGTTATGGAAACCCATTGTGCTGCTGAACCGGCATCACACGCATGAAGAGATTGCACGGTACTACCGCGCCGCCTCGTTGTGCATGGTGACCTCACTCCACGATGGGATGAACCTGGTGGCAAAAGAATTCATAGCCGCGCGAGAGGACGAACGCGGCGTGTTGATCCTGAGTTCGTTTGCCGGAGCGGCACATGAATTAACTGACGCACTGCTGGTTAATCCCTATGACGCACAACAGCTTGCAGAGGCGATACGGCAGGCGCTCGACATGACGGAGGAACAGCAGGAGATCCAAATGTCACGGATGAGAAAAATGGTGCATGAACATAACGTGTACCGATGGGCGGCAAATTTGCTGTCGGATTTGACGGAGATACGGGTGGAAATGCCGGATAGAAGCGAGGCGCCGTTTCCTACATAAGTTGCGAAGTGAGAGCATGAGTTGAGCCAAAAGGAGAAGGGGAATTCATGACCGCCGAAGTAGTGGTGGAAGCGCCATTTGAATTTTTCACCGTGGCATGCCTTACGCGCATAGGGAATATCTGCTCGTGGACGCTCTCCGAATTACTGGCGGGGCTGGAGCATTGCAGCGATGCATCTATCTTTCACCACACCTTCCAAACTTTGAGCGCCCACCATTTCCTGACCGAAGGATTCTCAAACGATTTTGCGCAATGGGTACTTGCAGATGCGAATCGCGACGCATTAGCAGAGCAACTTGCGGCTCTTGACATTCGGGACTATTCGTCTCTGGCAGCTTTACGAGAGGATTTGTGCCGGGTCGTTCGGGATTTTTGCCGACAAAATCCGGAATTCGCCGAACAAACCACGCTGGAGCCATTCTATTTTTGCGAGAGCCTGGAAGTGACCCTGCCTTTGGGATTGCGGGCTTCCACGCTAGAGGAGTTCCGAGAAGGCATTACCCGCCTGAGCCATTCCAGCTTTTACTTTCATTTTATTTCATCCCGACTACGGCTTCAGTTGCGCACAAATGATTTCTCGCACTGGCTGGCGAACAGCCTTGGTCTTTTCACGCTTGCCGATTCCGTGAATCGCATCGACATTTATACCAACACCCTGGACAGTGCACGAGCAAAACTTCTCCGCCTGGTGGACCGCGAAAGGAGAAAGCATGACGGCAGTGCAGACCGTGAGCCGCATTCCGCTGGATGAGTATGCCGCGGTAATTGGGACAGGAGAAATTGAAGAGTTGCGGGCCCTGGCGCGGCCATTACAGGGACGTCGTGTGGAGATGGTGAATTCGACGGCGGTGGGAGGCGGAGTCGCGGAAATCCTGAACCGGCTGGTTCCGCTGGCTGAAGATCTGGGAATCCCGATTCGATGGGATGTGATTGAGGGTGGCGAAGATTTTTTTGAGGTGACGAAAGCGTTCCATAATGCACTGCATGGTGCTCCGTATCATGCCAAAAGCAGCGATTTTGAAATCTTCAAGGCTTATCAAGAGCGCAATCTGCACCGTTTTCCGATGGATTCGGAATTCGTAGTGATTCACGATCCCCAGCCCTTGGGTTTGATAGACGAGAGGCCGATGGGGAAAAATCATTGGATCTGGCGTTGCCACATCGATCTATCTCATCCGAATCCGGCAGTGTGGAATTTTCTCGAGACATACGTGTCGAGGTTCGATGGCTCAATCTTTTCTTCACCTGAATTTGCAAGGCAACTACCCATTCCACAGTATCTTTTTCATCCGGCGATCGATCCCCTCTCTGAGAAAAATCGCGAACTGACCCCAGAATTCGTGGCCGACGTGCTTTCACGCTATGCGATAGATCCGCTGCGTCCGATATTGACGCAGATATCGCGATTCGACAGGTTGAAGGACCCAATAGGTGTGGTTAGGGCCTACCGGATCGTGAAACGGTATTTCGATTGCCAATTGGTGTTGGCAGGAGGCGGCGCATCCGACGATCCCGAGGGTGCGAGTGTACTGAAAGAGGTTCGGGAAGCGGCTAGCGGAGATGCGGATATAAAGGTGCTGGAGCTACCGACATGGGCGCCGCTGGAAGTAAACGCATTGCAGAGAGCATCCACGATCGTGATTCAGAAAAGCATTCGAGAGGGATTTGGTCTTACCGTTTCAGAAGCGTTGTGGAAAAGGAAGCCCGTGGTAGCTTCCGCGGTTGGTGGCATACCAACTCAGGTGATCCACCGTCATACCGGGCTCCTGGCGCATTCCGTGGAAGGCACTGCATACCAGATCCGATTCTTGCTGGCCCATCCGGACATTGCGAATCGATTGGGAGAACGTGGTCACGAGCATGTGAAAGAAAATTTCTTGATCACGCAGAATTTGAAGCGATACTTAACGCTATTTCTTGCGTTGAGCCACGCAGCTTGAGCGATTCAAAAAGGCAGGCTAGCGAAGGTCGCCAGGTTCCAGGCCATTTTTCTTCGCATCGTTTTCAACGTCCTGAATCTTGGCCTGCAATTGTTTCTTGCGCTCTTCCAACTGTTTCACCTGATCTTCCAGGGGCACCATGTTATAGCCATGAGAAGGATTGATCCCCCCTGAAGGCGCGGTGTTTTCACCCTTGAAGTTCCTCAGCTGACTGATGCGCTTGCCTGCGGCCTCGATTTGTCCCTGCAATTGTTGAATTTGATCGCGATAGTAACTGATCTGTTGTTGACGAAGGCGTTCTT
This sequence comes from Candidatus Acidiferrales bacterium, assembly GCA_963748365.1. Taxonomy (GTDB): domain Bacteria; phylum Acidobacteriota; class Terriglobia; order Acidiferrales; family UBA7541; genus Acidiferrum. The sequence goes on from CAVVJG010000035.1 coordinate 142,949, forward strand.
GCCCGGTGTTGTGCGAAGGGGTTTTCGTGACGGGATCAGCATCGGAGAAATTCTGTTCACCCACAACAGACACACTGCCCTTTACCGTGCTGATTTCATCGTTAGTCCAGACTTTCTTGGGTTTCTTCTTTTCCGCCGGCGGAGGGGCTGGCGAAGGCTTTGTTGGCACAGCTGAAGTTGTGGTTCCGGGTGCTCCTGCCGTAATGTCCTGAGCCTGACTGATTACAGGAAAGGCCGCGAGGAGCAAAAGCAAGTTGAGATGATGTAATTTCAACTCAGTCACCTGTTTCATTCAGGAAAATTACCCGCGAGCGGTTCTATTTGTCCTGCCAGTCCCAACAGCGCTTTGATCACCTTTGGAGGCTCAGCCTATTCAACGGCAGTACAAACCCAGTCTACGAGAAATAATTGTCGCGAAGGCCTAATCGGAAGAGAGCTTGTCTAATTCAGCACGGACAATGTGAAGGGCTTCCCCTGGGGGACCAACTTTCTTGTAATCGGAATAGAAAGTGCGTTCATGTATGGAGAAGGAAAGGAGATACTTCCTACCATCGAAATCGTACTGTTCGTAACTAGGCAGCCAGATGCCAGGGGCGAATTCGTAGCGCTCTTGCATAAAATAGCTGCCCTTATAGACTTTGGCCAGAAACATTGCGATAGAGATGTCCTCGGTAACAGTGCCCTCAATGCGGGCTAGCTCCCCGGATTGTTCATCAATCCAGACAAATCCACTGACCTTGCTGAAGACGACGGCGTTTCGGGTAGTCGGCCTGAATTGCGGATTGGGTGTCATGCTGTATTTCGTTAAGATCCTGATTCCACGTGGCTCCTGGCCTACGGCCCTAAGGAGAAAAGCCTCGTGAGTGGAAGCAAGTAAATCATTGCGATCTTTGCGCTTGTGCTCGAACTTGGCATAGGCGTCTCTCTGAGCCTGTCCCGGCTGGCTGGCCCAAAGCAGATACTTGGCAAGCTTTTCTAGATCGTTGCGGTAAGTCGAAGCGGCGATTGGCCCCGCCGAATTGGACATTGGAATTTTTTGAATAGCCGGGCCAGCGGGAAAGACTCTCCAGACTCGCGTTTCAAAAGGGTTGGTGTCGCTACCGGTCTTTCGAATTTCGACTCTTTGCGTGCGTTCGTAGATGTCGAGGTTGGCTTCCATGCGCCTCTGGTTAGCAATAACCCGCTCAATTACGTCGCTTTTGGTGTTTGCAGAATTCTGGGCCGAGCAGACGGAAGAAAACAGACCTGTGAGCAGCAAGAATGCGAGGAGTTGGAAGAAGAGCCAGGTTCTAAGATGAGGCATGAGCGCCGTGTAAGCCATAGAAAAGAATATAGTAAGACAGCCTTTTATAGCGAATAGTCCTCGGCTGTTGGATGCACGCCGAGGCGGGGCGGTGCTTTTCCAACCGGATACCGATAGATTCAGTACAATAATAACGTATATAAGGCAGCAGGCTACTTCCATCGGAAGAGCGACGCATTTGCGCCCGGGCTTGGGAACGAAAGTGGGGGGGCGTGCGTCTTATCTACAGTAGGAGCCCGATGTGGGTGTGACCCCAATCGACAGTCTAAGCGGAATACCGCGCATGGCGGCAGGCGCGTTTGTGTCTCCAGAGAGAGCACGCGGGTTGAAGGCTGCTTGGATTACGTTTGCTGAAACTCTCAAGCTGGCGCTTGACGCGCTGCGTGCACATAAGCTGCGCAGCTTTCTGACCTTGCTGGGAGTGATTTTGGCTGTCACCACGCTGGTGTCGGTCATGAGCGTAATTGAGGGATTGAACCGATACGTTGCCGAGAAGGTGGCGGACCTGGGTTCCAATGTATACATTGTGGATCGGTTCGGAATCATCACCAGCCGCGACATGTGGATCAAAGCGCAAAAGCGTCCACTGGTAACCATGGACGACTACCATCGGCTTCGGGACAGCATGAAGCTATCAAGGGCAGTGGCGGCTGAAGAGGACAGGAATGTGCAGGTTCGAAGCGGGAATCTGACCATGGAAAACGTCTCCATGATGGGGGCGACCGCTAATTTTGCTGACGTGCGAAACATGAACGTAGCACTCGGAAGGTTCATTACCCCCGCTGACGATGAACACCGTTCCGATGTTGTTTTTGTGGGCCCCGACCTGACAAAGAAGTTTTTTCCAAGCGTAGACCCGATAGGAAAGACCATCCGCGTGCAGACCCACACGTACGAAATTATCGGCGTGGCGGAGGCGTTGGGCACAGCCTTCGGGCAATCACAAGACAATTACATGATCATGCCTATCAATACTTATCGGAAGGGGTGGCATCGACAAGACGATTGGGTAGCAATTTTTGTGCAGGCACCAAGCGCGGAACTTGTGGAAGCCAGTAAAGAAGAGGCGCGAATGTTGTTCCGGGCCTGGAGACATATCGGGTACAACGATCCGGACAATTTCGCGATACTTGGATCGGATTCGATCATGGCGTTGTGGCATGACCTGACGGGAAACCTGGCTTTTGTGGCCATGGCTTTGGTGAGCGTGTTCCTGGTGGTGGGCGGTATTGTAATCATGAATATCATGCTGGCCAGCGTCACGGAACGTACGCGAGAAATTGGATTGAGGCGGTCGTTAGGCGCGAGGAAGAAACATATCCTGCTGCAATTTTTGACGGAATCAGCGGTCTTGGCAGCAACGGGCGGTTTCATCGGAATTTTGGCTGCCTACTCCGTCGTCTTCTTCGTGAAGAATGTTTTCTCGTTCCCGATGGAAACTCCTGTTGGTGCAGTGATACTTTCACTGTGCCTTTCGACGGCAGTCGGACTTTTCTTTGGAATTTTTCCAGCAATGAGAGCGGCGAAGCTGGACCCAATCGAAGCTCTACGAGCGGACGGGTAGAGTACTGCATGGCTCAGGCATACGGCGAAAATCTGCGACAAGCGCTGGATACGTTGCGCAGCCACAAATTGCGCAGTGCGCTAACCGTCTTCGGTGTGGTGCTAGGCGTTAGCGTGATTATGCTGGTTGCCGCGCTGCTGACCGGCTTTGATCATCAGATTCAAGAAAGTATTAATCAATACGGGGCGGACACGGCCTTTATCACAAAATGGGACCAGGGGCGACATGGCGGTCCACCACCACTCGAAGAACAACAGCGCAAGCCGTTGACTGTGGAAGACGCGATCGCACTCAAAGAACAATGCCCGGCAGTAAAGGGCGTGACGGTATTCATACAGACAAATTGGCGCAAAGAGCACGCGGTGCGGACCAAAGAGGGCGAAGTCACTGGCATTGATTTCCGTGGAGTTCAACCGAACTTTGGTGAGGTTTACGCGAACGCAGCCACGCTTGAAGGAAGGTTTATTGGCGAAGGGGATGATCTTCACAAAGAAAAAGTAGTAATGCTGGGCCAGAACGTTGCGCCTGTGCTGTTTCCCGAGGGACACCCAATCGGCAAAGATGTGATGATCGACGGTACCGACTTTAAGGTGATCGGTGTAGTCGAAAAACCCAAAGGCGGATTCGGAATGGGCGACGAAGATCGCCGCGTGCTGATTCCGTTCAGCACTTTCAAGAAGACTTATCCTGAAGCGGACGAAATACAGATGCGGGCGCAGGCTTATCCCAAAATGCTGAATCAAGCCGTGGATCAGATGACGGAAGTTCTGGAGCGCCGCAGGAACGTGCCGTATGGAGGAAAAGATAATTTTTCGATAGCCACGGCGGAGCAGGAGATATCGAACTTTCACAGCATCATGGTGGTGACATATTTGGCGATGGTTGTCCTGAGCGCTATCGGGTTGTTGATCGGCGGCGTGGGCGTAATGAATATCATGCTGGTCAGCGTAACGGAGCGAACCCGCGAAATCGGATTGCGTAAGGCTATTGGCGCCAAGCGCAAAGACATTACCTGGCAATTCTTGCTAGAGGCGATGACTCTAACGGGCATGGGTGGAATAATTGCGCTGGTATTGGTGTTTCTGCTGGTGCTGCTGATCCGCCTGACTCTGCAATGGCCGGGTGTGGTGCCCTTCTGGGCAGCGGCGACGGGAATTATCGTCAGCGTGACGATCGGGTTGATATTTGGCGTTTGGCCCGCGGTCAAAGCTGCAAAACTTGATCCAGTGGAAGCGCTGCGATACGAGTAAGAGAATACCTCCTCACCGAACAGACGATCATTATAGGACATCAACGACTCGTTGTTGAGCTCCCCGCGCACTGCCGGAAAACGTATGTTTGCCAGCAGTGCGGTGACATCACAGAGGCAACAACTTGCGCGGTACGGTCTCGCAAAGTCTATGTTCAGTTGACGGAAATGGGCCCGTTGACGGTGGAGAGGTGGATCATCGTCGGACCAGAACCGAACTGTATGCTCTTGCGCTCATCGTCCCAGGTCTTGCGACCCTCTGAGCAGACGCTGGCATGGCACCGGAATGGGCTGTGACCGTCAGATTCAACCAGCACGCCGGATTGATAGCCTTCGGGAATTCGCAGAGTAAGCGGGCCGTTGCTGGCATGGGCTTCAATCCCGGATCCATTCCAGCTCGTGCCCTTCAGAGAAACGGTTACGGGTCCATTCTGTGCATCGACGCGCAGTTTCCCGCTATTTCCTTCCAGGGTGACAGGACCGTTCTTGGTGGATAGGTCAAGATCGCCACTGCAACCAGTAACCGTAATCGGACCATTCTGAGCTCGCACTTTGGCGTTGCCATCCACGTGGAAGAGTCCCAGTGGGCCGTTGTTCGCTTGCAGATCGAGGGAGGCGCCCCTAGGAGCTCTCACAAGCAGATGAGCAGTCCAACGATTGTGTGATGAAGGGCCGGAGACACCCACTTCGCCATTTTGGAAAGTAAGATGAATCTTCGAGAGGACATCTTGCGCGTTGCCGGACGGATCAGCGGCTTTGCATAGCGTGACAGCGTAATCATTTTTGTCCCAACCCTCTACCTGCAAGCCCCCATTAGATTCGGCCTGAATGCGCAGTGTGGAGGCTTCCGCTTTGGTGATGGTCCGTTCTTCAGATTGAACAATCGCGTGGCGATTCTCGAATTCTATATTCAGATCAGAGCAACTAGCGACGGGGTCATCGTGACCAATGGAAGTGCGAACGGACTGTCGAGTAGAAACTGCGCGACTCACACTTGTGAGGGCGACGGCGGACCAGACGATGACAGCAATACCCCGGAAGAGTTTATGTGAATCCATGATGCTCACCTCTGGCGGTATAGACGAGAGCAATGTCTCAATGGTCAGGCCTGATTGGCAAAAAAAGGGAAATCGGCAATCGGATTATGGATTACGCAGAACGAAGCAGTCGAGCGGCTCGATTGCGGAAAGACGTTTCTGCGACAACTGGCGGAGCGGGAAGGGGTTTACGACGGGCTAGGGGAAAAAGTTGCTCCGCGAGGAGATCAGTGGAGGCGAATCGATGTAGTGGATCCTTAGAGAGGCAACTGGCAAGAACCTCATTAATGGAGGAAGGCAACGAAGGATTACTTTGTGTAGCCGGAAGGGGCGTGGAAGAAAGCACATGATTGCAGACGCTCTGGAGAGAGTCACCGGCAAAAGGTGAAATACCGGTTAGCATCTCGTAGAGTACAACTCCCAAGGAAAAAAGGTCCGAGCGTGCATCCTGTGGTCGGCCGTGGATCTGTTCGGGACACCAGTAAGCAGGAGTTCCGAGAAGTGAGGTATCACCTGTATCGTGGCTGGCAAGCCGGGCCATGCCAAAGTCGGTTAGTTTCACGCGATTATCGTTAGTTATCAGAATATTGGCGGGCTTTACGTCTCCGTGGATAATTCCGCGTCGATGGGCAACGGCCAATGCGACGGCGACGTGGGCGGCCCAGTTGCAGGCGGATGGAAAGGGAATGCTGCCTTTAGAGAGAATCTTCTCCAGTGACTGTCCTTCTACCAACTCCATGACCAGATAGGGTGTTAGAGTCGAATCTTCGATGCCGATGTCGTGAAGGGTAATAATTGAGGGATGAGAGATCTGACCCACTACACGGGCTTCCCTGAGAAAACGTGCCCGTCCATCGCCGCGAGCCAGTTGAGGTGAAAAGAGCTTAATGGCGACAGCGCGATCGATGAGAGGATCGAAACCGCGGACTACGCGACTGTGAGCGCCAGTACCGAGCGTATCGAGCACCTGATATCGACCAACGTTCACGAAGTCTCTCCAGAAGACACGAATCCAACCCCATTGCTATCAGTGAATAGAGTACGAGGAAGAGCAAGCCAAAGAAATGGAGCAGGAGTCATGTCTGAGATGGTACTTGGGTACTGGGCTAGTTGGAGGGATTGACTGAAGCGAAACAGGAGACGACGAGAAGCCAGAGGTTACGGCATTTTTCAGTTGTGCATCGGATTGAAGCCGTTTTGGAAGGTTACGGACAAAAGTGATCATGGAGGGATGCCACGCGCGATTAAAACCAAACTGTAGCATTTCCGAGAGAGCCTGGTCCGAAGACCAATTCTCAAACGCGATGCGATAGGCAGCGATCATCACTCCAGTACGGTCTCTTCCGAATTCACAGTGAACAAAAACAATTTGCGACTGGGAGTCATGGAGGATTTGAAAAAAATGGAGAAGGTCGGAATTGGTTGGAGTGGAAAATCCACCAATGGGAATATGGTGAAAACGCATGCCCATGGCCGCAACGCGAATGCGCTCTTGTTCCGCAGTTTGCGGAGATCCAGCGCGGAGATCGATAACCGTGGTGATGCCGAGCTTCTTCAATTCGGAAAGATCGCTGAGACTGGGCTGAGAGCCGCGGTAAAGATGCTCGTTGATCTTTCCAGCGTTGTGAACACCGCGAATTGAAATTCTTCTCGCGGTAATTGATGGTGAAGAGTCGGGAGGGTATGAGGAGAGCAGAGGAGAGGTGAGAGTAAGAGTTCCAAAAAGAACCGACGCGAAAATGGAAGAGGAAAAACGCATAGAGAACTGTGACAAAAGAGTTTAGGTGAAAAAAGCGGCGAAGAAAAGGAAGGAGAGTGCGAGAACGCGAGGGAACCGCACCACAAGATATAGGCGCGCAGAGAAAAAGTTAGCTAGATTTTGTGATTTTCTCTTGACAGCAACAACGCGCGGATTGATACTGCGAATCCAGATTCGGGGGACGTGGAAGCGCCAGACGGACCGAGTCGGGGATTGCCTTGGTCCGGCATTACCCACGCTCCAGCCCGGAATCACCGTAAAAAACGAACGCGAGGTGTTTCGCTCCGCGGAATTCGTTGGTCGCGGAGGTAGGCTGTTTGGCCGCGTGAGGTCATTCACCGGCGCGGGCGACGCATTCGCTGTTTGCGGTAGTTTCGGGATGGAAAGCTTTCACGTAACCAGAGGATGAGCAGCCGCACACACGAGTGGAATGCGGCCCCTTGGGCGATAAGGGAAATAATAGGGTTCCTCGCTTTCGAAAACGGAACCTGTGGCGGGGAGGATTGGAATGGCAACGGTGAAGTCAGCATTGGAAGGCAAAGCAGTGGAAACAATGAAGAATGTGACGAGCGCGGATATTTCGAGCGGATTGGTGTTCGAACGATATTTCACGGATGGAAAGAATTCGCCATTCGAGATGGTCGAATGGGAGAAACGCCCAGCCCACATAGGAAATGAAAAGGGTGTAACGATCTTTAAGCAAGACGATGTCGAGGTGCCGAAGGGATGGTCGCAAACGGCGACCAACATCGTGGCCAGCAAGTACTTCCACGGGAAGCCCGGGACGGCGCAGCGCGAGGGATCCGTGCGGCAATTGATCAGCCGCGTGGTGAATACGATTGTGAAGTGGGGCGAAGAAGGCGGCTACTTTGCCAATTCAGCGTCCCGCGACGCATTTCGCGACGATTTGACGCACCTGCTAGTGGAGCAGAAGATGGCTTTCAACTCGCCTGTGTGGTTTAACGTCGGCGTACAACCCAAGCCACAATGCTCGGCGTGCTTCATCAACTCCGTACAGGACAACATGGAATCGATCATGGGGTTGACCAAGACTGAGGGCATGTTGTTCAAGTGGGGTTCCGGAACAGGCACGAATTTTTCGACACTGCGTGGGAGCCGTGAAACGCTTTCGGGCGGAGGGATCGCTTCCGGGCCGGTGAGCTTTATGAAGGGATTCGACGCGTTTGCCGGCGTGATTAAGAGCGGAGGGAAGACGCGGCGTGCCGCGAAAATGGTGATCCTGAATATCGATCATCCGGACATCGTTGAGTTTATTGAGAGTAAGGTCAAGGAAGAGAAGAAGGCCCACGTCCTGATTGAACAGGGATATGACTCGTCGATCGACGGCGAAGCCTACAGCTCGATCTTCTTCCAGAACGCGAACCATTCCGTGCGTGTGACAGACGACTTCATGCGCGCGGTGGAAGAAGGCAAGGACTGGTGGACGAAGAACGTTATCGATGGGCAGCCGAATGAAAAACTGAGCGCGAAGGAACTGCTCTCCAAAATCGCGGATTCGACATGGCATTGCGGCGACCCCGGCATGCAGTACGATACGACGGTAAACCGGTGGCACACTTGCAAGAGTACGGCGCGAATCAATGCGAGTAACCCATGCTCAGAATATATGTTCCTTGATGACACGGCATGCAACCTGGCTTCATTAAACCTGATGAAGTATCTGGGGCCGCAGGGGCAATTCGATGTGGATTCGTTCAAGCATGCGGTGGATGTGACCATCACGGCGCAAGAAATTCTGGTGGACAACGCCAGCTATCCCACCCCAAAGATCGAAGAGAATTCGCACAACTTCCGGCCGCTTGGACTTGGGTACGCGAACCTGGGCGCTTTGCTGATGTCCATGGCATTGCCGTACGACTCCGATGAGGGCCGCGACGTGGCAGGGGCGGTCACGGCGCTGATGTGCGGCGAGGCGTATGCCCAGTCTGCGCGAATCGCAGAGAAGAAAGGACCATTCCCGGGATATGCGGTGAATCGTGAACCAATGTTGGATGTGATCCGCATGCATCGCAACGCGATTCGGGGAATCAAGCCGGATCATGTGCAAGCCGAGTTGTATATGGGCGCGCAAGCTGCGTGGGACTCTGCACTGGAACTGGGCGAAAAGTATGGCTACAAGAACTCTCAAATGACAGTGCTGGCACCGACGGGAACTATCGGCTTCATGATGGACTGCGATACCACAGGAATCGAGCCGGATTTGGCTCTCGTGAAGCACAAGAAGCTAGTCGGTGGTGGCGTAATCAGGATCGTGAATAATACCGTGCCACAGGCCCTGATGAAGTTGGGATACACCCCGGAACAGACCAGCGAAATCGTCAGCTACATCGACAAGAACGGAAAAATTGACGAGGCACCGTATATGAAGGAAGAGCACGTGCCGGTCTTCGATTGCTCTTTGGCCACGACGGGTGGCAGATCGATCGCCTGGCGTGGGCACGTAAAGATGATGGCGGCAGCGCAACCGTTCCTCTCCGGCGCCATCAGCAAGACCATCAACATGCCGGAAGAATCCACGCTCGAAGACATCATGAATGCCTACATGGAGTCCTGGAAACTGGGACTGAAAGCCGTGGCAATTTACCGCGACAATTCGAAGCGTTCACAACCCTTGAGCGCTGCCGGGAATAAGAAAGACGACAAGAAAGCAGTTGGGGCGGCGGAGCCAGAGCAACGCGAACTGTTTGCCCGAACGCAGCGCGAGAAGATGCCGGTGGAACGTTTGTCGGTTACCCATAAATTCAGTGTGGGCGGCCACGAGGGCTACATCACGGTTGGCATGTATCCTGATGGCCGGCCGGGTGAAATCTTTATCAAGATGTCCAAGGAAGGTTCCACACTTTCCGGGGTGATGGACGGCTTGGCGCTTACGATTTCACTGGGCTTGCAGTATGGCGTGCCTCTGAAAGTGTTCGTGGACAAGCTGGTGAATACGCGGTTTGAACCCAGCGGAATCTCGGCAAATCCAAACATCCGGTTTGCGACCTCGGTGTTGGACTATATCGCGCGGTGGCTGGGTGGACGCTTCCTTTCGTCAGACTATTTGAAGCTGAATGGCGGAGATCCCGCGCCAGGTACGGTAATTGGCACCTTGATGATGCCGCCTCAGGTGATTGCCGGTCGACCAGGAATAACAATGCCGACGGTAAACAACTCTCCGGTAAACGCGCATGAAGGTGCCCCAACATGTTCTGAATGCGGCATGCTGATGGTGCCGAACGGTGCCTGCTACAAGTGTGAAAACTGCGGAAGCACAAGCGGATGCAGTTAAGGCGTTATAAGGAACAGGAGATATAGCGATGAGCGCACTCCCGAACGGGATCGCACTAGTAGCAAAGAAGGCGCCGAGCCAGCCACGGACACGAGGATTTCTGCACATCGTGAGGCACGGGGCTGGACTCAGCGCGTTCTACATCGTGACGTATCACAAGCTGGATCGAATCGGGGTGCGGCCCAAGGCCATGCTCGCGGAAGGCGCTCAATCCCTGATCGATCTGCTGGAACGGATCGGTGTCGATTTCCGGTTGAGGGAAGTGCGCGGAGCGCTGGAAGATATTTTGCGGCTTGGGTCCGCAAACATTCCCGATTTGTGGCTGAGTGACGATGAGATGCTGGAAAGAGGGCTTGTCGAAGGTTAAGCTACCAAGATCTTCCGAGAAGAAAAGGCCGGGGGTGAAAACCTCTGGCCTTTTCCTTTATCGGGGGCGGACGGGCGGGCGCGGAGCAAGCGGTCTTGAACGGAAATGATGCCGCGGCATTAAAGGTGGGGGGACATTGCGGAGAGACTCTCCGCAATTTGGGCAACTCTCCGAGCCGATTTGTTCGGCCCTCATCCAATGGCCCCTCGCTTCACACCGCGAATTGACGCACTGAACGGTAGAACCGGGAAGAAATGCCATTTTCGCTCTCTTATCTGCCACCAGATCACTCTTGAAGTGAGCTCCCCTAGGCGGCACGAAAAATCCAAGGACGGAAACCAGAGTTGGGGCATTCTGCTGCGAGAAGAGATGCGAGTCAACAAGAAAAGAATACTTGATGAAAATTTTGGGGGATCGCTGTGGAAAATGGGGCAGCAGGGCTTATTGCAAGCGTTGCGGATGACGGAGTGATGCCGAGACGGAAACGAAATGAATGCCTATCCCCAGCCGTAGTATAAGACAGGGATAATAAGCGGTAGCAGGTCTGAAAACGGAGGAAAAACCCATGATAAATACGACAGGTGATTTCAACCTAAGAGACATACCCGCAATGCGAGGCATAGGTGGTTTTGCATCAAAATTGCTGAAAATTCTGGGATTTGTGCTCGCCGTGATCTTGTTTTTTTCCTGTGTAGTATCAATTCCAACCGGCAATGTAGGGATACTGACTTTGTTTGGCCGAGTCACGGGAGAGACGCTTGGCGAAGGAATACACCTGATAAATCCATTGAAGGCGGTGCAGAAACTGTCGATACAAACGCAATCAGTGAAAGAGAGCGCGAATGTACCGTCCAACGAAGGGCTGATTCTCGCGCTGGATACTTCGTTGCTATTTCACCTGGACCGAACAAAAGCCGCTGATGTGTTTCAAAAGGTAGGGCCGAATTATGTGGAGAAGATTGTTGAGCCTACGTTGCGGGCGGCGATCCGGGCATCTACCTCTTCACACACAGCTAACGCACTGTACACAAATGCGCGGGAACTGGTGCAACAGCAAATTCATGATGAATTGTCCGTGCAACTGCTAGAACGCGGAGTGATAGTGGAAAACGTCCTGTTGAGGGACGTGCAACTGCCGGCGCTGCTGAAGGGCTCAATTGAGGCGAAGCAACAGGCAGAACAGGATGCGCTCAGGATGAGCTTCATCCTGCAGAAAGAGAAGCAGGAAGCGGAAAGAAAGCGAATCGAGGCTCAAGGAATTGCGGATTTCCAAAGGATCGTAGCCCAAGGGATTAGTCCGCAGTTGTTGGAATGGAAAGGCATCGAAGCTACTGAAAAACTGGCGACTAGCGCGAATTCGAAAGTAGTCATCGTAGGGAATTCCAAGAATGGACTGCCAATCATTCTGGGCCCGCAGTAGCAAGGTACCCGAGGAGTCTTAGAGGCGCACAGAAGACAAATTAGGATTTGGGTGGAGTTTGCGTGGTGGTCAGCTCTGGCGCGATGCCTTGCAGCTTGGCTTTTAATTTCTCAAACTCGGCCATCTTCTGATTGAGATCATCCTGCTCGGCGTCTATCTTTGCCTTGCCTTGAACATCATGGGAAGGATCTGGCTTAGAAAGCAGTGCTTCGCGATCAAGATTTAGAAGGCGTTGCAGCAGGTCGACTTCATTCTGTTTGTCTTTTAGTTCTTGTTTGATCGCTGTAATTTCGGCCTTCAGTCTTTCAGTATCCTCTTTGGAGGGTTCGGGTTGCGGAGATGCTTCAGAGGCATGTGAACTGGTTGGAGTCGCGGCTTGGGTAACAGAATCGGGAGTAACGGCTGGTTGGGGATTCCCAGTCGGCGCTGCAGGGGGCACAGCGGGGGTAGCCGATGAAGGCGATGGAGCCAGCGTATCGTTCGTGATCACCGTGCCGGGTTTCGGGGCAGATTTCTTTTGCTCGCGGTTGAGTCGCGCGGCATCTGCGATGGAAGGTTCCTGAGGAGTCTGCGCAGCCACGTGAGCGCCCAAGTAAGTTATACCTGCGAACAGGACGGCAACAGTAGAAACGAACAGTTTTAACCGCATACTATCCTCTTTTCGGTTCATCTGGGTATGCTTAGGATACTTCGGGCTGAGGTGAGGCCTCAACCAAGAAGTGGGTACTGGCGCGAATGAGGCAACTGTGCGTGAGAACTGGTTTTGGGAAGCTGACTGAACCCTTGCCGGACCCAATCATTGAAACTAATTTGGATGTTTGGGTTGCCGGTGAAGGAATGCGGCAACTTTATGCCGATTGCCGCAGGTGGCCATAGAACACCAGCGGCGCCGATGGGTGCGAGAATCGTCGTAGAAAAAGAGGCGGCACTTTGGATTGGCACAGCGGCGAATAGGTGCCTCCGGGCCCTCGACGAGGAGTTCGGCGGCGGAACGTGCGATGGCTGCAAGAAGCCACTCCAGGCCCTGCTCACGGGCCATGTATTGGAGGCGCCAGAGGTCGCCCTGCGGAACTAGCTCATCATGGCCTTCGGTAATACGTAGGATTTGATTGAGGGGTTCGACCCATGCTTTGGCAAATGGCTTTTTGCGCGCAATTGCGGAGAAGATAGCGAGTTGAGATTCTCTGAGACGCAGGATTTTGGTGAGGACAGCCTCTACGGCGAGAGGTTCAGATGAGGAAAGTGATCGCAGGCGTGCGGCGCGATCTTGAGTGACGACTCTTGCCTCAGCAAGAAAAGCGACGAAGCCTTCCCACGACAAATCGTGGTGATAGGAGGCGGTATTGGCGAAGTCGAGCGCGAGGCGCCCAGCGATGAGTTGGGGCGAGTGAAATGAGCGTGCAGATTTCATAGGGCGCATCGCCGTGATGATCGGAGATTGCTAACCCGTAGACTACACTAGATCGGTTAGGAGATTCGTTTCACTTTGAATCTTCAAGGGTGGATGGCCCGGAACTTTGTTCACAGTAGGATTCGAACATTGTAGTATTCATTCCCCAGCAAAGACATGCCAAACGCGGTAAACCGCAAATAAAGTAAGGAGTAACGATGAACTTGGAGCGGCCGGTACAAACTCAAACGCAGCATCAAGCTGAGCCGTTGGAGCCGCAAATCCCTCGGACGAATTTGTTGTACGGACCGAATGGCTTGCGAGCAGGCTGGCGATTGTTAGTGTATCTCCTGGTTGTCATCGCACTCAGCGCTGGAATCGTTCTCGTTGCGAGACTGTTTTTTAAGCCGACGGGTCTGCCATCGCCGCTGGCGATGCTGGTGCAGGAAGTGATCAGCTTTGCGGTGGTGATTGGCGCCGCCCTTTTCACGTCTAAATTGGAAAGTCGTTCCCTGGGGGATTATGGGCTGCCGTACAAAGGGCTTCTTGGCGCGAAATTCTGGCTGGGTTTTTTGTTTGGGCTGCTGGAAATCTGCGCCTTGATTGGATTGATCAGTGCCTTTGGCGGATACACATTTGGTTCAGTGGCATTACAAGGCGGCCAGATAATTCGGTGGTCGGCATTTCATCTACTGTTCTTCTTCTTCGTTGGCCTGTTCGAGGAATTCCTGTTTCGCGGATATTCGCAATTCACGCTTGGTGATGGGATTGGCTTTTGGCCTGCTGCGGCAGTGCTTTCACTCGGATTTGGCGCTGTTCATTTGGGCAATCCGGGAGAAGGGCTAGTCGGAGCAGCAAGCGTGGCCTTGGTAGGACTGTTTTTCTGCTTTACGCTCCGCAGAACTGGAAATCTTTGGTACGCAGTCGGGCTTCACGCCAGCTTTGACTGGGGCGAGACCTTTTTGTTTTCCGTTCCCAACAGTGGAACGGTGATGGAGGGCCATCTGTCCAATTCACTTCTTCACGGGCCTAAATGGCTGACGGGAGGAAGTGTCGGACCGGAGGGCAGCATATTTTGCTTCGTGACGATGGGGCTGCAATTCCTGGTAGTCGCGTTCCTGTTTCCCGCCAAGAAAGCGAAAGGACTGGAGAATCCTGAATCGCCGGCTGATTCAGTGCACCAAAGTGGAGACGTAAACTAGTTCAACGGCCTGGGATTGCACGTGGGGCAACATTTCCTTCAACACGCGAAGGGTTTCTGGATGAGGGTGACCGATCACAATGGCCTCGCCTTTTTTCTTCGCGTCATGAATTGCAATTTCCAGTTGGCGGCGAATGGCGGGTTCCGTTTGAATATCGTCCAAGAAGGGTACGTTGCGAAAACCTGAGCGCACACCGTTGCGCTCCGCGGTTTCGTAAGCAACGGTGGCAACGGTGGTGCGACTGTCGATGAAGAAAAGATTTCGCGCGCGAAGCAGCGGCATCAGCTCCGCCATCAGCCGGGGATCAGACGTAGCGAGCGAGCCTTGATGATTGTTCACCCCGACAGCATATGGCACGCTCTGCACCATTTCACCAAGCAAACGGGCGACTTCAGGAGTGGACATACCGACGCGCAGTTCTTCCGATTCTGGAGTCTCATTGGTTTGCGATTCCATGGGCAAGTGAAGCATGACTTGAAAGCCGCGACGATGGGCTTCTTCGGCAACGGCGGTGGAACACGGATGATTGGGTAAGACAGAAAGTGTGAGCGGATAGGTCAAGCCGAAGATGATATCAACCGCGGCGGGATCGCTACCTACGTCATCAATGATGATTGCCAGTCGAGGGGAATGACCGCCCTGCGATCGCGACGGGCGGGAAGCAGAGTTTCGAGAAGCATCCCGCGACTTTGACTTGTCGTAGCTAACGAATGCAAACGTCAAAGCAAATAGAATACACAGAATGACCGCAATATAAATTCGCCGCACACCCGGCGAGTGCCTAGCCACGAGCGAATTAGGCGGCTTTCTTAACCGGGTTCTTCAGTAATTCTAATGCTCTGCGGAGGATCAGGTCTTCCGAAGAGAGAGGGCGAGGGCCTAGTGGCGCCTCTTTTTGAGTGCTAGCAGAAGCGTTATCGTCGCCATCGTCGCCTTCGTCAGTCGCACTCGCGGAGGCACGGACTACTTCCGTCGGAGCTACGCCTTCCTCAAGAATAGGCTTGCCGTCAGCATTGTAGTAATTGGCGACGGTAAGGATGAGCGCTGCACCATCATCCATGGTGATCAGCTTTTGTTCAGAGGCGAGTCCGAAAGTGCGATCCCCGACGAGGTCTCCACGCTTGGTATTAGCGAGAGAGGAGGCAAGAACCTCCGCAGCGCCTGTGGTGGTTCCGTCCATCAAGACGGACACGGGACCTTTCCACGCAACTTTGCTGGAGTCGGCGGCAAAAACCTGTTCAGGGACGGTCTGGCCCCTCAGTGAGGTCAAGGTGCCTGAAGGCACGAACAAACGAGCGATGGCAATTGCCTCAGGAACCGAACCACGACCACATTCACGCAAGTCTAAAATTATCTTGGTGACGCCCTGTTTGCTGGCTTCCAGAAGCTTGGCATGTAATTCTTCGGCGCGGCCAGTTTCGATCGAAGGAAAGCGGAAGGCTATAGTCTCAGTATCGA
Source organism: Candidatus Acidiferrales bacterium (assembly GCA_963748365.1). Classification (GTDB taxonomy): domain Bacteria; phylum Acidobacteriota; class Terriglobia; order Acidiferrales; family UBA7541; genus Acidiferrum. The sequence continues at coordinate 158,990 of CAVVJG010000035.1, forward strand.
TTCTCTGTGCTACCAGCTTCGAAGGAGTCAGCTTTGCGCGTATCAGGTCGACTTCATCCGGATCGGTTTTGCCGCGGCGAATCACACCAACCTTAACTCCGGTACCAATTGCACCTGACAGAAGATTTTGAGCCTGGCCAACGGACATTTCCCGAGTGGTGAAACCTGCCACAGATTCAAAAATGTCGCCGCTGTGCAAACCGGCTTTGTCTGCAGGGCTATCGGGAATGACGGATGTAACGATGATGTAGCCAAAGCGCTTGCTGAGATTCAGGCCAGTCTCGCCGGTGGTTGCCGTAGCAGCCTTTTGCTTGTACTCGGTATATTCCCGAGGCGTGAGGTAGCTGGATTCGGAGTCTAGTGATTCCAGCAAACCATGCAGGGAGCCCGCCTCAACGAGGTGCATGTTTGGCTCATCAACATAATCCTGCTGGATTTTCTGGAGAACTTCGCTATAGACGACCAGTGACTTGTAAGCCTTGTCGTTGGCGGTGCGGCCCAAGACATGGCCCAAGCCCACCCAGCCAAAGATAACCACGGAAACAGCCAAGATGCCAACACGAGCCCAACGATTCATCCAGCACCATCCCAATTCAAGAAACAAAGCCGAAGTATAGCATTGAGATGAATAGACGGGCAGAAGAGTTGGAGAGCTTCACGAAAGAATCAAGAGGAAGAAAGCAATGGAGGGTAGCTCTTGAAGACACGGAAAGCCCTAAATTGTTGTGCCAAAGACACAGTGAACCTGAGCGGTGCAGTTGTGGTGTCTGTAAGCTATTGAAAAATAAGGGTTCAATTTGCTAGATATGGCCGACAGTTTGCTATACTGGGAACGAACAATGCTCCAGACAACAATTCACAATACTGTCGAAACCGAGGGTGTAGGGCTTCACACTGGAGTCCACGGGAAAGTGCGCTTGGCGTCTGCCCCTGCCGACACGGGAATTGTCTTCCGAAGGGTCGATCTAGACCAGTTTCAAATAGAAGCTCACGGGTCCAACGTGGCGCGAGTCAGTTATGCGACCAGCTTGATGAAACAGGGCGTTTTGCTGTCCACCACGGAGCACCTTTTAGCGGCAATTTACTCATGTGGGATCGACAACATATTCGTGGATATCGATGCGATTGAGGTTCCCATTCTGGATGGTTCTGCGGAACCGTTTATGCAGATGATTGACCAGGCGGGAATCCGCAAACTGAGGCGAAAGCGGAAATATCTCAAGATCATCAAGCCCGTGGAAGTAGTCGAGGATGGCAGACGTATCGGAATCTACCCTTCAAATGAATTCCACGTACGTTGTTACGTCGACTTTCCGCATCCGCAAGTAGGGCAGCAGGAAGTGGAGATGGTAGTAAATGCGGAGACGTTCCGCCAAGTGCTATCGCGCGCTCGGACGTTCTGCTTCGAAAGCGACATTGGCCCGTTGCGGGCGATGGGTCTGATACGTGGTGGTTCGCTGGATAATGCCATCGTATTGACAAAAGATGGGATCATGAACGGCCCGTTGCGCTTTCCCGACGAATTTGGGCGGCATAAAGCCTTGGATTTAATTGGGGACCTGGCGCTGGTGGGCCTGCCGCTCTTGGGGCGAGTAGAGGCACGAAAAGCTGGCCATGCACTGCACACGCAACTGGTCAGCCGGTTGCTCCAGGACACTAGTTCGTGGGTTGTAACGACAAATGACTCGGCAACCGAACCTATGGAGTCATCGGTACTGCTACCCGCCGCGGATTAAAGAGTCCCACTTCCGCCATACCAGGAGTACAGAATCATTGTCAAAACAGGCCTTCACACGGGACAATGCTGGCCTATGGCAAATAATGATCTGGCAATTCTCATACTGGCCGCAGGCAGGGGCACGCGGCTGAAATCCAGCTTGGCGAAAGTCCTGCATCCAGCGGGCGGACGTCCGTTGCTAGAACATGTTGTGCGAGCCTGTCAGCCACTCGGCGCGAAGAGGACCATTGCGGTGATCGGGCACCAGGCGGAGAAGGTTGCGGAAGTCTGCACTTCACTTGAGGTCAAGACAGTTTTGCAGCAACCGCAAAATGGCACTGGCCATGCCATGCTGGTGTCCAAACAAGCGATCGGAAATGCGAAGTATGTGATTGTGCTGCCGGGTGATGCGCCGTTGGTGAGGACGCAAACACTGCGTGCACTCCTAGCCAAACATAAGGCCGGTAATGCGGCCGCGACGATATTGACCGCTGTGTTGGCCGATCCTACGGGGTACGGGCGAATTCTAAGAAAGTCTGGGGACTCAGTCGCCGCCATTATTGAAGAGTCGCAACTGACACCTGAGCAACGCGAATTAAACGAAATAAATTCGAGCATGTACTGTTTTACGACGGCGAAGCTGTGGCCTGCGTTGGCGCAGGTTAAGCCCAACAATAAACATCGGGAGATCTACCTTACCGATGCGATTGCCATTTTGAATAGCAAGGGCGAGACCGTATTGGCGGAGATTGCCCCCGACTCGCGAGAAACTCTAGGGTGCAATACACGAATGGACCTGGCCGGCGTGGATCACACCCTTCGAGAATGGAAACGCGAAGCACTGATGAAGGATGGCGTGACCATCCAATTACCGGAAACTGTGGTGATCGATTCTGATGTGGTTGCAGGAGAAGACACTATTGTTGAATCCGGGGTGCAATTGTTGGGGAGTACGAAGATTGGATCACGCTGCGTGATCAAGACCGGTAGCGTTCTACAGGATATGCTTCTTGGTGATGACGTGGTTGTGGAGCCATATTGCGTGATGACGCAAAGCCGACTGGATTCCGATGTGGTGATCGGTCCATTTGCCCGACTTCGGCCGCTGACACATCTGAAGAGCGGCGTGCGGATTGGCAACTTCGTGGAACTGAAGAAGAGCGTCGTGGGCGAAGGTACCAAAGCAATGCACCTCACGTATCTGGGAGATTCGAAAATTGGGGCAAAGTCCAATATTGGTGCGGGTACGATTACGTGCAACTACGACGGGTTCCACAAGCACCCGATAACGATTGGCAATCATGTGTTTGTGGGGAGCGATTCAGCACTGGTTGCTCCCGTGAAAATCGGTAACGGAGCCTATATCGCTGCCGGATCCACCATCACAGAAAACGTACCGGCTGACGGACTTGGAATCGCAAGGGGCCGGCAGGTAAATAAGCCGGGCTGGGCCGGGAAGAAGCGGCGGGAATTGGCCAGGGCAGATCATCAAGCCAAAAAGAATCCGCGGAAACGAAAATAGCCCTGTATCTAACTGAGAGTTCAAACACATGGAATATTGTGAGAACTTGCGGCGCATTTCTGGGGTCGCCGCGTAACTTCATTGGGTCTGTGGTAAAATTAAGTTTCCCTTTCCTAACACCCGGAGGTGGATCATGAAATTTGGAGTCGTAGTCTTTCCGGGGTCCAACTGCGATCACGATGCTTACCATGCCATAGGCCGTGTGCTACACAAGCCTGTGGAGTTCATCTGGCACCAATCCGAAGAACTGCGTGATTGCGACGCAGTTATTTTGCCGGGAGGGTTTTCCTACGGGGATTACCTGCGCACCGGGGCGATTGCGCGTTTCTCTCCGGTGATGAAATCAGTCGAGAAATTTGCGAAAAGCGGTGGACTAGTTCTTGGGATTTGCAACGGATTCCAGATTTTGCTGGAAGCGGGGCTGCTCCCAGGTGCCATGATGCGTAATTCCGGGTTGCGCTTTATCTGTCGCCACGTGCATATTCGGGTGGAGCAGACAGATTCGCCTTTCACGAATGCCGCGAAGAAAGGCCAAATACTAAAAATTCCAATTGCACATAGTGACGGAAACTTTAACTGTGACGAAAGAACACAGGCCGACCTGGAGAAGAATCGACAGATATTGTTTCGTTACACAACAGCAGACGGGAAAGATGACAACACCGGGAATCCGAACGGCTCGGCGTACAACATCGCGGGTATCTGCAACCGGGAACGCAATGTGGCGGGCTTGATGCCGCACCCGGAGCGAGCGGTGGAAGCGGTGTTGGATTCCGAAGATGGCTTGGTGATTTTCCGCTCGATGATAGAAGCGTTAGTTGGAGTAAGCAGAGCAAGCGCATAAAGACCGAGAGACTGCGAAATTTGAGGGTGGCGCGAACTGATGCGCTGCCAGGATCCTAAGCAGGGGAAATGGCGACCGCACAAACTGAAATAAAAGTGACGCCGGCAATCGCGGCGGAGCATGGAGTAACCGCAGAAGAATACGCGCGCATCCAGAAAATATTGGGACGCGATCCGAACATCACGGAGTTGGGTATATTCAGCGTGATGTGGAGCGAGCACTGTTCTTACAAATCCAGCAAAGTGCACTTGAAGAGGCTGCCGACCCGCGGGAAGCTGGTGGTACAGGGGCCGGGAGAAAACGCGGGGGTTGTGGATATTGGCGACGGACTAGTCGCGGCGTTCAAGATTGAGTCTCACAACCATCCAAGCTTTGTGGAACCGTTTCAAGGAGCCACTACGGGTGTGGGCGGAATTCTTCGGGATATTTTCACGATGGGAGCGAGGCCGATCGCGATTCTAGATTCATTGCGCTTTGGCGAGATTGTTGCGACGGATCAAACCCCCGAGGAAGAAGCCGCCAAAAATCGACGCATTCTAGATGGGGTTATCCGTGGAGTAGCGCATTATGGAAACTGTTTTGGCGTGCCGACGGTCGGCGGGGAAGTCGCTTTCGAGCCATGCTACTCGCAGAATCCGCTGGTAAATGCCCTGGCTCTTGGAATCGCACGCAAAGAAGATTTGTTTTTTGCGAAGGCTAAAGGAACAGGAAATCCGGTTATTTATGTTGGAGCAAAGACCGGGCGCGATGGAATCCACGGCGCATCGTTGTTGGCCTCTGCAGAGTTCACGGAAGAATCGCAACAGAAGCGTCCCAATGTGCAAGTCGGCGACCCGTTCGTCGAGAAACTGCTGTTGGAAGCCTGTCTTGAGGCCATGAAGACCGGCGCGGTGATCGCGATTCAGGACATGGGCGCGGCAGGGCTTACATGTTCAACATGCGAAATGGCCTCGCGAGGGGGAACTGGTATCGAAATTGATTTGGCAAGAGTACCGCAGCGCGAAACCGGTATGACGCCGTACGAAATCATGCTAAGCGAGTCTCAGGAACGGATGCTGCTTGTAGCGGAGAAAGGCCGGGAAGACGAAGTTCTGGGAGTGTTCAAGAAGTGGGGACTCGACGCCACGGTTGTTGGGGAAGTGAAGGATGGCGAATTGCTGGTGGTGAGGGACCACGGCAAGGTAGTTGCCGAAATCCCTGCCCATCCACTTGCGGAAGAGGGCCCTGTGTACAATCGGCCAATCGCCAATCCTCAACCGCGCCGTGAAACGGAGAAAGATTGGTTTCAATTCGCGAGCGAAGCTTCAGACCTAACTTCCAATTTCGGAAAATTGCTCGCGTCGCCGACGATTGCGTCGAAACGCTGGATCACTGAACAGTACGACACAATGGTGCGGACAAACACGCTGGCAGGGCCGGGAGCGAGTGACGCGGCAGTGGTACGGGTAAAGGAAACGAAGCGCGCGCTGGCACTGGCTACGGATGGGAACGGGCGCTGGAGTTATTTGAATCCCAAAGTGGGTGCCATGCACGCAGTTGCGGAAGCAGCTCGGAATGTGGCTACATCGGGTGCCAAGCCAATCGCGGCGACAAATTGCCTGAATTTTGGCAGTCCAGAAAAACCAGAAGTGATGTGGCAATTCTCGCAGGCGATTGATGGATTGGGCGAGGCGTGTATGGCACTCAATACGCCGATTACAGGTGGAAACGTAAGTTTTTACAATGAAACATTGGGAAAGTCGATTTATCCTACACCAACCATCGGGATACTGGGCATTTTGGAAGACGGCAGTAAGGTCCAAAAAATCGCATTTCGCAATGAAGGTGATGCGATTTTGCTACTAAATGGTGTTGCTTCCGTCGAGGGTATGCGGCAACCTCTCGTGGAGCGCAATTATCAACAGGAATTTTCCTCTTCAGAATATGCAAAAGCACTGTACGGAATTGTTGCAGGGGAACCGCCCGCGATCGATCTGAAAGCCGAAGCTCGATTGATCGACTTTCTTGTGTCCCTAACGACCAGAAACGGCGTGCAGTCGGCGCATGATCTAAGCGATGGCGGTTTAGCAGTGACACTCGCCGAAGCGTGCTTCGCTGCCGTAGGTCTTGGTGCCGAGATTAATCTGCATGACTCGCTGCCTGCAGAGTATGCGTTATTTGGAGAGGATGGCGCCCGCGCGGTCATCTCGGTGGATCCAACGCATGTAGCTTCAATTACCCTGGCTGCCACTGAATCAGGGGTGAATTGCCAGGTAATTGGGAAAGTTACCCGTGACAATACTCTGCGCATCCAATATAAAGGACGTACTGTCCTGTCCCAGGCTGTTCGGTCGCTAAGGGACGTTTGGGAAAATTCGCTCGAGCACGCTTTGAAACTTCCATGAAACCAAAACTCGCATACGCGGATGATCGTTTTCACGACGAGTGTGGAGTATTCGGCGTTTTCGGCCATCCGGAAGCCGCGAACATCACTTATCTCGGGCTCTATGCGCTGCAGCATCGAGGACAGGAATCTGCCGGTATTGTGGCCAGCAATGGCCATGATCTGAATATGCATAAGGCGATGGGCGAGGTCGAAGAAATTTTCCAGCCGCGAGTGCTGGCCAAGCTACCCGGAACGTCGGCCATAGGGCACACACGGTATTCGACGGCAGGCGACAAAGCTTTGCTGAACGCGCAGCCGATCATGATCGACTGCAACAAAGGAAAAATCGCCGTTGGGCACAACGGAAATCTAACCAACGCTGGTGAATGGCGACGCAAACTCGAACACCGTGGCTCGATTTTTCAGACCAACAGCGATACCGAAGTAATCATGCACCTGATTGCCAGGTCGCAGGCGCGTAATTTTTCCGCCGCACTTGGAGATACACTGAACCAGGTGGAAGGAGCGTACTCGCTGCTGGTGCTGACACCCGAGGAAATGTACGCGGTTCGAGATCCGCGAGGATTCCGGCCATTGGTCCTGGGAAGAATTCCTGGCGAGGAAGGGAACGACGCGTGGGTTGTTGCGTCAGAAACATGCGCATTCGATCTTCTGAATGCGCATTATGTTCGCGAAATCGAACCAGGAGAGATGCTGCGCATTTCGAAGGCGGGGTTGGAGTCAATTCACTTCAGCCCACCAAAGCCACACCAATATTGTATTTTCGAGCATGTCTATTTTTCGAGGCCCGACAGTATTGTTTTCAACCGATCGGTGAATGAGTCGCGCGAAATGCTTGGGCGCTTGCTGGCGCGAGAGCATCCAGTGGAAGCAGATATGGTCGTGCCTATCCCAGACTCCGGAGTTCCCGCCGCGATTGGATTTGCGCTTGAGTCGAAGATTCCTTTTCGCATGGGATTGATCCGCAATCACTATATTGGACGAACATTTATCGAGCCTTCACAGGCGATCCGAAATTTTGGGGTCAAGCTTAAGTTGAACCCGGTGCGAAGTTTAATCGCGGGGAAGCGCGTTGTTTTGGTTGACGATTCAATTGTGCGAGGTACTACCAGCAGAAAACTGGTGCGCATGATGCGAGAGGCCGGTGCGAAGGAAGTGCACATGCGTATTAGTTGTCCACCCACAGTCTCCCCCTGTTATTACGGCGTGGACACGCCCACGAAGGAAGAACTGATCGCTTCATCGAATTCGCCGGAAGAAATTCGTAAATTCCTTGGAGCAGATTCGCTTGGCTACCTATCTTTGGGTGGATTGAGGCAGGCGGTTGGCGACAACGAGGGAAAGTTTTGCACCAGTTGCTACACGGGGATCTACCCCACGGATCTTGTGCAATTGGAGGTTCGCGAAAATGGGAAGTTCCGCGAGGCAGTGACGGTGGAACGTGAAGCCTGAGACCAAAAAGGCAAGTAAGACCGTACCGGAAGCCGGGCCACCGTTGGTCACCCTGGTAAAAAAAGAAGCAGTGGCATGGACGTGGGTAGTTCTTGCGTTTGTGCTGATTAATGGAACCATTGGACAAGCTCGTGTAATTCCTTCCGGATCGATGGAAAAGACCTTGCTGGTGGGAGACCACCTGATTATGAGCCGGCTAGGATATGACGCTGGCGTTCCATTTACGAATTTGCATGTTCCGCTTTGGCTAAATCCGCGCCGTCAGCAAATCGTTATTTTTCGGCCGCCATATGCACAGAACCAGACGGATCTGATCAAACGCGTTATTGGTTTGCCTGGCGACACGATCGATATCCACGATGGAGCTGTGTGGATTAATGGCAAACGGCTGGAAGAAAATTATACGACCGGTCCCACGAAACTTCCCTTTCGGTCAGAACTACTTGCGCCCTTCCAGGGCCTACCCCTCGTGGTGCCGAAGGACCAGTATTTTGTGATGGGCGACAATCGGGGGAATTCCTACGACAGCCGGTATTGGGGCTGCGTGCCGCGTAACGATATTCTCGGAACACCCGTTGCGATTTATATGTCGGTTGATGCTCCCGGCGAGGCATGGAGCGGCAATTTCGGGGAGCGTTTGCTGGCTTATGGAAATGCGTTGTTACATCCCAGCAAAGTTCGCTGGAAAAGACTGTTCGGGACGTTTCGATAGCTGACTGAGGGTACGTAGCGGCACGTAGAATCGTCGTTGATGGATATTCAGGGTGAATTGTGAAGGCTGACGCCACGAAGAGCAGAAAGAAAGACGAACAAGCCAAAACGCCTGAAGTGCCGATGAGCGTGAAGGTGAAAAGCGAGATCATTGCCTGGTTTTGGGTGATCTTGGCGTTCATGCTGATCAATGGGACGCTTGGCCAAGCGCGCGTGATCCCGTCCGCCTCCATGGAAAACACACTGCTTATTGGGGATCACCTGATCATGAGTCGCCTGGGATACGACGCAGGAATTCCATTCACGAACCTTCACGTGCCTTTGTGGAAGAATCCAAAACGGCAACAAATCGTTATTTTCAAACCGCCATATGACACTTCGCTGCCGGACTATGTGAAGCGGGTCATCGGATTGCCCGGTGAAACCGTGGATGTACACGACGGCGCGGTCTGGATAGATGGAAAGAAGTTGGAAGAGAATTATACGATCGGCCACACAGAAGCTCCCATGCGATCGCAACTGATTGGAGATTTTGGGGGATTGCCATTCAAAGTTCCAGAGAACTGTTATTTTGTGATGGGGGACAATCGAGAGAATTCACTGGATAGCCGCTATTGGGGATGTGTGCCCCGGAATGATATTCTCGGCACTCCAGTATTGATTTATATGTCATTGGACGCACCGAGGGACGCTTGGAACGGCGACATCGGTGCAAGATTTCTTGCCTACGGAAATGCTCTAATTCACCCGGGCACCGTCCGATGGCGCCGCCTGTTCCATTTGTTTTAAGCTGTAGAGGTCCGGACCGCCACTCGACCGGGTCATAACTGGTTTAGAAATACGAAACCTAAAAGAGGAACCCGTTACGGGTGACTTGTTCTGGCTAGCCACACACTGTCCCACCAGTGGCGGACTGCGAGAGTCACTCATAGTGATAGATTCACCAACGAAACGTTGAGGCGGCAAACCATGAAATACGCCGACGCTGGAGTCAACATTGCCGTTGCCGACGATGCCAAGCAGCGCATCCGGCATTTAGCCAGCCGTACTTTCACGCCCGCAGTTCTGGGCGGAATCGGCGGTTTCGGCGCATTGTTCGCGCTTGATCTGAAAAGATGGAAGGAACCTGTTCTGGTTTCCAGCGCAGACGGTGTGGGAACAAAACTCAAAGTGGCGATGGCCATGGGGGTCCACTCGACGGTTGGCGGCGATTTGGTGAACCATTGCATAAACGACATTCTGGTCCAGGGAGCGGAGCCACTTTTTTTTCTGGATTATCTGGCGATGGGCAAGCTGGACCCGGCGGTGGTCGAACAGTTGGTGGATGGCATGAGCCGTTCGTGCCGCAAAGCAGGATGCGCACTAATCGGCGGAGAAACGGCAGAGATGCCGGGTTTTTACGCCCCGGGTGAATATGACCTGGCTGGATTCATCGTCGGCATTGTGGAGCGAAAAAAAGTGTTGACGGGGAAAGCGGTAAAGCCAGGGGACACGCTACTGGGGCTGCCCTCAGCAGGGCTACACACCAATGGGTATTCGCTTGCCAGGAAATTAGTTTTTGAAATCGCCAAACATAAACCCGATACCTACGTCGCGGAAGTCGGAAACAAAATTGGTGCTGAGCTTCTGAAGCCTCATGTCTGCTATGCTCCTGCGTTAAAAAACATTTTGGCCAAGGGTTGGGTGTCAGCACTGGCGCACATTACCGGTGGCGGCATCCCCGGAAATCTTCCGCGGGTGCTGCCAACTGGGGTGAAAGCAACGATTGATCTGGATACCTGGCCGATTCCTTCGATATTCAAATATCTCGCTAAAGTCGGAGAGATGGACAGCGACGAACTGCTGGAATCCTTCAACATGGGCGTTGGTATGATTGTGAGTGTGCCGGCGGCATATGTGAAGGAAGTGGAAGCGGATCTGAAGCGCCGGCGGGAAAAGTTCTTTCGGATAGGCCGCATTGAAAAAGGCGACACCGGTAAGGCGCGAGTAGTTTATTCCGGAGCGCTAAATCTCTAATTGCTTTCTCATGCGGCGCAACAGGCTGAGTTTTGCCCACTCCCGCAGTTGTGCTAACGTTTTTTCTTTATGAACAAGCGAATCGGAGTTTTACTCAGCGGCCGTGGTTCGAACTTTGAGGCATTGGCTGACAGTGTTTCTGCCGGACGTATTCCCAATGCAGAAATCGCGATTGTGATCAGCAACAAGCCCGATGCTCTCGGGATGGAACGTGCGAGGTCGCGCGGAATAAACGCCCAGGTAATTGCGTCCAAGGGATTGCAGCGGGAAGAATACGATCGGAAGGTCGTAGGGGTGTTGCAAGAGCACAAGGTAGATCTCATTTGTCTAGCGGGATACATGCGGCTGCTGTCGCCCTACTTTGTTGCGGCATTTCCCCAGCGCATAATAAATATACATCCGTCGTTGCTACCCTCATTTCCCGGACTCGAATCACAGAAGCAAGCACTTGATTACGGCGTGAAAATCGCCGGATGCACAGTTCATTTTGTTGATGAAAATCTTGATGCGGGCCCGATTATCCTTCAAGCGACGGTTCCGGTATTCGATGAAGACGATGAACACACATTGTCAGAGCGGATTTTGCGCGAAGAACATCGTATTTACACGGAAGCAGTAAGAATCATTCTGGGAGGGAAGTACAAGATCATAGGCCGCCGGATTCTAGCGTCGTGAAAACCATGATTCGAGAGAACAGTTATTGCAACGGAGCGCGATGACAACAGAATCTAGATTCCTGCCCATCGATGAGCAGATCGCCTACCTGAAAAAGGGCGTCTCGGAGATTGTTCCGGAAGCAGAGCTGCGCACCAAGCTGGAAAAATCGGTGAAAACGGGAAAGCCACTCCGGGTAAAACTTGGAGTGGACCCCACGGCGCCGGACATACATCTGGGCCACACGGTGGTCATCCGCAAACTGAAACACTTTCAGGAAATGGGGCACACGGCGGTTTTCTTAATTGGCGACTTCACAGCGATGGTAGGAGATCCAACAGGCCAGTCGGAAACGCGTCCGCCACTGACAAAAGAACAGGTAACTGCTAACGCGCAAACGTATCTGGAGCAGGTATTTCGGATACTTGACCGGGAGAAAACGGAAGTGCGTTACAACAGCGAATGGCTGGATAAGCTTACAAGTTACGACATTGTCCGGCTCTGCGCGAAGTATCGAGTGGCGCGAATGCTGGAACGCGAGGATTTTCGTAAGAGATTGAGCGAGCAACAACCGATCTCGGTGCATGAATTCCTGTATCCGTTGTTGGTGGCATACGATTCCGTGGTGCTGAAAGCAGATGTGGAATTGGGCGCGACGGAGCAAAAATTTAACTTGTTGATTGGTCGTGAGATTCAGCGGGAATACAACCAGGAACTGCAAGTAGCAGTTATGATGCCTATCCTGGTGGGTCTCGATGGCCAGCGAAAAATGTCGAAGAGCCTGGGAAATTATGTGGGTATCACGGAATCGCCTTCTGAAATGTTTGGGAAAATGATGTCGATTCCAGATGAATTGATGTGGTCCTACTACGAATTGGTCACCGATCGGACACCAAAGGAGATCGCTGCCATTATGGAGCAAGTGACAGGCGGTTTGTTACATCCGATGGAGGCGAAAATGAAACTGGCGGAAGAAGTTGTATCGGGGTTTCAGGGTGGTGAGGCAGCTCACAAGGCCACGGAGAATTTCCAGCGAGTATTTCGAGACCGTCAGGCCCCTACAGAAGCGCCCATCCAGAACATTCCTCTTGGTCCTCCAAGGAGGCTCACGTCTTTTCTGGTGGAACTAAACCTATCATCCTCGAAAAGCGAGGCGGAACGGTTGATCAAGCAGCGTGGAGTCGAAATAGACGAAGTGTGTGTAGAGGATGTTCGAAAGGAAATCGACTTTAGCCGGCCCGGGCAATTCTTGTTGAGAGCAGGTAAGAAGAACTTCTTGCGAATCGTGATCGCTTAATTCACGATTTAACCAAGCCGCAGCCACAACCATGGCCGCACCCACAGTTCCGCGGAACTCGTCTGAATCACTCCCCAAGGCTTATCCTTCGCGGCCAATTTCGTCGAAGAAAGGCTTGCAGGGGAGCAATCTGGCTTTGGTGCCGTCGTGCACTGCAAAGCTCGCTACTTTATCTTCTTCATATCCATTTTTCCAGAGGGACGCGCTTCCAAATTCACCATCCTTATTCAGGGCGTAGTAGTAGAGATGGAATGTTTGAAGTTTCGTTTTGTTGCCGTTGTAGTTTCGCACGACCCGCCCCAATGCCTCCAGGCAGGCATCGGTAGGCCCCATCCCTTTGCGCATCATTTCAACAATGGTGTGCCCACCGCAAACTTTAATGTTTTCCTCTCCTTTACCCGTTGAGCCGGCCCCGCCGACGTCACCGTCAACGTAGAGACCCGCACCAATGATCGGCGAATCCCCAACTCGTCCGGGAATTTTCCAGGCAAGTCCGGAAGTTGTGGTAGTCCCACTGATGTCACCTTTTTCATTCACGGCGAGACAATTGATGGTGCCGGTTGGCGGGCGCGAAATCATTCGCTCTGCGTAGGCAATCTTTGCGCTGTCGCCATCAAACAATTCCGACATATGTTCTTTCCACTCGGGACTGTCGATTCCAGGGCGCCAATTGAAGCTGGTCTTTGCCTTCCAGGCGAGCCAGATTTTTCGCGAGTGATCGGTCAACAAATTCATTTCCTCGAAGCCCTCGGCTACGGCAAAGCGACGCGCACCATCACCAACAATCATCACGTGATTGGTCCGCTCCATCACGGTCTTTGCCAGTCGGGAGACATTCTTGATGCGTTGGACGCTGGCCACTGAACCAGCGCGTCGAGTAGGCCCGTGCATGACGCTGGCGTCCAGTTCGACCACTCCTTCCTCGTTTGGAAGTCCTCCATAGCCCACTGAGTCGTCGTTGGGATCATCTTCGACGACAGTTACAGTCGCCACAGCCGCGTCGAGCGTGTCTCCGCCGCTCTTCATAATGTCCATGCCTTTTTGGAGAGCGTTCACGCCATTTGCCGAGGAGATAATCACGTGGCGTTTAGCAGTGTCAGGAGGAAGGGAAGGGAAGCCCTCCAAGTCACTGAGGTGCAGCGATTCTCCAAACAGTCGGTCCGCACCCACAAGCGCACTTCCTGCCAAGGTGGTTACGAAGAACTTACGTCTGCTCCATTGATCCATGACAATCTCCCATTAGCGATTCGAAACTTTTATGCATATATTGCCACTGCAAAAGGAAGTTGTGAGAAATGTTCAGCGTGCTGCCCAATTCCGAGGGGCTAATCTGTTCCACCAAGGGGCAGGAAGTATTGGGTCCCTTTGACGGGTTCCTGCAGCCTGCATAACAGCTGCTGCAAATCCTCGCTGCGCTCGACGAAATCGATCTCTGAAGTATCGATCACCAACAAATCCGTGGCCGAATAGCGAAAGAAAAAATGTTCGTACGCCCGGGCAACCTCCTCGACATATTCAAGAGATATTTGTCTTTCTTCCGAAGCCTTTTTTTTTGCAATGCGATTGCGCAATACTTCCGGCTTGGCTTGGAGGTAAATGACCAAATCGGGTATTGGCAGATCCTGAGTTACCGATTCGTAGTATCGCTCGTAAAGTTTCAATTCTTCGTCGTCGAGATTCAGGTTTGCGAAGATCCGATCTTTCTCCATAAGGAAATCGGAAATGACTAGCCCTGGAACTTCCTCTCCGCGCGCATCGCGGATGCGTTTCTGGCGCTCGATCAAGAAGTACATCTGCGCCCGAAACGCCGCTCCTGCTTTCTCCGAATAAAAATCCGCGAGGAACGGATTGTCTTCGCAGTCGTAGATGCGCCGAGCATGCGACCGCTCTGCCAGGATTCGCGCCAATGTGGTCTTCCCCACGCGCAGTGGACCTTCGATGACGATGAACCGCGGAGGCTTTGATTTCCTTTGAGGAGTTGGGGCGCGTTTTGCCGAACTTGCTTCAGGTCCCACTATCTTCTCCCGTGAATTCTAGAACGCTGCAGTTGCGCGGGATTATAACAGGACTTTTCTCCAAAATAGTGCCAGGTTCAGGTGGTTTGCCCAGTGCAGGATGCCATGAGTGAAAGAAAAGGGCGACGCCGTGGGAGTAATCTCTTCAGAGGCAGGCGTGGAGCTGTTTTCTGTGCGCTGAAACGAAGGGTGTGACGCGGGGAGAGAGAGCTGCCCAAAGAAAGCTTAACTGATATGTCTTTTGTAATAAGTAAGTTGCAGGAGCATTCAGGAGGGAAGTCCAATAAATAGCGTGTCGCAAATCTCCAGGAAATCGATGGAATCACCCTCGGGACAGATGCGAATCGCGAAGGACACAGGAAAGTCCCAACCAAAAGTCCTGCCAATGAGTACCATTCGCAATGTGACCAAAGGGCCAGTGACACCTGTTCTTACGTACAGTAGAGTGGTGTACGTCGCAGTCAAACGGATCCCACCCCCGCACTGCGACGACTGAGGTGAGTCTTGCTGCTAACAACATTGGCCTTTTGTTGCTTGACCGCTATACCCTCGGATGTGCCACAAAACTTGGGCGATCGAGCGACGCTTGCGGTGGTCCACTCTGAAGTGACCACAGTTGCTAAGACCATGGAATCTAAGCTGCCCGACGCACCCATGGCCAAGATTGAAGTTGTTCCCGAATCGAGTCCGAAGAATGTGCTACCGGCCGAGAATTTTTCACCGGCGGGTGAATCTTTGCTGAAGTCGCCGGTAAAACCTGGCGTGCGCGGAAGCTACGAGACAGCTCGCCAGCGAAAGATCTGGTATGGATTGGTAGCGGCGGGGCATGGCGCTGCAGTGTTTGACGCGTACACGACTCGTCGTGCAGTATCTGGTGGCTATGGAACAGAAAGCGACCCACTGCTGCGTCCATTTGCCAACTCGAATGCAATGTATTTCGCGACACAGGTTAGCCCAGCAGTGATGGATTACCTTGGCCATCGAATGTTGACCAGCAATCACGGCTGGATGCGCAAAATGTGGTGGGTGCCGCAGGTGGCTGGCACGAGCCTGTCGCTCGCCGCAGGAATCCACAACTACCGACTCGTTCCCTGATGGTTGTGGCGGGAACTCAAACCCGAAGCGGCCGGCGATGGTTTAAGCGCGGCCTGTCAGGTGAATCGTGTAAGGGTCAGACAAAACACGAAGGGGTTTGTGCCTCTCCTTGTGGCCCTTTCCGCGGCCAACCTGGTGATATCAAACCGGCCTCAATTTACTTGAATCCATACTCTCCCATTGCATAATTTTTGCGATATAGTATCCCTACCCAGTCTGCTGCCGTTATCCGCCTCGGCACCTAGGTTGGAAGTCGTATCTGCCAGACGGGTTTGATTTGGGACACCTAAGCTTGACGGGCCGGAGAGCCGTGGGGGCACTGGCTGGAGAGGCAGAGAGAATGAGTATGAGAAAGCCACTTGTGGGAATTTTGTTGATGCTGGCTGTGAGCTATGTAACTGGAGTACAGGCACAGGAAATGGTGTCGACGGTTACACCGGCCAAAGGGGAATCAAATGCTGCCGCTCCTTTCAGCGCCACCTCCGCATCGCGAGTAAGTTTATTGGATTCTTCCGCGGATTATTCTGCCTCCCGCGATTTCGCTCTTGCAACTCCGGAACACGCGACGCCAGCGGAGCCAAACCCGGGAGCAGCACCTGCTCGGGCCGCAAAACCAAAATACATCTTCGGGGATCGCGACGATTACCGCTGGCAGTTGAGCATGGGAGTGGAGTTTCTACGATTCCAGTCGAACATTTTCAACGCAAGCCTGGTCGGACTCAATACCACCGTCACATACTTTACGAATGACTGGTTTGCCCTGGAAGGTAACCTGGTTACAGGATTCGCTCCTGAGATATACACCAATGAGCATGTGAAGTACTTCGGCGGAGCTGGAGGAATACGCGTTGGTTCGCGCCGTGCCCGGTTTGAACCTTGGGGGCACGCTCTCTTCGGCGGGGCACACTTGCAGCCGCAGACCGCGGGTAACAGCAGGAATACGTTCCAAGTGACGGCCGGGATTGGTCTCGATTTCCGCGTGAATGCGCGGTTATCTTTGCGCGCCGAAGCCGATTGGGTTCGAACGCAGTTCTTTAGTGATGTCCAGAACAACTTCCAGGGAGTTGCGGGAGTTGTATTCCACTTCTGATTACTTCGACGGGTTGCACGCTGCGACGTATAGAAAAGTACTTCATAAGAAATGTGGAGTAGAATGACAGTGCTCCGCCGTGTGGCTAAACTTTGTCAATCGAGTAGAGTCCTGCCTTAGCGGATCCCCGGTAGCTCAATGGTAGAGCATTCGGCTGTTAACCGAAGGGTTGCTAGTTCGAATCTAGCCCGGGGAGCC
>CAVVJG010000036.1:0-9907 GCA_963748365.1 Candidatus Acidiferrales bacterium
CCGCGCGTAGGGCGTTTTACGTCAAACTGATTCCGACCAGGCCAACTTCCGGGTGGTGGCCCTGTCATCCGGCAGTTGGAGATCATTTCGCGATACGGCGCGATCTATCACTGGTAATCGCTTAACTTTCGTTTCGCTCGACTGGAATACGCTATTGTCGCTAGTTCTCGACCATCATGAGAACGCTCGATCGCTCTTCTACTTGCGAGTCGAATAGCCAAAATCCGCGAATTTGAGGTTTCCACCCTAGTACTACTGTGTTATAAAATAGATACCTCCTAAAAAGAAACGTACTGCCAACACGGCGTACCGTGGTAAGTTCGTCGCCATGAGCGCTAACTTGTTAGCGCCAGGCGCCCAAGCGAAACGCTTCGCGGCTTACCTCGATCGCCTGGCGCATGCCGCGGGGCATCTCGACCGTGCCATTCCGCTGAAGTCCTACTGCACTGGTTTGCTGCTTCCCGGCGAACGCAAGAGTGTCGAACCAATGGCGGCCCGACTTTGCCCCGAGAAGGTGCGCCAAACCCACCAGTCCTTACATCATCTGGTGGCAGATGCGCCGTGGAGTGACGAAGACCTGCTGGAAGCGGTGCGCAGCTACGCGCTACCCGCCATGCAGACGCAGGGAGCGATTGCGGCTTGGATCATCGATGACACCGGCATGCTGAAGAAGGGTACTCATTCGGTAGGGGTCACACGTCAGTATTGCGGGCAGGTGGGCAAGCAAGAGAACTGCCGGGTGGCGGTGAGTCTGTCCCTCAGCACTACGGCGGCCAGCCTGCCGATCGCCTGGCGCCTCTATCTACCGGAGGTGTGGGCCAAGGATAAGAAGCGAAGGCGGGCAGCGGGGGTGCCGGAGGAGATCGCTTTTGCCACCAAACCTGCTCTCGCCTTGCAACAGATCCGCTGGGCCGTGGAGCGAGAGGTTCCTCAAGCTCCGGTGCTGGCCGACGCCGCCTACGGTACGGATACTCGGTTTCGAGAAGGCATCACGGAGCTGGGATTGCCCTACGTGCTGGGAATCATGTCCTCGGTGACGGTGTGGAAACCGGGCCAGGGACCTCTGCCCAAGCCGGCCTGGAAAGGGACCGGACGTCCGCCGAGATATCTGCAGCGGGATCGGCGGCATGCTCCGCTTTCGGTGAAAGCCCTGGCCTTGGCGCTGCCCGCTGGGGCATGGAAGAAAGTGTCTTGGCGAGAAGGTACCCGCGGCCAGCTCCGTTCCCGCTTCGCGGCGCTGCGGGTTCGCCCGGCGCACCGCGACTTCGAGCGCAGCCAACCTTACCCCCAGGAATGGCTGCTGGTGGAATGGCCGAGCCAGGAAGCGGAGCCGACCAAGTACTGGCTGTCCACTCTACCTGCCAACACTCCGCTGCGGGACCTGGTGCGAGGGGCGAAGCAGCGCTGGATCATCGAACGCGATTATGAAGAGTTGAAGCAGGAACTCGGACTGAGTCACTACGAAGGACGGGGCTGGCGCGGCTTTCACCACCACGCCACCCTATGTATCGCGGCCTATGGATTCCTGGTAGCTGAGCGGAGCCTTTTTTCCCCCTCGGTCCACGCCGGTCAGTTGGCATTACCCATCCCCGCACCGCCGGCCAAGTTCCGTCCTCGGGGTTCGCCCGGTGCGCGTCGAGCGTCATAACCCCTACTCGATTGCCACGCTGCGACAAACGATTGCGCGGGTTGCTCTCCGGCAGCTCTCCAGTTGTCCTTTTTGTGGGACTGGCTTTTTATAACACAGTAGTACTAGCAGCCTGTGGTGAATGTCTGGATACCTGTAGAAAGTAAAGTTGAACGATCCACAGCGTTGGTTTCTACAATGCGGGCATGGCAATGGGCACGCGCAAGCAGCGGGAGAAGCAAGAGGACATCTGGATTGCGCACACCGAGTTGGCCTCAGCTCCGGGACATCCGTTCTATCAGCGGCTAAACGAGTTGTTAGAGGGGGAGCGCTTCGACGAGTTTGTCGAAGGCCGGTGTGCGAAGTTCTATGCGGCGAAGTACGGGCGGCCGTCGTTGACGCCAGGGATCTACTTTCGGTCGCTGCTGATCGGGTATTTCGAGGGCGTGGACAGCGAACGCGGGATTGCCTGGCGATTGGCCGACTCGCTGGGGTTACGGCGGTTTTTAGGGATAGGACTGGACGAGATGACGCCGGATCACTCGACGATATCGCGCACACGGCGATTGATTGATCTGGACACGCATCGCGAAGTGTTTCAGTGGGTGCTGGGGGTTCTGGCGGACCGAGGGTTGGTGAAGGGGCAGCGTATCGGTGTGGATGCGACCACGCTGGAAGCCAACGCGGCGATGCGTTCGATTGTGCGGCGCGACACGGGGGCGAGCTACGAGGAGTTTCTGGTCGGGCTGGCGAAGGCTTCCGGCATCGAGACGCCCAGCCGCGAAGACCTGGCACGGATGGACCGCAAGCGCAAGAAACGCATGTCCAATAAGGAGTGGAAAAGTCCTTCGGACGGGGATGCGCGGATTGCGAAGATGAAAGACGGGCGCACCCATCTGGCGCACAAAGCCGAGCATGCCGTCGATCTGGACACTGGGGCGGTGGTGGCGGTCACGTTGCAAGGCGCTGACCAGGGCGACACGACGACGCTGGACGAAACGCTGAGTGAGGCTGGGATAGCGGTGGCGGAGTTAGTCGGACGTGAGGCGGAGTTGCGACCGGACGACGAGCCCAAGGTGAAGGTCAAAGGGATCGAAGAGTTGGTTGCGGACAGAGGCTATCACAGCGGCGCGGTGGTTGAGCGGGTAAAGTCGTACGAGGTGCGCAGCTATATTCCGGAGAAGCAGCACCGAGGACGACGTGACTGGCGGGGCAAGCAGGCGGAACAACAGGCGGTATACCAGAATCGGCGGCGAGTGCGCGGCAGCTACGGCAAGAGTTTACTGCGCCGACGCGGTGAACTGGTGGAACGCAGTTTTGCGCATTGCTACGAGACGGGTGGAATGAGGCGCACGCATCTGCGCAAACACCAGAACATTCTGAAACGGCAACTGATCCACATAGGAGCCTTCAACCTGAGCCTGATCTTGCGCCAGATGCTGGGTGCGGGAACGCCGCGGGAGTGGAAGAACCGCGGTGGCATACTTCTTTTGTTCGTCTATATCCTTCTCCCGCGCCGGGAGGCGAGGAAGCAGTTCTGCAGAAGCCGAAATGCAACGTCACGCACAAAATCCTCAGAAGGACTACGAAGCCGAACATCACGCCGGCGCTGCTCAAAATTGGCTAGTTGCGCCACAGGCTGCTAGCGATACTCCACGTCTAGCGCATAAATCTCATCGACTCCGCGATCAAGCATCATCAGGATGTGGTCGTCCGGCGTGAGCCCAAACCAGCCGCCCCAAGGCATAGCGGGATAGGCGGTATCGGTGCCCGCCACACTGACAACGAGTTCGGGTTGGCCTCCGGGTATGCTTAGCTTGTAAATGTTGAACGGCGACGACGACTCGAAATAGAGGTAGCGGCTATCGTGCGACCAATGCGGGTCGCCCACCTGCCCGCTGATTCTGACAGCTTAGGTACGGGCAGTTGCTGCCAGTGTTGCTTTTCAAAGCTGTACAGGAGCAACTGCTTCTGGTCGTCGGATAGGGCGACCAGGTAATGTCCGTCCGGCGACCAGCGCGGAGAAAACATTCCCTGCGATCCTGGGACGGTTTTAGACTGCTTCGTCGAAAGGTCGAGAATTCTAATCTCCGATCTCCCCTCTTTCGTATTTCTTGACATCTGGCCGCGGAGCTTCTCCTGCGTAAGCCAGGAACTTGCCGTCCGGTGACCAGTTTGGGTCAGCCGGTTGGAAGTCGCCGGACAGGAGCAACATGGGAGCACCACCATCTGCACTAACCAGATAGATCTTTCTCTGTTCTCCCCACTCCATGAACGCAAGGAATCGGCCGTCCGGCGACCACCTGGGAACGAGGACAGGCCCCATCGGTGAAAAGGTAAGTTGCCGGCGGTCGCTGCCGTCAAGACGGCTCCGCCAGAGATTCCCCTGCGGGTGCGTTACATAAGCGACCCACTGACCGTCGGATGAGAAATCCGTGGAGCCGGCGGAAATTCCGTTGAGATACTTGCGGAACATGCCTGCTTGAGCGTCGTAGATGCTCAACTCTCCCCGCGGTGTCCGGCCAAGTGCGTAGATCTGCTTGCCATCCTTGCTGGCTACAGCGCATTGGAACGAAACGGGACCGAAGGTGAGTTGCACAGGTTGTGGCTCCCGGCCGCGCAGCCAGCCCGACTCGCTGATCGCCCACACGTTGAACACTCCCTCCTTGGGACTGATCACCAGAAATAGCTTGTTGCCTGCCGTCCAGTCCAAGCAGCCTGTTTCTCGAAATGCCTGCGAGAGCAGGTGTTTCTGTGTTCCATCGATGCGGCTTTCCCAGATCTTGCCGTCGGCGGTACTGTAGCGGATGGCGCTTCCGTCAGGTGAAATCACAAAGTACAAGGTTACGGGGTCACGCGGCAGTTGCAGGAGAGGGTGGGCGTTGCCGCCGTCAATGTCGGAGGCGAACAGGTGGAGGAAGTCGGAAGGTTGCACATAAGCGATCTGCGAGCTGCCCGGTAGGAAACTGATCCCGGTAAACTCACCGGAAATACGTCGCGGAGGGCCGGCTGGCAATGGCACGATCCAGAGCGCACCGGGAGCGGTGCCAACCATCAGCTCAGAGCCGTTGGGGGAGATATCCTGGACAGCGGGATTGTCGAGTTGCGTGTCAAGGTAGGAAACCTCTCCACCCGCCGTCGAAACTTCAGCCACTTTCGACTTACCGTCTTTGATTTCGTCGAAATAAATTCTGGTCCCGTCGGTCACTCACATAGCCAAATTTTTGGCGCCCCGTGTGCGTGAGCTGACGGATGGCGGTGACGACCGGGGTGCGCGGGCGGTAGGCCCAAAGGGCAGCACCGGCAAAGGCAAAAATCATCACGACAGCAGCAGCGCAAGCAGCGTACTTCCAGCGCCTGGGTTTCGGCTTCGAATCAGCGTCGGTCGAGCTTGTCGCGGCCGGCGATGGTCTCAACTGCCGCGGCGGAGCAGCCTCCTTCGTCCAAAGCGTCTTATCCTTTTCGGAGAGAAGCGAAACAAAACCATTTGTCTGTGTGCCTCTCATCACCCGCTGCAAATCGCTACGAATATCGGAGGCTCCCTGATATCGCACCGCGCGATCCTTCTCCAGCGCGTTGCTAATGATTTGCTCCAGATCTGTCGGAACTTCTGGATTAATGTCGGAAGGTCGCTGGGGTGTGTCATTTAGAAGCGAGGCAAATATGATTGCCGAGGTGCTACCTGAGAAAGCGGGGTGTCCTGTCGCCATCTCATATATGACCAGACCGAAAGAGAAGAGGTCCGTACGGACATCTAGCATTTCTCCCCGAGCCTGTTCAGGCGACATGTAAGCCACTGTGCCCAAGGCTGCGCCGTACTGTGTTAACTCGATGTGTTCGCTTCCAGTAGCATCCTGTGGTGAAGAGCTGCGCAGTAACTTTGCCAAGCCAAAGTCTAGGATTTTTACGTCGCCACGGTCATTTATGAAAATATTGTCTGGCTTGATATCACGGTGAATGATGCCTTTCGCGTGGGCTGCATCGAGTGCGCCGGCTATATCGATACTGATCTTCAGCACTCTCTCGATTGGAAGCGGATGACCCGCTATGAGATCTTTGAGGCTCCGCCCATCAAGGAATTCCATCGCGATGAAGGCTCGCCCACTCTCCTCGCTAATGTCGTAAATGGTACAGATATTGGGATGGTTCAGGGCAGAGGCAGCCTGGGCCTCGAGCTGGAAGCGCTCCAGCGCGTGGGAGTGTCTTGCTGTATCGTCTGGGAGGAATTTGAGAGCAACGATGCGATGTAGCCGCATGTCTTCCGCTTTGTAGACTTCACCCATGCCACCCCGACCAATGAGGTCGATAATTCGGAATCGGCCAGAAATGATCTGGCCTGATGAAAATCCCGGTTTGTCCGTCTTCGACTGAATGCGGGCATATAGGTCTGCACCAGGACTCCCTTCCAGGAAATCTTCCGCTTGCTCATAGTGCATGAGCAAACGCTCGACCTCGGCACGCAATGACTGGTCATTTCCACAAGCCTCAGCCAGGAAACTGGACCGGCGCTCCGTCGTCAAGTCGACGGCTGAATCGAGCAGAACCTTTATTTGCTGCCATCTTTGCTGGTCCATAAATTTTTAAGACGAATAAGACCAACGGCTCTTTCAGCGTGTCATTTCCTGATGCAACCAGGCTTTGGCCATCGTCCAATCACGCTTGACGGTCCGGGGCGAAATGTCTAGCACTTTAGCGATATCGTCAATATCGAGGCCCACGAAGTACTTCATCTCCACAACCCGACTCTGGCGCTCGTCCTGATGTGCAAGCCGGGCAAGCGCCTCATCGAGTGCAAGTAGTTCCGCTGACTTTTCCGGCGTGTACACCATAAACTCTTCGTCCAGAGTCAGTCCGCTCGCAAGATCCACCCCGTTTCAAACTCTGCCGCCGTCGTGCGTGGTCGACCAAAATCTGACGCATTAGTCTAGCAGCGACCCCGAAAAAGTGGGCCCGGTTCTGCCAGGGCGGCTGATCCTCGTTCACCATCCGTAGGAATGCTTCGTGTACCACCGCCGTCGGTTGGAGAGTGTGATCGCCACGCTCGCGGTTGAGATGACGGGAGGCCAGACGACGAAGTTCATCGTAGACGAGTGGGATCAGTTGAGCTTCAGCATGCCGATCTCCCCGCCGGAATCGAATCAACAGGTCCGTAACCTGACCACGCTCGGACTCCACGTAATTTCTCCAACTTCTCGGGAAACAACGAAGACATTCTTACCTGAAATACCCCAATCTCAGAAGTAAAAACTGCTTTCGTGGATGTTGATTTGGCACTATTCGCAATCGATTTGCGCATTAGTTGATAGAGGGTCTTCTCAGGGTTTTCGAAGAGCGAAGAGAAGGTCTCTTGTCAAAATGGCACTTTGGTGTTGGTCTCTCCGTACATGAAATCGGGTACTGGGCTTTGTTGTCACTCAAAAGTAAACATCAAGGAGGATAGTATGAAATTCAGGAGCTTGGCCCTCGTCATCCTGTGCGTGACTGCAATCGTTCTGACGAACGCAGTTGCCGCGCAAAAACACGTTGTCTCAGTTGACCAGAAGATCTGCCCGACAGCCGAATACACCTCGGTTCAGGCGGCTATCGATGCCTCGTTGCCTGGCGATACCATTAACGTTTGTCCGGGTGTGTACGACGAGCAGATCGTAATTTCCAAACCTGTCACTGTAATTGGTGTCGCCGTCGACGGTTTGGGTATCGCGCTACTTCAGCCATCAGTACTCGCGCCAACTGCTGGCGGACCCGACATAGCGGTTGTGCAAGTTCTGAACACCGAGAACGTCCACCTGCTCAACCTCGGAGTGGATGCCAGCAGGAACACAGTCTCAGACTGCACTCCGACTCTATCTGCAGTGCATTTCCTGAACTCCAGCGGCGAAATCCGCAATGACGCCATCACCGGTGCAAAGCTGACTTCCCCGGGGGCATGCCCGACACTGCTCGGTAATGGTTATGGAGTGTTGCTGGAATCAACTGGGGCTGGGTCCCACTCGGTCCTGGTGCAGGGTAACAGCATCCACGATTATTCCAAGGAGGGAGTACGTGCCATTGGCAATGACCTTACTGCCACTGTGGCTGGAAATGTCATCACCGGATTAGGTCCAGCAGGAGGCTACTTCTTCCAATTCGGTGTGTTCATGTTGAACGGCGCCACGGGCCTGATCAAAGGCAACCAAATTACTGAAGGGGATTGCGGGAGCCTGAATCAGATTGACTGTATAAGTGCCAGGAGCGAAGGCGTCGTTCTGCGTGCTGTGGGCGATGGCACCGTTGTTGACCAGAATGTCATCACTCGCGCACAGAGCGGAATCTTCATCAACAACGCCAATAAGGCACGTATCACGAACAATATAATCGGAGAAATTTCCGCTCTAGACGCCATTGATGCTCAAGGAATGTCTAACAGCCTCCTTCGGAACAACAGCATCTCAAACGCCACTCCTCTTGGAAATCAAAGTTGTGGGATCGTCGAAAATCCTGGGATGGGAAGTGCCGGAGGGACGGAAGGAAACAACTTGATCATCAACACGGTGGTAAATGATGCGTGGTGCGGCATAGTTTACGATCCCACGAGTACAGTCGTCTCAAGCCAGTTCTCCAATGTGCAGTTCACGAAATTCAGAAACGACGTTGGTCCGCCACAGTAGGTTCCAACCGGGACTGAAGTCTAATCTTGGAGCGATGTACGGTTGAGAGCCGATGAATCCGGCTCTCAACTTCTGTGGAAGTAGCAACGATCCACTGTAGCTTGATCGTCGGAACCGACCCGAGTGTGGCTAAAGTCTGAATTGTCGTCGATCCGGAAGTGATCCACTTTGACGGTTTGTTTGAATGTTAAGTCGAGTGAGGAGCGCGGGTGTACAAAAAGCTGAACTCAACGAGAACGTTGATTCAGAGAACAACCACGGAGGCTCCTCATGGAGAGTATGTATTACATCGGCCTGGATGTGCACAAGAAAACGATCAGCTATTGCGTCAAGGATGCGAGCGGGCAGGTCCTGCAGGAAGGCAAGATCGGAACCACGCGAGGCGAACTGGACAGTTGGATGAAGACTCTTCCTCAGCCCTGGAGCGTAGCCATGGAAGCCACGATCTTCACGGGCTGGATCTATGATCATCTGCTGCCCCACGCGGCCCAGATAAAAGTGGCGCATCCGCTGATGCTGCGCGCCATCGCCGCGGCGAAAAAGAAGAATGATCGGATTGATGCCGGCAAGATTGCCGACGGCCTGCGCTGTGACTTCCTGCCGGAATGCCACATGGTAGCGACCGAGATTCGGGATCGACGCCGCACCCTGCGCTACCGGCATCTGCTGGTGCGCCAGATGGTGCAGATGAAGAACCGGGTTTCGGGTCTACTGATGGAAACCGGAGTGAGCTATAACAAGCAAAAGCTGCACAAGGTAGGCTACTTCCGTGAGCTTCTGTCGAGCAACCAGGAGATCCATCCCAATATTCGACCTTTGCTGAAGCTCAGCCGGGATGCCATCGTACGGCTGCAGAAAACGGAATATTCCCTGGTGAGTTCGCTGCAGCGGGACCCCTTGCTGGCCGACAGAATCAAAAGACTCAGGACGGTTCCCGGAGTGGGGCCGATCACCGCCCTGACCTGGGCCCTGGAGATGGGGGAGGTTTCGCGCTTCCCCTCGATCAAACAAGCCATCAGTTATTGCGGGCTTTGCGGTGACGAAAAGAGCTCCGCCGGCAAGGTGATACGGACTCCGCTTTCTAAACAGCGCAACAAACATATCCAGCGTGTACTGGTGGAAGCGGCGAAGCTGGCGCCCAGAGAGAATCATGAACTGGCACTGGTCTATGAAAGCGAAAAGCAGAAAGGCAATGCCAATCGAGCAACGCTGGCCGTAGCCCGGAAGATGGTCGCGTATCTGCTCGCTGTGGATCGGGGCCAGCGGAACTTCGTGCCGGCAGAAGATCACCGGGGCGTGGCGGCCTAACGCCGCCCACGGGAGGAAAATCGACAGGATTACAAAGCGCGCAGGCTGCCAGGTCCTGCAGGTTGCCGACTGAGCGAAGGAGATCAACTCCCGAGGCTCTCTCCGAATTGTTTCGGGACTGGCAGCGAACACAGACTCAATCTTCGGTGACGGCTCTTTGGAGCCCGAGACTGCGAATGGATGTCCGGTTCTGCGCTAGGCAGGAACCATTGCCGAGAGGCATAGATTGCACGCTATGAGTCCTGCAAGCACTGTTTTGGGCGCTCTCGCGAGCGCCCCAGGAAGACCATTGCTTGCTCTTGACAAAGACTTACATGGATGTCGG
>CAVVJG010000037.1:0-115258 GCA_963748365.1 Candidatus Acidiferrales bacterium
CTAGCCGAAGTTCGTCACCAACACTGAGATTTTGACATTGTGTTCTCTTTTTTCTTTTGAAAGTACTTTGTTTTCAACTTCGGTCGATTGAAAACGCGATGTAGTGCAGACCAACCCACTTGAACTGCAGCTTTTCTCCTGACACCATCACCCCAGGATGTTTCTGCGCCAACACCATCGGAGCAAAGACGGTAAGGAGCACGGATATTGGTCGCTGGTGGAGACCGTTCGCACACCCGATGGTCCACGACAACGGACCATCTGCTATCTGGGGGAGCTGAACGATTCGGCTCAGGCTCGCTGGCAGAAGACCATCGAGGCCTTCAACGAGCAGGGAGAGAGTACGCAGCTGAAGTTGTTTCCGAACGATGCGGCGCTTCCCGACGACCCGAGTGTCGCCCGTGTCCTGGTGAAGAAGGTTCGCGTCGAACGCACGCGCCGATTTGGTGACTGTTATCTTGGGTTGGAGTTATGGAAGCGTTTGGGGTTGCAGGAGTTTTTTGCCCAACATCTGGACCAGGAGATCGCCGATGTTCCGTGGTCCCGCGTGGCTGCGGTGTTGGCGATCAACCGGTTGTGTGCTCCAGGTAGTGAACTGGCCATCGAACGACACTGGTATCCCTCCACGGCGTTGGACGATCTGTTGCACATCGCGAAAGGCAAGATCAACGACACGCGGCTGTATCGCTGCCTGGATCGTCTCCTGCCACTAAAGACCAAGCTCGAACAGCATCTGAAGCAACGTTTTGGCGAGCTATTCCAGGCCGAGTTTGATGTGCTGCTCTATGACTTGACCAGTACGTATGTGGAAGGAGCAGCGGAAGAGAACCCCATGATGCGGCGGGGCTATTCGCGGGATCATCGCCCGGACTGCGAGCAACTGGTTTTAGCGTTGATCGTCAACCAGGACGGTTTTCCGTTCAGCTACGAACTGTTTGATGGGAACCGCGCCGATGTTTCCACCGTCGAAACGATTCTGCGCACGGTGGAGCGTAAACATGGAAAAGCACGCCGAGTATGGATCTTCGACCGCGGCGTGGTGAGTGAAGAGAACCTGGTGGCCATCCGCAAGCGTGGGGGACAGTATCTGGTGGGCACTGCGCGCAGCAAACTGAAGCAGTTTGAACAGGAACTGCTCAAAGATGATTTCGAGAAGATTCGTCCGGAAGTGGAGGTTAAGCAGATCACCATTCCTGGTGGCGAAGAGACTTACATCTTGTGTCGGACGGCCGGAAGGAAGGAGAAGGAGAAAGCCATCCGCAGCCGCTTTGTGGCCAAGATCGAAAAAGCACTTGCGGGACTGCAGAAGCGCATTGCCGAAGGCAAGCTGAAGGATCGCGGCAAGATGTTTATGAGCTTGGGCCGCATTCAAGCCTCGCATCCGCAGGTGGCGGATCTCTATGAGATGGCGGTGAAGGATAGCAAAGAAGGGCCACGCTTGGTCTGGCGGCAGAAGCCGGAGCAACAGCAATGGCTGGAAGCGCGCGAGGGAGCCTATCTGCTGCGTACGAATCTGACAGTAAACGGTGCTGCCGATCTCTGGAAGAAGTACATGCAGCTGACGGAAGTGGAATCTGCCTTTCGCACGCTCAAGAGCGAGTTGGCCATCCGGCCGCTGTTCCATCAACTGGAAAAGCGGGTGAAGGCCCACGTGCTGGTAGCCTTTCTCGGTTATGCACTGCAGGTAACACTCAAGCATTTACTCAAGCGCAGTGGTTCGGAGTATTCACCGGCGCAAGCCTTGAAGCGACTCTCCGAACTGTACAGCGTCGACATCGTGCTACCGACGGTCGAAGGACGAGAAATCTGGCTGCGCAGGATTACTAAGCGGGAAGAAGATCAGGAAAGGCTACTCAACCAACTCCGCCTGGAGTTGCCGGAGCGATTGGAGCCGATTCAGATCCTGAAATGTAGTGCAGACTCGGCCATAGCCTGAACTGATTCTAAGAGACTTAGCTGGACTTTACGCCGTTTCGTGACGAACTCGGGCTAAGTCCTGAGGCCCGACTCCCATCCGAAAAGGTGGGACGAGAGGTCGAAAATCAGGTGGCAGCACCTACTGAACGAGAACACCCACCTTGCACCGAGCGAATATCGCTCACAAAAGAGTGCGAATGGAAGGATGGCGACAGGGGCGGCTTAGCTGAATGGAAACAGAAAGAAAGAACGAAGAAAATAAAAGTGTGCCTTGACATCAACCGGCCTTCTCATGGAAGGACCTATGCGCTATCGCCGCGTCCTAGTCATGTTCATGTACTGTTTCAGGACGGGTTTCTCTGAAGAGATTCCCTGGCCTTGTCCCGCTGCTCTTGTTGTACGGCAATAAGTTTGTAAGCCACATAGTATTTGTAGATGTTCGAGACATAGTTTACGGTCTCCGCCCCAATTCGTGCTGCTGCGATTACTTCCACATTGTTAATCCATACGTTCGGGTTGAGCCCTTTTTTAGCGGCTTCGGTTCGCAGCTGCTTCACGCGATTTGGTCCACAGTTGTACGACGCAAACGTGAACAAAATCTTATTCAGGTCGTCCATAGGTTCGTCACCATAGAGTTGCTTCATCATCTGGTAGAAATATTTCACGCCTGCATGGATATTCGGGTCTTGCTTATGAATATCGCCCACATTCATCTCTGCCCCGGTTGCTGGCATTAGTTGCATGACGCCGATAGCACCCACTGGGCTCTTAGCCTCTTGGTTCAAACCTGATTCCTGGTAACCCTTGGCCATCATCAACAGATAGTCGATGTCGTATTTCGCTCCATATTTGCGAAAGGTGTCCGCGGTCTTCTCAAAATGCTTCATGGCCGTTTCCGAAACCGCCTGTTTCAGCATGTACGTGGAGCCCGTGTATTTGGTCACCAGTTCCTTTCCGAAAGCGGCACCCTGGCCCTTCAGCTTCAGAAACGCGTTGATCGTCTCCAGCAATTCCGGCGAGTTCTTCCGCACGGCCCAGCCGAACGACTGCCCAGCAGCCACTGTCATGTTTTCATGGACCACTTCTTTCGTAAGCAACTTGCTCCAGAGTTTTGCTGTCCAGTCGTTCACGACTATTGTCGGCAGCAACCCGGCATTGACCATCTCCAGAAGGTCTTCGTCTCCAAGATCCTCAGGCACAGCCATCAGTTTCACCTGCGGTTTGTTTTCCTTCTTGAACCGCTCGTTCAATTCCTCCAGATGCGCCCAATAGCTCGAGGTTTTCCGTGCAAACACTTGTTTACCAGCCAGGTCGTCAATCTTTGTCAATTGCGGAGAGTTAGGGCCAGTCACCACAACCTCGCTCACGTTCGACACTGTGGGGTCCGAGAAGTCAACCACCCTCTGCCGTTCTGGCGTTATCGTCAAACCCGCGATGAGAAGGTCGAGAGTGCCCTCGTTTAGCTTTTCGACCGCCTTTTCGCGAGGCGTCACAAAAAACATCACATGAATCTTGATGTTCTTGTTGCCCTGCGGATAATTCTTGTTCAGATACTGTTCAAATGCTTTGCCGCCTTCGTATGCCACCCCCCACTGTACCCCTTTGACCGTGTAGTAGAGAGTCTTGGAATAAGGTACCCCTACGCGAATGACCCGGCGCTTTAGGAGAGCGTCCAAGTCACCGGTCCATTTCTTGGTCTCTGTCGGAGCCTTAACAAGAGGAGTCCCCGAATTCGCGGACGGAGCTTGTGCAAGCGTCGCTGGAGTGAGAGTCACACTGGCAGTCAGAGTGAACAGAAGAAGAGGTAAGCATATTGGGCGTGGAATCACAGTCTTCCCTTCGGAAAGGAACCATGTACTCGCGTGAATTTTGTGCATTCCTGCGGCACGGCCTTTTGCTGCGCTTCGGTTCCGGGAAGCAGCACGAGCAGCACCGCAGTATAAATAGCCAATCTCATGAGTAATTAGACGCCGGATGCAGTATATCCTGGTCACTCCTGTTTAACGCTGCCCTTACCGGACATCTCTCCGAGTAGAGGAGAACCTGGCGTGCTGTAGGTCTTCCTTGGCTGTATCCGCCGTTTCCAGCTTCGTGCCCGTTTAGGTCGACCGTGACAACACCGACGCTCTCCCCCCTCACAGACCCCACCGTGCAGATTTCCACGCAGCGGGTTCCTCAGGTGCCACTCCCCGCGCAGTTCCAGGAACGTGTGATCCAAGGCAGCAACAAGGGGTGGTGACGGAGGAATTCGTTATACTGCTCCCACGTCAGTTCCTTCCCGCGAGTTCGGCGACTGAGCCACTTCCTCCAGATTTTGCAGA
The DNA here is from genome assembly GCA_963748365.1 of Candidatus Acidiferrales bacterium. Taxonomy (GTDB): domain Bacteria; phylum Acidobacteriota; class Terriglobia; order Acidiferrales; family UBA7541; genus Acidiferrum. The sequence continues at coordinate 4,239 of CAVVJG010000037.1, forward strand.
CTGCCCTATAGAACTGCCAGAGGCTTCTAGTGTTCGTCGGACGTCCGTAATACTGGTAGTGGCCTCGGAGCTTGGCATTGAGGGTCTGCTGCTGTTGGTCCGCAGGCTCATGGCGGTGCTCCCGGCACCATTCGGCTATTCCCGTCAGGCCCCGTCGGAGACGCTTCTTCATCGTCTTCGTATTCACCATGAACTTCCCTCTTCGGCTGCGTGCGCAGATGTGCGTAAAACCGAGGAAATCGAACGTGGCTGGGTTCTTCCCCTGCCGCTTCGCATGTTCCTCCGCGTACCGCCCAAAGTCCACAGTCTTCTCCGGGTGGAGCGTCAGACCATATTTTACGAACCTCTTCGGTAAGACCTCCATCACCTTCTCGGCATCCTCCCGATATTGGAAGCTCAGCACAGCATCATCGGCGAACCGTATCTCATGTGCTGCCCCCTTCAAGCGGGGCTTCACTTCGTTCTCGAACCATTTATCAAGTACGTAGTGCAGGTAAATATTGGCGAGGAGCGGACTGATCGTCTGCCCTTGCCCTGTCCCTGTTTCGCTCACGAGTAATCTACCTTCGTCGATGACTCCGACTTGAATCCACTTCCGTATCAACTGGAGAACGGCTGCCATCGCTGATTCGCTTTTCGATCATCTCCATGAGTTGCCCTCTCACGATCGAATCGAAGTAGGCGGTGATATCTAATTCCAGGATCCAGCTCGTGGGTCTTGTGCAGATGACTCGTCCCACCTCGTCCAGCGCCTGGTGCGGCCCTCGTCCGGGTCGAAACCCGTACGAGCATTCGAGAAAATCCTGCTCATAGATGGCGTTCATCACTTCGCCCGTCGCCTTCTGCACGATCTTGTCCTCCAAGGATGGTATGGATATAGGTCGCTCCTTTCCATTTTCCTTGGGGATATTGACCCTGCGCAGCGGTTGGGCTCGGTACTTGCCCACTTTGAGCCGTTCGTGAAGCTGTTGGATATTCCTCGCGGCATCCTTTTCATACTTTTGGTATGTGACGCCGTCCACTCCTGCGCTGGCTTTCTTTCTGAGTCCTCGGAAGGCCGCATACAACGCCTCAGGCGTGATCAGATGAGCGATCGAAAAGAATTAGAGAGTGATGCCGACGCGACTGCGTTGTCCCCAGGTGCGCACGCGCTCATAGATACTGCCGCGGCACAGGGAACGCCCGAAACGTGAGCGAAAAAAGGTGTGGTCGAAAGAGCCGGCCCGCGAGCCTGTACGTAGATTCGCAGCACTTCCGCGAGTTGTGGGTTCAACGGAATCACGCGTTCATGACCACCCTTGCCTCGTACTCTGATGGTGAGTTGACTGAGATCGACTTGTCCGTTGCAGAGGGAGGAACATTCGGATGCACGGATGCCTGTGCCGTAGAGCAACGCGAGTAACGCGCGATTCCGCAGGCCAATTACGGTATCTCCTTCAGGCTCGGTCAACAGTCGACTGACCTGTTCGGAAGAAAGCGCGACCGGCAGTTTTCGAGGAACGGCCTTGATCGATGGAAATCCGACCAAGGGGTTGGCTGCATGGTCGAGGTATCCCATGGTTCTTCACGGCGCACAGAATGCTGAAGGTTGAACCCATCGAGAACGTTGCGTTCCGTACGCCCGCTGCGCCATGCGTAATCGAGCAGCCCTCGCACGTGACTCAGATACTTCGCCAGACTGCTCTCGGTGCAGCCGGACTGTCGCTCCGCTTCCAGCCAGTGCAAATAATCTTCCAGGTTGAGGTGCCACAGCTCCACGCTTGGGCGCACTTTTTCGAGTCCCGAGATGGCGCGGCGCAAGGTGCAACGAACATCCACAATCGTGCGCGGCACCTTGCGTCCAACCTTATCGAGATAACCTAAATAGCCCTCGATCAGCGGGTCCATCGTGGCGGCTTTCTTAGTTGTTTTCCTTCGGTTGACAGCCGAGGTGGTCAAAAATCTAAGTGCCGCGTCCGGTGTCGCTTACATAAGACTCGGAGCCATTCTTACTATTCTAGCTGCACCCAATCCTGCACCCATGAGGTAAATGCAGACAACTCGCGACACTCATGATCCGGTGGCCCCGGCCTATTCGGGCTGTGAATTCGTCAGGCGCAGTTCGGCCTCCACCTCGCGTCCAATTCGCGCAACGATGTCCGGCACTGCTTCCACATCCGCTTGAGTGGTATGAAAGTTGACAATGCAGGCGCGGAGCACGTAGTGGCCGTCGACTACGGCGTTGGAGACGAATGTTTCACCTCCGCGCTGCAGCCGATCGACCAGCTCACGGTTGAGCGCATCGAGATGAAGTTCAATCTCTGATTCTCGCAGTTTCGCTCGAAGATTGCGCGGCACGTAACGGAAGGTTGTAATGCTCAATTCCTGAGTTATGAGCTGCAGTTCCTTATGGCGGCTGACTGCCTGAGCCATTGCCTGAGACAGGCGTATATCTTCCGCGATCATGTTCCGGTACCCCGCGGCTCCTACATGCTTTAGGGCAAGCCAGACTTTCAGAGCACGGAAGCCACGAGAGTTCTGGGGACCATAATCGACATAGTTCGTCACCCGCTCCTCGAAATGGTAGTAGGGAGGGTGATACGCGAACGCTGCGCGCAGCATCTCCGGATCGCGTACCAGCGCGCATCCAGCCTCGAGCGGCGCGTACAGCCATTTGTGCGGATCAACCGCAACCGAATCGGCCAGGGTCAGGCCCCGTAGATCAGCGTGCGCCTGGGGAACGGCAGCCGCAAAACCACCATAGGCTCCATCAACGTGGAACCACAGGTCGTACTCCTTGCAAAGCGCGCTGATTTCCGGCAGAGGATCAACCGCACCTGTGCTGACCGATCCCGCGGTTCCCACGACCAGGAATGGCACATCTCCCGCAGTGGTATCCGCTTCGATTTGACGACGTAACGCGGAGACGTCCATCCGCAATTTGGAATCGGTCGCGATCCACTGGATCGATGCTGTACCGAGGCCGCCAAGGTCTGCCGCCTTCTGGATCCAAGTGTGTGTTTCAACCGAACAGTACGCGCGAAGCCTGCGTCCCGAATTTTCAGAAACGCCGCGCTCGCGTACATCCCAGCCCGCCTTGGCAGCGCGCGCAGCCAGAAAGCAGACGAAGTTAGCCATATTGCCGCCGCTAAGGAACAGCCCACCGCAACTGACAGGATAGCCAATGAACTCCGCGATCCAGCGCACCGTCTGGGACTCGATCTCGGTGGCGGCTGGCGAGAGCGTCCATGCGCCGACGTTCGGGTTTATAGCCGCAGCGAGAAAATCGCCGAGAATCCCAATCGGCGCCGGCGGCGCGGTGATGTAGCCGAAGAAACGTGGGTGTCCATTGAAGAGTGAATGAGCGAACAGGAATTGCGCCGTCTGTTCGAGTAGCGCCGCCGGATCCGCCCCTAATTCCGAGAGTGGACCTGTGAGGTCGAGTGCGTCGCGTACCACTGACGGGGACTCATCACGTGTCACAGGACCAAGCGGAATCGATTCGAGAAACCCCGCAACCTGGTCTACAAGTCGGTGTCCCAGCTTGCGGAGCGTCGCGGCATCCATCGCAAGCGGCGCATGCCGGCCGGAATCGCCATTCACGAACGACTCTTTTGTTGCCGTTTCTTTCGTCACGTGCGTATCCCTTCCAGCAGATCTGTTTCCCGCACTCGTCCGCCTGTCACGGTGCTGAATACCCGATAGAACGACTGCCGTCCCCACAACGCTTCGTGATCGTTCAGCGACAAATTGTTCAACCGCTCGTAGGCGGCCACCTGCGATTCGTGACAGCAGATTGCCCGCCACACTGTCGACCAGAAGCTCCGCGTATCAATCACCGTGGTAATTGCCCAATCTGGCCACGGCACGGCCTGCCGTTCGATGCCGTCTACAGTTGAGATCAATTTTCGGAAAGCTGACTGGTAAGCTTTCCAAGTCGATTCCGGCCAGGCGATGTAGTAAAGCTTTGACACCACATGCTGCTGCGGGGATTCGATCCCATCACATGGAAACGCCGGGTCGGCTGCGGCGACGATAGCCGCCGTGGTGAATTGCGAGATCGCAATATGATCGGGATGCCCGTAAGCGCCGTCGGGTCCGAACGTCAAGACGATGTCGGGCTGCACCCGCCGTATGTGTCCGACAATATTCGCGACAGCCTCGCGTGGATTCGCCTGGTCGAGATGCTGATCGCGGTAGTCGAGAATCGAGACTTCGCGTACCCCCAAAGCTGAAGCGGCGGCGTGAAGCTCAACCTCACGGATGTTCGCCAGCGCCAATCGGCCGGGGTGTTGAGGATCGTCCAGACGATGTCCACGGAATCGGCCACTATCGCCGCGCGTGGCGGTCAGCAGAAAAACGTCTACTCCTTCGGATGCGTATTTCGCAAGCGTGCCACCCACCCCAAGGGATTCGTCATCGGGGTGCGCCAGCACGGCCATCAATCTCGGAGTCCGCATAGTTTATGTCATCCTTTGAGGCGAGTTCATCGACCCAAAGCTGTGCGGATGCGCGCCAATTGGTGCCAGCTGTGCCGCAGCGCATGGTCCTCGATAACGAACTGCGCAGTGACGGGCGCGCCGAACCTCAGCGAAATCCGGAATCTGTCCCGGCTCACTCCAGTCGGCCGGGCTCTTCATGTGAGCAATACTCAAACTCTCCGTGGCAGAGTTGAGACGCCCCACGTACTCGGCAATCTTCTTGCGCTTGTTTCCCGCTCCCATAACGATCGTCGGTCGCTGAATGAGCTTTACCATGCCATTCCTCCTCAAGATCGAATGCCGATCACTTCCAGATATTCAGCGAAGACGGTGGTGGAACCCAGACCTGCTCGATTCTGAGAAGACCAGAGCGCTTCGAGCTCTTGGCGAAGACTCTCACTGCCGCTGGCATCGAGAGAAGCAAATGCCTGATTGGTGGGTCCGTAGTAGAGGCGGAAGAACTCCACCACCTCCGAGGGAGGAAAGGGATAGCTGAAGGTGTATTGGCGCCGGATCAGGGATAGCTCCGAGAGTCCTTCCTTGAGCCTTTCACGAACTGTGGCTTCGTCGCCCCACAGCACCGGCGCAGGCATCCCGGACGGCACAACGAATTTCGATACTGCTTTGAACATTTGTCCGACGAATCCCTGTGGGGTCCAATTGACCAAGGCAATAGTCCCTCCCGGGCTGCACACGCGCAGGAGTTCCTGCGCGACAAGGTCCGGCCGCGGCGCGAACATCGCTCCGACCAGGCTGGCCACGATGTCGAAGCTCGCGTCCTCGAAAGGGAGGGCCTCGGCGTCGGCTTCCTCGAAACGGGCGGAGAGACCTTCGGCTTGCGCCCGGTCCCGTGCCCGCTCCACCAGATTACGAGCGATGTCCACGCCGGTAACCTCCAAACCTTCCCGCGCTGCAATGAGAGCGAGTTGCCCCGAGCCACAAGCGACATCCAGGAAATGAGCTCCAGGTGCGGTGTCCAGGCGTTCGTAGAAATCCCGTGCACCATTTTCCATGTAACGCGAGAACCGATCGTAGTCGCCCGCCATCCAGGTTTTCTTAAGACGAGTTTTCAGATCCACAAATTCGGTTGAGATCGCAGTGGCTTGCATGGTTTCATCTCCTTTATTTTTGAGTTACGGTCGATAAACGATTCGTCGCTGTTTTCTATCGACGGTGTCACTATGCGGCAGGATGCGGCGGGGATACCTATCTGAGCGTCTGGTTCTCTTGCTCGGACGCGAGTAGTATGTGATTTATATGTGATTTATTTGACCCAGCGTCCGGGCTAGTTTGCCGAAACTCCGTAATTGCAGTTTGGAGAGAGCATGGATGTTTTGTCCGAAGTCCTGAAGGCCGTCAGACTCGACGGTGCATTGTTTTACAATGGCGAGTTTTCAGCGCCCTGGTGTGTTCGATCGCCAGCCTCGCGCGCGGTAGCTCCCTATTTCTCACCGGACTCCGGACACGTAATTATCTTTCACCTGCTGACCGAGGGGCGCGGTTACGCGTACATCGAAGGCGAGGGCCAGGCGGTTCCTCTAAACGCAGGAGACATCATAATTTTTCCGCATGGTGACCCCCACTTCATGGGAAACGGTTCGGCCGCCAAGGCGGTGGACTTCGCGCGCGAGTTGGAACGAATATCGTCTCAAGGCCTCAAAATCTCCCGCATGGGCGGAGGCGGAGAAATCACCAAATTCATTTGCGGCTACATGGCCTGCGAGCCGCAACTTAGCCGGGTATTCCTTGGTGGGCTGCCACCCGTTCTGAAGATCAATATCCGTAACGACGCCTCGGGCCAATGGCTGGAAGACTCTATCCGCTATTCGGTGGGTAACGCGGACGCATCCAGGCCCGGCGGCGAGGCCGTGATCGCCAAATTGTCAGAAGTGCTGTTTGTTGAAGCGTTGCGACGCTATATCGCGCTGCTTCCGCCGGAACAAACCGGGTGGCTGGCTGGCGTACGTGACCCGGAAGTCGGGAAAGCCCTAGCCTTGATGCATCGCCGGCCAGCGCACCCTTGGACGATTGCGGCGCTCGCGAACGAAGTAGGAATTTCGCGTTCCGTTCTGGCCGAGCGCTTCCGACGTTATCTGTCGAAGACGCCCATTGCCTATCTGACCCGCTGGCGGCTTCAGCTCGGCGCGCAAATGCTCAAGTCCACGAGCCATAGCGTTGCGCAAATCGCTGCTGAATTTGGCTACGAGTCGGAGCCGGCTTTCAACCGCGCCTTCAAACGCGAGTTCGGTCTTCCGCCAGCCCGATTTCGCAACCAAGCGAAATTAGCCCGCAACAAGACCGTCCGCCACGTATCAACGAAAAGTCGCCGCAGTGTAAAACGATGAGCTATGTATGCCACTCATGCTCGACGGTGGATGTCCTGCTCGCGGCCATTAGGATTTCAAGGACTTACGAGGAAGCATGAGGAACTCTAAGATACTGAAAAATGACGCAAAGACATTTTAGGGAATTCTTATTGCGCCCTTAAAGCGCCCTCGAAGTCTTGAATTGTTGGAGCAAGAAATTATTGGCTCGGCACGGATGGCAAATTTCGATGCCTCCTTATTCCCTACTCAGTTCAGGCCTCAACGGTTTAGCAAGTTGAAATGTCCCAGGCCCTGTTGCTCGGAACAAACGACTTAGTTCGGTCCGTCTGCCTCGTTTTCGGGTCAAGAAACTCGCCTTTGGCAAGAGTTGTTCCCCGAAGATATGCAGCGAACAAAGACTTCGCCACTTCGCTCGAATCTGCAGGGTTTGGAACCTGGTTCACGCGGCATATTTCTCGGCGGCCCTATCTGTCATATCCCGGCGACGATTGATATACCGCCGTCCCTTCCTAAAGCTACTTTTATTCCGGAACCAAACGCTAAGGCACGGAGCCGGTCTTTGAGGGAATCAAATTCCGAATTGGACGAGCTTGTATTCCGAAATGGACGACCGTATAATCCGAAACAGACGAAGGATGGATTCTCCATTGACTGCTCCGACCACAATGCTCTTCCCAAGATTCGCCGCAGACCGAGTAAGAACCGCGCTAAAGGACACGCCGGATTGAATAAATTTCGCTGAGGTTATTTCTTCCGAGTCTAGCTTCAATCTTTTCCAAAGATCTTTTTCTGTAGATCTGGTCCAAACTCGTTGATTAACTCGTCGATCATGCTGGACGGAATGGACATACGGGACCACCAAAATGGTATTTATCGATTCCATCCAGATAAAGCTGGTTGGCAGGTCCACCAATCCCAAATGCTTGCGGTAATAGAGTTTGGAAATATTCTCGAACGGAATGCGGGTTAGGTGAGCTGCCAGAAGTTCGCGCAGGGCTTCCAGACAGGGTTCTCTTCGCACAACTCCCAAAATCGTCAAGTAGTGATCGACGACCTCCTTGGGCAGTGGCACTAGAGTTCGGTCAACTCGCATCGGCAATGAAAATATCATTCTCTCAAGGCTCGCGGTTTGCAATGTTAGCGGTGATCAGGCGCAGACCCAGTAAATATGGTTTCCCTCAACATCGTAGAGGCAGGAAACGACTCGGACGGCAGGAATGAAAGCGACGACCGGCGCGTCGGGAACCTTTCTGCCGTGTAATTGTAGCCAGCATTTGGAACAATTCAGCTGGTTAGTACCGGGGCACCCTTGGCTCTTCAAGATTTGGGCCTTTTTCGCACCTGAGCCCGCCGATCCGCGATCCGGCGCTTGCGGGACAAGACCGCCAAACCTTTGGCGACTTTGAGAGGCCCGGGTTCTCGGGTGAGTAACAGAAGTTGGCTATCGATTGCACCCGGTTGTCGGCTCTCAATGTCTCGGATGTAATGGCCATCGCTTTGTAGATGATGTGATTTCCCTTTGTCGGCTAATTGAATGCTGAGGACATCCTTTACGCGACGAAGCAATTTGGGATTGCGTACTGGGAAGATGATTTCGACGCGATGACTCAGGTTACGGCGCATGAGGTCGGCGCTCCCGAGGTAAATTTCCTCGGCTCCCCCATTCCGGAAATAGTAGGCACGACTGTGTTCCAAGAACCGGCCCACAATGCTCGTGACGCGTATGCTGTCACTGAATCCACCGACCAAAGGCCGCAAGCAACAAAGTCCACGCACCAAAAGATCAACCTTCACACCCGCTTGCGAAGCCCGATAGAGGAGCCGGATCATCTTCGGGTCTTCCAGTGCGTTCATTTTGAAAATCAGGTGCCCAGGCTCGCCCTTCTCCTGAAGCGCGATTTCTCGTTGGATCAAAGCTTCCAGCCGCCGCCTGAGATTGACAGGGGCTACGAGGAGCTCGCGTGGCTCATTCTTCTTCGAATATCCTGTCAGTGAGTTAAAGAAATAAGTGGCATCTTCGGCGATCTGCTCATCGCAGGTCAAAAAACCGAAGTCCGTGTAAACGCGCGCGGTCACCGGGTTGTAATTACCTGTGCCCAGGTGCACGTACCGCCGAATAGCTTCGCCCTCCCGACGGACCACCAAGGCGATCTTGGAATGGACCTTCATACCGATTATCCCATAGACGACGTGTACCCCGGCATCTTCTAGAGTCCGCGCCCACTCGATGTTACTTTCCTCGTCGAAACGCGCCTTCAGCTCCACAAGCACGGACACTTGCTTTCCGTGCTCGACCGCCTCGAGGAGGGCCGCCACGATTGGTGAGTTACGGCCAACGCGGTAAAGTGTCACCTTGATCGCCAACACATTCGGATCTCGCGCCGCCTCCTGCAGGAATTGCACTACAGGCTGAAAAGACTCATAGGGATGGTGCAGCAGAACGTCTTCACGGCGGATGACGGAGAACATGTCCTCCCGGGCGTCGCCGCCGAGGCTCTCCGGAATGCTTGGCACAAAGGGTTTATCCTTCAAATCAGGACGATCCAGCGAATACAATTCCATCAACCTTGCAAGCCCGATTGGGCCTCTGACTCGATATACATCTTCTTTATCAATCGGCAGATTGCTGGCCAGGATTTCGAGTATCTTTTCGGAGACGCCTGCATCCACTTGCAGACGGACGACATTCGAAAATCGTCTCTGCCTCATTGCCTCCTCGATGCTCTCGAGAAGGTCATCGCTCTCCAGTTCCTGAATGGCGATCTCGGCATCGCGGGTCACACGGAACGTGTAGGCCTCGACGATTTCCATGCCCGGAAATAACGATTGAAGATTGGCGATGATCAACTGCTCCAGCCACACAAAAGTCTTATCCGACTTTGCTGACTTGGAATTCTTTGCCTGGCGTGGGTTGCAGGGCACCGGAACAAGTCTGGGCAGCGATTCCGGCACCTTGATCCTTGCGAAATTTTCCGTGCCTTGATTGTCCCCCACGACGACCGCCAAATTCAGACTTCCACTGGATATATGAGGGAATGGCCGGCCCGGATCGAAGGCCAACGGTGTAAGGACCGGGAAAACATGATGCAGGAAGTAGGAGTCCATCGTGGATCGTTCGTCTGGTTGCAATAAGGAAATGTCCAAAATCCTTACTCCTTCGCCTTCGAGGGCCGGAAGGAGCGTGTTGCGCAAAAGATCCTGAACCTCTTCGACAAGCCGCCGGACTTCTTGGCGGATGAGTTGCAGCTGGACCGCCGCGGGTAGGCCGTCGACACTTGCCTCTTGGGCTCCGCTGGCCGCCTGCCTCTGCAGACCAGCGACTCGCACCATAAAGAACTCATCCAGATTGGAACTCACAATGGAAAGGAATTTTATCCTCTCGAGGAGCGGGTTTTCTGGATCTTGGGCTTGCTCGAGCACTCTTTTTTGAAATTCCAGAAGGCTGAGTTCACGGTTGATATATAACGCAGGAGATTCCAGCGTAAGAGTCGGCGGTAACGTCACCGCCGACGGGGCTGTTAGGGAGTCTGCACCGGAAGCCGCGTCGTTCCGCTCTTCTCCGCCCGATTCGTGACCTGGAACAGTGTGCATATCGCCTGCTATTTTACTCGGTTCGGGCCTAGGATGAGGATGTACTATGCGGTTACTGCTATCACAACGGTACACAAGGTTGCGCCGCGCAGGTCTGTCGTCCCAATTTGCAGGTCTTTCTCAGCTTGGACTGATCGTCAACCCGTTGAGGGCAAAAGCCCCGCATCCCATTTTTCAGCCACTGTCGGCACCTGGCCCCGTAGCAGAGCTACAAATGCATTTAAAGAATTCCGGGCATCGCCAAGTGGATAATAAAAAGCATCCCAGTTATCGCTATCCTCCCCGTCGTGGTTGGGAATGACATGGTCGAAGTGCCAGGCCTCCTGTAATTCTGCGTATGCACTTCTGGCGCGCCGTTCGATATTCTCGAGGTCCCCTACCGAAAGCTCTCCCTTCTGGCGTCTTGTACGGCGCAACAATTTGTGCCTCATAACGTCCGTGACCAGTTCTTTCAGTTCCAGATTGTGCTCCGGAGCACGCAGGTACAGTAACTCTTCTTTCGAGAGCGGGGATAGAAAAATGGAGATCTTCGAGATGTCCGCCAACCGCGGATGCGTCAGCAAGGTCATGCCCACGAAAGGATTTCCTTCATAAAACACGTTCCCAGACGCCAACAAAGACTGCACTTCCTTGAGGTCGAGCGCCTGCAAATCACCCCGAACGTCGAGTAGCACATACTGGTTGTCCGCTCGGAATGCCTCGACTTGGCTCCGGGGCCGGAAATGATAATCAATTCCGTCTCGCTCTCCCGGCCGTGGCGCGCGGGAATTATAAAGGACCAATGGTTGAAGGCTGGAGGTCGACTCTGGATAAAACTTCTGAAGCGCTTTGGCAAGTGGGCTCTTGCCCGCGCAGGAGGGGCCACTTAGGATTACAAGGTGTCCCTTTGACGATGAGATCAAAGTTCCTCGCTTGTCCCAATATTACATTGTCTGCGTAACTCCTGACAGCTTTGATTCTGTAAGTCCCACTGTGGAAAGTTTCGTGGTGCTAACTCCGGGAAAGTCGCCTTACCGGACATCCCGAACAATGTCGTCCACGTCAAGTTTTTTTGAGCGCGCTTGTCCCTTCACATCTGCAAGTGGCCTAGTTGGCTTTCTTTGACCCGCTGCATCAACGACCACGCTTCGTTTGGTAATCTCTCGATCGGCTTCGGCCCGACCTAAACATCTCTTCGATCCAAACTTCGACCACGATTACTTCTTCGGAGCACCTTCGCAGGGAGTGGGATGCCCCATCAAGTTCACGGTGTTTTACTGCCACCATGTCCGGTACCGAGCTGTCCCACGTACGAACCGAACTCTAACGACGGCGAATACTCACATCCATTCCGCCTCATCCAGTACAACCGAACCTCCAGCCGGCGTCCCATCGCTACCTTGGCAATGTTCTTGTGCCGACGCATCGCAAGGTGCACACCGCGGCGCCGCTCACCCGCTGGGATTGATGCGATCCACAGCGGCCAAGGACTTCTCGACTACTGGGGGTGGCAACGGTACATAGTTCAGCCCCGGCGCAGCCTTCTGCCCTTCGACAAGGCACCAACGGAACAGCTTACGAACCGCAGTGGCAGTCTCCGCAGTCGCATAATTCTTTCGCAGCAGCACCCATGAAAACGTGGAGATTGGGTACGAATCTGCACCCGACGGATCAGGCACAAACAATCTCAAATTGTCCGGCAGCACCGTGGATGCCAACCCGGCGGAGCAACTCTCCCCGGAAGGCGAGACAAATTTCCCCTCTTTATTCTCAATCGCTGCAACCGTAAGGTTGATGCGCCGCGCAAACTCGTATCCCACGTCTCCGATCGAGCCCACAGACTTTTCAATCAAGCCGGCCACTCCCTCGTTGCCGGAGGCGCGCATAGCGTTTCCCGGCCAACTAACGAGGGTGGCGTAACCATAACGGCCTCGCCACGCCTCGTTCACGGCATCAAGGTTTCGCGTGAACGCATAGGTTGTTCCGCTGGGGTCTTGCCGCACTACCGTAGCAATCGTCAAATTAGGAAGGTCCATGCCTGGATTGCTCTGTGCGATAGCCGGGTCGTTCCATTTACTAATCTCGCCCAAGAAAATCCCCGCATACGCACGGCGGGAAAGCTTCAACTGCTGTGACAATCCGGGCAAGCTATATGCAAGCGCGATGCACCCAGCGGTCATCGGAACCATTAAAACGCTATTGTCCGCTTGGGCGAGTCCTGAGTCCTGCATGGCGGCGTCGCTGGCACCAAAATCGATCGGCGCGCCCTCGGATCCGCCCTTCGCGATAAAGCGCCGGATTCCTTCGCCACTTCCCACCGCGCTGTATTTGATAGAAGTGTTCGGATTCTCTTTATGATAGGTCTCAAACCACTGGTTGTATAGCAAGGAAGGGAACGTCGCGCCCGCGCCGGTCAATCGAAGGCTGCCCGGAGGAAGAAGAGGTTCCGCAGGCTTGCTCGTCGTGTCGAATCGCCATCTGAGAAGTCACGCGGCCAGACAGGACCGAGAGCAAGACCTAAATTGTTTTGCTAGCGGGGATAGAGTTTCCAGAACGCGATGGCGAGGCTAAGCAAGAGAATGAGGACAGCCACCACATAGGCAGCTTTTTCGCCGCGGGAGGTTTTGACTTTGTACGACATGATAGAGGCCTACAAAGAGTCATCAAAAAATTGCGATTTCTCTAGCCAGATACAACGCTGATTCCACGCAGGATCTTCATCCCCAAACTCGACCATATGATTTGGTGCATAAACTGGCCTCAGCACCACTCACTCTGCACCGGTGAGAGAAGGTCGTCAAACACCACTGTTCGGCAGGGCTTGGTCACTTTGTCGAAGGAGGTTGCCTCAGATCTTCACCGAGAGAATTGTGGTCGCCAATAGGCAGGGGACGAAGAAAAGGACGGCGCCGCGTTGGTCGCGTCTTGTGCCTTGACATCAACCGGCCTTCTCATGGAAGGACTTGAGCAAACTACCTCTCCAAGTTGACTTTCAGCCGCTATTCGAAGAGGCAGCAGTCCGAGCTACTGGCGATCGGGAGCGGAATAGCCAGGTGTAGCGGCGGCAGAAGATGCAGCGGCCTGGGAGATGACCATGAATTCGAACGATTTTCCGTCGACCTTAAATTTCATTTTATTTTTGTCGAGCGTGAACTGGATAGCCGTATTCAACGGAATGATGGTCTGCTCAGAGGGCTTTGGCTGACGAATGGTGTAGTCGGTAGTACCAGAGCGGACGACATACTGCTGGCACAGGAGATCGAGCTCCTGCTTTTTTGATTTCTTTGTGCCACAAGCGACAGATGTGTGGGAAAGAATGTTGCCCGGCTGCGGTTTGGGACCACCGGAGGCGAGGGTGGCATTAAGAAACAAAACGGCGACGAAAGTTAGAAACTTTTTCATATAGACTCCTGCCACAGAAACGGTTGATCACAGCTCTACCAAGACCTTGTTTCTTCTGGTTTGGATTCCGGCACTGTAGTCTATCACCTCTTGGACGCATTTATCTCGATCAATCGCTCTAACTCTCTTTCATATGCGTCGGATAACCGGTTTCCCGCCAAACCAGATGGGACTTACGCCAAGGTTCGCGGTAGAGAGACTCCACTGTACAAATCACAGACCGGGTTTCTGGAGAATTTTCTCAAGACGTGGAATCCCTATCAAAAGCTGAAACAGATAAAGGCTTTGCCTGATAAGCAACGAAATCCAGTTGAATCCTCCAAATTCGGAGAGTAGTGTTTCGTCATTCCCGGTTGGGCCCCATTCTCAATGAATATTGGAGGGATCATGCGTCGTTTACCTCGACTCCACTTGCTTCCTCTCCTTGCGCTCGCTGCAAGCCTCATCTATTTCACCTCTTCCGCGCAGGAGAAATCTTCCAAACCCGATTTCGACATGACGGCGAGTTATATCGAAGCGTGCAGTTGCGACATGTTCTGTCCCTGCTACTTCAACACCCATTCCACGAATCACATGGATGAACATCATATGGACGCGCATTTTTGCCGCGCCAACCTGATTCTGAAGGTGGACAAGGGCCATTACAGAGCGACCAAGTTGGATGGCGCCAAGGTGTGGATCGGGAGCGATCTTGGCAGCGACTGGAGTACCGGCAAGGATTCCTGGCTGGTTGTAAATTTCGATCCGAGCGTCGGCAAAGAGCAACAGGCCGCTCTTGTTGACATTCTCACCCAGCTCTATTCGGCGATTCCTTTTCAGAAGAAAGCAGTGACTAACACTGCGTTTTCGTGGGATGTGGACACCAAGACCGGCATCGCCCATGCCAAGATGAGCGATGGCAAGGGCGAGGTCATCCTGGAACGCGTCAAAGGCGATAGCCCCAACCACGAAGTTGTGATAGATAACTTGCAATACTGGAGCGCCCAGTCTAACGATGGCTTCCGCATGTGGAAGAGCAAGCACGAAGCCTTCGAAGGCGGCGGCCACAAGTTTGCGTATGACGGCACGAACGGTTTCCTGATTACCATTCATTATTCGGGGATGGCAAAAGCCACGCCCGCGGATTGATTAAGGTTTAAACCGGAGCCAAGGAGGATTGGCCACTAGCCCCCAGCAGCCAGCCACCGGGCGCGGTATCCACATTCTCTGGGAGGCTATCCATGCTGCAATCTCTGATTCGCTTTTTCTCTTGTACGGTTTTCCTTTTGATAGTCCCAGTATTTGGCCACGCCACCGTTCTGACAACGGACGTAACACGACTCGGGAATCCCAATGCCGCGAATGACGCGGTATTCGGAACGAGCGTGGCGGGAATCGGCGACGTGAACGCCGACGGAATCGGCGACCTGATCGTAGGTGCCCCCGGCCTCGACAGGGTTTACGTTTTCTCAGGCAAGGATCAAAGCGTCCTCCGGACGCTCGGAGATCCAGACGGACTCTCTGGATACCAGTTCGGATTTTCGGTTGTTGATGTCGGCGATTGGGATGGTGACGGCATTGACGATTTCGCTGTCGGTGCTCCCGGCGTGCCCGGAGCGATACCTCTGCCTTGCGTGCTGCAACCATGCAAGGCGGACCCGCAGTGGGGGCGAGCATTCGTAATCTCTGGAGCAAGCGGGATGTTGATCAAGAAGTTCGAGCCGCCAGAGGAGACTTTGGAATTCGGCTATGCCATAGCGCCGCTGGGAGACATCAACGGCGATGGGAAGCCGGATATGGCTGTGGGGTCGCCAGTGCTGGCGAACTCCGTTGGACGTGTTTACGCGCTTTCCGGTACCGATGGATCTCAGATCTGGAAGGCTACGGAGTCCGGGGCGGGCCTAAGCCTGAAACAACCGATTGCATCGTTTGGAGCGACGTTAGCGGCGCTACGGGATATCAATGGAGATGGAAAAGCCGATCTTGTGGTGGGCGGGCCTTTTCATGACGACGGTACCGGCAAATTCTCGGGCGCGGCTTACGTGCTGTCTGGCTCAAATGGAACGCTGATTCGCTCACACGCTCCTTCCCAACTATCGACAGAAAATCGGTTTGGCGTCTCCGTGACGGATATTGGCGACCAGAACGGCGATGGCAAAGACGATTACATGATTGGCGATTCGAAGGCGTCGAAAGTGTATTTATTCAGCGGGGCTAATGGGACCTATCTCGGAGCGATTGCTTCTCGACAACTCAATGACTCGTTTGGTTTCTCCGTGGCAAGCACGAGCGACTACGACGGTGATGGCAAGAAAGACTTCTGGATCGCGGCACCCGATAGCGACCGCGTGTACCTCATGAACTCAGCAGGAACACAACTGTTAGATGTGGCCGACCCGATGAACGGGAACATGACGTTCGGCCACTCGTTAGCGACGACAAAAGATCTCGCGGGGACCGAAGGACTGGATCTGGTGGTTGGCGCGCCGGGCGAGATCAACGGATCAGGAGCGGCGTACCTGGTTACGGTGCGCGAGGACAAGCCGGTGGCAGATGCCGGAGCCGACCAGATCATCGAATGCAACCGCAATGGTACCGTCACCCTCGACGGATCGGCTTCGTTTGACCCCGATGGCGATCCGATAACCTATGCCTGGAAACAGGTCTCCGGCACGCCTGTAAGTTTGACCGTCTCGGGAGCGGCGGCTACGTTTAATGCGGCGCCCCCGGGAGTGTACGAATTTCAGCTGACCGTAACCGACAACAAGGGTGCGAGCGACACCGACAATGTTGTTGTGACCATCCGCGACACAACCCCACCAACTCTGCTGGTCAACCTCAATCCCAACACCCTTTGGCCGCCAAACCATAAGATGATAGACATCACGGCCAACCTCACCATAACGGATGCGTGCGATGCGCATCCTGCTGTCAAGCTTTTGTCGATCACGAGCAGCGAGCCTGTGAACAGCACAGGTGACGGCAACACATCGCCGGACATTGCCGGCGCGACACTCGGAACCGACGACCGCACATTCCAACTGCGAGCCGAGAGGAAAGGGAACGGGAACGGGCGCATTTACACTGTGACGTATATTGCGGCTGATGCATCCGGCAACACCCGAGAACAAAACGGTACGGTGAGCGTGGCACACGACCAAGGCGGCGGCGGTGGCGGCGATGCCGACTATAAGGTCGAAGCGTCCCCAACCTCCGCGACCATCAAGCAGGGAAAATCCGCCATCTTCACGCTGACCGTGATGCCTACCAACGGCTTTGACGAAGCGGTTGGGTTTGTCTGTACCGGGCTGCCAACAGGAGCAAGCTGTTCATTTACGCCTGCCTCAGTCACACCAAATGGTGGTCCGGCCACGACAAGTCTCACGGTGACGACAATGGCGCCTTCGATGCACGCGCGGCTCTTTAAACCATTAAACTGGCCTTGGACTCAGGGCGGGGCGTTCGCTGTCGCCGTGCTCCTATTTCCCGGGGCACTTCGGAGAAACGCGGACAGGCGCAAGAGGTTTGCCGTTAGTCCGATGCTGCTTCTATGTATCTCGCTCATCATCACGTACGGAGTTGGCTGCGGTAGCTCGGGAAACGAGACTACCGTCGCTTCAAACCCTGGCACGCCGGTAGGCAATTCTCTTGTGACAGTTTCTGCAACCACGAGCTCGCCTGGTTCAACCAGCGATCACGGTGTCAGCATCTCTATCACAATCACGCAGTGAGGAATGGGGGCCTGCGAAGTCACTTGGCCGACCATAGTGAGCGTAATGCCGATTGTCGCCAAGCGTTGCCCGACCAGCTAGAATATCCCACGTGACTGGAGAACGCTGGGCTCAGACAGGAATCACGGTTCAATTCCTCATTGTGGTAAGGACACTAGGCGAGTTCTTCCGGCTCAAGCACGTCCATGGCACGAGCTTCTCGGCCGCAGTCGCTGCGCCGTATATTGGTGGGGCCTTAACAGCTGCATGCTTCTGCTGGGCAGGCGTGACCTTGTACTTCTTCCGACGCTACACGCTGTCCGCCTGGGCCGCGTTGGCGGCCGTAGTCATTCTACTCGTGTACAAAATTGCTGTAATTGGTTGGTGATGGCGGCTCGCTTTGGCGCCTGGTGGCGCGAACGTAAGTCTGGGGAACGTCGACAAAGTCAGCAACGAACAATCCCCGAGCGACGGTCACATGACAAGATCGGGCACCGCCTTTCTTCTGAGGCTGAGATTTTTCAAGTCTTGCGTTCACGTCAGACCGGAGAGCCAACCAAGGGCGACGAGACATAAATGGTCGACGAAAATCCGCATAGCTGAGCTCGACCGCCGAGTCCAGGTGACTGCGACTAGGTCCTGGGGCCCACCTTCCACCCAAAAGGTGAGAAGAGAGGTCGATTACCAGATAGCAGCACCTACTGAACGAGAACACCCACCTTGCACCGAGCGAATATCGCTCACAAAGATAGACCCACGGAAAGAAGAAAGCGAAAGTGTGCCTTGACATCAACCGGCCTTCTCATGGAAGGACCTTGCGGATTCTTTCGATGGCGGGAACGATATAGTCGCTTCCGGTGTCTTAAGAGTAGACCTATGTTCATTCTCACAGTGCACTGGGATATGCGATTGGTGTGGGCAGTTCTTACCATCACCACCAAGTTCTATTTTCTCTTTTTGCTCGCAGCCACGGTTTACTCGACATCCTCTCTTGCGCTCATCACAATTCGTCTTCGCCGACTACTGAAACATGGGGCATCGGCAGACATGAGTTTGCGCCTAATTGAAATGACCAATCGAGTAGAATCCTTGCGCCAGTTCCACATGTTGCTTTTCTTGTTGTTCGGACTCTGTTGTGCAAACGAGGTGTTCGCTACTCTACGAACGATTCAATACTCCTCGATGTCTCTCTCCGCCGCTAAGATTGACGTTTTTGAGCCAGTTACAGCATTCGCTTTTTTGGTCTTAGTGGCGCTGACTTTTTTACATGCCTTCCAGTGGGCCGTGGAAGCCCGTCTGCAATCAGCCTTTGCGGCAAACAGGTAAATTGCGTACTGGGCCGGACTTTACCGGTTATCAGGACTTGACAGATTGATCCAAAGAAGCTGCGGTTGTCTCTTGTACTTGTGCGAGCTGCTTTTCTGCCCTCTGCCGCACAATGCCAATATGCAGTCTCAATGCATAGACCAGCGGTTGAAATGACATCGGCAGCGAAAGACGGCTCGCTCGGTCTTCCAGCTGGTCTAATCGATGGATGTAATTCTTCATCGGATGGAAGGGAGAGGAGGCTATCTCGTCTTCGAGCACCATCAATTCAGAATATAGTTTGTAGATCCGGCGGTGCTGCAGCCAGCTATACATTGCTGGTGAAAATCGTAACAACGGGTACACTACCCCCACCACGGGAATGAGTAGTAGCAGAAGTTGCTGGGCGAGGACAGCCAACCAAAAGGGCAGATGACGCTGCAAGAACGGTGATCCCGTTTTGTAGAATTGACGGGCATGAGTGCCCAACGGCAAGTCTATTGTTTCAGCAGCCGGGAATTGGCCTGCGGCGTGGAATAAACCCGGGCTGGAGTGGACTTGCGATGCAGCCTCAAGCAACAGGTACTGGATGGCAGGATGCAGACTATGGCGCACCACCAAACTTGCCTTTGTCGCTAGCAACACGACATCGTTTGGTGGCCGATTCTCTTTCATGTCCGCCACACCCGCCGGTAAGGTCAGCTTATGCAGGAAGGGATATAAAGCGACGAAGGCATCTGCCCTTGCAACGCTGTCCACCCGCACGTCCTTGGCGGCAAGAAGTTCATGCACGATCGGAGTTTCCCACCCGTCTAATAGAATCGCAGCATCAATTTCGCCACTCCGCAAGTTGGCAGCACTCTCCCGCGCGGGAAGCGGCAGTAGTGTCGCGGATTTTTGGTCAATGATCCCCACACGTGCAAGGAATTTTTCGGCAAGCGCGTGCGATCCGCTACCTTCCGGACCTATCGAGATGCGGAGGCCACCAAGGTCCTCATGACTTCGTAGGAGTCGACCACGTGAGAACGTCCAAAGTGGTTCGTAGAACAGCGTCCCGAGGGAAATCAGCTTGGGCGATTCCTGTTCGTTCGTAATGCCACTCGGAATTATTGCGACGCTGACAGCTGATTTCGGGTCCTGAAGCCAAGCTACGCTTTCAATCGCACCTCTGGACTGCACAAGTTTTAGCTCAATTCCGTTGCGAGCCAACAAATCGTGGTAGCGCTTCGCCACTTCGGCACTGAAACTGCCTTCTGGATCGATTGCCATCGTCACTGAGCGCGGAGGTGTCGGACGAAACACCGCGAACATCAGCAAACTCAACGCCGCAAATACCACAATAGCTAAAAACGTCACCACGAGGTAACGGCGAGTCGGATTCCTGTGGTTTGGCGGCATGGTTCGTCGGGGCTATTTTGCAACTTGTGAGCACGGATTGTCTCATCTTTTCTTCATGGTCAACGGGTGAGGCTAGTTCCGTGGTTGCTCGCACAGTACCAACATCTCCGGTAGCGCGTTAAGGACCTAGCCTGTTAAACAACCGAGATGCGAAATTGCGCTAGAGCAATCCCAAGGTTGCGTGCAGGCAACGACGGCAACCAGGCTGGCATGTGATGCTTATACTGCTGCAATTAACGGAGCTTCTCCGCCCATTGGAACTGTCAAAGACCCTGGAAAGACGACTACGCCGTTAAGACATGGGACGGTAACAGGGTTGCTGTGAATAGTGCAAATGCGATAGTAGTTGGCCTATCCCCAACTGCTTCGTCACACGATTCTTTCATAGCCGCAGGGACTCGGAGATTCCGTGCACCTAATTTGCATTGCCGGACGCCTAACAAGAACAGAAATGGAATAGCGACGTGTCATTAATTCGCATTCTCGTAGTTGACGATTCCAAGGATTGGCTATTGCAAGTCCGTTTGCTGCTTCAATCCCGCCCAGAATGCCAGGTCATCGGTGAAGCGTCGGATGGACCAGAAGCCGTTCAAAAGGCCGAAGACCTGAAGCCGGACTTAATTCTGCTGGACATCGGCCTCCCCAAATTAAATGGAATCGAAGCCGCCAGGCAGATACGACAACGCTCCCCCAGCGCCAAGATTGTCTTCCTAAGTATGAATAGTGGTCTCGACGTCGTCCGGGCAGCTCTGGGCACGGGCGCGTTGGGCTACGTCCATAAGATAGATGCTGGCGGAGAACTACTGCCTGCGATGGACGCGGTTCTTGAGGGTAAGCAATTCGTCAGTAGTAGCTTAAAAGACCACCAGTTTACCGACAGCTCAGTACGGAAAGCCGCTTACCGCCATGATGCTCTATTCTATTCTGATGACACGGTTCTTCTAGATAGTGTTACTCACTTCATTGCTGCCCCCCTAAAGGCCGGTAACGCGGCGATTGTGCTCGCTACGAAGTCACACCGGCATAGTCTTCTTCAGAGATTGAAGGCAGCGGGAGTGGATACAGATGGCGCGCTTCAACAGGGTACCTACATTTCATTGGATGCTACCGACACGCTCTCGGCAATCATGGTGAATGGTTTGCCTGACCCGGTTCGATTTTTCAGTCGTATTGGTGGCTGCATTGAAGCAACAGCCAAAGCAGCGAAATCAGAGCAACCTCAGGTTGTTGTGTTCGGTGAAGCCGTGGACCTCTTGCAGGCGGAAGGCCAAGCGGACGCCGCGATTCGGCTTGAACAACTCTGGAACGAGGTAGGCAGGACCTCTGGGCTGGATATCTTCTGTGGCTACGACTCAAGTAACTTTCACGGCGATGAAGACGAGCACGTTTTCCATAGCATCTGTGCGGAACACTCAGCCGTTTATTCTCAGTGAGAAGTAAGACTCAATTCTAGATTAGCCTGCCGCAGCAGCGTCGTCTTTTCCAAGGAAGCGCAGTTCCGGCACTGCAAATTATGCGGTACCACAATCCAAACAGACTACAACCTCAGGAAATACCCACACGACGGGCTTGTCAATATCTTTCAGTTCGGGAAAATGGATGCCCATCTCCGCGATGAATTTCTTCTGGTTGACTGAACCGCACGACTTGCAAGGCATACCGGCCCGGACCTCCCTCTTAGGGCACATCCCTTTATGGAACGCATCTCCGGTACGGGAAGGGTACAACCCTCGAGAACTAGAATCTTGTTAACTCCTGGGAAGTCTTAGTGCTGTATCGAAAGCGCGCAATCCCACTGTGCTCGTGTGACCTTTTTTCTCAAACGCGCCTCCGATAAAGCGCTAACGTTAATCAGGACTTTCGGTGAGACCTACGCGCCCATGGGAGTCAAGTTGTAGCATCGCGCAAGGTCATTGATATTCGCGCGCAAAGCGGCCCAGTATTTTTCTGCCTGACTACCGTAATTCCCCTTGGTCATCACCTGATTGACGCGGCGTGCGCTGTCCATGACCTGCTCCATTTGTGCCTTTGTTTCGAGATAATTCGACGTAGGGTCGAACTTGCGCCGCAGACGGTTTGTCGTGCGATTCAAATCGTCCATGGCATTTTCGAGATCGTCTTTTGTTTGCTTGGCTTGGCTTGTCCGAGCGTCTGTGTTCGTTGAATCCGAACGCTGGCGGCGGGTTGTCGCTCCGCTGTTTTGTGCCGAGTCGGCACGGTTCTTGGCGTCTTGTCCACGGTTTTCGAGATACTTTTGGAATTGGTCCACGCCGTCTTCCACTTTACGGATGCGGTCGCCTACCTGCGCCTTTGTAAACGGATTTGTTTGAGCTTGTGCCACGGTGGAAAGGCTGACCACGGCTAACATTGTCATGCACCAAAATGCAGTTTGCTTCCTGCAATTCATGTCGCACCTCCCCGATACGGGCAATTTACGACGGCGCCTGGCTCGCGCGTAACTAGGGATCCCCCTAACCTGCCGCGGCGGCGTCTCCCCTTGCGAGTTGGCGCAACTCAGCTTCCGGTACTGCAAATTCCGCGGTGCCACAATCCAAGCAGACAACAACCTCAGGAAATACCCACACGACGGGCTTGTCAATATCTTTCAGTTCGGGAAAATGGATGCCCATCTCCGCGATGAATTTCTTCTGGTTGACTGAACCGCACGACTTGCAAGGCATACCGGCCGGACTCTCCTTTAAAACACGTCTCTGCATGGAACGCATCTCCTTATGCGAAGGGGTACAACCCTTGAAAACCAAGACTTTGTTCCCAACATGCACGTTATTTCGGGAAGGAGTCCTCAGTCCGCCGCTTCGCTCGCAGTCGTAGCACCGTCACTCAGTTGAAGGGGCGTTGGACTGGCCGGCGTCGGGACGTTGGAAAGACGCTTCAGCAGCGAATCGAGAGCTGCGGCGCCATCATCTACTGCTGCCGCCTCTGCGTCCGTCAGCGGAATTTCCTGCCACATTCGCAACAAGTTGTTCTTGCCTTCAAGAAGTGCCGAGGTGGGCACGTAGAACGAACGCGCGAGGAGCAGACATTTACATCTCCCAAAATGCATACCGTCCCGATGCACGTACCAGATCAAAAGGCGATGTAGATAAAATCCGGCACGTCTATCTCGATCTCGATAAGAATGGCGAGGACGCATTAACCAAGATTGGTGACAGCTTACTAGTCCCAGAACCGAGCTTTGTCATCAGCACCTCCCCGCAAAAGTATCAGGTGATTTGGAAGGTCGCTGATATGGCTCCGCATGAATCGGAGTCGCTTCAAAAGGCAATGGTAGTCGAGTTTGGTGGTGTCAAGAAGTACCAGCGGGACTACGCAGTTGAAGCGTACCCACGGAGCAACCAGACCTATTCATTGCCTGATTTCAGAATCTCAGCCGATCATCGGCACTCCGAATCGCGGCCCCTTGATGAAACGAAGAACCACGTGCGTAAGTCCAATGAAATTATTGAAGCACCTCATGGCCGAAGCCGTGAACCACACGCTGAGCCAATGGGAGACCCTGAACGTATTCACGACCGATAATGCGGTGCCCCTAGATAATAACGTTAGTGAACGGGAGAGGAAGCGTGTGGCACTGAACCACAGCGACTCTAAGCTCCTCTTCTTTGGTGGTAACTCAGTGTCCCAGAGCCGCACGCAGGAGTTTGACTCCTAGTGATGCAGAGATGAGCAAGAGCCCAAGGAGTCCGACCAAAGGCAGGTCGCTCGCGGTTTTCGGCAACTTCTTCTGAGGAGTCGCCGCTGTTTCCACGGCTACCGGAGTAGGGGCTGGAGCGGGCTCTTCCTTTGCAATCAGCATAGGAACATTTGCGGGTGGCGCTGGTGGAGGCGGTGGCATCGTTCCAGAAACTTGCCGCTTTTGCGTCGTCACGATTTCCGGGACTTCGACGATCTTCGTGGCGGTGACAACCATCCCTTTCTTCAAGCCAAATGCATCGACCTCTTGGCCGTCGATGGTGAATTTCTGGCCGTTAGGAATCTTGAAGGACTGGTTCTTGCCGTCCTCAAGCGTGAGGATGACCAAGTTTGGAGGAGTGACGTGCCACACCTTTCCGGTGACTGACTGGACGGTCTTTATTGTCTGCGGCGTGGCAGTCGTGGTGATGGTACGTTGGAGTCTCATGCCGGGTTTCAGATCATGGATCCCGAGTTGCTTACCATCGACGGTGACCCTAGCGGTCTCCGGCACATTGGGAAAATGGCGGATGGTGCCATCCTCCATCTTGACGACGAGGTCGTTACCATTCACAAGCACAACTTCTCCACGCTCTACCTGAACTTCCTTGCTCGCCTTACCGACTATTGTGGACTTTTCGGTTTGTACCTGTGCGCTGGCAGAAATCGCCAACGTAAGACACAGGACTCCCAATAACAAAACAAGTGCTGTTTTTGTCCAAATGCTGCTTGACTTCATTTCTCTTCCTCCGTAATTGATTTCATTGATGACTTCCTGGGCCCGTTCGTTCTCAAACTTAGTTCATTACTAATCTCGGCCAACTCCCTCTTCAAAAGACCTCGGGTGGCCGGATACTTTGAGATTGGTGGTGTCGGTGGCCGAAGCGTGAACGATATAGCGCAATGGAGCGCTTCCGACGAAGTAAAAGGGATAACAGGTGACGAGCGTGACGGAAGATTTCGGGCGCGGCGCAAGTACAGAAATGTCTTCAGGAGGAACGATGCGGATCTCGTCGACAACGTAGCGGGTATTTCCCTTTTCGGTGTAGAGATCAAAGAAGTCTCCCGGGTGAACGTCCTTAAGCCCTCGGAAAAAACCGTCGCGGTGTGCGGCGATTCCGACGTTCCCTACTTCACCGGGAGCGGGGGTCCCATCAATGTGGCCAGCTCCAAGATTCAGAGTCAGTTCGCCCGTGCCTTCCAATACAGGAACTTCGATGCCGGCTGAAGAAATCTTTAGAACCGCCAACGGGGCGGTGACGTTGGTGGTTACGCTCATCTGATAGGCTTCAATGCGCTTGGGAGACCAGAGTAGAAAATCTGGAATCCCCGGACTCGGCTGAAGAGGATTGACGGGTGAGCTGTTGGCGGCTGCTTGATTTCGCCAGAATCCTCGAACTGTTGTATGCGAGTAAAAAACGCTATACAAACGGGCAGCCGCGTAGACCGAAACCAACAATAGGCCAACAAGTAACACAAGTCGCTCAAAGCCGATGAGTATCTTCATGACGTTGAAGCACCTTGTAGGTTGCCACCCGTGTTTGCGCACTCTTCAAATCTGACGGTCTGCAGTCAGCAAAAGCAGTCCCCCTACCAATGCCGTAGCTCCTATAATGCGATCCGCTGGGTCTTTGGGATAGGTCTTTGGAAGTCCAGTTGCCCGCGCGCACACCTTGCCACTCATAGGTAGAACAACGAACCGAGATTCGATTCGAGGCTGATATCGAGGCGGGTCCGGCCCTTACTCGCAAGTCTCGCCAACTCAAGCAAAGTGATGTGGCCTCTCGGGAAAGCTGGTCTTGATCAAACGCAAGCCAAACGACGACATGCGTATCAACGAGAATCACTTGAGCTCGCCCCATTCTTCAGGGGAAATCGCGGGTGAAACAATGTCTCCTGTAATAGCGCCCCTGCCGGCGAGGAAATTGTAGATCTCGTCGGTCTCGGTATTCACCGGGACGAGTTTCGCCACCGCCTTGCCGCGTTTCGTAATGACGACGGTCTCGTGTTTGGCCTGAACCTCATCCATGACCGCAAGACAATTAACCTTGAAAGAACCGGCTGCCATTTTCTTCACGAAGCACATAATATAACAACCATAGTCATGATACCATGGTCACATTTTGAAGTCTGATCGAACGGATCAAAGTTTCGCCCGAGAAACCACGTGGCTGCATCCTGCAGTCTGAACTGCTTTTTTTGTGCTAAAGCATTGCATTATTTGTTCAGCGCTCAATAAGCAATAGAAAATGCATTGCTTCTTGCCCGAGGACTTCACAGAATAGACTCAATTCAGTGTCCAAAACATTTCAGCACAAGGCACAAGACAGACTTTCCAATTATTCGAAACTCGGCCATCAACTGGTAGAAGTTGAAATTTCTGGTGTCACTTCTGGTGTCACTTGGATTGTCAAATCTGGGCAGAATGAGACTTGGGCTGTCGCTTGGAATTTTTCGTATGTGATTGAAATGGCATGTCTTGGCGCGTATTGTCGTACTGGGACGTTTTCATTAAAACGGTTTAAAAGGCCGCTGCTCTACCACTGAGCTACGCCCCTAACTTCTTAACGCACAGCGACCTGCGAGGCGCTGTTGTGGCGCCAGTTTACAGGGCACCTGTTCTGGGTATCCTCGCACTGCTTATCTAATTGAGAATACCACTGCGACGAAATTCCTCGAATACCGACGCGAAGAACATTTTGGATAACTATTGAACCCAGAAATCCTGTGAAAACACAAACCAACTAGCCAAGGTTCGAGTGAGCCGCGCGAACAAAACATCCCTGCTCGCCTCGATCCCAAACAAACACCAAGGCGTTTGTCACAGCACCTATTCACGGGACGTCTAGGGTTGTGCTTGGTTCGTCCGCAGGCCGTTCAACTCGATACCCTTCTAGCTTACCACGACCCAAGTCCGTTCGTATCCCAGTGAACGGTTGGACGTGGCGGTGAACGGAGACGAGTTGAAGAGTCGTGGCGCGGCGTTAGGCCTGGAAGTCCATCCATTGGGATCTGTAAACGCAATTTACCCGCGCGAATCGAATGGTGGAACATGGACCGCCGTAACTTCCCACGACAACGTGCTGCGACTTTTTCCCTTCCCGGAAAATTGATTTAGCGAGATACTCTCCGCGAAAGGCTTACTGCAATGAAGGGCAGAATCGTCTTCATCACGGGCGCAAAAGGCGGACTGGGTTCCGTTATTACCGAAACGTTCCTGAAACAGGGTGCGCAAGTCATAGGCGCATCACGCCACATTTCTTCTGCGAACTTTCCTCAACCGAATTTTGAGGCGATGACGGTCGACTTCACAAATGCAGAAAACGTACGCGACGCGGTGGCCCAAATTATTTCGCGCCGCGGTCGTCTCGATGTTCTTGTGCATGTAGTAGGTGGATTTGCAGGAGGGCAAACCATCGCAACGACCACCGACAGCACCTGGAATCAGATGCGCGACATGAATCTGACGTCGGCCTTCCATATTCTGCGGGAAACCGTGCCACAACTGCGAAAATCCAAGAACGCGCGAATTATTGCGATCGGTAGCCTTGCCGCGAAAGAACCGCGAGCAAATCTTGGAGCGTATGTTATTTTCAAGTCGGCGATGACCACTTTAGTTCAGACCGTCGCGGCCGAAAACGCCGATAGCGGATTGACGGCGAACGTTGTACTGCCGGGGACCATGGATACTGCGGCGAACCGGCGAGCCATGCCGAATGAAGATTTTTCAAAATGGGTTCAATTGCAGGATGTGGCCGACCTGGTGCTGTGGCTGGCTGGTAAAGACTCCAGCCACCTGACTGGCATGGCCATCCCCATCGATGGAAAACATGGCTGAGCGCGATATTTGCCGTGCTTTTGTATGGTGTAGAAGCATCTATACCTGGACCGAGTGTCCCAGCCAATGCAAATTCCCAGGCCGGTGTTCGAAATCGGTGGATTGTATTATTTGCAGACGCCGCGAGAGAACATGGGACACTCCGCTAAACACGTTTGAATTTGGAAATTGTCCGGAAAACACATGGTTTACTAAATCGATTTTTAGCCGGATAGTAGTCCTAGAGTGTCGCTGTCCGAAATAAGAGTACGCAGAAACTGCTGGCACTCGATCAAATAACAAACAAAAGCCCGCTCCAGGCGAGAACAGGAATGAAATGAACCTGGAAACGAAATCGATACGTTTCGCAGCTGCATTTCTTATTTCCGTCGGTTTTCTAATTTACTCCGCATCCGCGCAAACAACATCGCAAGAAGCTCCGTTTGCCGGATTCCCCGTCCGCTCTGATCTTGCAACACTTTCAATTGAGCGTCGTGTCAACGAATTATTGAAGCAAATGACGCTTGAGGAGAAGGTCGGGCAACTGGCGCAGTATTCCATCGGAGCGCCGACCGGGCCGGAAACAAGCCGCAACGACTACGCGGAAATGGCTGGAAAAGGGCAGATTGGCTCTCTGTACAATCTGGTGGACGCCAAACAGACTAATTATTACCAGCGTCTGGCGGTCGAAAAATCACGCCTGCATATTCCACTGGTGAACGGTCTGGATGTGATTCACGGCTATCGAACGGTGTTCCCCGTGCCGCTTGCCATGGCTTCTACATGGGACCCACCTGTCGTGGAGAGGGCTGCTCGCTTGGCGGCCCAGGAAGCGAGCGCCGATGGAGTTCGCTGGACTTTTTCGCCAATGGTGGACATCGCGCGAGACGCGCGCTGGGGCAGAATAACGGAAGGCGCCGGCGAAGACCCGTTTTTGGGCAGCGAAATGGCCCGAGCCTACGTACGCGGTTACCAGGGAAAGAGTTTGGATGCGCTAGACAGCATCGCGGCCTGCGCAAAACACTATGTCGGCTACGGCGCGGCCGAAGGCGGGCGGGATTACAACACAGTGGAATTATCCGAGCATACCTTGCGGGAATTCTACCTGCCGCCGTTTTATGCCGCGCTGGACGAGGGCGACGCGACCATCATGAGCGCGTTTAACTCCCTAAACGCAAGGCCGGCAAGCGCGAATTCCTTCACCCTGACGCAAGTGCTTCGTAAAGAGTGGCAATTTCAAGGTGTGGTTGTGAGCGATTGGACATCGATTTCCGAGCTGATGAATCACGGAATCGCGAATGATGGCAGAACGGCCGCTGGAAAAGCATTCAACGCAGGCGTGGATATGGACATGCAAAGCAATCTCTACCACGAAGATCTCGTGGAGTTGGTGAAGTCTGGAAAGGTAAGTGAGGCGCGGTTAGATGAAGCGGTCAGGCGAGTACTGCGACTGAAATTTGCGCTGGGACTTTTCGAGAACCCATATACCGATGAGACGCGAAAGAAGGAAGGCCCCCTCTCCAGCGAGAGCCTGCAGATCGCTAAGACAGCAGCTGAACGCTCGCTTGTACTCCTCAAGAATGTGGAAGTCGGCGGTGGACAACCGGTACTGCCGCTCCGCAAGCAAGATACGGTGGCGTTAATCGGGCCCCTGGCGGACGACGCGGGAAGCATGTTGGGCGCATGGTCGGGCCGCGGACGGGCCACTGACGTAGTGACGCTAAGGGTAGAGCTGATCATGGCCGTCGGCGCGGGCAATGTGAAGTATGCAAAAGGCGGAGCGATTCGCTCGGCGAGCGATCAGGAAATCGAGGAAGCTGTAAAAGTCGCCAAGGGTGCCAAAGTCGTTATTCTAGCCTTGGGTGAAGATGCTCCTGAGATGACGGGAGAGGCAGGGTCGCGCGCGCACCTGGGCTTACCGGGGCGGCAACAGGAGCTGTTGGAGAAGGTGATTGCAACGGGAACACCGGCCGTTCTGGTGCTCTTTAGCGGACGGCCACTTACATTGCCGTGGGCGTTCGACAATGTGCCCGCCATAGTGGCGGCGTGGTTTCCTGGAGTGCAGGCCGGGCCGGCGCTGGTCAGCGTTTTGTATGGAGAGAAAGCACCTAGCGGGCGGTTGGTCGTTAGCTGGCCTAGGACTGTGGGCCAACTGCCGCTTTATTACAACGCATTGAACACTGGGCGTCCGGCGGGAAGAGTCGATGTCAGCCGACCGCCCAAGAACGCTGAAGAAAAATACGTTTCGCGGTACATAGACGAGCAGAATACCCCGCAGTTCCCTTTTGGATATGGACTCTCCTACACAACGTTTGGCTATTCGCCTCCCCAGGTGAGCAAATCCGTGTTGAGTGCAAAATCTCTAAACGAGACTCTGCGGCAGAGAAGTTCCGAAAACAAATCCGTAATTACCGTGACCACTGAAATTACGAATACCGGAAAGATGGCCGCAGACGAAACTGCGCAGCTTTACATCGGCCTGCAAGGGACGAGTGTTGCGGAACCTGTAAAGTCGTTGAAGGCGTTTCAACGTGTTTCCATCAAGCCGGGAGAGACCAAGAAAGTTATATTCCCGTTAGGACCTGAAGCATTCGCGCTCTGGGGGCAGGATAATTCCCTGGGTGCAGAACCAGCGAAGGCCACGATCTGGGTAGGAGCAAGCTCGGCCATTGAGGGAGGAGTTTCGTTACAGATTGGAGATTAGTGTCGCCCTAAGAATTGATTTCAACGCCGAACCACGCAGCAATAAAAATGCTGCCTTTTGCTTGGCTGGCTCACCCATGGCCCTTCTACAACATACGGGCAAGTAACACCAATATCAGGGATTAACTGGTTTTGTGAGCTAGAACGACTAGCTAAAAGGTACTTGAATTTCGGTACCAATGGGGGCTGTCAGGCCACCCAAACCTGCATCAAAATATAACTTAGATCTTTGACCCGTAACCCGTGGAAAGAGGAAGTTGCTGTGAAAAGTCCAGCCCCAGGCAAGCCATCACGCCGTGAACTGCTCAAATGGGCAGGCATGGGCTTGGCGATTGCACCCTTTGCAGGGGGTATTGCGTTGGGCCGTGGTGTCAATTCGTCAGGAACCGCATACGAAGGTACTGATGAGGAGCTGTTGGATGAAATTCAGCGTGCCGCGTTTCGTTTCTTTTGGAATGAAACCGACCCACGAACGGGGCAGATCAAAGACCGCGCGTTGCTGAACGGAAACGATACGCGGACAATGTCCAGCATTGCTGCCACTGGATTTGGCCTGACGTCGTTGTGCATCGGCGACACCCGAGGGTATGCGCGAACCGCAGACATAACAAATCGTGTGCGCGCGACACTACGATTTATCAACAATGAACTGCAATGCGAACACGGATTCTATTATCACTTTGTGGACATGAGCAGCGGGCAGCGCTGGAGGAAATGTGAACTGTCTTCCGTTGACACCTCCCTGCTGCTGTGCGGTGTTTTGACCGCTCGACAATACTTTGACGATGGCGAAATTAACGATCTGGCGACAAAGATCTACAACCGTGTGGATTGGCCGTGGATGTTGAACAAGAGCTATTCGTTTTCGATGGGGTGGAGACCCGAATCTGGATTCATTCGTTCGCGGTGGGATCACTACGGCGAAATGATGATGATCTATCTTTTGGGGATCGGTTCTCCTACCAATCCTGTTTCGCCAGAAACCTGGAAGGCGTTCAGCCGGCCAAAGGTGACCTACGACGGGATCACGTATATCGCAGGAAAAGACCCCTTGTTCACCCATCAATATTCCCACGCATGGTTCGACTTCCGGAACAAGGAAGATGCGTATACCAATTATTTTGAAAACTCGATTTTAGCGACCAAGGCACACAAGCAGTTCTGCCTCTCTCTGAAGAGCAAATTCGGAAACTGCTGTGATGATCTTTGGGGGATTACGGCTTCGGATTCGCCGAAAGGGTACACCGCCTGGGGCGGCCCTCCCGTGCTTGGTCAAATCGATGGCAGCATAGTTCCATGTGCAACCGGAGGTTCAGTTCCCTTCCTGTATGAAGATTGCATGCAGGTTTTGCGGACGATACGCGGCAAGTATTCACAAAAGGCTTGGGGACTTTACGGCTATGTTGATGCGTTTAATCCAACGACGGGCTGGTATGACAGCGACGTGCTGGGGATTGACGTGGGCATCACCATGGTGATGATCGAAAATCACCGCACCGCGTTTGCCTGGAACACCTTCATGCAGAATCCGGAAGCACAATCGGCGATGTTAAAAGCCGGCTTCCAGTTCGCGTAATCCGGCTCACTTCAGATAGTTCCCACGCTTGGCGGTCTTAGACAGAGGACAGGCGCCGGTGGACGCTGCGAAGCTTTCCAGAAATTGTCCAAGAATCACAGCAAAATGAGCTCATTTTGGGCTACAATCCACCTTCATTGGTGGGGCTATGCGTTAGGGTAGCACCCAGTCTTTCGGTAGCTGCAAATAAAGTTCACTTCTGGTTCTAGGTGAGGAATCGCCGCAGGCATGAAATCGAAGAAAACGCCCACTGCACGTAAGAATGTTGCAGTGACGCTGAAGGCAGTCGCCCAACATTTAGGTTTAACCGCTGGGACCGTCTCGGTAGTCCTCAATAATTCGAAAAGCGCTAAATCGATCCCAGAGCACACCCGTAACAGGATCTTTGAAGCAGCACGCGAACTCAACTACCAGCCAAATTTCCTGGCTCGCTCACTGCGTGTCAGCCGAACCTTCACGATCGGAGTCATTGCGGAAGAATTCGGGGACGCGTTTGGCGGAAACGTACTCAGTGGTATTGAGACGCATCTGCGCGCGAATGACTATTTCCTGCTAGTGGTGGCACACCGCCACGACCTGAAGTTGCAACAAACCTACGCGCAACTTCTAACCTCCAGAGGAGTCGAGGGCCTAATTACTATCGATACTTCAGTAAACGAAGTACCTTCCGTGCCTACAATAGCGGTTGCCGGCCATAAGAAGGTGGAAAACGTCACAAATATCGTGCTGGATCACCGGCGCGCAGCAGAACTATCGCTTCGACATTTGAAAGAATTGGGCCACAAGCGTATCGCCTTCCTGCGAGGCCAACCGAAGAGTTCGGATTCATCTTCGCGATGGGAAGCGCTGCAGGAAGTTGCCCGCGAATATGAAATTCAAATTCACCCGGAGTTGGTGCTGCAAATCGAAGGGATGGAATCGACGCCGGAACTTGGATATCCATACGGCAAGGCATTGATCGCCCGGAATATTCCGTTCACGGCACTGGTTGCTTATAACGATATATCGGCGATTGGTGCCATGCGCGCTTTTCAAGAAGCTGGTTTGCGAGTACCCGAAGATATTTCGATTGTAGGATTTGACGATATTTCGATCGCGTCGTTTTCAATTCCTCCACTGACCACCGTCCGCCAGCCATTGGAAGAGATGGGCCGGATCGCTGCGCAAACACTGTTGGATCGCATCGAGGATCGTGGCCCGCAAATCGAAGAGATTGCCGTAAAACCGAAGTGGATCGCACGTCGATCAACAGGGCCTCCACGATTACTCTAATTCAGGGATTTGCCGAAGGTTTTCAGAGCAATCGGAAATAACTGAAACAACGATAGTTTCGCTTTGGAATAGGCGGTGTTTTTTCCCGCTACAATAAGCTATCCGATGCTAAGCTGTTAATTGTAGAAACAAGGGCCCCCCTCTTCCGCTCCGATCAGGTTACCTGCAGAAGGAAAAAAACGTATGCCTCGAAAGATTGAAGTCACAGAGTTGATTCTGCGTGACGCCCACCAGAGCCTTCTCGCGACCAGGATGGCCATGGAGGACATGGTGCCTGCGTGCGAGGACATCGACCAGGCCGGCTTTTGGAGCGTGGAATGTTGGGGTGGCGCGACCTTCGACGCCTGCATTCGATTCTTAAATGAGGACCCGTGGGAACGACTCCGCACGTTTCGCAAGTTAATGCCCAATTCCCGCTTGCAAATGCTCCTGAGAGGCCAGAACCTGCTTGGGTATCGGCACTATGAAGACACTGTGGTAGATCGGTTTGTAAGCAAGGCCGCAGAAAACGGGATGGACGTGTTCAGGGTTTTCGATGCGCTGAACGACGTTCGAAACGTTAAACGTTCCATCGCGGCGGTGAAAAAAGCCGGCAAACATGCGCAAGGCACGATTTGTTATACGGTCAGTCCACTACATACGGTGGAAGGTTACGTAAAGCTTGCTAAGGATCTGGTCGATCTAGGCTGCGACTCGCTTTGCATTAAAGACATGGCTGCCCTGTTGAAACCGAAACCCGCCTTCGACATCGTAAGAGCGATAAAAGACAAGCTAGGAGAACACGTTCGCGTGCACGTGCATGTCCACGCAACAACGGGGGTGACGCTGGTGTCGCTGATGAAGGCGATTGAAGCTGGCGCCGACGCCGTGGACACAGCCATCAGCTCGTTAAGCCTTGGCCCGGGACATAACCCCACCGAGAGCTTGGTTGAAATGTTGGAAGGAACAGAATTCTATACGGAACTGGACAAAGGCAGATTGCTCAAGATCAAGGAGCACTTCGAAAAAGTTCGTCCAAAGTACACAGAATTTCTTTCCAATATTACAGGCGTTGACACGGAAATCTTCAACAGCCAGATTCCGGGTGGAATGATCTCTAACATGGAAAGCCAACTGAAACAGCAAGGCGCTGCGGATCGCGTCAAGGA
Source organism: Candidatus Acidiferrales bacterium (assembly GCA_963748365.1). Classification (GTDB taxonomy): domain Bacteria; phylum Acidobacteriota; class Terriglobia; order Acidiferrales; family UBA7541; genus Acidiferrum. The sequence continues at coordinate 38,599 of CAVVJG010000037.1, forward strand.
AGTGTTGGAAGAAGTTCCAATGGTCCGGAAAGTCGCGGGTTATCCACCATTGGTTACTCCATCGAGCCAAATCGTTGGTACCCAAGCAGTGTTCAATGTGTTGATGGGCCGCTACAAGGTGATTACGGCGGAGTTCGCAGATCTGATGCTGGGGTATTACGGGAAAACGCTGGGCGAACGAGATTCCGAAGTAGTCGCACAGTGCGAGAAGCAAACCAAAAAGACTCCCATTATGATGAGGCCCGCCGACCTACTAAAACCGGAATGGGAATCATTAAGAACAGCTGCGATTGGTTTAGATGGTTGCGATGGATCTGATGAGGATGTCCTGACGGCTGCGATGTTCCCGAAGGTAGCGCCAAAATTCTTTTCGGAGCGAAAACAGGGGCCGAAGAGTGTGGCGAAGTACCCCAGCACCGCGGCTAGTGCGGTGCCCAGCGCTTCTGGTGCTCCGGGAACCGGTCCGGTGCGCGAAACGATTAAGTACGAAGTGAAATTGGATGGAAGGACGCATCAAGTAACGGTATCTCCGGTTTAGAGGGCCGATCAGATGAAAAGCATGGAGCAACGTATCGAGGAGTTGCGGCGCCGCCGCGCCGAGGTCGAAGGAGGCGGCGGTGCAGAACGAGTAGCGAAACACCGCAAGTCTGGCAAGCTCACCGCACGCGACCGTATTTCTGAACTTTGTGATCCCGATAGCTTCCAGGAATCAGGATTATTTGCCGAACACCGTTCCACTTTGTTTGGGATGGAAGGCAAAGCATTTGCTGCCGATGGAGTGATCACCGGTGCGGGCACTGTTCTTGGAAGACGCGTGCATCTAGCCAGCCAAGACTTCACCGTGGCGGGAGGATCGGCGGGAGAGGTTCATTCAAAAAAGGTTGCTGATTCCATGCAGCAGGCCATGAAGACCGGGACGCCATTTGTGTTCATTAACGACTCTGGCGGTGCGCGGGTTCAGGAAGGGATCGATTCGTTGTCGGGTTATGGACGCGTATTTTTTCAGAACGTGATGTTGAGCGGGGTCGTGCCACAAATCTCGTTGATCTGCGGGCCTTGCGCGGGAGGCGCAGCCTACTCCCCCGCGCTGACCGATTTCATTATTCAAACGCGTAAAGCGCAGATGTTCATCACCGGACCGAACGTAATCAAGCAGGTTACTGGTGAAGAAGTTACGGCAGAGCAATTGGGCGGTGCGGATACCCACATGGTGCGATCGGGCGTAATCCATTTCATTGCTGAAGATGATAATCATGCTTTGCTGCTCTGCAAGAAACTGTTGAGTTTTCTGCCCACGAATAATGCAGAGGATCCGCCGGAACTGCCTAGCGATGGAAACGTAGAACGCAACCCGGTACTGAACAGTCTGGTGCCGGCAGATTCGAAACAGGCCTACGATGTGCGCGAAGTGATTTCAAACGTAATTGATGCCAGGGATTTTCTCGAAGTACAGGCCGGGTACGCGCCAAACATCGTTGTCGGCTTCGCGCGGCTAATCGGCCGGACCATAGGAATCGTGGCCAACCAACCCTCGGTGGTTTCGGGAGTGCTGGACATCAATGCCTCAGATAAAGCGTCGCGATTTATCCGGTTCTGCAACGCGTTCAACATTCCGTTGGTAACATTCGTGGATGTTCCTGGCTTTTTGCCCGGCGTAGATCAGGAATATGGTGGGATTATCCGTCACGGCGCAAAGATGTTGTTCGCTTATTCGGCAGCGACGGTGCCAAAAGTCACCGTCATTTTGCGCAAGGCATTCGGTGGAGCTTATTTAGCAATGTGCGGGCGAGATATGGGCGCCGATCGAGTCTACGCCTGGCCCACCGCGGAAGTGGCCGTCATGGGGGCAGAGGGTGCGGCGGAGATTGTGTTCAAGAAAGAGATTGATTCCGCCACGGATAAGAAGTCTAAACGGAAGGAAATGATCGAAAAATACCGCGAAGCCTTTGCCAACCCCTATGTCGCGGCGGGCCGGCGATTGGTAGACGATATTATCGAGCCGGAGTTGACGCGACGAGTGTTGGCGCAGGCACTGGAGTTTCTACATACCAAACGTGAATTGCGGCCGCCCAAGAAACATGGCCTGATTCCGCTATAAGTGCAAGGAACGGCATGGCAAAACAAATCAATTTCGAGACGGAAATAAGAGAGCTCCGGCTAAGAATCGAGAAGCTGGAGGCACTGCTTGCTGCATCAGCACAAAAGGAAAAGCAACAACCAGTTGCCCCTTCGCCAATTCGGCCAGAGATCGCACCCGATATCTTGTTGGCAATCTCCGCGGCGGTGGCGGCGTTCCTGGGCAAACGGGCTACGATTCATCAGATTCGCCTGACGGGCACAACGGCGTGGGCGATGCAGGGACGTGCAACGGTGCAAGCTTCGCATGGCATTGTCAGAGGGTATCGGTAGCGCCCAAGGTGAGTGACGAATGAAACTCAAGGTGACAGTAGACGGAAAAGTGTACGAGGTGGAAGTCGAGGTAGCACCAGATCCACCTCAGGTTCTGCCAACATTTATGGTGCAGGGTGCGGCCGCAACAATACCAATTACGGCGCCCGGCGCAGCGGCAAGTGAGGCAGCCACCGATGGATCCGTTGCCGACGAAAGCAGAGTATGCCGGAGCCCGATTTCAGGGATCGTTGTGAAATCCAACGTGCGCGCGGGAGAAATGATTGAGAGCGGCGACCTGCTATTCGTGCTTGAGGCCATGAAGATGGAAACCGAAATAACCACCCCCATTGCCGGAAAGGTGGCGGAGGTGAAAGTGAACTTGGGCGACAGTGTAAAGAGCGGGCAGGTGGTGCTGGTATGGGCATAGACTCGAAAGAGATTCCCGGATTTCTCTTTTTTGATCACATTGCAGTTTCTGTAAAGCAGGGCGATCTGGAAAATCAGGTGGCTGCCTATAAGCTAATGGGCTTCACAGAGATTCATCGTGAGGATGTTCTCGGCAAAGACCAGGTGCGGGAAGTGCTTCTGCGAATTGGCGACGGGCCGAACCTGATCCAATTACTGGAACCCCTTTCGCCAGAATCGCCGGTGAGCAAACAGATTGAAAAGAACGGCGGGCGCGGAGGATTTGCTCACATTGCTCTGCGCGTAAAAGACATTCAAAAAGCGTTCACAGACTTGAAGCAAAAAGGATTTCAAATTATTGATGCTGCGCCGAGGCCCGGTTCGCGCAGCACCACGGTTTTCTTTTTGCATCCAAAAACGACAGAAGCGGCAGCGCTCGGGTATCTCGTCGAAGTAGTGCAGGAGGGCTGACAGTATGTGGGAGGAATTCCCGCCAATCTCAACGGCCGAGTGGGAAGCCGCGATTCGCGCCGATCTAAAAGGTGCGGACTACGACAAAAAACTGGTTTGGAACACAGAAGAAGGCATAGCGGTTCGCCCCTACTACCGGCGCGAGGATTTGCCCGGCACTACAGGTCAGGCACGGTTCACGGGTGAATGGCGCACAGCTGCGATTGCTGAAATTCCCAAAGACGCGGTGCGTGGCGATTTGTTGCATGAGCAGGGAGCGACAGCCGTTCAAGAAATTGGATACGCGCTGGCAGACTCCGATGGAAAACAAAGTACCTTCGTATTCGCGATCGGCGGAAATTACTTTTTTGAGATTGCAAAGCTGCGCGCCGCGCGCCAACTGTGGGCGAGGATTTCCAAAGATACGATGGTCATCTGGTCTCGCACTTCTCTTGCGAACAAAAGCCTATACGATCCTTCGACCAACCTTATGCGCTGCACCACCGAAGCAATGAGCGCGATTTTCGGTGGTTGTGACTTTCTGATCGTTGAAGCCGCCCGGTTTCCGCAACATCTCGCGGAGAGTTTGCCACTCGTGCTTCGCGAAGAGTCGCGCTTTGACCAGGTTTCGGATCCGGGAGGAGGATCGTTCTATATTGAAGCACTGACAGCTTCTATCGCGACCGAAGCATGGAAGGTATACGAGTCTGGAGCTGCCGGCCGAGAAATGGCAATCGCGGTAGCACGTGCGGCTAAGGAAAAGGCGGTAGCACAGAGAAAGCGCACCCTGGTCGGAGTAAATAACTATCCGGACTTGACGGAAACGCTGCCGGTAAACGCGAAACTGCCCAGCTCACCGTGGCGCATGGCGGCGCCGTTCGAGAAGATACGCGACAAAGTTGAAAACACCGCAAAACGGCCGCGAGTGCTGTTGTTGCAACGCGGAGATCTGAAGATGCGCATGGCGCGGGCAAATTTCTGTCTGAACTTTTTTGGATGTGTGGGTTTCGATGTGCGCACCTCCGACAAGATTGAAGATGCCGGCATAATTGTACTCTGCAGTTCTGATCCCGAATATTTGGAACTCGCTAAACAAGTTATTCCGCAGACAAAAGTCCCTGTGCTGGTTGCCGGAAATCCGAAAGATCAAATCGAAGCATTGCGGGCGGCGGGTGTGAAGGATTTTGTCTACGTCGGAGTCAACGCCGTCGAGTTTCTCTCCAAGTGGCAAGAGGCCCTGGCATGAGCCGCCAAAACTGGAAGACGCAAGAGGGTATCGACGTTAAACCACTTTACACGGCGGCCGACCTCGCTGCGATTGAGCATTTGGACTTTGCCGCCGGATTACCTCCCTTTCTGCGTGGTCCCTACAGTTCAATGTATGCGATGCAGCCTTGGACCATCCGCCAGTATGCGGGATTTTCCACGGCAGAAGATTCCAACGCTTTCTATCGCGCCAATCTGGCAGCGGGACAAAAGGGCCTCAGCGTCGCCTTTGATCTTGCCACGCATCGCGGGTATGACTCCGATCATCCACGCGTAAAAGGGGACGTAGGCAAAGCTGGTGTCGCAATCGACAGTGTCGAAGACATGAAGATTCTCTTTGACCGCATTCCCCTGGACCAAATGTCCGTTTCCATGACCATGAACGGGGCGGTCCTTCCGGTACTGGCTTTTTACATCGTGGCCGCGGAAGAGCAAGGCGTGCCCACACAGAAGTTGACCGGCACAATTCAGAACGACATCCTGAAAGAGTTCATGGTTCGGAACACCTACATTTATCCTCCCGGCCACTCCATGCGAATCGTTGGGGATATTTTCCGGTGCAGTTCCCTCAACATGCCGAAATTCAACTGCATTTCGATTTCGGGCTACCACATGCAGGAGGCCGGTGCGACCGCCGATATCGAGCTCGCCTACACACTTGCGGACGGGCTGGAGTATTTGCGCACAGGACTACACGCTGGATTAGACATCGACAATTTTGCCCCTCGCTTAAGCTTTTTCTGGGCGATTGGCATGAATCATTTCATGGAAATCGCCAAAATGCGGGCCGCCCGGTTGCTTTGGGCCAAGATTGTGAGGCAATTTAACCCAAAGAACCCTAAGTCCATGGCATTGCGGACGCATTCACAGACTTCAGGTTGGAGCTTGAGCGCTCAAGACGTTTACAACAACGTGATCCGGACGACTGTCGAGGCCATGGCGGCGGCCATGGGCGGAACGCAGTCGCTGCACACGAATGCTTTGGATGAAGCGCTGGCCTTGCCAACCGATTACTCCGCACGCATTGCACGCAACACGCAGATCTATTTACAGGAAGAGACGGGGATTTGTCGCGTGGTCGATCCTTGGGGCGGGAGCTATTACGTAGAGTCTCTGACGGCTGATTTGGCAAGTAAGGCGTGGACGCTGATTCAGGAAGTGGAAAAGCTTGGCGGTATGACCCGGGCGATTGAAACTGGCTTGCCCAAGATGCGGATCGAAGAAGCGGCTGCGCGTCGACAAGCGCGTATCGACTCCGGGCGCGAGACCATCGTCGGCGTCAACAAGTACACGATTGAGGACGAGAAACCGCTGGACGTGCGTATTGTGGACAATGCCGCGGTGCGCGAAACTCAACTGGCGGGGTTGAAGCGTGTCAAAGAGAGGCGCAACCAGAACGAAGTCGACACCACGCTCGAAGCTTTAACGAAGTGCGCGGAGACCGGCGAAGGGAACCTGTTGGAACTGGCGGTGAACGCAGCCCGCAAACGCGCTACACTCGGTGAAATCTCCTACGCACTCGAAAAGGTATTCGGAAGGTATCAGGCGGTGAACCACACCATTTCCGGTGTCTATTCTTCAGAGAGCAGGCAAGATCCGGAGTTCGAGAAAGCTCGCGTGCTGACAGAGAAGTTTGCCCAGGCAGAGGGTCGTCGCCCCCGAATTCTGGTGGCCAAAATGGGCCAGGACGGACATGACCGTGGAGCAAAAGTAATTGCCACGGCGTTTGCAGACTTGGGATTTGATGTGGACCTGGGGCCCCTTTTTCAGACTCCGGAAGAGGTTGCCCGCATGGCTGTGGAAAATGACGTACACATCCTTGGCGTTTCCACGCTGGCGGGCGGGCACATGACCCTGGTTCCGGAAGTGATTGAGGAATTGAAGAGACTGGGCCGTCAGGATATCCTCGTTGTCGTGGGTGGCGTGATTCCGCCGCAGGATTTTGCAGCGCTCCGACAAGCTGGCGCCGCAGGAGTCTTCGGTCCTGGAACGCGCATTCCGCTCTCCGCACAGGAGATATTGCAAACGTTGCTGGAGTAACGATTGCGGACGCGCCGACTGGCCGCTGAACAATATGTCTCTGGAGTTCTGGCAGGTGACCTCGTCACTCTGGCCAGAACCATCACGGTCATTGAAAGCGATCTACCTTCCGATAACGAACTCGCTGTGCAAATTCTAGATTCCCTCCTCCCACATACTGGAAGATCGCGGCGCATTGGAATCACAGGTGTGCCGGGAGTTGGAAAAAGTACCTTCCTCGACAAAATTGGCCGATACATTACTCGCGAGCGCGGCGAAAAGCTGGCGGTTCTCAGCGTCGACCCATCCAGTCCCATTACCGGTGGTAGCATCCTTGCAGATAAGACTCGGATGGAGAAACTGTCCGCCGATCCGAACGCGTTTATCCGGCCTTCGCCGTCGCGCGGTTCATTGGGAGGTGTAGCGGGGCGTACGCGAGAGACTATGCTGATCTGCGAGGCGGCTGGGTTCAACAACATTTGGGTCGAGACAGTTGGCGTAGGGCAATCGGAAATTACCGTTCGCACCATGACAGATTTCGTTTTGCTGCTCTTGCTTCCCGGAGCGGGCGACGAACTGCAGGGGATCAAGCGCGGGATTTTGGAATTGGTGGATGCGATCGCCATAAACAAGGCGGATGGTGAGCAGTTTGAGCGGGCCCGATTGGCGAAGGTCGACTATGAAAGCGCCCTGCATCTATTTGCTCCGGGCGCCGGAGGTTGGAACCCGCCAGTTCTCTTGTGCAGCGCCAATACCGGTGCGGGAATCGCTAACATTTGGGAATGCATCCTGAAGCACGAACGGTTTCAGAACGAAAACGGCCTGCGGGATGGACTCCGCCGCGAGCAATCCCTGTCGGCGATGCGGCAGATGATCTCTTCTGAACTGGAGACTGCGTTTCGGCACGATCCTGCAGTGAAAAAGAAGATCAAACATATTGAAACAGAAGTACGCGACGGCCGGATGACATCGTTCGCGGGAGCAAAGGCTTTGCTCGCCGAATTTCATTATTCACCAAAAGCAAAACGAACGAGCTAATCATGAGTTTCGCCTCTTTGGCTTTTACCTGCTCGGCATCCGACCGCGACATTCCCTCTTTTCGATGCTAATCACACCAACTCTCTCGCGAACTTCTGTATTTTCTGCCAAGTTGCTGCAATTTCATGCATATCTTCATCGTCGCCCAAAAGTGCTGGTTGGGGAATCCAGATAGTTTCGTGTGCCGCCCGATGTGTGTGCGGATACTCCGCTTGCAGAAAGCCATGTTTCTCCGCCGCCTGCGTACCGCAAAGTCGCTTGCGATATTCTCCGTTTTGAAAAATGTCCATGGCATGGATTGGCGGGTAACTGGCTTGATTAGGCAGGCCTTCGGCGATCATGGCCTCAATCAGGCGATCCACTTTCACATTGGCAAATTTCTTCGAATCAACGTGAAAGATGTAAGCGTATTGACCGTTGCGCGTGCAGCGATCATCTATCTTTTGGGGAATGATGCCGTCGATTTGCAAAAGAAGTGTATCCAGCAGGCGAGCATTCTTGTGCCGGAGTTTCGTCTGCTCATCCAGGCGTGACAATTGTGAACTAAGAACCGCGCCTTGCCATTCGCTTAGGCGATAGTTTGAGCCATTGATGTAATGGCTATAAAACCATTCCCCGGGCATACGTCCGCAGTCGTGCATGCTACGAGCCAATCGCTCGAAGTTGTCGTCATTGGTTACGATTATTCCGCCCTCACCCGCTGTCATCAGCTTGCTCGACTGAAAACTGAATGTGCCGCCGATACCGTGGGAACCTATGCGGCGGCCTTTCCACTCGGTAGCGTGAGCGTGCGAACTGTCTTCGACGAGCGCAATTCCTTTTCGCTGGGCGATCGACTGCAGGGCGTCGAGATCCGCCGGGGCGCCACCCATATGAACAGCGATGATCGCTTTGGTGCGTGGAGTTATCGCGGCTTCAACAAGTTGTGGGTCGAGACAATACGTCTCTGGAGATATATCGACAGTCACGGGAAGCGCTCCGGCATATAGCACGGCGCTTGCGGTAGCGACAAACGTGTAATCTGGCACAATGACCTCATCACTATGTCCGATACCAAGTGCAGCCATAGTGACTTCCAATGCCGCCGTGCCATTTGTTACGGCGATCCCGTGTTTCGCGCCGTGAAACTTGGCAAACTCCTTTTCGAATTCCAAGGTCTTCGTTCCAGGAGTGCGCCACCAGACCCGGCTATCTAAAACTTCCAGCAGTGCCTGCCGCTCCCGGTCGTCAAACTGCGGCCAGATGGGAAATGGTTTATGTTTGGTTTTCTCACCACCATTTACGGCAAGTTCGCTCATAGTGAGTCTCCTGACTCAACATCAACGCTGACCTGATCAAGTGTGATACTGGAGGCTCCAAAGCATGTGGATGAAATAACAAAGGCAAGTGGCCGCGCGCTGGAAACGCAAAGGTAAACACTTGAGTGTCATGGCTCTTGCTTGACAGTGAACAATACCTGCAATATTAACTCGGTTCAACTGTGAACTTCTTGCGGAGCTGAACTTCGACAATCGGCGGTTGTTTTTCGTTTCTTCGTTCACGTTGTTTTTAAGCATAGGCTCTATCAGATCCTGCATTCCAGAATTTGGCACTTCCGGAGGGTACTTGTGTTCAATTTAATTCGCATTTTCTTGGTTATCTGCGAAATATTCCTTTGTCTTTCACCTTCCCTGCTTCCTGCACAAATAGTGAAACTGCACGTATCTTCAAATGCGGGGGATCGCCTCACCGCCAAGCCCGATGTGCAATTCGTCGACGCCGGACCCACTGGAATAAAATTCGAGATTGACGACAGTAAGAAATATCAGAAGATCGATGGCTTTGGTGCCTCCATCATGGAGGCAGGTATCATAACGTTGAATACCCTCCCCGCCGATAAACAGGAGGAAGTATTGCGCTCCCTGTTTGATCCCAAGGAGGGAGCCGGTTATACGGCGATGAAGACGCCCCTGGCCGGAACCGATTTTCAGTCGGCTGGCCCGTGGTTCACCTACGATGACACGCCGGGCGATGTCGAGCTAAAGAATTTTTCGGTGGAGCGCGATTTTGGTCCGAACGGCGTCGGTACATACATTCTGCGGGCTCGCAAATACGGCAACTTCGCCCTGCAAGCCCCGATTGATTACCCGCCCGATTGGATGTTGTTCGACGTAAAGAAGCGCCAGGATGTGCAACCGAAATACTATCCCGCGCTGGCAAAATATTTCATGCTGTACCTGGAAGAGTACAAGAAGCGAGGAATCGTAGTGGATTACTTGAGCCTGTTTAATGAACCAGAGCAGGTTTATACAAAGATCAAATATCCGGAGATCAAGGTGCTCTTGCGTGACTTTGTGGGCCCCGCACTGCAACAGTCGGGATTATCGACGAAGTTGATGATGAGTGAAGCCCCGGAACGCAAAGTGGCCTACAAGCGCTATCCCGTGGTGCTGAACGATCCAGCCGCGCGGAGGTTTGTTTCCGTAGTGGCCTATCATGGCTACCCCTACGACGCTTTTCAGAAGGACTTCGACAAGATCGCCAAGTTGAAAGCCAAGTATCCGGACATCCCGTTCTGGATGGATGAGGTGTGCTATGCGTACGAGGCCGGCTACCCGATGAGCAAAAAGCTACCTGTCTACGAATTTGACGATGGCGATGTTTGGGGAAATATGATTTTCAGCGACCTGGAAGCTGGTACTTCCGCATGGCTCTACTGGAATGCGATTCTAGATGAGACCGGAGGACCTTGGGCGGTATCGCCCATTCACGGAAACCCTGACCCTAATTCACAACACCCCGTTGTGATCATCAACAAGGGCACACACGAAATCACCTACGCAGGAACATATTGGTACCTGGCACACTTCAGCAAGTTCGTGCGGCCTGGCGCGGTACGCGTGGAAACCAAGGGCAGGGCAAAAGACCTGCGGGTGATGACGTTCCAAACTCCAGAAGGTGGGCACGTCGCACAACTATTGAATAGCCTGCAACAGGCTCAGGAAGTCAGCCTGGTTTCAAAAGGCCGAACGGTGCATATAAAGCTTCCGGCACGATCAATTACCACGGCGACCTGGTAATCATCGGGGGTTGACCTGCCATATCTAGACTCGGAACTTTTTCTGTGTGGAATTTCGTCTTGGCCACTCCCACCTTAATACTTTCTGAGCCGAACTCTGCGCATCCCCTCGACGTTTGATTGATTGGCCATCGGGCGGGCGATGTGGCGCAGAGTGGAGTAGAATTGGCCACGAAAGACCAAGGAGTTCTTATGATCCGCCGCAAATTTGTGCTGGGCATTCTACTCGCCTTCGCGATGACAGAAAGATCAGGAGCGCAGACAAACCTATCAGCTAAATGGGAAGAACTGACCGCCGGCGAATTTCGAAATGCTATTAACAAATCACAAGGCACGTGCCTGTTGCCATTTGGAATCTTGGAAAAGCACGGTCCACATCTTCCTCTAGGTACGGACTTGCTCAACGTGCGCTATGTCGCGGAGCACGCCGCAGCAGAAGAATATGCCATCATTTTTCCTCAGTATTATGCCGGACAGATTTTTGAGGCACAGCATCAACCCGGAACGATCTCTTATAGCGCGGAACTGCAGCTAAAATTCTTACAAGAGACGACCGACGAAATGGCTCGTAATGGCTGCAAGAAAGTGATCATCGTGAACGGCCATGGAGGAAACGAACATCTGCTTCCCTACTTTGCACAGACGCAGCTCTCAAAACCGCACGATTACGTTGTCTATGTGCAATGGGGCCACGAGGCGCCCAGGAAGACCAGCGGGGACAAAAACGACCCCGATTGGCATGCAGGTGAATCGGAAACATCTAACGTTCTGGTGACCCACCCGGATCTCGTTCATCTGGATCGTGCTGGTGCAGAGTCCGGGAGGGACCAGAAACGCGTCAATTTGCCAGACACCGTTTACACCGGAATCTGGTGGTACGCGCGATTCCCAAATCACTATTCAGGGGATGGCTCTATGGCTACCAAGGAAGAGGGAGCAGAAGACCTACAGGCCTGGATCGACACGGTCGTACGCGTGATCAAAGCGATCAAAGCAGACAACGAGAGCCTGCGATTGCAGAAGGAATTTTACGAAAAGAGCGAACACCCGCTAGATACAGGGCCCTGAGGGTGCGCTAACGGACGCGTCGAAGTGATTCGATCCAATTGATGAGGGTTTCGTTGTTGGGTGGTTCGAGATCAAAGAACTCTATCCCCATACCCACCTTTGGCTTTACGATACGGACAACGACAAGGGCCTCTAGTACTTGTGTCTTGCGAGTCAGTTTCATCCGTGCACGGGCGTTTAAGGGCAATGGCTTGCTGGTGCACACGAAACAACCACCCAGAGAAAGGTCCGACGTTACCCCATCGGCCTGTTTTCCAGTTTCCAAATCAATCAATTCCGCATCTGCGGCGAATGGGAAACGAATGGTGTAGCGACGGTCCCGCACTCCCGTTAAACGGGGGTTTATGGACGTAACGCGATCTGGCATGGAGATGACTTTGCTCAAGAAGGACCCTCGGAATGAGACATGGCTCCGTATCTCCCTTGGGCGTAAGGGTTCTGTTTGAACCAGTTTGTCTGAATTGGAGCCATCTGAGAATCTCCTCCTCGCCCAAATGCGCCAATAAGTAACGCCCACCTGGCCTGCTATTAGTGGGAAAGACAAATCAACAGCAGGGCGCGCGGGGCGGCCAGAGGGGCGTGGTACGCTGAGTTGTACAACCAAGAAATCTCATGCGCACCGAAAGAATGCGGCAAAGCGATCGAGTTACGATGCAACTTCAAGTGGAAGCGTCATGGCTGGATGACCACGGCGCGGCGATGAAGTTGTCTGCGCAGACCCTTTTAATCAGCCGAAATGGTGGAGTCATTCGTCTGGCGGAGAAAATTTTCCCTGGGCAGGAGATTGTGCTGCATCGCAAGCTGGAAGGCGACCAGACCAAGTCTGCAAGAGCACGAATCATGGCGGAAATTGACCGCGAACCAGACGGCTTCATCTATGCGGTGGCAATCCTCGACCAGCGCTTGGATTTCTGGGAAATCGAATTCCCCTCTCCGCATAAGGCCGAGGAAGCCTTGGCGCGCATGCTGATGGAGTGCAGTTTCTGCCAACGCCGCGAGGTCGTATACCTGAACGAAATGGAATTGAAATCATTCGAAATTCGGCGATGTGTGGCGAGACTCTGCAAACATTGCGATTCTCCGTCGATCTGGATCGAAGCGCATTCGGAGCCCAAGTTTGATGAGGTGTTGCCCTCTCGCTCTGCCGTGGAAGAGCGGGTCATCCCTCGGCGCAATCGGACCAGGGTGAAAGCCCGCGTACTGGCGTGTATTCGGCGGCGAGGTTTTCAGGAAGAAGTCGCCGTGTGCGAGGATTTGTCAAAAGGCGGGATCAGTTTTCGTAGCCGGAACAAATATCCGGAAGGCAGTCGGTTGGAGGTTGCGGTTCCCTACACTCCTGGAGCTGGAGCGATTTTCGTGCCCATCCGCATCGTGTTTTCTCAACCCATAGCGGCGGCAGGGCTTTTCCGTCATGGGGCGGCTTACGTTCGACCTCCAGACTAGTTCGTAAATCCTCGCAAGCTGTTTATTTACTTAGATACGCTCGCCGACCCTCCCGCAACGATAGCTTGCCAATTGATGATCGCGTTCCAGAGCATGCGTTGGTCGCCGCGATTGAGATCGCGATGAAGTGGATTAAAGTTGAACGTAACGACGTGTCCCTGTCCCACGGGCATATCAAGAATTGCCGGCCGGCCCTTCAGGTTTGACTCTCCCCAGACCTGGCCGCTTACCAAAAACGGTACGCCGTCGCGGGCACCCCACTCCAGCACAACATTTCTCGTGTCGATCGGCCCATCCAGGCAAGTGGTGCAATAAGCCATGCGCAACCATCTCCGCGGAACAGAGTAGAGTGGAAAATTCTGGCGGAACACGTGCGTTTCCACGGGATAGCCGTACGCAATCGGATGCTCCGGCCTGGCAAAGGTAACTCGCAAGTGAGAACCCGGAGTCCGGGTCATAGCTTGCTGTGCGGCGGCCGAGGAATCCGCACCACCGCCCTGTGTGCTGCGCGGCACACCTCCAGAATCCCGCCGGACGCCGCGGATGATTCCGCCTTCGATCGCCAGCATAGAACCGCTCCCGAGCGTGATCATTAATCCGCCGTGTTCAATGAATTCCTGCAGTTGTGCCAGACCCTGCCATCCGATTCCGCCCGTAATGTCTTCAGATTCTGCAGGTGTGCCATGACTAGGTGTCTGCAAAGTCTTCTTGAACGGCATTGGGCCCCAGGACTTGGGAATACCCTGAATTTGTTCCGCCAGTTCGAGGTCGACATGTCCGTATAAGAGGACATCAATTTTGTCGTGAAGATTGCCAGTGCGAATATCCTCGTCGCGCAGGTAAACGTATGGAATTTTGCGTTGATCGAGCGAATAGCGGGCCCAACCAATAGAATCAGTATCGGCCCACGGCACCCAAAGCCCCAGGCGTGGAGCCTTCGCCGTGTGCAGTGGTACATTCGGCGCCGCACTGGCGCCGACAAAGTTGAGTCCAAGTTGCGCCGAACTCTCGCGAAGCGTTTCTGCTAGCCCTGCCTGGGCCGGAACAATCCAGGAGCCTGCTGGATATTCGGTGGTGCCTAAGGTGAACGGCCTTTCTGCGACTTCTATTTCAAATTTCGCCAACCGGTAGCGCGCTTCGAGAAGACCTTCCTGCCCCAAATCTTTCAATAGAAAGAATAAGCCCGAACCCTCGATCTTGCCTTGTGCATGTGGTGATTCTTTCAGGAAGGCAAGGTCCGCATTGAGTATCGACGCGTCGGCCGTCGCAATAGCCTGTAAATGATAGTGCGCTGGAAGTTCCCAGGAGACATCATCATAGGGCTCGCTCCCATCCTTTGGATATTTTTGAGGAGTCAGCAGATCGACGGCATAGTTACGGTAAGGTTGATCCAAGCGAACAACGAAAGTACCTGCCGGATAGTTCCCTTCCTTCAACTTCAGGACGGATTTCGCGCGGCTGACCTCAATGTGTTGGGCCTGCAAACGACTGACCAACTGCGCAACGCGCTCGGGATCGCCCTGATCTTCTGCAATCAGAAACGCATACGGCGGTTCATCCAGACCTTTACGCCAGCTATGCAGACTCTTGGTATAGAAATTTCGCAACAGTGTACGAGAATTGACAGCCACGTAATCCAGGGCGGCAAGTGCGCCGGTCTCGTTGTAATTGACATTGTCGCGTGCAGACCAAGAAAACCTGCCGGAGGGCCCAGGGAGTACTCTGTACCATTCGCGGGAAGTTTCCTCTGGCGAAAGCGATAAGCTGAGTGTTTCCGCAGTCCCGTTGCCAAAAGTCTCGTAGCCACGGCCAACTGCATTGTGATTCATGGCTACCGAATCAAGGAAGAGATGAGCGAATCCTTCGCCAAAATTCCAAGTGGAAACGCCAGGCATGCCCAGCCCAGTCATAGTTTGTACCTCTTGGAAGCTCAACGCGAGAAATTCGCTATAGGTAATAGGGTCAATATTGGGGTTGTAGGGTCCAGTGCCATTCCAAGACATCAATAGCGGAACACTTTCGTGCAAATCATGCACAACAATCGGATGCCACTCGTGGAACATGCGATGAACGGCTTTTGTCGTCTCGTGCGTCTGCTGGTGGGCATCGCGATTAATATCTACGAACGCATATTTCGACCAGTACGGCGGAGATTGACGCGGGAATGTATCGCGATCCGTATTTCCTTTCAAGAACCGATAGAACCACTCGACCTGTTTATCGCGTCCATCAGGATTGGAAACTGGATTGATCAGCACCACCAGGTTTTCTCGAATTCGGCGAATCATTGGTTGGTCGGAAACTGCGAGGCGATAAGCCAGTTCGAGCACCGACTCCGTTGAGCCAGTCTCATCAGAGTGCAGCGCCGCATTAAAGTAATAAAAGGGGCGCGAATCTTCGATCAGCTTTTCAGCCGCCGCGGGATTGGTTTTGCGCGGGTCGGCCAGTGTGGCATTTGCATTCTTCAATTGCTCGAGATCTTGAATCCCCTTCTCGTCGGCGATAGCAAGCAGGATAATGTCGCGTCCCTCTTCGGAACGTCCAATCGTAAAAACTCGCACGCGTGGCGAAGCGGCAGCCAAAGCTCGACAGTAGGCATAGGCTTTTGCAGAATCGACTAGTTCACCGGGTGCACCGGGAATGCGCCCAAGAAAAGCTCGCGGAGAAGGAACCGTGGAAGAGGCGGGAAGATATGCAACCCACGGCGACAGAAATCGTGCTTCTGTCGTTGCCTCGGCGATGTCCTCGATGGAACCAGGCTCTGCCACGTCTGACAACGTGGGTGATTGTGCTGCGAGAATTGTTGAGGAAAAAATACCAAATAAACAGCCAAGAAGCAGCCGATTCAACTTGCGCCTCCGCTCTCAAATAATCTGATGGCGAAGGGAGTGTACTACAGGCACACCGCAGATGCCTTGTTCCGTTCCCAACCAGGAGGCGATTAGTCCATCGCAGCAACCGCGTCGCGTTCCCTGCGCCGGCGATGCAGATAGTGCATGGATATATTCAAGTAGACTTGTCCACACGGCGTTTCGATGCAAATCACCATCGCTTCGGTCTCCACATTGCCAGACAACCCCGCATCACTCATATGAATTTCTGGGGGAAACACTTTAAATCGGAAACCAGCGTCGTTCAGCAGAGTAACGGAATTTCCGATTACCATGTTGGCAAGCTCACAGACAGTCTCGCGCACTACTTGTTCGCTTCCAGTCACTGGCGATCCAGCCAGGATGCTGGCCACGCGAATGGCAACTTCCGGTGCCATGTCGAGAATTACGCGCCCTTCGATATCACCTTTAATAGCAATCAGGGCGGCAACTCCCTTTCTCCGGTAGGTTTCTTCCTCCATGGAAAGATCCACTATCTTTGTCGGAGCCTGCAGCGATTCCGCAAAGACAGCATCCGCTGCGTTGATGAACGGTTGAATGAGTTCCATTCTCATGAGTGGTGTTCTCCTGCGAGCGCAACTGGCCCGCTCGTTGCATTCGGGTCATCTCCTAAGACGTATCGCAGAATTTCGTATAGGACTTCGGGCTTCACCGGCTTTTGTACGAAGTGTTTCGCACCCTTCTGAAGGGCCGCAAGAATATTCTCCTGATAACCGACGGAAGAGACCATCACGATGCGCGCATCGGCGTGCTGGCGCACAATCCGCTCCACCGCTTCGATCCCTTCCATCTGCGGCATAGTGATGTCCATCAACACAATGTCGGCTTTTGTACGGTTATACTCCGCAATGGCGGTCAATCCGTCGCCAGCTTCTCCGGCTACTTCCCCGCCGAACAGCTCGATCATCTTGATCAAATTTTTTCGCGCGAACACAGAGTCGTCCACGACCAGATAACGAACTGGTTGGTTGTCGCTCCGAAGTAGAGGTGCAAACTGTTGCATAACCTTCTCCTTTGGCTCCAAGCGCCTCAAACGCGTGGAGTCGAAACTGGTGACCTTTCGTTCTTATCTGCTTTCTCTTGCGCTTCCACTTTTTCAGTGCTGCCACGCTCAGAGCCGTAATGACTGATCAAAAACTGACTGAGACCATCGAGTGCAATAATCTTGGAAGCATAACCTTTCGAAATTGCGGCACGAGGCATGCCCGGAACAACGCAGGTATCTTCGCTCTGCGCGATAGTCACTCCGCCAGCTGATCGGATCGCGCCTAGGCCCTCTGCGCCGTCCTCTCCCATTCCCGTCATCAGGATTCCCACGGCCGTAAGCCCAAATTCCTGCGCGACTGAATGGAACAGCACATCAACGGACGGTCGATGCCCATTTATTGCAGGTCCATCAGAAAGGATCACCATTTCGCCTCGCGGCATGCGCCGAACCATCATGTGCCGGTTGCCCGGACAGATCAGCACGCGACCAGCGACCAAAAGGTCACCCGACTTTGCTTCCTGTACATCCAGGGCGCAACACTCGTCCAGTCGCCGGGCGAACATCTCTGTAAATCCTTCCGGCATATGTTGAATCACGACAAAAGAGGCTGGAAATTCCGGTGGAATCTGCGACAACATGTACTGAAGCGCGTTGGGCCCTCCAGTCGAAATACCGATGGCGATAATTCGGTTGGGTGGAAGCGCAGAACGCTCTCGCTTCTTGCGTGGCCGCGACGATTCCACATCCGCTCTAGGCACCGACCTTGAACCCCCGGCCCGCTTAGCAACCTTGATTTTCTCGATTAGCTGGTTGGCAACCGTCTCGAGATGGCCACCAGCTGCGTCCTTTGGCTTCGCAACAAAGTCGATTGCGCCGAGTGCAAGCGCCTTGAATGTGGAGTACGCGCCCTCTTTAGAATGCGTGCTGAAGACAATTACGGGGAGTGGCGCGCTGCGCATGATCATCCGTAGCGTCTCAATTCCATCCATCCTTGGCATTTCCAAATCCAATGTCACGACGTCGGGCTTCAGCTCCGCAATCTTACGCAGTGCGAATGCTCCGTCCATGGCTGTCCCGACTACTTCCACGTCTGGGTCTCGCTCCAGGATCAATGGGATCAGCTTCCGCATTAGCGCGGAATCATCCACCACCAGTACTCGGACCCGTTCCTTCATGCGATGGCTCCGAGAGGAATCGACCGTGACAGCCGCGAAAGAATAGCAGGCACATTCAATATCAAGACCACGGTACCGTCCCCCAGGATGGAAGCACCGCTAACCAGATCGCTAGAGACAATTTCGCCTGGCAGGGCTTTGATCACCAACTCTTCTTCTCCCACCATTGTGTCCACCAGCAAGCCGAAGCGCTTTTCGGCTACACCAATCACAATGACAAAACTCTTCTTCTTTTTCGGATTCGGGGGTTCGACAGAGTGAATCCCGCGAATTGAATTCAGCCTCACTAGAGTCAGAATCTGGTCACGCAGGCGAAGCACTTCTCTCTGATCGACGTGTTGAATTTCCTGATCTGAAATTCTGGTAATTTCCACAACGGACGAGAGCGGAACAGCAAATAAACGCCCGCCCACGCGGAACAGCAGCGTCTGAATGCTGGCCAGAGTAAGCGGCACCCGCAACAGAATCGTCGTACCTTGATTCTTGGAACTGGAAACTTGAACTGTGCCCTTGAGTCTGTCTAACACCGTACGCACCACGTCCATCCCGACACCGCGCCCCGATACTTCCGTGACTTCGCTCGCGGTACTAAACCCGGGTTCGAAGATAAGATTTAGGACGTCCTGCTCCGTCATTCGCTCGGCATCGCCAGACTTTAGCAGGCCGCTGCGCACCGCCTGCTGCCGGATGAGATCTAAATCGATGCCGCGCCCATCATCACGTACTTCGATCACCACCTGGGTACCTTGATGGTAGGCATTCAGATAGACGGTTCCGCGGGCAGGCTTCCCCGCACTCAATCGTTCTTCGGCTGGCTCAATTCCGTGGTCAACTGCGTTGCGCACAAGGTGCGTGAGCGGTTCGGCCAGCGCGTCAAGAATGCTCTTGTCCAGATCTGTATGCTCCCCCGCAACTTCCAAGGCGATATCTTTGGTGCAGACCTTGGCGATGTCACGCACGACTCGGGGGAAACGCCGGAACAGCTGTTCTACAGGAACCATACGTATCTTCAATACGCACTTATGCAGCTCATCCAGTACCCGGGATTGAAAAGCCAGCGCTTCCGCCAATTTGCCACGAATTGGATCGCGCGCGTGATTAACATCAAATTCTGTAAGTGTGCGATTTAGCATCGATTTTCCGATGATTAATTCGCCCACCAAATTCATCACCGCATCGATTCTCGACGCGTCGACCCGCACGGTGCTTTCCGCAACTGCGGCAACGGCGGACGAACCGGCCTGCGCTTTTGCACTTCCAGAATCCACAGTCTCGGGATGGGCGGCAAACTCAGCAGCCTGAGCTTCCAGAATTTCGCCCAAGAGTTCGTGTTCCGTGATTTCTGCCTGGGCGGCCTTTTCAATCCTTACATTAGAAACCACAGAAGGAATCTGACAACGATGTGCAACATGATCGATTGGATGAACGCTCGCCACTGCCGCTTCCACGATGTCCACCGTCGCGGCCGCGATATTGTCTTCAGGCCGCAGAGCAATCACCGTTCCGCAAGCGTGCAGCACATTGCGGACAAGTTGGAAGGCAGCCGCACGCATCGCGCTATTGGGATCGATGCGCAGCGCAACGTTATAAACGTTTCCACCATTCAGGAGCGCTTCGGAAATCATCAATCGCTCGTACTCGCTCCAGTGGAAATTGGCAGGCACAACGACCGCAGGCGACTCGACAGAGGCATGTTTGGCGTTCGGGGATTCAAGAAGGTTGTGGATCAATGATCGTAGAGGCGCAGGTGAAGGCGGCTCAAGCTGACGCTGGTACGCGCTTAGCATGCCTTCAAATGTGTCTACGGCAGATAGAACGACTTCCGCGAGCTTTGGCCCTTGTGTTTGGCCAATCTGCAGCGAAAGAACATCCTCAAGCTCATGGGCAATCTCACTCAGCAACTGAAAGCCACATGCCGCGGAATCACCTTTCAGCGTATGAATGGCCCGCCGGAGCCCGCGCAGGAGTTCCTCATCCGCCGGGTGCTTTTCCAACTTCAATCCTGCATCGTTAATGGCCTGCAATAATTCCGAAGCGCTCTCAAAAAACAGAGCGCGGAGTTCGGAATCCCGTTCATCCGGCAAAAAGCTCAAGTATTCACCTCAAGCCGTTTGTATGCGGTACCGTTATTCTCGTGAACCATCTTGAATTTTTGCGTCAGGCCGAAGAGGCTTTCCGCGTGGCCAACCAACAAATAGCCACCGGGGTTAAGACAATGCCAAAACTTTTCAATCAATCGCTTCTGCTCGGCTTCGTCAAAATAAATCATCACGTTACGACAGAGAATGATGTCATTGCGGCGTGGCAGGAATTCCGTTTTTAGGTTGTGAAAGTCAAACTGGACCAAATCCTTTAACTGCTTCTTCACGGAATATTTGTCGCCAGACTTTTCGAAGTAGCGAAGTCGTGTGGTGTAGTCCACCGGTTCCATCTGAATCTCGGTGTAAACGCCTTCCTGCCCCGTACGCAAACTTGCGTAACTGATGTCCGACGCGACAATCTCCAGCTTCCACGGCGGTGGAATCAGCGGTTTGGGTGAAGGCATATCGAACGGCAATGGGTTGCGCAGATAGTAGTAGGCCAGCGCATCGCACACCAGGATCGCGACCGAATAAGGTTCCTGTCCCGCCGAACACCCTGCACTCCAAACACGCAGTGTCCAATCCCGCCGCTCCTGCTTGTGATGCAGGATTTCTTCCAGAACGTTCTTCTGCAACAGATCTAATTGTGGGCGATTGCGAAAAAAACTTGTTTCGTTTACGGTCAAATTTTCAAGCAGCAGCGCAAGCTCCGCTCTTCCCTCACGGCTGGTCAACAGGCGGTAATAGCTATAAAAAGAATCTAGCTGGCAAGCCTTCAATCGGCGCTGCAACCGGTCTTTCAGGAAGTGTGAGCGGCGCTCATCGAAATACATGCCGCATTCCTGATAGACGAGGGTCTGCAAAAGTTTCAGTTCTGCTTCGGTAAGTTGAACTTGAGCGGTAATCGTTCCCATACGGGGTGCGTAGAGCCTGCTCGAAGGATCTTTCCGCTATTGCGCGGAAGTCTACCTCAAAGACGCGACGGGCTCCGCGGCCTCCTCAAGTTTCTTCAATTCCGGCTGGCGAAGCAGGCGAGCTATATCCAGTAGGATAATCAAACGCCCTTTGAGTTTGCCCACACCGGTAACGTAACTGGACTCTCCCTCGGCGAACACGGTACCGGGGGCTTCGATTTCCGAAGGTGGTATTTTCAATACTTCCGAGGCTGAACTGACAATCAAGCCAAGAAGCTTGCCTTCGAGTTCGACGACCAGGATGCGATTTCTTTTGTCGCTCTGGGCGGTCTTCTCTCCAAAACGCTTCCGCAGGTCCATGACGGGAATAATTTTCCCGCGCAAGTTGATGACCCCTTCGATTGCCTCAGGGGCATTCGGTACCGAGGTAATTTCGGGGACACGGACGATTTCGCGCACTGAGGCGATGCGCACCCCGTACGTTTCGTTTCCAATTCGAAATCCCACAACTTGATGGTCTTTCTCCATGGGTCGCACTCGCGTCAGGACCGACTCACTTCGGCATATTCGTATTCGTTGGGTTCACTTGCCAGGCTGCGTCGCGGGTCGGGGTTCGGTCCGTGTGAATCGCGGCGATGTCGGACTTGCCCAGCCCGGTCGACCACGAATTGATCCATGTTGTCGAGCAGGTTGCGCGATAGCTTCAACATCTGCTCTGCTGCGGCAGAGAGCTCGGTTGAGCTTGATGCCGATTGCTGAACCAATTCACGCATCTTGTCCATGGCTCTCACCACGGCTTGCGCGCCGGAAGCTTGCTCCTCGACCGCCGAACTGATTTCCTGCGTAATTTCCGTCAGCCGGTTCGTGGCTTTGGCAATCTGCGAAGAACCGACAGACTGCTCATTGGTTGCCGCGCCGATTTCCTGCGAAAACTTGTAAACTTCAGTTACAACGTCTGATATCTTGTGCAGCGCGGTACCAAGGTCATTGCCGAAACTCAGGCCTTCTTCAACGATGCGCGTGCTGTGTTCCATGTTCTCGACTGCCTGCCGCGCTTCCCGCTGGATACTCTGAATCAAATCGGCAATTTCCTTGGTCGATTGCGTGGATTTTTCTGCCAGCTTGCGCACCTCATCTGCAACCACCGCAAAACCCAGGCCATGCTCTCCAGCGCGTGCCGCTTCAATGGCTGCGTTCAATGCCAGCAGGTTTGTCTGTTCGGCCAAATCGTCAATAACTTCAATGATTTTCCCGATGTCGTCGGCCCGGTGCCCCAGAATGTTGATAATTTCCGCCGAAGATTGAATCGACCTATTGGTGCGATTCAACCCATCGGTTGTCTTTTCCATTGTGGCGATGCCGGTCACCACTTCTTCGCGAGAGCGGTTGGCGATATCCAGCAAGACTTTTGCGGTATCAGCAACGCGCTGAATCGATGTAACCATCTGATCTATCGAAGCGGAAGTCTCTGCAACACTGGAAGCCTGCACCTGAGTGTTTTTCACAACGTTTTGGACGTTCACACTCATCTCGTGCATTGTGCTGGTCACCTCTTCAATAGCAGAAGAGGCTTGTACGCTTACCTTGGCCGATTCGTCCGCAGCGCCGGCAACCTGGTTGGATCCAGCAGATACCTGCGATGCGCCATCTCGTGTGGAGCGAACGATTTGTTGCAGCCCGTGCGACATCCGTATGAAGGCATTTCCGAGCGTATCTCGCTTAGAACGGGGCGTAACCTCAACGGTCAGATCGCCTTCCGCAACAGCCATCGAAACAGTCGCCATTTCCTTCAGGTAAGCAACCATGTTGTTGAAGGTAGTCGCCAATGCGCCAATTTCGTCATTACGGTGAATATCGATGTTCTGGTCCAGATCTCCCGAATCGCCAATCTCTCGCGCCACAGCAATTAAATGCTGCAACGGTTCGGTGATGGATTTGGCGGTCCTTACGGCATTGACGAGAATGAAAATCATCGCTCCAAGAGTTCCAATGACGATGATTCCAAAACTGATCGTGCTTGCACGAGACGCCGTGGCCTGCGATTCATTCAAAGCCTTGCTCATATCCGTGTTGGCCTGATCAAGCACCATCGAAGATTTTGTCAGCCATGACGACGGATCCTTCTGCAGATAGAAAATCTGCAGGTCAGACACCGTAGCGTCGCCCGAATCTACCTGATGCCGTTTTGCCAACAGCGGTTTTGCAAAGTTGTCAGCCCAGCTCGCTTCCGTGCTTTCCACCTGAATCAGCGCGGTGCGCAGAAATTCATTGTTAGTCTGAGATTGTCCACGCTTCACCATGTCGCTAAGCTCAGCAAATCCCCGATTCACCCTTTCCTCATCACGCGGATCGCCGCTCAAGAGAAAATTATTGAGATTCAGGCGGTTGAGCATGATCTGGTAGCGTGCAGACTCTGCGGTACGCACGCTTTCCAGTGTTGACGCTGCTTCCGAGCTGGCTGATCGCGCTTTGTAGATCGTTACGAGATCCACAATCAGCAACACGGCGAGAATCGCCAGAATCGTTCCGAAACTTTTGTAAAGTTGCTTTCCGATCGTCATTGCGTCACTTCCTCCACTCCCCATTGCCACGAAACAACATCAGCCCCGTTTTCAGTACGTTCGCGGGAACTGCCAGCTCACTGCTCCTTGAAGGTAAACTCAACAACCTGGGTTGACTCCTCGGGGGCCGTCTCAAAACGCCATTCCCTTACCGCATCGAGGCAAGACTGAACCAGCACAGGATGTCCACCAAGGGCACGTGCGCTTTTCACACGTCCATCTGGAGCGATAACCACTTCGACTTTAACCTTGCCCCCAATGCTCATTCGCCGGGCGAGGTCCGGGTAGTTCGGGGTTACCTTGTTCTTAGCCTTGCGCTTTCCTTCCTCAACGAGCATCTGCTGACTGTTTGCCAACGAAACTACCAAAACAAAAAGCGCTGCCGTGGCAATTAGTTTCTTCCCCCAACCAATGCGAGTCCCCACTTCATCCTCCTGGGCAAGGAAAACTATCCCACCGAGGAAAAGGCAAGTGGGATGCCATAGATTCAAGGGATTTCGAGATCGATCAGGAGTGTTTCTGGAGAGCTGTAACTACTTACAGCTATTAAAGATATTCGTGTAAATGGATCGTCAACGACCACCCCTATTCGATTCGTTACGTCTCACTTCACCTAGAACACAAGGGTCCGGGTCTCACGCTGAGACATTTTCCATAAGACGTCACTTGCTTAAGGTAACGAATCCGCATCACAATCAAGATGAGCAATTGACTCACATTGAGATTGCTCAGTAGCTTGAGAGTGCGTGGCTTCTTAACTTGAGACACACGCAGAGCCTTTACCCTCTATGCGTGGACGAAACATCACTTCTGCTCGCCGTAAGACTGCGACTCGTACCCGGAAACTGTCCGGACAGGTCGCCTCTGATTACTCTCAGGAACTTATGAATCTGGCAGTCGCGGCTGCCAACTCCCGCGAGCTGCCTGCTTTTCTGGCTGGATTTGCCTCCCGTGCAGCAGAAATGCTCAATGCGGAATGGGGAGGAGTGGGTGAAATTGTAGGCAATCGTGTGCAACTCTATTCGCCGGTGCAGGAATTCCCTGCCGGTAAACCTGCGTGGGATTGGCTTCTTGGCAATGTGTCTTGCGGACGAGCTGGTCTCGAGGTATTGCCAGTTCCAGGGAGTCCTGCACACTGCGCCTTCTTTCCCATCTATGCCAGCGACGGCGAGTTGATGGGCACCCTATGCTTGATTCGCGATAAGCCTCAATTCTCGCCAACAGAGGAAAAACTAGTAACCGCGCTTGCCAGCCACGCCGCGCTTTCCATGGAAAAAGTGCGTCGCTTCTCTCAACTTGAGCGATCCAAGAAGCAATGGGTTGAAGACATAGATGCCATCAGTGATTACATCGTGGTACACGATCAAAGCTGGAAGATTGTGCGCACGAATCGGACGCTCGCAACACTCTTGGGCAAACCCCCGGCTGCCCTGGTTGGCGAGCCTATGAATAATTTGAAGCATATCGCTGAAACGGGCAGCGCGCTTCCCTGCCCTTTCTGTCAAAACACAAAACAATTGCGGGAAGAATACATCGCTACCGCAGAGGGCCGGACCTTCCTCGTCTCCACATCCCGTGCACCGGGCAGTGTCGAAGAAGAGACGCGCACTATCCACGTGCTAAAAGACATAACTGATCGCCGAGAAGCGGAGCGACGTTACCGCGAGTTGTTCGACAGCATCCAGGAAGGCTTGTTTTTTGCCACACCCGACGGCCAATTCCTCGATGTCAATGATGCGATGGTTCGCATGTTAGGCTACGAATCGCGCGAGGAACTTCTCCGGGCTGATGTAAGTCCCCACCTTTACCCTACTCCTGCCGCGAAGCAACGCTTTGTTCGAGCCATTGCCGAGCGCGGCGCGTTACGCAATTACGAAGAAACCTTGCGACGCAAAGATGGGAGTTTGCTGCACACCATGCAGAACATCAGCGCTGTTCATGACGCGCAGGGCAAAGTGATTCAAACCCGTGGTTTGATGCTGGACGTGACAGAACAAAAAATGTTTCAGTCGCAATTGCAGCGGGAACGTGATTTTAACCAGAAGATTTTGAACACCACACAGAGCATGATCCTGGTTTTAGACACAGCGGGACTCATCAGCTATGTGAATCGCCGTTGCTACGAGGCCGGCTATAAAGAAGAAGAGCTGATCGGCCATCGATTGGACACCTGGATCGAGGTATCGCATCGGACTGACTTTGAAGCCGCCTTGCAAACCACCGCGATGGGCCAACAGGTAGAGAACCTGGAATTGCGCGTGGGCAGAAGCGACGGCACCATGGGCCACTTTTCGATCAGTCTCAGTCCCATGCGCGACGAATCCGGCCAGGTGAACAGCGTGGTCGTGGTCATGACCGATATTACGGATGCCGCGCTGTTGCAGGCGAAACTCGCACACTCCGAAAAGATGGCCACCATCGGGCAGTTGGTCTCCGGCGTCGCCCACGAGGTAAACAACCCACTTGCCGCCATTTTGGGTTTCACCGATCTGTTGCTCGAGAATCCGGATATTCCAGAAGTCGCCAGGGAAGATTTGCGCATTATCCTGCAAGAGACCCAACGCACCAAAGAGATTGTCCAAGACCTGTTGAGCTTCGCGCGGCAAAGACCGGCACAACGCGAAGCTGTCCAGGTAAACTCGATCCTCCGCCAAACTATCAAATTGCGCAGCTACGATTTCTCCAGCCATGGCGTGGAAGTAGTTGAAGAGTTCGACGAGAGTATTGCTCCGACACTGGGTGACGCCCAACAACTCCAACAAGTTTTCCTGAATATTCTGAACAATGCCTACGATGCAATTCAGGAATCAGGGAATCATGGGCAGATCCGCATCCGTACTCGCCGCACAAAAGATTCAGTGGAGGTCGCGTTCATTGACAACGGCATCGGTGTCACCGAGCCTGAGCGGATTTTCGATCCGTTCTTTACGACCAAGCAGGTAGGAAAAGGCACGGGTCTCGGTCTTAGCATTTGCTACGGGATCGTGAGGGCTCACGGTGGAGAAATCCTTTGCTGGAACAACTCTCAGGAGCCAGGCAGCACATTTGTAGTGCGCCTGCCCCAGACTTCCGAATCGGCCTTGGCTGCGGCTGCTGCCAAAGAGGCCGCTCGATGAACTCCGCGCTAGATACCCGAGTCGTTGCCCCTATCCTCCTGATCGAAGACGAGGCTTCCGTCCGCGCTTTTGTCCGCGCTGCCTTGGAGCGCAAGGGCTACACCGTCGTGCAGGCAGCGTCGGGCGCCGAAGGAGTAGAGCACCTTGCAACGGCACAATATTCCGGCGTCATCTCAGACATTCGTATGCCCGGAACAATCAACGGTGCCGATATCCATCAATGGATCCAAAAGAACCGCCCGGAATTGGCCAGCCGCATCATCTTGATCAGCGGAGATACCGCCAACAGCGAGACACAGTCCCTCTTAAGAGGCAGCGCAACACCGTGTATTGAAAAGCCATTTCGAGTTCAACAATTGATTTCCATTGTGGAGAAGACGTTCGGAAAACCATGAGCGAAGATCTGAAAATTAAGCTACTTGTAGTAGACGACGAGCAAAGCATTCGTCGTTTGTGCATGACCATTGGCACTTCACTGGGATTCTCTTGCAATGAAGCGGAGAGTGCGGAAACCGCTGCCACTCGTCTGGAGACCGATCCTCCCGACCTCGTTCTGACGGACCTGAAACTCCCTCATCAGTCTGGCGTGGAACTCCTCAAGCAGATTCGCACGATCTTGCCGCGAACGGAGATTGCCATTATGACCGGTCACGGCTCTATCGAATCTGCCGTGGACGCCATGAAACTCGGTGCCTATGACTACATCGAAAAGCCGTTTCGGGTTGAGAAACTGCGCCTCTTGCTCCAGCGCATGGCGGAAAAAGTCCGTCTCGTAAACGAAAATGCTTTTTTGCGTGAGCGTGTCAGCGCGGATGAAAATCTGGATGGGATCATCGGAAGCTCTGCCGGCATGCAAGATGTTTTGCGAATGATTTCGCGATTGAAAGACACGCGAACGCCTGTGCTTGTCGCTGGTGAAAGCGGAACGGGCAAGGAACTGGTTGCCCGCGCTATTCACTTTCGCGGTGCCCTTGCGCAAACTCCATTTGTGGCGGTGGATTGCGGGTCCCTAGTCCCCACGCTGATGGAAAGCGAACTCTTCGGTTACGAAAAAGGGGCCTTTACCGGGGCCACCAAGTCCAAATCCGGATTATTCCACGCTGCCAATGGTGGAACCATATTTCTCGACGAAATTGGTGAAATACCTCTGGAAATGCAGGCAAAACTGTTGCGCGTTCTCCAGGAAAAAGAGGTTCGCCCAGTTGGAAGCAACGATCGCATCAGCATCGACGTGCGGGTCATCGCGGCGACGAACCGGGATCTGGAAGCGGCCTATCGCGAGGGGACTTTTCGGAAAGACCTCTACTTCCGGCTGAATGTCGTCACGGTGCACCTGCCGCCGCTGCGAGAGCGCCGCTCAGACATTCCCGTCCTCGTCCACTACTTCTTGAACCGTTACGCTCCCACGGCCCATGTCCAGGTTACGCCCGCGGCAATGAAGAGCCTGCTGCAGTACGACTGGCCCGGAAACGTTCGCGAGCTTGAGAATTGCATTGCAAGAGCCTTGACGCTAGGCGACCAGGAAGTGATTGATGTTCAGGATCTACCCCCGGCCATCCGTTCCGAACAGCCAATCAGCCATCCAATGGCCCCTGAAGATGCCGCTTCCCTTTCCACCACTGCGCTTGCAGAAATGGAAAAAATGACTATCCTCCGCGTGTTCGAACAAGCAAATGGAGACAAGGCTCTCGCCGGCAAAATGCTGGGAATCAGCCGTGCCACTCTTTACCGTAAATTGAAACGGTACAACATTCCTGCTCGCGCCAGTGCGATGGACTTAGAGAAAGAACCGGAGACGCATACCATAGAACGCTAGGATCCTGTCTCACCGAAAAACACTTCCGGTCGCGATTCGCACCTGCAGTTGAGACGCAATCGTTTCAGTCTGAGAATTCTTTATAGGCTTCTATCAATGGAATTTCCTAAGCCCCTTCATTTCTTACACATCACAAGTCCCCTGAAATAACAACCCTTTGGCGCTTAGCGTGCAATTTCCTCGATGGGGCGATACGTCTCCTTTCGGCGTTGGGTGTGTCTTATCTCGAGTGTCGAATCTGTAGGCGTTCGTTCGCGGTACGCGGTTTTCTGGCACTGGGGCTGGCCACGCGAATGTCACTGATTGCAGATGAACGGGGATGCGCCGAGAGGCTAGCTAAGTTCTTTCCGGCTCTCCCTGCAACTCGCATCATGGTCCGCGTGCAGTCTCTGCGACCGGGACGTGACAAGTTGAAAGAGTCGACAGTTCTAGAATTTGGCTCGGGACAATACGCCATATTCATGACCACCTTGCCACTGGAATTTGACGAGAGCATTCAACTCGTCGGCAGCAACAAAGGGCGGCCACTGAAGGCTTCGGTGATTGCTCTGCAGTACCACGAAGGACTTAAAGCAGTTGCCGTGCGATTCACAGATGGCTACTGCGACTGGATGATGCAGCCGTGAACAAACTGATTACAACGTTGAATCTGCCCGCGCCGCCGAAAGTCGATACTACCAGGAACGTCCAATGGGAAGAGAATCGGTCCGTTTTCCCAATTTATATCGCTCTTGCGAAGCACCTGCAGATTGAAATTCCATTCGCTCAGAACAAGCGCGTTTTGCCCGAAAAGGCAGATCTAGAACTGTTCACTCAGGTCCATACCTGGCTGAACGCAATGGACCAACAGGTGATGGTGCATCAACTGCGCCACCTCCTACAAATGACCACGCTCAATGCCAGCGAAAGCGGGCTCCGCGCGTTGATCATGCGTCACCTGAAAAAGACGGGCAAAACGCTCACCGACCGCGACAAGATTGACTTCCTTCTCGTTCAATATTTCGCCCTCTGTGCCCCCGCCAAGACCTTTCACAAACAAATTGAATTGGCCGACGTTGCACTCGTGATGAAACCCGTATTCGGAGAAGTCAGCACCGATTCCCTTTCCTGGTGTGAGCCTCTGGAAAAAATGATTGTTGCACTTCGGTCCTTTAAGGGCCTGCGCGACATCCTGAAGACCAACTTCATCGAGCAAGGTCGCAAGGTTAAAGAAAGCGCCGGCAATATGTTCTACGATCCGACGGCGCTGCTCGCATTTGTACGCTTCAATTTCCTCCTGCGTCGCACGCTCATCGAATTGATGCACGCCGACCTTATCTACATTCGTTCGGGCATAAATCATCTGGAATCTGCAGGCGCAAAGACAATTGATTGCCAGTCTTTTGGCTTGACGGCGACCGAACCAGTGGCAAAAGTGCGGCAATTTGCCGACGATTGGAAGCAGCCTTTCCAGAAGGAATATACGGAACGTTCAGTAAGTCAGGCCTTCGACAAGCTTCTTTCACTACGCGCCGACATTGAAGGCACGGTGGAAAAGGTAATTGGCAAACCTATCGATTCGGGCGAAAACAGGGCCACTTCAGCGAAAACTGGAGCTTTTCCTGCACAGCCGCACAACGACTCAGATCGCATTGCGCCCGTTGCTTCGAGCAAACAAGAAGAAGTTGTTCCGGAATTGGATTTTGAAACCTGCATGGAACAAATCTGGGAGCAACTCATCTCTGCACCTCCTTCTCGCGGCCGTTCTATGACCACGGTAAAAGTTGGCGGAGCGCGATTGCTGATGTCCTCCTGGGAAGTCACCGCGTTCGTCAGTGAAGACGGCTCAGCAGCCGAAGATCTCCGGCGTGCGGTAGTCGCACGTGCCCTTGTGACCGCAGCCACGGAACAATCCAAAGCTTCTCCCAATTCCACGAGCCTTGCTCGCGTTTTGACAATCGCACGCGTCGAAGTTTCACGATTGCAGGAGCGCGTGGAAGTCGCCAAGCAGGCAAAGGACACAGAAGCTGCCGTGAATCTGGGCATTAGCACTAAGCGTTTGCTTTCGGCGTTGGACGAAGCTGAAAAACTTTAGGTCCCTGTCAAGACTTGCCATCTCCAGGGATGCACCACGGGAGCCATTCTTTTGAGAAACACTAGTGTTCTGATTCTGACCGACGACAGTGAATTTGCACGGCTCCTTACCGCTTGCTGGCAGACAGAACGCCAACTTCCCGGCATCTCGGTCCTCACCAGCGATCTGTGGAAAGGTGGCGAAAGCGCTGCGCTTGATCTAGTCGTCATCGGCCCGCTTAAGGACGAAAAGCTATCCAGCGTACTTCAGGCCGTCGAGCCTGGAACTGCCATCATCATTTGTGACACTTCCGAAAGTAAGAATTTTGCTTCGCTGCGCAAGCGCTATCCTCGATTGCTTCAAGTTCCACTTCGTGAAGATTGGACCCAGATGGTTTTGCTGCTCGCGGGTGAATCGCTCCGTCGTACCGAAGCTTTGAAGACCGCGAAGCAGGCGGAGCGCAACGCTGCGTTGAATGCCAATCAAGCCGTTCTCGGCCGCTATATGATCGACATGAAGCACAATGTGAACAACGCCCTCACCTCTCTCTTAGGCAACGCGGAGCTTCTTCTTCTGGAACCAGGACAGCTTTCCGCTCAATCCTTGGCCCAGATCAAAACCATTCACACCATGGCCTTGCGCATCAATGAAATCGTGCAGCGATTCTCATCGCTGGCAAGCGAGATGCGGGACGCTGAGACGCCTTCTCAAGCTGAGACGGAAGATGTCCGCCAGCCTCTCTTTATCCAGCGCTGAGCCCTCCACTCACCTGGTTAACCATTTCAAATTCATATACTTAATAGAATTCGACAATTTTTGAGAAACAATCCCAAAGCTGGCCGCCAACGTGCATTTTTCTGCTTTGGAGAACTACGCGGAGTAGATTTTTGTGCAGAAAAAAGTACTCATCGTCGATGATTCGCCCGCGCAAGTGAAGCTGATCCAGGGGCTACTTGAGCCGGAAGGTTATTATCCGGTCGGCTTGAACGATCCCAGGCGCGTGGAGGAATTTATCACCATCGAACGTCCAAGCCTGATCCTTCTCGATGTCGTGATGCCGGAAAGAAACGGTTTTCAGGTTTGTCGCGAGTTGAAAGGAAGCACGGACTTCAACTCCATTCCGGTCATTCTGGTCACTTCGAAAGATACCGCCAGCGATCGTTACTGGGGAAAGCAGCAAGGTGCCGATGGTTACGTAACGAAGCCTTTTACCCGGGAAGATTTGTTGCGTGCTGTTCGGCGATTTGCATAGGAAAACGAAAGAGAGAAATGAACGAAGAATTTCATCTTGTGCCATTGCCCGCGGACGCGGAGATGGGCGAACTGCTGGAGGCATTGGGGCCGATCGCCGAACGGCCGCCGGAATCGCAGTACTGCGTTTTCCGGAGCGGCCGTGAGCGCTTCTGTCTTCCGGTCCTCGATGTGGAAGAAGTTGTGGAATGGCCGCTCATTACACGACTTCCATTGTCGCCAGCGTACGTTCTGGGCATTTTCAACCTGCGTGGCGCAATTGTGCCATTGATTGACATCGCGCTTACTGAAGGCCGCCGCACCGGATTGTTGCCGAAGCACGTGGTAGTCGCTTCCCTTCACGGGGAAGGCAACCGCGATGAAATACGTGTTGGTATCGCAGCGGATGAAGTGGTTGGTACCTACTCCGTTGTCGATGCAGAAGATTTGTTGGAACAAGCACCGGAAAACGTGCCGCATTGCATCGGTATGTTGCGACACGAAGACAGACTGGCATTGGTCATCGATCTTCGTCGCCTGTTAGAAGTCTATCCGGGACCGAGTATTTGAAGACTTTCGCTCAAAGTTTGGGAGGTAGGAATGAAATCGCGACTCAGTAGTCAAATCTGGACGCTGGCCATCCTCAACGGAATCGCTTTCCTTTTCGTGCTAGGGCTGGCAATAAACGCCGGGCGGTCAGTGAAGGAAGGTGGCTCGCTCCTTGACGCCGTAGCCACACCGGGCGGCGCGGCAGCTGTGGCCATTGCCTTCGGCGTGACGATCTTCGTTGCATGGAGGCTCGGCAGCGCTATCCTCTCGCCTGTCGACGAATTGGCTTCCTTCTCTGAACGATTGGCCGCGGGCGACGCCAAAGCGCGTGCGGACGTGGGTTCCAACGACGAGTTTGGCTATATCGCAGAGAACCTGAATCGCGCCGTCGCCCGCGTCTCCAAGGCCGCCAATAACCAGGAGGCCACGGAATCCCTGCAGCGCAGCATCACTGACCTCCTGGCAGTAATCAACCAGGTTGCCAGGGGAGATTTGACTTTGCGCGGCAAGGTGACCAACGACGCGCTCGGCAACGTTTCCGACTCCATCAACTACATGCTCGAGAACTTTACCAAAGTTCTGGAGCGCGTTCGCAAGGCCGCTATGGAAGTCACCGCGTGCTCCAACAACATTCTCGTTGCCGCCGACGAAATGCAGGCCGGCGCCACACAGCAGGACCAGGAAATCACCAACACTTCCAGCGCGGTGGAAGAACTCACGGTCTCGATGAAACAGGTTTCCAACAACGCCGAAGCCAGCGCCGAAGCCGCACGCCGCGCTCTTGACGCCGCAGAACAAGGTAACCGTGCCGTGCGCGACACTCTTGATGGCATGCAGCGCATCCGTTCTTCCGTGCAAGCGACGGCAAAGAAGATCAAATCACTGGGTGATCGTTCGTTGGAAATTTCTGAAATCATTAACGTAATTAACGACATCACCGAGCAGACCAACCTTCTAGCACTGAACGCCGCCATCGAAGCCGCGCGTGCAGGTGAAGCGGGCCGCGGATTCGCCGTTGTCGCTGATGAGGTTCGCAAACTCGCCGAACACTCACGCAGCGCAACGAAAGATATCGCTGCCTTGATCAAGGCCATTCAAGCGGAGACGAACGAGGCCGTTGTCGTCATGGAAGAAGGCACCAAGGAAGTCGAATCCGGGGCCACTCTCGCCGATCAAGCCGGACGTGCGCTCGACGCCATTTCCAGCGTGGTTCGCCAGTCGGCCGAGCTCGTTCAGGAAATCTCCCTCGCCTCCAAACAGCAGGTGCGCGGTACCGAAGGCGTAGCTCACGCCATGCAGATTATTTCCAACATTACGCGCCAGACCTCGCAAGGAACACGGGGCACCGTAGCCACCGTCAGCCAGTTGGTGAAATTGTCTGATCAGTTGAACGAAGCTCTGGCACAGTTCCGTGCGCAGTCCAAACAAAACAGCGGATCGGCGCTAGAGGATTCACAACATCCCGTCCCAGCGGGCGCATTACGGTAATACCAACGATTGCCTCGGTGAAGTAACCGGGGCAGAGCGGGACGGCTATGAGCCACGGGGCGGGACACAGTTTGAGCGAACATGAATTGAGCGAGATCCGCACAATGATCGAAGAGCGGACAGGCATTCATTTCGATGAATCGCGCGAGAGGTTCTTTTCCACGCGCGTGCAGGAACATTTGCACGCCAAAGAATTTCGTCACGGCAGTGAACTCCTCCGCGCCATGCGCAAGTCAAACGTCGAATACGAATCGCTCCTGGAACGGTTATTGACTCAAGAAACTTCATTCTTTCGCTACCCCGCCGTCTTCGATGCCTTTGAAAAAAGAGTGTTGCCGGAACTTCACGCCAAGAAATTCTGGAAAAATCCGCGCACCCTCCGCGTGTGGAGCGCGGGATGTTCAACCGGCGAGGAACCGTACTCCATCGCAATCACCATTGTTGACACTCTATCTCTCGCCGATGCCTGGAACGTTGAAATCCTGGCGACTGACGTCGGCCGCCATGCCTTGAAGCATGCCGAAAGAGGCATTTACGCGGGTCGCAGCATTTCCAGCGTAAGAGAATCGCAGCTCGCCGCCCATTTTTCGGCGCTCAAAAATGGCCATCAGGTGAAGCCTCGGCTGCGCAAAATGGTCACCTTTGCTCAGATGAATCTGGCCTCTCCGGTCTATTTGGGCCGGATGGATCTGATTTTCTGTATGAACGTGCTTATTTATTTCTCGGAAGAGCGTCGTGCAGCTTTGGTTCAGCGTTTTTACGAAGCCCTGGAACCTGGTGGCTATCTGTTCCTTGGCCATTCTGAGTCCATTTCCAAGATGACCGTAAAATTTCAAGCCATCGTTCTGGGTGACTGCATTCTATATCGCAAGCCATTAGCGGAAGAGCTGCAAAAACCAGAACTGGTAGCGGAGGGCCGCGCGTGAGTACTCCCGACCGCGAAACCGTCGAGCTGTTCCTCCAGGAAGCTTCAGAGCACCTGCAATATTTGCGGGAATATGTCAGTGTGCTTCAGGATGTTTCTCCACGTCGTGAAGACATGGAGCGGCTTTACATTGCGGCCCACACACTCAAAGGCACTTCTGCAAGCTATGGTTTCCCGCGATTTTCAGAAGTGGCGGGTAAGCTCGCTCACGTCTTTCAATACGCGTTGAACGCACCACTGGGTGATGACCTTCACGGTCCGCTTACTGAATTCCTTTCCGACGGCATTTCGATGCTCGAGACCAGTCTGATTGAGATCAGCGATACTGGCGAAGAAAACGTGGAAGATGTCGCGGCTTTCAAAGAACGTTACAGGTTCGCTTTCCCGGTTGATCCGCCACCACTGAACCTCCCGCAGCGCGAAGTTGAACCTCCTCAACCTCAGGAACAACTTTTTTCGGAACCAGCCGAGCCTGCTCACACCGGCCTCACGGGCTCCTATTTCGATGCCCTGCCGCCCGATGACGAAGTGCCAGACGAAATTCACGAGTTCTTTCAGCCGGAAGCGGAAGAACATCTGCAGGTGGTTGGTGATTGCCTGCTGTCTCTGGAAGGCAACAATAATCCAGAAGATATAAATCGTCTCTTCCGCGCAATTCACACCGTAAAGGGTTCTGCTGCCCAAGTTGGATTGCGGCAACTGGGCGCAATCGCACATCGCGTAGAAGATCTTATCGGCCGCCTGCGCGACGGCGCGATTCAACCCGCTCCCGACGTTGTGGATCTATGTCTGGCATCCGTCGATGTCCTGAAGAAAACCCTGCATCGTGAATGGGCCGACGAAGCAGAGATGCGCTCCGGTGTCGACTCCCTACTTGGCCGCATTGCAACATTTGCCCCACAGGAAGTCGAAGAGGAACAACTGTCTCCC
The DNA here is from genome assembly GCA_963748365.1 of Candidatus Acidiferrales bacterium. Classification (GTDB taxonomy): domain Bacteria; phylum Acidobacteriota; class Terriglobia; order Acidiferrales; family UBA7541; genus Acidiferrum. Next base: position 74,454 of record CAVVJG010000037.1, read on the forward strand.
TCTTCCGAGGAGTACGTCGCCACGGATCAGTCCGCTCTGATAGCTCCGGAGCGTCCAGCAGCAAAGACCGAAGTCTCTCAGACGCAGAAGCAAGCAGTCGCCACCAAGTCCGTTCGCATCGCTCTGGGTCGCCTGGACCGCATGATGAATACCGTCGGCGAGTTGGTCATCAACCGTACAAAAATGGTTGGCCGCGTAGCAGAACTTGAAAAACTCATCGACACGCTAAGTTTCTCTAAGGAACGCTTGCAAGGTAAAGTCAGCGAATTCCAGGATAAATACGAATTCAATCGCATCAAGCCGATTCAGCCAGGGACCTCCTGGGCCAACCGGCAAACTCAACAGATGTTGACTAGTGCCGCGGCGGGTGACGGCGGCCTGTTTAATGACTTTGGCGAACTCGAGATGGACCGTTACGACGACTTCAATATTCTCTCCAGGTCTATGACCGAAATTTCCGCCGACGTGAATGAAGTCCTTTCCCAACTGGAGGGCTTCATCGGGCGCGTTGAGGGGGACATCGACGAGTTCACAAAGCTCGCACATCACCTTCAAGATGAGATTACTGCAGCGCGCATGGTGCCCATCGGCACTCTCTATTCCCTGCTTTCACGCACCGTCCGTGATGCCGCCAAATCGGCCAGAAAACTTGTGGAACTCGATCTTTCCGGCAGTGAGACCGAACTCGATAACAACATTATTCAGCAAATCTCCGATCCACTCGTGCACCTCGTTCGCAACTCTGTCGCGCACGGAATCGAACGCACTGAAGATCGTTTGAGCGCCGGCAAGCCGGAGCAAGGCAAGATCATCGTGCGCGCCTACCATCGCGGCAACCATATCTACATTGAAGTGGAAGATGACGGGCGCGGCATCGATTACGAGCGCGTGAAGCAGAGTGCTATCGAATCTGGCCTCGTCTCACAAGAAACCGCGGGCCGCCTCACCGAACGCGACTTGCGCGAAATGCTCTTTCATCCCGGCTTCTCCACGGCTTCCACAAAAACGGAGCTTGCCGGACGCGGCGTCGGTCTCGATGTGGTGCGCTCCAACTTGAATGCCCTGAATGGCGAGATCGATGTGCAGAGTACCGCCAATCAAGGAACCAAATTTACGTTGAAGGTTCCTCTTACCCTCATCATCTCTCCTGCACTTTTTGTTCGCTGCGGCGCGAGCCATTTTGCTATTCCGCTTGCCGTCGTCGAAGAAATTCGCCGCATCCGTTCCGATGAAATCGAAGATGTTGGCGGCAAGCTCTTGACAAAAGTACGCGATGTAGTCACCGAAGTCGTGCGCCTGGATTCCTATCTCGGCCTGCCTCCGCTGGAACCAATCAATGGCTATTTCCGCATGGTTGTTGCCAACGCCGGCACGCGCCAGGTTGGTGTGGTCGTCGAAGAAGTTCTCGGCAAAGACGAAATAGTGATTAAGAACCTCGGCGAATATCTGCGCCGCGTCAAACTTTTCCCCGGCACTACCATCGCTCCCGACGGCAGCCTCATTCTGCTACTCGATTTGAATCGCATGGTCGCGTCAGAGCCAAGCGAGCGACGTGCGGTCCAGGCAAGTGCCAGCGCTGCCCGCGTCTTTGCCCCGGGTTCCGCGGCGATCGCCATGGGCACCATTCCTACTGACGCCATCGATCGCGTTGAGCAGGAACGTGTCATTGTCATTGCTGACGATTCCATCAGCGTCCGCAAATTTGTGGGCCGCATGCTTGAAAAGAATGGCTATCGCGTCGAACTTGCCGCCGACGGCTTGGAAGCCGCCGAACTCATCACGCAACATGGTTGCCACCTAGTCATCACCGACCTCGAAATGCCGCGCATGACCGGATACGAATTGATGGCGCAATTGCGGCAAAGCCCTACCACGCGCCGAATACCCGTCATGGTTGTTACTTCTCGCGCCGGGGCAAAACATCGCGATCGCGCATTGAAGGAAGGCGCTACGTCCTTCCTCACTAAGCCGGTTCAGGAGGATCAGCTCCTTTTTGCTGTGGAGCAACTCATTGGAACGGAGGCGGCACGGCCTGTCGTGCCGGTTGGATAGTCGAGCCATGGTCAGCAGCACTCAAAAGAAGTTCCGCGTGCTTGTCGTCGACGACTCTGCCTTCATGCGCAAAGTCCTCGAGTCCATCTTTAATGCCGATGAACTCCTTCAAGTCGTCGGCCACGCAAAAGATGGCCGTGAAGCGATCGCTCTCTCCGAATCGCTGAAGCCCGACGTCATCACCATGGACATCAATATGCCTCACGTGGACGGACTTCAAGCGACAGCGCACATTATGACTAGCAATCCCCGTCCCATCGTCGTTGTGAGTTCAGAGACGAAAGAAGGTGCGACCAGTACGTTAAAAGCCTTGGAACTCGGCGCAATCGAGTTCGTCACAAAGCCTTCCAGCGGCATCGACCTCGACATGCAGAGTGTCCGCGAAGAAATGGTACGCAAAGTTCGCATGGCCGCCAAAGTTCGCGTAGTGCGAACTGCCTCGCGCCAAGCCAGCACCATTCAGTCTTCAAGCATGGTTCCCAACAAGCCCAACTCTCTGCCCGCTCCTGTTTCCCCGGCAGTATCTCCGAGTGCTGGTCAGGATTTTCGTTTCCCCGTGGTCGTAATCGCTGCCTCCACCGGCGGACCGGCGACCATCATGCGTCTGGCTCCTGGCTTCACGGGCGATTTTCCCGCCGCTGTATTTCTCGTTCAACACATGCCTGCGTCTTTCACAACGCAGTATGCGCTCCAGCTTGCGGAGTTCACCAATATTCGTGTGAAGGAGGCGGAGCACGGTGAGTCTGTTCAGCCGGGCACGCTTTATATCTGCCCCGGAGGACAGCATCTTCGCGTCACGCAAACAGGTCGCATCCAACTCGACGCCACCTCCGGGCGCATCGAGGGCTATCTTCCCAATATTGACGTGACACTGGAATCCGTTGCTGCATTTGCCGGCCCCATGAGCATCGGTGTAATCCTCACCGGTATGGGAGCAGACGGTGCTCGTGGCGCGCGCCAGATCAAAGCCGCTGGCGGAGTTGTTTTCGCCCAGGATGAAGCGACCTCCGTAATTTTTGGTATGCCCGCAGAAGCCATTAAGACCGGTGCCGTTGAACAAGTCTTGGGTATTGATGACGTTTATCCGGCAATCGAAAAGCGTGTGTTGAGCCTCGGCAAGCTTGCTCCCGCGGGAGTGCGCTGATGCGTTTTGAATCCACGCACAAGCCAACTCCCGTGCGCAGCGAACAGATCATTCTCTTTCGCAGCAGTAATCAACTTTTTGCCATCTCCTCTGCCTCCGTGCAGGAAGTCCGCAGCGTCGACAGCCTCGCTGGCGTCGCCACGGAGCTGGTCGAACCACGTGTACGCACCGTGCGCCATGCACTTCGCAGAGGTGAACGATGCATCTACGTCGTCAACCTCGCGCTTCATTTTGGTTTGAAACCCTCTCCTGCAGTGTTGATTTTCCTCCTCCGGAAATCTCGCGTGGCCCTGCTGTTGGACGGGATCGAAAAAATGACCACGATGACTCGGCTTCAGACCTTGCCCGCTGCCTTCTGCCATGACGAGCGCCGCTGGTACCGAGGCCTTACGGTTCTGGACCAAAACGTCCTCCCGGTGGTGAACCCGGAAGGCTTTCTTTCTTCAGACGAGCTATTCCTCTTGGATTTGGCGGCAGAGAAAGCGCATCGCGAACTTGCGCCCTCATGCGTTGTCCCAGAAATTGGTTTGGCTCCATGACCTGGACAGAGCAAATCGACTCTCACTCCTGCGTGCTTCTTCGCATTGCCGAGCGCACATTCGCCCTGGCTGCCAATCAGGTGGCTGAACTTGTCGCTCCCAGCCGCATCTTTCGCTTTCCACACAATACTGGCGACTTGGACGGCGTTATTCTTCGTCGTGGACGTGTCGTTCCAGTTTGCGATCTCGCGGAAAAGCTTACCGGAAAGCGGTTGAGCTCGCGCCGCTTCTATCTAATTGCATGGCGGCAACAGGCTGCTTCCAGGGAAACGGTCGCAATCCCTGTCAGCGGAGAATGTGAATTAATTAAAGCTGACCTCACCCCTGCCAGCCCAACGGATTCTCCTCACGTTGCTGCATGGCTCTCGCACGGTGGCGAAGTGGTGGAAGTCCTCAATCTCAGTGCACTGACCCCCGAAATCATTTTGACCGCGCCCGCCTCTGCTTCTGAAACAAACCTGGAAGTGCGCGCATGATCTTCCCAGGCAAACCTGCAAAGATCTTGTTGATCGACAGCAATGTGCTCTTCGCCAAACGCCTTGGCGATGCGCTGAAGCGCGAAGGCTTTGAAGTAATTTCCACCACGCAAGCCACTTTCGCACTCACGACTCTCGAATACGACACACCTTCCGCCATCGTTTGCGCCAGCAACATGCGCGAAATGGGCGCCCTTGAACTGGCGAAGATCGTTCACGCTGACGTAAAGAATGCAGGCCTGCCCATCATTGCAATGGGCGATGGCAGTCAGCGCGCCCTGATGGAAGCCTTTCAAGCCGGTTGTGATGATTATATTGACCGCCATCTTTCCCCGGCGACTATCGCTAATCACATTAAAAACATCATCATCAGCAAAGTCGACGGCTTCCAACCCACCCAAATGTTGGGCCAGGCAGACACCAGCCTCAGCGGGAATTTGACTCATCATGACCTCACCGGAGTGATGCAAATGCTGCAACAAGCCCATCAAACCGGCGCTCTGACCATCAATGCGGGCGAAACCGACGCCGTTCTCTTTTTCGACGCCGGCCAGGTCACCCACGCCGAGTGTGGCTCTCTTTTTGGAGATGAAGCAGTTCTCCACATCCTCAAGAATTGCGTGAAGTGCGGTAATGGTGTTTACAAATTTGTTTATGGCGCCACTTCGGGACGGCGCAGCGTATTGCGTTCTGCAACCGACCTGATGCTCGATGCTATGCGCGAATACGATGAGACTGTTCGCGATACCACGGAACAATTGGCGGATAAGGAGGCTCAATGAGCGAAACCATCGCTATGCCACCACTCGGCAATCTCGAAACGCGGCATGTGCCCACTGTCTATTTCATCGACGACAGCGCTACCATGCGCGAAGTCATTAAGATTGCCTTTCGCAGAGAAAGTATTCATGTCATCACCTGTGCCGACGCGTCGTCCGCGATCTCCCAATTTGAAGAGCATCCTCCCGACGTTGTCATTACCGACGTCATCATGCCGGATCAGGACGGTTATTCCGTCTGCAGTCATATCAAGCAGAGTCCGCAATATTCAAAAACGCCCGTAATTTTGATGTCTGGGGTGGTAAACAAAAATGTCGCTGATCGCGCTGTGGCGGTGCAGGCTGACGAATTGGTTCGCAAGCCGTTTCAGCCTCAAGAGCTAATTGGCAGAGTTAAAAACCTGCTGGGGCAGTCGAATCCGTCACCTCAGCCAATTTCAAGCGAAGATCACTCATCTGCAATTCCATCGCTCAGTAGTTTGTTTGCCGCTCCACCGGCACAGCCTCCCTCGCAACCCAAAATCGTGCCAACGCTTCAGCACACCGCCCCGCCGCCAGCGACGGAAACAAAATCAGCAGAATCCGTGTGGCCACGCGCTTTGGCAGAGGCTTTTCTGCAGCAAAATCAAGCTGCTCACCAACCAACTTCCCAGACAATTGCCCAGTCGCAAGGTCGTCCTCCTGCGGTTAATCCGGAGGCGCAAAAACTTCGCGCGGAAATTGCAAGGCTCGATTTGCTGATCAAGAAACTGCAAACCGAACTGCAAATTGAGCGTCAGTACAATCAGGCCTTGGAACTCCATGTTCGCAGCCTGCTTCAGATCGACTGATCTGCCATACCAAGGAAACTAAATTCTTCGTTGGCCATAAGTCCAGTTGACGCACTTACTCGAATTGGATAGCCTCACCTTGCGCTAATTCTTTTCCAGCAAGGAGTTCGACGCGTCGCATGACGGAAAACAAAAATAAACTCCTTTCTCGCCGTGCTTTTGCTCGCCAGGCTGCTCTATTATCCGCTTCTGCGGCGCTCATTTCAGAAACCGCTGCCCTTCCTGCGAGTGCGCAAGCCCCCACTTCCGCGCAATTACCAGACAATTATCCAAAACTTTCTCCCGCGGGCCAGGCGGAAGCAGAAGCCCGTTTCCAACTCGTCCTCAGCCGCCACGGCTCTCGCCTGAATGACGAAGACAAGCACAACATAAGAACTCTCTGCTATTTTGCCCAGCCTGGCCTGGAACGCCTGCGCTCTTTTTCTCTCAAAAACGGCGACGTGCCTGCTCTTTTTCTGAAACCTCTTGTCGAACGCGGGAAGACTCCTCCATTGAAGCGCCCAATTACTCCTGCGGCAGCCACTCCAAAACCCTCTTGAAGGAGCGCGAATGCTCGGAACTTCTGTTCTGTATGAATCAATCGGAGAACTCGCGAAGAAGATTGAGTCGAAGCAAATTTCTCCTGTAGAACTGACAGAGAGCTATCTCGCACGCAGCGAAAAACTAGGCCCGAAACTTAACGCTTACGCTCGCTTGACTCCGGAGCTCGCTCTCAACCAGGCTCGCGCCGCTGAAAGAGACATACATCGGGGCCATTACCGCGGCCCGCTGCACGGAATTCCGTACGCTGCAAAAGATCTTCTCTCGGTGAAAGGACTTTCTACCACCTGGGGAGCCAAGCCGTTCGCCAACCAGGTGTTCGACTACAACGCCACAGTCATCGAGCATCTCAACAACGTTGGCGCGATCATGATTGGCAAAGCCTCGATGATCGAACTCGCTGGAGGAATGGGCTACATGTTTGCCTCTGCCTCGCTCCAGGGCGAAGGTAAAAATCCTTGGGACACGTCCTGTTGGACGTGCGGTTCGTCCTCCGGATCTGGCGCGATTGTCGCTGCTGGTCTTGCGGCATTCGCAATCGGTACGGAAACCTGGGGTTCCATCATTTGTCCCGCTGCGTTTTGCGGTATCAGCGGTTTCCGTCCCACTTTCGGACGCGTCAGCCGCTACGGTGCGATGGCTTTGGCATATTCCATGGACAAAATTGGCCCGATGGCGCGTTCCGCAGAAGACTGCACTCGCATATTTGCCGCGATTGCCGGCCATGATCCTCTGGATCGCGACACTCTCCCCATCGACAAGGCCGCATTTACTTATTCTCCCTCCGACGAACTCAAGGGCCGCATTCTAAAGCTTGGCTGGCTCAGCAATGCCTGGAACCAGAAAGACTTCGAACCGTCAGTCGCAAAAGCTACTGAGGCCGCTCGCAAAGTATTACAGAAGCGCTTCCCCGGAATGAGAGAAATTGCTCTTCCCAGTGGCCCTTGGGAAGACGCCGCAAACGTTATCCTGCAATCCGAAGTCGCTTCTGCTTTTGCTTCGCTCATCGACTCTGGCCAGGTAAGTGAATTGTCTGACCCGATGGGACGCATCGGTGGCTATGTCAACCAAACGGTCTCTGGCGCGGACTACACGACCGCCCTACGGGCACGCGAGATTCTCCAGCAAAATATGCGCACTCTGTTCGATTCCTACGATGTTCTTGTGGCGCCCTCGCAACCTGTCCCCGCGACTCCTCTTTCCTTGAACCTGTTTACCGGATTGTCGTTCCCCGACCCACTGGGTGCCATTGGAAACCTGTGCGGTTTGCCTGCCCTCTCCGTTCCCTGTGGTTTCACGGACAAAAAGCTTCCCGTGGGGCTTCAATTTGTCGCCAGAGGGGGTGATGATGCTGCCGCCTTGCAAGTGGGGCGTTCTTTCCAGCAGGCCACCGATTGGCACCGCAAACATCCGGCTCTCGCTTAGATGCTTGCACAAATATTGCAATTGTCGATGTAATGGAGAAAGAAATTTGCTATTGGAATTTCGCTTTGCTTCCAAACATTTCTCGAACTGCTTTTAGAAGCGCCGTCCTGCTGAAAGGTTTCGTCAACAATTTCACGGACGGATCTGCATCAGCCATTTCTGTAGCTGCGTGTTCGCTGTAACCCGACATAAACACCACGCAGATTTCTGGATGTTCTTGCTGGAGCCTCACGGCCAACTCTTGCCCGGTCATTCCGGGCATCACCATGTCAGTTACCAATAGATCTACTTTCCCGCGATTCTCTCTTGCCAGATGCAACGCTTCCTCGCCATCCTTCGCCTCAATTACCTGATATCCCCCAGACTCCAGAAATTGTCTCGCGATTTCTCGAACATCCGCTTCATCTTCTGTCAACAAAATCGTCTCTGTGCCGTGGGGCACTTCCATCGTCGCTCTTGGAACGCCTCTGTGCTCTTCCACGTGATCCACCCGTGGCAGGTAAATCTTGAAGCAGGTACCTTTTCCAACTTCGCTGTACACCCAGATGAAACCCCCGCTCTGTTTCACAATCCCGTAAACTGTCGCTAATCCCAATCCCGTGCCTTTACCTTTTTCCTTTGTCGTGAAGAACGGTTCAAAAATGTGCGCTTGCGTATCCGCATCCATGCCCGTGCCACTGTCCGACACAGCCAATTGCACATATGCGCCAGGCTTCATCAACGGATGGCCGATCGTATAAGGGTGATCGAGGTCGGAATTTGCTGTTTCGATCAGAAGCTTCCCGCCGTTGGGCATCGCGTCTCGCGCGTTCACAGCCAGGTTCATGACGACCTGCTCCATCTGGCTGGCGTCCGCGCGGATTGCCCCCAAATTATCGGAAGTGCGTATCGCCAGTTCGATATCTTCGCCAATCAGTCGCGGCAGCAACTTCCCCATTTCGTCAACGACCGAGTTTAAGCTAATCACTTGTGGTTGCAGAACCTGCATTCTGCTGAAAGCCAGCAATTGTCGAGTCAACGCTGCGGCTCTGTCCGCCGAGTGGTCAATCTGCTGAATCTTTCGCGTAATGTGCTCAGTTGCTGGCAAAGCATTTAGCAGCAACTCCGTATGGCCCTTGATTACCATCAGCATGTTGTTGAAATCGTGCGCGACTCCACCTGCCAACCGTCCCACTGCTTCCATCTTTTGCGACTGCCGCAATTGACTTTCAAGTTGCTTTCTTTCGCCCACATCTTGAGCTACTACCAACCGCACACGTTTCCCCGCATACACCAATTCGTGCGAAATAATCTCGGCTTCAAATACCCTGCCATCGCGGCTCTGGTGCATCCAGATACCATACTCCTCGGAATCGGCCTTCATTCCTTTCGCATAGCTAAGCGCCTTCTCGCGTTCGCTCTCTGGCCGGATCCCCAGGATACTCATGTTTTCGAATTCTTCCGGCGCATATCCGTACAGCTGCACCGCAGCATCGTTCACTCGCAAAAATTTCAGAGATTCCGCGTCGTAAAGCCATGTTGGCAGAGGGTTATGCTCAAACAGTAACCGCAACATCGATTCATTTCGACGAAGTTCGTCTTCGGCGCGGCGCCGCTCAATGGCCAGTGCAATGTGGCCACCGACGGAATCCAGGAATTCCATGTCGCGCACATCGTATGCATTCGCATTGCGATAATGCTGAATAACCAGAACCCCAATCGTCGCTGTAGGCGTCCTCAAAGGTACGCCTAGCCACGCTGGTGAGGGGGAACCAACTAATTCCACCTCCCTCGCCTCAAACAAAAGATCAAATTCCGCCTGCGGAATTAATTTCGCCTTCCCCGTCCGAAAAACGTATGCAGTGCAGCTTCGCCCCACCTTTTGCGGAGGAGGAGCGGCATCAAATTCGTCAGCAAAGAATGGAAATTCAAATGTGTCATCTTCAGGTTGGTGCAAAGCCACGAAGCAATTCTCGGCCGGCACAATGCGCTTCAGCGCCGCGTGAATCCTGCTCAATAACTGGTCTAGATTCGAGGTTTCGTTCAGTGCATGAACTACGTCCGCGATTACCTGCCGTTCTTCTTCCATCCGTTGCTGCTGGGTAATATCCAGGCCGTTCAGCAAAATCCCTTCAAGTCCTCGTTCTTCAAGTCGATTCCGGCAGGTAATTTCGAACCAGCGCCACGTTCCGTCCTTACAACGCAAGCGGCACCGTTCACTCACAGGCGCGCCGGTGTTTGAGGCAACTTCTCGTAACCGTTCGCGAAGCTGCTCCACATCCAACGCGTGCACTATGGCGCGCAGGCTTCGGCCCAACAACTCTTCCGGCCGGTACCCCAGAAGATTTTTCGTCGTGGAATTGGCAAAATGGACGGTCCCGTCCGCCCCCAGAATGGCGATCCATTCGCGGGTGGAATCTAGCAGCGTTGCAAGTTGTTGAGCCCCAAGCTGAATGCCAGGCTCACTGACCAGTTTCTGTGCCATGGGTGATGCTTCACACGCCAGGTTGTGTGAATCAGACTCGACCGGCGGATCGGGCGGAAGCCTCCGATGAACCTATTTCTCTTGCAACGGCACTTGCTGTTTAGTTGGAGCGTGTCAACTTCTGCTATCACATTAGATAATTCTATTCTCAAGGTAAATACCCGTCGTCCAAAAAATTGCCACATCTCAACTGTCCCAACGGACAGGTACGCTGTAGTACTCCAACTTGCCGGCACCTTGTCTTTTCAATCTTATGAGGCTATTTGTCTCGGTTGGACTATGCTTGATTGGAGAGCGCTTGCAACGCTTCCCTGGCGGCCACGATTGTCCGCTCGATGTCGGCTTCCGTGTGGCTCGCTGAAACAAACGCTGCTTCAAACTGCGAGGGAGCCAGAAATATTCCCCGATTCAGCATTTCTCGAAAGAATGCACCATACATCTTTGTATTTGAATTCTTTGCCTCGTCGTAGTTCGTTACAGGATTTGGCGTAAAGAATAGTGTCGACAACGATCCGATGCTGTTGATCTGAGCTTGTATCCCGGCTTCACTCAATCCTTTCCGCAGTCCCGTCCCCAACTTCTTTGTCAGCGCCTCGATCCCTTCGTACAGTCCAGGCTTTCCCAATTCACGCAGCGTCGCAATTCCTGCCCTCATCGCCAACGGATTTCCCGCAAGCGTTCCCGCCTGATAGACCGGCCCCAGAGGCGCCACGTTGTTCATCAATTCCGCACTTCCTCCGTAAGCAGCCACGGGCACCCCGCCTCCAATAATCTTTCCCATCGTGGTTAAGTCGCCTTGTACTCCAAGCACATCCTGCGCTGATCCATTCTTTAACCGGAACCCAGTGATCACCTCATCCATGATCAGCAGCGCGCCATTCTTCTTTGTAATCTCTCGCAAACCCTTCAGAAATCCTTCACGTGGAAGCACAACCCCCATGTTCGCGGCAATCGGTTCTACAATGACGCACGCAATCCGATCCTTGTATTTTGCAAATACCTTTTCAACGCCTTCCACATCGTTGTACGGAACATTCAGCGTCAATTCCGCCAGCGCCTGTGGCACTCCAGGGCATTCCGCAATGCCCAGCGTCGCCAATCCCGATCCTGCCTGCGACAAAAAGCTATCCGCATGTCCGTGATAGCATCCTGCAAATTTCACGATAAAGTCCCTCTTCGTCACGCCTCGCGCCAATCTCACGGCGCTCATCGTCGCTTCTGTTCCACTTGACACAAACCTTACTTTTTTCAGAAAAGGGATCGCTCTCGTGATCAACGTGGCCAGTTCAACTTCCAACTCCGTGGTTACGCCAAAACTAGTTCCTCGTTGCGCTTGATCCGCGATAGCTGCCGCAACTGCGGGATGCGCATGCCCCAACAGCATCGCCCCCCACGAGCACACAAAGTCCAACAGCACATTTCCATCGGCATCGTACAGATGTTGGCCGCTTCCCCTTTCCACAATCAAAGGTTCCCCGCCAACGGATCGAAAGGCACGAACCGGGCTATTCACCCCGCCAACCAGCACCTTCTCAGCTTTTTCAAATATCTTGCGCGAACGGCCTCGCTCGATTTTTCTTCCCGCTTGTGTCGCACTCATCCCAGGCACCTTCACCCTATTCTTTTAGCCAGCGCGCCGCATCCTTCGCGTGGTACGTCAAGATAATTCCAGCGCCTGCCCGCTGAATCCCCGTCAAGATTTCCAACGCGACTCGTTTCTCTTCAATCCAATTGTTTCGAGCTGCGGCCTTCACCATCGAATATTCGCCGCTGACATTGTATGCCGCCACCGGCACGTCGAATCGATCTCGCACCATCCGAATAATATCGAGGTACGGCAGTGCGGGCTTCACCATCACCATGTCCGCGCCTTCCTCCAGATCCTGGGCAACCTCTTTCAACGCTTCCCTCGCGTTGCCGGGGTCCATCTGATAGCTGCGCCGGTCGCCAAACTGCGGCGCCGATTGCGCCGCTTCACGGAACGGCCCATAAAAACCTGAGCAATACTTGGCCGCGTACGAAATGATTGGGATATTCTCAAACTTATTCACATCCAGCTTCCCGCGAATCGCCGCAACACGCCCATCCATCATGTCCGAAGGAGCGACGATGTCAGCACCGCCACGTGCATGTGCCAGCGCTTGCTCGGCTAGAATCTCCAGCGTTGCGTCATTCGCGATCTCGCCGCCCTCAATCACCCCGCAATGTCCGTGATCGGTATATTCGCACAGGCAAACATCGGTGATCACAATCAGCTTTAACTTCGCTCTTCGAATCGCTTCAATCGCTTTAGGCACAACCCCGTCGGCTGCCAGCGAACTCGTCCCCCGCGCGTCCTTCGTTTCTGGCAGTCCAAACAGAATAATTCCCGGGATGCCGAGCGCCTCTACTTCCCGGCACTCTTCCACAATCTGATCCGCGGATTGCTGGTAAATTCCCGGCATGGAACTGACTTCTTTGTGAACCTTTGTGCCCGGGCACACAAACATGGGATAAATAAAGCCTGTCGTGCTCAATCGCGTTTCGCGTACAATCCCGCGCAGCGCTTCCGTTCGCCGTAATCGCCTTGGGCGGTCAATGGGAAAGCTCATCCTTATTTTGCTCCTGCCGGCAACCCCTGTTGGGCACCTGAGAAGAATTCCACCAGCGCATCTACCACCGCTTCTGCCTGAACATCGGCAGACGCAATAATCCTCTGAACCCCTGTCTCACGGAGTGCTTTTTCTGTAACCGGGCCAATCGCGGTAAACGCCACCTTATTCGACAAGATCACGAACCTCGCGTGTCCTAGCAAGTCTTGCATATGATGCACTGCGGAGGGGCTGAAAAACACGACCGCATCCGCGCCCCGATCAATCTCCGCCAAATGCTTTTTATTCTCTTCTTCCGTCGGTTGAATGGTCTTGTACGCGACCACCTCCGTAACTACGGCCCCGAATCTGCCCAACGCCTCAATCAAATCACGATTCGCCCGATCGCTACGCGGCAGCAATACTGCTTTCCCTTTCACGATCGCGGACAACTCCTCTGCCAGCGCCACTCCTTGATGTCTTTTCGCGACATAGGCAATTTCCAGTCCGGCATTCTGTGCCGCTTCCGCCGTCGCGGGTCCAACCGCCGCAATTTTTGCTCCTTCAATTGCCTTTGCCAATGGCAGGCCAATCAAGTCGCAGCGGTCTTGCATCGCCCTCAGCGCATTCTGGCTGGTCAAAAATATCCAATCAAATTGCTGCAAGTTCCGCAGGGACTCATCCAGAAGCGAAGCATCATCCGGCGCCGCAAATGCGACCATCGGCAGAAGAACAGGTGTCGCACCTCTCTCCCTCAGCGCTTCCACTATGGATTCGCTCTGCTCCACGGCCCGTGTAATCACAATCCGCTTCCCGCTCAGAATTTTCGAAGTTTCAGCCACGCGATTTGTTTACCTCATCAAGAATATTCCGGGCTCCGCCCTCTATGAGCAACCGCGCCATGTGCTCGCCAAGTTCCGCAGCTTGTTCTGGCGGTGCCACCGCACGATGCCGCACATATTGCGCACCATCCACGGAACATACCACCGCTTCCATCAATAATTCTTCGCGTTCCAATCGCGCCCACGCGCCCAGCGGCACCTGGCAGCCACCGTGCAATGCCGCAAGCAATGCCCGCTCGGCGATGATCGCCGTTCGCGTCTCCAGATCATCCAATCTTCCAAGGATTTTCCCCGTTTCCTCGTCCTTTACGCGCGATTCAATCGCAATTGCCCCTTGTCCCACCGCTGGGAGTGATATTTCCGTAGGTAGCGCCTCTGTAATCCTCTGGCTCCATCCCAAGCGGTCGAGCGCCGCCTTCGACAAAACGATGGCATCGTATTCCCCGCTCTCCACCTTGCGCAGTCGTGTATCCACATTTCCACGCAGCTCCCGTATATCCAAATCTGGCCGAAAGTGCCGCAATTGGGCTTGCCGTCGCAGGCTGCCCGTCCCTACTCGTGCCCCCTGTTTCAAACTCGCCAGCGGCGTCCCCGCATTCGAGATCAGGCAATCTCTCACATCATCGCGCCGGCACACCGCAGGGAAGAACAAGCGTCCAGGTGTCTCTGTCGGAATATCTTTCACGCTGTGTACCGCCAGATCCACACTCTCTTCCAGCAAAGCCTCTTCCAGCTCCTTGATGAAGATCCCCTTCCCGCCAATTTGTGCCAGGGACGATTGCTGCATTTTGTCACCAGACGTCTTGATGATCACTATTTCTGTTTCTACGCCTGCCACTTGGAACAACTGCTTGCGGATGAATTCCGCTTGCCATCGCGCCAGGATGCTTCCTCTTGTCCCAATTCGGAGCGGCTTCACGGTTTCTCCCGGTCTGAAAGATAGAGTTCTCGTATCGCTTCCACGTTTTGAATTTTCTTGCGCAACTCTTTTTCCGTGCGCAGCCGTTCCGCGGGCACAATCAATAGCTTTTCGATCAGTTCGTCCATCATCTTGCCGATAGTATCCCGGTCATCGGCCGTAAAATGGTTCGTTCCGCTCAACTTTTCATGCAGGTAAGCGGCGCGCCTTTCTTTCAAGCTGTCCCGCAGCGTATCCAGCACTCCAATCAATTCCACGCTCGCCTGCCAGGAAATGAACTTGCCGACGTGCTCTTCCACCAGCGACTCCGCCTTTGGAACTTCACTCTGTCGGGCACTTCGATTCTGCTGCACTATTTCCGCTAAATCGTCCATCGTGTACAAATACGCGTTGTACAAATCCGCCACCGCAGGCTCAATGTTGCGTGGCAATCCCAGATCCATCAGAAACAGCGCCCTGTTTCCGCGAGCCGCCATGGCCTTTTCGATCATCGCACGTGTCAACAACGCTTCCTGCACTCCCACCGCCGACACGATCACGTCCGGCAATTTCAGCGCTGTGTCCCATTGCCCCCATTCGATCACTTTCCCTTTGTACTGCTGCGCAAATTCCTCGGCCTTTTCTCGCGACCGGTTACTCAAATAGAGATTCCCGATATTCCGGTCGCGCAATTGCGACACGACCTGCTCGCTGATTGTCCCCGCTCCTAGCACGAGCGCTGTGTGCTCGTTCAATTTTCCAAAAATGCGCTCGGCCAGCTTAATCCCCGCCGACGCCACTCCCATCGGCCGTGTCCCCAACTCCGTTTCCGCACGAACCCTCTTTCCAATCTCCAGCGCTCCCTGAAACAATCGGTTCAGCACCGGTCCCGTAACGTGACCTTCATGCGCTCGCAGATACGCTTCTCTCACCTGGCCCAGAATCTCCGCCTCGCCCAACAACATTGATTCCAATCCCGCTGACACGCGGAAAAGGTGCCTCACCGCGTCATGGTCATAGTGGTGGTATAGCGAGGGGCTCAGCATGTCTGGTCGCAGGGAGTGGAAGGAACTCAGAAACGTGCTCAGCGCGCCGGCAGATTCCCGATTCGCTGTGGCGTGCACTCCATACACTTCACTTCGATTGCAAGTGCTCAGTACTAATGTCTCTTCCAGAATTCCCTGTGCGCGCAGTTCCTCGGCCGCTCGCTGGGCCTGCTCCGCGGAGAAAGACACTCTCTCCCGCACCTCTATGGGCGCTGTGCGAAAATTCAGGCCGACTAATACAATTTCCATGCTGCTAATTAGCGCACTCCTATAGGAAACGGTGATGTTGCGAGATAAACAGATTCACCACCGTGAAGCTCAGTACCACAAGCACAAAATTAAACACGCACAGTTTTGAAGCGCGCGCGCCGCGCCACCCCGTTGTTCGCGCCAATCGAAAATAGACCGCGTACAGCAGCAACACCAGTAATGTAACCGCATATTTGGGATCAAACATCAGGCCGCTCGCCTGCCGGTCCAGTGCCACATACCCCAACACGGTCCCGACCGCAATGGTCACCAGCCCCACGAGCACACTCGTATAGCTCATTCTCTCGAGCAGATCCAACGCCGGGAAGCGCCAGACTACTTCATTGAGTTTCCTCATGCGTAGCAGTCGCTCTTCCGCCAGGTACATCAAGCTCAACACACACGAGAGTGCGAAAGCCGAGTACGACAGAATGCTCAACGTGACATGCAACGCAAACACCACGCCTTTCGCCGGAATCGGCGAGCCCGGATGGTTCGGCACCAGGTAAGCCGCAAAAAAGAACGCCAGAATGATCGGCACCACGAAAGCCCCGACCGTCCTTTGCCGGTGGTAGATCTCTAGGCACAAATAGGTCACCGCCAGCAGCCAGCCAAATAGCGACATGGAACCTTGTAAATCATGATAAGGAACCGTGTGCGTACCTCTTGCCCTCAGAAGCAGCGAAACATAATGCGCCGCTAACCCTAAGAACATCAACAATGTGGCAAATCGCCCAGTCACTTCCTGCCCGGTGTACAAGTACCTTGCGTACAAGCCCATGCTGAGCAGGTACGCCACTACGGTGATCAATACAAAGGTGTGAGTCATCGGCTCGGTCCACGCCGATCTGGGTAAGTGCGGGAGCGCGCTTCTGCCCAGTTTGCGCGTTTCATAGGATATTTTGAGTATAGCTCAATCCCCCACTCCTCGCAGGGAACTCGCCGCCGCCTCTTTCGGCTGTGCTGCATTCATAAAGCCACCCGCTGCCCTCCGTCAATGACACGCGTCATCGACCTGTCTTCTTGCCTCTATCACCTCGCCATCTACCTGGGAGCCCCTTTGAAGCAGTCAATGCCCCGCATCACAGGCAAGTTCATCTCGTTTTTGCTATCCTTGCCATACCATATGAACTATCAGGCCACTTCTTTGACCCGAAAAGAGCTGTTCCTGCGTGCCTGCCGCTGCGAACCCGTTCCTCGCCTCCCCGTCTGGATGATGCGCCAGGCTGGTCGCTACCTCCCCGAATACCGCGAAATTCGCGCCAAGCACTCATTTCTTGACGTCTGCAAGACACCCGATCTGGCCGTCGAAGTCTCCATACAACCCTTCCGCCGCCTCGACGTCGACGCCATCATCATCTTCTCTGACATTCTGATCCCCGCCGAAGCCATGGGCCTTCCCTTGGAGCTTGGCGACGCTGGACCAAACCTGCCCGAACCCGTGCGCAACGCAGCCGACGTCCAAAAACTCCACATTTTCGATCCGGAAGTTGAGACCGGCTTTCTGATGGAAGCTCTGCGTCGCACCACAAAACTGGCTGGCCCCGACGTTCCTGTTCTCGGCTTTGCCGCCTCTCCTTGGACCTTGGCCTGCTATATGGTCGAGGGCCGCACCAAAGCAAGTTTCACCACCGTAAAGAATTTTCTCTACAGCGAGCCCGAAGTTTTCCGCGAACTGCTTCACAAGATCGCGCAAGCCACTATTCTCTATCTGAAGGCACAAATCGCGGCCGGAGTCACTGCTGTCCAGTTATTCGACACCTGGTGTGGCGAACTTAAGTTGCAGGACTACACCGAATTCGTCGTGCCCGCCGTTCAGGAAATTATTGCCGGCCTGGGCGCCTGTGTCCCCATCATCTACTACACCAAGGCATCACATCATCTGTTGTCCGAAATTGTGCGCGTTGGAGCCAATGTCCTCAGCGTGGACTGGCGGATTCCACTTTCCGAAGTTCGCAAACTGGCTGGACCCGGCGTCGCTCTGCAGGGCAATCTCGACCCTGCTATTCTTTTCGCTTCACACGATAAAATTCGGAACACGACACTGGACATCGCTGCTGAACTTTCCGGTCGTGGCCACATTCTCAATCTTGGCCACGGAATTCTCCAGCATACACCGGTAGAAAACGCTCAGCTCTTCATCCGCACGGGCCAACAAGCTGTTTTTAACGAAGCTGCTTCGCCCGTATCATCGCGCCTCTGAGCGCCCGAGGAGGTTTGCGCCTTGTCATTAGTGAACCCAAGCATCCGCGAGATGCATCAGGAACTTTTGGTCGGTGAACAGTTTGTCGTACGCTACAATCGGCCCGGTCCGCGCTACACCAGCTACCCCACCGCCCCCGTGTGGACCGATTCGTTCGGCCCGAAAGATTTTGAAGACGCCATCGCTGCTGCCGACAAAAAGCGCTCGCCCGTTTCTCTGTACATGCACCTGCCCTTTTGCGAAAGCCTCTGCCTTTTCTGCGCATGCAACGTCGTTATCCAGAAAGATAAAGGCGTCACACCGCCGTATCTCGCGATCCTGAAAAAAGAAGTCGATCGCATCGCCCGCGGCGTCTCTCGCGATCGTCACGTGACCCAATTCCATTGGGGTGGCGGCACTCCCACTTACCTTTCTCCGGAACAGATCGAAGACCTTTTCACCTACACCAAGGAACGTTTCACGTTTGCTCCAGACGCCGAAATTGGAATCGAAGTCGATCCCCGGGTCACAACTCCTGCTCACATGCAATCCATCCGAAAGATGGGCTTCAATCGTCTAAGCATGGGCATTCAAGACTTTAAGCCCGAGGTTCAGCAAGCCGTCCATCGCGTTCAGCCTTACGAAGTCACGCGCGATCTTATCGCCGCGGCCCGACAGCTCGGTTTTGACAGCATCAACGTAGACCTCATTTACGGCCTTCCGCATCAAACTGCGGACAGTTTCGCGCATACCGTCGAACAGATCGTTGGTCTCTCTCCCGATCGCATCGCCATGTTCAGCTATGCCCATGTGCCCTGGCTAAAGAAGCAGCAAGGCTCCTTCGTCAAGTTTCTTCCCGAGGGCATGTCGAAGTTCGACATTTTCCGCAGCGGTTTGATGAAGTTTCTCGAAGCAGGCTATCTCTATATCGGCATGGACCATTTCGCGAAGGAAAACGACGAACTCGCCGTCTCACAGCGTAATCGCACCCTTCATCGCAATTTCCAGGGCTACACTACTAAAGCGGGTGCCGATCTCTACGGCATGGGCATCACCGCCATCAGCGGCATCCAGGACACCTACGCGCAAAACTATCGCGACATTCCATCCTGGGAAAAAGCTGTCAATGAGCGCGGCGTCGCCACCATGCGCGGCTACCGTCTCTCCCCCGATGACATTCTCCGTCGCGAGGTTATCAGCCGCCTTCTCTGCCACACTGTGATCGTCAAAGAGGAAATTTCCAAACAGTTTGGTATCAACTTCGACGAATATTTCGCTCCGGAACTGGAACATCTCAAAATGCCGCAGACAGATGGCCTTGTCGTTGTCACCGACAAGGAGATTCGAACCGCGTGGCTGGGCCGTATCTTCATCCGCAACTTAGCCATGGTGTTCGATCCCTATCTCGAAAGACAGCAGCTTGATTCCAAGCCGCTTTTCTCGAAGACTCTCTGACTCGGCAACCCATACTCATGGCGACGCAAATCCAGGCATTTGTCATCGGCGCCGGAGTTTCAGGCCTCACCACCGCCTTCGCCTTGCAGAAGGCCGGCATCTCCACACTCATTGTCGACTCTGCTTCGCGCCCCGGCGGCGTCATTCAATCCGTGAAGCGCGACGGCTATTTGCTGGAATGCGGTCCGCAAAGCTTTAGCGGTAATTCCCACATCACTTCTCTCTGCACGGACTTGGGATTGCTATCGGACCGCGTTCTCGCTGATCCAAAAGCCCCTCGTTACGTCCTGATCGAGGGAGTTCTCAAAAACGTCCCCATGAGCCCCGCGATTCTCGCTTCTTCATTTTTTAGTGGCGGAACTCGAAGCTCCGTCATCCGCGACATCCTCGGCTCAACTCGCGGCCCTGAACCCGATGAGTCCGTCGCCAGCTTCACCCGCCGGAAATTTTCCACCACCTTGCTCGATCGCCTCGTCGGCCCCTTTGTATCCGGTATCTATGCGGGTGACCCCGAAAAACTCAGTCTTCGTGCCGCCTTCCCCATCCTTTACGAAGCTGAACAGGCTTCCGGCAGCGTCATTCGCGGCATGTTTAAAGTTTTGAAAGCAAGAAAAGCGAATAAAGATCTCGACGCGGGCCCTCGTGAAAGGCCTCTTTTGCAGACCTTCAAAGAAGGAAATGAGAGCCTGATCCGCGCTCTCGCGGATGTCTTGGGTGCTCAATTGCTATGTGGCATAGAAGTCTTGTCCATCGGTGCGCTGGATTCCGGACGTGAACCGCAGGCTCCTCGTTTCCGCATCACTTTGCGCACGCCCAAAGGCCAGGAAATCGTGGAAACAGAGCGCCTTGTGCTGGCAACTCCCACAAGCGTGAGCGCAAAGCTTCTCGCGCCGCTTGATCCGTCATTCGAATCCCACCTGGCTCCAGTGGAATATTCCGGTGTGGCCGTGGTCTCTCTGGGCTATCGCAAGGAAGGCGTCGCTAACCCTCTTGCCGGTTTTGGTTTTCTCGTTTCGCGCTCTTCCGCCCTATCGGTCCTCGGCACCGTGTGGAACTCGTCGCTCTTCCCCGGTCGTGCACCGATCGGCCATGCTCTTCTCACCAGTTTTGTCGGCGGCGCAACAAATCCTGATGCACTCCGTCAACCACCCGCAGCACTAGCGGCTCAAGTCCACGCAGAACTCAGGCCACTCCTTGGAATTAAGCAAGAACCCGTCTTCACAAATGTCACGATTTGGCCCCGCGCCATCCCGCAATACAATCTCGGCCACACCGAACGTCTAACTGCTCTCAACGCCACCCGCTCCAAATTTCCCGGCCTCTATTTTTCTGGCAACTTCCTGAACGGTCCCGCCATCGGCACCTGCGTCGAACACGCCATGCAAATTGCCAAAGAAATCCGCATCAGCTTCGCCAACTAACCTAACAAAACAATAGAACGCGCTTTCATCCTGAGAGAGCGCCTTCCGCGACCGAAGGATTTCAACCGACCCACAATGCAAGATTCAATGAGGAATTCCCTTCTCTAACTCCTCTTCCCATGTCGATGCGCCAAACGAATTTCACGCCTCTGCGCCGCCTCTCTCCACCGTCTCTTCTCTTCCGAGGTCCGCAAAATCAATGGCGGCACAGCCTTCGGCTGTTTCGTATGCTCATCGATTGCCACGAACGTCACGTATGCCGTGGTCGTCTGTTTTCTCTCTCCCGTCAATAAATTCTCCGAAAACACTTCGACGCCTACCTCCAGCGAAGTGTTGAACACGCGGTTTACGTGTGACTTAAGCATCACGATCTCGCCCAGATTCACGGCATTCCGGAAGTCAATGTAGTCCACCGATGCCGTCACCACGTAACTGTTCGAATGCCGGCTGGCCGCCATCGCCGCCACGATATCCACCAGGTGCATCACGTGCCCGCCAAGCAATTTCCCGAGCGCATTCGTCTCCGCCGGCAGCACCACCTCTGCCATCGCAGACGCCGAAGCGTTCACCGGTTTTCCCTTCACTCCGACTCCCCTCTTCTTCATCGAACCGGCTTTCTTCATCGCTCTCCTCACTTGCTCGTTCAGCAACCTGTCCGTCGATTCGGTTGCATATTGTCGGCAACCAGCACCCTGCACGTATAATACGAGAGACCACCATGAACGAACAAAGTAAAGCACGTCGCCAGAAACTCGAAGAATTTCTCGCGCAAAACCCTAACGATGCCTTTGCGCGCTATGGCATCGCGCTCGATTGTTTCCGCCAAGGCAAGCTCGACACTGCCGATACTCACTTTAAGACCCTTCTTGTAAATAATCCGGATTATGTTCCCGCCTACCAGATGTACGCCCAGATGCTCGCACAAAACGACCGAATCGACGAGGCTAAGTCTGTACTTAACAAAGGCATCGAATCCGCCATTCGTGTCGGCAATCAGCACGCCCGATCTGAAATGGAATCACACCTGGCCGACCTTGGTTAGCGGCCTCTGCTCGATTTTCACTCTGCCTTCTTCGTCGAACTCCCCGTATCCGCTTGCATTACCTGCCTGCTTAGTTACAATAAATCGCGCCCTGAACTAAATACTTTTAATGGGACCCGTGTGCACACACTCCCTCGTCCAAACGACAAGCTCAAAATCGTCGAACACTATGATGTAGTCAGTCCGTACTACCGTACTCTCTGGGGCGAGCACCTTCATCACGGCTATTGGATCATCGGAGACGAATCAAAGGAAACCGCCCAGGTCCAATTGATCGAGCACCTCGCCGACCTCGCCAACATTAAATTCGGTTCCGATATCCTCGACATCGGCTGCGGCATGGGCGCTACCAGCCTCTATCTGGCTGAACAATTTCACGCCTCCACCGTCGGCATCACCATCTCGCCCGTCCAAATAGAAATGGCCACCAAAGCCGCCACCGAAAGTCGCCTGGACTCCAAGTTCCTCTTGATGGACGCGGAAGCTATGACCTTTCACAAGCAATTTGATCTTCTCTGGTCCACCGAGTCTATCTCCCACTATCACGATTGCAAAAAATTCTTTGCCTCCGCCGTGAAATTGCTCAAACCCGGCGGCACATTTGCTCTCACCGATTGGTTCAAGAAAGAGGGCCTTACGCCCGCACAGACTCACAAATTCATTGAGCCCATCGAGCGCGGCATGTTTGTCGAACTTCAGACCATGGATGACTACGAATCCTTTCTCACCTCCAGCGGCCTCCAGGTTACCCATCGTCAGGTACTCAACAAAAACTGCGCCAAGACCTGGGACATTTCTCTCGACATCATCAAACACAAATCTTTCTGGGATCTCGCACTCCAGCACGGTCCGCAATTTCTCAGCTATCTCAAGGCCTTCCAGGCCATGCGTTCCGGTTTCACTTCTGGCAACTTCGTTTATGGCCTCTTTGTCGCCACCGCTCCACCAGTCGCCAATCTCAAGTAACAGTCTGCTTCCCCTTCGCGACGCTTTTGGTATCATTCGGGTGGCAAACTATGCCAGCTGATCGCATCCCGTTGTTCCCTCTCAACGTCGTTCTTTTCCCCGGCGAACAGCTTCCCCTGCACATCTTTGAGCCGCGCTACCGCCGCATGGTCCGCGAATGCTTCGACAACAAGTCCCCTTTCGGCTTGCTCCTCGCCATGCCAAATGGTGTAGTCCATGTCGGTTGTACCGCGGAAATCCTTGAACTTCTCAAAACTTACGAAGATGGCCGAATGGATATCATCACTGTGGGCCGCGACCCCTTCCAGGTTAACGATATTCAGACCGACGACTCCCTCCTCCGAGGCGACATCGACTACCTCGAAGATCGCGACTCTCGCCCCGACACCGCGCAGCGCAAGTATCTCATCGAACTTTACGAAACCTGCCATACCATACTCTATTCAAGTCTTCCCAAAGACCTCGAGTCTCCCCTTTCTAATCAACTTTCCTACGCCATCGCCGCAGCTCTTCCTCTCGACTTGCTCTGGAAGCAGCAGATCCTCGAGCTTCGCTCTGAAGACGAGCGGCAGGAGCGACTTCTTGGGTATCTTCGTGACTGGGCCCCGCATCTACAGAAGGAAGAAGGGTTGCGCCAGCGTTCTACTGGCAATGGTCACGGTTTCAACTAGCTTTGTTCATCATTTGTCCAAAACTGCATCATATATATGCGGGACATTAATTCTCGCGATTTGAGGGCTCATGACAGCAACCACTTCTCTCTATCCTTCTTCTGGACAATCGCGTCCAAAAACAATCGGTGAATGGAAGCGCATCCCGGATTTTGACGCGCATGCAACTTCCATCTCCGTAAAAAATGAAATTCGCCGAAACCTCCTCCGTCGCATTGAGCGCAACGAACCTCTCTTTCCCGGTGTTCACGGTTACGAAGACAGCGTCGTCCCTCAAATCGTCAATGCCCTTCTCTCTCGTCACAATTTCATTCTTCTAGGCCTCCGTGGTCAGGCCAAGAGCCGCATTCTTCGCGGCCTGATTCAGCTTCTTGACCCTGAAATTCCCGTCATCGCCGGCTGTGAAATTAACGATCACCCTCTTCGCCCCATCTGCCGTTCATGCCGTGAACGTGTTGCTGCCGAAGGCGACAACACTCCCATCGCTTGGATGCCTCGCGACCAGCGCTACGTCGAAAAACTCGCCACTCCCGACGTCACCATCGCCGACATCATTGGCGATGTCGACCCCATTCGCGCCGCTCGTGGCGGCCGCGATCTCTCCGACGAACTCACCATCCACTACGGCCTTCTTCCTCGTGCCAATCGCGGCATCTTCGCCGTTAACGAACTTCCCGATCTCGCTGGAAAAATCCAGGTGGGTCTCTTCAACATCATGCAAGAGGGTGACATCCAGATTAAGGGTTACCCGCTCCGTCTTCCGCTCGATGTCCTCCTGGTTTTCACTGCCAATCCTGAAGACTACACCGCACGCGGCAAAATCATCACCCCTCTTAAGGATCGCATCGGAGCCGAAATTCGCACTCACTATCCGGCCACTGTTCAGGAAGGCATTGCCATCACCGCGCAGGAAGCCTGGACTGATCGCGAAGATTCCATCACCGTGGAAGTGCCCGATTATCTTCGTGAAGTCGTTGAGGAAACTGCATTCCAGGCCCGCGAAGACAAGCGCGTCGATAAGCGTTCCGGTGTCAGCCAGCGCCTTCCCATCTCCACGCTGGAGAATATCGTCAGCAGTGCCGAGCAGCGCGCGGCCCGCACTGGTGAAAAGCTCGCTGTGGCCCGCGTCACCGATCTCTACGCTTCACTCCCCTCCATCACCGGCAAACTCGAATTGGAATATGAAGGTGAACTCAAAGGCGCTGAAACCATCGCTCGCGAGCTCATTCGCGCTGCCATCGGCCGCATTTTCAGCAAACATTTCGCCAATGTAAATTTTCAGTCCGTCATCCAGTGGTTCGAGCTGGGCGGTGAATTGAAATTTCCAGATGTCATTTCCAACACTCAGCGGTATCAGCAGCTTTCCAGGATTCAGGACATCTTTGAGCATGTCGACAAGTTAGGCGTTAGGAATCGCAAGGATGAACCTCACGCCGCCGCCGCTGCTGAGCTGATTCTCGAAGGACTTTGGGCTCATCGTCGCATTGGCCGCACCGAGGAACGCGGCTTCTACGCAGAGAAGCAGCAACGTCCGCAGGAACCGCGTGAAACTCCTGGTCGCCAACGTCGCGGTTACAACTGACAATTCCCATCAGAGCGAGACACCTTTTGCATTGAGGCCCTTATGAAAGTCATCAAATACGGAAAATATACCGGAGAGCCGGCCGACGTTGTCGACTTGGACGAGTTGATGAAGCGTCTGGGTGACTTCTTTTTGCAGAGCGGTTTCGAATCCCAATACTATGGCCTGTCCGAATTCGATGCCGCCAATTCCATGGAAGCCCTTCGCGAAGCCATTCTCCGTGCCCTGCAGGAAGGCGACCTCCTTCCCGATGACTCTATCACCGAAGAAGTGCGTAAGATGCTTCAAGACCCCGGCGCGCTGAACAATAAGGAAGTCCGCGACCTCGTTCAGAAACTCGTGGATCGCCTCTCTCAGGAAGGCTTCATCAATCCGCATCAGCCTCCGCAGATTACACCGCCTCCTCAGGCTACTCCCGGCGGCCAACTCGGGCAGCCACAGGAGAATCCTGAAGCCCGATTTGAAATCACCGATAAAACCATCGATTTCCTCGGATTCAAAACTCTCAAAGATCTTCTGGGCTCGCTGGGGCGCAGCAGTTTTGGCCGTCACAGCACTCGCGATCTTTCCACCGGAGTCGAATCCGGGGGCGCCTCTCGCCCCTACGAATTCGGCGACACCATGAATCTGGACATCAGTCAGACTCTCTCCAACGCCATTCGACGCGAGGGTGCCAAAGTTCCCCTCGATATGCAATATCGCGATTTGATGGTTCACCAGTGTGAGTATCAAAGTTCTTGCGCAACCGTCCTTCTTCTCGACTGTAGCCACAGCATGATTCTCTATGGCGAAGATCGTTTCACTCCTGCGAAACGTGTCGCCTTGGCCCTCTCCCATCTGATTCGCACGCAATACCCCGGAGACACTCTAAATCTCGTGCTCTTCCACGACTCCGCGGAAGAAGTTCCCCTCAGCCAGCTCGCTCGCGTTCAAGTCGGCCCTTATTACACCAACACACGCGAAGGCCTTCGCATGGCCCAACGCATTCTGCTCCGCCAGCGCAAAGACATGCGCCAGATCGTCATGATCACCGATGGAAAACCTTCCGCACTCACGCTCGATGACGGCCGCATCTACAAGAATGCTTTCGGCCTTGATCCCTTCGTCGTCGGCGAAACTCTTCAGGAAGTAAACAAGTGCAAACGCGCCGGCATCCTCATTAACACCTTCATGCTTGCTACCGATTACAGCCTCGTAAATTTCGTCCAGAAAATCACAGAGATGTGCAAAGGCAAGGCCTACTTCACCACTCCCTACAATTTGGGCCAGTATCTTTTGATGGATTATATGCAGCGCAAGACTCGCACCATTCACTAACAGAAATTCCGATTAGCCGCATCTGCACTTTCACTCCAGCGCGCCACTGCCCACTTGCGTTTGGTCGATTATTTCTGCATTGTGAACGAAAGCAAATTGTTACATCGAATTATTTTGTTCCCGCGATTCCTTTTTTCCGTGCTGCGTAATCGTTTTTTCAGCAACATTTGCAACTCTCTCAACGTCCAATAAGTGAGACAAGAGAAACCTCCGCAGTGTGGCGACTTCCACTGTAGCCGCCAGCGATGAGGAATCATAAAGGAGATGGTAATGAAAACGTCGAGGATCGTTACTCTATTTGGTGCTTCACTCTTATTCGCAGTCGGTGCTTTCGCCCAGGAGAGGGGCACGCTGACTCTCACGGATAAGATCAACCTTCAGGGCACTGAACTCAAGGCCGGGAAATATGATGTCGACTGGGAAGGCTCTGGCCCCACAGTTCAGGTCAACATCCGCAGGGGCAAGAGCATTGTCACTGTTCCCGCTACATTGGTCACCAAGCAATCCGCTAACGTCACTGGTGGATACGGCGCCAGAAAGGAATCAGACGGCACCCGCTCGCTCTTCGCAATTTATCCGGCCGGAAAGAAGTATGAGCTGGAAATTGCGGACAAGCAGGCGTCGGCAGCAGCCGTCAAGTAACATCCGTTAATCTGATTACATCGCGAATCCCTCGGTCAAACATTCGCCGGGGGATTTGCTCTTAAAGCTCGCCTTTGCTATCCGCGTTCCGTCATTGAATAGCTCGAGATCGTTGCTCAGTCAATCCTTCCCCATGCTTCCTGTCCTGCATTATCCTACTAACAATGGATCTCTTTCGAAAAGTATTAGGATGGGTTGACCGGAACAAACAGATGACCAACCTTGTGACGGGGCAGCTTGCCCCCGACTTTTCCCTGAAGGCACTCGGCGGCAAAGAGCATTCTTTGACGGAATTGCTTGCAGCCGGTCCAGTTGTTTTGGCCTTCTTCAAAGTCTCATGCCCAGTCTGTCAGTTCACATTCCCCTTTTTGCAGCGGCTTCACGAACGCTTCGGGAGTTCCGGCCTTTCTGTAGTTGGAATCTCGCAGGACGATTCGCGCCCCACTCGCCACTTTAACGAAGAGTACGGCGTGACGTTTCTCACTCTCCTCGATCCTCACCCCTTTCCCGTCTCCGATGCCTACAGCCTGACCAACGTGCCTACAATTTTCCTGATCGAGCCTGACAGGACCATCACCGTAAGTTGTATGGGTTTTAGTAAAACTGATATGGAAGCCATCGCCGCCAATTTGGCGGAGCGTGGGAAACTCGCCCCGAAACCTCTCTTCCGGCCAGACGAAGTCATTCCCGCCTACAAGCCTGGTTGAGGCAGCAAAAACTAGGCCCGGTCGGGCCTCTCAAAACTAAAATGCAAGCAATCTTGGCGCTTTAGTGCAGTCGACTCTATTTGTTAGGCATTTGCAGGGGGTCGGGGCTTCAGCCCCGACAATTGTTGACCGACGGAACCGGGCTTTAGCCGGGAATCCGATTCCCTGGTCCAATCTTTGTAGGGGAATTGGCCCTGCGTCTATCGTTAACCCAGTCGAAAGTCTATCCTTCGTCCAGTAATTCGTTTTTCTTATGTTTTGCTGGGTTTTTTCTCTTATCTGGTATCACTCGTGTCGTCCCCGGAGCCGGCCCAGTCTCTCGCGCCAGTCGCCGAGCCTCTGTTCCCTTATCCAATTTTTTCTTGCGTGATCTCGCCATAACAGCCTAACTCTTCTTCGCAACAATCTCTTGCACTGCGCGATGCCCCTGATCAATTGCCTCATTCGTGTACGCAAAAACTCCCGCATCCGAATTTGCAATGTGGATCCGCCCAAAAGGCTTTCGCCCTATTTCATGCGGCGCTTGCCCTTCTGGCCAAGCCGGATCGTACAGGGAATTGTATTCATACGAATATCCGTGCGGCCAGCGATTTACTGTGATCGCTTCAATATCTCGCGCCGCATCAAATCCACCTGGCCCCAAAATGCGTGTCATCTGTTCACGGATATTTCGCTCAAACGTCGCAAAGTCCGTTTCCAACAATTTCGCTCGCCCGGTCCTTTGCTGTTCACGCGCTGTTCGGCCCGGGCCCACTGGAACGTATTGCAGATGCACCAGGCATGGCTCACTGGCGGATTGTGGGAATTTATATTCCCCTATACTGACGGGAAAATCCAACGTCACCTCTCCGAAAAAACTGCCTGGGCACCGAGTTCCGTGAATTTTCAACTTCTCGAATGCACTCCAGTTTTTTAACTGAACATTGATGTATGCCAACGGAACTTTTATGTTGTACGCCAGCCCTTCCTTCTGCTTCTCCGGCATTTCCGAGCACATGTACGGAATCACCATATTCCAGCATGCTAGAATGCAGTGATTTCCCCGCACCGTATACGCCTTCCCTCCCCGCACGTAGGTTACTTCCGCCGCAGTGGCCTTCTCTGCTTCGCCGATATTCTTTACATGCACCACTGTGGAGTTCAGTCGAATACGCGTAGCCGACATACTATCGTCCAGCTTTGCATAATCGAATTTTGCGACAACCACATCCTCCATCGTGTTCCCGGGAGCAACTCCCGGAATCAGCGAGCGCACCAGTAAGCGGGGTACAGATCCGATACCATCCGGAAAATGGTAAATATACGGTTCGTCATCCCGGCGCGTTACTTCTACTCCGATTCCCGGTCCATCTGTATCTTGGAACCCCAATCCTGCAAAACCGGGTAACCAGCCAAATCCAGCCATGTCGCCTGCAGGAATTGCATCGATTCCAACTCCATACAGTCCATACATTGACGTCTGCAGAAAGGTGATCACGCCAGGGTCCACTTTTGCGTTCTTCAGTAAATAATCCCTGTAGCTCGTCCTCGCGAGATATTCCTTTTTCTCCGCCACGCTCATTCCCGCCAGATAATCCACTTTTTCCGTATGAAGCCGCAGAAGATCCTTTTGCGTCCCGGCCGAAAGTGGCGTCTTTGCCAGAGCTTCCGAAGAGGTTTTTCCACCCAGTCCGGTCACTAGGCGGTCTTCTCCAAATGTCTCTTTGTCGAAAAACGTCCCTTCTGTTAATCCTCGAGAGGAATAAAAGTTCTGATCGTAATACTCCTCAAAACGCTTCAATTCAATTCCAAGTTCTTTGAACAACTGTTTTCCCACCGGACTATAGAGATCTGGTGAAGTTATCGTCTGCGCGCCCCCATAACCGATCAGCACGCGGTTGGGTGTATGAAATTCATTCCTCTTTGCGTGCCCTCCAAAATCGTCATGGTTATCGAGCACCAGAATTCGCGTGGCAGGCCCCTTCGCCTTCCTGTAAAAATACGCCGCCGAAAGCCCGCTGATTCCGCCGCCCACTACGATCAGGTCGTAAGTCTCATCTTCCTTGGTCGGGGTGCTCCACCTCTTGCCATCGCGCATCTCATGCGCAACTTCCCACGCCCCATCATGGCTTCCCCGCATCCCCGTTCTCGTCGGCGGATAATACCCGGGCTGTTTCTCCGGTGCATACGATCCTTCTTCGTTAAGCAAAACTCCACTAGCCATCGCGCCAGGCACCACCAGCGCTGCACCCACCGTCACGCTCACGCCGTTCAGAAAATCACGCCGGCTGATCTCCCGATCCATGCCCAATTCCACATCGCGCGCTTCAGCTAGTGCGCTCGTCTCTCTGATACCAAAAATTGGCTTGCCCACAAACCGCTCCTCAACCATTTGCGCACACCGAAAAAGCTTAGCTCACTTCCAATCGCGACCACTACCGAATTTAATACTTCACGACAACTTGGTTTACCACTTACCTTGACCTTTCATCGATGGCCACGTAACGTGTTTTCAGTGCCATTTCAACACAATTTGCACCGCCGATCCTCCCATCCTCGGCACAAGCTCTCTCCAATCATCATCGTTGCTCTATTCCTTCTTATGAAAATACTTCTTCCGAGCTCCAGTGCCCGCGAGTTAGGCTTCGATGCATCCAAGTCTTCCCCTACTTCTGAAACCTCTGCCCAACATCCCGGATGCAAAATTATCTACGCTGGCTTTGTGGGAGCGCTCGAAACTTCCAATCACAAACACTCCGGCGTTGTTCAAATTCGCGACACACTGCGCGGCCCCGATTTCCCAGACGTCTGTGCGAACTCTTTTATTCCCATTTCCTGGGCCTCCGGTCGCGATTGGATTCTCACGCACTTTCCGTCGCATCCAGGTGTTCTTACTCCTGCGGAATTGGATTCCTCTCCACGCATCATCATGGTGGGTCACAGTACCGGCGGCTGGGCCATGCTTAGCGTCGCCAGAGACCTGCGCGACAAGCACATCCCGGTTGAGCTAACCGTCCAGATCGATAGTGTCGGCGTCACCGACTACACCATTCCGAAGAATGTTACATCCGGCGCTATCTTTCACGCCTGGGACGCTTTGGCATTTATGACCACGAAGAATGTGCACTTGGAAGATCCAAAGCACACAAAACTTATCGCTAATATCCTCGTGAAAGATGCCTCGCACATCTCCATCACCCGCGATCCTCGCATTCGTCAACTGGTGATGGACGCCGTTGGCAAGCTCCGCTTTGAAATTACGGAGCTGTCTACACCCATCGCTGGCAAATAGTTCCCACTATTCGCGTTAGAAATTAAATGTCAGTTGCAGGTCAATTCTTCGGTTTGAGGTGGAATCGCTGTACGGCCTTCCAGCCAGTCCATTCGCTTCTCCAAACGTGGGCGAACCAAGATTTCCGATCGGCACCGCCACGTTCACATTGTTGAAGATATTTCGCGCGTTCACCCCAAGCGTCAGGCTATACCGTCGATTTGACGTTGGCGCCGGCCCACCCGGGCCACCGCCTCCCGGTCCGCCTCTTCCCGGCCCTCCCGGACCACGCCCGAATGTTCCGCCTCCCATTTGCCCGCCGCCCCCGCCCGCGTTGGCACCTTCAATTACCGGCCCAAATCCAAAAGTTTTGCTGAATCGCACATTCAGAGAAAATCTCCTCGCCCCTTCGCCATAGTTAATTGGAATGGGCACGAAGCCAACCCCCGGCGTGCCCACATTGAAACATCCAAATGTTGTTATGTACGTCGCCGTTGAACACGATGTCGCAAATTCCGGCCGCAAATTGTATTGTGAATCCTGATAAGGATCTGTCCCCGTTGTTATGTTGAATGGAATCCCCGAACTCGCAATCAGGAACGGACTCACTCGGAATCCTCTCGGCAACAAGATCGATCCGCCCATGAACACTCGATTCCGAATATCAAGCGTCGCTCTGCCATAATCCTGGCTCAAATCGTAGGGATTCGATGGAAAGCTTCCCGCCCCCGACGTATTGCTATTGGAGTAGTTCAAAGTGTAGTACCCGAAGAGGGAAACCCATGCTCCCGCTCGTATGCTTCCGTTTACAATCAGCTGGTTCTGCTTGAAGGTTCCTTCAGACTGGTACTGAAATATATTGTCATCCCCATTCGCCCGAATACCGGTCTCCGGATCTGCCGGGTTCAAGTTGTTCGTATAAAACTGCTGTACTCCGCGCGAATTCAGATACGTAACTGCAATATTGGCATTTTTGGTAATTTGTCGTTCCAGCGTGATTCCAGTCTGCATCGTGTACGGCGCCCGCAAATTCGAATTCGTCTGGTAAATCGACTGCGCGGTTCCCAGCGGCAACTGGTCGACCGGAGGAACATTCGTCAAATAGAAAGTGGGATTCTGCACCTGGTAGCTCAGTTGCGTCACGCCGTTGAAACGCTCTTGTTCCAGCACAAGACTCGAGGTAAATCGATCGTAGAAAATCCCGAATCC
Organism: Candidatus Acidiferrales bacterium; assembly: GCA_963748365.1. GTDB lineage: Bacteria > Acidobacteriota > Terriglobia > Acidiferrales > UBA7541 > Acidiferrum. Next base: position 106,752 of record CAVVJG010000037.1, read on the forward strand.
CGCTCGCAGCACGGTCTTTGGTGGCTTTTTTGTGTTGCCCCCAATTCCCCACGCCACTCCCAGCCTCGGCGCGAAGCTCACTTTATCGCTGAAGTCATTCTGTGTTTCAAATCGCAGTCCATAGCTTATCGTTACATTCGGCCGGACTCTCCAATCATCCTGCGCAAATACTCCTCCATCCACCCACGTCACTTCCGAAGTCGGCGTCCCCGCCGTCTGTGTGTAATACGTTGGCAGCGTCAGCCCTTCCTGAAAAAGTTGGTACTGGTCAATGCTGTTGAACGAGAATTGCCCGTTAAAATTTGCCGCGGTGGAATTCGTATCCTTCGTTACTCGCAGCCGTCCGCCAAACTTCATCGCATGCTTCCCAAAAGTTTCAAACAGCGTGTCTTGAATTTCGTAACGGTTCTGTATGTCCGTTTCTCCTCCACCCCCGCTACCGTTTCCGGTAAATGCGCCGTCCACTTGGACCGTCGTAGCCGGATTCACTGGCGTTGTCTGTGCATTCTCGCGGATAAACTGGAATCGCAGCTCATTGATCCTGTGCGCGCCAAAAATCTGCGTATCCGTCAGTTGAAATGTTTGTTCCGTGCTTAAGCTATTCACCCCTACTTCCGAAAGGTTGAATTGACCCACATCTTCATTCTGTTCATTGTCCCGAAAATATTGATACCGGGCCATCAGCGTGTTGTTCGGCGTCAGCTGGTAATCGAACCTCGGGCTCAGATTGGTTCGTCTCTGCGGATTGGCAATGGCTGCACTAAACGGCACAATCTGGTTATCCGCGTCCAGCACCGTCGCGCTCACGATTCCCAGATTCTCGATATTTCGCCTTTCAATATTGAAGAAAAACGATGCTTTCTTGTTAATTGGCCCGCCGATATTCGCGCTGTACTGCACAGAATGATAGGTCGGTGGAGAACTCCCCTCTGGCACCACCTCAAACGGATTGCGCGCATTGAACGCCGATGAATTGCCGTTCACTGTCACCTGCCCGTGCAACTTGTCCGTCCCTGGCTTCGTAAATATTTCCACCCTCCCGTATCCTAATTTGTCATATTCCGAAGAAAACGGATTCTGGTTCACTCGAATTTCCCGAATCGAGGCCTTCGGCGGCAACTGACCGCCCGTAAATCCATCAATATAAATTTGCCCGCCATTAGGCCCGGCCGATGGGCCGGCCAGCGCCTGCAGCTCGCTCTGCAACTCATCTGGATCATCCGAAAGCGAATCCAGGTCTTTCCCCTGTAACACAATCGTGTTTGCATTGTTCGATGGATCCACGTTCACCTGAGTGCTCGAATCGTTGACCAGCACCCTTTCCTGCTGAACCCGAATGCTCATCTGCACGTCTAGGTGCGCGGTTTGCCCCGCAGTCACCGTCACTCCGGGTTTTGTGTACAGTGCGAATCCGGGTGCGGTTGCTTGAATCTCGTAGGTCCCCGGTGGTAACTCTTTGAATTCGTACGACCCATCTTTGCCGCTTGTCGCGCCCTTCGCATCTCCCGCGCTGTTCATCGCCAATATCGTCGCGCCCACAATTCCCGCTCCCGACGGGTCGTTCACCTGTCCACGCAACATTCCCGTGGAGGCCTGGCCATTCGCGGCGCACATCATCGCCAAACTCAATATCGTCGCGATACACCACTTACGTGCAATCCCTCTGCAATTTCCGTCTTTCATTCGGTTTTACCGGCTCTCTTGCTTGGATTGCCTTGTTCCGCGCGTCAACCCTACGGTGTACCTGCGTCTCCGCCACCGCCGTTATTCAGGCTCCATGGCGACAGAATCGATGCCGCTTGCCCCTGCGACGAGGCTTGAAAGATAGGCTCAACTCCACCTAATAATGTTATGGCCACTACTTTCAAATCACTATCTCCGGATGTGGCGACAATCACCACCGCATCTCCTTTCTGAAATTCGCTCAAAGGCGTCACTGGCAGTCTACTCAGCATCTGCTGCATATCCCCACCACCTGCTCCACCGTTTCTTCCCGGCCCGCTCGCACCTTCTGGCCCCGCACCAGCCATCGTTTTTTCCTTTGGTGCGCCGGCGCTGGCCGCCGCGTCAGGCTTTTCCGCTGTGCCATTTGTTGCAGTGACCTCCGCCGATGATCCTTTCAGGCGCATCGCGATCCGCTGTGCCATCGGTGCCGGCAACTTGCGTACTTGCGACTCCGCTGTAATCTTCACTTCCACCGCTTTATTATTCGACAAATCCGTGACTGTAACTGTCCCGCCGTTGGCATCTACTGCCACCACTGTTCCGGCGATATTGCGAAACGTTCCCGCAACGATTTCATCCGCCGTCAAACTGCCTCCGTCTTCGCTCTTCATTCCACGAGCGCGCAACTGGTCTCCAGCGTGAATCTCCGCAAGTGAACTCACTTTCGCATCATCAAATTTCACCGATCCCGGCGCGTACCTCCGCACAATCGTCGTTTTTCCCACATGTACTTCTACATCTTTCTTTCCCGTCGCCGTCATCGTTCCCACGGTAACTACGCCTGCGCCCGCATCTACATTTTTCACCAACCCGCCGATCCCGTGCCGCTGCCACTCCTCCTTTTCGCGCGCCTGCCTCGCGGCCAGGTCTTCTTTTTTCATACTGATAATCGTGCTCGCCACAAACATTCCCGCGTCATCATCCAGCTTCCCCCTCACCAGAATGCGGTCACCTGCCTGCAAATCGCTCACCTGTATCGGGATCGCTTCTTTCAAATCTTTTGAACCTGGAGGCACGCGCAAAAACTTCACCTCGCCTCCCACCCGCACTTTGATCTCTCCGCCCCCCTCGGTTGTCAACACGATCGTTCCCGCACTGATGTTCTTGATCGTTCCCACCGCAGGAGGCGTCTTTACCGCAACATCGGCCTGTCCTGCCGTTTGCGCAATTCCTACTGGCATTTCCGGCCACAACGCGCACACTGCCAATCCCACCGCCATCCCCGCAACCATCTCGAGACGCCTTTTCATTTCACACCTGCTCTGTTCAATCTTCCCATCCACCGCGCCAAACGTTCCCTGGTACTTTGTGTGCTTTCTTAGCTGCAAAACGCATCAGACCATTGAAGACGCATTTGTTAGACGTACCCGCCGAGAACATCCGGTACAACGGTTCTTGCCGGCCATCCTACAAATACGTTCTGTGTAAGAATGACCAAGAGCCGAATTTCTTACATCGAAGGGGATGTTGAAATACCGCGATCATTTGCCTCAGCTCGATGGTGGAATTTTTCTGACTGACGGCGGACTTGAGACCACGCTGATATTTCACGACAGCTTCGACCTGCCCTATTTTGCAGCCTTTCACCTGCTAAAGGACGAGGTCGGAACAGAAGCTCTCCGCGAATATTACTGCAGCTACGCCTCAATCGCTTGTGCGAATGGACTTGGATTTGTTCTGGAAAGTCCCACCTGGCGGGCTAATCCTGATTGGGGTCAAAAGCTCGGCTATTCTGATGTGGCACTCGCCGACGCCAACAGCGTGGCCGTCGCCTTTATGCGAGCACTGCGTGAGCAATTCGAGACGCCGCGCTCACCAATGGTCATCAGCGGCTGTGTGGGTCCACGCGGAGACGGTTATGACCCCGGCCAAGTCATGAGTGAGACCGAGGCGGAGGCATATCACAGCCGGCAAATTGGCGTTTTTCGGGAGACCGATGCAGATCTCGTCACGGCTATCACAATCACGAACACACCGGAAGCCATCGGAATCGTTCGCGCAGCTCGCACCTCAGGGCTGCCCGCCGTTATCTCATTCACATTGGAGACTGATGGTTGTCTGCCAACAGGGCAGAGCTTGCAAGAGGCCATCGATGCTGTTGACGGTGCAACTGACAAAGTGACTGCCTATTTCATGATCAATTGTGCCCATCCCACGCATTTCGATGCAGCGATTGCATCGAGCCAGCCTTGGGTCAAGCGCCTCAGGGGTGTCCGCGCCAATGCTTCGAGGCTCAGCCATAGGGAACTCAACGAAGCACCAGACCTCGACGACGGCGATCCTTTGGAATTTGGCGCGCAGCATGGCGAGCTGCTGCGCCGCCACTCTCACATCAACGTGCTGGGGGGTTGTTGCGGCACTGACCACCGCCACATCGAGGAAATAGCGCGCGCCTGCAGGGCGCTTTCATAGGGGCATGCTAAAAACTCGTCCATGGCTGCCATGGTTTACACCTTCACCGAGCAGCACAAAGCTAGTACCCAAGATACCGGCAGCCTTAGTCAGAACCCCGCGACTGGAGTGGTTAAGGAGTGTGTTTCGCCGTGGTGGCCCAAATTAACGCCTGGCAACAGCCGCAGGAATATTTGTCTTGTTTTGTTCCTCAGCATATTCGGCTCGAAACTTTGCGGCATTTTGCGCCTGATGCAAGCCGTCATAATCCGCAGCGAGATCCTTTCTTGCAGCTTGTAGAAAGCTATTCGATGAGTTGGTCTGCTTGCTCAGCAGCTGATAGCCAGCCAGTGTCTCTGCCTCTCCCTCACCATATCGTTTTTGGCGCATCACAAACCGGCTGACAGTTTTTAGTGGGTATCAGAACCCGCCAGTTTCTTTGAAATAACACCAGATTAAGTATCGTGTAATGACTCCGCGATCGTGCAAATCGTCATCGAGTGAAGCCGAATTCCAAGATTCTTTATTCCAGCGGGATGGCAATCAACGTATAGGCCTTGATGCGTCGATTCAGCCTTCTCAAGTGACTGGCGGATCTACTCGCCAATGATCTGAAAAACCACTTCTCTACGGCAAACCGGTAACTTGGGCACCGGAACCCACTTGGACGATTGGGCGTTTATCAGGACTGACATCGAAGCCTCGTGAGTAACCGCCACGCCTTCTGCCATTTTTGGTTATACTGACCACCTACTCGAAGGAGGAACTCATGGCGCAAAAAGTGATCGAAATCGTAGGCGCATCAAAGGACAGCTTTGCGAAGGCCGCAGAAAACGCTGTTTCCGAAGCTGCGAGGACTGTGCGGGGCATGAGGTGGGCGCGGGTGGCTGAGTTCGAGATGAAGCTTGATGGGAAGAAAATCACTGAGTATCGGGTAACTGCCCGCATATACTTTGACATTGAACGGTAGAGTTGATCTCGCTACTACTACCAACTTCTCCGAATAAGCGCGCTGATCAGGCGCTTGGCACTGTTTTTCAGAAGTATCGAACGTCAAAGGCAGCTATCGGCCCAGTGGAATATCTTGATTTCATCTAGTCTCATGAGTCATAAATAGCTTGCATAAATAGAGTATTGGGTTTATCGTGGATCATGTCGAATCCACGAGGGCGTCCGAAGAAGCAGGATCTGGTAGTCAGTCCAGAGCAGAAGCTAACCTTGCGACAACTGTTACAGCAACCGCGCAGTTCGCGATCCCTGGCCTTTCGCGCACGCATCATTTTGGAGTGTGCCGGTGGACAGAATAACGCTGCCGTTGCCGCCAAGCTGCATACCACTGGCTTTACCGTGGGGTTGTGGCGGAATCGGTTTATCACCGGTGGAATTGCGGCTTTAGGGGATGAAGTACGACCGGGAGCGCCACGACAGATCGGCGATGACCGCGTCGAACGGGCCGTACGGCTCACCTTGGAAGAGGCCCCCAAAGGAGCAACGCATTGGAGTAGTCGCGCGTTGGCAGCGAGGACCGGACTGAGTCAATCGACGGTCAGCCGCATCTGGCGGGCGTTCGGATTGCGTCCTCACCGCAGCGAAACGTTCCAACTGTCCAACGATCCGCTGTTGGTCGATAAGGTGCGGGACATCGTAGGCTTGTATCTGAACCCTCCGCATCACGCTCTGGTGCTGTGTGTGGATGAGAAGAGCCAGATTCAGGCGCTGAGCCGCAGCCAACCGATCCTCCCGATGCTGCCCGGCCAAGCCGAGCGTCGAACCCACGATTACAAACGCCATGGCACCACCAGCCTTTTCGCGGCCTTGGACATCGCCACCGGATCGGTGATCGGCAAGTGCTGGCCACGCCATCGGGCCATCGAGTTCCGCAAATTCTTGAATCAGATCGATCGCGCCGTTCCTGCCGATCTTACCGTCCATCTGGTGTTGGACAACTATGCCACCCACAAGACCAAGGAAATTCGGGCGTGGTTTCTGCGGCATCCCCGCTATCAACTGCACTTCACACCCACGCACAGTTCGTGGCTGAACCAGGTGGAGCGCTGGTTCGCCTTACTGTCACAACGACAGATCAAACGAGGTTCGCACTACAGCGTGCGTGAATTGGAATCCGCCATCTTGGAGTTCATCACCATTCACAACGAGCGGCCCAAGCCTTTTGTGTGGACGAAAAGTGCCGAGGCAATCCTCAACAGCATTGGCCGGTTCGCTTCCCGCACGCTTGCCGTACATGGCACAAACAATATGCAAGAAATCAATGACTCAGGAGACTAGTGTGTCCTCGTCATTGGCTTTTGATTGTGGTTCAAGTGGCTTCACGTATACACCGGGAGGACCGCAAAACAAAGTAGGTGCGTCCCGTCATCGATGCCTCAGTCATCAGAATTACGCCATTTAGGATTACTGTGGCTGAATCATCTGACATTACTCTGACGGTCCAACCCCGGACTTGATGGATTGCCGGTCAAACCAAAGGATACGCAAGATGAGCCAGATAGTGGAGCAGCCCAATTTGGGTTTGGCGCGACTGCAATTGTGTTCCCTTTAGAATTAGACTGCCCAAAATCTATCGCAGTCCCTGTGCTAGCCAGCTGAACGGTGTCCGCATTTATCTTTGCAGCTAGAGAAAGGGAAAAAAGAAAGAGCAGTGCAACACATATGCAGTATTTCTTCAACATTTCGAATCTCCATCAAACCATTCACTGTCTGCAAACTCATTGGAGATTAGCGACAATCCGAAAGATAACCAATAGACGGGCAGCGGTCTCTCCACCTATTTAATGCTAGCGATGCCAAGACCAGTGACGCCCATCACTGCGGGTCCCAGCCAAGGGTATAAATTGTGCCCATTGCGAAATGATTTGCTGACCGCGTGGACCTCTCTGGGATCAATCTGTGGGGACAGAGTGTGGGGGTTTGGCAAACGGCACAGATTAACGGGCACGCGGCGCTCTTGACGCCAGTTTCTGCGAAGAAGGAATAGAGAAGACCGGAATTAAGATCGCGAATCGAAGCCGCCGTCGAATCTCCCTCCGTCATGGATTTGAGATGCGCGTTGCAGTTTCCGGGCCCGGGCTAAATGCTGATTTTTTCTTTGTCGTGGTACCTATGGTCAAGGCAATTATCAAACGAATCCTAGGACGACGCCTCATACTGGTCGTTGGCGCAGGGATTCAGACGCTGCGGTACTATCCGCAATACTTGCGTGGCAGCTTGGCCGGACCGCTCCGGAATTTCACCATCGAGGTTACCTTCCGTTGTAACGCTCGCTGCAATGTATGTGTCCGCTCTACGGCGAGCATACGGACGACCAGTCCTTTATATCTGTCGCCAGCGGGCGCAAGGAACTGACCACAGAAGCCATCCGGAGCGTGCTCCTGCAATGCGCGCAGATGGGTAACGAGAGGGTGTTGTTCACCGGAGGGGCACCGCTCCTGAGACCGGATTTGCCGGAGCTGGTTGCGTTCGGAAGTAACTTAGGGATGAGGATCGGAATTATCAGCAACGGATTTCTTCTAACGGAAAGCGTTGCGCGAGACTTGACGGCGGCGGGACTGGATTGGCTGCACATTTCGCTGGATGGCCCGGCGGAAGTTCACAATTCAATCCGCCGTGTGCCCAACATGTTCGCCAGAATGGACAGGAACGTCTCGATGCTGCGTGCCGAACAAGCCCGACAGAAGCGAACCACGCCTTTGCTCTCGGCCGGCTGCACGGTGTCGACACTCAACCAGGACTGCCTTCACGAATTGGTTCCGATCGCGGCGAGGTGGAAGGCGTCGTTGTCGGTCGCTCCGATCTTCTTTGTCCTGGATCCACAGGATCAGCGCTCGGCCCCAGCAGCTGGTCCTAAACCCGAGGATTGGCTTCTCCCGGACCACATTCGTGACATCGACCCGGACCTGCTGGCTAGCGAACTGACCTTGGTCCGACGGCTGAGCTTGGAATCTCGGGTGCCTCTGAATCTGGATATGAGCGACAACCCGCGTATGCTTCGCCGCCGCTACTACAGCCCGTCATACAGCGAGGACAACAAGTGCCTGTACCCCTGGTACGCCACGACGATGAATCCCTATGGAGCATATTATCCCCGCTCGCTGCAAACCATTATGGGCAATGTGCTGGAAGAGCCTCTGAAAAACATCTGGAACTCCGAGCGTTACATGGCTTTCCGTCGCATGTTGCGAAAACAGGGGCTGTTCGCCCAGTGTGCCCGATGCCGCGCCCTCAGCCAGCACGATTGGGTCGCCCGTCTGCTACCCCGCTTTTCCTGGCTTGTGTGATGTGGATCAATCTTTCGTCCTGATGCGGGAGAAGAAAACCCTTTCCGGCTGCCCGCAGGCGATGAAAGACGCATCAGTCCTCACAATACGCTGGAA
>CAVVJG010000038.1:0-106633 GCA_963748365.1 Candidatus Acidiferrales bacterium
GCGCACTTGATGTACGATGACACGACAGTCAAATCATTCTGTATCGACACAAACCTCAGATAATTGCAGGCAAGATTTTAGAACGCGAAAACATCGTTCCCGGTGCAGGCTCATTTTTTCTTCAGCTCAGCATCCCAGTTTGCAATCAGCGTCAGTTCTGCCGTCGATTGCTCCAGCGATTCATTGCACAGAAACCGCTGTCCATCGGGCGTCACGTCGTAATTGTAAGCGCTCGTGTCCGCTATGTGCGTCTCAAACAACGGCCGCAGTCCGGCAATCTGGAAGCTCAAATCGCTCGTTCTCACAACTGCCGCCGTCATCATCCGGTCTCTGCCTACGAAATACAGTTCTTTGCCGTCCTTTCGCCAACGTGCCTGGCAACCACCATCACTCGAAACTTGATTCTTACCTCCAGGTCCAGGGAACGGTACGACAAACACTTCCGGCCTCCCCGTTTCGTCTGAACAGTACGCAATCCATTTTCCATCCGGCGAAAACTGTGGTCGGTAGCCGCCCTTAAGAAACAGGTAAGGCTTATGCTCTCCTTTAAGGGGCAACATCCAGATCGAACGTTCCCCCTGTTTCAACTGGTGATACGCCAGCAACTTCCCGTCGGGTGACCACGAGAACGGAACGGGTCGCGCGTCTGACGCTTCCTCCAGCAACAATTCGTCGCTTCCGGCTCCATCCAGCGGTTTGCGATGGATCGAATACTTTCCCTCTCCATAAGAAAGGTAGATCAGCGAGTGCCCGTCCGGCGACCAACTGCTAAACATGTTGGTCTCTTTCTCTGGCGTTGCAAACGTCAGCCGTGTCTTCACCTGGCTGGCAAAATCATACAGCCAGACATCAATCACCCTGGCCCCCGTCAGAAACGTTAACTTTCTTGCATCTGGCGAAAAAACCGGATCAAGGTACAGATCAGGCCCCAGAAGATTCCCAATTTTCTTCCCGTTTCGGTCCCTCCACGTGAGTTGCCGCTCCGTGCTCAGAGCTCCATCCAAGTAAGTCAGCAGCCCCGTTTGGGAAGCCGAGAAGAGACCCATTGACACGCTTGCCGAAGCAACTTGCTCGGCAACCGGAACCGCCTCGCCCCTTAGCTCCAAGTTTTCCAGATCGAACGGTTGAGCCACCAACACGTCTTGTCGCAGGTGGAGCAACTGCCCCGATGCGTAAATTACCTTTCCGTCGGAGTTGAATAGTGCCTTGTGCTCTTTTGAATCCAACGATCCGACTTGTATCGTGTTGGTCGGATTATCCGGTGCCGAAAGACCCCGCATTGACAGATAGAGAAAATGCTTTCCATCGGGCAGGAAATTTGGCCAACGGTGCGAGTTTTCGTTCTCGTTCAGACTCATTGAAGTCACTGCAACCGGCTGCCCGCCGCTCGCCGATACACGCATCACGGGCGAAGCCACTGTGGGAGTAAACAGGATCACGCCATCACTATTCCACGTTCCTCCTCGAGGCACGGGCGCATCGCAAATCACGCTTACGGTGCTTCCTCCTATTTCCAGTTTCTTTAACTTCCCATCTGCGAAGAACCCGATAAATCGACTTTCCGACGACCAAAACGGGAATTGCGCCTTCTCCGTCCCCTGCAACGGTTTGTCCTGGATCGCGTCGATCGCGCGGAGCCACAATAGCGACTTCCCCTCCTCCGTCTTTGCTACGTAGGTTACCCAGCGTCCATCCGGCGATAGCGCGAACCCCGAGCTCCAACTCTCAAATTGGTAGCTCGACGAGACTGTCGGCTTGATCTGCGCACGAATCGCCCGCGCTTCTGTGGCTGGATGTTGCGCGCGAAAATAGCTGAACAATCCAACTATCAACGCCGCCACCAGAGCAACCACTCCCAATACTCCCCAAACCGCCCGGTGCTTCCTCGATTCTGCCGCCTGCTCTGCCTGCACACCTCTCGCGGCATCGCCCGATGCTTCGCCCCCCATTGGATCGGACAGATATTTTTCCAGCGCTATCCGCGCTTCACCGATCGCCTGCAGTCTTTTCTTCGGTTCTTTTTCCAAGCATCGCTGTAGAAGTTCGCGTATGCGCCCAGGTGTCTTCGCTGACAGTTGCGACCAGTCCGGCTCCCCGCGTACCACGGCCGCCAGAATGTCTGTCACAGACTCACCGCTGAACGCCTCTTTCCCGCTCAACATCTGGTAGAGAACGCATCCAAACGCCCAGATATCGGCACGCCGATCGACCGGTTTCCCTTTCGCCTGCTCCGGCGACATATAGGCTGCGGTACCCAGAATAATTCCCGCCTGGGTCGCCATACGGCTGATGGTCGGTGACGTGGAAATGTCGGTCAAAGTCACTTCACCTTCGATCGCTTTCGCCAACCCAAAATCCAGAATTTTCACCGCACCGTCGCTTGTGAGTTTGATATTCGCGGGCTTCAGGTCCCGGTGTACAATACCGCGCTCGTGTGCGTACTCCAGTGCTTCGGCGATTTGTTTCGATAGCGGCAACGCCTCGTCCAAGGGAAGTGGTCCTTGCTGAAGCCGTTCGGCCAACGTCGGTCCGCTGACCAACTCCATCACCAGAGCGCCGACACCGCCCGAGTCTTCAAATCCGTAGATCGATGCGATGTTGGGGTGATTCAGGGAAGCGAGCAGTTTGGCCTCTCGCTCAAAACGAGCCATTCTTTCAGGGCTGCCTGCAAACAATTGTGGCAACACTTTAATTGCCACGTCACGCCCAAGTTTCGCATCTCGAGCGCGATACACCTCCCCCATCCCGCCCGCACCCAGTAGCGAGACGATCTCATAAGGCCCTAGCTTTGTGCCAAGGGAGAGCGACATTGTTTGGTAGGCATTATACAGATTCAACCACCAGCAGGGGGATACCCGTAGCGATAAGGACTCAATAGCTGGTTAACGCATTGTTCCTAGATATGAAGCTGACGCTAAGAGCCAGAAGTTCCGTTGGAGGAAATGCCGGCGATTCGGCGTGCCGTTCGCATTGCGATGTCCTCGAGCGCCGTTTCTGGCCAACTTCCGTGTAGCCGACCACACGGGAGTAGCCGAGCAAGTCGGTAGAGTTTCTCTCCCAGATGACTCGAAGCTTTTGCAGAGGTGTTTTGTCCGAGTGAAAACACGACCAAAGAAACCATTGCTCTCCGAACCCGTACTGGATGACCGCAAGTCGGAACTGTGCCCGAAAGGTGTTAAACTTCGGCCAGTGGAAGTTCTCGTGTCAACCAATTCCTCATCCCGAATTATCCGTTTCAGTACCTTCGAGGTGAATCTTCAGACTGGGGAACTGCGCCAGCGGGGACAAAAGGTAAAGCTCCAGGAACAGCCGTTTCAACTGTTGGTAGCGCTGCTTGAGGAGCCGGGAAAAGTCGTCACCCGAGAGGACCTGCGCAGCAAGCTCTGGCCGGCGGACACCTTCGTTGACTTCGATCATGGCCTGAATGCCGCCATCAAGAGGTTGCGCGACGCGCTGGGGGAATCTGCGGAAAGGCCCATCTTCGTTGAGACACTGGCTCGCCGAGGGTATCGCTTCATTGGCAATGTTGAGATACCCAGCAGCACGCCATCAGCCCGGCCCAGACGGTGGCAGTGGCTGCTCACTGCCAGGAACCTTGTTTTAGGCGGATTAACGGTGTGCGCTCTTGCGCTGTCTTTTCTGTACTACGACCATTCGCCCAGAGCCAAAGCAGGTCAGCCGACCATAACCCCGGCCGTGACCAACGTTGGCGAAAAATATACGCCGAGTCTTTCGCCAGACCGCCAGCATTTAGCCTTCGTTTGGAACGGAGGAACCGGGCCTTACTTCAACCTATATGTGAAGATCGTTGGGACTGAGGAATCGTTACGACTGACGAAGCAATCGTCAATCGACTTCAATCCGGTTTGGTCGCCCGATGGCCGGTACATCGCATTCTGCCGCATTCTAAGAGGTGAAACCGGCATTTACATTATCCCCGCCACGGGAGGCGCTGAGCGCAGGGTACGCGAAACTCTTTGGGAGGAACAAGAGTTTTACCAAGTCCTTGCGGATGCAAACCGCCTCTCGTGGTCGCCCGATGGGAAGTTGCTCGCGTTTTCGGATCGCGCAGCCCGTAACGAACGTGCCTCCATTTTTTTGCTATCGCTCGATTCGCTGGAAGTTCGCAAACTCACTTCGCCGCCGCGCTCAAGGGGCGCCTCTAATCCCTCATTCTCCCCCGATGGTCAAACGTTGGCGTTCACCAGGGTTTCGCAAGCGTTCCCGTTAATCTACACGGTGCCGGTTTCGGGAGGAGGGGAACGACTTCTTATCTCGGACGATACAGACCACTGGGGTCTGACGTGGACCGCCGACGGGCGCGATATCGTTTTCGCAAATGCGGGTTGGCCGGTAAATCCTGGTTGGCTTTGGAAGATACCCGTCAGTGGGGGTGAACCAGAACGACTGCCGTTTGGTGAAGAGGGAATCGAACCGTCGATTCGGGGAGACCGATTAGTGTATGTGCGGCAGACGGCGAATCTTAACATTTGGAGGAGGAAGCTTGGTTCATTGCTCTCAGCAGGCCCTCCCGACAAGTTCATCTCTTCCACGAGAATGGAAAGTGGTCCGCAGTTCTCGCCGGACGGAAGTAAGATTGTTTTCGAATCTACGCGGAGCGGCGCGTATGAAGTCTGGATGTGCCGGAGCGATGGGAGTGACCTGGTTCAGTTAACGCGCTTCAACTCCGTGACTGGAACTCCTCGTTGGTCACCCGACGGACAACAGATCGCCTTCGATTCTGGCGCCGGTGGCAACGCAGACATCTATATCGTCGATTCGCGAGGCGGCCCACCTCGTAGGCTCACCAGCGAGCCTTCGCACGAGATCGTGCCAAGCTGGTCGCGAGACGGCCGTTGGATATATTTCGCATCCAACCGCATTGGCAGTGGGCAAGTATGGAAGATGCCGGCGGCGGGCGGACCCGCCGTGCAAGTGACGCGTCACGGAGGATTTGCAGCGTTCGAATCGCCCGACGGTAGATTCCTGTATTACGCAAAAGGTTTGACCGTTCCCGGATTATGGCGCATTCCGACTAACGGCGGCGAGGAGACCGAGGTTATAAGCTCCCTGGAAGCAGGCTACTGGGGCGATTGGGCAGTAGTTGAGGGCGGCATCTATTACTTGGATACGACCACCTCGAAACCTGGGATCGCTTTCTTCGACTTCACGACCCATCGGACTACGCGCGTGTTCGATTTGGAGAACCCGCCAGCCAGGTCAGCGCCTGGACTGGCCGTCTCGCCGGACAAAAAGACGATCCTTTACACACAACTGGATGCGTTAAATAGTGACATCATGCTGGTAGAGAACTTCCGATAATCTGAACGGTCTGGCATACACGGATCGTGGTGCAAGTGCACTGCCGCAGCAGGCATTTCGTGCCGGGCAGCTTCTCCGTATCGGCTTGACACCCGAGTACGCGACTCTCCAGGAGTTAGCCCGCTGCGTTAGCCAACTCCTGGTGATGATGCGAGTGCCACGACCCATCGAGCCAACCGGGCCGTTGACAAACGCTTTCTAGTCATGACAAGTGTGTGTGCTGAGGAGACACTATGAGACGTAATTCTCTCGTCGCCATTCTTGCTTTTGTTGCGGGCCTCGGCATCGGCTACTTCGTCCGGGGCGCTATGGGCACGGCCAACAGACCGGACACGTACGGCACGGAGTTAGCGGGGATTGAAAAACTTCACAGAGCAGATATTGAGGCGACACTGACGCAAGAAATGAGCGCGCTGAGCAGTGTGTGGTCGGTCTATTCCTACGATGATCTTCCGGCCCGCCAGACCGATCCAGAAATGACGAAGTTCTCCCTGCGCGAAGATCAAAAGTACGTGATACCGATTCTGATTACCAAGAATCTGTTTTCCATCGCTCGCCATCAAGAGCGCAGGAGGAGCCATGGCCAGGTCGGTTGATTCCGCTGCCCAACGACGCAAGCTGCTGGGCGAGATTGCACGTCTGGCAGAGATCGCTATTTTCCGAACACTATCGGAAACTTGCCGCACCTGTGGACAAGCGGGCCGCCACTGCCAAGGAGACGGACCCAAGCATGGTCCGCATCTGAATGTGAGCTATCGCGGAGAGAAGGGTAAGACCACCGGCTACTATGTTCCCAAGGGAGCGCAAGAGGCCACGCGCCAAGGGGTCGCCGCTTGGCAAGAAATGCGGAATGTTTACGAAGACTGGCGGAGCTGAATAAGGAACGCAATTTGCAGCGTGCCCACGAGGCCGATTCGCGATGAAACCATGGTTCTCTTTAATCCTTGTCTGCGGGGCATTGCTGTTTCTGCTACTCAGCCTCAGTCAGCAAGTCGGCCTGAATCACCCGTTGCAGGTTGCCGGCTCGAGCCAATGGTTGGATCGATGTAGAGAACCCACGCCTGGCTCGCCCACTGCATCGGTTGTCAGAAGCACGCAATTCGATCCGGCTCGTTCTGGACCGCACACAGCTCGGCTTGGACGGCGCGTGGACTGCTGGCAATATGGGTCCACCCGGCTTGTCTTGCAACTGGCTCCAAATCCAACCGTCCACTTTGGCGAGCGCGCAGCCGGTCCCGCATGATCTTCGATTGGCTTGGAACAAACGACATTGCTCCTTCAGAGACATTCCGCAACGCTTTATCACTCCAATGTGCGCACATGATTCCGCTAATGGAATGAGAATTCGACCCCAGCAGCAAATGCCCAATTTCGTGTGCAATCACATCGGCCAGGAGTGCATGCCCAAGCTTTCGCCGTTGAGCAAGCTCTTGAACGCGGTCATAGAAGACATATGCAAAGTAGCCGGCTCCCTTTTCATCCGGATAAGCGGTACCGAGCACATCGAGACGATTACGAACCTGCGAATTCACCGCTTGAGGAAGGATCTTGAGCGTCAGATGGGTGGTATCCGCAAAATAACAGCTCTTAGGTTCGAGTTTCTCAAGTTTCGGAGAGCAGTTTAACCAAACCGTCTCCAATCCCGCCTGCCGAAAGATTCCCCTCGCTTGGTCCTCAGCTGCACTCAACAGTGCGGTGGGAACATCGGCGTAGTCATGTACAGAGATACGCAGTTCCGGACTTAAAGACGTTGACGGTGGTGGTATTTGAGCAAAGGCCAAAGGAGCCACAGCCAGGAACATCAGAACGGTGCAAGTTTCGAATTTTCTATTCACGGCGTCACCTCAACGGCGACGCCGACTTTGTTCTTCGCGACCAGGTACCTCAATGCTCCCGCGGTCACGAGCTAGACATGTACTGGCGACGGGCTAAACTGCTTGACACCTGTCACTTAGGGTAGAAAGTGACGAGAGTTCCTAACCGGTGTAGACTCCTGCCTAACGAGACGTGATGCCTGTACAATCCCCACTCCCGCGTGTTCTTCGATTCGGAATCTACGAGATAGATGTTCGGGCAGGCGAGTTGCGCAAGGATGGAGTCAAGCTGAGACTCCAGGAGCAACCATTTCAAGTCCTTTGTGTGCTTCTGGAACATCCAAGCGAGGTGGTGACTCGGGAAGAACTACATAACCGGCTCTGGCCAGCTGATACCTTCGTCGATTTCGACCATGGCCTGAACGCGGCCGTTAAGAGGTTGCGAGATGCCTTGGGCGATTCTGCGGAGAACCCGCGTTTTGTGGAAACTGTAGCGCGACGTGGCTATCGCTTCATTGCTCCGGTCAACGGCTCCTCGTATCCAGGCGGACTCGCTACTGTCCCAAAGCAAGGCAAACGATCTTTTTTCTTGCGTTATCGGATCGCCATCGCCTGCCTCTCACCGATCGTAATTGCTGTTTTAGTCTGGGCAGCGTGGCGGCCTCCAGTGCGGCGTACGGAGGTACTTGAACGTAGGCTAACTTCGAATTCATCAGAAAATGGCGTGAATGGCGCGGCAATTTCCCCAGACGGTAAGTACCTCGCCTACTCAGACAATTCCGGTATCTACCTGAAGCAGATTCGCACGGCTGAAGCCCACCCTGTGCCCTTGCCGCCAAACTTCTTTGCCCGTGTGGACGACTGGTTTCCCGACGGATCTCATTTGCTCGTCTCGCGCGAAGAACAACCCGGTAAGGCCAGCCTGTGGAGTATCTCGATATTCGGAGGCTCGCCCCGTCTTCTGGCAGATGACGCTTCGGGAGGATCGGTATCCCCGGACGGATCTCGCATCGCGTTCCGGCGCCTTGACTTGACTTACGAGGGTCTCTTTAGTCGAGAAGAATGGGTCATGCGCTCCGACGGGACAGATCAGGTCAAGGTTGCAGCCGATAAGTCGGATGGCTCAGAGGTGGGAGCGCCGACGTGGTCTCCCGACGGCAAACGAATCGCCTACCTCAGGTCAAGTTGGGCTTACAACATGTCGACGAATTCCATTGAGGTCAATGAATGGCAGAACGCAAGAGCCGAGACCCTCGTTTCAAACAATCGCTTAATTATTGCGCTGCGCTGGCTGCCCGATGGCCGACTCATCTACGCCCTTCCCGGGCGCGGCTCAAGCCTGTGGACGGTGACGTTACAGCAATCTGGAAAGGTACCCGAGCCCCCCAGACGCATTGCCACCACGGGACGTGGTTGGATTTCCCGAATTACCGCGAGCGCCGATGGGAAAGCACTCATCTTCCTAAGGGCGAATTCGTTGCCTAATATTTACATCGGTACGCTGGCAGAGGACGGCACAAAGTTGCTCGCGCACAGGCGCCTAACGCTCGATGAGAATGTAAGCCTCGCGTGGTCCTGGACACCCGATAGCAAGGCAGTCCTGTTTTGGTCCGATCGAAACGGTACTCCAGAGATGTTCAAACAGGCCATCGATCAGCCCTTGGCGGAAAGTCTGATGGTTGGCGCAGAGGGGACCACCGAATCTAGAGTGACGCCCGACGGCTCGGAGATCTTGTATATTTCGACTCCTAGGTCTGCCAGCCCTGAAACGCCCTCCTCCATTTTCGCCATTCCGATACACGGCGGAACTCCTCGCCTGGTCCTCAAAGATTTTCGCATCTGGAATCTACAGTGTGCGCGGTTGCCATCCAGGCTCTGCCTCTACAGCGTCAACAAGGGAAATACTGAGGAAACGTACCGGTTCGATGTGAAGAGCGGGAAAAGTACGGATCCCCCGCAAATCGATCCCCCGATCGATTGGAGCTTGTCCCCGGATGGTTCGCAGCTAGCGGTCATTGTTCGTCGTGCCAACCAAGGAACGATCCAACTCCGGTCAACATCCACGGGCAAACCGCGTGATTTGGTTGTAAAAGGTTGGAGCGGATTGATGGGCGTAGACTGGTCCGGAGATGGAAGGAGTCTTTTTACTACTTCGCGTACTCACGAAGGAGATAGTACATTGCTGAATGTTACGCTCGATGGCAGAGTTTCTGTGCTGCTGCATTCCCGCAATGAGGTTTTTTCTGCAATCCCGTCACCTGACGGGCGATCGCTGGCCATAACGGAAGACAGCGGCGCCAAGAATGTGTGGCAGATAGAGAATTTCTGACGACTCCATGCAAAACACGCACCGGAGTCTATCGACCTCGCACGCGCTACCAGTCAAGTGAATCGCTCTGACGCCTCGACAGTTGGCTTGTCGGACTCCATTCGGAGCTTGCCCCGATTGTGAGTGGATGACGGGCTAACCGGAAGTTATTCCGGGCCAGAAGTCACCATCTTCTGTTCGTTTTCCCTACGAATGTGTCCAAAAAGCTGGAACCGGAATCGAAAGAGTTCTGCAACGGGGGTTCCGCAAGGAGTTCCGCAATAAGGTCCAGAAGTCGACGATCTATTTCGATGATTCTATGAGAGATGGGGATCACAGAGACGGTGCCGGAGTACGGACGAAAGTAACGAGCTGGGGCGGTAGCGACCCCTCGTGTGCGGCTATCCAGCCGCCCAAACCCTTCTGGGGTTCGGGGGTCGCTACCGCCCTCGCGCTTTGAGATGTTGCAGCTCCGTCGCCAGCAAGGCGGAGTCAGATTCGGCAGCAGATTTGATTTGGACTTTGAAGAAAGGGAATCGTTCAGGCACTCATCGTAAAAGTAGAAATGAGGCAAGCAAAAAAAGGATAGCGTCCACGAAGAGACTCACCCGACGCTTCAGCGGTATGGCATTGTTTCGGCGAAGCAACGCACGACGACATAATTTCTGAATCGCTGGATAGTCATTTCCAACGCGACCGTGCATTCAAGGAATGGTTCGACAACAACGATCTGGGATTTCCCCTTCAGCAGGAATCCTAGCAGCAAGAATACTTGGCAGTGAACGCTGCCACAAAAAATGCATGATTCAAAGCATATTCATTTTAAATGACCTCCGGGTCGTCCTGTTGGCGATGCTCACTGGTACGTCCCTGTATCTGAAGATGCCGCGGACTATTACTGACTCGCTGTATCCTTCGACTTGGAATGAATCCTACTTGCGGCTGATTCGGTGCACGATCCGTGGAGTTGCGCGGAACTCAAAGCGGCGATGGTGTCATGCTGCGGGTTTAATACGGAGCAGGCGCCAAAGCTAGTGGCTGCGGAGGACGAGCCGCGTCAGCCACAAACATCCTAGCTATAGATCCAGGCTATTAGTCAACGACGTAGAAGTATTGGACGGGAAGTCCTCGCGCCGTTACCTTTGACCCCGCCAAGCTTTTCGACGCAACCAAAAAGAGCTGCATAACTAGCGAAAAGCTTTCATGGGCGCCGGGCAAAAGTGTTTTCTATGTTAGGAATGTTGCAAAAATGCTTGAGAACGCGTTAAAGTCGCGACTAGCGCGATTGAATCGACGGCCACAGAAGGAAGGAGAAAACGTGGCACGTCGACGCTTTCAGAACGGTTCAGTGAGACGAAGAGGAGATGTCTGGATTGGCCGCTACCTCGAAGATGTCGAAGAGCATGGAGTCATTCGGAGGAAACACCGAACGGTGACTCTATCTCGCATTCGCGGATCGGATGGCAAGACCGTGACAGAGCATATGGCACGGCGGCTATTTCAGCCACATCTAGACAGAATCAATTCAGATACCTACCAAGGATTGCAGCCGAAGAAGACAATACTCTTTTCAGATTTTTCCACAAAATGGATATCTCTGATTTTGAGTCAGAAGAAACCTTCCACTCAACTTACCGTATGTGGTCACTTAGAAAAACACCTTCTACCAGCTCTCGGGAAGATCGAAGTTCGACTGATTCAGACTGAAAATGTTCAGTCCGTGCTTTCGAATCTGCGGTCGCGTCTCAGCCCCAAGACAATTCGCAATATCAAAGCAACCGTGTCGATGATGTGGAGGATTGCCAAGGCGTGGGGCTACACGGAACAGAATGTGAGCACCGGATTGGATCTTCCATTGTTGACACGACCAAAGCGGCCCTTCTTCACCGCAACACAGATGGGTCGCATCATCCGAACTGCGGCAGAACCCCAAGCAACGTTCTACTGGCTTGCAGCAGAAACGGGACTGCGGGCCGGCGAACTTGCCGGACTGCGCAAGACAGATCTCGATCTGGTCAATCGCCGACTCTCCGTCGAACAAAGCGTCTGGCAGGGAACTGTGCAAACTCCCAAGACAGAAAGCTCCGTTCGAACGCTTTCGATATCGCGACAGTTGGCTGACCGTCTGTCTGTCCATCTCAACAGGAAGCCCCAACGTGAGTCGGTGTTTGTCTTCTGTACGCAAACAGGTTCCGCGTGGGATCCAAACATGGTTGTGAAACGAAAGTTGTGGTCCACGCTCAAAACCTTAGAGTATCCACGTTGTGGCTTGCATGCGTTTCGACATGGCAATGCGACGCTCATGGACGCTTTGGGTGTCCCACTTAAAATTAGGCAGTACAGGCTGGGCCACAGCAGAGCAGGGGACATAACGACTGACGTTTACACTCACTATCAAATTGGTGGAGACAACGCTGTGGCAAGCAGACTCGGGTCCGTGTTGAGCAAAGAAGTATCGAAATTCTTTGCCCTTAACTTGCCCAAATTAAGAAGGGCTTCCTGTGGAGTTCAGGAAGCCCTTGATTCTAAAAGACAAATTGGTTGCGGGGGTCAGATTTGAACTGACGACCTTCGGGTTATGAGCCCGACGAGCTACCAGGCTGCTCCACCCCGCATATTTAATATAGCGGTTCGTTTACTTTCCGTCAAATGTCTGTTTGATGCCCTTGCGCGACTTCTCTTGGCGAATTACCAGGAGTTATACGGCTTTCCGTCACTCCCAATCTGATCTGAATTGGAGTGCACGTCATCGATCCCGCTGCCGGACTGCTCAGGACTAAGCACGGTGTCGCCAAAATGTGTTGCCCAATCTTTTTGCCGCGAAATCGGGTCCACCGGAATCTCTCGCAAATAATGCGCGTCAACCAGATCCTCCAACGATTGAGGAGCCTGCTGTTTGTCCAGCGTGTAGTTGTCGATGGCTTGGCGCATCGTCTGCAAATCCTGCTTCAACACCGATTCGCGAGCCCTCATTACTGTTTTGTCGTAAGCAATTGCCGCGATTCCGATCAGAATCGAGATAATCAGCATCACTACCATCAGCTCTATGATCGTAAACCCTCGTTCCCCATACCGGGGAGGGAGATGGCCGCGTGTGGCCATTCGATCGAATTGTAGTTTCTTGCCCATAGTTGAACTTTTAGAAATCTTTCTACCAGTCCGAATACTTCGTTCCATCCATTGCGGTACCACTCGACTTTGAGTACACATCAAAAATATTCTTTCCGCCCCAACTGTTGGAGTCGGGATCGTCCTGCACGGAACGTAAGCCCCATTCCGCCCGGCCGGTCATGGGATCAACGGGGATTCGTCGCAGGAAGCGTATGTTCTTTCCCGTCGCGCCCGCGCCACCAAGTGCTACGCCTTTCACCAATGTCTCAAGGTCGGGTGGATA
Organism: Candidatus Acidiferrales bacterium; assembly: GCA_963748365.1. Classification (GTDB taxonomy): domain Bacteria; phylum Acidobacteriota; class Terriglobia; order Acidiferrales; family UBA7541; genus Acidiferrum. The sequence goes on from CAVVJG010000038.1 coordinate 12,839, forward strand.
TCCTTCGCTCCCCAACTCAACACGAATCAAATTGCGATCGGCAAGGTCTTTGTAGCGGTCGATGGCCCTTCGCATATCTCGCAGATCATAACGAAGCTCATTCTCACGCTGCCGCACAATCGTGTACCGTGCGATTGGAAGTGCCGCCGAGGCTAGGATTAGCAGGATCGAACACGCGATGATCAGTTCAAGCAGAGTCATCCCTGCTTCAGGGGAGGGAACTCGTTTGCAGTTGCGAACGTTCATCGTGGTCTCTTAGAAACCGCTCATTGCACGCGCAATGTGGCTTCGCTGGTGACGAGCGGTATGGCCTTCTGCTGGGAATCCTTCGCGTTCACCTGCACGATCGACAAGTTCGTCACGCCTGGAGCTATTGCTTTGACCACAACCCCAAGGAGTGTGCCCGTTCCATTTACGCCTGGAGTGTTGGGCTGCCGTGTCGCTGAAATAATCGCCTGGCCGTGTTCCTTGTCCACTCGCTGCACGATGGCAATCTCTTGCGTTCCTCCGGAAAGGAATCCCCCGTGGCGTACTTCCTCCACGCTGATGATCGCCGGATTGTATTGCAGCAACATCGGCACGGAATACAGATCGGTCACATTGTCCACCACCACTCCGATGGTTGCCGTCTGACCGGGCGCCAAGTTCAGGTTTGCAGGCTCGAATCGTATGCGCGGACCGGAAACCTGCGCCGGCGGAACTCCGCCAGGATTACCCGGCGTGGGATTAGCGGCTCCAGGACTCACTGGTGCCGGAACCACGTCAGTGCCCGGTGGCGGCGCAGGTGGCTGAATCGTTTGCGGATTCGGATTCGCCGAGGGCGCCTTCACTTCAATTTCGCGCTTCGCCCCCGGAAAAGTTTCTGTGCCGGAATAAATAGGCCGCAGATTTGCACGCGTCCAATCCGGCAGGCGCACCACGCGGGGGGTCAGGACAATCAGGACTTCATCTTCCTGTCTTTGCGTTTTGTCGTCTGAAAAGAGATAGCGGAAGATGGGAACCTGTGCCAGACCCGGCCATCCGTTAAGAGTCTTTTGATCCACTCGCGATATCAAACCACCCAGAATGCTGACTTCGCCTTCTTTCAGGCGGATTTCGTGTTCCACCTTGCGCTGGCTGATGATCGGCTGCGTGATCCCGCCGATGGTGGCTACACCCGTCTGCGCGGATACTTCCACCGATACCTTCATGCTCACGTCGTGGTTGGGATGTACGTGGGGCGTAATATCCAGATTCACGCCGACGTCGATATATTGGAATTGCGTGTTGACCAATGGATTTACGAAGCCCGCGCCTCCGGTTGAGCCCACCCCAACTCCTGCCTGAAAGCTTCCAGTCGCTACCGGGATGCGGTCCCCAATTTTCAATTTCGCGGATTGCCCATCGATTGCCCGAAGTTCCGGATCTTGAATAATCTTTGTCGTCGTATCCGTCAAGACAAAGTTCGCCGATGCGCCGGGCAGGGTGAAGACCACATCGTTCTGATTCAGATGGGTCAACTGGTTGAGGGTTACCCCACCGTTTGTTGGTGTTGTCGATGTGGAGGAACTGCTGGTGCTGTTATTCGGGTTAATCTGCACCGAAGCGGTCTGTCCTGGCAGGATTCCCAGGTCGCGCAGTCGATCAGTGCGTGCTTCCAGCACCTGCACTTGCACAATTACTTCGGGTTTTGCCTTGTCGATGTCGCGAATAATTTTTTCCGCCAGCGCAATCTTGTCGGGTGTGTCGCGAATGATGATGGCGCTCTGCGCGTTTACTTGTTGGATGCGCTTCAAATCCAGCAACTGCCGCAGGCCTGTCGTGATTTCCGTCAGATCCTGCGCGATGGCCACGTTGCTCAAGTAGAACGTCCGCACCACCTGCTCTTCGTAATCACGTCGCTTCTGCGCCGTATCCGGAATAATCATGATGATGTTTTCCGTCACCGGCTTCCAGAAAGCTTTGCTTTCCAGCGACACGATATCCAATGCCTGTTCCAGTGTTACGTTTGTGAGTTCCGTACTGATGCGTTTGGCCTGCAAATCCGGGTCGTAGATCACCGTCAGACCCGCCAATTTGCCTATCGTCTCAAACACGATTTTGGCGTCGTTGGACATTTTCAGATTGATGGGCGCACGCGAAAGCGGTTTGAGTTCCGCGGGCTGCGAGGCCATCACCGGCTGTCCGCTGGCGGCTACATCCGCAGTGGAATCTTCAGTTGCGGCCGCGCGGCTCTTTTCCGTCAACATGTCGATGGAGCGCTTCAGTTCCTGGTCGGCAACAATGCTGGAGGGATCGTAGACGATGGCGCGCTGAAATTCTGAAACGGCCCCCTGCAAATCACCTTTTTCGCGCAGCTTGTACCCCTGATGGATATGCTGCTGGCCAGCCATAAAACGTGCCTGATTCAGCCCGATTTTGAAATTCGCATTGTGGGGATCGGCTTTATTGGCCTTCAGGTAGTAATCAACCGCTTCATCGTAATTCTCGACTTCCACTGCCTTCTTGGCAGCAGAATACTCTTCCTTGCCCTTAGGGCAGCCCGCTGCGAACACGCCAATAACCAGGATGATGAGCAACCGACTGCAGCGGCGCATGAATTCTCCGGAAACCCGACTGGGCGCAACCCTCGTCTTTACTTGCCTTTGGAGTCTAGCATCGGCCTTGCTGGTGCAGCAAGCCAGTTGCTCCCAGGTGTTGCCAGCTATCAACTGCTCCATATGCCAGTCCCTATCTTTCCCGAAGCATCAGTGCGCGGGCTGGCTGGCAGACCACCGCTATTCGTGCCTTTATTGCCCCCGATGTCTCTATTAGACGTCTCATCAGGTAAAATGAAAGATTGTGGTCAAGCCAACGATCAAACCCGTGAAGGGCAAGAGCACGAAAGACTCTGCGGAGAAAATCGTCGCGCAGAATCGTTCTGCGTCCTACAACTATCATATTCTGGAAAAGATGGAGGCGGGGCTTGTTCTCCATGGCACCGAAGTGAAAGCCCTTCGCGAAGGCAAGGCGAATATTCGTGATGCTTTCGTGGACTTTAAGCCCAGTGGCCCCTATCTCGTGAATGCACACATTGCGCAGTATTTGCCAGGCGGACCGTGGAATCACGAACCGCTTGGCAATCGTAAGCTGCTTCTCCATCAGCGCGAAATTGACAAATTTTCTGCACGTACCGAATCCAAAGGTTTGACCGTCATTCCTTTGCGGATCTACTTCCGCAATGGCATTGCCAAGGTCGAAATCGCTCTGGCTCAAGGTAAGAAAACGTGGGACCGCCGCCAGGACGAAAAGACCAAGGAAGCCCGCAGGGAAACGGAACAAGCAATGTATCGCAACCGGAGGCGATAAAACTCTCATGCAAATCACTCTCGATACCAAGCCGTTTGCCACTTTAGAAGCAGATGCACTGGTCACCTATGTTTTCGACGAAACCGATCCTGTTCATGGACGCGTCGCCGATCTCGATAAACTTGCCGGTGGCCTCATCACCCGTTTGAGCAAAAGCGGCGAACTGACCGGAAAGAATCTGGAATTTACTCTCGTTCATGCACCGGCTGGATTGAAGACCACGCGGCTCCTGCTGGTGGGCGCAGGAAAACGCGAGCAGTTTAACCCTGGTTCGCTACGAAGAGTCGCAGGGGCTGCCCTTCGTTATTTGAAGTCACGTTCCGTGCACAAGGTTGCCTTCCTTCTTCGGGAAAATGATCTGAACGAAAGTACAGCACAAGCAGTGGTCGAAGGGGTTATCGCCGCCGATTTTGAATCTGACAAATACAAAACGGACAAGAAGAACGATAAGTTCATCGAAACATTCACTATCACTGGATTCCTAGACGCTGATAAAGCTGCCGCAGAAAAAGGAATCGCCAAGGGCAGAACCATTGCCGAAGCGCAAAACTTCACCCGTGACCTTGTAAACGAACCATCCAACAAATTGACGCCTCAGATTCTCGCCTCCAAGGCCGAAGCCATGGCCAAAGAAGCGGGATTGAAAGTAGAAATCCTCGACGAAAAGAAAATCGCCGACCTGAAAATGGGTGCACTGCTCAGCGTTGCCCAAGGTGGGCCTGAGCCGCCGCGCATGATTGTCATCACGTACACGCCTGCGAATGTTAAGCCGGATTCACCAATTATCGGTTTGGTCGGAAAAGCCGTAACGTTTGATACCGGCGGCATTTCCATCAAGCCTTCTGAAGGCATGGAAAAGATGAAATACGACATGGCCGGCGGCGCGACCATGCTCGGCGTTATGCGTGCGATTGCGGCTCTGAAGCCAAACGTAAAAGTCATCTGCGTCGTTCCTGCGACCGAGAATATGCCCGGAGGAACTGCGCAGAAACCGGGCGACATCCAGACCGCGATGTCCGGCAAAACCATCGAAGTGCTGAACACCGATGCCGAAGGGCGGCTCATTCTTGCGGACGGCGTTCACTACGCGAAGCAACTCGGTGCCACTCATCTGGTGGATGCCGCAACCTTGACGGGTGCAATTGTTGTTGCGCTGGCGAATGTAAACGTTGGCGTGTTTGGTTCCGATCAGACCTGGACGGATAAATTGTTGGCGAGCGCAAAATCGGCAGGCGAAAAAATGTGGCAGATGCCGTTGGACGATGAATATCGCGAATTCATTAAAGGCAGTTTCGCGGACATTCAAAACATTGGCAGTGGCAAGGGTGGCGGCGCAATCACTGGCGCAATGTTCATCAAGGAATTTTCTGGCGACACGCCGTGGATTCATCTCGACATCGCCGGCACCGCATGGAACGACGATGCGAAGCCGTGGTTGGCCAAGGGCCCGACCGGCGTGGCATTGCGCACCTTAGTGCAATTGATAACGTCGCTGTAATTTCGCGAATTGCTTCGGAAACTTTCATCACATCTTGTCTGGGATTTCCATGCCGAGGATGCTCAGGGCGCGCGTCATCTGTTTTTCCACCAACTCGGTCAGGCCGAGAAGAAACGCGCGCTTCTGATCGTCAGGCTCGGAGAGGATGTGGTGTTTGTGATAGGAATTGTTGAAGGCCTGCGCCAGTTGAAAAGCAAATTTGGTCACGAAGGCCGGTTCCTGCGCGTTGATGGCTGCATCTACCGCGTAATCAAGCGAACCGGTCTGGAAAAGCAATTCCCATAGATCTGCACTGTCTGGTGCCGTCAAAAACTTTTGAACGGATTCCACTTGGAGTTCCGTACGCGAGGCGTTTGCTTCCAGACCTTTACGGCGAATTCCACGAATGCGAACAATGGCGTACTGGCAATAAGGTCCGGTTTCGCCTTCGGCTTTCAGGGCGTCTTCAAAATCGAACGCAATGATCGTGTTGCGCGTATATTTCAGCAGGAAGAAACGAAGTGCACCGATAGCCAATGAATTCGCGGTCTTCGCAAGCTCTTCCTTGCTCATTTCCGATTGTTTCTGCAATACGCGAGCCTCGGCAGCCTGCAGCATACGGGTGATCAGATCGTCGGCCTTTACGCCGAAGCCTTTTCGTCCGCTTACTTCCACGTAGGGCTTTTTGGCATCTTCGGGAGAAAGTTCATAGCCTAGTTCGGCAGCACAACGCGGTGTGAGCGCAACAATTTCGTAGGCGAAGTGGATGGAATTCTCTGCTTCCTTTGCGTGGCCCAGCGCGCGAACTCCTTCAGCGACGACATCCTGCAAGTAAGCTTGCCGGGCGTCGATGACGTTGTAGACGGTGGTGGCATCGCCGAAGTGCGGCGCGCCCGGATCACTCGCTCCCGCCGTGGTCGCCCATAATTCATGGCCAGCGGGAGAATCCTGCCAGCGCCGATAATGAAAATCCTTACCAAGCAAACCAAATTTCCAGAGCTGATAGGCGATATCTTTTCCGACGTAGGTGACTGTTCCATTCGAGCGCACGATGATCTTGGCCTGATCGTCTTCGTCGGTTTCTTCTCCATCGGGTGAACCGCCGTAATTCCATGGCATGATCCAGCAGCCCTTCGTTTTGCCGGATTCGGAAAACTGTATGGCCCCGCTGGCTTTCAACTTCTCAAACGCCGCATCCCAGAAATGGAGATGCAGTATTTCGCTTTCGCGCGCCAGAAGTTCGTAATAAATGTCCAAGCGAGACATGGTGCGCAGGTGGAAACCGACGATGGCATCGGCGATAACCGAGCCCATCTCTGCAATTTCGCCTTCACCGGATTCGATGGCGCGGAGCGTTTCGCCGCGAAGCTGCCCCGCGCGCGCTTTATCTTCGGCGAAGAAGGTTGTCGCCCGTGCGTATAGATCCCAACAGAGGTAGTCAAAATTCTTCTGCACGGAGAGCGCTTTCACCTCCGCAAGAGATTTCTTCTCCATGTGGTGAAAGGCGATGACCACATCCGCAACCTGCACTCCGGTATTGTCGATGTAGTTCTGCACCGCAACTTGGTGTCCGTTGTGGCGAAGCAGGCGCACCATAGTGTCACCAAGAACGGCATTGCGCAGGTGGCCGATGTGCGCGGCCTTGTTGGGGTTGATGCTGGTGTGCTCCACGATAACGCGGCCCGCCTTCGGGGACTCCTCGGTCGAATTGGTCTCCTGCCAGGTGCTGTTCCAGAACGCGGCGCGCTCGAAGAATGCGTTGAGGTAACCGCCTCCGGCAACTTCCACACGCGCAATGCCCTCGATCTTCGGAAGTGAATCGGCAATTTCCTGCGCGATCATGCGCGGTGTTTTTTTCAGGCGCTTGGCCAGCTCGAAACAGAGTGGGGAAGCGGCCTCTCCAAGTTCCAGCTTGGGAGGCCGTTCGAGAACGATGGCAAGTTCGACGGAATATTTTTCACGCACGTGCTGCGCAAGCGCTTCCCGCAAACGATTTAGAAGAGTCTGGTACACGAGTCCTCAGTCCGAAAGGGATGACGGTATGAAATTTCCAGTATAGCAGCGAGGTGCGGAAAATCCGCTGTGGCGCGGAGCGACGGATTGACGAGTGAACCGCCCCCCCACCCCCACTGTTTTTCGTAAGAGTGGCAATGATTGGAGTCACGTGAAGGGCTGTCTGTAAGAGTGGCATCTAAAGGAATTACCGGAGTGGTTTTTGAGCGAATTGCGTGTTTGCTCGTAAGATTGGCAGAGAAAGGGGTTAAGGAATCAGTAGGGAGTTTGAAGTGATAAGTCTCAAGCAAAGGCAAGTCAGAAGAATCGCTTCGCCGGTTGGAACCACCAGCAGGACAGACTGAAACGGAGATTGACGGAGCAAATTGGGTGTTGGCGAGAGAGTACCCGCACCCCTCTCCCCGGGTGTTTTGGGAAAGTATATCAAAGGAAAGAGTTTGCGAGAGCGAGCGTGGCAAGTCTGTCAAAACAAAGGGGCGGGGAAATGGATGGTTTGAGGATTCGCCGCTCCGAGAGACTTGCGGAGTGTTTGTTCGAATGAATCTCGACCGTACATTTTGAATGATATAACTAGTAAGTAAGTATGTACATTAGTATGACAATTCGAATAGAAAAAGTGTGGACAGGATGGACACCAGGGCAATGCCACCCGCCCAAAATATAACTCAGAAAATAATCTTAATAATCCGCATGACCAGTTCGTCCAACGGCATGACCGTAAGCAGCAAGGGCAGGAGCGGCGCGGCTGTCGGGAGGACGAGCCGGGTTATGTCGGGCAATCCAAAGGGCACAATCTTCATATCACCCACGCCCGAGTAACTATTACCAAGATCAGCCAAGGATTGAATGTCGGCGGTGCCCAGGATCGGTTCGGCAGGTGTGCCTGTGCCAAGCCACTTTTCGTCAAACTCCATCACATACTTGTTTGCCAGATTGCCGTACTTAGCCAGACCCTTGCGTTTGGCTCGAGAGAGTTGCGGCGAAAACATCGTAAGGGGCCGAGAATTGCGAGAACAAAGAAACCGATGAAAGTGCCGACAATTATTTTGAAGGAGAGCAATACCTGCCCTTCGTAGAGTACACGGCTGGCAATCACGCCGGACAAAAGCGCCCCCTGCGCGAATAGCAAAGGAGAAAATGCATGACTACTCCTGCCCAGAAAACCAATTCCACCAGCATGGTCGGGATGTGCAGGCAGCAGGCGCAGGTTCAATCGTGAAATCCGCCAAAGGAGCCAAAACCAGATGAGGATTCGAAAGTACCAGCGCAACAAGATGAATTGAAAGATGGGAACGCTGACGAACGCGTTCCAGTAGCCCGCAAGTGTTAGATGGAACCCGCTGGCGTTGGACACCCATACCAGGTCGAGCCCAGAAACGCGACCTTGTGCAGCCAGACCCAATGGCCGGCAGTGTAAACAAGAATGAGCAGAGCAAACTCCAGAGCCACCGAGTTACGGCTCCGAAGAGCATTTTCGATTGCAGCGTGGAATCTGGGCATATCTTCGGAGTTAACAATGCGGCCCTCAATGAAGCGTTTGATCACGGTCCGAGTGCGCTTGTGGACAATCAGTTCGGCAACAATCAAGGCTGGTAGAGCAACCAGAAACCGTACATGGGTCTCAAGATCGCGCAGAAAACCAAGATGGCCATTGCTGAACAATTGCCCGCCGTAGGCACAGAGCAAGGGCAACGGTACCCATGTAATCAGTGAAAAGAACAGAACCCGGCGCCGAAGTAACTCAAGAATCGGCCCCGACAAGTAAGTTTTCCGGTACAACTGATATAACGGGCCGCCCAGAACGAGGGAGCAATCGGGCAGTTCCCGAGAGGGCGAGGTGTGGTCATGTTTCTATCCAATCATCACAAATTGAAGCTGGCGCAGACGTGATCCCCGCGCCAGCATACTTGCCGACGGTCGCCGCACATCGCTAGTCTTATCGCTTCAAGTCCCACTCTTTGAGTTTCTTCGATGCCGTGCCGAATGGGCCGAGCTGGTAAACAGCCGCTCCTGCGGGCGAGAAGGTGAATGGCTCAAACGGTTCGGCCAGCATCTGGTCGAGGTATTCTTTGGGGGCGACGCCGGTGCTAACGTGCGGGTTGTAATTCTCGGCGGTCATCTTCGGAACGAACGTCGAGACGTAGTCAATCATCAGCGCGTCCGTCGCGGGATTGTCGTGCGGCGCAGTGAACGCGCCGATGGTGCCGGTTTGCACTGTAAACGGGGCGATGGCGGCGATTATGTCCGCTTGCAACTTAATGATTCCCGGCGTTGGTCTGGCGCAAATGCCCGCGACGCCAACAGCGCCGCCCGGGGCGTAATAGTATTTGAAAGCCTCCAGTTTCATGCCGGTAACATTGGCGCTAGCGAAGACCTTGCCGACGGCGGCATAGAGTTTGTCGAGGTCCGATGTGCGGACAAAACGCTGCACCAACGTGATGTGTGGACTGTGAGTTGCATCGAGTGAGAAACCTTTCGGGAAGACCTTGAGCAGGCGGGCGTTGTTGTCCGCGGAGTGCTGGAGCATCGTCGCGTCCGGCTCGAGCAGGACATCGATGGCGGTAACCTCGTTTTGTGCTGCAGCGGCAGACGTCTCGCGTGTCTTTGTTCGAGCTTGCATCGCTATTGCACAAGCCATCGTTCCGCAGAGGAATAGTTGCAGTAAAGCATTCTTGTTGAGTTTCATTGCAGATTCCTTTCGGTCCACGTGATTCGGCGTCGAACCCAAGAACTACTTCTCGAAGGCAAAAATGCGCTTCCAATCCTCTTTCATACTGACTACGGTCCAACCATCCTTCTTCGATTGATCGTAAAGATCCTGCGTGAAGGCGCCCAGTTTGACGTCGGGCAGTCCTTTTGCCGGGCCGTAGGCGTATTCGCGCGCCGCATCATCATGTAGCACCAGCGACTCGAAACGTGCGCCACCGCCGGCTTCTGTATATTCCAGCATCTCCCGGTCACCATTGGAATTGCCGAACGCCATGACTGGCCTGCGCCCAATGTGCTGGTTGATACCGACGGGCTTGCCGGCCTTGTCGTCATTGAAATTCAGCTCAGGAAGACGCACCAACACCGCCTTGCCGTCACGCAGTTCAAACTTCGTCTTGGCGCTGCTGCCAATAACTTGTTCGGGCGGGATGCCATAAACCTTCTCGGCCCAGGGACGCATGAATTCGATGCCGCCGCCGGAGACGATGAAGGTCTTGAATCCGTTGGCGCGCAGATAGACCAGCAATTCGAGCATGGGCTGATAGACCATTTCCGTGTACAGCTTCCCGGTCTTCGGATGTTTCGCGGTGGCAATCCAATCCTGGACGATCTGCTCAAACTCCACCGTGGTCATCCCCGTGTGCGTAGCCATGATGAGTTCGAGAAGCGCGTGATCACCACCAGCGAGCGCGGTTTTCAAATCGCCCTTGAGCAGTGAAGCGAACGGTTCCGTGGTCTTCCACTCGGGATGCTGCGGCGCGAGCGCTTTCACGCGGTCGAGCGCAAAGTAAAACTGTACGGGCATTGGCTGCTCGCACCAAAGTGTCCCGTCGTTGTCGAAGACGGCGATACGCTCCGGCGCTGCAACAAAATCAGGCGAGCCGGGTCTCGTCACCTTCTCGACGAAATCGATAATGGATTTTCTTGCCGAGCCGTCGTTCCAAGAGGGGAGCGGTTCGGCAGCGAAAGCTGCGATTGGGAGCAATAGCAGAGCGATGAGAATCTTCACCAACAAGTTTTTCATGAATTACCTCTTGATATGAATGGAAGGAGGGGCACTTCAACCGAAGCGCCCCTCCACGCACGAGTGCTACTTCGATCCAGCGCTTTCCTTGAGCTTGGCAAGGACTTCATCCATATTGAAGCTGGCAGCTTTTTGGCGCGGCGGGTAGTCCTTGAAGGTCATCAGGAACTGTCCGACATACGCTTGCGCAGGAACCAACAAGAAGGCGTGGTCCAGCAGCCAGTCGTAGTAGGTGTTCGAAGTTACGTCCGCCCCCAAATAATCACGATGTTAGGTTTCTTCTGCTGAGCGTTGGCGATTGAGCCTGTGAGCGAAAAAGCGAACGCCGCACCAGCAGCGACGGTCGTCCTGACTACGGTTCTTAGATTCATCTTTGTGCTTCTCCTTGTTTTTGTCTTGCGACGGAAAATGAACGGTTCAATACACGTGCGCGATCAGAGCGCAAGCCGCAGGCGAGTTGTGACCACAAGCGGCGGTTGGGCCGGTTTAGGCGATTGAGCCAAACCTCAGATGAGAGTGACTGGAAATTCGTAAAAGCGAAATGACGTGACCCCTGCTTGTTCTATGACCCGGTGAGCGAACGGCGAGAACGTGCATGAATTATGGCACAGCTAATGGCTTTAAAGAAAATATTCTCTGGGTGGTCCGCGCTCAAAGAATTGAAATTGTGAATTGTTGACGGCGAGAGTTTCGCCTTTGGATTTAAATTTTCAAGGACTGTCAGGGCAGCAAAGAAACTACTTGACATATGCCTATATGGGAATGTATTGTCGGAGCATGGCTAGGGCGGCAACAACTTCGGACGCGTTCAATGCGGTGGCGGAGCCTCGGCGCCGGGAGATTCTGAGCTTCATCGCGCTCCAGGAGCGGCCGGTGGGGGAGATTGTGGACTCGCTGGGGATGGAACAACCGTCGGTGTCGAAGCACCTGCGCGTATTGTTGGAGGTAGGTCTCGTTAACGTGCGGCGCGACGGGCGGCGGATGCTGTATCGAACGAACGCCGAGGCCATCCGGCCGCTTCACGAGTGGACGGAAACGTTCGAGCGATTCTGGCGTCATCAATTAAGTAGGGTGAAGGAACGCGCCGAGCGGAAGAGTGGTGCATCCAACATAGGCGCGCCGGATACCAACCTAAGGAGGAAAGATGATTTCGACGGGAATAAGAATTGAAGATATGACACTGAATGTTACGGAAGAAATCCATGTACGCGCGCCGTTGGAGGCCACGTTCGAAGCATTGCTCGAGCAGCTCGGCCCGTACAACGCTGCCGCGGACGATAAACCCATGCCGATGAAGATCGAGGCATGGCCGGGAGGCAGATGGTATCGAGATTTGGGCGACGGGAACGGCCACTTCTGGGGAGTGGTGCAGGCCATCAAGAGGCCGACACTTCTGGAGATCTCGGGCCCCTTGTTCATGTCCTATCCGGCCATTTCAAATGTGCAGTATCGCTTGAGCCAGGTGGATGGCGGGACGCTGATTCAGTTTCGCCACGCGGCGCTGGGATTGATTCAAGAAGACCACAGAAAGGGAGTTACATCCGGTTGGGGCTACATGAACGCTGGTGTGAAGAAGCGCGCGGAAGCGGCGCGTTCGCGGTAAACCACCACACGGCGGTCGTCGTCCACGGCACGGAGCGAATAATGATCTGTCCATTTTGCATGAGTAGCGCAGCACTGTTGGCCGGCAGCGTTTTCTCGGCCGGGGGAGTGGTCACCGTGGTGGTGAACAAGTTGCATTCCAAGAGCAATACGAAAGGAGCAGTTATGAAACTCGCGGATACTATTTTGATGGAGCTTGATCAGGAAGCAAAAACGACGAAGCGCGTCTTGGATCGGATTCCCGAGGACAAGCTTTCCTGGAAACCTCACCCGAAAGCCTTTTCCCTGGGGCAGTTAGCTCTGCACATTGCTTCCGTGCCGGGCAACGTCGCGGCGGCAGCGGTTGCAGACACTATGGAAGCCCCGACCTTCACGCAACCGGAGGCCAAGAGCCGAAAGGAAGTTCTGGACACTTTCTCAAAGAGCCTTGAAAGTGCGAAGGACGCCTTGCAGAAAATGGACGATGCTCGGCTCAACTCCACATGGAGCTTGACGAAAAATGGGAAGGTTCTCATGGCCGTTCCGCGAATCGCTTTCCTTCGCTCTGTGCTCATGAATCACAACTATCACCATCGCGGGCAGCTCTCGGTGTATCTGCGGATGCTGGATGTTCCCGTGCCGTCGATTTACGGTCCTAGCGCGGACGAAAATCCGTTTGCCTGATAGAGCAGGATCCAACGTAGCGATTCTGGAAGTGAAGCAATTCGCAAATTATCTTTTTTCCGCCCGTAGAGATTAAGAGAGGAGAAATGGTTATGGCAACAAGAGCAATGGATCAGTCAAAGGTAGTCTCGGCGGCCGAATGGCTTGCCGCTCGCAAGGAGTTGTTGAAAAAAGAGAAGGAATTCACGCGCTTGCGCGATGAATTGAGCCGGCAACGCCGCGAGCTGCCTTGGGAAAAGATACAGAAGTCGTACACCTTCGATGGGCCTCAAGGCAAAGAGACGCTGGCCGATCTCTTCGGAGATAAAAGCCAGCTGATCGTGTATCACTTCATGCTCGGGCCTGGATGGAAGGAAGGCTGCCCAAGCTGCTCGTTCATCTCCGACCATATTGACGGCAGCGTACCGCACTTGGGGGCAAGAGACGTGCGCCTGGCGGTGGTTTCGCGCGCACCGCTTGCGGAGATCGAAGCCTTCAAAAAGCGCATGGGCTGGCGCTTCCACTGGGTTTCATCGAATACCACCGAGTTCAACTTCGACTATCAAGTCTCGATGTCAAAAGAAGAAGTAGGAAAAAGTGAAGTCTATTACAACTACACCATGCAGAAGTTCCCCGCCGAGGAACGGCCCGGCACCAGCGTCTTTTACAAAGATGCCGCCGGAAACATCTTCCACACCTACTCAAGTTACGGTCGTGGATTAGACATCCTGATTGGGGCCTACAACTGGCTGGACATCACGCCAAAAGGACGAGACGAAGAGGGCTTGGCCCATACCATGGCCTGGGTGCGCCACCACGATAAATATGGCGAAGGTTATCAGCTGAACGCCAAGGCGGAGTACGTGCCTCCCGCTAAGACCTCCGGCACTGCCGGCGATTGCTGCAAAAATCATTGATCGCCATTTTCTTTGGCAACTTAGTGATACGGGTGTTCCTTTCTGGAGGGGCTCGAGCCGAGCATCAAAACCCTCCTCCCAAGGGGGCACCCTTTGTATTGCGTCGGGAAACCTGACTTCAGATGGGTACTGAAACTATTCGATTTCAGTGCCTGCGATGCTTGGCGTCCCTATTTTCAGTGCGAATAGCTTCTCGAACAGTTCCTTTGATAACCTCGCCACTACCTCCGTAAACGCAACGGACTTGGCCTTGGTTGCCGGATTCGAGATGTACCCTTTTTCGTGCAACGAATTCATCACCTGCCAATCTTGCCCTTTCCACGTCCTCACTCCGAGCCTGTCCTGGAAGGAGGTTAAGTGGAGGAGGGCCAGAACAGCCTGTTCCACCTTTTCTTGGTCTATGTCCATGGAAACACCTCACTGTCGGGAGTGTTGTTACCTGCTGCGTCTGAGTCAAGTGGCCCGATAACCGCCGGGCGCAAAACTAATTCTGAATTTTCATGAAATGAAATGCGTTATTCAGTCGTCTAGTAACAAAAACTAACCGCGGGAGGGCGGGTGTCGTCGAACCAGGCAAGGCAGTAGCCTGCCTGCGATCAGTGGAGGTGTGTATGCAACTGTTGTCCTCTGACTTGCGATTTGCCGTTCGGGAACTGAGCAAGCGTCCGAGTTTTACACTCACCGCGATACTCTCATTGGCGTTGGGGATAGGAGCGACAAGCGCCGTCTTTAGCATCATTTACGCCGTTCTGATCGACCCCTTCCCGTACCCCGGATCGGACCGGCTGATGGAGCCTTCGCTGCTGGACCAGGCGGGCAAGGATCGCTACGCAGGGCTAAACGGCGCGCAGATCGAGCTACTTCGTCACACGAAGAGCCTCGAGCGTGTCGTGGCGACGGACAATTGGAATCTCACCACGACCGACGGCGACCTTCCGGAAGATGTTCAAGGGTTCTACTTGTCCCCAAACCACCCCAGCCACAGGGCTACTACGGCGCTGAAAGGACGGTGGTTGATTCCTTCCGACGCGCCGCCAGGCGAAGATCCGCAGCCTGTTGTAGTGATTACTCATCAATTCTGGCAAAGATACTTCCTCGGCGATCCCGATGTGATAGGGAAGAAGATCCAGCTTGTTCACAAACCGTACCAGATAGTCGGCGTGATGCCACCGCGGTTCAAGTGGGGTGAAGCGGACATATATTTGCCGCTGAAAGTAACGCAAGATCCAAATATCTATTTCGGAACGTCTCTAAAACTGCGAGAGGGAGTGAGCCCCACTCAAGGTAATTCCGAACTGCAGCCGATTCTCGAAGCATTTGCGAAGCAGTCCCCGACACGCTATCCGGAAAAGTTTCGGGTAAATCTCCGAAGCATTACGGACGTGTATGCAAAACCACTGGGCCCGACTTTGTATTTACTGCTCGGGGCGGTCGGATCGCTGCTGCTGATCGGGTGCGCAAGCACGAGCTGGCGGTGCGAGCAGCCGTTGGAGCCAACCGGATGCGGATGATCCGGCAGTTGCTGATGGAATCGCTGGTGATAGCGAGTATTGGTGCGGCCCTGGGTGTGGTGTTGGCATGGAGAAGCCTGGCGTTAATTGTTGCCTGGCTGCCGGACCATTCCTTTCCGGCGGAATCGGTGATCAAGATGAACATGCCCGTATTGTTGTTCAGCGTCGGACTGTCATTTCTCACCGCGATTGTTTTTGGGTTGTCACCAGCGCTGCAGCTTTCGCGACCGGATATTGTGCGGTTGATGCAGGGGCTGGCCTGTTTCGTGCCAGCGCGCCGAGCGGCCTCCGTCGACCCCATGGAGGCGCTGCGGTACGAGTGATCGAGGATGGACCCCGTTGCGCCGATACTTGCGCATTAATTTTACAGTTGAATACGGGAGAGCTGTGACCTAGACTGCGCCGCCATGGGGGCGAGATGCCGACATTTACAACGGAAGTTTTTGACGAGCAACTTGGTCACAGCTTCGAATCGAGGATTGAAGGAACGAACGACGAGAAGGGGACGCAGAGGCTGGAGGTGAAAGTTCCGCATGGGTCTCCACTGCTGATGCTGACCGTATCGAGTCTCGACCCGTACAACTCGAAACTTGGACCATCGAATGTGAGCGTTTCCATCAGGCCGCCAGCCAACGCGGATGTACAGCCACAGCAAGTGGTGAGTGAGGATGGCAAAATAATTTATGCACTGGAAAATCCACCGGAAGGCACGTGGACAGTTATTGTGGAATACCAGCCAAATGCGTCGGCGCGGCTGAATGTCGCGGCGTATGGAAAAAGATTCTGGGAAAGACTGAAGGAGTTGCCACGCAACGCAGCTTGCAAGAGCTGCCACGTATTTCTGAAGGTCGCGGTGGACGCAGCGATCACCGCGCTGGTTTTCCACACGCTTCCTGTGGGAGCGGCGGTGACGGTAGTTGAATCGGCGTTACGAGGATTGTTTGGGAAGGGTTTGATCGAAGCGCTTTTCGACAAAGTCATGGAAATTCTGCTGGGGTATGCGGACAATCCGCTGGACCGCATCGTGCACCGGATCTGTGCGTTGGCGGGAGCGTGTCCAGCGGAGGGGTGAATTAGGCATGGTGGCTGATA
Organism: Candidatus Acidiferrales bacterium; assembly: GCA_963748365.1. Taxonomy (GTDB): domain Bacteria; phylum Acidobacteriota; class Terriglobia; order Acidiferrales; family UBA7541; genus Acidiferrum. The sequence continues at coordinate 29,153 of CAVVJG010000038.1, forward strand.
TGGGGCCAGACTTTTTGAATTACAGTAAACATGAATGCGGTGGTGAGGCCGAAGAGAATCCAGCCGTTAAGGGCTTCGAGAGAGCCCATGAGCTGCCAGCGTAGTTGAAGGTGAACATCGGCGTGGCCGAAGGCGGTAATCGCGTTCAGAGAATAGAGCATCGCGGATTTTCGATCAGGGATTGCGCCGAGCAGGCTGTAGACGGAAGCCCAGATGACGCTTTCAAAGGCGTGCAAAATTGTGGCGGCAAGCGCGGTGGCGCCGACGATGAATATGGAAGTGCGCTGCGGCAGGCGATGTTTACCGTTTCCATTCAACACCACGGAAACTCGGTGATCAATCACGCCAAGACCAAAGGCGTGAATTACGACGGTTACAACGATTAGGGGAAGGCTCCAAGCCCAATCTGCCCCCCATGGTGTTATACCTGTTGGATCCACAACAAAAACCTCCATAAGAACACGGTCTTGCTCTGTTGCAGGGATGAAGGATCAGGTCCGATGTTGTGTGGAAACTGACAAGGAAGGAATTGGTAAGTGATGTGGAGGGGGCGATTCAGTTACGGCCAGGTTCTGGTACGCGGGGTGAAGAGACGCGATGCAGCACAGTCAGGGATGGCTGTGCCACAAAGACAATGGCGCTCGTCTAAGGGGCAACTCCGCTGGAATTACAAGAGCCAATGAGCGAAGGAATTGCGGAGACGATCGATTGAGACTGGTTCGGGCTCGCGCCAAAGTGCGAACTCGGGCGGGGCGATGACGTAGGCTTCAGACAAATTTTCGGCAATGCACAGGCAGACGGTGTTACGGCGATATTCATCGTAGCGGGTGGCCGCAAGCCATACATAGAGGGCCAAGAGTTGTGCGTCGAGAGAGCTGCCGGGCAAATCCTCGACCGAAGGCAAAGGGTTGATTTCATCGGGATTTTCAAACACGGCGACGCTGGTGAAGGGCTTCGGTTTGTTGCGCACGCCGAATTGAGCCATCACGAACGAAGGGCGAGCACGGCGAAAAGCCTCCGAAGCACTCCACTCGACGAATGAATTACCAAAGATTAGCGCGCCATTCCCGCTGAGGTAGAGAGAGCGAAGAAATTCGCGAACGACGGGCACAGATGCGATTTCCGGCGGGCACCAGGGCGTGACGTCTGCTTTGCGGAGACGGTCGTAGACTGCATCGGCATCGGAGAGGTCCTTGCGCATGGTGTTCACTTCACGTGAAAAATGTTCGCGAAAGGTGGAGAGGCGCTGGTAGCTGAGAAGAGTGGCAGAGGAAATCGTTGTGCCGTGCGGTTGTTGCTTCAACGCGGATTCCACGAGAGCGGAGCCAGAGTCCAAAATCCAGGAATCAGAGGGAGTGGAGTTGGGGCGGCGAGAGACGACTTCCCACAAAGGTAAGGTCGCGTTTGAGGCTGGGTCAGTGCTGGTTGCGCTGAGAAAGTCTACCGACGGACTGGCGAGATCGTCCCTGGTTTGTAGATTGAGCCGCACGGGACGGCCCAGACCGTCCCATCGTTGCCAAACTTTCAAGCGGTCCAGCGGAAGGGGTTTGGGCAGAACGAGAACAATGAGCCGATGAACATCGGAGCTGCCGGATTTTTCGGCAGCCGCATGCTGTTCGGCCGCGTCAAAAACAGTCTGCACCGCCTTGCGCCAATCCTGATAGTAGGGCGAACGGGCGAGCAACGAGGCGTTGAGGATAGTCTGCTCGGTGGTGCTGAACTGCCAATCGCGCACGCCCATTTTGTGCTCGAGTTGCTTGACCTCGTGGAACAGTGAAGAGATTTGAAGGTCGCTCAAGCTGGCGAGATAGAGAAGCAGATGCAATATCGATCGGCGTTCATAAGGAAAAAGAAAATCCCAATCGCGAAGTTGCTGCTGGGTGAACGGAAGGAAGGTAATGGGCAGGCGCTTCAGCAGGCCTTTGTTTAAGGCGGTTTGAAGCTGGTCCGGAAGTCTTGGTTGGACCTGAGTGGACACTGCGCCACCTTTCGTTAAATTCAAATCCCTTACACTTGAACAGCTGATCGGGAGTTCGGCATTCCCGGGCAACAGAGCCGACCTCAAGGTCGGCCACTACACATGCAACTCCGTCAGACGCTTGCCTTGGGAATCCATCAACGAGCACCCAAGCAATTCCGCGAGCGACATGCAGAGATCCACGTGACGCACGGGACGTTCGATGATTTGCGGCCGATCCACGGCCGCGCCGAGCGCCATCATCCAGGTGGAGCGAGTGGAATCGGTGTTGCCGCGATGGTTGAAGAAACCGTTGGTGGATGAGCCATCGGGATCGCGCCCGAATTCGGGCAGAACAAACATGGTGGTTTTGTCTTTGTATTCGGAGTTGGCTTCAATCTCCTGCCACATTTGATAGGCAAGGCGATCGCCGGTGCGAATGCCCCCTATATGCATCGCGTAGGAGCCGAAGTGCGCGACTTCGACATCCGAGAAAATCACGACAAGAAGCCGCGGAGAAAACTTGCGCATTACTTCGCGGCTGACGAGAAAAGTAAGCTCGTCCCCGGAAGTAGGGCCGCCGGCGCGGACGAACGTGGTGATGGCTTCCTGAATGGATTCGCGCACGCGCGGATCAAGACGGTCGGCTCCATCGAAAACCGACCAGCCTAGTCCTTCGTAATTGCCTGCTTCCAGCATACCGGCCAATTCCGCTTCGACCTTCGCGCGATCGGCAAGATTGTTGTTGTGGCCCGCACGAATGGCGTTGGCCACGGCGGCGACCATCAGTTGTTTTGGGAAAACGACATTGGCGCCGTAGGACGGGCCGAATCCGGTGGCAGAACTTGCGCCGATGAGGCTGGTGAGTGCTTTGTTGCTGGCGATGACCCAGGTGTCGCTCTGCGCGGCGCCAAGTTGCTTGCGAAAATGCTCAAAAATAGTGGGAGTGGTGGGAGCCAGTTTGCCCCAATCGTCTACCCGCTGCCAATTGCCGGTGAGGATGCTGGAGATGGCGTTGAAGTGCGCAGTCACACCGTCATTGCGAGTGTCGGGATAGAAGAGGGATTGCGGAAGCAGGTCTTGCGAGAGATGCGGAATGTTTTCGAGGCCTTGCGGAGAGAACGTTTCGGCATTGCGCACGCCGCCAAAAATAACAAGGACCACGCGCTGGCCAGAGCCGCCGGCCCCGTGCTGTCCTCCGCCGGCGAGAGTGGTGCTCGGAATATTGAGTCCAACGAGAAGCGCGGCAGCAGCTCGAAGAAATTCGCGGCGCGACGCGTCGGTGTAAATGGGCGTGCCAGCTGAACAAATACGCGGGTCGAATTTGTCTGACTGCGTCATGAAGGATAAAAGCTCCGTGTTCGGCGGAGTGTAACGCAAATCGTGGTGCTGCGCTGTGACGCAGACACGGCACAACACGAATAAGGCATGGGGATTTGTATTTCAACACAAGGGGAGCAATAAGTTTGTCTACAGATCGCGACAAGGGAATTACAGAGAAAAGATATCCTCATGACAACGGATTGAAAACATGCCGCTACGCTGCAGGACGAAATGAGAGCGTGCGAGTCTTACCGGACGTGACATGCTCGTTCAAAAAAATCTAAGGGGAGGGTCCAATGACAATTTCAGTTCCACCGAATTGGGGGCAGAAGTCGTCCAACCGCCGTTCGTTCTTGAAAAAGGGAGTTGCGGCGGCTGGGGCAGCAACAGTCGGGGCGGCAATGTTTTCCGGAAGGGCACAGGCATTTGAAGAAGAGAGGAGCGGACGCCTGGACAGGGGTGACGCGGCCATCCTGAGGTTTCTAGCGGCTGCGGAGATTTTGGAAACCGATCTTTGGCAGCAATACAACGAACTGGCGGGTGTCGACGTGACCAGCGGTCCAGCATTTCTGTATAGCACCGGGCTGCAGCAACTGGACGAGGACATGCCGCAGTACATTTCGGACAATACCGATGATGAACTGACGCATGAGCAGTTCATCAATGCCTACCTGGAATCAAAAGGTGCAGACATTGTGGACCTGACCCGCTTTGCGACGCTGGCTCCGAGCAAGGTTGACGGCGTCAAGCAGGTGGGACGGCTGACGAACCTGATGCACCTGAATGTGGATACAAGCTGGTTCACGCGTTACCGGAGCAGCACGAAGAATCCTGACTTTGGAGACAAGTTTCCGCAAGCTGCGAACATTACGAATCGAACCGCCATACCAAGAACCAACGACGACCTGGTTGCGGATTCCAGTAACCCAAGTGGAATTTCCAACCGTACGCAGGCCATCGCGAATGTGGCCGGATTTCACTTTGGCACGATCGAGCAGGGGGGAGCGAGCCTCTATCCCTCGCTTGCCCAACGCGTCAGCAGTGTTGAAGTACTGCGCATCGTACTCAGTATCGGAGGAACGGAAATCGCGCATTTCCAGACTTGGCACGACAAGGTTGGCAACGCACCGTCGCTTACCGACGTGGACCCTGTGACCGGATCGAAAGTGGTCTTTCACGATCTCAACAACGATCCAGGTTTCGGTGGGGAAGATTTTGGGACGAGTCTGATCATGCCAGAACCAACGATATTTTTGAGCAGGAACTTGCCAGTGTGCTCTATCATTCGGCCAACGCAGACAAAGGGCGCCGCAATGGGCGCTTTGCAAGGGCTCGCAGCGAGTAATCTATTCATGGGTCAATCGAAAGAATTCTTCGCGTTTCTGCGTGAATTGGCCGAAGAGGCGGACCAGGCTCGACGGGAATAATGATGTTGGCACTCCAACTTTTTTGAGCAGCAAAACAATATGAATTGTTTTGAAGCCGGGATTTTGCTGCCCGGCTTTTTTATTCTGATCAAGATTTAGAAACGACGACGAAGGTGCATGGCGAGGCCGTCTTTTGGGCGAAGGGTGATGGAAAAAAAAGGCCTGACTTTGGAGTTGCGTGGGAGGGAGAAGGAATAACGTTGGGCGATGGTGGCGAGGAGCAGTGTGGCTTCCATCATCGCGAAGCCGGCGCCTACGCAGACGCGTGGGCCTCCGCCAAAGGGAAAGTAGGCGAAGCGAGGAAGTCGGCCCCGGCGGATGGGATCGTCGCGCCAACGTTCGGGATCAAATCTTTCGGGTTCAGGAAAGAAGCGGGTGTCGCGGTGCGTGTGCCACTGCATCAGGAAAACGTTGGTGCCGGCGGGAATGCGGAAGCCGTTTAGTTCGCAATCGTTGATGGCCAAGCGGCCGATGCCCCAGGCGGGCGGGTAGAGGCGCATGGATTCTTTGACGACCATTTCGGTGTAGGGAAGGCGAGGAAGATCGGCCAGTGTGGGCGGCGCACCGTTGAGAACGGTGGAAAGTTCTGCGTGAAGTTCCCGTTCGGCGTCGGGAGATTGAGCAAGGAGATACCAGGTCCAGGAGAGGGCGTTGGCGGTCGTTTCATGGCCAGCCATGAATAACGTCATGATTTCGTCCTGGAGTTGGGCGTCGGTCATCCGTGTGCCGTGTTCGTCCTGCGCTGCCAGAAGCGTTTGGAGTAGATCCTTTGAGTCCGTGGGATTTTTGCGGCGGTCGGCGATGATGCTTTGGATGACTTTTCCCAGGCGATATTTGGAGCGGAGCAGGCGCGGCCCTTTGGGCAGCGGAAAATTTTCTGGAAGAAGAAAAGAGAGGGCGGCTTGAGACATGAAGCGTTCCATGACCGTGGCGATTTCCGTACCGATGAAATGGGAATCGTGGGTGACGCCACCGCCGAAGAGGGATTTGGCGACAATGTCGAGAGTGAGTTCGGCCATTTCATGGTGGACGTCGCGCGTTTCGCCGTCACTCCAGCGCGATAGCAGCGCGGCGGCAGAGTCGGACATGATCTGCGCGTAGGAAGCGATATTCTCGTGGCGGAAGGCGGGCTGGATTAGCTGGCGCTGGGATTGCCAGAAGGCGCCTTCACTGGTGAGTAGTCCGTTGCCGAGGAAAGAACGAATGGCGGCGTAATCGCGGGACTTGTGAAAGTTGGAGGCGTTCTTTACGAGCACGGATTCGATGGGATCGGGATGCGAAACCATCACGACCGGCACATGAAAGAAATGGTAGAGGACCACGTCGCCGAATTTGCGAGCGCATTCAGCGGAATAGCCACTCCAATGGCGGACGAGTTGATGAGCGTTTCCGAGGAAGAATATGCCTTTGGGGCCGGGCGGGAGAGGGAGGGAAGAAATGAAAGCAGCGGTGGCCATCGGATTTACGCTCGAAATCTCTCCACGTTATCCGTTGCCCAAGCAAAGAATGTACGTGCAGGTGCTCCGGTGATTTCGGCGACGGTTGTTGTAACGTGCGCAGGTTGGCCTATTGCGGCAGCCCAAGCCCCGAGCAGCATATTCACAGCAGCCGGCGGCCCGATGCTAAGCAATTCACTTCGTGCTTCGTCTGGCGATATCTCTTCGATGCGCAATGAGCGGCCGAGCACGCGAGCGATGGTGGACACCTGTTCGAATTGGGTAAGCGATTGTGGTCCGGTGAGGACATATTCCGCACCTGCGTGGCAGTCTTCAAGGAGAGCGCGAACCGCGATTGCGGCGATGTCACGCTCGTCTATCGGGGATGTAGGAACGGCGAGATACGGCCAGCGCACTACATCGCCGGCGCGAATCTGCGGCGCCCACCAGCTGAGAGCATTTGCGGCGAACATTCCTGGGCGTAGAAAGGTCCACTGGAGTCCAGACGATTCGATCAACTGCTCGATTTGGTCGAAGATAGCCCTGAGTAGGTTGGGTTGTTGAAAGAGCGGGTGTGGAGTTTTGAGTGGAGCGGAGAGTAACACGATGCGCCGCACGCGCTTGATGATCCGCTCCAAAGCGGGAGCGACGGCGTCGGCCGGGGCGGTCCACACCAGGAACACCGTGTCGACACCCTCGAGGCAAGCTGGGAGGGTCTCGGGGAGAGCAAGATCTCCACGAACCACCTCAATCTTCGGCGGCAAACGAGCCACTCCAGGGTTGCGAGTCATCGCACGGACCTGCGCGTCTTTAGCTGCCAATTGAGTGACAACCTGGCGGCCGACTGTGCCCGTCCCCCCAATCACGAGAACATGATTCATACAGAACTATTCTACGGACCGAGGCCCAAGAGAATCAAAGTTGTACTCATTGGGTCGGGAAGGCGCTGGTATCCAGAAACCGAGGCAAGCTCAGACCAGATTGATCTTGACGTCGATGTTGCCGCGTGTGGCTTTGGAATACGGACAGGTCTGGTGGGCCGCGTCGGCGAGGGCTTGTGCGACCTCGCGATCCAAACCCGGTAAGCTGATGTTGAGGCGAGCTTGGAGAAAGAAATCGGCACCGGTCCGGCACAAGTCCACTTCCGCATCTATGGCCGTTTCAGGTGGGAGCTTGACTTTCATTTTGCCGGCGGCAAGTCCCATCGCACTGAGGAAACACGCAGACCAGCCAGCGGCTAATAGTTGTTCTGGATTGGTGCCGGTGCCCGGCGTGCCAGGAGACAAAAACTTAATGTCCAACTGGCCATCTGAGCTACGAGACGAGCCGCCGTCGCGGCCGCCCGTGGTGTGGTCTTTAGCGGTGTACAACACTTTGTCGAGTTGAGGTTGAGCCATATCGTTTTCCCTTCTTAAATATTGTCAATTTCGGACATCCGATTGAGTCGGATGCGAGAATAAAACTGCAGCGCCATCGGATCAGGGAGGGGCGGAGCGAATCGGCAGAGCGATGGCAGCCCTTGGCCATGAAAGCACTTATGGTCTCAATGTATGTCATCCTTCGCAAGGTTAATAATTTTAGGAATCGATGAAAGGTACTGGAGATTGAAGGCTGGGACGAACGGCGTGGCTCGTTTGACGGGAGTTGGGAGGGCCGATAGTATCGTTTGGCATCAATTTGTTGGGGATAGAAGAGGCGTATGAAGCTGGCGTATTTCGATTGTTTCAGCGGGATTAGCGGAGACATGACGCTGGGAGCGTTGGTGGATGCGGGTGTACCTGTGGAGCAGTTGCGCGCGGAATTGCAGGGTCTGGACGTGCCGGGATGGCGGATCAGCGCGGAGAAAGTGTGGAAGAACGGGATGTCAGCCACGCACGTCAGGGTGAAGACAGAGGATACGCACACACACCGGTCACTGACAACGATTCTGGGGATCTTTGAGAAATCGAAATTAGCAGGGCCGGTGAAAGAGCGAGCGTCTACGATATTTTGGAAGTTGGCCGAAGCAGAAGCTTCCGTGCACAACGTGACGCTGGAAAAAATCCACTTTCATGAAGTGGGAGCGGTCGACGCAATCGTGGATATTGTTGGGGCCTGCGTGGGATTTGCGGCACTGGGGATCGAAAGATTTGCATGCTCGGCGCTGAATGTGGGCGGCGGGACCGCGAAGATGGCGCACGGAATTTTGCCCGTCCCGGCACCGGCTACGGCAAAGTTGCTGATGGGCAAACCGACGTACTCAAATGGAGTGTTGAAGGAGTTGGTGACGCCTACCGGAGCGGCGATTGTGGCAACATTGTGCGATTCCTTTGGGCCGCAACCGGCGATGGCGGTATCGGCGATCGGATATGGCGCAGGGACTACGGATCTGGAAGACCAGCCGAATGTGATGCGGCTGATGATTGGCGAAGCGGTGCAGAAAAACGAATGGGGGACGGAAGAGTCCATTCGCGTGTTGGAAGTGAATCTGGATGATATGAATCCGCAGATTTATGGGTATTTTCTGGAAAAAGCGCTGGCGGCGGGAGCTTTGGACATATTTGCTACTCCGGTGCAGATGAAGAAGAATCGGCCGGGGATGTTGATTACGGTTTTGTGTGCGCCGGCCGATGAAGGAAAGTTTCAGGAGATGCTCTTCGCTGAGACTACAACCTTGGGAGTGAGAAGTACGTTGGCCCAACGGCGAATCTTGCCACGGGAATGGGTGAAGGTGAGTACTCGATTTGGGGAAGTTCGGATGAAGGTGGCGCGAGTGAATGGGTTGGTGCGGCAGGTTTCGCCGGAATTTGAGGATTGCCGTAAACTGGCGGAGGAGAAAAAGGTGCCACTACAGGAAGTTTTGGACGCTGCGCTGCGGGCTTGGGAAGGGTAGAGACGGAAAAAGGCAGAGGAAAAGGCTTTTACCACAGAGGACACAGAGAGCACAGAGGGAACCGGGAAACGGAATGGCTGAGCGCAAAGAAAAGTACTACCTGACAACGCCTATCTATTACACCAACGGACTGCCGCACATCGGACACACCTATACCACCGTGGTGGCAGACATGATCCGGCGGTACAAGCGGATGCGGGGGTACGAAGTAGTGATGACCACCGGTACGGACGAGCATGGTGTGAACGTAGAGCGGGCCGCGAAGAAGGCAGGCGTACCCGAGTCTGAGTACGTTGCGAAGATGGCGGATACCTGGCGGGCGCTGTGGGATGAACTGGGAATTCCCGCCGACGAGTTTGTACGGACTACAGATCTGCAGCACGTTCGAACCGTGCAGTGGTTGTTCAAGTTATGCCGCGAGAACGGATACGTCTACAAGGGGCATTACACGGGGCAATACTGCATTTTCGACAATGCATTCGTAAATGATGGCAAGCCCGGGGATAACTGTCCGGATTGCGGGAGGCCCACGGAAACGATCACCGAGGAAAATTACTTTTTTAAACTGTCGGCGTTCCAGAAGCCGCTGCTGGATTTCTACAAAAAGAATCCAGACTTCATCCAGCCGGAAACACGCAAGAACGAGATTATCGCCTTCGTCGAAGGTGGCTTGCGCGACCTCAGCATCACGCGGACCACGATTCGGTGGGGGATTCCTGTGCCGGGCGAGGAGCCGCACGTGTTTTATGTGTGGTTCGACGCGTTGACGGCGTATTTGAGCGCGGTTGGCGGGCCGGACTACCTGAAACGCGGGATGTGGCCAGCGGATCTGCATCTGGTGGGGAAGGACATCATACGGTTTCACACTGTGTATTGGCCGGCGTTCCTGATGGCGGCGATGTTGCCGCTGCCGAAGCAAGTTTGGGCGCACGGATGGTTCCTGATGGATGCGGCGAAGATGAGCAAGTCCAAAGGAAATGTGGTGCTGCCACGGCCGATTGCCAACATGCTGGGTATGGACGCGCTGCGATATTTCCTGTTGCGCGAAGTGGTGTTCGGGCAGGATGGAAATTTCAGCTATGACGCGCTGGTGACGCGGTATAACAGCGACCTGGCGAATGGGCTGGGGAATTTGTCGAGCCGTACGGCCGCGCTGATCGAAAAGAATTTCGGCGGTAAAATTCCTCAACCGAGCGAACGCAAGCCGCAGGACAATGCGCTGGCTAAGGAGACTCAGGAAGCTATTGGCGCGGTGCTGGAGCATTACGAAAAATTCGAGTTTGCTCGTGCGCTGGAAGCAATCTGGACGGTGATCGGGTTGGCGGATAAATATCTGACCAGCGAGCAGCCATGGGCGTTGGGGAATTCGCCGGAGGACCAGGAGCGGAAGGGCACCGTGCTGTGGACCACAGCGGAGTTGCTGCGGATTGTATGTGCGCTGGCTCATCCAGTGTTGCCGCAGACTACCGGGAAGATCTGGACTCTGCTGGGGCAGAACGGCACGGTGGCGGCGGTTCCGTTGGATGGATTGCGCTGGGGGCAATTGGCGCCGGGCGCGCAATTGGGCAAGGCGCAGACTTTGTTTCCGCGAGTGGATAAAACAGAAGCAGTGGAGAGGATTGAAGCAATGGCAAATGAAGAGTTGAACCCGACAGCACCTCCGGCGGCGGCACCTACACCGGCAAGCGCTCCAGCAACGGGAGCGGCAACTGCAGCGGCTCCCGCGGGGATCTCGCAGATCGGCATTGATGATTTCGTAAAGGTGGAGATGCGCGTGGGGCAGATCAAGACGGCGGAGCGTATCGTTGGCGCCGATAAATTGCTGAAGCTGACCGTCGATATCGGTTCGGAAGTGCGACAGATCTGCGCCGGGATAGCGCAATTCTATGAGACCGACGCACTGGTCGGCAGGAAAGTTGTAGTGGTGACGAATCTGGCTCCACGGAAGCTGCGTGGCGTGGAGTCTAACGGGATGATTGTGGCGGCGTCGGTGGGGCCAGAGGGTCGGCCGGTGTTGGCGGGATTTTTGGAGGATGTTGAAGTTGGAGCGCGATTGAAGTAATGGGCGAAAGATCGATTGCGCTTGGGCGGCGGAGAGATGGCCACCTGAAGGTGGCCGCTACATGGGATGGTCATGGAACTGATCGATTCGCATGCGCACATTGATGCGGAGCAATTCGCGGAAGATCGCGAGGCGATGCTGGTGCGCGCGCGCGCGGCAGGAGTGTCGACCCTGCTGGCGATTGGGACTGGACCGGGTCCGGAAAAGCTCGACGCTGCGATGCCGTATGCCGAGGCCCACGAATGGATTTACACGACGGTGGGGATTCACCCGCATGAAGCGAAGGACGTCACGCGACAGCATCTGGACACGCTCGCTCAGCTCGCGAAACATCCTAAGGTGATCGCCTGGGGCGAAATTGGTCTGGACTACTACTACGATTTTTCGCCCCGTGATGTTCAGGAACGCGTGTTTCGCGAGCAGATGACGCTGGCGCATGCGGCGAAATTACCCATCATCATCCATTGCCGCGATGCGTGGAGCGATTGCCTCAAGGTGCTGGAGGATGCCTGGAAACCAACTGGGCTGGGCGGGATCCTGCACTGTTTTGGAAGTACCTTGGAAGATGCGAAGCGCGGGCTGAACATGGGCTTCATGATTTCGTTTGCGGGGAATTCGACGTATCCGAAAGCGCAGAACATTCGCGATGTTGCGAAAGCTTTGCCGCTACAGAATATTTTGATAGAGACGGATTCTCCGTACCTGGCGCCACAACCCCTCCGGGGCAAGCGAAATGAGCCGGCGTATGTAGGAGAGGTAGCGAAGGTCCTCGCGAATGTGAGAAACTTGCAGGAACGGGAGATGGCTGAGGCGACGGCTGAGAATTTTCGGCGCTTCTTCCAACTAGCACGGCCGAAGGGGACTCCGGCTGTGGTGACCCAATAAATCAGAGCTACGGACCAGGAGAAATCCCATCGCACTACTGACGGCCAGGGAAATATTTGAGTTGGTCCGGGAAGACCTTGTCGAGGTCGAGCAGGAATTGTCGCGGCAAAGCGCGGCGGCTTATCAACCAGTTTCCGAAATAACAAGTTATCTGCTGGGCGGTGGAGGCAAGCGGCTTCGGCCCGCGTTGCTGCTGCTGTGCCACGGCTATGCGGCGGGACCTAATGCCAGAGGAAAAAGCGCGATCAAGCTGGCGGCGGTAGTGGAGTTGCTGCATAGCGCGACGCTGATCCACGACGATGTGATCGACAGCGCAGATACTCGCCGGGGCAGGCCTTCGGCCAACGCGCGCTGGGGCAATCACCGTAGCGTTTTGGCAGGAGACTGGCTGTACATGCAATCGTTTCAGATTGCATTGGAAGAGCGGAATTTTCGCGTGTTGGACATCTTGATCGACCTGACCCAGAAGATGGTGGAAGGCGAGCTGATCCAACTGAACAAGATGGGTCGTATGGACGTTACAGAGGAAGATGCCCTGAGGTTGGCCACCTATAAGACGGCTTGTTTGTTCAGCGGCTGCGCGAGGCTGGGCGGTGTGCTGGGCGGATTCAATGAGCAGGAAGAAAAGGCACTGGATGATTTTGGGCGCTATGCCGGGCTGGCGTTCCAGTTGGTGGATGATCTGCTGGATTTCACGGCCTCGAGCGAGCAATTGGGCAAACCAGTGTTGAGTGATTTGAAGGAAGGGAAAGTGACGCTGCCGCTGATTTACGCGATGGAAAATGGGCATCGCGAGGCGCGAGAGCTTGTGGCACGGGTGCTGGAAGAAAAGGAATTTAATTCCGTGCAGCCGGAAACCTTGGTGGCGTTGGTGCGCAACTCTGGAGCGCTGGATCGCACACGGAATCTGGCGAACGAATACGCGCGACGGGCGAAGAGTTGCATCAATGGCCGCGGCGATTCGGAATACGCGCGTGCGTTGATGACGCTGCCGGATTTCATTTTGGAACGAGAGAATTAGGCCGAACTACCGGACACTCGCGCGGTGAATCAATTGTGATGACTGCGTTTCCCCGTCATGCTGCCGTTTAAGCTGATTTACCACGAACGATACGATTTGAATCTGGGCGCGCATGTATTCCCCTCGCAGAAATTCCGGCTAATCGAAAATAAATTAATTAAGGATGGAATTGCGGAGCGCAGTGATTTTCTTCGGCCGGAGCCGGCGCGCGATGCGGATCTCTTGCGTGTGCACACGCAAGAATGGGTAGGCAAGCTGAAGACAGGAACGCTTACGCTCAGCGATGTGATGAAACTGGAAGTGCCGTATTCGCCGGAACTGGTCAGCGCATTCTGGCTGGCAGCGGGCGGCACAATTCTGGCAGCGCAATCCGCGTTGAGAGATGGCTTCGGCTGCAATATTGGCGGTGGCTTCCACCATGCGCACGCGAATCACGGTGAAGGTTTTTGCGCGATACACGATGTGGCCGTGGCGATTCGACGATTGCAGGCTGACGGAGCGATTCGCAGAGCCATAGTGGTCGATACCGACGTGCACCACGGAAACGGTACGGCTGCGATCTTCGCAAGAGACGATTCGGTGTTCACACTTTCCATCCACCAACTGAATAATTACCCGGCGTACAAGCCGCCATCGAATGTCGATCTGGATATGAATGACCGGGTGGAAGATCAAGAGTATCTGGAATCTTTGCTGCCCGCTGTTCGTGCGGCGATGGATTCGTTTGCTGCTGACATGCTTTTTTACGTTGGCGGGGCAGATCCTTATTTTGTTGATCAGTTAGGCGGACTGTCTTTGACGCTGGAGGGATTGCAGGCGCGCGACAGAGGAGTGTTTGAGGAGGCACGCAAGCGCGCTGTGCCGGTGGTAACGGTGCTGGCAGGTGGTTACGCGCGGAGAATAGAAGATACGGTGCAGATTCACGTGAATTCGATTCTGGCGGCGAGGGAGGTGGCGGCGAAATACCCAAAGGTGAAGACGGAAAACGACGTAACGCCGCCCCTACATACGAAGAGTGAAGCGACCTGAAGATCGCCCACTACAAAACGCGCAGAATTGGGGATCAGGGTTTGGAACTGGCAGAGGCGGAGGATGCAGAAGGCGGATTTGCGGGATGTAAGGCGCGCTCGATGCCTTCGGTGAGATCTTTGTCGATTGTGTCTGGATCGAAACCGTCGGAGCGAAATGCGACTTTGCCATCGAAGCCAAGAATGATGGTGGTGGGAAATGAACTCACGGAGAAAAGGTTTTCGAGGTTGTCGGCAAAAAGTACGGGGGTCTTAGGCTTCTCTTGCTCGAGGTAGGGCGGCACGAGAGTTTCGTCGTCATCGCAATTTAATTCAAAAAACAGAATATTCTTGTGGGCCGCATAGTGAGCAGCGATTTTTTCAAAATGCGGCTCGAGTTCACGGCACGGTCCACACCAGGTCGCCCAGAAATTGAGGACCACCACTTTTCCCTTGGTCTCGGAGAAGGGGAATGCGGCACCGCCAGGTGCTTTGCGCAGCGTAAATTCGTAGGCACTCTTGAGCCCGGCATTGCGAATTGGTTTCGCTGGAGCAATGCTTGCAGCGACCTCGTCAAAGGAATGAAGCAGGTAATCGCCCAGACCATCTTCCGATCCATGAGCCAATCGCCAGGCGTTGCCGATTTTCTTCCGCAATTCGGCGCGCCCAAGCGAGCCAGTCGTTTCTGTAGCCAGCGCAAACGCCCGCGCGTATTGCTGTATGGCGGCGTTCTGATCTTTGCGGAGCTCTGCGAGTTCGCCAAGCTTGGCAGCGGCCGCGACGGTGGGAAGTAGCGAATAACTGGCTTGGTAATCTTTTTGCGCGTTGGCGAGGTCATTGAGCTTTTGATACAAACGGCCGCGAACAAGAAGCACGGAGGATTCGTCGCGATTCTTATCGATCTGCCAGCTTTCCGGAGAGACCCGCGGAGATTTGTCGGCAATGTTTGTGCGTTGGACCTGATCCACAACACGCGTACAGTAGGAGATGGCACGACGCCATCCGGCGGCATCGCCATATCGCTCCAGCAACTGAATGGCAAGAATGTTGATGGAAGCGTCGTCGGGACGCAGTGAAACCATGCGTTCCGCATAGTCCGTGGCGCGCGGGTAATCATCGACTTTCAAACTTGATTCAACGATGGCTCTATAGATCTGCGGGCGCTGCTGCGATTGCGGATAGGTTTTGAGGAATGCCTCGAGATTGCGGACCAGGGCAGCGCGGTCGTTTGCGGCATCATCGATGGCCTTTTGCAGTTCCTGCTGCTCGGTCTGTTCGGCCTTTTGACCCGGGACCTTAGGAGCGCTGGAAGGTGGTGGTTGCGGCCTAGAGGCGTCTTGTGCATGCGCCGCCGCGCCCTGCGCGAGGGAGAAGGTCAACAGCAGCAGAGAAATGCGTCGGCGGTTGTTTAGCGGAGTCACCACTCCAGCATTGTACCGGGAGCGGCAAGGATTTTCGAAGCTTGTGGGCGAGGTGCTGTCCAACCAGATAGCCGCCGATTAGGTGCCGCTGACGTTGATTCCGCCAGAGACGGTATGCACTTCAACGCGGCCGGAAGAATCGCCAATGTGGGCACGCAGGGAGTGCTTATTGTGCTCCTCAATGACTACGGGGATATTGGTGCGAATATCGCCCGAGGTGGCTTCGGCAGAGAGCAGGAAGCTGGCAGAGTGCGGAACCTGAATATCCACGGACCCGGACACGGTCTTAAGGTCCCACAGGCGGTTTCCGCTGGGATTTCCGGTGACGTTGATTGGGCCGGAAATTACATGCGCTTTCACGTCACTGTTTGCACCGTTGATATGCACAGAACCGCTGGCGGAAGAGGCTTCCACGCGATCGGCAGGGCGATCGATGCGGATAGAACCTGAGGCCGCCGTGGCCTTAATGTCTCCCTTGACGTCGGAGATTTGGATACTGCCGGAAGCGCTATTCACGCGGACGTAGCCGCCGACAGTGCCGATTTCGATCGAGCCGCTAGCCGCGGAAACCTGCACGTCGCGTTCAACCTGGTAAATATGGATGTAGCCGGAGGCAGAGCTGACTTTTGCCGGACCGCGAAGTTTGTTGACGGTAATGCCGCCGGAAGCAAGGCCGGCATCCAGTTCCGTGTTGGCCGGAACTTCGATCTGATAATCGATGGAAACGTTCTTCAGGAAACTGGAGCTCTTGCCGATTAAAATCGTGTCGCCGCGTTGTTCCAGCGGGGGATTGGCCGCGACTTCCACAGCGCTCTTCTGGGCATCACTGAAAAGTGACCAGCCGCCCGGCGTAACTCTTGCGTGGATATGGACGACGCCCTCTTTGCCAACTTGAATATCTACGTTGCCGGAAGCGTTGTTCAACTCAATGCGAGTGGTGGGGCCGGTGACCGTAAAGTTGCGGTCGAAAGTATTATCGGTCGCCAGAGCAGCGTGAGGGGTAAGTGACAGCCCTGCTGCCAGGAGTGCAGCGGCAAGCAGTGTGATTTTATTCTTGATCATAGAAGTGACGCCCGCCTGAACTTACGGGCCCTCCTGAATGAAGATACGCAAAACACACGGTTATGTTCCTGAGGACTTGGTCAAGGCTTCGTTCAAAGAGCCTTGGCGGTAGCCTTCCAGGTCCAGGGAGACGTAGGCAAACCCCACAGCTTTCAATGATTTGGCAATGGCGGCCGACATTTCGGCCGAAAGGGCGCGAGGGAGTTCCTCGGGCGCCAGTTCGATGCGCGCCAGTTTGTCGTGGAGACGCACGCGAAATTGCCGGAAACCGAGGTCACGCAGTGCGCGTTCACCCAACTCGACCAGAGACAGGCGCTCGGGGGTCACCTCTGTGCCGTAGGGCAGGCGCGAAGAGAGGCAGGCGGAGGCAGGGCGGTCCCAGGAAGGCAAGTTAGCTCGTTGGGATAGATAGCGAATCTCGGCTTTGTGGAGGTGGGCATCGAGAAGCGGTGTCAGGACCTTGTGTTCTGAAGCGGCACGGTGGCCAGGGCGAAAATCAAAGGTGTCGTCGGCATTGACCCCGTAGGCCGTGGCCTCGATATGATGTTCTGCGGCGATGCGATCGAGTACGGAGAAGAGCTCGTCTTTACAGAAGTAGCAGCGATCCGCGTTGTTGGCCCGATAGGCAGGATTGTCCATCTCGTTGGTCTGGACGAATTCGTGGCGGATGCCGGTGTCACGGAGAAAAATCTCGAGTTGTTCACGGTCGTAGGAGGAGTAACTGGGAGAAATGGCGGTGACCGAAAGAGCGCGGTCGCCCAGAACTCGATGAGCACCCCAGGCAAGATAGGCGGAATCGGTTCCGCCAGAGAGCGCAATCAGTAGGGACGGGCGGTCCGCCAGTTTGGCGAACAGGAGTTGCTCCTTTTCACCGGCAGCGGCCGCGGAAGGTTCGCCAGTACGGATTTGCACGAAAGATTGCATGGCTGTATAGAGTATAACGCAGCAGGGGGGAACGGAGCGTGGCGTAAAGCCGCCCCTGCATATTGCCGACTGCTATTTAAAATCCAGAAGGACGTCAACCGTGCCTTTGGCGGGTTCGGTTTGCAGCCAGTGGCCTACCGTGTCGTAGTGAATCGGCAGATCCTTAAACACCGTGTCGCGATGAAGCTCCATGCGTGTCAAGAGTTGGTCAAAGAGTTTTCGGTCAAAAACGTCGCCAGGTTTCAGAGGCCATGCTTCGCGTATCAGCCGTTCCCCGGCCAGCGACATTCCGGTAATGGTCATGACATTGAATTTAAATTGCGGACCTTCAACGATAGACACTTTGTAGGAAACTTTGTGAGCCTGATCGTCAAAAACGGGTTCGGGGTTTAGTTTGACTTCCAGATAGCCAAGGTGGCCGTATTCATCGCGCACTTTATCCCAGCCACCTTCGATATTGAGGCCGTTCGCGACATCGCCAGGTTTCATGCCAACCGTATTTGCCAGCGTGAGGGTAGAGAGCGCGGAGTTCCCGCTCCATTCCACGCTTTGCCATTGATAAACAGGCCCGGGCTTGCATGGCACAAAAATAGGAATTTGTTCCGGCAATTTTTGATTGGGATTACCAGAGAGGCGAACTTCGGCGGGCCCAAGCGTGGCGCGCAGATTTCCCAATTGCTGATAGACGGGACGGATGGCTTCCGCCAAAAAAATGTCGATGGTCATACGCGAATAAGGCTTATGAAGAATTTCCGGGAGGTGCTGCTGAACGGCCTTGTTCGTCGTCAGATTTGCATCACCGAATTCCACGCTGGCAATTTTGGGGGCGATGCCCTCCACATGGAACTGCTGCAAAGAACCATCGGCAAGCGGATTGACGATGACGTCATGCCCCACGCTGACAGGCGTTCCGTGCGAGGCCAGGAAAGCGGCCAACGAGTTGGCCGCAAGATCGACAACCGCGCCTCCATCGGGTAAGGTACCATCGAAGAAGGGAAGATCCTTGCGGATTGCGTCGGCTAGTTCAGAGTCGGAAAACCACGGAAAATTATCGTAGGAGACTGTCAGTCGGGGATTCTCTTCGAGCTTGAAGGTTACCGTGACCGCGTCAAGATTGGTCGTGAAGCTGTAATTCACCTTGGCGAACAGGCCAGAGCGGACAAGGATGTCCGCGGAATCCTGCAGATCTTTACGGCCAACTTGCGAGCCGACAGTGAGGCCGGTTAGCTGGACGAGTTGCGGTTCGGTGAGAGTTTTTAACCCCTCGGCGCGTACGTCGTGGAGAGCGGCGGTTTGCGCGAAAGTCGCTGAAGCGAAGAACAGAAAAGCGACAGGAACAAGTAGGCGGAGTCGCATGCCCATAGTCTATCGGAAATTTGTCCGAAGTGCTTTCTTCACTTGAAGGTTGGAGAGTGACAGATTCGAGAAACTTCTTTTTTTAGGAAACTGAAACATTTGCTACGCGGTCAAAAGATTGGCGGCTCGGGCGGCTGCGCCGGCAGGGTCTTGGCGCGGTCGATTACCCATTGGGGAAAGACGGGCGTGTTCTGGGGCGGCTTGCCACGCGTGATAGCCCACTGTTCGAGCCAGCCCGTTCCTTCTTCGCCGACGTACTCGTTTGGCAAACTGTAAGCCGAATCGCCTAGCGCGTCCTGCAAGGTGATGAACTGATACCCGCGTTTGCGTAGCAGGTCGATTAACTCGCCGATGTGCTCCGCTTCCAGCCAATTGCCGTGAATCAGAAGGATCTGTTTCGGTTCATAGCCAAGCAAGTCTTTAGAGAACTTTTCATAGTAATCGAAAACATTGGATGTGTACGCGAGATAGGCACTTACAATTTGCCGCTGCAGCGCCGAGTCGCCACGCTTGCGGGCATCTTCGTAGACACGCGCGAACATCCAGTCCCAGGCGTCCATCGTGACGGGCGCGATATGGTAGCCGCGTTGAATCAGGAATGCTTCAGCGGCGCGGCGAGTCTGCAAGTCGCGGCCAACATCAAGATAAGCATGCCGGAAGTAGCGCATTTTCTGGTTGTGTTGCGACTGGAGAAATCGAGTCACCGTCTCGCCGCGGACGACCTCATCTTCCCAAAACTGCAAAGGCACATTGTTGAGGGAAGTGTGGGTAAAGGTGTGATTGCCAAGTTCGAAGCCGGAGTCGAGCCACATAGACAAGGCTTTGATGCGCGCGTCAACCTCGCCCTCTTTGAAAAGTTTTCTCTCGTTTACAAAACCGACGGCGGGTACTTTCTGCTGTTTCAAGGTTGCCAGCAGCTTGGAAGTCAGTTCGTCGATTTCCGCCCCAGTCATGGAATTGGCGCTGGTGGCGGGAAGATCGTCGATGGTGAAGGCGATTTCCCGCGGAGGAGAACTTTGCGCGAAGAGGGAACTGCACGCGAACAGCAGCAGGCTGGCAACGGAAATCAACAGATAACGAACGTTGAGAAGCTTCATTCGTAACCTCGCGAAAGCGTCAAGCGGCTTCGAGGCCGCCTGGAAGAGATTATTCGACAGTGACGGATTTGGCCAGATTGCGGGGTTGGTCGACGTCGCAACCTCGGCGAACAGCAATGTGATACGCCAGAAGTTGCAGGGGCACAATTTCCAGCATCGGCGAGAGCAAGTCTGGCGCGGGAGGTAATTCGATATTGTGGTCAGAGGCTTCTTTGGCCAGATGATCGCCCGAGGTAACGATGGAGATGACTATGCCGTCGCGCGCTTTCACTTCCTTAATGTTGGAAACACTCTTTTCGTAAAGGGTGAGGGAAGCGGGATCGGAATCATCGCGCGTTGCCAGAACAACCACGGGCAAATTCTCGTCGATCAGCGCGTTGGGGCCGTGCTTCATTTCTCCGGAAGGGTAACCTTCGGCGTGAATGTAGGAAATTTCCTTCAGTTTGAGTGCGCCTTCAAGCGCGATAGGGTAATGGATACCGCGGCCAAGGTAAAGGAAGTCTGTCTGGCGAAAAAACTGCCGCGCAAGATTTTCGTAGAAGCCAGTTTCCTCAGCAAGCAGAATCGTCTCAATCTTGTGCGGAATTCGCGTGAACTCCAACATCAGTTGACGCGCGGCTTCCGGCTGCAATTTACCGCGCACCTGGCCAAGGTGAGAGGCCAGCAGTATCAGAGCCGCGAGTTGCGATGTGAACGCTTTGGTGGAGGCGACGCCGATCTCCGGACCTGCGTGCGTAAGAATGGTGCCCGCCGCCTCGCGCGTGATCATGGAGCCTTTAACGTTGCAGATGGCCAGCGAAGGAGAGCCTTTCTGCTTGGCTTCGCGCTGCGCCGCAAGCGTGTCGGCAGTCTCGCCAGATTGGCTGATGCACACGGTGAGAGTCCTGGAGCTCAAAATGGGATCGCGATAGCGGAATTCGCTGCCGTAGTCCACTTCCACAGGGACGCGCGCCAGTCGCTCAATCATGAATTTTCCGGCCAGTGCGGCGTGCCAACTGGTGCCGCAGGCGACAATGCGTACGCTTTCAAATTCTTGCAATTGTTTTTCGCTGATGCCGATTTCATCGATGAAGACTTTGCCGGTGTCCTGGGAGATGCGGCCCAGCATGGTGTCGCGAACGGCACGCGGCTGCTCGAAGACTTCCTTCTGCATGAAGTGCTTGTAGCCGCCCTTTTCCGCCATGATGGGATCCCACGAAACGTGGTGGGCGGGGCGGTCGACAGGCTTGCCATCGAGGTCCGTGACGCGGACTCCGTCGCGCGAAAGCACGGCAACGTCGCCGTCCGCAAGGAAGAACATTTCCCGGGTGTGCTCCAGAAGTGCGGGAATATCGCTGGCCACAAAATATTCACCATCGCCGAGCCCGATGACTGACGGCGGACCCATGCGCGCCGCGATCAGCTTTTGCGGATCCTTTGCGGAAAGAAAAACCAGGGCATAAATGCCGCGCAAAGCTTTTAAGGTTCTGCGGACGGCATCTTCAAACGGCAGGTCTTTCGCGTATTTTTCTACCAGATGGGCGACCACCTCAGTGTCTGTTTCGGTTACAAACTTGTGCCCCTCTTTTTGCAACTGCTCTTTCAACTCGAAATAATTCTCGATAATGCCGTTGTGGACCACCACATATTGCCCGGTGCAATCCCGGTGCGGGTGAGCATTCTCTTCGGTGGGGCGCCCGTGGGTGGCCCAGCGGGTGTGGCCGATGCCATAAGTCCCATCGATTGGGGAGTTCTTAACGACTTCTTCCAGGTTGCGCAACTTGCCTGGAGCGCGCCGGAGGTGCAGCTTTCCATCCGCCCCTACCACTGCGATGCCTGCCGAGTCGTAGCCGCGATATTCCAGCTTTCGCAGGCCTTCAATGATGACTGGCACAACCTTCTTGTCGCCAATATACCCAACTATGCCGCACATGCAGGGAATCTCCTGTTAGTAGGTCAGTTTAGAGTAGCACGGGCAATCTGAACGCCGGATGAAAAGGGAGGCTGGGCAGCCAGTAAGCTACTGAATGGGCGAGTTAAAGGCGCGCTGAGGTCGCAGGAAGTGAGCTTCCCATGGGCGGCAGATAGAATGGCAGCGAGGTCCTCGGCTTCTGACGTCGTTGCCTCGGTTAATCGACGATCTCAAAGCGATATTCTTCGATCACCGGATTGGCTAAAACCTCCTTGGAAATGCGCTCGAGCTGCTTTTGGGCTTCATCGCGGCTCCAACCATCGAGGTTGAGCACGAAGAATTTCCCCTGGCGAACATCCTGGACCTGTTGGTAACCCAGGCCCGTAAGTGCGTGATGGATGGTTTTACCTTGTGGATCGAGAACGGTGCGCTTTGGCATTACCCAGACGTGTGCTTTCATGACAAAAGTATATCAATTCCAAAGCGGAGGTTCACGCGAGATGGGCAAAAACGCGCGTGCGTTCCTCGGGCGACAGAAAAGCGCTGTCAAAACTTTGCCGGACCAGCTCAACAAGTTCCTCTTCGCCCATTCCCATCGCGCGAACTTGTTCGTATTCTTCGGTGAGCGATGTGTGGAACATGGCGGGATCGTCGGTAGAAAGTACGATGGGAATCCCATGACGAAAGAAAGAAACGATGGGATGGTCGCGGAGCGTTGCTCGTGGGTGGATTTGCCGCGCCAGCGCGCCAGTCCTGAGGTTACTCACCGGACAAATTTCAAGCGGAATGCGTCTATCCGCAAGCAGGTTCATTAGCGCGGAGTCGAGAAATGCCGCGATACCGTGGCCGATACGCTCTGCGCCCAACAATTCGATGGCTTCGCGAATTTTTTCTGGGCCACCGATTTCGCCGGCATGTATCAGACGATGGAGACCGTAATTGCCAGCGCGTTGGTAAACGCCCTGGAAATCGATTGTGGGCACCCTCAGTTCATCTCCGCCGATGCCGAAGGCGACGATGCGCGGAGAATTACAGCGATGGGCCCATTCGACAACTTCCATGGCTGGCTCTACTCCAAACTGCCGGACCGCATCAAAAACCCAGTTCAAGCGAAGGCCGCGCTCTTCATATGGATGCGTTGCTTCCAGGATCGCTTCGAAGTTTGCCTGCGGGTTTTGACCACGAAGCAGCATGATCCCGATGGAGAGGGTAATTTCCGCGTACACCACATTTTGCTGAAGCAATTGTTCGCACAGGTCAGTGGCCAGCAGCGCGAAATCCAGCGGCTGCCGCAGAAAGGATGTGACCCATTTGAATGCCTCGATAAACTCAGCGAAATTGCTGTAGGCGTAGCGTTGGCGGATTTCTTCAGGCGTCAATTCCACGCCGCAGCGTGAGGCCAGAATCTGCGCGACTGCTGGACGAACGGAACCTTCCAAGTGCAAATGCAATTCCGCCTTGGGAAGGGCAGCAATCCGCGTTGAAAGTTTATGAGTTCCCATTGCGAAATCTTAACAGGGGAGAGAGGTTCTATGTAAAGTGGGGCTATGTACAGTCTGGCGTGGTAAAAGTAGATGCGCTGCGATGAATGACAAGTACGGGAAGCGCAATCCCCAGAGATATTTCGATCGCTAGTGAGGGAGTTGTGGCCGGCCGGCGTTGATCCAGGCGGTCAGCCAGTAAGAACCAACATCAGTCGAAGCATCGGAAAGTTGCTTGATAAGCGACGCCGCGGTCAGGTTATAAAAATGATCGTAGTATTCGTCGGTGTACGAGCTGAGGCCTTGTTTCGCCTTGCGGTCGGCCAGCAGTACGGATTCCAGTTGGCTGTGCGCGGAAAGACAGGATTCAAAAGCGTGGTCCGTTGGATCGCTAATGAAGGAAGCGTCGTGAGGGCTCACCGGGAAAAAGGAACCGTAACGGTCGATCAGCACGGTATTGAACCGATCGTTGATCCCTTTTTGCCCGCTCAACTTGCCATCGAAATTTTCCGTGGTGTTAAAAGGATCGTGCGCTTCCGCCACATAATTGGCGAGGAAAGCAGCGTCGCGCTTGGCGTCATCCCACCGGCCATTCTTTAAATCTTCGGTCAGCTTCGCGCTATATACGCCGATTTGCCAGGGAAGCACGCCGGTGGCGTAAATTTTCGATTTGCTGTACTTGGTGATGGCCGCCTGATAGCTGCGCGGCAACGCGTCAAATGGGAATTTGCCGTACTTGTCGAGTTCGATGAAGTGATTGTTGCGCTCGCCGGGATTCTTGTCGACAAGATTCAAGGTGTCGTTGACGTGCTGGATGAAATAGCTGCGGTTGGCTTCAAAAAAGCCGCGCGCATCGTAAGGGAGAGAGTCGACGGCGTGATTGATGATCAGCCGCTGCGCATTGTTTCCCCAGGCATAGCCAGCCTCCGGTGCACAAAGCAAGAAAATTACCGCCGCGAGTGACAATCCCGCTTTCATTCTTGCGTCAACTAAGGGTTCCCGGAACATCCGAACGTGCCTCACTTGGTGGCGGCGGACAATCTAAGGGTACTCTTTCTACGGCCATAGAAATAATAAATCACCAGGCCTATAGCCAACCAGGCAAAGAAGCGAAGCCAATTCATGATTGGCAGTCCGGCCATCAACAGAATGCACGTGAAGATGGTTAAAACTGGCGCAATCGGTCCACCCGGAGCGCGGAATGCGCGGTGACGGTCCGGTTCGCGGTAACGAAGGATGAGCACGCCAGCAGCAACCAGCGCAAAGGCAAACAAAGTGCCAATGTTGGAAAGATCGGCGAGCGTTCCGATGTCCAGCAATCCAGCGGGAATTCCAACTACGAATCCGGCCAGCCACGTTGAAAAATCGGGCGTATGAAAGCGAGGATGGACCCGCCCAAAAATCCGTGGCAACAGCCCGTCGCGCGACATCGCAAACCAAACCCGCGCCTGTCCAAGTTGAAACACCAGCAGGGAAGAGATCATGCCCATCAGCGCGCCACAAAGCACGATCAGCCGCACACCTCCAAAATGGAGCTTCTTCATGGTGTTGACTACGGGAGCCGCATCGTCCATTAACGTCTGCCAGGGTACCAGTCCGGTGAGCACGACAACCACCCCGATGTAGAGTAGAGTGCAAACCACTAGCGTGGCGATAATTCCACGTGGTAAGTCTCTCTGTGGATTTTTGCACTCTTCCGCAGCGGTGGAGACAGAATCGAATCCGATATAGGTGAAGAAGACGATCGAGCCGCCGGTGAGAATCCCGGGCCACCCGTTGGGAGCATAGGGATGCCAGTTGGCGGGGTGAATAAACCGCGCGGAGAAGCCAATGAACACCATGATGGCGATAATCTTCAAGAGCACCATGATGTTGTTGGTTTCGGCGGATTCCTTGATCCCGCGGACCAGCACAACGGACAGCAACATCACGATGATGAACGCTGGCCAATTAAAGCCGAAGTGCCAGCCGGGTCCATAGATCATGTTGCCCTGAAAATCGGACAGGCCTGAGGGTAAATAGGCAGGAGAAATCCATTTAGGATCTGGATGCAGGCCGAACCAATCCAGCAAGTCCACCATATGAGCGGAAAATCCGACACTGACCGCCATATTTGATACGGCATATTCCAGAATCAAATCCCAGCCGATGATCCAGGCAATCAGTTCACCCATGGTCGCGTAAGTGTAGGTGTACGCGCTGCCTGCAATGGGAATCATGGCCGCTAGTTCCGCATAGCAGACGGAAGCGAAACCGCAGACGACCGCGACGAGAATGAAGGAGATCGCAATAGCGGGGCCAGCACCAGGACGGCCAAATGAAGTGGAGTGGGTGATCAAATACTGCAGCAGCGGTGCGTTAAGGATCGACGAGACTTGCAGTTTTTGTCCGGCAATCGCGGTGCCCACCACAGTAAAAATGCCAGAACCGATGACGGCGCCGATACCCAACGAGGTCAGACTCAGCCAGCCTAACGATTTTTTTAACCGAATTTCCGCGTTTTCAGAATCAGAAATAAGCTGATCAATGCTTTTACAGCGCATCAATTGTGATGCCACTCAAACTCTCCGATCGCATCCGCACGCGTAAATTCAATAAATTGGCCGGATGCGCTAAGTGGGAATGATAGCGTCACACTTTATCGCGATATGAGGCAGGGCGCAACTTTCCCTGTGGATGCGAGGGTTACGTCTCAAGAGATAATAAGATTTAGGTCGGCGTGAATTGGACTCGCAAAACGGCTGCCGCCAATGGCTAGATCTGTTGTAATTGGGCGTAACGCTCGATGAATTTTTTGGTGCCCCGGCCGGGGAAGCTCACGGATAACCGGCGATCATCGTCTTCGCCCTCAACGCCGACTACCGTGCCAACGCCATATTCTGGGTGGCGAACTTTTTGTCCCAGCAGGGGATCGGCCTTGGATACGCGCTTGATGGTGGAAAAACTTGTCGTGGACGCCGGTGTGGAGGAACGTCCCGGGGGAATCCGAGACGGTGCTTTGGAGGTTCCTCGCACGCGCTTCAGAAATTCATCGGCGGAGTAGGAATACTCAGGGTCGGGTTCGTAGCGGCGAGACTCGCCGATTTCGGCCATCGACCCGCGCACGGTCTCAACCAACTCGCTGGGAATTTCGCCAAGGAATCGTGATGGCAAAGAGGCGCGCATCTGCTGCTCGTTTCCAAATACACGGCGGTAGACCGCCCGCGACAGGGTGAGAGAGTTGCGAGCTCGCGTCATACCCACATAGACCAGTCGTCGTTCTTCCTCAATCCCTTTTTCCTCGTTCAGCGAGCGGCTATGCGGGGCGATGCCATCTTCCAGCCCAGTCAAAAAAACGTGATCAAACTCCAAGCCCTTGGTGCTGTGAAGGGTAATCAGCGTGACACCCGGCTTACCTTCAAACGAATCGGCATCGCTGACGAGGGCGGCGGCGTCCAGAAAATCGGAAAACGTTTCGCCTTCGTCAAGGCTCTCGGCTACGGCGCGCACTAGTTCTTCCAGGTTTTCCATACGCGTAACATCTTCGGGCAGATTGCGGTCGCGGAGCGTCGGCATGTAGCCGGTCTCATCAAGCAGGTAACGAAGAAATTCGGGCGGCTCTTTGGTGGAATAACTTTCCTGCAGTCGCACGATTAATTCTCGAAACGCGCGCAAGGGAGCCGTTGCGCGGCTGGCTGCTGGGCTGGTCAACAGCGATTCCATGGCCTCCCAGAAGGAGAGGTTCTCGCGGGTGGTAATTTCGCGAAGGGTGTCGACCGTGGTTTTGCCGATGCCGCGGGCCGGCACGTTCAGCACGCGTAGCAGGGAAATATCGTCTTCGGGATGCAGTGTCACCCGCACATAGGCGAGCGCATCTTTCACTTCGGCCCGGCTGTAGAAGCTGAAACCACCGACGAGTTTGTATCGCAAGCCACGGCGGCGAAAAACTTCCTCAAAAGAGCGAGACTGGAAATTGGTCCGATATTCGACGGCACAGGTTTGATCGGAATCATCGCTTAGAATGCGTTCCAGTTCTCCGGCGACGAATTCGGCCTCGGCGTGCGCATCGCGCGCTTCAAAATAGCGCAGGTTTGTGCCTTCGTGCTTCACAGCCTTCAGATTTTTCCCGAGGCGGTCCGGATTGTTGCTTACCACCGCCCCGGCAGCATCCAGAATTTTCTGGGTGGAGCGATAGTTCCGCTCGAGTCGAACGACCTTCGCATTGGGAAAATCTTGCGAAAAGCTAAGCAGGATAGAAACGTCGGCGCCGCGCCATCGATAGATGGACTGGTCTTCGTCGCCAACCACGCAGATATTCTGCCGCTCATTGGTCAACAGACGAAGCAAGTCGTACTGGACGCGGTTGGTGTCCTGGTATTCGTCTACGTGAACGTATTGAAAGCGGGCACGCCAGCGCTCGCGCACGGCGGTTGATTCGCGCAACAATCGTGCGGTACGAACGAGCAGGTCATCGAAGTCGAGGGCCTTGCTCTGGTGCAACAACGCGTCGTAGCCCGCGTAGATGTCCGCGACGCGGCGACCGTCGGGCGCGATAGCCGCGGCACGAACTTGCTCCGGCGTTTGCCCCTGATTTTTCGCGTAACTGATACGGCTGAGCACGATTCGCGGCGTAAGACTCTCGTCTTCAATATGCAACTTGGCCATCACCAGCTTTACGGCGGCCACCTGATCATCATCATCGTAGATGGCGAAATCTTTTGGCAGTCCGGCGTTTGCCGCTTCACGGCGAAGCACTCGAGCGCAAAGGGAGTGAAACGTCGAAATCCACGGTCTGTCGGCCTGAATTCCCGCTCGCAAAAGCAGATCCGCAACCCGGTTCAACATTTCCTCGGCAGCTTTGTTTGTGAATGTGACCGCCAGAATGGCTTCGGCAGCCGTGCCCTTGGCCACCAGGTTTGCCATGCGATACGTTATCGCCCGGGTTTTGCCCGTGCCGGCACCTGCGAGAATCAGTACCGGCCCCTCGGTAGTTTCCGCGGCAAGGCGTTGTTCTGGATTTAATTCATCGAGAAATTTGAGCATGGGTCCGTGAGGAAAGAAAATTTATGTGACATTTCATGTTAGCCGACGAAGAGAACGAGGGCAAATTGCCGCTGTGGATTTAATCTCGCAACCTTCGCTAATGTTATCCCGGCACAATTATTTGGACGCGACCTGCCTGCGGCACTTAGTTCGACGAACCACGCCCCAATTCAATTTCAAAGTAAGAAAGCGGCGTGTGCGTGTTCATGCTCTCGAGATTGGGTATGTACAGCCGCGCGGTCTGCAGCAATTCCCACTCGCTCCGCATGTCAAAATAGAGCAACCCGTCCATCGAGGTATGTGCGGCAACGACGGGAGAAGGGATGGCGGCATTCTGGCAGTCATTTCGAAAATCCGTCCAGTTTTTGTCGCGTGTTGGATTGGGTTTGCCAATTGGAATGGGGAGGGGGTTTCGCCGCGTCGTGGGATCTTTCCCTCCCTTCAGCAGCACCGTGTCCGCAACATCGTCCGCAGTGAGCGGAACAAGTTCCTGCCGGTTTTCGTCGCCAAGAATAATCACCAGCCGGATGCGTTGCAGATCGACCTTCACACTCTCATCGGAATTATTGCGAAAAGTTACATGTAGCGCGGCAACTCCCCCGTTGAAGGGAGACTTCTTGGGAAATTTCTCTTTATAACTCAAGGAATGCGCCCAAGGTTCGACAGAAATCGTTACGCCTTCGTGCGACTCCATGGCGGTACCGCGCGCGGCCCCGGGTTGCTGGGCCAACAGGCAGTCCAGTGAGAAAAAACCAATAGAGGCGACGAGAACAGCAGCAAGGTAATTTCGCATGTGGATATAATAGACTGTTTGCATCCTGTGGCCTTCGATTCTTAGGGAAGTGGAGGGGTTGCCCTGCCTGGAGTGGGCACTCCACCATCGCAAAACAGACCGGAGTGAGATCGAGTGTATTTCCTTTATAGCATTTTGATGGGGCTCGCCGCCCTGGTGACGGCCCCGTATTGGCTGGTAATGGGCTTGCGGCACGGCAAGTATTTGTCGAACCTCGGGGAACGTTTGGGTTTTTCGACACCCGGTTTGGGGAAACTCCCGGCCAATCGGTCCGGCGCTATATGGATTCATGCGGTATCAGTGGGAGAAGCACTAGCTGGCGCCGCGCTGGCAAAGCGAATCAAAGAGCTCCATCCCGACCGGCCACTAGTTGCTTCCACCACCACGAAAACAGGCCATGCTCTGGCGAAAGAGCGTTTTCCCTTTGCCGACGCGGTAATTTATTTTCCTCTGGACTGGGCATTTTGTGTGCGCGCCGTGATGGATCGCGTGAATCCTGCGCTTGTTGTAATACTCGAAACTGAAATATGGCCGAATTTCCTCCGCGAGTCCAAACGGCGAAACATTCCAGTCATTTTCGTGAGTGGCCGTGTTTCCGAGCGTTCCCACGTGCGTTACCAGAGGCTTTTTGGCTGGTTTGGTTTCTACCTCAAACCGTTTCTGAAATCGACTCTGGGACAGGCTTCCGCCTTTTTGATGCAAACCGAGCAGGACGCGGAACGCATGAAGAGCCTCGGTGCGCCGCCGGATCGCGTAACCGTCAGCGGTAACCTGAAATACGACATGGAAATTCCGCCTCCGACGCCGCTTTCGCTATGGCTCGAAGCGGAGTGCAAAAGACTCCGGCGCTGGCCGCTGTTCGTTGCGGGCAGTGTGGTGGCTACGGAGGAACCGCTGGTGCTGATCGCATTCGGAGTTGCTCAGGGCGATTTCCGCGACGCGATGTTAGTGCTGGCGCCACGTAAACCGGAACGTTTTGCAGCGGCCGCCGAATTTATCGATGACTCGCACCGTAAGTTTATTCGGCGCTCCGAATTGGCTGTCGAAGGTCCGGGCGGACTGGGAAATGGCGCTATGCGAGAGATACCTCCAGACGTTACGGTGATCCTGCTCGACAGCATCGGAGAACTTGCGTCACTTTACAAATGCGCGGATGGAGTTTTTGTCGGCGGATCGCTGGTAATTTCGGGCGGTCATAATATTTTGGAACCGGCGGCGTTTGGCAAGGTGCCGGTCGTCGGTGAATCCATGGAAAACTTTGCGGAAATCGCAACGAGATTTCTGGAAGCAAAGGCCGCCATACAAGTGACCAGTCCCGAAGATGTTGGCGTGGAATGGATTCACCTGTTGAAAGACCGTGAAAAGATGCAACGAATGGGCGAGGCAGCTCGTGGACTGGTGGATCGAAGCCGCGGTACGCTCGATCGTTCACTGGCCGAGGCCGAAAAATATTTGCGCGGCGTATCACGATGAATCTGGCACCTGTCGCGCGCGTCGTGCTCTGGCCGTTTGCTGTGGTTTACGGAACTATTGCGCGCATTCGCGCGTGGCTCTACGAGATTTGCTTCTTCCGGACGCAACGTTTGGACAAGCCGGTAATCAGCGTGGGTAACCTCACCCTCGGTGGCACCGGCAAAACGCCAGTAACAATCTGGCTAGCCGAAAGATTGCTCGCCGAAGGGAAGCGGGTGGGGATTCTCAGTCGCGGCTACCGAGGCGATGGCCGAACCAGCGACGAGATCGATTTGATGAAATTTCGCCTGAAGGGACGCGTCGAATTCGGTGTAGGCAAAGACCGCCTGGTACAAGGCCGCAAGCTGGAAAAATCCGTGGATGTTTTTTTACTCGATGACGGCTACCAGCATCTGCGGCTCGCCCGCGACGTTAATATTCTACTGATGGACACCGTGCGGCCGCTGGGTAAAGAAAGATTGCTACCTGCGGGGCGTTTGCGCGAACCGCTCTCCGCTATAGACCGCGCCGACATTCTTGTGATGACGCGCACCGGAGCTTGCTCAGATACGGAGGCGGCGATCTCGCGGCTGGCGGAATATCCCGTTTTTGCGGCAAGAACGAAGCTGCTTGGGTTTCGCAGAATGTGGTCTGAAGCCCCGGTGCTTCGCGCGGAAGAAATGGATATGGGACCATTTTTTGCATTTTGTGGGATAGGTAACCCCGGCGCATTCGTGATGGACCTGCAATGTTGGAACCTGCAAATCGCGGGGAAGGAGGCATTTGCTGATCATCACCAGTACAGCGATGGGGAAATTCAAGAGTTGCTCGATGCAGCCAGAGAGACGGGCGCGCACGCCCTGGTAACCACGGAGAAAGATGCGCAGAATATGGCAGACGTGGAAGCCGTGGAGATGCCCATCTACGTTGCGGTAATCGAGACGGAATTTCCGCAGGAGCAGGCGTTTCTTGAGGCTATTCGCCAACGCTTACAGTCCCAGCGAGCATCCGAATGAGGATAATGATACGCGCAACAAATTGGGTCGGTGACGCCATCATGGCTTTACCCGCGTTGCGCGCCGTTAGGCAGAAATTTGCGGATGCTTCGATCAGTGTCGTTGCCAGGCCGTACGTGGCGGAAATTTATCGCGATCAGCAGATTTGCGACGAATTAATTGCGTACGATCCAGTGTGTGAACACAAAGGTTGGCAGGGTCGCGAGCGGTTGGCGCTGGAACTACGCTCGCGAAAATTCGACGTTGCGCTGCTCCTGCAAAATGCTTTCGATGCTGCGTGGCTTGCGTGGCGGTCAGGAATTCCCGAGCGAATCGGTTACGCGCGAGATGGAAGAAGCATCCTCTTATCCAACGCGATCCCGGTCCCCAAACCGGGAGAAATCCCCGCGCACGAAAGGTTTTACTATCTGGAACTGTTGCGACGCGCGGGCTGGTCGGAAAAGCTTGACGACGTGGAGCACATTTCCTTGAACGTTCCAGAAGCACGCAGGATTCATGCGGCGGAAACGTTGCTCGAAGCGGGTGCACGGCCTTACGCGTTCCGAGTTGCCGTTGGTGCGGGCGCTTCCTACGGTTCAGCGAAATGTTGGTTTCCGGAACGCTTCGCAGAAACCGCTACTCGCTTTCAGGCCGAGAAAGACGCCGACATTATTCTATTTGGGACGCCGGGAGAAGTGGCGGTCTCAAACGCCATCATAGCGGGAATGAAGCACAAACCTGTTGATTTGACCGGTAAAACGGCCATCGGCGATTTGCCGGCGCTGCTATCTCAATGCCACCTGTTTCTGGGCAATGATTCCGGCGCAATGCACGTTGCCGCTGCTGTTGGATTGTCAGTCGTTGCAGTCTTTGGTCCAACCGACCCGGAAGGAACTTCACCTGTGACGACTCGCTTCTCCATCGTGCAGCAGAAGCCGTATTGTAGTCCGTGCTTCTTGAAGCGTTGTCCTACCGATCATCGCTGTATGAAAAGCGTGACTTTGGATATGGTACAAGTGGCAATGCAACATTGGGCGCAATAGGTTGGCTGACCACGCAGCCGAAAGAACATATCGCTGAAAATAAATGGGGCCGGAATGACGATGCGCAAAATTAAGGGAAGAGCGAAATCCACGTCCGTGGATCTGCTAGCCCTTTCCGAATATGTCGAGCGGTTTCCCGTCAAAACTGTCGTTGTGCTTGGCGATTTCGTCGCTGACGCTTTCCAGTGCGGAGATATCACCCGGGTTTCGCGCGAAGCCCCTGTGCTTATCCTGCGTCACCGCGAAACTCAGATAGTTCCGGGTGGTGGCGCGAATGCCGCGAACAATTTTGTCGCGTTGGGGGCGAAAGTGAGCCCTATCACCGCGGTGGGCGATGATGAAGTAGGGCGGCATCTGATAAGCGTATTTCGCGAAAAAAAGGTTGATGTTTCCGGAATTCTGCGCGTGCCCGGATGGGCGACGCCGACGAAAACCCGTTTTCTTGCGGGATGGGCGCACACTGTGGGACAGCAGGTGTTGCGCGTGGACTATGAACCGCACGGCGCACTGTCAGAGGAAACGCGAAGGAAATTGCACGGGTTGCTTCTTTCCAGAGTTGCCCGAACAGACGCCCTGGCGGTTTCGGATTATGGCTTCGGAATCGTCACACCAGCGGAAGTGCGCGCCGCCAATTCGCACATGAAGAAGGAGATTCCAATTACATTGGATTCGCGTTATCGCCTGCATGAATACAAGCGCGCGGGAATCACTGCGGCGACTCCTAACGAAGCCGAGATGGAATCGCTGCACCATACTGAAATTGGAAAAAACCTCTCGGAACTTCGGCGATGCGGTGAAGCAACAAGGGCGGAAATGAAGTTGCAATCGTTGCTGGTCACGCGTGGCAGGGATGGCATGGCGCTCTTCCAGCCTGCGCAAGTACCTGTTCACATTCCCGTGCATGGAAGCGACCAAGCGGTCGATGTCACCGGCGCCGGAGATACGGTTCTCGCCACGTACACACTTGCGCTTGCTTGTGGCGCCTCGCCACTGGAAGCAGCCCATCTTGCCAACATCGCTGGCGGACTGGTGGTGATGAAGCGAGGCACTGCTACTGTTTCTCGCGAAGAATTGCTGGAAGCCATTCAGAAGGCGGCTTCCGAGAAGCCGTAGCCTATGCGCGCCGCCACCTCAAAAGTCGTCGCAGTTGACCACCTTCGCGAATTGACTGTAAAAGCGAAGGCAGCAGGGAAGCGCGTGGTACTAGCGAATGGCTGTTTCGATACGCTCCATGTTGGTCATGTGCGGTACCTCCAAGGTGCAAAGGAGCGTGGAGATCTTTTAGTTGTTTGCGTGAATTCCGATGAAAGCGTGCGTCGATTGAAGGGTGCTGGGCGCCCCATTCTGGACGAACAGGCGCGGGCGCAGTTGGTGGCGGCGTTACGCTGTGTGGACTACGTGATCCTTTTTGCCGATCCGAATGTCGAGGGCTTATTGGAAGCATTGCGGCCCGATGTGCATGCCAAAGGTACGGACTACACTGCAGAAAGTGTTCCAGAGCGTGCTGTCGCGGACCGGCTTGGCATAACGGTCGCGATTGTGGGTGACCCCAAGGATCACTCCACGCGCGCATTGCTTGAATCCATCCACAAGGATGCGCATGGCTGAAAAGCGATTCGCAGTCGTGCGGCTGGGTTCGCTCGGCGATATCGTTCACACGTTTCCCGCAGTCGCAGCACTACGCCAATCCTTTCCTGAAGCGAATATTGTTTGGCTCACGCATCCCCGTTGGGTCGAGCTGGTCGGCAGCAGTTCACTAGCTTCAGAAATCTGGCCCGTGGACTCACGCGATATGTCTTCCGTGCGGCAGGTTGTCTCAAAGCTTCGAGCGTTTCAACCCGAGGCCTCCATCGATTTTC
Source organism: Candidatus Acidiferrales bacterium (assembly GCA_963748365.1). Classification (GTDB taxonomy): domain Bacteria; phylum Acidobacteriota; class Terriglobia; order Acidiferrales; family UBA7541; genus Acidiferrum. Next base: position 63,539 of record CAVVJG010000038.1, read on the forward strand.
AGGGGCTCTGGAAGTCCGCTTTCCCTGCATTTCTCGCCGGAGTGTCGCGCCGGATCGGATTCTCCTCAGCAACTATTCGTGAATTTGGCGTGCCGATTCTCTACACGGATCGAGTGAAGTGCCGCACCACCCACATCGCCGAACAAAATGGAGAGCTCTGCCTTTACATTGGGGCAAAAAACGCTGTGGCCGACGTCCGGTTGCATACGGCGGAACACGATGAATGGGAAGTGAAGGCGCAACTGCTGCGCGAGGGAATCGCATCTTATGTTGTGCTGAGTCCGGGAGGGGGTTGGCGTGCGAAGTGCTGGCCGCCCGACCGGTTTGGCGCGCTCTGCCGGCGTATTCTAAATGAACTGAACTTGCGAAGTGTCATCAATTACGGACCCGGGGAAGAAGAGCTATTCATCAAGGTGAAAGCTGCAAGCGGGGCCGCTGAGCCGCTCGCTTGCGACGGGGAGCTAGGCCGGTTGATGGCCATGCTGAAGAATGCACGTTGCGTGGTCGGTGGCGACACCGGACCGTTGCATCTTGCCGTGGCCTTGCGCACGCCCGTTGTTGCTTTGTTTGGCCCTACGGATCCAGCGAGAAATGGGCCGTATCCGCCACAAGAAATTGTGTTGCGCAGCCCAGATGCGATTACTTCCTACGGTCGAGGAGACTCGCCTGATCAGTCGCTACTCGATTTGTCTGTGGATCAGGTGTTCGCCGCAGTGAAGCGGCGCATCGAGGAACGGCTGTGACTGTTGCCGATTTTTTCGCTGGTTGGCGCGTACGACTTGGCTATGTCCTGGCCGTGGTTCTGCTCCTGTTAGCACGTCCAACGCCGCAATCCATTGTATGGGGCGGGCTGCTCGGCTTCTTCGGTCTGATAATTCGTGCTTATGCGGCCGGATATCTTCGTAAACAAAAAGTTCTGACCACTACCGGGCCGTACGCCTACACGCGCAATCCTTTGTACCTCGGCAGCAGTTTCCTGGCTTTGGGGGCCGCCGTTGCCATGCGCTCCTGGCTCGGAGGGATTCTGCTTCTGGTTTACTTTTCGCTGGTTTACGGTTTCGTGATGCGCAGGGAAGAGCGCGAACTTCGCGCTCAGCATCCGTCAGCATTTGATGCCTACGCCGCTTCCGTGCCGCTGTTCTTTCCTAGATTGACCGCGCAAAAGCAGGCCCACGCTGTCTCGGGTTCGTTTGCGTGGGCGCAATACAAGAAGAATCATGAATACGAAGCCACCATTGGCTTCGTGCTATTACTGGTCGCGCTGGCGGTCATCTGGCGCATGCGCGCTGCCTGAGCGAATTTCTCCGGCTGGACATGGCAGAAAGCATTTCACGCTGAGAGTGTGACCGTCTGTAACCACCTGGATCGCCCCGTCTTGATCAGTTCGCAATACTCGCAGGCCATAGTCCTTCAATCATTGCAACAATTCCGGGTTTGGATGCCCGTAGGGATTTTGTTCGCCGGTGCCAGACGCGTGCCCAACGTTCGTCGTGCCGGAGAAACCGTCTCTAAAAGCTTGCTGGAACACAGCGTGGCGATCAAATCGATGTTTTGTTTGGCTAAAAATTCGCGCCGGTTGAATGCTCCTGGGTCCCTATAAATCAAAGGGAGGTGCGGCCGAACGAGTACAGATATTTCGTCGCCCGCATGGACGGCTGGCAGCTCCAGATCGCCCTCTTTTGGCGTGAACCGACACGGAGCCCGCCGCTGGCCGAAATGCGCCATCGGAAGTATCTACGCCAGCAAGCGCAACGTCGAAGCTATATCCCCACAGCATCCGTGCAGGTTCATCCTTCACGCGGCCGGACCATCGCTGGGGCGCAGTCAAATTGAAGACAGTGTTGCAAATAAGGCGGGAGACGTGATTCGCAGGGAGTGGTTGTTGATCGATTGTAGCCGTGAAAGCGCCCAGCAATGCTCACGCAAAGAGGGAAGTAACAGCGCCGCGAACAAGTTGATTCCGGCGTGTAAAAAACAAGCTCAGGAGCAATGCGCCGGCGCAGTAGAGGATTGCGATGAAAACCGATCGTGGCGAAGTAAAGGGCCCGTTGCTCCAACGATCCTGGCCGAGCAAAATGCCGCCAGCAAACGCAGCGGCAATTGCAACGGCCGGAATCTTCATCACATTTTTCGCAGTCTCACCAGTGTTTCGATGTGGAATGTCTGCGGGAATAAATCGAAGAACTGAACGTCCGTGATTTCGTAACGATGTGCTGGCGTGACAGCAGTTGTGGTTTTTCGCTCGGAGCCGGTCAGCACTGCCAGATCACGGGCCAACGTTGAGGGATCGCAGGAGAGATAGACGATTTCTGGAGCGCCAAGATTGGCAAGTCGGGCCGTTGTTTCAGCCCCAAGCCCGGCGCGGGGAGGATCAAGAACTACAAAATCCGGCGTCTCCTGCTCTTTTTTCAAAAAGTCCTCAACATGCTCCACATGCGAAACCAGTTCCATTCCCGCGGCTTCTGCATTCGTTCTCAGGTCGCGCGTGGCAGCAAGATTCGCGTCTACGCTTGCGACCTTTGCGAATGCCTTCGCGAGTGGTAGCGTAAAAAGTCCCACCCCGGCGTAAAGATCCAAGGCATATTGTCCCTTCGCGCCTGCCAGCACCGTTTTCATCAGGTCTTCGACCAAGAAACGGTTCACCTGGAAAAATGATAGATGACTGACGCGGAAAGAGTAATCGCCGACGTTGTGCGTCAAAAATCCGGGACCAGTTAATTCAAAACGGTTTTTGGTCTTGTCGAGCAGTAATAGAGTCTCCAACTCGGGGAGCGCTGCCTTGAATTCAGCTGCCAAATCCTTCGCCGGTTTCGAAAACCGCTCAAAAGCAATATTCAGCGCCAGTTTGGAATCTTCGGAATCGACAAACGCTTCCACTTCCAGAATTCCGGGCGAAAGGGAATTCGCGCGCGCAAGATTCTGCAGTTGCGAAAAGGCCCGTGCCAGGCAAGGCGAAAGGACAGGACAAGCGTCAATTGGAAGGATATGAGCGCTTTCGGGCAGGAAATAGCCGAAAGCGCGAGGGAGCGCATCACGAAAAGCCCATTGCGCACGATTACGATAGCCAAAGGGCTCCGCGGTGTGCGCCCGGATTTCCTTTTCCCACACAACGCCACCCAGGCGCGAAAGCGTTTCCCGCAGGATTTCTTTTTTGAACTGCGTCTGCTGCGAAGTTTCTATGTGCTGGTAATGGCAACCGCCGCATACGCCAAAGTGTGGACAAGTAGCCGAAATCCGAGCCGGAGAGGGTTGTTTTACCTCCAGCAATTTTGCGTGAATGAGCCGCTTCTTCCGTGTGCGCACCGAAGCGGTCACCTGCTCGCCCGGCAAGACATGCGGCACAAAAACAGTACTTTCTTCGGTGTGTGAAAGGCCGTCACCCCCGTATATCAGCTTCTCAATTGATAATATTAACTCATCAGCCATAAATGTCCAGTCCTGTATCGTGCCAGATTTGAGCAGTTGCGTGCCGAGTGGGCGCGCTTACGCGAAATAGAACAGACTTAGTCGCGGCAGTTGGTATTCGTCAAGCAATCGCTTCTGGAGGTACTGTTTCTCCACCATAGCGAGTTGTTCGGTCTTCATCTTGCGCCGGTACGCAGCCAGTTGCGAATCCACTTCGCGCCGGATCTTCAACATCAATTCATCACTTGCGTGGCTCAACAACGCTGCATGAAGCTTATCATCTAAAACCGTCAGCCGCCGCTCCAGGTCTTCGAGGTCCGGGTTGGCGGGAGTGTCCAGTAGAACCAGCAAAGATCGCAAGGATTTGGCGACATCCTGAATCGAACAACAAACTGGTGGTTGCGAGGTCCTGCAACGTTCGGCGGCCTTTTCCAATCGGGCTGCATTCCCATCGAAATATTTCAGGATGTCTGTTTTGCGTAGCGACTCCGACTCTGTTGCTTTGTCGCGCACTGCGCCCGCGGATGCTTCTTGTGCTTCCTCTGCGGCCCCCAGCACGGCATCGGTGCAATACGCGAGGCTCTTCAGCGGCTTATTTGCGCTACGTCGCGACCGCTGGTAGCTCTCAAACGCATGGTCGATCCCCTTCAACGCGGCTTCCAGGGGAACGCCCGCCTTCTGCCAAGTTTCCATGATCGCCCAGTCCAAAGGCGAAACCAGCAGGTGCGCCCCACGCTTCTTCCAGAAGTGCTCTTCGATTTCAGTAAAATAATTAAAGTAATTCCAGTTTTCCATGGGACCAGTCGATCGGCTAATACAGTGCTATCGTTTTACTCTTTTGGCAGATCCATCTTTCGGTGCATTCACCGCGTTTGGCGCCGTCTTTTCGCGTACGGTGGCGTCACGATGCACATCGCCATGCTGGTTCTTGTCCCAGATAATGCGTAGACCATTCAGCGTAAGGAACTCGTCGATGTGCTGAATGTGCTTCGAACCGCGGGCCACCAGTCGCGCTTGCCCCCCAGTAGCTACCACCGTCGCGTCAGTTTTCATCTCTGTCTTCATTCGCGCCAACATACCGTCAACCATATCCACGGCACCGTAATACAGCCCGGCCTGCATGTGCGTAACCGTGTTCGTGCCGATCACCTTGCCCGGATCTTTGATCTCCACGCGGGGCAGCCGCGCCGTTCGTGTAAAAAGCGCTTCCGAAGAGATACCGATCCCGGGAGCAATTACGCCGCCCAAATATTCGCAGCGTGCGGAAATTACATCGAAGGTGATTGCCGTTCCGAAATCGACGACGATGCAAGGGCCGCCGTACTGGTGGAATGCCGCAACCCCGTTCACGATGCGATCGGCGCCGACTTCCAATGGATTGTCGACCAGCACGGCCATGCCGGTCTTTACTCCCGGCTCTACGAATAGCGCCTTTTTTCCTAGATAGATCCGCGCCATTTCGCCGAGAGTCCAGTTTACTGGCGGCACAACGGAACTGACCATGACCCCGGTAATGTCTTCCTGGTTCAACCCCGCAAGAGAGAACAGGCTTCGCGTCAGAACTCCATATTCATCGACAGTTTGCGCATGAGCCGTAGTCAATCGCCAATTTGCGATCAGTTCCTCGCTGCGAAAAACGCCCAGAACCGTGTTGGAATTGCCCACATCGATGGTCAACAACATTTAGCGAACCTCGGAAACGTCACCGGCGACAACCGTTACGGTCTCGCCGTCGTCTTTTTTGACCAGCAGCAGTCCGTCCGCGCTTAACCCCGCTGTGCGCCCGGAATACATGTCTCGCCCGGTATCCACACGCACGCGCTTGCCGTCCGCAAACTGCGAAACTTCTGCAAAGCGCCCCACCACATACGACGGCCCTTCGCGGAGGAATCGATTGTAATCGGTCTCGAATTCCCTGAGCAAACGCACCAGCAGTTCCAACCGCGAATGCGCTTTGCCGCTTTCCTTGCGAAGCGAAGTGGCAATGGACGAAAGTTCGGCAGGGAACTTCTCCTGATTTACGTTCAATCCTATTCCCACAATTACAAAACGCACCTGGGTTGGCTCCGCGTGCATTTCCGTCAGGATCCCACCCAGCTTTTTTCCGTCGACCAGAATATCGTTGGGCCACTTCAGCTCTGCGTTTAATCCAGTTTGCGCGAGAATTGCCGAATGAAGTGACAGTCCCGCTAGCATCGTCAGCAGCGGTGCCTGCACAGGAGAAAGCCTTGGCCGCAATAAAATTGTGACGTAAATCCCCGTGCCCTGTTCAGAATGCCACCTGCGGCCCGCTCTGCCGCGCCCTTCCGTCTGCGCCTCAGCCAGGATTACTGCGCCTTCTTCCTCGCCTGCATAAGCCAATTCCATCGCCACACGATTCGTCGAATCGGTTTTGAAGAAATGATAGAAACGCTTGCCGAACAGTTTTCCCTTTACGCTCTTGCGCAGCAGATCCGGCGTCAGTATATCGGGCACCTTCTCTAGGAAGTATCCCGTAGCTGTCTGGCCTTTAACGCGGACTCCCAATTCGCGGAGTCGCTGCACCCAGCGCCACACAGTGGAGCGCGATACGCCGATCTCTTTTGCGATCCGCTCTCCGCTGATCACAATTGTCGCGTTTTCCGCCAGCAGCGTCAGCAATGCGGCAATTCGTCGGTCGGTTGTTCCTGGTAGAGTCGGTGCCTGCGGCATCAGGTGTTGGTCCAGTGTGTCGAATGTCCGAATCAGCGGTTCACTTCGCGGTGCGGCACTAGCTTACTTTTACTCGATGCTGTCCACAAGCAGACTTACGTCCGCCGCCCGCGCCGAATGCGTGAGGGCTCCCGAGGAAAGAAAATCTGCACCGGCAAGTGCGTAGGCCCGCGCGTTCTGTAGAGTGATTCCACCAGAAATCTCAACCACACACGAAGGCGAAACGCTGCGTGTTACCGTTACACAGTGGCGCGCAGCTTCGGGGCTCAGATTGTCCAGAAGGATGGATTCCGCGCCCGCGGAGAGAGCCTTGCGCAATTCTGTTTCGTTGCGCACTTCGATTTGAATTGTAAGCCCTTCGCCGCCCCGCGATGCTCCAGCGGCGCCAACCGCCTCGTAGGCCGTCAGGGCCTGGGGATCCATTCTCGCTGAAGCATACGCGTGTGCCTGATCCAATGCCGCTTTCACACTACCGGCCAGCGCAATGTGATTTTCTTTTAACAAAATCGCATCATAGAGCCCGATGCGGTGATTCGTGCCTCCGCCCATTCTTACGGCGTATTTCTCCAGCAATCGCAATCCGGGCGTGGTTTTGCGCGTGTCGCGAATTCTTGTATTGGTTCCTGTCAGTTCACCAACGAATTGATGTGTAAGCGTGGCGATACCGCTCAAATGCCCTAGAAAATTCAGTGCCGTCCGTTCACCCGTGAGAATCGCACTAGCCAATCCAGACAGGTGCAGCAGTTCTTGCCCCTTTTTTGCCGTCTGCCCGTCGCGTACCTCAGTTTGCAGATCCATATCCGGATCGAGAGTCAGAAAAACTCTCTCTGCCAGTGGCAGCCCAGCGCATACCAAATCCTGTTTGGCGACAATGCGCGCCTTCCCCGTCGCGTTCACGGGAATAGTTGCCGCAACGGTCACATCACCGGCACCTACATCTTCGGTCAGCGCCTGCGCAATTCGTTCCGCAATGTAGAGTGAGTCCCAATCCATAAAGCTCGTCCCACAGTTGCTGTTAGGGGTGCAGTTTGCCAACTGTTCCAATTTCGGAGATCTCTAACTGCTGCCCAACTCCTTAGACCGGTCCTGGAATTTCTGTAGCTCGATTCGCCGCTCTGCCAAAGTCGCTTCCAAACCCCTGATAATCTTTTCCGGAGCACGGCTTCGGAAAGTCTCATCGCCCAGTTGCCGCTCTTTTCCGGCAATATCTTTTGTCAGTCGCTCGATCTCTTTGCGAATCCTGACCAGTTCTGCGGCCACATCGATCGTTTCCGTCAAGTACGGTATTCGCAAATCGAATTGTGCCGTGGATCGCATGCCTCCACCACTTTCGGGCAGCTTGCCATTTATCACATTCAATTCTGTCAGCAGCCCAAGCCGCAATATGCCATCTCGGTTCTTCTCGATCACCTCGCGCGCCGCCGCGTCCGCGCTGGCAAATTCTCCCGCAACGCGTTTTTTGTCGAGTTTCATCTCCGCCCGCAGCGTGCGCAGAGACTGAATCGTTTCCTGCACCAGTCCAAATTCCTTCAACGCTTGCGCATCTTTCCAACTGGCTCTCGCTTCCGGATAGGTGCTTAACGCGATGGACTTAGCCCCGCTCTTTTGCGGCAATTGATGCCACAACTCTTCTGTCAGGAAAGGCATGAAAGGGTGTAGCAGGCGAAGCGCCGCCTCGAATCCGGCAAACAAATTCTTCCACGCTACCAATGACTCTTCCCGATCTTCGCTCATCAAATCGGGTTTCACCCATTCGATATACCAGTCGCAGAAATCGCCCCAGAAAAATTGATACACAGACTGCGCCGCCTCATGAAAGCGGTAATTGGTCAGCGCGTCTTGCACGGTTTCCACAGTCTCCGCCAATCGCGCGAAAAACCAACGATCGATGATGGGAATCTGTCCTTGATGGGCGTAGGGCGCCTGATCGCGCACGGCGGGTGCCGCAATTTCCTCGAGCGAGATTCCGCCCTGCTCGAATTTATCCAGATTTACGAACAGGAATCGCGCTGCATTCCAGATTTTGTTTGCAAACGAACGCGCACCCAGCATCCGGTCGTCAGTAAGAACGATGTCCGTTCCCGGCGCGGCCATGGAAGCTAGGCAGAAACGCATCGCGTCCGTTCCGTATTGCTGGTTCAAAGCCACTGGGTCCAGACCCGTGCCTTTGGACTTGGACATTTTCTCGCCGCTCGCCGTGCGCACCAGAGAGTGCAGATATACAGCGTGGAAGGGAACTCTCTTCGTAAAGTGAATTCCCATCATGATCATCCGCGCCACCCAGAAAAAAAGGATGTCATAGCCGGTGATTAACACGTTTGTCGGATAGTACCGTCGAAAATCGGCGGTGTCCGCAGGCCAGCCCAGCGTAGAAAATGGCCACAACCCGGAACTGAACCAGGTGTCGAGCACGTCGGGATCCTGCGTAATCTTGCTCGACCCGCACTTGGGACATTTCGTGGGGTCAACGCGCGCGACAATCACTTCTTTGCAGTCCGCGCAATGCCACGCGGGAATCCGGTGCCCCCACCAAAGTTGGCGCGACAGGGTCCAGTCGCGAATGTTTCTCATCCAATTTAGATATTCGGTACGCCGATTCTCCGGCACCACGGTGATATCGCCGCGCTCTACCGCCTCAATCGCGGGTTCGGCTAGCGGTTTCATTTTGCAGAACCACTGTATTGACGCGCGTGGTTCCACAATCGTGTGGCTGCGCTCGCAAAGTCCAATCGCGCTGACGTGATCGGTAATTTTGTCCAGCAGACCCAGCTTGCCTAAATCTTTAACTATTTTCTTCCGAGCCGCGAAACGGTCCAGGCCGGCATACTGCCCGGCGTGTTCATTCATGTGCGCATCGTCGGTCATCACATCGATCTGCGGCAAGTTGTGGCGCCGGCCCACTTCAAAGTCATTAGGGTCGTGCGCGGGCGTAATCTTTACGGCGCCAGTGCCGAATTCTAGGTCCACCATGTCGTCGGCAATGATGGGAATCTCGCGATTCATCAACGGCAGCAGCACGTTTTTGCCGATCAGGTGCTTATAGCGTTCGTCACTCGGGTGCACAGCTACAGCCGTGTCACCCAGCATCGTCTCTGGCCGTGTCGTTGCTACGACCAGAAACTCGTTGGCGCTACTAGCCACGGGATACTTGATGTGCCACAAATGTCCGGGGCGATCCTCGTGCGCCACTTCCAAATCGCTCAAGACCGTCAGGCACACCGGACACCAGTTCAGGAGGCGTTTTTCGCGGTAAATCAAGCCCTCTTCGTATAGGCGAACGAAAACTTCGCGCACCACTTCCGACAATTCTGGCGACAAGGTGAATTTTTCGCGGCTCCAGTCGCAGGATTCTCCAATCTGCTTCATCTGCCGCTGGATCGTTCCGCCGCTTTCTTCCTTCCATTGCCACACGCGCTTCAAAAAGTCTTCGCGTCCCAGGTCGCGATAGTTGATCCCTTTTTCGGCAAGTTGCTTCACCACCACGCGCTGTGTCGAAATGCTGGCGTGATCGGTGCCTGGCAGATATAGCGTGTTGAAGCCGCGCATGCGATGCCAGCGCGTCAAAATGTCGATTTCCGTGTGGTCCAGCATGTGCCCGATGTGCAGGGAGCCAGTCACGTTTGGCGGAGGAATCACAACGCAAAACGCTGGTCCGGGAGCATCTGGGTCGGCCTTGAACAGTTCTTCCTTGACCCAAAACTCGGCCCAACGCGGTTCAATCTGTTGCGGTTCGTACGATTTGGCGATTTCGCGAGACATCCCGGGGCAATCTCCTCATGTACCCAAGCAACGACGCTAAGCGCACTCTGACGATCGAAGGGTAATCTCTCAATATACGGTCAGCCAGCGCGCGGCGTCAATTCCACGGCAATTCCAGAAAGCCTTCGACTCCTGAATGAGTTACTGTATGACGTAGCCCAGCCATATTCTCGCTTCTTGGTCGGGAATGAAGAGAACGCCCGGCGACTTATAGTAGTTGTGGCGATTCCAACAATGGAAAAAGGGAATAGCTTTTACTTTTCTACAGCGGCGGCCTCCTTGTTGTTGTTTATGGCCATTCTGTCCGGCGGCGCCGCCCTGCGCGAATCCGTCACCATCGACGAGGTGGCGCACATCGGGGCCGGCCTCAGTTATCTTCAGAAGTTTGACTTAAGGCTGAATCAAGAGCATCCTCCCTTGCCAAAAATGCTCGCGGCGGTACCCCTGCTCCTGCGCGGAACGCGCGCCGACTATTCGCATGTTTCCTGGACCCAAAGCCAAAAATTATTCCCCGCGTTTTTGGGAGAGTGGGTATTTGGCGAATGGCTCCTTACCAAATGGAATGACCCGGTGCGCACCTTGGCGTGGGCGCGCCTGCCAATGTTGTTGCTGACTTTGCTGCTTGGCTGGCTGCTGTTCGTGTATGCCAGACGATTGGGTGGAAACTGGGCCGGCCTGCTTTCCCTCAGTGTGTATGTCTCAACGCCCGCCTTCCTGGCGTTCGGCCCGCTGGTCCACACCGACTTGGCCGTCACACTGTTTTCATTGCTAGCGTTGTGGCGGTTGGCGGATGTTTGGAAGAATCCCAGCGGACGGAATATCTTGCTGTTCGCTCTGAGCCTGGCCGGAGCGCTGCTGTCAAAATTCACAGCAGGCATTTTATTTTTTGCCTTTGTGGCGTTTGCGTTGAGCACGCGTTGGCGCGCTGTTCCTGGTCAACCCGTGGACAAGCAGGAGGCCCGTGGCTGGCGCCGGCTACGCTGGCGTGCAACGTTCCACGGGATTTGCGGCGCCGCGCTGATCGTCTACGCTGTCTACTTTGTTTTTTCTATCAACCAGTCTACCGACGCTCTTTACCTGCTTGGCCACAACTGGTTCGCATTAGCCGCGCGCCGATTGCTCTTTCCTCCTGTTCTGTATGTCCGCGGAGTCTTCCTGGTGCTACTCGGTTCCAGCCGTGAAACCTTTATTCTGGGCCGTGCCTATCCTCACGGGAAATGGTTCTACTTTCCCATCTTGTTGCTGTTGAAATCTGCTCCTGGTTTTATCGGGTTGCTTCTGATGGCCGCTGTTCTTGCATTGACCAAGAAACAAAAAGCGGAACAAATTGAGGAGATCATTCCCGCAGAGTACAGAATTCATTGGCGCGTTCTATGGGTGGGCATGGTTGTCTTTACCGGCTTTTGTTTGTTGAGTCGCCTCGACATCAGCATCCGGCACTTCAGCGTCCCACTAGTATTGCTCATCGTTCTGTTGTCACCTGTACCCGGAATGATTGTGAGCCTGTGGCAATCTTCGGCAAACCTGGGACGCATTACTGGAACAATTGCGGTGATTTTGGCATTGAGTTGTCTGATCACTGCGGTACGCGCCTTCCCCTACTATTTTCCTTACCTCAATTCGTTCAGCTTCGGACATCCCGGATACGCCCTGGTAAACGATTCCAATCTCGACTGGAATCAGTCCCTACCGGAAGTGAGGAAGTTTGCCGAACAACACGGACTGCCGAAGATTCCACTCGATGACTACGGTTTCAATGATCCGACGGTCTTCGTGCCGCAAGCGCAGGTTTGGGATTGTCAGAAGCCCACGGCAGCAGAGGCGGGGCAATGGGTTGTCGTTTCCGCAAACGTGATCCTCGACGGACACAACTGCGCCTGGTTGACACGTTTCGCGCTGCAACCTTTGGCGGGCGGCAGCATGTACGCGGTACATTTGCCCGAGCAGATTCCAGAGGCTGGCAGCCCCAACGGACCACCTCTATTATCGGCGTTCCGGCAAATTGCAGGTGCGCCAATTGACATGCGCACCATCTTGATCGACGTGGTTCATCATCCCGAAAAGATTCCGCAAGTCATCGGAGAGATGCAGGCACAATATAGAGCCAGGAATAAAACCGGTACGAAAACCCCAACTGAAACCCAACCCAAGTGAATTGCCCGGAGGGTGGCTCCATCGATTGAGAAGAAAGGTGTCACTCGAGGGGGATGGGTGCTGGCCCAATTCTGGTATACCCCTCCTACGCTCGCACGCATTATAATTCGGCCGAAGGAGTTAACTTATGGATCGTCGCGAATTTCTTGGCGCTGCGGCGGCCTCGGCCTTGACTGCCGCCACTGCTTACAATTTGAACTCTCCGTTGCCCCGCCGCCCCTACAAAAATGGAATCGAACTCTCCATCATCTCTTTCGGCGGCATCGTCGTCTGCGGACTTCCGCAGGCGGAGGCATCCCGCCGCGTGGCTGAAGCCTACGACCGCGGCGTGAACTACTTCGACTGCGCTCCCGCGTATTTCAATGGAGAAGCGGAACAAAAACTCGGTGAAGCCTTGAAGCCCTATCGCCAGAAAGTGTTCCTGGCGGAAAAAACTGAGCACCGCGACGCGAAGGGTGCTCGCGAAGATTTGGAGCGCACACTGGAGCGTTTTCACACCGACCATGTCGATCTCTACCAATTTCACGCCGTCAGCTCCATGGACGATGTGGACAAGATCCTCGCGTCTGGCGGTGCCGCGGAAACTTTCCTGCTGGCGAAAAAGGAAGGGAAGGCCCGGCACCTGGGCTTCTCTGCTCACAACGCGCCGGCGGCTCTGCGTCTGATGGATGCACTCGACCTGGACAGCGTCTTGTTCCCAGTTAATGTCAACGCGTGGGAATACGGCGGCTTTGGCCCACAGATTCTCGCTAAAGCGAAATCGAAGGGCATGGCGCGGATGGCGTTGAAAGCTCTCGCATTTGGCAAATGGCCCGCCGAACTGAAAGAGAACGATCGCAAGTATCCGAAGTGCTGGTATCAGCCGATTGACGACCGCGAGATGGCTCGTCTGGCGTTGCGGTTTACGCTAAATCAAGACGTCACTGCGGCAGTTCCGCCGGGCGACGAACGTATTTTCGATCTGGCGCTCGAACTCGCCTCCCAACCACTTCCGCAATTAAGTGCGGAAGAATTGTACGGCTTGAAAAAGAGCATTTCCAGTCGAGAGCCTGTATTCCGAGCCTAGCTCTTCGGTCAGACGTCATTAGAGCGCACTCGGGGCGCCTTCCTCAGTGCCTGATTAATTTAATGAGTAACGGAGCCACTGCATCCTGCAACGTGTGAGCAATCATTCCCGGGCGCACTGTTCGCCGCCAGTGCGCAAATATGCCGAACAGTAAAGCAGAGACGCCAATCGTCATCGCTCTCCCCAATCCCTGGTAGGCGTGAACTCCGCCGAATGCTGCCGCTGAAATAATAATTCCGGCTGGTGCGCTGCGAGTGAGCGCGCTGAACTGCGCCTGAAAATAGCCACGATAGATTGCTTCCTCGCAGATCCCCGCTGCCACCGAAACGGCCAGCCACAGAAGAAGTTCGAGGGTGGTTTGCGGTAATAGATAGACGATGGATTGGTCCGAAGTCGAGTCACCTCGGTGGCCGCCAATAATCGAGACCAACACCGTAGAAATCACCAACAGGAGCACACCAAGACCGAGATCGCGAAACATCTGCCCCATGGAACTCCATCGACGACCAAAGATACTTTGCAGGGGAGCCCCGCGTAACCGCACTCCGACGACCACGATGCCAAGAAACAACAATTCAAAAAGGATCGTGCGCAAATACATCTGCGGACGGGTCACTCCAAGTCCAGCGCGAGCTTGCGCCGCACTCAGCGTAGCGCGATACGCATTGATCGCCGCAAATGCGACGACGAAAAGCGTATGAAATGGATTTGCTATTAGTTTAGATGGTTCAGAAACTGGTTTCGGGCATGGTTCAATTTCCATAGTCCTTAGTGACTTTCCCCTGAAGCGCTACCGTCGAATGCTTTCTTAGACGCGCGCCGCGCGCAATTGGGGTAGGGAATTGAAGTCCGAGACCGAACGAAAAGGGTGCAGGCTGTTTTATAGCTGGAGTGAATTACAGCTTCTTCGAGTTCAATTCGTCCTGGATTAACGCCGCGATGAGCGGCTTCAAAATATCGTGCGTAACCTTTTGCAGCACGTCGGGGCTCATGCGAGATAATACACGCGCCACCAACTCGTCCATATTCGGCGCTGCTTCTGGTGCCGAAACCGCTTCCGTTCCCGGCCCCAATTCCTGGCCTACTATCGGTTCCGGAATATTTCCAATCACAGGTTCAGCCTGCTCGGTTACGAATTCCTGTGAGGGTGTTTCAACAAACTGGCTGACGACCTCCGGAGGTGCAGTCACCCATGTATTCTCAGAATTCGTGGTTTCCGTTGGCTGGAAAGTCTCAATTTCCTGAGTATCGTTTACGCGCGATTCCGCAACGTAGGCAGAGGGCATTGCTGCTTCATTTGTCGATTCGAATGTCACTTCGTGCAGCAGAGCGGACGTCTCTTCGGTTTGTGAGCCATGCACGTATTGTTGAACGGATTCCGCGAGATCGGCGGGTGATTCTTCCACGTAATGGGTTACAGTCTCAGGTGCCGGCGGCTCGCTGACTGCGGCTGGCTCTTGCGCAACCGCGTTATCCCACGTTGATGCCAGTTGGGTAGCCTTTTTCGCTTCCACTTCCCACGGACTGGCCGATACTGAATACCAACTATTTCCTGGGGCAGATTCCCCCGGAGCCTCGTGCGCATGCGTTTCCTGCGTTGCTGTTTCCTTTTCCTCAACTGAAGGGACAACTTGGGGAATGTGATCGGGCGTTGTCGTCAGCGCTTCGTGAGTTCCCGCGAGTTTTTCTTCCACTCCCGCGGCTAGCGCTGCGGCCCACGCATCGCCAGAAAACGCCGGCGTCTCCGCAGGCTTGGCTTCCAGCGTTGTTACCGCTACTGCTCGCGATTCCGTAGTCTCTGCAAATTCAGGCGCGGCGGCTGCAGGTGCCCAGCGGTTAGAGCGATGAGCCCCCGCGGGCGAGTTGCCGTGGAATGCCTCTTCGCGCCAATCCTTAACCTTATTTTCTATCTCGGCTTCACTCGGCTCAAGCGCGGTAAGATCGCCTCCCGGCCTCCAGCCATTTCCAGAGGCTTCTTCCTCTTCGACGTCTTCTTCTTCCGCAACTTCATCCGCTTCCCAATTCTGAACTGCCCCAATTTCTGTAGGTGGCTTCGCCGGGATAAATGCAGATTCATCTTCCGCTTCAGTGGTTTCCAGCAGACTGCCGAAAGCTACGGGTTCCTCGCCCGCGGCAATCTTCACATGTTTCGGCATGGCAGGAAATTCTTCCGGTATCGATTCTGGTTCTGGGACATGTGCCGCAGACAATGCCGCCAGCTTAGAGACAGCAGGGGACAACAAGTCCGCAGCGTTGCGCTTCGGAGCCTCGGCAGCCTTTTCAGGGGCTGGTGCATTTCCCAACGCCACGCCCGCTCGTGCCAACGCAGACTTGACCATCGAAATCAGGGGATCTGGGGGAACGAATGGTTTCTTCAGCACCCCATCGGCGCCCACGCGCTGAGCTTCTTGTTCATCCAGCGGATCAAAAGCCCCTACCAGCAAAATCACGGGAATATGTGCCAATGCGGGATCTTGTTTAACGTAGCTGCAAACCTCATATCCGTTGCGCACGGGCATGAACACGTCTGCGAGTACCAGGTCTGGCTTCAGGTCAGAAATTTTGCGGACTGCGGCTTCGCCATTGCCCACGGCGACAACGTCGATGCCCTGATCTTTCAGGGCTAGCCCGACCATTTTCTGAATGTTACTGTTGTCGTCCGCAACCAGGATCTTGGCCACCGAACGTTCCTCCAGACACCCCATGCAAGTTACAGATGGAGAGGCTACAAACCGTATTGGAGCATCCGGCTTTGCATGCGTCAATCGGTACACCAAGTAGGTGTGTCGGAAGTAGACATGGTTCCGTATCCAATCGTCTACCTGTACTAAAGGACGAGGGGTGCGCCACTTGCCGCACCCCCGCTTCACTTTAAGTTACCTATCCCAGCGATACGCTGCTACCAGGGAATGATCTTCTTGATTCCTTTTTTCTTGCTGCTGGATTCCTTCTGCTTCGTTGTTGTTGTTGGTGTCGCGGCTGCGTCGCTGGTAGCCGAAGCTTCAGCCGGAGTCGAAGCATCGGATACTGCCGCCGGAGCGGTGCCGTCCGCCGGTGCACCCTGCGCCCCGCCTGCGGGAGCAGCATCCGAGGGAGAGGAGGTGTCTGTCGCCGGACCTGCGTTTACATCTTCAGCCCCACTGCCCGAAATCGCTACGGGCTCCTTTTGTCCGGCCTGAACCGTTCCCACAATGCTGTTCGTTCCCGTTGCCGTTCCCAGACCGCTGCGATTCCCGCCGTTTAATATGTCCGCGGTCGAAATCGTATCGCTCTCCGGTTCCATCTGGGGAGCGCCGCTCAAAGCAGCCATGTGCACATCCGGACCACCCTTGAAAATGCCCAGGCCCTTGTGCGCGATGTTTTCTTTGGGACGCGGCGCATTCTGTTCCGCGGTCATCCAAGCCACGGCCTTCGGGTCCGGCTGAGGGACTGGAACGCCAAACGCCACCAGTTTTGCTTTGGCATCCGCGTCATACTTCGACAGGGGGTAATTCTTCACGATCGCAGCGTAATATCCGCCGGCGACGTCTTTACGCTCACTTGTCTCGAAGATCTCCCCCAACATCCACAGCCCAGCGTCTGTCTTGCTGTAGAGAGGGTAACGCCGCACTAATGGAATTAGTCGTCCTGCTGCCGCGCGCTTGTCGCCTTTCACGTAGTAGTAGTAGGCGATCCGGAATTGCCCTTCCGCAAGCACTTCCTGAACTGCGCGAAGGTGCTGCTGCGCTTCCGGAGCCAATGGATCTTTAGGGTATTTTGTCAAAAATGTCTGGAATTCTTCTTCCGCCGCGTGGGCGTGCGTGCTATCGCGGTCAGGCTTCGGCATCTCGTTGTAGTTGCACATGGCAATCTGCATTTGCGCGTAAGCCGCTTCGGGCAAGAACGGGAAGAACACAATGAAATCTTTATAGCCTGCAATCGCCTGCGTGATGTTGGAACTGCCGCCCTCTTTGTAATAAGAGTCCGCGATTGCCAGCTTCGCTTTGGCCAGATATTCGCTGTCCGGGTAGGTGTTGATTAATGTCTGCAGTCCCAGGCGCCCGATTTCGTGCTTGCCATGCTTGATGTCCTCGATAGCCCTGTCGTAGAGCAACTTATCCGGCTCGACAGAGTTGGTGGTGTCCGTGGACTTATCCACCTTTTTCTTTTTATGAAATATCTGAGCGCTGCAAACGCTGGCATTCACCAGAACTAGAGCACAGATCAGAAGAAGCGGTAATCGCCGCACTCTTCACCTCTCTTTTCGATTAGGCCTTTTCCCGACACGCACCGGAATCCAGGTCTGGGCTGGAATGCCCGCCGATCCGCATATTGCTAGTATAACCTGAACGAACGGCCAGTCTGCTCAAGAAAGTTGCCCTTTCGGACAGTGTTCGCCACTACCGCCTTGTGATGCCGCTTCCCCTGCGCTGGGTTTTCTCTCTAGGGGTGCCACCAGTTAAATTTTCATCACCGGGGAATTGTTTCATTTCTCCCCGCCGGATATTGCTTTCGATTTTACTTTCGACCTCATCTTGTCCCCATTCACTTGCCGCTCGCCGTCATAGTAATTATTTCTATTTTGTAATACACACAACTCGCTGCTGTATTTACAATAGAGAAACACCTCAGTCTTTCGAGGGCTGAGACCCAACTCATGGAAAAACGAAAATTTCTTTTTGCTTCGCTCTCTGGCCTGATCGGCGATATCGCCTGGCAAGTTCTCAAAGAGGGCCACGACGTCCGTTACTACATCAACGATGAGAAAGAACGTGACATCGCCGACGGTCTCGTTCCCAAATCTCTTGATTGGGAAGAAGACGCTAAGTGGGCCGATATCGTGGTCTTTGACGATACCTTAGGCCAAGGCGCACGGGCGCAAGCCCTGCGTGCCTCTGGCAAGCCGGTTATCGGTGGCACTGCCTACACTGACAATCTTGAAGATGACCGCTCTTTCGGCCAGGAAGAGCTCAAGAAGGCCGGCGTCACCATCATCCCTTATCAGGAATTTGATTCCTTCGATCCCGCCATCGAGTTCGTGAAGAAAAATCCCGATCGCTACGTCATCAAACCCAGCGGCGAAGCGCAAAACGTCAAACGCCGCCTGTTCGTCGGCGAAGAAGAAGACGGTGATGACGTCGTCGGCATGTTGGAAGCCTACAAGCGCGCCTTCTCCGAAGAAATCAAAGTGTTCCAGTTGCAGCGGCGCGTTTCCGGAGTCGAAGTCGCCGTCGGTGGCTTCTTCAATGGCAAGAAATTCGTCACTCCTATCAATATTAATTTCGAACACAAAAAACTCTTTCCAGGCGAGGTTGGACCTCCAACTGGTGAGATGGGCACCTCGATGTTCTGGAGCGAGCCGAACGCGCTCTTCAACCGTACCCTGCTGAAGATGGAACCGAAACTCGCGGAAGAAGGTTACGTCGGCTACATCGACGTAAATTGCATCGTAAACAATAACGGCATCTATCCCTTGGAATTCACGTCGCGATTTGGCTACCCAACCATCAGCATCCAACAGGAGGGCATGCTTACCCCCATTAGCGATTTTTTCTGGGAGCTTGCCAACGGCCTCGATCCCAAGTGGCGCACCAAGAGCGGCTTTCAGATCGGCGTTCGTATCGTCGTTCCGCCGTTTCCATTCGACGATGAGGAAACCTTCAACTCTTTTTCCAAAAACGCCGCCATCGTGTTCAAACGGCCCACCACCGAAGGCATCCACATCGAAGACGTGAAGGAAGTGAACGGCCAGTGGCTGGTAGCCGGCACTTCCGGTGTGGTGCTCATCGTCGTTGGCACCGGCCAAACGATGAAGCAGACCCAGGCGCAGGTCTATTCCCGCATCAAAAATATTCTCATCCCCAATATGTACTACCGCACGGACATTGGCGACCGCTGGGTGGAAGACTCCGACAAACTGCACAATTGGGGCTATCTCCGCTAGTCGCTGGTAGTGCCGGCATCCTGCCGGCTCTGAGGTTGCTAGGGGCGCAACACTGCTGCGCCCCCGCTTGGCAAGAACACAGTCACGTCGCGGCTTTGCTCCGAGACAATCTTTTTACTTCGCTTCCCGTTCTACGCTGGAGTAACATCCGTGCGTCCTGCCAGACCATTTTGTAAAGGAGACACTCACTTATGAAACGCCTTTTAGCTGGTTGTCTAATAGTGGCCATGACTCCATTGTTCGCCGCTTCGCCTGCTCCTTCTCAGAAAAAAGAGGAACTCGCGAAGATCAACCTGAAGGTGGGTGATACCGCGCCTGACTTCACGCTTCTGAGCGATCAATGGAAACCTGTAAAGCTCAGCGACTATCGTGGCAAGAAAAATGTCCTGCTGGCCGTATACGTCCTGGCCTTTACCGGTGGTTGAACGAAACAACTCCAGGCGGTCCAGTCTGGAATCACTGCTGGAAAAATTGATACCTCGGATACGGAAGTTTTTGGAGTGAGCATCGATTCCCCCGCAGCAAACGCCGCATTTGCCAAACAAATCGGCATCAAGTTTCCCCTCCTGAGCGACATGAACAAGAAAATGCTGACGGCCTACGGCATTCTGAAGGGCTACGACCAGCAGAACCAGACCTACGAGTGGGCACAGCGCGCCAACATCGTCATCGACAAAAACGGCGTGATTCAGCACATCGAGGAAGGCGACAGCGCCGTCGATCCGAACAACGCCATGACCATGTGCACCAAACTGCACAACAAGACGGAAGCAAAATAGATTCGTTTATCCTCCGGGTCTAGTGGGCAAAATATCCGGTTTTGGTGCGGATCTTGATTCCGTCTTGTTTCGGCTTGATTACAATCTTCCGGAACGCATCGTCTTTGCGCTTGTTCGCGGGGTAGTAGGCGATCTCGTATGACGTTCGCAGTTCCTCGGCAATCTGCCGGAAATACTCGTGCGGATTGGTCTCTCGGGCGTCGATGTGCGCGCCGCCGGTTTCTTTCGCCGCGCGATCCATCACGCTGATTCCGTATTTATTCCGTGCGTTCAGCTTGCCATGACGGATTTCCGTGTATCGGATCGCATAAAACACTACATTGGCCGCCTGCGCAGTCTCAATCGCCTGCATCATGTTGTGCGAACTGGAATTGTCTTCCCCATCGCTGAACATCAGAATGGCCTGGCGCCCGCCGGCCTCAGCCAGTTTTTCCGTCACGCTGTAATAGATCGAATCGTAAAATGCCGTTCCCAGTTCGCGGTCCTCCTCCGGTCCCAAATCCGGAAAATGTTTCTTTCCCTTATCGAAGAGCTTGTAGTTCTCGACAATTTCCTGCGCACTATTTGTGTAGTCACTCACCAATCGTATGTGATTGGCAAAGCCCACCAGAAACACGCGGTCCTTCGGCCCCAGCACTTCCCTCAGGAATACTTCCAGATCCTTTTCGTGTTGATGGCCAAAGTGATCCTGACTTCCACTTACATCGACGATTAGCGCTAAGGTCAGCGGCAGATCTGTGCTCCTCGAGAAAAATTCAATCTTCTGCGGCACCCCATCTTCATAAAGTTCCACATCCTCTTTGCTGAGGTTGTTGACCAGCGCCCCGCGCGCATCTCGCGCCGTGAACGACACGTTCACCAGATTTACATCCACACGAATCGGCTTCTGCGCCCAGCCCGTGGCCACCACCACGCCACATAATCCCACCACCAACCCGCCAATCATCCCACGCATGCACACCGCCCTTCATCCTGGCGTATGAAACGCACACCGCTCTCATTTTGTTCCGATTGTTTTCCGAAGCTGCAGACGAAAACCCTCAGTCCGTGCGACTTCGATTTCTGAATGATAAGACCCCAATTCAGTCGTGGCGCAGGCTCCGATAATGAAATGCCCACATCGCCAACAGCAACAAAATCAAAGCGTAATCAAGCCCGTAGCCCAGCGACGTTACATGTTCCAGCCAGGTGGTCTGCTTCACGGAAGCTTGTCGCAGGCTTAGGAAACGCCCCTCGGTCAGCAAGTTTGTCGATGGCAGCAAATAATATAGCCCCGTCTTGATCCAGGCAGCTTTCGCGTACCACGCTGAGGTTCCGGGCATCACGATCTCCGTGACCAGCGAAGTCACCAGAATCACGCCCATGCAAACTACCGGGTGCATAAACGTGACGCACAAAGTGGCAATGGCTGCGTAAATCGAATATCGCACCAGCGGGTATACCACCAGAACCCAGGGTGCCGCCTGAATTTTCACGCCGCCGAGCCATGCCAAAAAATAACTGACACTCACCAACATCAGCACATAGAGAGTCATCAACAGCATCACGCCCAGGAATTTCCCCAGCAGGAATTCCCATCGTTTGACTGGCCTGGCCATTACCGCTAGCACTGTGCCGGATTTCAGTTCCGTGCTCACCGCGTCGGCCGCGGCCCACGCCGCCAGCAGGCTGCCCAGTCCGCTGACAAAAGTCATTACCGTAGAGATGACCTCTAGTACCGTAGATGCCATGGCTTGCTGGTTCTGAGCCGTCGTGCGGTTGTGCGCGCCAATAAGTGGAAACATCATCAGCATCACCACGCACCCAGCCAGCACCAGAACCAGCACAATTAGGCGATTGTGCAAGAAACTTTCTAGGGTGCTCACCGCTAGCGTCGCGAGCTTCAAGCCACACCGCCTTCGGTTCCCACAGTCTTCATATACAAATCTTCCAGTGAATTTCGCAGGGGTGAAAGGGAAACCACGTCATAACCGGCGGCCCACACTGATTCCGCCACTTCGCGCTTCTGCGCTACGCTGACGATCACTGTCAAGTCGTGTTCATTTCTTGTGACTGCCCCACCACTTTCTACAATTCGCTGCTCCATCTCTGGCGGCAGGCCTGTCAGGCAGATTTCTACTTTGTCGGCCACTCCCAGTAGCTCTTCCATGCGCCCGCTCTGTATTACTCGGCCCTTGTTGATGAAGATCACGCGGTCGCACACCTGTTCCACCTCGGAGAGCAGGTGCGAACTCAGGAAGACGGTCTTCCCCGCATCACGCAACGTGGAAATCAGGTCGCGCACATCTTTGCGCCCGGTGGGATCGAGTCCCGAGGTAGGTTCATCCAGCACCAACAACTGCGGATCGCGCAGCAGCGCCTGCGCCACACCCAGCCGCTGCACCATGCCGCGCGAGTACTTTCCGATTTTCAATCTCTCGAAGCCCGTCAATCTCACCTTTGAAAGCAATTGCGAAATAACTGCTCCGGCTTCTTCTTTCCGGCCCCCCGCCAGCTGGTGATGGAATCTCAGCAGATTCTCTGCCGTCAGGTATTTATAGAAGGCGAAGTTTTCCGGCAGGAATCCGATTTGCGCCTTTGCCCGCACATCTCCGGGCTCATATCCCAACACGCGGATGTCTCCAAAATCAGAAAAGAAAAACCCCATCAACAACCCGATGCTGGTTGTCTTTCCTGCGCCGTTGGGTCCCAGAAACGCGCATACCTCGCCGGGTGACACGCTGAACGAAGCGTTCGTCAGCGCGGCAACTTCCACTCCTCGAAATCGCTTTCGGTATACCTTCGTTACGCCAGAGAATTCAATCGCTGGTGGCGTCATTCGCAGCCCCCGACTGAGAATCATCATTCTTAATGCCGAGCGTCTGCCTTAATCTGAACTCCAGGCCAAATTCATAGCCATCCTGCGCAAAAATCACTTTGCCGTTTTCATCGATGACGAACAGCTTGGGGATGCCTTCCACTCCATAGGCGTCTTCCGTTTTTCCGTGTTCGTCCCACAAAACCGGAAAGGTCAGCTTTGCGTCGTGAACATAGCGTTCTGCTTCCGAACGATTTTCATCTGTGCTGATGGCCAAGACTTCAAATGTGCCGCCCGCGTGGTATTTTTCATAGAACGCTTCCAGTTCCGGCAACTCCATTCGACAAGGGCCGCACCAACTTGCCCAGAAGCTAACCACCAGTTTCTTTTTTCCACGAAAGTCTTTTGTTGAAACAGGGTCCCCAGCGAGGGTTTGCAGGCTGAACTCCGGTGCAGGCTTGTTCAGAAGTGCCGTTTCTTCTTGGCCAAACAGTCTCTTTTCCAGTGACTTGGCCTTCCAAACGAGCGGAATGGTTGCAAGGAACAACACCACCACCAAGAAATAATGCTTGGGCAGAAGTTTTCCAGACATCGTGCCGCGAGTATACCGTACTTCTGTTGCCATTCAAGTTGCGCAACGGCCGAGCGTTGCCCGCATTATAAAGTTGAATGGTATCTTCGGGATTTCCACTCCTTCGATCGTCTTTGGAAGAAAGTACGTAACTCCGCCACAGACCTTAATTCGCTACGGTTAAATCCACTTCGTTTGTGATCCCGATTCGCGCTCCGCCGACTGGCGCTTGATCGATTACCGTGCCGCGCGGCCACTGTGACGCGTCCACATAGTGAATCTTGCTTTTCAAGTGCGCTTGTTCGATGCGCCGCTGCACTTCCGCCTCGCCTAGTCCAATCAGATAAGGCATTACGTACGAAATTTCGCGTGCGCCGGATGCAACCAGGAAATCTACACGTGGCGTGCCCGCACCTCTGCCCGGTTTTGGATTTTGTATCACGACCGTCTCCATAGGCAGTTCGGGAAGGGGCACATTCGTCACTTCGCCCACCTGCAGCCCCGCCCGCAACAACTGAATCCGCGAGACGCGCAGTGTATTTCCTTCCAGTGGTGGAATCTCCAACTGTCGTTGCCCCAGGCTCAACACCACGTGTGCCTGCTGCGATACTTTCATCAGCATGCCGGGCGATGGCGTTTGCCGCACCACCTGATTGATGGGCACGTCACTGTACACTCGATCCGCGACGCGCAAAATCAGGCCTTTCGAGCGCAACGCCTGGCCCGCTTCTCCCACATTTTTGCCGACCAGATTGGGCATGGTCACTTCGCGGCCGTGTATGGCAATACGCATAGCCGTAATCGCGCTCAAGAAAGCCGCTGAGGCCAGAATGAATACCAGAAAGGCCATGCGCATCAGCCACTCGAATCGTTCTCTCAACGTCATAACGGTCAGTTACAAACCTCAATCGTGCTTCGTCAATTTCTTTCCCGCTAGTTCGTTCGCCTGTCTGAAAATTAATACTTAAAACTTACGACTTATTACTTCTTCAATGTCGGCGCGGGATATTCCGGCAGCTTTTCTTTGCTCGTGTCCGCACGCTTCACTTCCAACTCATCGAACAACAACGAAGGTGCAATGATCGTCTGCCCGATACCGCCAGTCCGGTTGCTCACCAAAGGATCATTCCCCAGCGCTACCAGATCATTGCGAAGCGCCCGAATGTCCAGCTCATTGAATACTGCGCCGCGTACCAACTCCTCGTGGCCATCGCTGGCATAGATACGATAAAGCAGTCTCGGCGTATTCCCCGGCCCCATGGTGTCGACGCGATACGCATACGGTTTCGACTGCTCGGCAACCATCTGCAGCGCCTTTTTTTTCAGCTCTTCAGGGGTCTCTGCTTCCGAACTCTTCACAATCAGCGTTCCCAAGGCTGGTTGCGGATTCGTCCCCGGCGACGCTCGGCCGTGCCCGTTGGACGCGGGGAAGTCGCGGATCGGCTGCCGGTTCACCAGATAATTCTGCAGCACTCCGTCATCGATCACCGTCACTTCCTGCGCTTTCACTCCTTCACTGTCCACCTGATAGCTGCCCAGCAATTTCCGTCCCTGGAATTCTTTCAACGTGGGATTGTCTACCACCGTTACAAACTTGGGCAGCACTCGTGTCTTATAACTTGTCGCGAATCCTCCCGTCGTTCGATTTGGCCGTCCCGGTGCCGGCTTGCGGCCCAGGATATTCCCGCCGATCATTCCGGCTATCACATCATCCGCCGCATCGGGCGCAAACAACACCGGCCCGCGATAGGATTCCTCCACGATAGGCGCCTTTTTCAGGGCTTCGAGCGTATCCAGCATTCTTGTCGTTTCATTGAGGAGAGCTTCATGATTCGGCAAATCTTGCGGCAACGCTTCCGTCCAATATGGATTGCGGCTCAATCGCATGCCATCGTCAGCCTGCGTGGACCCATTCACCATCACCGAAGCTGTAGTGCGCCCACTGCGCACAATGCTTCCTTCAGAGTTGACCAGATACTCGTTCGTGGCGTTGAACCGCGCCGAAGCCGTCAATGATTGCACGTCTGGATATTTGCGGTAAAGACTGGTCATGTCCTGAACAGTTCTTCTCCACGCCGCCTCGTCGACTTTCAGGGTTACCGTGTCGCCCACAAATGTGGTCACTGCCGCCCGCGAAAAATCGTCAACGGGATTCGGGTCCGCCGTAAACTGTTTTAACGCTGAGAGTTTTTCGGCATAGGCATCGGCGGCTGCTTTGTACGCCGCGTCTGTAAGCAGCCAGATCTGCCGTCGCAGTGCCACGGTGTCGTTGTCCACGCTCAATATCGAAGCGTTGCCAACTCCCTGGTTGTAAAAACTGTCCTGTTTGTAATCGCCCAGCCTCACAACAACGCGCAGAACGCGCAGGTGCGCCCGTTGATCTTCCCGCAACGCTCCGAATGCTGCTTCCGTATTAAAATCCTCCACCTCGTGAACCCGATATTCCAGGTAGTACGGACGCTGCACCTGGTCCATTTTTAATGTCGCCGTCGATCGATCCAGTTCCGTCAACAATGCTTCCAGCAGCGGGTCACCTTTCGCCGCGGCATGCGCCGCCGTCGTGGCTGTCGCCATCGCGCTGGGTGCATCGTTCTTCGCTACCGCTCTGTCGTCGCTTTTGGCAACAACCGGTATCGCCAGCCCAACCCACATGAGTACCAAAGCGATCAACGCCGCTTTTCTCCAGGTAAGAATCCTTTTCATGGCTTCACCCCGGCCTTGGCCCCGTCGTCTTTGCCATTCGACGCCGTTTCAAATCCTGGTGGAGGCAATATCGGTGGCCGGTCTCGCCCATGCGCTTGCTTCTGCACTTCCATTTCACTGAACAACATTGCAGGCGCCGCCGCCGACACCGGCACGCTGCCGCTTTCTGCTCCGCAGACTCCGTTGAACACGTGCTGTTTGTCGCCCGTGGTAATAATTCGTGTTAATGCCGCCAGCGGCGTTCCAACGATATCCACTCCCCGCACCAGCTCATCCGGCCGTCCATCGGCGTAAACCTTGTACACAATCACCGGCAATACCTGAAACGATTGCGGCAGCGACCGCGTCGTCAGCGTAAATCCGCCCTGAATATCATCGAAATACAATCCGTACGGCTTCCCTTGTTTTTTTGCTTCCGCGCGAAGCTTTTCTTTCATTTCGGATTCGGGCATCGTCTGTGTAGAAGAAACAATCAGGTTTCCCTGCCGCCCCGTCGGCATCAATCCCGGTTGATTGCGTCCGTGGCCGTTCGAGGTTTCAAATCCCTTGATGGGCATCCGCGACATCAGAAAGCTTTTCAACACGCCATCCTGAATCACTATCACCCGCTGTGCCGGCACGCCCTCATTGTCATACTCATATGTTCCTGATAATTTCACGCCATCCAGTTCCTTCAGCGTCGGGTCATCCGTAACGCTTAAAAATGTCGGCAATACTTCTTGGCCAACTTTCTTCGTGAACGTTTGCCCCTCGTCTTCATCCCGTTGACGATGACCTTCCAGCCGGTGCCCCAGCACTTCGTGGAAAAACACTGCCGCGGCTCTCCCGCTCAACATGGCCGGTCCCGCATAGGGTTCTGCTACCGGCGCTTTTCGCAGCGCCGCCAAATCCGCTGCCATCTTATCGATCTTCGACATCAATTCTGCTTCCTTCGGCAATCCCGCAGCCGTGGGGGCCTGGAAAGTTTCCACACGCAGCAAATCCATCCCATCATCCGCGCGTGTTTGTGCTTCCATCACCAGGCGCGCTGATGCTCCCGGCATTGCCAGAGACGACCCGTCGCTCGTCACCATCCGGGAATTGGCCAACGATACCTGCAGAAAAACGGTCGAGTAATACACTTCCGGAAATTTTGAAAATCCGGCCGATACGCGCCGGATTTCTGCTTCCCATGCCGGTCGGTCAAACGGTGGCTGCGTCAGCTTCTCTCCTGCATGTACCTTTGGCACTTCTTTGGAAAAATCAGGAGACTTATCCTCCTCTTCTGCGCGCACAGCAGTATTCGTTCGCACGTTCATATACGCGGGTGCAGCTCGTTTGTATCCGCGATCGGTCAGTTCCCACAAAATCCGCGCGGTGGCATCGGCATCATCATCCAATGGCAACAAGCCGGATGTCATTCCACTGGCGCGGCTCTGTCCGTGCGTATTGTCCAGTTCCGCCGTGCCTACCCGCATCACCACATCCGCGGAACGCCGCTTGACCGCTGAATCCGTCAGCAGTCCGCCGTACGAGCCCGCAATCACAATCACGTCCTGGTCATTTACTGTGTAGCTGAGGTAATACGGCGCAGGATCACTCTTCGACAAATCCGTTTTCGCGCGATTCAACTCGGCCTGCATGATCGTCAGTACAGCGTCGGGAGCGATCGCGGTCCCGGCCGTGGAAGTCGGCGCGGCCTTTCCGTGCTCAGGCTCAGTTCCGGATGCCATCACCGGCAGGAATACCAGTTGTGCTGCTAACAAGCAGCTTGTCACCCGCTTGATCGATGGCCCTGAAAAGGTAGAAACTTCCTTCGACTCTTGATACAACCTCTTACTCATCATCTGGGTTTGGCTCCGGTAAAGCTTGTCGGTTCGCTGTGGGGGCGCAAAGGGCGAGTATGCATCAGCAGGGGACTCCGCGCAAATCAACGTTTTCCAAAGCGTTCCCCAGGCTGCAACCGCGCTCCATTTGCAAATTCTGCGGCAGATACTTGTTTGCGTCCTTCCAGTTTGACGGTGTTCAGCTCCAATAGGCTGCCTTGCCCGCACGCCACGCGGAATCTTCCTCCGCCACTTAAAATCGTACCCGGCTCAGCTTCCGCCTGTTCGTTAGACACCGGCGCGCCGCGTAGGTGGCAAGTCCGGCTGCGAAACTGGGTAAATGCATCGGGCCAGGGCAGGAATCCGCGCATCCGATTGTAAATCTGCGTAGCCGTCAGCGACCAGTCGATCAGTCCGTCTTCGCGTTTCAAGATCGGTGCCAACGTCGCCTCCGCGTGGTTCTGCGCTCGTCCTACAACGCTACCGTTCGCAATGCCGCGCAATGTTTCCGCCATCAGTGGCGCTCCGGCTTCCGCCAACCGAGAGGCTAACTCGGGCGTCGTTTCGTCATTCCCAATCGCCAGTTCTTGTTGAAGAAGCATTTCGCCGGTGTCCATACCCGCATCAATCCGCATGGTGGTGTTGCCGGTTTTCGTTTCACCATTCACAATCGCCCAGTTGATGGGCGCGGCCCCGCGATATTTCGGCAACAAGGAGGCGTGCAGATTGATCCAGCCGTATTTAGGAATGTTCAGCAACCGTGTCGGGATGATTTGCCCGTAGGCAATGATCGCGATTGCATCAGGCGCCATCGCGCGCAACTCCGCTTCCACTTCCGGAGTGCGAATTTTAGCCGGCTGGTGCACCGGCAAGCCCGCAGCCAGCGCCACTTCTTTCACCGGAGCGAACCAAATTTCATTCCCACGTCCGCGTGGCCGGTCCGGCTGCGTATATACCGCCAGAATTTTGAAATCAGGTTGTTGCAGAAGAAACTTCAGAGAGGGAACTGCGAATTGCGGCGTACCACAAAAGAGGATGCGAAGAGGCGTCACGGCTCGTTCACCCGCTGAGGTGAAGAATTTACCACTCGCCCTCTTTGCGCAACTTCTTGATTTTTCGCTTGATCAAATCCCGCTTCAGCATGCTCAGGTGCGTTATGAACAAAACCCCGTTCAGATGGTCGATCTCGTGGCAAAAGGCCCGCGCCAGCAGATTCTCTCCGCGAATCTCGAATGATTCCCCTTTGATATTTTGCGCCCGCACGGTAACAAATTGCGGCCGCATCACGTAGCCGCGGAATCCCGGTATCGACAGGCAACCTTCTTCTTCGCGCACTTCGCCTTCCGCGTGAATAATCTCCGGGTTCACCAGGACGATTTTGGCTTCCGGATTCTTTCCAGCGGTCACGTCTACCACCGCCAGCCGCAGGCTCTTTCCGATTTGCGGTGCCGCCAGTCCGACGCCTTGTGCCGCATACATCGAGGCGAACATATCTTCGGCCAGCGATTCCAGCTCAGCGTCAAACTTCTTGATCGCCGCGCCGGCCTTTTCCAGCACCGGATCGCCATACTTCACGATCGGGTAAATCATCCGTCTTGGAGTTTCCGCCCCTGCAGAAGCCGCCGACTCCACGATTGCCGCTGGTTCAGAAGTTATCGATTTGTTTGCCATAACCTTCAAAATTCCGCTGCATTTCCGTCAGCGAGTCTCCCCCAAATTTTTGCAGAAAAGCATCCGCCAGCACAAGTGCCACCATTGCTTCTCCCGCTACACCGCCCGCCGGCACTACGCACCAGTCCGACCGCTCGTAAGCCGCCTGCATCGGCTCCTTGGTAACCATATCCGCGGTGCCCAACGCCTTTCGCAAGGTGGAAATCGGCTTCAGGAATCCGCGGATGATCAGGTCTTCGCCGTTAGTGATGCCGCCTTCCAGCCCGCCGGCCCGATTTGTTGCGCGCCGAAACCGCTTCGCCGCTTTGTCATACGAAATTTCATCCTGCACTTCGCTGCCATACGAGCCTGCGGCGAGAATGCCCGATCCAATCTCTACAGCTTTCACGGCCTGCACACTCATCAAAGCCTGTGCCAGCTTGCCGTCCAGTTTGTCGTCCCACTGCGCGTGCGAGCCTAACCCAACCGGAACATTCCGCACTACAATCTCGAATACTCCACCTACGGTGTCGCCTGCCTTCAGTGACGCGTCCACTTCTTCCATCATTTTCTGCTGCAACGCCGCATCGACGCAACGCAGCGGCGAATCCAGATCCGTGCAAACTTTCTGAATCTCCGCCCAGGTTGCGGCACGTTCCAGTCGAACATGGCCGACTTGAATCGTGTGGCTCGCGATCTCGGTCCCAAATTGCTTCAACAGGATTTTCGCAAATGCACCGGCAGCCACGCGCGCCGCAGTTTCCCGCGCCGACGCCCTTTCCAACACATACCGTGCATCATGAAAATTGAACTTCTGAGAACCTGCCAAGTCCGCGTGCCCTGGCCTGGGCGCCACCAATTTCCGTGAACTCGCTTCCGGGCTATCCGACGCCTCTACCGGCAGAATCTTTTCCCAATTGGCCCAATCCCGGTTGACGATGCGCAGGGCAATCGGCGCTCCTATCGTCTGCCCCTGGTGCACGCCCGCGAAAATATCGGCCTTATCCTTCTCAATCTTTTGCCGACCGCCGCGTCCATATCCCAATTGCCGGCGGTGCAGTTCATGCTGAATCCATTCAAAATCAATGGGCAATCCTGCGGGCAGGCCCGAGACGAACGCAAGCAACGCCTCCCCGTGTGATTCCCCCGCTGTGTAGAAACGAAGCATAAACTTTAAGTCTATCGGTCGCCGCCATTTCCGTCCAGCAAACTCGGCCACTCACCCTCTGAACGCGCAACCGGCTACAAGTATGCAAATCCAATTCTATCCAGTGCTTGACGCTTCTACTCGCCCCGGTTACGCTTCTCAAAGTTATCGCGAGACCCTAGTGCCCGATACCCCCGCACACACTGCTCAGCAGCCCGCAGTTCCACCCGAAACTCATTCGGTTATGGAAGTGCTCCTCGAGGCGGCCAAAGTCTCTGTTCTGAAAGTTCAGGACTACTCCAAGCTCTCCTATCGCTCGTTAACCAACCTGGCCTCTGGTCCCCGCTACATGCAGGACACCCTCGACCAGATGGACGATATCGGCGTCGGCTCGCTTCCCATCGTCCTACTCTCCGGCTTTTTCATCGGTGCGGTTATGGTTTTACAGACCGGAGCGCAATTTGAGCGCTTCGGCCAAAGTTCCCTCACCGGCGACGTCGTATCCATCGCTCTTGTCCGTGAACTTGGTCCTTCCATCACCGGGCTGCTGGTCGCCGGCCGTTGTGCATCGGGAATAGCTTCCGAATTGGGTTCCATGACCGTTACGGAGCAGGTCGATGCCATGCGCGCAATGGGAACGGACCCCGGTCGCAAGCTCGTAACCCCTCGTGTGCTGGCCGCGCTCATCACTGTTCCTCTACTCACGACCATCTCCGTATTCGTCGGTCTACTGGGAGGTATGGTGGCCAGTGTTTTTTCTTTGCGCCTGAGCGCCACCACCTTCTGGGAGCGCGCCATCGCTATCCTGCAGCTTTCCGACCTCATGCAAGGTTTCACCAAGTCTCTGGTATTTGGCTTCATTCTCTCCACCGTGGGTTGCTTTCAAGGCATTAACGTGCGTGGTGGCACGCAGGGAGTCGGCCGCGCCACTACCCAGGCTGTCGTAATCGCAAGCGTAATGATCATTGTGGCTGACACGTTTCTCACCAAGCTCGCACTCTATCTCGCGGACAAAATTTTCTAATCCCCATGGACGGAACCCCTACTTCACAAACCAATCCGTCGCCCACTCCCGGCGAAGCGGTCATCAATTTTCACGACGTCCATCTTGGTTTTGCGGAAGGCGATATCCTGCGCGGCATTTCCTTTTCTGCGCGGCATCGCGAAACCCTTATCCTTCTCGGCGAAACCGGCACCGGTAAAACTCTCACTCTCAAGCTCGCCGTCGGTCTCATCCGTCCGGATCGCGGTGACATTGACGTCCTCGGCCAGCGCGTCTCAGGCACCCCGGAGCAGAAGCTCCACGAATTTCGACGTAACCTCGGCTTTGTCTTTCAGGAAGGCGCGCTCTTCGATTCGCTTACTGTTGGCGAAAATGTCGCTTATCGTCTGCAGGAGGACGGGCTCAGCCAGGAAGAAATTCTGCCGCGTGTGGAGGAAGTTCTTACCTTCGTCGAACTCGATCACACCATTGACATGCTTCCGTCCGAACTTTCCGGCGGCATGCGGAGACGCGTGGCCATCGCACGCGCGCTGGTGAATCATCCCAAGATCGTTCTTTACGATTCGCCTACGGCAGGGCTCGATCCGGTCACTTCGCAGACGATCATCACCTTGATCTTGCGTCTCCGCGATGTTTACGGCGTTACCGCGTTACTTGCCACGCATCGCCTGCAGGATGGTTTTGCGCTGGCTAATTTTCGTTTCGATCCCAAGACGAAAAGTGTCAGCCGCGATCATTCCGCGGAACGCACTAACCCTGTTGTGACGCGCTTTCTCGTGCTTCGCGACGGCAAAGTGTACTTTGAAGGATTCCCGGAAGAACTGCTCGCAACCAAGGATCCTTATCTACAACGTTTTTTGATTTGAATCTTGTATAGTTAACGCAGAAGATACACACGGCACCACCAGTTACGGAGGATCCACAGGATGGCGCAGCGCAAACAATTGACGTGGTCAGAATTGCGCGTGGGTCTGTTCGTAATCGTCGGCCTGGCGGTGCTGGCTGTTGGTATTTTCTACGTCACTGGCGCGGGTTTCCTCGGCCCCAAATACAGCATTAAAACGTATCTTCCGGAAGTTTCCGGGCTGGCTCCCGGTGCGCCCGTTAAATTAGACGGTGTGGTCATCGGCAACGTGCAATTGGTCCAACTCGTACCGCGCGAGCATGGCCAGGTGCCCGACAAAATGCACAACATCATGGTCAGCATGAAGATCGATAAGAAATATCAAAACGATATTCTTACTGATTCCACCGCTGCGCTTGTCACCGAAGGTTTGTTGGGCAATCGTTACGTCAACATCCAGCGCGGCTACACTGGCACGCCGATCAAAGAGGGCCAGGCCGTTCCGGGCGGCGACGTGGGTGACGTCATGGCCAACTTCAAGGTGTTGAGCGGCCAAATTTCCGGCATCATTGATGACATCAAGGCGGGCAAGGGCACGCTCGGAAAACTGGTTACCGACGATCAGGCCTACAATAATCTCAACAGTATCTTGGTCAAAGGCAATCAGGTTGTCGCCAGTGTGCAAGCCGGAAAGGGTACTCTCGGCAAGCTTGTCACCGACGATCAGCTTTACGCCAAAGTCGACAAAGGCGTCGATCAGGTCAACGCCATTCTCTCCGATGTTCGCGAACAGAAGGGCACCATCGGCAAACTTCTCTATGATCCGAGCCTTTACGACGAAGCTAAGAAAGCGCTTGAGAACAGCAACGCGGTGATTGGCGATGTCCGCGCCGGGAAGGGAACTCTTGGCAAGCTTGCTACCGACGATACTCTCTACAACAAGTTGCGCGAAACCTCTACCAATTTGGAAACGGCAACCTCTAAGCTGAACAAGACTGACAATTCGGCCGGAAAGCTCTTCAATGATCCGCAACTCTACGACAACATAAACAAGCTATCCGCCGACATGCGCACATTGCTGGAAGATTTCCGCAAGAATCCCAAGAAGTACCTGACCATCCAACTCAAACTCTTCTAAGTTGTTCATGTCTTTGCAGGAGTGCAGCACTGCTGCACCCCATGTCCGCGTGATTCCTATTCCTGAACTGTTGTTCGTTCGGCGACCGCCTTCTGAGGCGGGCGCATTTCTATGTGACACAGCCATTCTTGGCTGTGCACCTTCCCTATCTGACGGCGCCCTGCTAGCTCTTCGCGTTGCGCCGCTCGTAGGCAATGCTGTAAACCGCCGACCGCGCCGCCGGCAGCGGATCGTCGGACAATTCGATGCCATCAATCAGATTGGCCGGGTCGAATATCAGTCTCCTCTGAAGCGCGTCGTTATCTTCCGCGTGCTTCGTCAATGTAATCACGCCGAGCTCCACCTGCGGCCGATCATCCGGCCACGCAAGCGAAGCATCGTCCGTCTTGTCGCCTTCCGCCGCAAGTTGCGCAACCAGTTTCATCTTTGCTGGGCCGTTCGCCAGCCTTTCCCCGATTTCATCAAACAAATAGTTCGCCGGCTTCGCGGCTGTTTCCGCATCGTTCAAATGAGCCACCCCTCCAACCGGATGAATCTGGTAGCGCGCATATCGGGTCGTCCCTTGCGGGTTGGTGAACCGAAATACGTTCACGGCGAAGTACGATTGCGAGGCAAAGCTCACCGGCGCCGGTTTTGGCGACGTAACAAAAGCGACCGCGTGCGGACGCGTGCTCAGAAATACCTCGATTGGCGTCGGCTTTGCTGAATCGGGCCCGCTTTTGCCCGCCGCCTGCAGAAATTCCAGAAATTCCTCAGCCGTCCCCACCGGAAAGCCGTTGAACGAATGCGCGACGATGTCCGTATCCGTTCCGCCCCCCGCGTGAAATTTTACCGCCATGCCCCGGGGACTGGCATTCGGATCGTTGTCTGGAATCGTAGGAATCCCGGTGGAATTGGAAAATCGCACCGTCACCGGTGTCGGTTCACCGCGAAAATGCGGCGCACGGCTCAGTGATGCCGCCGCAGCATTGGGTGTAAATGTGCCCTCGCAGATCGTGCCTTTTGCATGAGCCGCCCGGAATCCCGGATGGATTCCGAATAGCGTATGCAGTGCATCCACAAGCTGCCGGTAAAGCTCCTCTTTCCCGCTCAGCCCAGCCGAAGGTGTTGCCATAACCGACTCCTTCTCCCCAAGGGTACAAATAATTTTTAGTCACACATCGTGAACGTTCCGGCATTTTACTCCCACTGCCATTCCAGCGCGATGACAATTTCCGCATCCTCACAATCGAACG
Source organism: Candidatus Acidiferrales bacterium (assembly GCA_963748365.1). Taxonomy (GTDB): domain Bacteria; phylum Acidobacteriota; class Terriglobia; order Acidiferrales; family UBA7541; genus Acidiferrum. The sequence continues at coordinate 98,209 of CAVVJG010000038.1, forward strand.
AATTTCCAATGCACACGTTGGCTTGAAGTGGAACCAGCACCTGTCTTTGCGCCCTGCCGCCCCTCCATGTTGTAATGTCTCTGTAACAATGACAGACTACGCTCAACGTTCTGAATTGAACCGCCTTAGCCTCTAAATGGAAAATCAAGACACCACTTCGAAACCGGTTCGCAGCGAAGCCTCCAAAACCACGCTCCCACAGCCAGGTCGCCCGGTTCCCAGCCGTGCGTATCCCGGCGCCCTCATCGTGGTCGAAGGTACCGATGGCTCCGGCAAAAGCACCCAGCTCTATCTGCTGAAACGCTGGCTGGAAATTGGTGGCTACCGGCTGCACTTCACCGAGTGGAATTCCTCGCCGCTGGTGAAATCCGCCACGCGCCGCGGCAAACAGAAGCGTCTCCTCACCCCCACAACCTTTTCCTTGCTGCACGCCTCCGATTTTGCCGATCGCTGCGAGCGCCAGATCATGCCGTTGCTCCAGGGAGACTATCTCGTCCTCGCGGACCGCTACATCTACACCGCCTTTGCGCGCGATGCTGCCCGCGGTTGTTCTCATCGCTGGCTCCGCAATCTCTATCGTTTCGCTCCCGTGCCCGATATAACTTTCTATTTCCGCACGCCGCTTGATGTTGCCGTGCACCGCATCCTCAGCGGCCGCCCCAAGTTGAAATATTACGAAGCCGGAATGGACCTCGGCCTCTCTTACGATCGTGCCGAAAGTTTCCGCCTTTTCCAGGCGCGCATCCTCGAGGAATACGACCGCATGGTCGACTCTGACAATTTCGTCGTTCTCGACGGCACTCTGCCCGTCAACAAACTTCAGAAACAGATGCGCGATATCGTGGCTTCGAAAATCGATCTGAAGCGTTTTGCACCTCGCACTGCGGAGTCGGAATAATGTCCGAGCAGGAAAAAGAAAAGCCCAACGTTTCCATCGCTGCCCCGGAGGCAACTCCTGCCCCCACGAAGCCTGCGGCGACGGAAGCCGAATATTCGCAATCGTTTTTTGGCGAGTCGCTCGTTGGTCTTGATCCCAGCGAGCTCAACGGCACCCTTGTCGTCATTGAGGGCATGGATGGCTCCGGACGTTCCACGCAAATCGCTCTTCTCCAGGAATGGCTGGAGTCCGAGGGTTTTTCTGTTCAGACCAGCGGCTTGCGGCGCTCCAATCTGGTGGGCCGCGACATCGACGAACTTCTCGCCAAAAACGCGGTCACCCGTCTGACACTCGCTCTGATGTACGCCACTGATTTCTTCGACCAGCTTGAGCACCGTATCGTTCCGGCATTGCGTTCCGGCGCCGTGGTGCTAGCCGATCGCTTCATCTTCACGTTGATCGCGCGCGGCGTGGTTCGCGGCATCAATCGCGATTACATGACGGGTCTCTACGCTATGGCGCTACGTCCGCACATCACCTTCTGGCTGAACGTTCGCCCCGAAACCGCATTCGCGCGCGAATTCAAAAAGGCGCAGGCAATCAGCTATTGGGAAGCTGGCCGTGATATGTCCCTCTCTCACGATCTCTATTGGTCCTTCGTTCGTTACCAGACGATGATCAAGCGCGAATTCGAAGTCATGGCTAAGAAAAGTAGCTTCATTGAACTCGATGGCGAAGCCAGCGTCTCAAACGTTAACAAACAGCTCCGCCTCCGCATTGCCGAACAGCTTGGTATCCGCGCCTCCAAGTACACTCCTTCCGCTGCGCTTGCGCATCTCTGGCGCTGATCATTGGCATGAGCGATCCGGTCCACATTGCCGCCATCGACGCCGGCTCCAATGCCGTGCGCCTTTCCATCGCGCGAGCTTATTCCGCTCTCGATATCGAGCCGCTCCTCACCGAACGTTATTCGCTCCGACTCGGCGAAGGCGTTTTTATTCGCCATCGCTTCTCGGAAGACATCCTGAAAAAGGGCGTGAAAGCGTTCCGCCACCTTCACGAAGTAATGGAAGAACTAGGCGTGACGAAGCATCGTGCTGTGGCCACCAGCGCCACCCGTGAAGCCCAAAATCGCAAGACTTTTATTCGTGCCATCAAGAAAGCCACTGGAATTTCCCTCGAAGTCATCAGCGCCAAGGAAGAATCGCGCTTGGGCAGGGAAGCGGTTTTTTCCGCAATGGGACCGGAAGCACAACCGCGTTGTGTCGTCGATCTTGGCGGCGGCAGCCTGGAACTGAGTATTCTGCGCGACCACGCCGTGGTTCAAGCGGCGCAACTTCCAGTTGGCACCGTCCGCCTCATGACCACCCTCGGTATTCACGGCGTTATTCGTCCGGCTCAGGGCGAACAAGTTCGCCGCTACGTTCGCGCGCTGCTTGAATCGCGTCTGCCCGTGCGTCCTAATCTCGTTGAAGAAGTGGCGGTCGCCCTGGGCGGTAACGCAGAAACCCTTGCAATGATTGCTCCCGGCCCACGTCAGGATGGACTTCCAACTCTCGAAGTGTCCCTTTTGCGCGAACGCCTCCAGGATATTTTGAAACGCGACCTGCGTTCTCGTATGAAGGCCTATGGTGTACGCCGTGATCGTGCCGATGTCATGGCCATTGCCGCCATAATCTTCGTTGTACTCGGCCGCTATCTGAACGTTCGCCGCTTTGTAATTCCCAGTGTTGGGCTTCGCGAAGGCCTGCTGCAGGAAACTGCCCGCGACGCTTTTTCGCGCAAGGAACCGCATCGCTATAACGCGGAAGCGCGTCAAATGCTCGCCGCAACCCGCACTTTTGGCCGTCGCCTCGATTACGATCAGCGTCACGCCGAGCATGTCCGTGAACTCAGCCTGATGCTTTTCGACCAGCTACAATCTGTGCACCATCTTCCGCCGCAGGCGCGCGTGCAACTGGAAGCCGGTGCTCTTCTTCACGATGTTGGCCACCGCGTCAGCCACCGTGCTCACCATAAGCATGGCGAATACCTCGCTTTGAACGGCGACATTCCTGGCCTTACTGGCCGCGATCGAAGCATCGTTGGCGCCTTGGTCCGCTATCACAATCGCAAATCAGAGCCCGCCAGCCACCACGCTTCTTATTCTGCCTTGAACAACAACGACAAGCGCATCGCACGCCGCCTCTCCGCCATACTCCGCGTCGCGGAAGGCCTTGACCACTCTCATCGCGAACGCGTTGACAAGCTTCACTGCTCCTTCCAACGCAATGCCGTCTCCATCAAGGTCAACGCCCGGGGCGATGTTACCGAAGACCTGCGCGACGCTCAACGCAGCGCCGACCTGTTCGAGAAGGAATTCCACGTGAAGCTGTTCCTTCGACAACCCGAATCCCGCTGACCTGCGTCGTGCAAAAAATGTAGGTACCGGGCTTTAGAGTCTGTGTTAAGACTCGGGGGCCCAGTCATTTTGCACTTCAAGTTTCAGCACAAATCCGTAACTCCAAAATTTATGGATGCCACTCTTGCTGCGAACTGGCTAGCTCCGACGCCACAGGCGCGTCAGGTTGTACGCGGTAGTGGCCAGGGCCAACTCTACGGCCACTTTGGCCAACCCGCGTTGCCGGAAGCGCCGCATGCCTCCTTGCTCCTTCAGAATTCCGTTTACTGGTTCCACGATCGCTTTGCGTTTCGTGTACATCCTGCGGCCAGCCGGCGCAACTTACCCCGCATGCGGCGATGCGCCGGATCGCTGGCACGCGTCCGCAACGTTCCTCCGCGATTCAACCAGCGCGCCAAATTCGAGTCTGGAACGTAGCCATCGATGTTGCGCTCCTCCAAAGCTTGCAAATTATCCACCGAGAAAAATCCGCTGTCGGCACTGGCCTGCTGCACCTTCTCGCCACACTGCTGTTCCACCAAATCCAACATGGGCAGCAGCAATCCGTTGTCGTTGGTTTCCTGCGTCACGCACTGCCCCACAATCAAGTGATCTTCGCTGACCGCCAGCGTGGCCGTGTAGCCCAGCGTGAACCCGCCACGCTCGCGCAGAAAACGGCTGTCCGGATCGCTGCGCGAGATTTTCTGCAACCCCGATTTCTGCAAGCGTTCCAGCCGCGCCGGAATTTCGGCCAGCTGTTGCTCCAGCCGGTCCAGCACTTCGCCGCCCACTTCGTTGCCGGCCCCTTCGTTCGGATCGTCCGCATCGCACTGCTGCTGCCAGCGACGTATGTCTCGCCGAATCTGCGCCCGTGCGTCGCGCAAGGCTTGCTCGGTGTCCAGGCGATTCCGCGAAGCGTTCGCCGCAATACGCGTCCAATCAATCGCCACCTGGCCGAGTTTGCCCATTTTCGCCTTTCGCGCCAACTCCACCACTTGCGTGAACAAATCGTTCAATCCTTTGGCGTGCCGGCGCCGGAACGCGTTCAGCGTCCAGGGATCGGCAGCCGCCCCTCCCGCCAAATAGCGAAACGCCAAATCTTCGCGAATACGCTGCTCCAACCGCCGCGAACTGGTCACCCCCCAGCGCATAAGCGTACAGCCAAACAGAAACCAACATCTCCGGCGCGTACGCCTGACCGCCTTCGATTCCATACGCGTCGCGGAAAACTTTCAAATCCAGCTTCGCAACCACCCGCCGCAGAAAAAAGCAAAGATGACCCTCGCTCAGCACATCGCGCACACTCGGCGGCAGCAAATACGCCTGGTCCGGGTTGTAATCGAAAAATTTCCCCGTTGTTTAGCCTTTGTAGCGGCAGCTTTCCGAAGCAGGCCTGTTTCGCCTATGCGCTTATCATTGTCTCCGTGTGCATGCCGCACAAACTCTTCGACTTTTAATCTTCCCCCATCCCACTTTCCCGTAAAATAGGTAAGGGAGGCACTTTCTGCATGCAGCTCTACATTGTCCGCCATGGCATCGCCATCGACCGGGAAGATCCCCAATGCCCGCCCGACCCGGAACGCTACCTCACGGAAGACGGCATTGAGAAGACCAAACAAGTTGCGAAAGGAGTTGGGCAAATTTCGGATGTTCCAGACCTGATGCTGTCGAGCCCCTACGTTCGCGCTCTGCAAACCGCGGAGATATTCGCGAAAGCCCTCGATTTCCCTAAAGACAAAATTAGCAAAACAGATTTTCTGCTGCCCGGAGCAGAACCAATGCAACTCTTCCGCGAACTATCCAGAAACAAAGACCTGTCCGTAGTATTCGTCTTCGGCCATGCGCCGCATCTGGACGATTTGTTGGCCTTGGCCTTAAATTCACGGCATCAAATAACCGCACTGAAAAAAGCGGGAGCCGCCCTGGTCGAATTGAAGCGCGTTGCGCCACCAACTGGCGAATTGGTCTGGGTCTCAACTCCTAAAATTCTACGCAAAATGGGAAAGTAAAACAGAAGAGTAGCTAGCCTTACCGTGGCGCAGCTATTCCTGGCTGTGCTCCTGGGTTCCGTTCTACTGATGCGGACCGCGGCTCTCAAAGACCTAGAACCAAATTGTCAGCATCCAGTCTCCTTTGCCAAATTTAATCCACCCCGACCACTGCGGCCGTTTCTACTCGCTTGCGCAATTCCACCACGTTGCTGGCCACCGGCACCACTTTCAATAGTAATGGGCACCCAATGCACGTCTCCAGCAGATATTTACCCGCCGCGATTCCCGCCGCCGTCTCTTCCGTTTCAATCAGTCCGGGCACCCGCACAATCACGGCGTCTACGGATTTTTCCAGCCGCGCGCCGACCGTACTCTGCACACCAGACTTTCGCAGAACCCGCGCTAACCGCAGCACTCCCGCGCAGGCACAGACTTCTCCGCGTTCTGCTTCGCTGAGCTCCGCAAATCCCTTCTGTTCTGTCTTTGGCTGCGCTCCGCGGTGATACCGCACTACCATCGCCATCAATCGCCATTCTTCCGCCGACCAGCCTGCAGGCCGTTCCATATGCATCAGAAAATCGCGCGCCGCCTTCTGTGGCGCTTTCGTTTCCAGCCCGGAGCCAATTCCGTGTACACGCGCCGCCGCCCTCATGATCTTCCGCAAACTCTTGTGCCCGAACACCGGCGCGGCCTGCAGACGGGCCAGTCCGTCATAGATCCGCATCGCCAGTGCCGACACTTGTCCGCTGCGCCGTGCATTCTTGTCCACCGCGCGCACCGTCGCCCGCAGCCGCGCCAATCCAGCCGTTTCCAATTTCGCCCCTTCAGGAAGTCCTTCGCGCCAGTTGTGCCACAAATTTGACTTGCCCAGCGTCAATTGCCGGTACGTCTCCAGCCGCTGATTGCGTTCCAGGGTAAGCCGCTCCATCCACGCGTCGCGCCTCTCTTCCAGTTCGCTCGTCGCTAATTGGCGAATCGCTTCCCCCAGCACGTCCAGGTCGTGTACCTCGCCCAACAGGTCCTGCACCTTCTTTAGATCGCCACCCCAAACCGCATATCGCGTCGGCAGTAAACTCTCCACCGTGTACCGGAACTTTTTCAAGCCAATGCGTAGCGCGTGCCACGTTTCTGGCTTCGTCGAGCGAAACGTACGGGAGTGCAATTGCCTTGCAGACTCCAACCGCTCCAGCGCAAGGCATTCCGCCGTCGGGCTGTCTGCCGGCACTAGCCGCGTCCTGCGCCCTAACACGCGCCCCAGTTTTCTCCAGCTTTTCAGGTTGAATTTCTTTATGGCGCGCAGTGCTTCGTCTTGCAGCTCAGTTTCTCTTTCGGAGAAGCGTCCCTGAAGGAGTTCACGGATCGCGTCGCCCTCCGCCGAGAGGCGCCTCGTCCATTCTTCCAGCACCTGTGTGTCCCGCAGGTCACCCAGATCGTGGAACAGTTTTCGGGGGATCTTTCGCATTTCCGGCCACGCAGGGTCCGGATCCACTTCTTCCATCACGGCGGCCACCGAGCGGCACCGCCGAATTGCTACCCGCAAATCATGCACCGAGTCCGGATCCGGTGCGTTTTGCACCTTTTCCAGTTCTTTCAGGACCCGTTCCATCCAATAGGATAAATCGCGACGCTCAGCAGGCGAGCCCGCTACCGTGATACCTGTGGCCATAGAATTCCCGTTTTGGAACCGACCTCGCGCTGGGCACGAGTTCCTGTCGGTCTTGTTATAGACTAGTCCTATGCCTCAGTCGCGTCCAGTACAGCGCGCTCGGCCATAATTCCGGTAGCATCCTTGCCAGAACAATCGCCATTCCCACACACGTCAACGAGCAGATCAGAAAGACGTGTCCCGGGTCGGGATGTCCCAACCGCAACATGGCGTATTGCACCAGTGGTTGCAGCGCAATGCCCCCAAACGACATGAAATTCGAGGCCCCGATCACTCGCCCCTTCACTTCTGGCTTGGGACGATTCTGAATCAGCGCGTTCACAGGTACCACGAAAAATCCGGCGGTCATTCCAAGCACGAACAGCAGGATCATCACAATCTCGTAGGTTAGGCCCGGCACGAAAAGCGCTCCGGTGGCCAGCACGATGCCCGTCAACCCCGGCAGAATCATCCCCGTTTCGATTTTGCGTCCCGACGCCAACCCGGCGATGTAACTACCCGCACCGATTCCCAGGCTTAATGCAGCCAGCAGATAACTGCTATGCGCTTCGTCCACCTGCAATATATCCGTCGCGTACAGCACGCTGTTCAGTAACAGGATCGCACCTAAAAACCAGAAGAAAGTGTTCGCGATAATTGCCACCCACAACACCGCATCTTGGCGGATGCGGCCGACTTCTTCGAAAAATTCCTTCACCCAGTTCCATACAAACTTCCGGCGCGGGTCCGCGGCGGGTACTTTGGAAATTCCCAGACTGCTTAACAATCCAAACAGGGAGAGCGTCACCAGAAAAACCCCCGACCATTCTTGCCGTCCGCGGAAGAAGTGCGCCAGGAATCCGCCCGCTAGTGCTCCACCGATTGCTGCCAGCAACGTCCACAGTTCGATCACCCCATTACCCCAGCTCAATTTGCTGGTTGGCAGCAACTCGGGCAAGAGTCCATATTTCGACGGTCCAAAAATCGCACCTTGTGTGCACACCAGAAACAGCGCCACGGCTGCCAGGTCCAACCGGCTTTGCCACAGTGCGAACGTCGCGAAGCACATGGTGAGCACTTCCAGAGCTTTCGTCCACACGGTCACGCTGCGTTTGCTGAAGCGGTCTGCCATGTATCCGCCGGGTATGGAAAACAGCAAGAAGGGAACAGCGAACACAAGAGGCACAACCAGTACGAACAGGAAGTCGCGCCGTTCGTGCGAAACTCCCAATTCCAGCACCAGAAAACTCACCAACCATTTCAACGTGTTGTCGCTGAACGCTCCCTGAAATTGCGCGGCAATCAGCGCCCAGAATCCCAGCAACGACCCGCGTGGATCTTCCCTGGGATTTATCGTTGTCATCAGGAGTAAGCCTTGTCCAACAGCTTGCAAAGTCTATCCCGCCCACTTTGTCGCCACAAGCTTTCTTCCACCGATACCGAACTCTTGCGGCTATCTCAACTCCTATACTGCTGAGACTCCTCCTTCCACTTTACCCAACCACCACTCCATGCTATTTTCAGTACAGTTC
>CAVVJG010000039.1:0-101371 GCA_963748365.1 Candidatus Acidiferrales bacterium
TGGGACTGGCCTACCTCGACTGATTGGACTTTAGTGTCGGCGGCGAAAGCGGGAATGGACAGAGCTGCGAGCGTTAAGGATGTCAGGATGGACTTCATAAACACACCTCCCCAGATGTAGAGAGGTACGATGGCAGGAAGTGCAATGTTCCCTGGAAAAAGAGGTGGAAAGTTGGAGCTGAATCACACCGATTACGACGAGGAGAGACATTGTCACGATCCTTCCGTCACGCTGCCAGGCGCGCTTACGAAACCCACAGGAGGAGGGGAGACTCGACGTGGGGCGAAAGAAAGGCGAACATTGTTATTAACAACAGTGGTAATCTTGGTACGGTTTGCGGGAGGCGGGACTGAGCGAACAGGTGCAAAGCGAAAGGCAGGAGGCCGGGAAGCGGCGTGGTGCAGGCAGCAATTGCGCGGCGGACCGTTTTGCTGTGGCGCTGAAGCGCTATTGGGGATATGACGCGTTTCGGCCAAAACAGGAAGAGATTGTCCGAGCTCTTTCCGGGGGACAGGACGTTTGCGTGGTAATGCCCACGGGCGGCGGGAAATCGCTGTGCTACCAATTGCCAGCGGTATTAGATGAACGAAGGACGGCCGTAGTGATTTCGCCGCTGATTGCGTTGATGCAGGACCAGGTAGCCCAACTGACGCAGATGGGAATACCGGCGGTGTTTTTGAACAGTTCGGTGGCGGAGGGGGAACGCGGTGACGTTAAGAAAAAGGCCGCGGCGGGAGAATATCGGTTGATATACGTGTCACCCGAGCGCGCGGTGATGGACTCAACGGCGGAATGGCTGAAGAGGGTACCGGTTTCGTTCTTTGCGATCGACGAGGCACACTGCATTTCCGAGTGGGGCCACGACTTCCGTCCAGAATACCGACAACTGAAAAAATTACGGGAAGCGTTTCCGGACCGGCCGATTGCGGCGTTCACGGCGAGCGCAACGAAACAAGTGCGACACGATATCGTGCAGCAACTAAAACTGCACAATGCATTGAAATCGGTAACCAGTTCCACCGGCAAAACCTGCGTTACCTTGTGAAAGAGTGCAACGGAGAATTGCAGGACTTGCTCTTGCTGACGGCGGTGAAGAATGTCACAGAGCGGCAACGTAATTGTGTATTCGCCGACGGTGGCGCGCGTTGGTGAAATCGTGGACATGCTGGAAGAGAACGGGATTGCCGCCATTGGCTATCACGGGCAAATGGACGGAAAGGCACGGCGGGAAAATCAGGAAAAGTGGATGACAGAGGAAGTGCGCGTGCTGGTGGGCACGATTGCGTTTGGATTGGGCATCAATAAGCCGAATGTGCGCGCAGTAGTGCGACTGGGACTGCCACAGAGCATTGAGCAACTTTACCAGGAGACGGGCCGCGCAGGGCGAGACGGATTGCCCGCAGAATGTTACTTGTTGTGGCAGAAGAGAGACACGGGCTTGCGCGCTTATTTCATCGAGAAAATCGGGGATTCGCAGGAAAAGGTACGGGCGTGGCAGCGGTATCACCAAATGCAGAATTTTGTGGCGGAGAAAAACTGCCGGCCACGAATGATTTGCGAACATTTTGGAGAGACAGTGAAGTGGGAAAAGTGCGGGCATTGCGACGTATGCGCGGGAATGCCGGAATGGATGCACGGCGAAGGAAGTTTGCGGAAGCAGCGCAGAGCGGTTCTCAAGCACAGTCAGACGACTAGAAAAGTGGAACAGTATGCGGGCGGGTACACAAGCTTCCTGGCCAGTGATGTAAATGAAGAGATGATGGATTACCTGCGGGAGTGGCGGCGCAATAAAGCGAAAGAAAAGGGGGTGGCGGCTTTTATCGTGTTTCATGACACTTCGCTGGAAGCGCTGTGCCGCGTGAAGCCGAAGACCGCGAACAATTGATGCTCGTTTTCAGGGATTGGAGAGCACAAAGCGGAACTGTATGGAGAGGAAATCCTGAAGGCGCTGGAGGGGTTTGAAGAAGGGGCACGGGCGAAGAATGATTGGCAGGCGCAGGCTTCCAGTCCGGCGCAGGAAACATTGTCGATGTTGAAACAGGGATTGAACTTCGAGGAAATTGCCGAGCGACGCGGGAGGAAAGTGCGGACGGTGGTGGCGTTGATCGCGAATATGGTGGAGACGGGGGAGACGGAATTTCAGGTGGAATGGATGCCGGCCGCGACATATGAAAGATTCGCGAGGCGTGCGTGAGGTTGGGGATGGATTTGTTGCGGCCGATTAAGGATGCATTGCCGGAGGAGATTAGTTACGACGAGGTGCGGTTAGTTGCGGCGCATTTGCGGAGGAAGGTGAAGGCGGCGGGGGCGTGAATCGCCCTTCGCAAAGTGCGCGAAGGATGGCGCACCCTCAGTTCATTTGATGGTCATCGCCAGATCGAAAGAGCGCACAGCCAGGAATGGCTCTACCATGAAAAGTGCCCCCCTCAGAAGGCGACCGCTACAAAGGCAAGAGGCTCGCTTAATGGTCCATGATGGGAGAAGCGCCGCACGGGGTGCGGCTGGGTGGGCGAAGTTGGCGAGGCGGGAAGAGTAGAAAGGAGCGATGAGCCATTGAGCGACATAGTAAGGGATGAGAACGAAAAAGGCTACGACGGGAAGGTGTGCGTGAAAACGATCGAGAGAGAAGTGAATCGGAGAGCATGAAGAATAGAGCCCCAATAGCGGCGAAGCGAGTGGGCTGAGTTTTGAGAATGAGGAAGCGGCCTATGGCCTGCGCGGCCATAGAGGTGAGAAGCAGGGAGTAGAAAGCGACGGAGATTTTCAAGCCAGCAGGAAGATTCGGGAAGAGAAAGGCGTAGAGAGCAGCGCCAAAAGCGAGGTAGAAAAACCACATGAAAGGGCGGGCGAAAAATCTGACGTGCAGAGAAAAAGCAACGAGATAGGCGACGTGGGTGATGAGAAAAAAGAGCAAGCCCTGCTGGAAAAACTGTGCGGGGAAGATGAGCGCGATGTCACCTAGAAGAGAGAAGAAAAGTCCCACAGAGATGAAGAGAGGATAGACGGAATGTTGCTGTCTCCAGTGGCGGAGAGAGATCGAGAGAATAAGAATGGTGGCCAGTGGTTTGAAAACGTAGATCAGGCCAGGAAGATGAACAAACTCGCCAAACAGAACGAAGAAGACTGCCAGAAGAACAAGAATGCCGATGATGCGATTGGGGCTGATTGCGAACATGAGAATGCGACTTGTGATATCTAAACCCGTACCCTCAACGGCGGAGGGCGCGGCACCTAGTTGAATTGTCGGAGCTGAAGCTCCTACCCCCTATAGAATCTGCGATCGTTGTTACTTGAGCGGGGCTTTGCCGTTGAAGCGGGCAGCGGTGCCGAGTTCTTCTTCGATGCGCAGAAGCTGGTTGTACTTGGCGATGCGGTCGGTGCGCGAGGCCGAGCCGGTCTTGATTTGTCCGGCGGCAGTGGCCACGGCGAGATCGGCGATGAAGGTGTCTTCGGTTTCGCCGGAGCGGTGCGAGATGATGGAGTTGTATCCGGCTTTGCGCCCCAGTTCGATGGCATCGATGGTTTCGGTAACCGTGCCGATCTGATTGAGCTTGATGAGGATGGCATTGGCGATGCCTTCGTTGATGCCGCGCGAAAGGCGTTCGGTGTTGGTCACAAAGAGATCGTCGCCGACCAGCTGGATTTTCTTCTTCGAGGATTTGCTGCCAACGCTTTGCGTGAGGGATTTCCAGCCGGCCCAGTCGTCTTCCGCCATGCCGTCTTCGATGGACACGATGGGATACTTTTCAACCCAGGTGGTCCAATAGGCGGACATTTCCGCGGAGGAATGCTGGGACTTGTCAGATTTCTTGAAAATGTATTTGCCGCTGGCCTTGTCGTAGAACTCGCTGGAAGCCGGGTCGAGGGCGACGGAAACTCTGCTCGCCGGGCTTGTAGCCGGCGTTAGAGATGGCTTCGATGACGATCTGGATGGCTTCCTCGTTGGACTTGCAGCTTGGAGCGAAGCCACCTTCATCACCTACTGCTGTGGAGTAACCGTGCTTCTTCAGCGCGGACTTGAGAGAGTGGAAAATTTCGACCCCCCAGCGAAGTGCTTCGCTGAAGTTCGGAGCGCCGATGGGCATGACCATGAATTCCTGGAAGTCAACGGAACTGTCCGCGTGAGCACCACCGTTGAGAATGTTCATCATCGGGACGGGAAGCAGGTTTGCAGAGGTGTCGGTGGAATAGCGGGAAAGATATTTGTAGAGAGGCTGTTTGAGCGAGATGGCGGCGGCTCGAGCGGCGGCCATGGAAACGGCGAGGATGGCGTTGGCACCGAGGCGAGACTTGGTGGGCGTGCCATCGAGAGAGATCATTTTGTGGTCGAGAGTGCGCTGGTCGGCGGCGTCGGAGCCGGTGATGGCTTTGGCGATTTCGGAATTGGCATTGGCGACGGCTTTCAGAACGCCCTTGCCGAGATATTTGGACTTGTCGGCATCGCGAAGTTCGAGGGCTTCGTGTTCACCAGTGGAAGCGCCGGAAGGAACGGCAGCGCGGCCGAGGGCGCCGGATTCAAGAAGGACGTCGGCTTCGACAGTGGGATTACCGCGAGAATCGATAACCTGGCGGGCGTGAATACGAGTGATTTTGGTGGACATTATATGTGCGTCTCCTGAGAGATATTGAACAGAAGATTGTAACAGAGGGGAGGTTGTGGGCGAGTGATCGCGGACACGGTTTTGGGAAAGAGGGGAACGCAGAGACGCAAAGGAATGTGCCTCCCACCCCCTAAACACCTTCTATTCGGGTTCGGGTTCTTCGATCAGGGATTCCTGGCGGACGACTACTACAATGCCGGAGGAGGTTACGTGGAATCGGCGCCGGTCGTCCTCTATGTCGAAGCCGATTTCGGTATTTTCTGGGAGGCTGACGTGACGGTCGATGATGGCGCGGCGAATCTTTGAATGGCGGCCAACGTTGACGTGATTGTAGATGATGGAATCGCTGACCTCGGAATAGCTGTTGACACGAACATCGTAGCCGACAACGCAATTCTGGACGCGCCCACCGGAGAGGATAGAACCGCCGCCGACGATGGAGTCGACGGCAGCGCCCATGCGATCGGGATCGGCAAAAACGAATTTCGCGGGAGGATAGTGCTGCTGCCAGGTGCGCAGCGGCCAGTGCTTGTCGTAGAGGTTGAAGACGGGAGAGACACTGACAAGATCCATGTTGGCTTCGTAATAGGCGTCGATGGTGCCAACGTCGCGCCAGTAGAGAGATTTTTCGTTGTTCTCATCGATGAAGTTGTAGGCGAAGACACGATTTTTGGAGATGATGCGGGGAAGAATATCTTTTCCAAAATCGTGGGCGGATTTGGGATCCTCGGAATCGGCGAGCAGCATGGGAATCAAAAGCTGAGTATTAAAAATGTAGACGCCCATGGAAGCATTGCAGTGGGTGGGCTTGTGAGGAGAAGGCTTCGGCTTGGCGGGCTTTTCTTCAAAGCCGATAATGCGCCAGTTCTTGTCCGTTTCAATTACGCCAAATTGCTTGGCGGCTTCTTCCGCGGCGATTTCAATGGTGGCTACGGTGACATCGGCGCCGGAATCGATGTGCTGCTGAAGCATCTTTGCGTAATTCATCTTGTAGATGTGGTCGCCAGAAAGAATGAATACGTATTTAGAGCGCTCACTGCCGATGGAATAAATATTCTGATAAACGGCGTCGGCGGTGCCTTGATACCACTGCTGTGAGACACGCATCTGCGGAGGAAGAACTTCGATAAATTCGCCAAGGCCCATGAGGGGAGACCAGCCGGCGCGCGTATGGCGGCTGAGGCTGAGCGCCTTGTATTGGGTGAGAACAAAAACCCGACGAAGGCCGGAATTGACGCAATTGGAAAGAGTGATATCGATGATGCGGTAGAGAGCGCCAAAGGGGACTGCGGGCTTGGCGCGATCTCGAGTTAGGGGCCAGAGACGTTCACCTTGACCACCGGCGAGAAGTACGGCGAGGGCATCGCGCATATCTGGCATGAGGGAGACTCCCGTAGCAGTTTTAAGAAGCAGCCTAGTGTAACAGGAGTAGCAAGCGCTGGACATGCGCGGAGAACACCCGACCAGGAGTAAAAGAGTGGTACACAGTACCGGAAAGCCATAGCGGAGACGAGGAGGTGAGCGAATCAGAAAGAGTGCTTGACTTGGACAGGGTGAATTGACTACAAGAAGCCAGCAACCTCATGCGATAATAACCAGGGGTAGTGTCTTGGGCCGTTGACGAGCGCTACAGTATGCAAACCGAACCGGAACTGGGGTGAAATACATTGGCAGAAGTAGTCATTCAAGAGAGTGAGTCTCTTGAGAACGCACTGCGACGTTTTAAGCGCAAAGTGCAGCAAGAAGACATCATTAAGGAAATCAAGAAGCACAGCTTCTATATGAAGCCAGGCGAGAAGCGCCGGGCTAAAGAAGCGCTTTCGCGGAAGCGACTGCGCAAGAAGCAGCGTCGCGAGCAGGATTAGAACCTGCGCGTGGCGAGGCTCGGCGCCGCACTTCCGGGATCAGGCCCCGATCAGGCAGAGACGTTTGGGTAGTCAAATATTAGTTCGCATCCAGGCCCCAGGGAAAACCGCCCGGCAATCCCGGACTACCGGTATACCTAGCGACCCAGGCTCCAGGTGCAAGTTTGGCCCCTCCCCACTGCCCAAAAGGGGTAACCAGGGGGTGCGCTCATGGAGTTCCACGATCGGGTGTTGAAGTGTTCGGAATGCGGTGCCGAGTTTGTATTTACAGCCGGCGAACAGATGTTTTTCGCCGACAAGGGATTTAAGAACGAACCGAAGCGATGCAAAGGCTGCAAAGCCAAGCGCGCGGAAGGGGGAGGCGGGGGAGGCAGCAATGCAACCCCGATGCGGGCGGAAACAAAGACGACGTGCTCGCAATGTGGGAAAGAAACCACAGTGCCGTTCCGACCAACACAGGGCCGGCCGGTGTTTTGCCGGGAATGCTTCCAGGCGAGAAGATCAATGGGAGCGGCGTAAAGAATTTTTTGAATTGATTTGGAGAGCGCATTGCTTGGACAATGCGCTCTTGTTTTTTTGGAAGGGTCGGTGATTGCTGGTGGTAGGGAGCGCTGCGAACAGCGCGCCCTTTGTTTTGTATTTGGCTGTAGATTAGAACTTGAACTTCAGGCCAAGCTGGATGGCGCGTGGACCACCAGAACCCATGACAGGATTCGCGGCAGCAACGTCTGGAGTAACGCCCGAGAATCCGAACGAGTTCGGGTTGGAAGGATCGACGAAGCCAAGTTGGCCGCCGATGCCATAGGGATTGGTGAAGTTGGGATGATTGAGTATGTTAAAGAATTCACCGCGGAACTGAACCTGGAAGCGTTCCTTGATGGTGAAATTCTTGACGAGAGAGAAATCCCAATTTTGATAGCCGGGACCACGGAAGAGGTTGCGGCGCATGGTGCCAAAGGTACCCGGCATAGGAGGAGTGAGGACTCCTGAACCTTCGGTAAAGCAGCCGAAGCTTTGTAGATTGGAAACCCAGTCTCCGAGAGCGACACCGGAAGGCAGCTGGCTTAGGCAAGCCTGGTTGCCAGTAGCAGTGTTGGTGAGTGGGTTGTAGGTGAAGTCGGTAGTGAAAGGAATGCCTCCGTTGATAGAGGTCTTGAAGTCAGAGGGTTTGCCGGCAAAATTCCAGCGGTCAGCAAATTCACCAGTAAGACTAATGTCATTCCCATTGGCGTAGCCGTCGATAACGCCCCACGGGAGGCCCGTTTGCCAGGTCACGATGGAATTGACTTCCCAACCTTGCAGCAATTGAAGGGGAGACTTTATGCCCGGGATCTGGTAGCTAATCGAAAGTGTGAAGCGGTGACGGATGTCGAGGTCGCTGCTGGAATATTCGGCCGCAGGATCGTAGCTGTTCTGTGGGTTAAGGCCGCGGTTGAGTGAGACCTGGTCCAAAGCATGAGCCCAAGTGTAACCAGCTAACAGAGAGAGGCCATGCCAGGGACGCAGGGTATAGCTGGCCTGTAAGCCATTGTAGTTAGAGTGATAGCCGTTGGAGAGCATGTTAATGACGCCGAGGAACGGGAACCTGGAGTTGTAGGGCCGGCCATCCTGTTCACAGTGATCGCAGTCAATCTCTGCCTGAGAATTCTGATCGGGCTGATTAATGTCCGCGATGTTATAGAGTTTGATGCCGTGGTTGCCAACATAGCCGACGTTCAGAGAACCAGTCCGGAAGATCTGCTGTTGAATGTTGAGGCTCCAGGTAGTGACGTAGGGAGTGCGAAGATTGCGGTTAACGCCAAGGATGCTGCAGGGTGAGGCGCTGCAATCGGCGGTGGTGTTGGTGAAGACCGGGCCGGCAACGCTCCAGTTAAGATCGGTGTAGTCGTTGGAAGATGCCACGATGGCGCCGCCGCCCGGAGAGACACCGGTGGCACCGGTAGGAATAACGCCGATACCGGAAGTGGAGGCATTGTCGACACCGTTCTGACCGATAAAGATGGAGATGTGAGGAATTTCGTAAATGAGGCTCGCGCCGGCACGGATGACGGTCTTGCCTTTGCCCGTGGGATCCCACACCAGCCCGATACGAGGACCAAAGTTGTTGTGATCACCGTTGTAGGGAGAACTGACTTGCTGGCCGACCTGGACGAGGCCGAGATTGGGATCGAAATTGCCGAAGAGATCGTGGTTTTCGTGGACGACTGAGTTGAGGTCGTAGCGAAGGCCAGCGTTGACGGTAAAGTGGCTGGAGACGCGCCAATCGTCTTGAATGTAAGCGCCGAAGGTGGTCATGCTGACCTGGCGGTGAGAATTACCAATGAAGATGCGGCCCTTGAAGGGATCACCAGCAAGAAAATCTTCCAAGGGGGAACTACCCTCGAAAGCTCCATCGCCTGCAAAGCGAATGCGGCTTTTGCCGTAACGGTCGCGAACATTGTCGGCCGTGCCGTTGCGGATTTCGCCGCCCATTTTCAGGGAATGCTTGCCGCGAGTGTAGGAAACGTCGTCGCCAAAAACATAAGTCTGATTCGGTGTGGTAAGCAGAGGCCAACCGTGATTTCCACCGAGGGAAACGAAACCATCGATGGCAATTTCCGGCATACCGAAGTTGACCGGAGAGGTAACACCGGTATTAATACCGTAGGTGGTGGGGTTCACGTTGGAATCGACAGTAAGAATGGATTGGTTGAATCGGTTGTAGCCGGCGCGAACCACATTAACAAGTCGTGGAGAGAGGATACGGGTCCAATTGAAACCAAATACCTGGGGACGCGTTTTGGCTTGAGATTCCCAAAAAGGCTGAAGGACCTGAATATCCTGTTCGGTCTGAAGACTATCACCAATAAAGTAGCGACCGGAGATGCTGTCGTTCACATTGGGATGCCAATCGACCTTGATGAGGCCATTGTCTTCGCGGTTAGAGTTGGGGAAGCCGAGCTGGAGACTGGAACCGTTAGTGCCAGGATTCGTGGGAAACAAAGAAAGTAGATTCAGGCTGAGTTGGCTGACAGGGATCTCCAACTGGTTGAGATGGGCGATGGCATCGGGAATGCTGATCGTAGGATCACCGATCGAAGAAGTAGCAGGAGTCTGGACAATGCCGGAGTTGCCGACGTTGGCGCGCACGCCTTCGTAAGCGACGAAATAGAAAAGCTTATCCTTGATGATCGGTGCGCCGAGAGTGGCGCCGAACTGATTGAGGCTGAGTGGTTTCTTGGGATCCGGGGCAGTATTGAAGAAGTTGCGCGCATCCATGGCGCTGTTGCGGCCAAAATAATAAACGGTGCCGTGATATTGATTTGAGCCAGATTTAAGGCCGACGTTTACGACTGCGCCGGGCTTCATTCCGTATTCAGCGGGGGGATTTTCCTCTGCGTTAAATTCCTGAATGGCGTCAATGGGGAGGTGACTGGCTGGAGTACCCTGTACACCTTCTGCGTTGATGATGGTGGTCGCGTAATAAGGATCGTTGCCATCGATACCGTCAACAATAAAGTTGTTGTCTTCAGGACGATTGCCATTGGAACTGATGGAGAGGAAGCCGCCGCCGGGATATCGCTGGACGCCGGGGCGAAGCGTGACAAGGTTCTGGAAATCGCGCCCATTGAGTGGAAGATCGTTGATCTCTTTATTGCTGAGCGTGCCGCCGAGGGTATTGCTGGTGGTGTCGAGAAGCGGCGCTTCTTCGGTAACGAGGACCGTGTCGGTAACCGAGCCAGGACTGAGATCAAAGTCGAGGGTGACATCTTTGGCGACTTGAAGTTCTACATTAGTGCGTTCGGAAGCCTTAAAACCTTTGGCTTCGGCCCGGACCCTGTATTTGCCCGGAGCGAGGTTGCCGACGAGGTACTCACCAGAGACGTCAGTGATGGCGGTACGAGAAACGCCACGATCCGCATCGGTGACGGTGACAGTAGCTCCACCAACGGAGCCGCCGGAGTTATCCTTGACGGAACCTAAAATGCGACCCGTGGTGGATTGAGCAGAGAGATCGGGTGTTGAAAAGATGACTAACAATAAAAGCAGAAAGGTCTGGAGCGAACGACATACTTTCATAAAATCCTCCGAAAAATAGATCAGCGCAGCCCGCAAAGGAGCTTTCACCGGTTATAAATTTGCACCGATTCCCCGTCCACTCGAGAACCGAGGGATGTAAAACGTTGGAGCAATGATACACGGAGTGGGGGCTGGAGGGATAATCGATTTATGGAGCGCGGGGTATCGAAAAAATGGCGAAGGAAGCTTGTGCGGTATTGAGACTAGGCGCGCCTAGATGTGGGAGGAGAGCCAGGAATCGAGTTGGGCGAGGGATTCGGACATATTGGCACGGCCGTAGCCAAAGCGGATGTGACGGGGCTGATCGTAGACGGAGCCGGGAAGGAGAAGAACGCCGGATTGTTGAACGAGGGATTCGCAGAATTGGAATACGTCGTGTTGTGGCTTGAACTGGACAAAGCCGATGGGGCTGGCGTTCGGCGGAGTCCAGGAGAACAACTTGGAGTGGCGAACGAGAAAAGCGGTGAGAAGGTTGAGATTGCTCAGGACGAGCTGACGATTGCGGTCGACAATCTTATCGCGGTGGCGTAAGGCAAGGTCGGTGAGGAACTCGCTGGGAGCACTGCTGCAGATGGTAGTGTAGTACTTGAAGCTGGTGCAAAGTCGGAGAATTTGAGAATCACGAGAGGCGAGCCAGCCGAGGCGCAGGCCAGGGAGGCCATAAGTCTTGCTTACCGAGCCGAGGCTGACGGCACGGTCATAGAGATCGCAGGCGGGGGGAAGACGCATAGAGGGATCGTGCTCGAGTTCGCGATAGACTTCGTCGGAAAAAACGTAGATACCCTGTTTTGAAGCAAGCTCCAGAACGCGTGTTAAGACGGGGAGAGGCATGAGCAGGCCAGTGGGATTGTGCGGCGTGTTGATGTAGATGGCGCGGGTATTGGGTTGAATTAGGGATTCGAGGGCGGAAAGATCGTGGGCCCAGGAATTTTCGGAGTTGCGCTGCCAGGCTGAAACCGTGGCGCCGGTGCTTTTGACCAGGGAAAAAGCGCTTTCGTAGCAGGGAGTTTCTACAATGACGTGATCGTTGGGGCCGACGAGGGCGTGGTAGAAAAGAAAAATGGCTTCTTCGGCTGCAGCCACAACGAGGACGTCCTCTGCGCGAATGCTCTTGTAGAGGGCCGTGAGCGTTTCGCGGAGCCAGGGTGCACCGGGAGCCTCGGTGTAGCCGCACCAGTGCTTGAGGAAAGCGTCGTGGGCGAAGGGCTCAAGAGCGAGGAGATCGGCGATAGTGCAGGATTCTGCGTCTGAAGAAGAGAGTAGATATTTGGCGGTGAATTCATATTTGGCGAAATATTCTTCAATGCGAAAGGGAGTGACTTGCATACGAGAGAGTTTAAGAGAAAAGGAAAGGAAAGAGAAAGGATTACCACAGAGTGCGCAGAGGGCCACAAAGGAATACAGAGTCGTGCTGGGCAGGGCCTTGGGTGAATTTCAGCGTGATACTTTGGACTGAAGCGTTGCCACGATCCCTCCACTACGAGCCGCAAAAGGCGCGGCTCTCCGGTCGGGATGACAGATAAGAAGAAAAGAAGGCAGCGGAAAGCCGCTCTGCATAAACAAACCCAAGGGCGGAAGAAGAAAGTGTGACTATCTGATTGCGAGCAGGTGCAATTACGGCGAGGGTGGGAGTATGATACTGGCTCCGCAGAAGTGACCTGACCAATCGGAGGGCCTGCTATGGCTCACCGCTTCACCATCGGTGTCGAAGAAGAATTCCAGATCATTGATCCTGAAACTTCAGAGCTGCGCTCGCACGTGGTGCAGCTGCTGTCGGCGGCTTCGCACGGGTTGGGCGACCAGGTGAAGCAGGAAATGCACCAGTCGATCGTGGAGACGGGAACGAAGATCTGCGAGAACGTAAGCGAACTGCGAGTGGAGATGCACCGGACGCGCGGCGAACTGGTGGCTGCGGCGGAGCGAACGGGATTGCAGGTGGCTGCGGCGGGAACGCATCCCTTCTCGAGTTGGAAAGACCAGGTAATTTCACCGGGCGAGCGTTACCAGAACATTGTGGAAGAGATGGGGCAACTGGCAAGATCTCTGCTGATTTTCGGGATGCATGTCCACGTGGCGATGCCGGATAAGCAGACTACCATCGACATGATGAATATGGTGCGCTATTTCCTGCCGCACCTGCTGGCGCTTTCGACGAGTTCGCCGTTCTGGATGGGGCGGAACACGGGATTGAAATCGTTTCGCACCACGGTATTTCGCAGGTTTCCGCGGACAGGGATTCCGGAACAGTTCCTGTCGTGGAGCGAGTATGAAAACTTTGTGAACTTGCTGGTGCGGACCAACTGCATCGACAATCCAAAGAAAATCTGGTGGGATGTGCGGCCGCATCCGGCATTTGGCACGCTGGAGTTCCGGATGTTCGACGTGGCGACGCGTGTGGAAGAGGCCGTGTCGATTGCTGCGTTAACGCAAGCGATCATCGTGAAGTTGCACAAGTTATACACGAAAAATATAAGCTGGCGGTTGTATAGACGTGCGTTGATTGAAGAAAATAAGTGGCGGGCGGCACGCTATGGAATTGAAGGAAAATTCATCGATTTCGGAAAAGAAGCGGAAGTGCCGATGCGAGGGCTGATTCCAGAACTGCTGGAGTTTGTGGATGACGTTGTTGATGAACTGGGAAGCCGCAGCGCGGTAGATTACATCCACACGATCATGAACAAAGGCACCAGCGCGGAACGACAGTTGAGGGTTTACGAGCAGACGGGAGATTTAAAGGAAGTGGTACGGCATCTGGTGGCGGAAACACGCGGCGGTGTAATGGAAGGTCGAACGAGCTCGGCAAACATCGTGAGCTGAAGCAAGGTTAATATTCGGAAGGGCGCGGCAGGAGGAACCATGGCAAAAGTAGGCCTACTGTGCGGGCGAGAGTTCAGTTTTCCTCCCGCGTTTATCGCACGCGTGAATGAATTGGGGAAAAAAGATGGCGTGACCGCAGAGTTCGTGAAGCTGGGCGGCACGAAGATGAACGAACCCGCGGAATACAAAGTGATTGTGGACCGAATATCGCACGAAGTGGAGTATTACCGCGGCTATTTGAAACATGCGGTGCTGCAAGGCACGTATGTGATCAACAATCCGTTCTGGTGGACGGCGGACGATAAATATTTCAACTATTCCGTAATGGCGAAACTTGGCGTGGCGATACCGAAGACAGTGCTGCTGCCACAAAAGGGCTATCCGGCGGACGTGGATATTAATGCGGAATCGCTGAGGAATATGAGGTATCCGATGGATTGGGATGAGTTGCTGGACTACGTGGGACGACCGGCGATATTGAAGCCATTTTCGGGGGGCGGGTGGAAACACGTATATAAAGTTAAAAATAAAGAGGAATTGCTCGAAGCGTACGACAAGACTTCACCGTATTGCATGACTCTACAGGAATTTATTGATTTCAAGGAATATGTGAGGTGCTTCACGTTCGGGAAGAGAGACATTCTGCCAGTGCGGTATGACCCCAAGGAACGGCGGTACCTGGTGGAGCACAGCTATCTGACACCAGAGGTTGGCGCGCGCGTAGTGAAGGATGCGGTGACAATCAACGAAGGGCTGGGCTACGAAATGAATACGATTGAGTTTGCGGTGAAGGATGGGGTGCCCTACGCGATTGATTTCCTGAACCCGGCGCCTGATTTTGAACGTGATCGCATCACGGAATTTTATTTTGAGCACGTGGTGGACAAGATGTCGCGACTGGTGATTGATCGCGCGTTGCACGGGAATGTGGCGAATACCTGGCCGCGCTGGGAGGAGATGCTGGGAATGGGCGCGGCCTCTGGATTTGCGGGAGCACCGGCAAAACCGGTTTTGACGCAGACCGCACTGGCGAGTATGCCAGCGGTTGCACCTGCAGGAACTCCGAAGCGATGAAACGCAAAGCTGTGAAGGTGAAGGGGCCGAACAAATCACTGAAAAAGGCGCCGGGGACGGATGGACCTTCGAGGCACTGGGACGAATCGCTGCAGCCAGTGCTGCAAGCCACACCTGGATTTCCCAAAAAGTTTTTGAACGAGTTACGCGCAAAAAAGCTGACGTTTGGAAAGCGCGTCCACTGCCCTTTTCTGCGGCCATTTTTCCTCTCGCCAGAAGATGAAGCGAGGGTGCGACGTGTTTCCGAAACGATTGCGGCGGTAGCGGAACGGGTAACGACCGCGGCTCTGCAGGACGATTCCCTTTTCAAACAATTTTATTTACGGCCGGAAGAGGAGCGGCTGGCGCGCATGACCACCGGATTTGGCCCGGCCAGCACAGCTTCACGGCTGGACGCGTTTCTGTTGCCGGATTCGCTGAAGTTCACGGAATACAACGGCGAATCGCCAGCGGGGGCCGGATATTCCGAATCGCTATCGGAAATATTCCGGGCGACCCCCGTGATGAAAGAGTTTGCGAAGAAGTGGGAGATTCACAGCTACCCATTAAGCGCGAAGCTGCTGGATGCACTGGTGAGGACATATCTGGATTGGGGCGGGACATCGCATCGTCCGCAGATGGCGATTGTGGATTGGAAAGAAGTGCCGACGTGGAGCGAGTTCGAGATCTTGAAAGAGCGGTTTGAAAAGATGCGCGTGCCGGTGGTGCTGGCGGACCCGCGAGAACTGGATTTTGACGGAAAAAGATTGTCAGCGAAGGGGAAGAAGGTCGATCTGGTATATCGCCGCGTGCTGATCAACGATATCGTGGCGCGTCCGAAGGAGTGCGAGGCACTGGTAAAGGCGTATGAAGCGGGAACGACCTGCGTGGCAAATAATTTTCGCTGCAAGATTCCTCATGTGAAGGCGTTTTTCGCGGTGCTGACCAATGGACGAAATGCCGGATTATTTTCGGTGGAGGAACACGAAGTCATTCGCTGGCATGTGCCGTGGACGCGCGTAGTGGAGGACGTGAAGTCGGACTATTACGGTGAGCCGATTGATTTGCTGGCATACATCCGGAAGCACCGGGAGAATCTGGTGCTGAAGCCGAGCGACGAATATGGCGGGACGGGCGTGACATTGGGATGGAAAGTCGACGCCAAGGAGTGGGAGAAGGCGCTGCAGGAAGCTCTCCCCGGGGGAGAAAAATCCAAGGCGCATGGGTGCTGGATTGTGCAGGAGAAAATTCCTTTGCGGCGCGAACCGTTTCCGACGATTGTTAGCGGCGGAAAAGTGGAAATGCGGGACATGCTGGTGGATTTTGCGCCGTATCTGTTCAGGGGAAAATTGGCGGGATTTTTGACGAGGCTGAGCACCAGCGACCTGGCGAATGTGACGAGTGGTGGCGGGCAGATACCTTCGTTTCGAGTGGAGAGGAAGAATGCGGGGCAAAGGACGAAGAGAAGAAATTAACACATAGTTCACAGAGGTCCGCAGAGGCCACGGAGAATTGGCAGCGAGTTGAAGGGCAAGCATTGGAAGAATCGAATAGAGACAGAGTACACAGTTTGAATAGCTTGTAGCACGGAAGAGGCGGCAGTATACTTCCGCGCGCTGGGACAGGATGCAGCAATCCCGGCACGGAGGCGGCGTGGGTAGTTTTCCCTGGGGTCCGCACGGTCCTGAAACATCTCCAAACCAAGTGAAGCCTAATCCGACGGCAGCCGATCCTGTTGTGCCGATTGGCCAGCCGGATTGGAACGTTACCCAAACAACGAGTGGATATACGGGTGGAGACAGCGGAGGTCCGTTTCTAAGTATCGCGCTGAGCCTGATGATGGTGCCGCTGGTGTGGATGTTCTGGATCTGCCTTTATCCGTTGACAGCGGCAGCGAGTATCGTGACAGGTTTCGTGACGGGATCGCTAGCGAGGCGGGCAGTGACTGCAAGTGACGCGGCGAGTGCTGCGCAATTGACCGGAGTGATCGCGGGATTCGCGGCAGCGGTCATCGTGAGCCGGGTGGAGTACAAGCTGGCGCAGAACACCGGTTTGCGGCTGGCAAGGCATGCGCTGCGGGTGATGTTGTTCGCGGCGCTGGCCCTACCCTGGATTCAGGCAATGATTGGAGACGCGAAGGTGGGAGGATCGTCGACGCGCCATATATTTGTGGCACTTAGCAACCCACGATTTCTGGTCTCACAACTGATGAACCCGCCGAGTCTCGCGATCTTGTTCGCGGTGATGGTGGGGATGCATTTTTTGTTGTGGAAAGCGGAACGGTTGCGGGCGTTCTGGCATCGACGGTTGTTTTGGCTGGGGCTGAAGTAGAGGCGGATGGCGACGGTATACCCGCGCGTCGCGCATGTCGTCGGCAGCCGATCAACGAGTCGACGCGACGGCTTGGAATCAATCACCGATGGGCAGCTTCCCCGGCGGGGTGCGAAGGTGAAACGATGACCGATGCGTGGGGACGACGGTTGTTCAAGGTGGGGGCGGTGTGGATGTTGTTGCTCGGTGTGGTGCACTCGCTGTCGCTAATTAAGGCGCAGGTGCCAGCGAACCAGACGGAACGGCAATTGCTGGATTTGATGATCAATTACAAGTTCAATCTGATGGGATCGCTGCGGAGCATGAATGACCTGGTGCGGGGATTCAGCGTTTCGTTCATGGTTGCAGCACTGGGATTTGGATTGTTTGATGTGGTGTTGTGGGGAGAGAGGGCGGAATTGTTGAAGCGAGCGGCGATAGTGAACGTGGCGTGGTTGGCGGTAATGACGGGCGTTTCGTTTCATTATTTTTTTGCGGCACCGACATCGATGCTGGCGGTAGGGCTGGTGGTCTTTGTGGCGGCTTGGGTGAAGCTGCCAGGGGATGCGGGTTGAGCTCCAAGGCGATTCCAACAAAAGAAAAACGCGTCCTACAAGATGAGCGCGCGGCGAGGTCGAGATCCTTCGCTTCGCTCAGGATGACATAATCCAATTGATGAATAGTTTTAGGACCGTGACTCCCCGAAAGCCGTGACCGAGCTATAGATCGGCCACTACAAAGGACGGAGGCCAGCTGGAAGCCGGCGGTACTTGGAGGGGCTTGCAGCGTGTGCGGGTAGTGGAAAACAGGGCAAATCTTGAGCAGGGAAATTTGGCAAGAAACGGGAATTTGGTAAAATGGTAAGAATGCCTTTTGGACCTGCACCTGCTGAGTTGATGCCTGGCGCGGAGAACGCCGTGAACGTGTGTCTGGGTGTGCGCGCGGGCGAGAAGATTGCCTTGATTGCCGATGAGGTGAGCCGGAGTGTGGCGGCCAGCCTGGAGTCGGCCATTCGCGAACGCGGCGCGGAATCTACTGGACTGCTGCTGGAGGATTTTGGTCCACGGCCGATGGGCGCGGCGCCGGAAGCGGTGCTGGACGCGTTGGAAAAAGCCGACGTGGGAATTTTGTGCATGACGCCGCAGCCGGGTGAGCTGGGCGCGCGAATGTCGATTGTGAAGGTAGTGGAGCGACGGCAGATCCGCTACGCGCACATGGTGGGCGTAACGCCGGAGATCATGCAGCAGGGGATGCGGGCGGATTACCAGTTGGTAGACAAGCTGAGCGACAAGCTGCGTGAGCGAATGCTGCGGGCAGATTCGTTGACGGTGAAGACGGAAGCGGGGACGGAGATTTCGGCGCACTTTGACCGCGGGCTAGATTGGGTGAAGACCAGCGGATTGATCAGTCCACGGTATTGGTCAAATTTGCCGGCGGGCGAAGTGTTCACTACTCCGGCTACGGTAGATGGGACGTTTGTTTGCGACGCCACGGCGGGCGATTATTTTAATGGGAAGTATGGAGATTTGCAGGCAACGCCGCTAGTGTTAACGATCAAGGGCGGGAGATTGGTCCACGCGGAGAGCGAGCGGAAGGATTTGGAGGAAGAGTTCTGGTCGTATTGCCACACGGATGAGAACAGCGATCGCGTGGGCGAACTGGCGTTTGGGACGAATCTGGGATTGTCTCGAATGATCGGAATTTTGTTGCAGGACGAGAAATTTCCTGGAGTGCATATTGCGTTTGGCGATCCGTATGGGAGCCAGACGCACGCGGATTGGAAATCGCGGACGCACGTGGATGTTTTGACGCGGAAGTGCGATGTGTGGATCGATGAGGATCAGGTGATTGAGAAGGGGCAGTATAGGTTGGAAGAGTTGGGGTTGGTGTAGGGACAGGACAAGATATCAGCAATTAGATGTCAGTTATCAGGAAACGGTAAAAACCACAAAACATTTGAATCGTGCATGTGCGTCTGTCTTGAGATGATTTTGACGGATTGCCACGATCCTTCGACTGCGAGCCGTAGACAACGCGGCTCTCCGCTCGGGATGACAATTATTGCGCGCGGTGAGCAATGCGGGGAAAGCCAAGAGAGGGCACGATGTATCGTGTCCCTGCTCACAAAAAAATGCGTCCGCTTCTGAAGACGGGCGGCGTAAAGCCGCCCCTACATTAGACGAAGAAAAAAACAAGGGAGAACTGACTAATAGAGCTGGGAGACGTATTGGCGCATCTCGTTTTTCCAATAGGGCCAATCGTGACCGCCGTCGGGACCCCAGTTGTCTACGGAGTGGCGGATGTTTTTACTGTTGAGGACTTCGGAGAGGCGATAGGTAGGGCCGCTGTGCTCCCACTGGCCGGTGCCGGTGACGAGGTGGATGTCGCAGGAGGCAAGCTGCTCGTAAAACCAGGGATCGGAGAGGTTGGCGAGGTAGTCGACGGGATTGTTGAAATAAAAATTGTCGTCGTACATGCCGTCCATGAAAGAGCGAAGATCGTAGACGCCGGACATGGCGAAGCAGCGCTTGAACACATCGGGATGCCGGAAGAGGGAGTTGGCGGCGTGATAAGCGCCAAAGGATGCTCCCATGGTGGCGATGGCGACGCGGCCGCGGCAGTGGTCGTAGATGAAGGGGACGACTTCCTGGGTGAGGTAGGAGTCGAAGACGGATTGCACGTAGCTGCGATGAAAGGGATGCGCGGCCTTGTTGTAGAAGCTGAGTCCATTGATGGAATTGACGGTGTAGAACTTGATGCGGCCGGCATCGATGAATTCAGTGAGCGCGCCGATCATGCTTTGGCCTTCGAGTTCCCACTCGTCTCCGGCGCTGGTGGGAAAGCCAAGGATGGGAGGGCCCCAGTGGCCATAGGCGACGACACCAAGATCGAGGCCGAGACGGGGAGAATGCCAGCGATGGAATTCGCGTTTCATTTGGAAGAACCTTTCGTGATGCGGGAGATTGAGTATGCCAGCGGGAAGGCGTGGGGGGCAAGCGGTAGGCGGCGTTATGGAGGATTCAGAAATTCAAGGCCCAGAGAGCGGAGATTTGATGGCCGTAGATAGTAAGAACCACCCTTTGCAAAAACCGCAAAGGATGGGGCACGCTTAAGGGCAGTTGGACGCGGCCTGACTGAAGTGGGCGTTGGGGGTTGCAAGAATGGGGATTGTGGGTAGGATAGAGGGCACGAGTCTTAGGAAATCATACGAATATCCGTCCAACGGACGACAGGTGACGCGATGATTCAAATTGAAAATGTGAGTCGGCGTGGATTCTTGAAGGGAGTGCTGGGGACGAGCGCGTTTGTGCTGGGCGCGCGATTCCTGCCGGAGTCGCTGCTGGGAGCGACGAACGGAGCAGCGCCAGCGGCGGACCCGATGGCGAGTGCGGCGCTGCAGCCCAATGTGTTTGTGGGGATCGCGACAGACGGCACGATCAACATCGTAGTGGCGCGTTCAGAGATGGGAAGTGGAAACCGCACCGGCCTGCCAATGATCGTGGCGGATGAGCTGGACGCGGACTGGAAGCGCGTGAAAGTGATTCAGGGCACGGGCGACGCGAAGTATGGCGATCAGGACACGGATGGTTCTCACTCGGTGAGGAGTTTCTTCGCTACGCTGCGGGAATCAGGCGCGAGTGCTCGCTTGATGCTGGTGCGGGCGGCGGCGCAGACGTGGAAGGTGCCGGAAAGCGAATGCACGACGGAGATGAGCACGGTTGTCCACGCGAAGAGCGGGAAGAAATTGGGCTATGGAGAGCTTGCCGCAACGGCCGCGAAATTGCCGGTGCCAAACAAAGAGGAACTAAGGCTGAAGGCGCGAAAGGATTGGAAGTACATCGGGAAGCCGACGCCAGGATACGACTTGAAGAACATGTCGACGGGAAAGGCGGTGTTTGGACAGGACGCGCGAATGGACGGAATGTTGTACGCGTCGGTAATGCACCCGCCGGTGTATGGCGGAGCGGTGAAGAGCGTGGACGATGCAGCGGCGCTGAAAGTATCTGGAGTGAAGCAGACGGCGACGATTGATGCGTTCAAACCTCCTGTAAACATGCAGGCACTCGGCGGCGTGGCGGTGATTGCGGACAGCACATGGGCCGCATTCCAGGGAAAGAAAAAACTGAAGGTGGAGTGGACGAAGAGCGAACACAGCGTGTGGACTTCGGACGCTTACCGTAAGGAATTGGAAGCTACGGCAAAAAAGCCGTGCAAGGTGGTGCGCGAAGTGGGGGACGTGGATGCAGCGTTTGCCAAAGGCGGAAAAGTGATCGAGGCGGAGTATTACGCGCCGATGCTGGCGCATGCTTCGATGGAACCGCCCGCAGCGTTGGCGCACTACGCTGACGGAAAAGTGGAAATTTGGGCGCCAACGCAAAATCCGCAGGGAGCGCAGGAAGCGGTAGCTGCAGCGGTGGGAGTGAAGAAGGAAGATGTGACGGTGAATGTGACGCTCCTGGGAGGCGGGTTCGGGCGAAAATCGTTTCCGGATTTCATTGTGGAAGCTGCCGTGCTTTCGAAAAAGACCGGGAAGCCCGTGAAGGTAGTGTGGACTCGGGAAGACGATATCAAGTTTGATTCGTTTCACTCGGTGGCAGCGATGTACTTCAAGGCGACGCTGGGCGCGAATGGGATGCCGACAGGATGGCTGCAGCGCAGCGTATTTCCACCGATTGCATCGACATTTGACCCGACGGCGCAATATGCGGACGCAGGCGAAATCGGGCTGGGATTCAGCGACGTCCCGTTCGCGATTGCGAATCAACGGGCGGAAAACGGGCCGGCAACGGCGCACACACGCATCGGATGGCTTCGATCGGTAGCGAACATTTATCACGCGTACGGAATTCACTCGTTTGTGGGCGAATGCGGGTACGCGGCGGGCAAGGATGAAGTGGAATACGTTCTGGCGCTACTGGGGCCGGACCGGGTTATTCCGAAAAGCGAATTGGCGAAGGATTATACGAACTACGACGGCGATTTGTCGGAATACCCGCTGGATACGGCACGATTCAAGAGGGTGGTGCAGATCGCGGCGGAAAAATCGGGCTGGGGCAAGAAAAAGATGGGGAACGGATTTGGGATGGGCGTGGCGGTGCACCGCAGCTTCTTGACGTACGTGGCGACGGTGGTGCAAGCGGAAGTGAAGGATGGGCAGGTGACGATTCGCCAGGTGGATAGCGCGATTGACGCGGGAACCGTTGTAAATCCAA
Source organism: Candidatus Acidiferrales bacterium (assembly GCA_963748365.1). GTDB lineage: Bacteria > Acidobacteriota > Terriglobia > Acidiferrales > UBA7541 > Acidiferrum. The sequence continues at coordinate 21,919 of CAVVJG010000039.1, forward strand.
CGACGGTGCGGCAGCAGGTGGAAGGCGCGGTGGTGATGGGAACGAGCATCGCGATGTATGGAGAGATTACGGCGACGAATGGCGTGGTGGATCAGGGGAATTTCGATTCGTACCAGGTGGCACGGATGAATGCCGCGCCGAAGTTGACGAACGTGCATATCGTGGAGAATGACGCACCTCCGGCGGGAGTGGGAGAACCGGGATTGCCGCCGTTTGCGCCGGCGCTATACAACGCGATATTTGCGGCGACGGGAAAGAGGTATCGGGAGATGCCGTTGAGTAAGGTGGGGTTGACGTGATGAAAGCTTTAAGTAATAAGTGATTAGTTTTAAGTAAAGGAAGAGATTTCGAATAGGGGGCGCGGTTGTACTGCGCCCCTCTTTGTTTTGCGGTAGGATCCGGGCGTGTGGAGGGTGCGAACTTGAAGCGAGTGCTGAGTTTGGTTTGGTTGGTGGCAATGGTGATGGTGATGCCGGCAGGGGCGCAGCGGCGGCCGGTGCTGGGACAGATTGACGAGCCGCATCCTTATTATTACCGGGAATTGTATTTGCCGCAGTTGACGGGCGGGCCAAGCAGTTTGAGTTGGGGGCCGGATTCGCAGGAGTTGGTGTACTCGATGGCGGGGTCGTTGTGGCGACAGAAACTAGAGTCGAAGGAAACCACGCAAATTACGGATGGGGCGGAATATGACTATCAGCCGGATTGGTCGCCAGATGGGAAGTCGGTGGTGTATGTTTCGTATCAGAAAGACGCGATGGAGTTGTGGTTGCTGGATTTAGAGAGCGGGAAGACAGACGCGTTAACGAGTGGTGGTGCGGTGAACGTTGAACCGCGGTGGTCGCCGGACGGAAAGAAGATTGTTTGGACTTCGACAGAGTACAACAAGCGATTCCACATTTTTGCGGCAGACGTGGTGAGTGGCGAATTGAAGAATAAGGTGCGATTGACAGGCGAAACGAAGAGTTCCCTGCCCCGGTACTACTACAGCGTCTACGACATGGAAATCAATCCGACGTGGACACGGGACGGGAAAGAGATTCTGTTTGTGTCGAACCGCGGGCACATTCACGGGACGGGTGGATTCTGGCGGATGAAAGCGGAGCCGGGAGCGGAGGCGAGGGAGATTCATTATGAGGAGACAAACTGGAAAGCGCGGCCGGAATTTTCACCGGATGGATCGCGGATGGTATACAGCAGTTATTTGGGGAGACAGTGGCACAACTTATGGGTGATGCCGGCGCGAGGAGGCGATGCGTTCCCGATTTCGTACGGGGATTGGGACGAGACGAATGTGCGATGGTCGCCGAATGGAAAAAGGCTGGCGGCCATTTCGAATCAATCGGGAACTCTGCAGATTTTTTGGCAGACATTTCCTGGCGCGGAAAGACAACTTTTAGAAATTGACAATCGAAAGTACTTAAAGAATAGATCGCAATTGGTCCTGAGGGTTTTCGATGAGGCCGGCACCACGACTTCAGGGCGAGTGTCGATTATCGATTCAGAGGGATTCTCCTTTGCACCGACCGATGCACAGATTTTTGCCGATGATGGGGTGGGCCGGTCCGACGGATTGATGGAGAAGCACTATTTCTATGCGTACAAGCCAGAAACAAAAATCGATGTCCCTGCCGGCAAGTATCTACTCGTCGTCTCTCGTGGCTTAAACGCGAAGCCATTCAAGAAAACGATCGACGTTGACTCCGATAGGCCCATCGAAATGAATGTGAAACTGGAACGATTGGATTTTTCGCCGGTGAGGGGCGAGTGGATTCCCGCGGATCTTCATGTGCACATGAATTATGGAGGCAGCTACCGAAATACCTCTGCGGGCTTAGCGATGATCGGCCAAGCTGAAGGTCTAAATGTTATCAACGAATTGGTGGTCAATAAGGAGCAGAGATTTCCGGATATTGAGTTCGAGCGGCAGGACTGGATCAAGTTGCCCGACCCTCACATGGCGTTAGTAAGAGGGCAGGAATTTCATACGAGCTACTGGGGACATCGGGGGATTCTGGCGCTGAAGGATCATTTGTTGTTGCCGGGATATGCGGGATATCCGAATACGGCGGCGGCGAGCTTGTTTCCGATGAATGCGGATGTGTATGACATGGCGCATTTGCAGGGCGCGCTGGTGGGGGCAGTGCATCCGTTTGACGAGGTGCCGGACCCGTTTGTGAAACCGGCGCAGAGGATCACGGATGAGTTGCCGGTGGATGTGGCGCTAGGAAAACTGGATTATATGGAGATCGTGGGATTCAGCGACCACAAGGCTACGACAGCGGTCTGGTATAAATTGTTGAACTTGGGATTTAAGCTTCCCGCAGGGGCAGGGACGGACGCAACAACAAACTATGCGGCTCCGATTCGGGGCCAAGTTGGATTTGATCGCGTATATATCAACATTCCTGAATTTCCACTTACAACGGAGCTGTGGAAAGACGGTTTACGGAAAGGAAAGACGTTTGCCACGAATGGGCCGTTGGTGGATTTCACGTTTGGTGGCGAGATGCTGGGCGGGCAGTTGGAGTTTGATGCGGCGCAGGCGGCAGTTCCCTTCACTGCCAAGTTGCAGTCGATTGTTCCGGTGGATCATCTGGAAGTGGTGTGCAACGGAAAGGTCGTGCAGGACTTGAAGTTGGATGGGACGCGGGATTCGGCGGATGTGGCGGGGACGATTCCGATCAAAGAGAGCGGATGGTGCCTGCTGCGCGCTTGGAGCGAGAAGGCGGAATATCCGGTGATGGACAAGTATGCGTATGCGACGACGAGCCCGGTGTATGTGACAGTGGGCGGGAAACGGGCGTATTCCAAAACGGATGCGGAATATTTTCAGGCTTGGATCAAGAGGACGATGGAGATTACGGAGAAATATCCAGATTGGAATTCGGTGGAGGAAAAGGAATTGGTGATGGGGCGGTTGAAGAAAGCGTGGGAGATTTATGGAGGGTTGAAGGAGTGACGACGGTCGAGAGTCGACAGTTGAAACCTAAAGACTAAGAGAAGAGATTGGGTGCGTTTGGATCGTTGTGAGACCCTCCCTGTGTTGATTGCAGAGGTTGAGGCGTTGCCACAATCCCTCCGCTCCGTTCCGCAGACGGCGCTATACTCCGGTCGGGATGACAAGTTAAAGAAGAACACTCGGCTAGGGTGCCACGCGCCAAGAGTGGCGAGGCTCCTTGTGGAGTGGGATGGTTAGAGATAGAATTCCGCGAAACACCAGATTTGGCACTGAGAAGGTGCTGCTTTCCAATTGAGTGAGTGGATTCTTTCCGTCGAGAGAGGGGCGATCGCTCCAGCTCCATTCCGATTGATAATGAGGGGGAATTGCGGGCCGTTGATAACGGGCCGGGTTAACATTGGGGAAGAGTTCTCTCAGGGGCCAAAGGCCAGTCTTTCAGGGCGTTCATTGTCGGAGCTAAAGCTCCGACCCCCTAAAAACATTTGGGGCAAGCCCGCAAATCAAACGGGTAGAGCAATGAATTGAGCGATGAAGATTGGCGAGGGAATGGACGAGATGGCACGGCTGGAAATCTGTTTTAGGAAGGAGGGTACATGATCGTAGGTGTGCCCAGAGAAAGCTATCCGGGAGAACGGCGCGTGGCGCTGGTCCCCGCGGTGATACCGAATTTGACGAAGGCGGGATTGGAAGTGGTGATGGAAGCGGGCGCGGGGCTGCAGGCTGGGTACCCAGACGCGGATTACACGGCGAAGGGCGCGAAGTTGGTGAGCAGCCGCGAGGAAATATTTCGGACCGCGGACATCATCGTGCAGTTTCTGGTACACGGCGCGAACGATAAGACTGGCAGTGCGGATTTGCCTCTGTTCCGCAAAGGGCAGGTGGTGATTGGTTTTCTGCGGCCACTGGGAACAGTGGAAACGATCAAGGAGATTGCCGATCGTGGAGTGACTTCCTTCTCCGTGGAGTTAATGCCACGAATTACGCGGGCCCAGAGCATGGACGCTCTTTCAGCAATGGCGACGATCTGCGGGTACAAGGCGGTGGTGCTGGCGGCAAATACCTTGCCGCGCATGTTTCCGATGTTGACGACGGCGGCGGGAACAATTGCTCCTGCAAAGGTGCTGATCATCGGCGCAGGCGTGGCGGGGCTGCAGGCGATTGCCACGGCGCGGCGATTGGGAGGAGTGGCGTCGGCGTACGATCTGCGTCCGGCAGCAAAGGAGCAGGTGCAGAGCCTGGGCGGAAAATTCGTAGAGCTGGCGATTGAAGCGAAAGATGCCCAGGACGCGGGCGGTTATGCAAAGGCGCAGGATGAAGCTTTTTACCAGAAGCAACGAGAATTGCTGGGAAGAGTGGTGGCTGAGAACGACGTGGTGATAACGGCGGCGGTGATTCCAGGCAAGAGATCGCCAATCCTGGTAACGAAAGATATGGTGGAGCGAATGGCGCCGGGATCGGTGATCGTTGATCTGGCTGCGGAACGAGGTGGAAATTGCGAACTGACGAAGCCGGATCAGACGGCCGTGATTCACGGCGTGACCATCATCGGTGAGTTCAACCTGGCGGAGACGGTACCGTATCACGCCAGCCAAATGTATGCGAAGAACGTGACGGCGTTTCTCTTGAACCTGACAAAAAATGGACAAGTACAGCTGAACCTGCAAGACGAAATCATTCGAGAGACATTGCTGACCCACGAGGGCGAAATCGTGAACGGGAAAGTGAGAGACTTTTTCGGCTTGCCAGCGTTGCAAAGCGCACCGGCGGGGGGAGCAGTCTGATGAAACTGGATTTTTTGACGGGATTGTACGTATTCATGCTGGCGGCATTTATTGGATTTGAAGTGATACGGCGCGTTTCACCCCTGCTGCACACGCCGCTGATGTCGTTGACCAATGCACTGGATGCCATTGCGGTTGTGGGAGCAATTATTCTAGTTGGCGAGGGCAAGAGTACGCTGGCGACGATACTGGGGACGATTGCGATCGTGGCCGCGACGAGCAACATCGTAGGCGGGTTCATCATCACGGACCGCATGTTGAAGATGTTTAAAGCCAGCGGACCGAGGAAGCCGTGATGGAAATTATCCGGAGCGAATATCTGATCGAAGTGACGTACCTGATCGCCACGGCGCTATTTATCCTGGCGCTGAAGTGGCTGAGTTCACCGGCAACGGCTCGGCGCGGGGTTTGGGCCGGCGAAGCAGGCATGTTGCTGGCGATTGTCGGCACGCTGCTGAACCGCGGGATCGTCGATTACAAGTGGATCGCGATTGCGCTAGTGCTAGGAACAATCATTGGCGTACCGCTGGGAAAAGTGGCGATGACGGCGGTGCCACAACGGACGGCGTTAAGCCACGCGTTTGGTGCGCTGTGCGTAACACTGGTGGGTAGCGCGGAATTTTATCTGAGGGCACCGGAGGTACCACGATTTCTGATGGGCGTGATTTCCCTCGAAGTGATTCTGGGAGCACTAACGTTCACAGGCAGCCTGATGGCGGCAGGAAAACTGCAAGAGATTCTGCCGCAGCGGCCGATTACATTTAAGGGCCAAAACATTGTTAATCTGGGGATTTTAGCGATTGCGGTGGGGATTGCGGCCATGCTGATCGTACACCCGGAGAAGGTCTATTTGTTTCCGCTGATGATAATCATTCCACTGTTTTTCGGCGTGATGATGATTATTCCGATTGGCGGGGCAGACATGCCGACGGTGATCTCGCTGCTGAATTCATACGCAGGATTGTCTGCGGCGGCCATGGGATTCGTGCTGGGGAGCAAACTGCTGATTATCGCGGGCGCACTGGATGGGGCATCGGGCTTCATTCTGTCGGTAAACATGTCGAAGGCGATGAACCGTTCGTTTACGAATGTGCTGTTCGGCGCGTTTGGACAGGAGCAGGCGGCGGCAGGCGGAGCAAAAGAAACGCGGCCAGTGCGGAGCGCTTCACCGGAGGAAGCAGCGGGGATTTTGTCCGCGGCAAGCCGAGTGGTGATCGTGCCGGGCTACGGAATGGCGGTAGCGCAGGCTCAACATAAGGTGCGCGAATTGTACGATGCGTTGACGAAACGCGGGGTGGATGTACGGTTCGGCATTCATCCAGTGGCCGGACGCATGCCGGGGCATATGAACGTGCTGCTGGCCGAAGCGGACATTCCGTATGACAAGTTGCAGGAGATGGACGATATCAACGGGGAGCTGCCACAGACGGATGTGGCACTGATTATCGGAGCGAATGACGTGACGAATCCGGCGGCGCGAGAAGATGCGAGCAGCCCGATTTATGGGATGCCGATTCTGAACGTGGATAAGGCGCATACGGTGATGGTAATCAAGAGAAGCATGGGTGCAGGATTCGCGGGGATCGAGAACCCGCTGTATTACATGGATAAAACGTTGATGCTGTTTGGGGACGCGAAGGATTTTGTGGGATCAATTGTGCGGGAAATTGGCGGGGGACATCACTAGGATTGGCTCATGCTTAAGTCAGACAAGAAATGAAGATGACGCAGAGACGCTGAGCAACACGAAAAACCGGAAAAGTAACAGCGGGCGGCGCAAAGCCACCCCAATACTTCCGGCGACTATGGTCTTGCAGGGCTTTCGAAGGCCTTCCAAATGCCGATGCCCGTCGCGGTGCCGGCGACGATTCCAGTCACAAGCAAAAAGTGACTCTGCCCAGGTGCAATGGGTGCGTGGCCTTTGACCATTCCCACGGGAGCGCAAGGTTTGTGGCCATGATAATCGTGATAGTCGTTTGTGTCTGGCGATAGATATTTGCGGTAGCTGACTTCATTTTCCCCGCGAACCCGATAGGCCTTCCCTTCCTCGACGGTGTGCGATTCTGAACCAGATTGCACATGGGCTTGGCCGCGCTGGCTGAAGACGGTGACGTTGCAGGGATCGTCGACAGAGACACGGCCGAGATCGGGTAGCGTGAGATCGGGTGTGACGCGGACATCGTTCGCAACAATGACTATATTTTCGTGAGTGCCGGGAGTGGTGTAGACGACCGTGCCGCGATTGAGCTCGACAATGGCGCCATAGGGCGCACTGTAGATATGGACGGCAGAAGAGGATTGGAGTTCCAGCGAAAGGGCGCCGATGCGAATCAACAGAGTGCCGCTGTCGGTGGTGGACAGATAATCACCGGTGTAGATAGTTGCGCCATCCGTGACAGACGCGTTGCCGACGAGCGCGTCTTGGGCTTTAACAACAAGGCCAAGCGATGCGCCGGGTGTCTGCTGTGCGAGAAGGTTTGCTGCAGACACTCCAGATAAAATAATTGCCGACAGAACAAGAATGATGCGAGCAAGTTTCATTGCGGTAGGATTCCTTTTGCACAAGCAGTTTGGCGAGCGCAGACGGGCTTGATCCTGCGCGGAACTATGGGAAATGTTCTTGGGTTGTTGGCATTGGCCGGGACCGATGACGGATCAAACTGGATCTTCATCGCGGGATCGCCAAATAGGATCCATGTGCGGCGAACGTCATTGTCGGAGGTACCATATTTTGCGCGCAGGATGAGTTGGCCGAGTGAGTCTCCCGGATGAGCGGCAAATTGCGCGAGAAACGATTGATTCATGGTGGACTGGGGAGCTTGATCGGTGAAACCGGAGGACGCCCAGACGGCAACAGCGCCACCGTTGGGCGACAAGAGCAAGGATTCGGCAAGGCTATCGGCGTAAATATCCTGGAAGAAGCCATTGAGGCAATCCATCAAAAGGTAGACGGGGAGACGGCCACCGTTGGTGAGGGAGGAGGCGTCGCCACTGTTGAAGAGATCGGAGAATGACCATTGTTGTTGGGAACCGTGTCCCTGATAGTTGACGAGGAGCGCGCCGCCGTTGAGTGAATCGATGAGTTGAGTACGCATTGAAGCAGCGTCATGGCCATCGGCAAAGATTTCGGAAATTTCGAGAGAAGCGGGTAGATTCGCCGCCGCCGAACTGAGGGCGGAAGAGAAACTGGAATTTGTGTCTTGATCGGCGACAAGCAGCGCCTGTGCGTTCCACGGCCCAGCATACGTTCCGCGTTCGTAGTTAACGATTTTGGAAACCAGGAGTTGTGCATCGGTGGCAGTGCGAACCGGCAGGCGTCCGGTGGGAAGAGTAGCGTACCCGGTAGACAGGAAATCAGTGAACCAGTCGTCGGAAGAAGTTTTGAAGGCAGCGGTTTCGATCATACGGGTGGGCACAAAATCGAAGCTACCCAAACCCAGATAGTTGCGGGGATCGAACGAGGCATCGCCGACGAGAAGTACAGATTGCGGCTTGCGCTGCCAACGGGTGGCGGCATCTTTCAAGAAATTGCGAATGGCAAAGGGACTGCGTTCGCCGAAAGTATATTCGTCATAGAGCTGGTCGGTGGTGACGAGCAGGACCGGATGATCTTGCGATTCGCGAAGTCGCACGAGTGGAGCGAGAGAGGCGGCAAAGTCCGGATGCGAGATGATGACGACGTCCGCGCCCGAGTGGCGACTATCGAACGAAGATGGACGATGGTGCGAAAGGGCGAGCGGAGCGGAAATTGCGCCGGCAGAGAGAGCAAGAATGGTGTGCTCGGCTGTACTGTTGCCTGGCAAGACCAAGTCTACGTTATATGAGCCGGAGTCAGCCGAAACCTTTCCGGCGATTTCAGAAATGTTGAGGGGATCGGTGATGTCAAAAGCCCGGATTTGCGGATCACTAAATCCGGAGACATGCAAAGCAGAGCCACCCGTGGCGGAAGCGCGCAACCAATTACCGTCAGCCACAAAGGTGTGAGGATAATGCAACTGAATGGACTGGACGACGCTGACATCATTTTCTCCATTCAGAGCAGATAAGGTGACCGTGTTAGTACCTTCATGGAGGAGCGAAGACTCCACATTGAAAGACTGTTTGGCCAGGATTTGTCCGGTAAAGTCCAAGAAGCCGATCGCGGAGCCGTTGAGAAGAATGCCGATACGGTGATCTTGAGAGTCCGTTGCGCCCTGCACAGTGAGTTCGAGTGTGACGGGTAATGCGGAAGCGGAATCGATGTGGGCGACTTCGAGATCCTGATCAACGGGATCGGAAGTGACGACAGCGCCGAAGAAATTGTCGTTATTCTCACCATTGAGTAGCGCGGCGAAATAAGTGGTGCGATCTTCGCGGACGACGGTGAACGGGAAACTGGATGGAGATGCGGCGCCTGAGGCCGCAGAAGGTTCCATGGTAATACGCTTGCCGGCCTGGCGATCGCGAATGAGCCAGTAGATCCGTTCGGCGGAATATGGCGTGTCGATGCCTGTGCCATAGAATTCGATGGCACCAGAGGATGAAATGAAAGTCCTCGCGCGGCGGGTGACCAGCAATGGCTGCTCGACCCCTTCAGCGAAGAGGCGGAGGGACCGAGCGTCAGTGCCTGGATCGAGGCCCGCAGCGACCAGGTCCGCATAGGGGATGCGATACCAGCCCTCGTGATCGATAGAAATCTTAACGGCATCGTAATCGGCCAAGCTAACCGAGGGTGTCCCAGGAGGAATCACTGGAGGACGCGGGCGAGCGGCGGTGATCGGTCGATATGTCGAACTTTGAATCGATGCGGCGGCGTGCAGTTCGCGCAGAAGTGGAGAAGCCTGCACAGAGGCGGTGAATGCGGCGGTGCGCTCCGTTGAAGCAAATTCTGTTGACGCAGGTCCATGCATGGTGCGTGTTCCGTTGATGTCCACATCTTCAATCCAATACGCGGCTCCAGCGGGAGGCCGCGAATCAACCCAGCGATAGAGTTTGGCGGCGTGCTGAGGCTGTGATCCGCGCAAGAGCAGAGCAGAACCGGCGATGAGCGAAGGAGAAATTCGCTGACGCCCGGCAGATTGTTCGCGATAGATGTGGAAGCCGAGGTTGCGCGACTCTTCCTGAGTACGCCACTCGAGCAAAACAGAGCCATCGGGTTGCGCGAAGGCGCGGAAAGAAGCAATGTCCACGGCGGTAGGGGATTGGATAGAGGACAAGGCCGTAGAGGAATTGTTGGCCAGATTGGGATCGCCGGTGGTGGAGCTAACTGTGGCCGTGTTGCTGGAAAGCGAAGCAGAACTAAACGTATTCGCGGTGACGTTGATGGTGACGAGCACGGAACTGCCGACGCTCAGGTTGCCAATGGTGCAGGTAACAGTGGGCGCGGAGTAGGAGCAGGAACCCTGAGTAGTAGAGGAAGAGGTGTAGCTGACCTGCGCGGGAAGAGAGTCGGTTACAGTCACGCCTTGAGCGATAGCTGGGCCAGCGTTTTGGATCATGAGTGTGTAAACGAGGTTGGTGCCCTGATTTACAGGTTCTGGAGATGCGGTCTTAACAATACTGACGTCAGATTGGACGGGGCCGGCTACAACGGTGGTGGTTGTAGCGGTATTGTTAGTGGAATTTGGATCGCCAACCGTGCTAGACACGCCAGGCGAATTTGTGATGACAGTGCCGGAAGGTGTCGCCGGGTTCACTTTGACGACCATCGGAAAGCTGACAGAAGCGCCTGAGGCAATGGTCTGACCGCCGTTAAGGGTGCAAGTAAAAGTACCGGTTCCGCCAAAGGCGATGGCGTTACAGGTCCAATTCGCCGGAGGGGTAAAGGAGACGAGTGTGGTGTTGACCGGGATCGTGTCGGTGAAAGTAGCGTTGGTTTCTGTGTTCGGTCCGTTGTTGGTAACGGATTGCGTGTAAGTGATGTTGAGGCCCTGAGAAACAGGATCGGGAGTATCCGTGGATGTAACCGCGAGGTCGACCTGTCCTGCGCCGGCAACAATAGTGACGGCGGTAGCGGAATTGTTAGTTGGGTTTGCATCCGGGGTGGAGGCGGAGACAGTGGCGATATCTGTAATGACGGTACCCGCAGGCGTTCCAGTTGGTGCCCTCAGAACCACCGAAAACGTCGAGGAAGCTCCAGCAGCCAAGGTTACTGCAGTGCAAGTAATCGTGCCTGTGCCGTTGAATGCGGGGGTTGTGCAAACCCAACCAGGAGGAGTGGCAAGAGTTCTGAAAACAGCGTTTGCAGGAATGTCCTCGATAAAGGTGAGTGCCGAAGCAGCGGCGGGGCCGTTATTGGTAACAACCGCGGTCATCGTGAAATTGGTATTGGTGTTCACCACGGGAGCGGAGGCGGTGTTGGTGACAGCGAGGTCCGCCGAGGTGCCGACGCTGACAGTGGTTATGGCGGTGGCGGAGTTGTTTGCAAGATTGGGGTCAGTGGTGCCAGACGTAATGTTGTCGACACTGACGATTTGAGTGCCGCTTGGCGTGGCTGCGCCTACTTGCACGACTACGGTGAAGTTGGAAGTAGTAGCGGCGGCAAAATCCGGATTCGTGCAGTTAATGTTGCCTGTTGCGCCAACAGCGGGGGTGGCGCAGGTCCACCCGGCGGCGACGACGATAGACTGGAATGTGGTATTAGCGGGAATTGTTTCGCTGAAGACAGCATTGACTGCGTCGAAAGAGCCATTGTTGATGGCGCTTTGCGTGTAAGTGATATTTGAGCCGGGAGTTACCACAGCAGGTGCTCCGGAATTAGTCACGGACAAATCAGTGCTGGAACAATAGGCCCCTGATTGTGTGCCGGGGGTCTGCGTGATAGTGAGATTGGAGAAACTGGCTCCAGGCAGCCCGGGAGTAGCGCCAAAGGCGTCTTGTGCCGTGGTTGAGAATCCGTTGGTGCCACCCAGAACGCTTACGGCTGTTGGGGCAGAGGATAGGAGCACGGCCCCGCCACCGCCACCACCGCCAGGACCGTGGCGACTGCCCGGAAATGCACCGGGAGCCTGCCCAGGCCAATTACTTCCACCGTTTCCGCCCACGGCGCTAACAGTCAGCCCAGTGAGGCCACCGCTGTTTGAGAACACGACGATAGTGCCGCCCGCACCGCCACCACCGGAACCGTCGTTTTCCACGGTGAGTGCATTTTGGCCATTGGCAGTAAGACTCCCGGTCCCAACTAGGGAGCCGGCGCGAACCATGATGATGCCGCCGCCTGCGGAACCGCTGCTGTTAATACCTGCGGGATTGGCGTTGGCCGGATTGGCAGTTCCATTGTTGGTCGTCCCTGCACCGCCGCCACCGCCGAGAGTGATCAGGCTGGTCGAAAATGGGTACGCTGAACCGTAGTGTCCGCCAACAATTCCGGCAGAATTCCAACCATAGCCGCCGTACCCACCGCTACCACCATTGCCACCGCCGCCGCCGCCGGAGTTCTGGTCGTTTGCAGTGGGATTTGCGTCAGTAGCGCCGGCGCCAGCCGTGGCAGGTGCACCTCTAGAGTAGCTGCCGTTGGGATAGCCTTCGACAGCAGTATCGGTGAGATTTGTGAGAGCAACGTTTGCGACATAGCGGGGAGCACCCGCAATGCCTTCACCCTTTGAACCGTTGGCGGTCGCAGTGGCGAGGGTGACATAATCAGAAGCGAGAGCGCCAGCTTGGCCACCGAGTTGCCGTCCAGCGCCGCCGCGGAAACCGAGGGTGGAAACCGTTGACGTATTTCCGTTCAGGTTCAATTGGGTGGCAACATCGATAGCAAGGATCCCACCGGTGGAACCATTCCAGCGCAATGCCGTTAATGCGGCGCCCAAAGTGACGTTTTTGTACTGAGGAACCCGAATGACCTGAAAGGTCTTTTGACCATTAGCGCCAAAAGCCGCGGAAGTATAGGTATTGAGCGCGCCGTTCCCAGCACCTGTCCCGGTGAAACTGAGCAGACCGCCTGCAACGGGAACAGCACGGCCTGCGGTCACGAATTCATATTTCCCGGCACTGTTAGGGTTAAGCCAGCCAGTGGCCGGATCACCAGGTAGTGCATCGCCATAAGAACTCGAGTTAGTGGAGTTGAAAGTGGCGTCCTGCATCTGAATGATAAGAAGCAGGTCACCGACAGCAATGGGCGTAGCAGCGCCGGTGGCCGCGCCGAGAGTGAGGCTGTTGGAACCTGCAGCAAGGGTCGTCGCGCCCGATGGAGGGTAATATGTGTTTACGACACCGGTGAGGGCGGCGCCGTTGCCATCGCGGCCGGGGGTAGCGCAAGAAAGAGGTTGCGCAACCGTGGTTACAGTCGAACTGTTGTTGCCTGCGACGGGATCCGTCGACGTGGTGGAAACCGTTGCGGTATTGGAGAGCGTGGAAGCAGAAACGGGCGAAGTGACTACAATCGTGACGGTTGTGGAAGCCCCGTTGTTGAGAGTACCCAAGGTGCATACCACGCTCGCGGTTTGCGTGCACGAGGCATTAGGGGTAGCAGAAACAAAAGTAGTTCCGGCGGGAATAGTGTCGGAGACGGTGACATTCAGGGCGTTGACAAGGCCCAAATTCTTCACCTGAATCGTGTAGGTGAGAGTGGAGCTAATAAAAACGGGAGAGGGCGAAGCGGTCATGCTGAGAGAGAGATCTGCCCCCGTGGCGCTCTCTACCAGAACGGTAGTGGTGGTGGCGTTGTTCTGCGGAGTGCCGTCTGCGGTAAGAGAAGTGACGTTTGCGGAATTGACGATGGTGGTGCCTGCAGCGGTGCCGCCATTCACCTGGACCACGTATGTAAAATTAGCTACCGAGCCGTTTGTAAAAACTCCACCATTCCCTGTCCAAGTGCAATTGACCTGGCCGGTGGCACCGACGGCTGGAGTAGCGCAGGTCCAGTTGGCAGGAGCGGTCAAGCTGACGAAAGTGGTGTTGGTAGGAGTTTGCTGATAAATGATAGGGCTGGTAGCGCTGCCCGGGCCATTGTTGGTGATGCTTTCTGTATAGGTGATGTTGTTGCTGGGGGCGACGACGGTCGGCAAAACAGATTGCGTGAGAGAGAGATCGGCGTTTTGCGCAGACGCAATGGGAACAAATAGAAATGTCGCCATGACAAGAAGCAAACCCGTGTGCACGCCGAAAACATTTTTCAGACGGCGGCGGCCAGCAAGAAAAATGCGCCGAGCAAAGGAGGCTGCAGGGTGAGCCACACGAAGTTGCCAGGGAAAGAGCTTGCGTTCACGGCCGTCGCGGGAAACCGTAACTACTTTTCCGAAAACGTGGAAAGGGGCAGGATCCGAGTGCAAGCCCGTGTCGCTGCAAGTGATGCAGTGATTGGCTTCGCCAGAAATCTGAGAAAGGCGGTGAACGCGCAGCCCGTCGGAGTTTGCCACGAAAGTGAGGTCGCCACGCTGCAACTGTGCAACTTCGGCCGGAGCTATAACGACGGCATCGCCATCACGAAGATTCGGCTGCATGCTTTGGCCTTCGACGTGGAACTTTACCTGATGGCCGCGGCGCAGCAAGGCGGCGCACATTTCGGTGAACAGTCGGGAATCTTTGCGTATTTGAACTTCACGCGCGTGCATGACGGATCGCCTCCACGGCGCTTTCCGTTGGAGCGAAACGGAAAACCGAACACGGAATCGAGCGAGTTAGCTCGTCAAAAAAAATTAGAGTGAAACGAATGCCGTCGCTAAGGTAGTGGGGCACGAAAGAGCGGGCGAAGAGTTCGGCTGTGGCCTGCGCTCCAGGCAAAGGGAGAATCTGGTTTGCGGGAGCCTGCTCGAGCAGGAAGATTGCGGTCAGCGGAGCGCAGCCCGGTGAAGAAACGCCGGCGTCGCCGTGCCAGGGGGTGCCATACATCCAATACTGAGAGTCTTTCTTTCGGAGGATGATGCGATCGTCGCTGAGGACCTTAACACCGGATTCGGACTTCCAGAGGCGGGCTGCAGTGCTTTTGCCCGCGCCGGAGTGGCCGAGAAAAAGGTAACCAGAGCCGTCGTAGTCAACGAGACCAAGGGCGTGGAGTTCCACACCTTCACCGCGTGAAAGGCGGTGCATCATGGCAAGCTCATCGATGGGATATTCGAGAGGAAAAACGGGTTGATCGGCGGCAAAGCAATCGTGGCGGAGAACGATGTGGCCGCGCTCGAAGGCTGGATCGAACCACGCGGCCTTGTAGGGAGTAACTCCCAGCGTGGGACTGGAAAAATAAAATTTTGTGCCAGTAGCGCCGACGAAGGCGGACCAAAGGCCACCTGATGCAAAGGAGGGAGTGGTGGAAGGCAGTTCCAGATCGTTGGCCCAGGAGACATCGAGTTCGAGATCGCAAGCTTTTGTCGGGTGAGTAGGAATGATGAATGGGTGATGTTCTTTATCGAGAGCCATGGACATACCGTTTTCACACCACAGGCCCATGGAAAGGCCACCGATTTCCAGGGCAAGCCGACTGGCCTTGGCGGTTGCAGGATGCGAGTTGGCGAGCAGTTGCGGCACGGGGCTTTCTCCAATCATTCCAAGTGTTATGAACCCTGCGAGCGACAGAAAACAACGCTTCGGCACGAAGCGCTGGCAGGTCCCGCCGAACCAGAAACTTTGCAGTGCCCGAGGACGGCTTCCTCGGGGCGCAGACTGACGCGTACCACTTGTGGAGCCTGGTACGTGGCTTTCGGTGATGGTTGCGATTTCCGCGTGTCGTTCATGTCCGTGTCTTGCCTTTTTTCCCAGCTCATCGTGCGTGCGTTCCACAAGAGGAACATCCTCCGGAAGCGCATCCTCCCCGCGAACCCAAGACGGGAAGAATGGAATTCGCAGAAAGAAGCGGGATTATGTTTTCAGAACTTGGCGACTCTTTCAGGAGGCGCCGGGCGGAATCTTGTAAGTGCTGGTGATGAACACCACCCGAGCAGCAGGGGCAATCGCCATGCTCAGGAACCTGGAGTTCGAGTGTGTAGGCGCGGAGGTGCGCGACCTGGCAAAGGAATTCGACGGGAGTTTCCGCGTCGCCGCTTTCCAGTTCGCCATTTGCGGGACACATGCTGCAAAGGGATTGGAGCTGGCACGTAGAGCAGATGGTCTGGCGAGTACGCGTAGACTGGCGAATATCCTTGAGCCTGCCCTCCCACCCGTGTTTAAAACCACCATCGCGAAGATTGGCACCGTCTTGGTGAGAGAGGACGCAAATAGTCATTTGGCCCTGAGGGTCGATGGCGCAGCCGTTTTGACCACCGCCACAGGTGTATTTTTCCGGGCCCTGGGAACGCAGATTACCGGCTAATTCCTCTTCGGCCATTTTGTGGAATTCAGCCTTGCGAACAGGATCCCGAAAATCGAGAGAGACGACCTGTTCCGGCGAGAGCCGAATGGCCAGCGGACTTTGCGAGCAATCGGTGCGCGGATTCACGAGCGCATCGAATTTGAACTCAGCACCCAGAACCTGTTCAGCAAAGCGCTTCATTTCCGAAACTTCATGAAAATTGATGGTGGTGGGAACAGTCTTCAGCTTGAGAGGGAGATTGCGCTCCTGAAGGAGGCGAATGCCTTTCATGCAGCGATCGAACGATCCGGGAATCTGCGTGAGAGTTTCGTAAGTCTCGCGCGTGGCACCATAGAGAGTGATTTCGATGGAGAAGGGCCGGTATTCGGCGAGATGATCGGCGATGCGTGGGGTGATCATGGTGCCGTTGGTGAAGATGGTGATTAGAAAGCCGCGCTTCTTGGCTTCGGTGTAGATATCGAGAAAATCTTTGCGCGCGAAGACTTCGCCGCCAGTATAGAGAATCCAGAGGCAGCCCATATCGACAAGTTCGTCAAGCAGGCGAATGTGTTCCTTGAAGGAAAGTTCCTGGCGACGGGCATTCTCATCGCTCATGGGGAGATTGTTGTAGCAGTGCTGGCACTCGAGCGGGCAGCGGTGGGTAAGCTCGATGGAAACTTCCATCGGAGCGCGGCGGCCTTTCTGCCGGTCATGAATAAGGGAGGAAAAATCTCCGTATGTGGCCAACTGCAGCACCCAATAGCTCCTGGTATTTCCCGCCGTTAGGAAACCGGCTGAATCAGCTTTTCTTCCAGCATGGAATTGAGAAATTCTTGAATGTCGGATTGAGCCTGGGCCGAAGAAACTTCGAACTCGTCACAAACTCGATTTACCATTTCGGGAACGGTATGCCCTTCGTTCATGAACTCCCAGAGAGCGGAGCCGACAGGATTAAGGGTGTAGAGGGAGTTGAGATCGCCGACACCGCGCCGAATTGGAACGATGACGAGTTCGCCTTCGATTTGACGGGAGACGACTTCGCGATTGCGAACGAAACGGGCATCCGTTTGAACAGTTTGCATAGATAGGCCTCACACACACGTTAGGAATATTGAAGAGCACACCCTTTCAAAAGAGTGTCCTGTACTGGTACAAGGCTGTCATCGTCCATGGCGGGAGGTGTACCGTAATGGTACTCAGTTACGCATTGGACATGATTAGAAGGGCTTTAGAAGAACGTTGAGCCAGTTAGTCCGGTGTGGTTGTGCAACTAAGATGAATGCAGGGTTACCTCAATAAGGGTGTTTGGGGGATTAATGGGGTGGCACAAACTCCAAACCACGACTATATGATTGGCCTGGTGACGGTCTGCCAAGACCGGCAGTGCGAGGGTTCTGAGGCATGGTACTGGTACTATGATAAGCAGGCCAATTGGGCGGGAGAGGGGTCGGCTAAATTGCTGTTAATGCAAAGTATAGTTGAAAAAACGAAGGAAGGACGTATTTGCGGACGCGCGCTGTAATGATAGTATGAGCAAAACTGGGGTGTTTCGCGGG
This sequence comes from Candidatus Acidiferrales bacterium, assembly GCA_963748365.1. Lineage (GTDB taxonomy): Bacteria > Acidobacteriota > Terriglobia > Acidiferrales > UBA7541 > Acidiferrum. The sequence continues at coordinate 39,418 of CAVVJG010000039.1, forward strand.
CGGTGGGTTTTTTGCATGCTTGTGTTTGTTTGATGCTCTTTTGGGGCGCCGCAAGGTGAGAATTGGCGCCAAGGATATGCATCGCTACATAGAAGCGTGCAGGCAACAAAGCATTCTGGGACTCCAATGGAAAAAGCTCACGCACTCCTTGAGAAATTTAAAGCAAGATTCGGTACTACGGCGGCAGTCTACAGGGCACCCGGCCGCGTAAACTTGATCGGGGAACATACTGATTACAATGAGGGATTCGTATTGCCGGCGGCGATTGGATTTTCGTGTTGGGTGGCGATTGCACCGCGAGAAGACCGAAAACTAGTCATACATTCTGAAAATTTTGGAGCGTCTGTCGAAGTCGAACTCGACAAACTGCCCGCGCATGGCAGCGGGGCGTGGAGCGATTACCCTGTCGGCGTCGCATGGGCACATGTGCAGGCCGGAAACCATCCGTGCGGTGCAAACCTCTATATATCCGGGGACGTGCCGTTGGGATCAGGGCTGAGTTCATCCGCGGCAATTGAAGTGTCTGTGGGCTACGCGATGCTGGATATCGCGAAGCAATCGATCGATCGAACGAAACTGGCATTGCTCTGCCAGAGAGCAGAAAACGAATTCGTCGGCGCGCGATGCGGAATTATGGATCAGTTCATCTCCTGTCATGGCCGCGCAGGGCATGCGCTGCTGCTGGATTGCCGGTCACTGGAATTTCAGCTGGTGAAGATGCCGCCGAAAGTACATCTGGTGATTTGCAACACCATGGTGAAGCACGAGCATGGCGCCGGGGAATACAATGCGCGGCGTGCGGAATGCGAAGAAGGTGTGCGGTTGTTAAGCGTAGTCTTGCCGGGAATTCAGTCGTTGCGAGACGTAAGTGCAGCTCAGTTGGAGATGCACCGCGGGCGGCTTAGCGACACAATCTATAAGCGATGCCGACACGTGATTACGGAAATTAGGCGGACACGGAAGGCGGCCGATGCACTCGAGACCGGAGAAATCAGGCAGCTGGGCCAGTTGATGGCGGATTCGCACCGGAGCCTTCGGGATGATTTTGAAGTAAGCTGCCGTGAATTGGATGTGATGGTGGAGATCGCTTCGCAGCAACGCGGGATATATGGGGCGCGGATGACAGGCGGCGGCTTTGGCGGCTGCACGATTAATCTTGTAGATGCTGACGAATCGAACGGATTTCGGAAGCATGTGGCCGAGGAGTATGCCACGGCGACAGGACTGCGGCCGGACATTTATATTTGTGAGGCCAGCCAGGGAGCCGAAGCAATCCAACTGGATGTATCGAAAGCCAGGTAAGCGTCGCGGACCCAAGGAAAAATATGAAAGAGTGTGTGCTGGTTACCGGCGGTGCCGGATTCATCGGAGGAGTTGTGACCTCGCAATTGCTGGAGCGAGGGTATGAGGTTGTGGTGCTGGACGACTTATCCAACAGCTGCAAGGCTTCGGTAGCGGCGGGCGCCAAATTCGAACAGGGCAGCATTGCGGATCGCACACTGCTGGACCGGGTCTTTCGCGAGAACAAGATCGGCGCGGTGATGCACTTTGCAGCATTCATTGAGGCAGGAGAATCGATGAAATTTCCGGAGAAATATTTCCGGAACAATACGGTGAACGCGCTGACCCTTCTGGAAGTGCTGCTGGAACATGGCGTGCAGCGATTCGTATTTTCATCGACAGCGGCACTTTATGGGACTCCGGAGCGCACGCCCATCGAGGAAACGGATAAACTGCAGCCAACGAACGCATATGGTGAATCGAAACTGCTGGTGGAACGAATGCTGGACTGGATGAACCGAATCCATAAGCTGCGGTACGCCTGTCTGCGCTACTTCAACGCGGCGGGAGCGGCAGGCGAACGGGGGGAGGATCATCATCCGGAATCACATCTGATTCCGCTGATCCTGCAAGTGGCGCTTGGACAACGGGAAAATATTGCGATTTATGGAACAGATTACCCAACTCCGGATGGAACGTGCGTGCGCGATTACGTGCACATCAGCGATCTGGCCAGCGCACACCTGCTGGCATTGGAAGCGCTGAAAGAAAAAAAAAGGTTGGTCTATAACCTGGGCAATGGCAAAGGATTCAGCGTGCGCGAAGTGATCGAAACAGTGCGACGGGTAACCGGACAAACCATTCCGGTGAAAGAGGCCGGGAGGCGGCCGGGCGATCCGGCCGTGCTGGTGGCCAGTTCCGAAAAAATCAAGAAGGAACTGGGGTGGAAACCAGAGTTTCCGGGGCTGGAATCGATCATACAAACAGCGTGGGAATGGCGGCGGCAGCATCCCAACGGATACGCGGATAAAGCTGCGAAGTGAGCGAGCAGATGAGCAACACGGGGCAATGGCAAAAACCGCATCGCCGATTTAATCCACTGATGCGCGAGTGGGTGCAGGTATCACCCCACCGGACGCAGCGCCCGTGGCAGGGCAAATTAGAAAGTCAGGCTGGGACGAATCAGGTGAAGTACGACCCAACGTGCTATTTGTGCCCCGGGAATGAGCGAGCCGGCGGAGCGCGGAATCCGAAATACACGAGCACATTCGTTTTTGACAATGACTACGCGGCGCTACTGCCGAATGTTCCGCGGTCTCGTGAGAATGAGTCGGGCCTGCTGGTGGCGGAAACGGAGGCGGGTGTGTGCCGCGTGGTTTGCTTTTCGCCGCGACACGATCTGACTATCGCCCGCATGTCTAAACCTGAGATTCGTGAAGTGATTGACGTGTGGGCAGCGCAATTTCTGGAATTAGAACAGACAGGGTGGGTGAAACACGTTCAGGTATTTGAAAATCGCGGAGCGTTGATGGGGGCGAGCAATCCGCATCCGCACTGCCAGATTTGGGCGAACGCCTCGATACCCAATATACCTTCGCGCGAACTCGAATCGTTCCGTACCTATCATGAGGAAAAGAAATCTTGTCTGCTTTGCGATTATCTGGCGATTGAGTTGAAACGCAAAGAACGAGTCGTCTGTGAAAATGATGCGTTTGCGGTGCTTGTGCCGTTCTGGGCAGTGTGGCCATTCGAGACGTTAGTGCTGAGCAAGCGGCACCTTGGAACGATGGGTGAACTTTCGGGACCGGAGCGCGACCTGCTGGCGGATATTCTGCGGGGTACGACGGTTCGTTATGACAATGTGTTCGAAACGGCGTTTCCGTATTCCATGGGATTTCATCAGCGGCCCACGGATGGAAAAGCGCATCCTGAGTGGCATTTTCATGCCCATTATTTTCCACCGCTTTTGCGGTCAGCGATTGTACAGAAATTCATGGTTGGATATGAAATGCTGGCGTCGCCGCAACGGGATATAACAGCAGAAACGGCGGCGGCGCGATTGGTGGAAGTGGGCGAAGTGCATTATCTGGATCGTAGGTAGATCCCTCGCTTCGCTCGGGATGACAGATTTCACTTTGGCGAACACTGGGATAAACGAGTCTAAAGAGTCAGCCCATCTCAGAGAAATAAACGCATGGCTATGAGCGTGCGGGCTTGGGGTCCAGCAATACTGGACCCCTACTTTTTTGTGCAATGGTAGCCGCACGGAACGAAGCGTGCATCACTGGTGAATGTGGGCTGCCCAGCCACCACCGGGGGCCAGCTTAACTTTCAGGTCAGTGGAATTGTTAACTTTGGTTTTCACCAGGCGGAAGTCGCTGGCAAAGCGGTCGGCGTTTGGCCCGTCTTCATAGTAGGAGATGGAAAATTCTCCAGCGGGCAAAAATGAGAAGTTGATTTCCAGTTCGCGAGCGGTCCAATCAGTCATAGCGCCCACATACCAGTCGTTGCCACTTTTTCTAGCGACCACAACGTATTCGGCAATCTTGCCATCGAGAGCTTTGGTGTCGTCCCAGACTGTAGGAATGGGGGATAGAAACTCCATCGCTTCCGGTTCACGCATGTAGTTCGAAGGACTATCGGAGAGCATCTGGAGTGGGCTCTCGTAAACGACATACATGGCGAGTTGCTGGCAACGCGTACCCAGGGCCATGGGCCGCTGAAAGATGGGAGCAAAACCTAATTTCGTGGCGTTAAGCATCGCACCGGGAGTGTAGTCCATGGGACCGAGAAACATTCTGGTGTAAGGTAGCGTAACGTTGTGCTTCGGCTCGGAATCAGCGCTCCACTTGCTCCATTCCATGCCGCGCACACCCTCGCCGCTGATCATGTTCGGCCAGGTGCGCGTCATGGTGATTTGTTTCTGACCGCCGTGGAAGTCGACAAGCATGTGGCGCTTGGCGGTTTCGCTGCTGACCTTGTGGTAGAAATTGATCAGCAACTGATCGTCGCGTTGCATGAAGTCTACTTTGATTCCCTTAATTCCCCACTTTGCCCACAAATCGAGGGCGGGAATCAGCTGATCATCAAGCGACTTCCAGACCACCCAAAGAATAATTCCAACGTTCTTTTGTTTTGCGTAGGCAGTAAGCTCTTCCATATTGATTTCAGGAACAACATCGAGGACGTGACCAAGTTTGTACCAGCCTTCGTCGAGAATGATGTACTGGAGCCCGTATTTGGCTGCGAAATCGATATAGTACTTGTAGGTTTGCGTGTTCACGCCAGCTTTGAAATCGACTCCGTATATGTTGTTGTAGTTCCACCAATCCCATGCGACTTTGCCGGGCTTGATCCAGGAAGTGTCCTGAAGCTGTGATGGCTTCGCCAAAAGATAGACAATCTGATTGGTGAGGAGATCCGCGTCGCGATCAACCATACCGATGATTCTCCAAGGATAAGTGCGCGTGCCGGAGGTAACGGCGATGTAGTCGGCCGCTTCGGTTACGAAGTAGTTGCGATCGCCCTCAAGCTTTTCCTTCAATGGATAGTGAGGAAAAGTGCCGACAAGGCCAGGGCCGCCGGTGCCATGAAACCAAAGTCCGGGATATTCTTCCACATCGGATTCCGCAAGAGCGACTTTTGCGCCGCCGGTGGCATCCAGAACAACGGGCATTGAGGCAATAAATTCGGAAGCGATTTCGTTGAGATGTTGGGGAAGATACTTCCGTTCGTTGTGAGACATGAAACTGTCTTCCTGTGGGTAGTAAGCGATCGCGTTTCCAGCGAAATTGTATTTCACCTCTTCGCCGTAGATTTTCACTTGCTGCTGGGGGAGAGCCGTTTCAAAACGGTAAGCGACACCTTCATTGTACACGCGGAAGACAACAGAATACCCGCCATCAAGCTGCAGACGAAGCTCATTGTAGTTGTCTCGAATTTTGGCGAACTTCTGGCGGATGGAAGGCTCGATAAACTGGTCGTAGGTGTGTTCCTTGGCGGAAATGACTTTAGGATTGACGCCGAGTGCGACGTGGTCGACGTCGAGGGAAAGCGTGCAATCTTCCATGAGCGCGCGGCCATGAAGGAGAACGTCGTAGCGCAGACGAGGGGCAGTTCGCACTCGAACCTCGATGCGCTTGTCAGGTGAACGCAAATCGAAACTGGATTGCGCCGTAGCGGGATTGGTAACCGCGAGGGAAGCAACCAAGGGCACCAGGAAGGACAGGAACTTTGGTATTGAACTATTCACGGAGTGAGTCTCCTCTCGTTCAATTCATCGGCACACGGAAAGCCCGTGTGTCCGCAACTTCTGGATTACAAGCATAGATCTCTCTGACGTTCGCGCCACTCTTAGGCGAGTTCCGGAGGAACTGTCGCGAAATCAAACACGACTTGCTGCTTGCCCAACACTGGATGAGTCGCCGTAAGTGTAACCTTGCCGGGTTGTTCCTTGGCTCGAATCCAGATTGCGCCAGTACCGCCGATCAGAGCAAAGGGATTGTCGCCAATGATTTCTGCCGGGCCGTCGATTTCGAATTTGATGGCGTCGTTGGCAAAGGGGCGGATGGCGTCGAATTCGTCCGTAACACGAAGAACCACACGTGTGGTATCAGCCCCATCGGCGTTCAATTTAGTGTCGTCCGGAAGGAGCGTGAACTTCTGGTCGACGCCCTTCCCCGACATGGTTTTGGAAATGGCAACTTTGCCGTCAATATAGCCATCAATGCGCAAGTCTCCCCAGTGGTTGACGGCTTTGCCGAGTTCCGCGACAAATGGCGCGATAGCGGAGATGAGCAAATTCCTTTTTGTTGGGATCAGCTTCCGCCACCAATTTATCCCCAACGTAGAATTTCAGGTGGTCGCAGTTGGAACAGACTATGCCTTTGGTAAATCCGATGGATTCATCCCCACGAGCCCAGTGGAACGCAGGTTCGAGCACGATTTCATCCGACGGATTGCACTGCGATTTATAGAAACCACCGGCGGGCTTAAATTCGCGGAACATGTCGGTGACACCGTGATAACAGATTCGGTCTCCACTGCCAAAATCAGAGTGTGTATTGTAATCGAACGCGCACCAGCCGATACCGCCGGCATATTGCGGGTTGGAAGCAAGCTGGTCGTGGATGCGGGCGTGGCGCATGGCGTGTTCCTGAAGTCGTTCCACCTGGTCGATCGTTTTGGTGGGATAGGTGTGGCCGACAAATTCGGTGTTGAGATAACGCGAATGGTTCGGCGGTTTCAGCGGGAAGCCGAAATCGTTCATGGTGAATACGTCTTCGAGGAATTCAGATTCCTGGAAATAACGAATTCCACCGGTCTGACGCGTGGGGTCGAGCTTGCGAGACAACGCGTTGGTGCGAGTGTAGAAGTCATGATCGTCAAGCGATTCGTTGATGCGCACGCCCCAGAGAATGACGCTGGGATGGTTCCAGTCTCTGCGGATCATGCGGCTGACGTTGTCGATGGAGATCAACTTCCAGGCTTCATCACCGATGTGCTGCCAGCCGGGAATTTCTTCGAGGACAAGGAGGCCCATCTCGTCGCAAGCGTCGAGAAAATGACGCGATTGGGGGTAGTGCGAGGTACGCACGATATTGCACTTGAGTTTCCGCCGAAGGATATTCGCATCGCTTCGCTGACAGCGGCCCGGCATAGCTTGTCCGACAAACGGAAAGGTTTGATGACGGTCGAGGCCGCGGAGTTTAATGACTTTGCCATTGAGTTCGAAACCGTGTTCCGTGAATGAGGCTTCGCGGAAGCCGATCGTGCGGGTGTCACGATCTATTAACTGGGTGCCGCGCAAAACGCGCACATGCACGGAATACAGATTCGGAGTGTTGAGATCCCAGAGTTTGATGCCACTCAGATTGTCCAGGCGAACGTTGTGAACCATCGGCTCGGCGGCGGCCTCTGTGGCCGGGATACGCTCGCGAACCTTTGGCGATGACGCGGTCGCCATCACGAAGATCGACTTCGAGAGTGAGCGTCTCCTTGGAAGCTTCCAGGTGCATGAGGAAGCAATCGACATCCAATGAGGGATGCGAAGTAAGAACGTCTTTAGGTTTGGCAAAAATATTTTCAATGAAAGTGCCTGGGACGATGCGGAGGGATACTTCGCGATAGATGCCACCAAAGGTAAGGTAGTCAATCTGAAAACCGAACGGAGGAATGTCGGCGCGTTCGCGAGAGTCAACGTCGACGGCCAGAACATTTTCGCCATCGAAGTCGAGGTGAGGGGTCAGGTCAAATGAAAACGGTGTATAGCCGCCTTTGTACTCACCGAGACGGACGCCATTGATCCACACGGTGGATGCGGTCATCACGCCTTCAAAATCAACGAAGACATGTTTACCTTTTGCTTCCGCAGGCAATCGGAAACGGCGGCGATAGAGGGAAATGAATTCGTAATCTTTGTCGTCGAAGCTGTGCCAGGGAAGACGAACATTGGTATGAGGAATGACGACCCGTTCAAAAGAGGAATCGTCGAATTCTTTGCGGTGCGCGCCTTCCACAACAGTTTTGCTGTACTTCCAGTTGCGATTGATGGGAATGACGAGTCGGCCGTCGGGAGAAGTACCGGCTGGGAGCGGGGGATTACCTGCGAGAGCGCGCGGAGCGAGCGTGGCACCAGCGATCACAGTGGTAGTGGTTTTGAGAAAGTCGCGACGTTCCATGGTTTTCCCTTTCGAATGACGAAAATAAGTACGTGAAAATGTTCAAGAAAATTTCAAACTATTCTCGCAAGTCAAACAAGCGCATTCACTTGCGAACAAATAGAAATCCGTGTTCCGCTTGAGCTTCCTGCTAATCCCCCATCCTTGCGGGATCGTCAACTTGCCCACGCTAGTACCTGGCGCAGATCACTTGCGGACGTGGAACTGGTACCGCGCGCCAGACCCGGCCCAATCGCGACGGCCTGATTGTGGCCCTCAAACCAAACGAGGAAGGAGGAGCGTTCCGCCCCGGTGAGGCGCTGCTGATTCAACCAGTTGTAGTAAGCACCGAAATCGGCGTCAACCAGCGAGCCGACGAAATCATATTCGATGCTGTCGCGTTTGCCGTAGAGAAGTTCGTTCATCGGTTTCTGACGCTGCCGAGGAGCAAAACGGACGACCATAGTGAGAGGCTGTGCGCGACGAAGGGCTTCGCGTGCTGCCCACTGCGCGAACGTTGTGCTGAAAACCTGGGTGCCCGAACCCTCGGTGAGAAGTTTGACCTGAAAGCGATCGACAACCTGGTCACCAGATTTGTTAAAGCCAAGATCAGCTGGCCGCATTTGGGCCAGTGTAGTGCGGAGCGCTTCTGGCCCCATACCGGGACGCTCGATTTCCTTTTGGAGTTTAGAAGACAATGCAACGCGAGCCGGTTCGAGACCTTGATAGGAAACACAAGTGAGCGAAGAATCATGAGCGGCCGCCTCTCCACCATCAATGTACCAGTGGGCATAGGGCGCTGGATGTGACTTAGCCCGAGTAGCGGCGGCATCCAGAAGTTGCTGGAGGCCGTTGTTTGGCGAGATGTTGGTGAAATAAGCGCCGTGTGGACGAAGTTTTCTGAAAAGAGGTTGATCGTACGCATCCACCCCTTGACCTATCACCGTAATTCCCAGCCTGGGAATTGGCGGCGGCTCGGGAGCAGTTACGGACTGCAAACGGTTGGAATAGTCCGTGGCCGCGTTGCGAAATGCGTCGACCTGGTGAGTGGTCCAGAGATGAGAGGAAAGTTGTTCAACAAATTGGCCCGGCGAATTGACCCAATCCATGTTTTCGAGTTGGGAGGAGAGGCGTATCTGCTCGAAGGCGTCAAACCACTGGGTCAGCTGCTCAGGGGAAAGCGAGTTCAGATTAGCTAACTCTTTTTCCAAAAATTTGCGTTCGGCGGGAAAGCGGTAATCGTAATCGATCACTTCGCGCAGGAGACTGGGAACAAAACTGAGAGGCAGACGCTGTAAGACCGATAGATAATTGGTGACAAGCTTTTTGGCTTCGGGTGGGTAACCATTGAAGAGTTGCGGTTTGAGGTCGCGTGGAAGCATAGGCTTTACAAAAGCTCGGGTATCGGGTTCCCCTGCGCCATGGTTGCCGAAAAACCGAGGATGGAGCCGATCGTGGGCACAAGATCGGTTGGTTGCATGGAACGATCAAAAACTTTTCCCTGAGAAACGCCGGCGCCGAGGGCCATCATCCACGTAGTGCGGGAAAGAGCATCACCGGTGCGGTGGTGTTGAAATCCGTTGCCACCGGAATCATCGTCGGAATCGCGGCCAAAATCAGGAAGAATAAAGAGGGTGGTATTGCCAGCATATTCCGGTTCGGTCTGAATGGTCTTCCAGATGTCAGCACACAGGCGATCAGTGCGGCGGATGCCATCGATATAAAGCGAATAGGCGCCGGCGTGGGCGATATCAATGTCATGCATGGTGATCCACAGGAGGCTGGGCGCAACCTGGCGCATGAGTTGGCGAGCGATGTAAACGGAAAGTTCGTCTGGACTGGATAGGGTAAGCGCGTTGGATTTAAATTCATCGACCGAAAGCTTCAGAATCATTTCGAGTTGCTGCAGCTCGAACTCATTGCCCGCAAGTTGAGGAGTGTATAGCGGGGTTTCATAATTATCGCGCAGCAGGTGTTGGTAGTCGGTGCTGCCTGCAGTTGCGGCAGTGAGCAGATGCTTGGGAAGAATGACGTTCGCGGCAAACGAGGGTCCGAACGAGCGGTGATTACTGCCACCGATACGATTGAAGCCGTTGCTGGGAGCAACGACCCAGGCGTCGGAGGCGGGACGCTTCAAATCCTTGCGAAAATATTCAAAGACGGTGGGATGTTCGGGGGGAAGCGAAGCAAAGTTGTTGACAGTTTCATAGACTCCGGTGGCGAGGCTCGCAGTGGCGACGTAGTGGCCCAGGATGCCGCGGTTCACGACCTGGGTGAAGAAAGTGGATTGGGGAATGAGTTCACTTATTAGATGAGGGATATTTTCCTGGCCTTCGGGTGCAAAGGTTTCCTGATCGCGCGCCCCACCTCCAAAGGTGATGACCACCACCTTGCGCTTCTTGGGAGCAAGCGCCGCATGCAGCAGCGAACTGGAGCTTAGGATCGTGCCACCAAGCGTGAGTCCGGCGGCGGTGCGGAGAAAATCGCGGCGGTTATAGGCAAGTTGGCGCGCACGTTCCTGTGGCGTGGAGGCAGAGCCGCCAAGCGTCAGGAAAGGATCACTCGCGGAGTGCAAGGAAGAATACGCTTTCATCGCCAATCCGTCGCGCAAGTCGTCAGAATGTACCTCGAAAAAAAACAAAATCAAGAAACCATTGTCACGGCTTTGCCGTGGCCGAATTCTTTTCTGAAAAAACAAACTGCCGAATATCGGCTCGTTGCCTATCCACTTCGGCAAGATGTTGTTCGCGAAGTTTCTGATAAACCTCAAACTCTTTTTGCGCAAGCTCTCGTTGATTTGTGCGCACGTAAGCCTGACCAAGCCGGTAACGGACGTCGGAGAGGTCGGGACCGAGTTCACGGGCGCGAAGATACTCCGCAATAGCCTCGTTAAACTGATTCTGATCGGCGTAAAGATTGCCCAACTGGAGATGCGATTCGGGCATGTTGGGATCGAGCGCAATCGATTTCTTGAGTAGATTTTCGATTTGACCAAGATCAAGAGTCGGATCTTTTTCGCGCTTCCCCTTCCAAAGACTCAAAGCGTAGTAATAAAGAGCACGGGCGTTGTTGGGCTGCAGTTCCGTGAAGCGACGAAAGCGTCGGATGACTTCGTCCGCCTGCGAGGGCGAGCTATCGAAAGCCTTGGAAAGAAAAAGATAGCAGCTTGAATCGGAAGGATCAAGATCGGCACCGCGGAGCAACGCCTTGACGGCATCATCGTAATTGCCGCGCGCATAATAGGCCATGCCAAGTCCAATCACCAGGCGTGGCGATTTAGGATAACGCTCGGAAGCATGTTGAAAAACTTCAACAGCCGGGTCGAGCGTCCGATGAAGCAGAAGTTCACTTCCCCAGTCAAAAAGATTGCTTTCACTGGGATCAGCGTGGGCTGCGAGTTCGAACTGATTGGCGGCGGCAACGAAATTGCCGTCCTTCTCTTCAATCTGGCCGAATAGGTTGTGTAGCTCCGCAGTTTCTTTCTGGCGCAAAAGATCCTGCGTCAGTTGGCGAGCTTCTTTGCGACGTCCAGTGACGAGATAGGAGAGGGCGAGGTCGTAACCGTTGTCGTAGGACGCAGGATTCACAAGTTGCGCCTGTTCGAGAAGGGGTACGGCCGCGGCGACTTTGCCAGACTGGATATACAGCTCACCCAAATCATGGTTGGCGTCGTAGTTCTTCGGCTGTAGTTCAATGGCTTTCTTGAACTGAGCTTCGGCTAACTCCATTTTCCCAGCGCGTGCAAGGCACGTAGCGAAATTGGTTCTGGCTTCGGCGGAATTTGGTTTGAGGCGAACGGCTTTTTCGAGGTGCACGGCAGCCTTGGCATCTTGCGACTGGGCGGAATAGACCAAGCCGAGCAGTTCGTGGACTTCAAAGCTTTCCGGAACTTCGAGCACCAGTTTCTCCAGTTCAACGGCAGCTTCCGCAAAACGACCCGCTTCGTAGCTGGCGACAGCGGATTGAAACTTGCGATCCAGATTCTGGTTTTGGTTCTGCTTGTTTTGCGCCCTTGCCAGGGGAGTACAGAGAAGGAGAGCCAGAAAAAAAGAGCAATTCAAGCAGAATCTTTTAATCACAGTCTTTGTATATTAACACTGTCGAGCGGTCGAACCAGAATCTGCCAGGCGCACAAAGTGAATCGCCGCAAGACACGCTGGGTGGTAGCGCATCTTGCGGCGATTGATCACTGTACTACTAGAACAAGAACTTCAAAGCGAACTGAATCTGTCGCGCGTCATAGGGAGCATCGCGAGTTGACCCGATCTCGCCAAAGTTCGAACTGGTGAGGTCGCCGGAACCGCCGATGGCTACGACACCATTGCCACCAAAGTTCGGAGCGTTGAAGTTAGGATGGTTGATCACGTTGAAGATCTCCGTACGGAACTGGAGTGTGTAGCGCTCTTTGAAGGTAAAGTTCTTGAAGACCGAGAAGTCCCAGCGCTGGAATCCGGGTCCCGGGATCGAGGTATGATAACCGCCCAGTGCCGCAAGTCCCGCGAGAGGGACGCAACCTGTTGGAGTGGTCAGTGGCGCGCCTCCTGGACCCAAAGTGCATGGTTGTGCAAACGCCCCAGGATTGCCAATCCAGTTCGGCCTTCCGTTGGTGTCTGTGTAAATTCCAAGCTTCGGATTCTCCCCACTTACACGCAGGTCGTAGCAGTTGGTTCCTGCCGCGGTGGTTGTAGGACAAGTGAATGTAATCGGTTGGCCACCTTGAATTGTGATGATTGTGTTCACACTCCAGCCGCCGATCACTTGATTGCTGAAGCCACTGGCATTAGAGCCAAACTTCTTTCCTTGACCGAACGGTAGATCATAACTGCCGCTGAAGTGAAACACATTGCGGATGTCAAAAGATGCCAAGCCCCGGTCCTGCTTAATTCCGAAGCCCGGAATATCGGGTGCCCGATAATTTCCAGCGCTCCCAGGATTGTTCAGCAAGTCGAGCGCATCAGTGAGCGTCTTAGACCAGGTATAAGTGGCGAGGAAGCTCAGGCCGCCACCAAATTGCTTCTCCAACCTGGTCTGCAACCCGTGATAAGCGCTTGTACCTTCCGTGGCTGCGAAACTATTGCCTCCGCTGAAACCAGGAAATGGCCGGAGGGAGCCCACGGTTAGGTTCGTAATGGGGTCAACTTTGCCGTCGAGGGCAGTACTTGCAGGGAATAACTGTGTAACGTTATTGGAATTCGGGAAAACTTCCAAGTGACGTGCCAACGAAGTGACGTAAGCACCCTGCAGAGACATGGTAGGCGTCAATTGATACTGCAAGGTAAGGTTTCCGCCCATGGAGTAAGGTGTTTGATAGTCAAACTGAATCCCACGCAGTCCTAAGCCTCTGGCGCTAACGAGGAGGGGATCAAGAGGAGTACAAGAGAACCCAGTTTCAAAGGTTGCTGTATTCCCAGGACCTGCTGTATCGCAACCCGGAAACGTCACCGAAGTATGGTTGTTCGGTTCCGAGTAATTGAAGTTGAACTGGAAGGGATAGTTTTCCCCAAGATTTGGCGAAAACCCACGGTTCTCAAACCCGTTGTAAAAGATGCCAAACCCACCCCTCGCAACCAGCTTGGGGCTAATTTGGTAGGCGAAACCAACACGGGGCGCAAAATTGTTGGCTTGCGAGTTTCCAAGTCCCTTTCCAAAAACATTGGTAGCGACCGGAGTGATATTGTCGGCAGCGAGTTGGGCCAAGAAGTTCCCTGACAGATTACCTGCGTTGGGCCCACTCGGGATGATGTACATCGCACCGCCGGTTGGAGGCCCGCCCGGGACGAAGTTGGCCTGGTTTGCGTGATGTTCAAGAACCAGTCCAAAGTAATCCCAGCGCACGCCGAGGTTGATCGTCAGTTTATTGGTAAGTTTCCAGTCGTCGTTAACGTAGCCGCCGTAGTAGTTCTTGCCGTTGTCGGTCAGCGAGATGTTGGAAACGAAGACGTTTGTGGAGCCTCCGAGGTAATCCACGCCGCCCGGAACAGTGGCGCGCTGGGGAATCAGTAAGAATGCCGCCCGCCCAGTATTGCCGTTGTTGGAGTTGACAACATCGGTGTAGTCTCCGTTGTAATCGAACTCGCCGCGTGACCAGGGTGGCTGTAACGTGGAGAACTTCACGTGTTGATATTCAAAGCCGGCTTTGAAGGTGTGCTTGCCGTAAATCTTGGTAAAGTCGTCGGTGGCCTGAAACGTAGAGCTGACTTCATCGGAAGGCAAGAAGGCGTTGCTGCCAAGGGTCTGCAATCCGTTAATGCCAAAGGCAGGAAGACCGCCGTTTTCTGAGTCCTGTGGGATATCCTGGATCCCGTAGGTAAGGGGGATATTGGATAGGTCGTTTGCAGACGGAGAAACGCGCGTGGTATGCAGGTAGTTGAACCCTACGTGCGCTACGTTAATTGCGGTGGGATTAAAGGTGTGAGTCCAGCCGAGCACGGTCTGCGTTGCATTCGCCGTCTGGTTACCTTGTTGGAAACCGCCGCCATCAGCAATTCCACCGAAGATGCCGGGGATGAACTGCGGATCATCCACGTAGCTAAAGCGGAAGAAGAGCTGATCATGCTCGCTAAAATTGGCATCCATGCGGGTGTCAAAGGAGTTCCTGTGCTCATAGAGCTTTGGTGAATTCGCAAAATTCGAAAACACGTTTCCGTTGCTCGGAAGTGGATAAAGCTGCAGAAGCGCTATGGCGTTCGCGTCCACTTGCGGCTGGCCTAGCCCGTTTAAAACGGGAATCTGGTTCAGACCGCAAGCAGAGACTGCGGCTCCAGTAAAGTTCGTAGTGTTGTTTGCGCAAGAGCCATTCGTGAACGGATTACGGACAAATCCAGAACTCGTCGCAACCAACCCAGTGTTGGGGTCTACCGCACCGGCAGTCGTTGCGCGAGTAGTGGAGGGATCAAGAATCGTCCCTTTCGGAAGAATGCGGCCGAGTGCATCCGTATGTGTTCCCGACTGAGCAGAAATGAGGTCGGTAAAATTCAGAGTATTCGTGTCAAAACTGTCCCGTTCGGCAACCGTAGGTACGCTTCCGGTCAAGATGGTGCCCTGAACGCGGCGCAAACCCTCATAGTCGGCGAAGAAAAACAGCTTGTTTCGGCCATTGATCACGTGCGGAATGACCACGGGACCGCCGATAGCAACACCGAACTGATTTTGCCGCAAGGCACCTTTCGGTACGCCGCCGGCGTTTTCAAAGTAGTCAGCGGCGTCGAGCACGTCGTTGCGGAAGAACTCCCAAGCCGCACCATGCAACTGATTCGTGCCGGACTTGATGGTGGCGTTGAGCACCGCCGCGCCAGACCGACCGTATTGGGCGCTAAAGCCGGAGGTCTCAACCTTGAATTCTTGAATTGCATCGACTGGAGGCAGAACCACGAAGTTCGTGCCGTTCAAGAAGTCGACAGTGTCTGAGTTGTTGTCGATACCGTCGAGCAAGTAGTTGTTCTGCGCGGGACGCAAGCCATTCGCCGAGAAAGCTCCGGTTGCCGCATTGCCACGCGTATCCGCCTGGGGGGTGTTCACGCCGGCGCCCAATTGCGCGAGGAACGTAAAGTTGCGTCCGTTCAGCGGGAGGTTGTTCACCGCCTGCGTATCCATGACCTGACCTACCGACGCATCTTGAGACTGGAGGACCGGAGCAGCGCCGGTGACTTCGATGATTTCAGAAACCTTACCGGGCTGAAGTGTGAAATTCGCAACGACGTCGGAACCGACGTTTACCGGAATGTCTTTCTGCGTGCTGGTTTGAAATCCCTCGAAAGTTACCGTAACCGTATAAGTTCCGATACGCACTGGGGAGAACTTGAATCCGCCATCAGGACTCGTGGTGGTGGCAAGTGAAGCAGCAGTGCCTTGATTCAGCAGCACCACCTTGGCGCCGCTGATGCTCGCGCCCGAGGCGTCTGTCACCGTACCCTGAATGCTGCCGGTGTCAACCTGGGCCAAGGACGACCCGGCACCGAGCAACAGAGTAGCAACGACCGCAAGTAACAAAGCTGCCCTGACTACCCACGTAGAAACTGAATTGCGATCCATGAACGTTCCTCCTCAGCCTCGCCACTACTAATTTCGCCGCACTTTCGATTGCATCCTGGGGCGACAGCGGAAAGCAGCCCACAAGGCCTGTTCGCGAACGCGAACAGCGCCTGGCTGCTGGCCTCGACTGGTGCTTTCAGCAAATGGCCAATGCTGGAAGTCAAAAACTGTCCGCTGTCTTAAAACCCCTAAACCCAGAAAGGATGTTAACCGCTTAACCCAAAAGCAACCCCAAAAGAAACAACTTGCAAAGAGGGATATCATGCTATTTTGAATGTTGTCAAGCAATTTTTCTTCTTCTATACTCCGCGCCCAGCGAAATAGGACTTCGATCGGCGCGTTATGTTAAGTAGATAGATGTCGAGGGCGCCAGGATGCCAAAGTGCGAGGCGTAACTATCAGCGATGTTGCTAAGGCTGCCGGAGTCTCAACGGCGACAGTGTCCAACGTCCTGAACAATACGGGAAAAGCGGGCCAGCGCGCACAACGGCTGGTGCACTCTGCCGTGAAGAAGCTGGGGTATTTCCCGAATGCTTATGCGCGGCAACTTGCTTCGCGCGACAGCCGAACGTTGGGGATTATCGTCTCTGACATTGAGAATCCATTCTTCCCGGAGATAATCAAGAGCTTCGAAGCACGGGCGCGGCAACTTGGTTACGACGCGATATTAAGCGACACCAATTATGAACCCCGCCGGACACGCGCGGCCGCTGAACGGATGATGGAGCACAAGGTCCGCGGCGTAGCGATCATGACTTCGGAAATCAGCCTCCAACTGATTCACGAATTAGCGCGCAGAAGAATTGCCGTGACGTTTCTGGATCTGGCGCCCGTGAGGCAGTACATGAGCAATCTGCGGATTGATTATGTGTCGGGAGTCGAACAGATTGTCAGGCACCTTTTTGAACATGGGCACCGGCAAATCGCTTTCGTTGCGGGAAGACCCCAATTGAAATCCAGCCTGGTTCGATTGGAAGCCTATGAAAAGTGCATGCTGGCGCTGGGGATGCAACCGGGGCCAATCTTCCATGGCGACTTGCGATTTGAAGGAGGCCTGAAAGCAGGTCTGACAATTGGGAAAATGGATCCGCGACCCACGGCGGTGATGGCGGTGAACGATTTGACGGCAGTTGGAGTGATCAAGGGATTGCTGGCGGCGGGTTGCCGGGTTCCGGAGGACATTTCGGTAACCGGATTCGACAAAACAAGACTGGCGGAATACTGCAATCCTTCGATCACGACGGTCGACGTGCATAGAGACACGCTGGGCCAGATCGCAGCGGACGCACTGCACGAGCTTTCTGATTCGGCCAATCCGAAGGGCAAGGAATACCACATTACCGCGGAATTGATCTTAGGTGCGTCGAGCGGTCCAGCGCTGACGAAGTGAGCACTTTAGCTTTGACGCGCTCAATTTGGAACGGTCCAAGGCTGGTGCTAGCATACTGAGACTGCGCCGTAACTGCGCGGCACGTACGAATGTCCCATCGCAAAAACGAAAAACTAACATTTTCGCGGCGCCACTTTCTGAGAGGGCTACAGTGGACGCCAATGCTTTTCCTCCCGGCATCAATCCTCGGCAGCCCATCCGGATCGCGGTCTTTTGAACGGTCCGTCGAACAAGGCGATTTCCCATTTCATGATTACCGATTTACTCCGCACTATCCGGCGAAATCCCCACTGGACGATATCCTGCGGTTGGTGGTTCCGGGCTCGGACGACTACAAGGAGGAAAAGTATGCATACGAAGTGAAGGAGGTATTGGAAGGATGGGGCAAAGCACTAAAAGCCGGACCGCCAGCGAACGACGTGCTGGCGAAATTTGTGGATGGCTCGATCGAGGCGACTTCATTGAGTCGCGTGCACGAAAAAACCATTCGGGAAAAGTATGGAATTGAAGTGACCAAGCGACAATTTGGGACGAATCGAGTGACCGGGCGTGAGCGATTTCTGGAGGAAATGAAAACGTACCTGGCCACATTCGTGAAAGTAGAAACGGCGGAGTTCGAGATTATTGGAATTGTACCAGTGGAAGGAGCAGCCTCGCGATTTCGCGTTGCGCTTCGATACGACTTTGCAGGCTTGCGGAAAGCGGGTGGCCGCGAGGAATGCATTGGGTATTGGGAAATGGAATGGTTACGCGAGGGTGCGAACGGCTGGCGCGTGAAGAAGTGGGATTGCCGAGAAGAGTCATTAAGCCGCGCGAAAGAGCCCGTATTTGTCGACGTGACAGCTCAGGCACTGGGGCAAACTGAATCTTACCGGGAACAGTTGAGTCATGGAGTGGACTACTGGCGCACGATTTTAGATGGAACATGCGGCGTCGACGTCTACGGAAACAACGGACTGGCTGTAGGGGATTTCGACAATGACGGGCTGGATGATTTTTACGTTTGCCAGCCGCCCGGACTGCCTAACCGACTCTACCGCAATCGCGGCGATGGAACATTTGAAGATGTCACACAGCAAGCCGGAGTAGGCGTCCTAGACGGGTCAGCATGCGCGCTGTTCGTGGATTTTGAAAATAAGGGGTTGCAGGACCTCTTGGTGGTATGCGGCAGCGGCCCGCTGCTGTTCCTGAATCAAGGCAACGGAAAATTTGCACTTAAGCGCGACGCGTTCAAATTTAAACAGCCGCCACAGGGCACGTTCACGCATGCCGCGGTGGCGGATTACGACCTCGATGGGCGGCTGGATATTTATTTTTGTCTGTACAGCTATTACCTGGGCCTAGACCAATATCGCTACCCATCACCGTATTTTGACGCACGGAATGGGCCGCCTAATTTTCTTTTCCGCAACGAGGGTAGCGGCGCATTTCAAGACATCACTGAAGCCGCGGGCCTGAATGTCGACAACAATCGTTACAGTTTTGCGTGCAGTTGGGGCGACTACAACGCAGACGGATGGCCGGATTTGTATGTTGTGAACGACTTTGGCCGCAACAATTTGTACCGGAACAAGGGCGATGGCACGTTTGCGGTGACATCCGGGGAAGCTCATGTAGAAGAAGCAGGCGCAGGCATGAGCGCCTGCTGGCTGGATTACGACAACGACGGGAAGCAGGACATCTATGCGGCGGGGATGTGGGTGCCCGCGGGCATGCGCGTTTTTGGGCAGGGACACTTCCACGAGAATGACCCCGAAATGATTCGGGGACTTTACCGGCGACACATGACCGGCAATTCGTTGTATCGAAACAAGGGCACCGGACAGTTTCAAAACGTGGCGGAGCCGGCCGGAGTGGAGATTGGGCGATGGTCATGGTCCACGGATGCGTGGGACTTTGACCATGATGGTTACCAGGATTTGTACATTGCGAATGGTTACCTCACCGGATGGGACGATCGAGACGCTTCTAGTTTCTTTTGGAGGCAGGTGGTCGCAAAATCACCGCAGAACGCCACGCCTTCCGAGGGTTATGAGCGGGGATGGAATGCCATCAACGAATTGATCCGTTCCGATGCAACCTGGAATGGCAATGAGAGAAATGTTTTGTACCTGAACAATCAGGATGGGACTTTCTCTGATGTTTCCGGTGTGGTCGGCATGGACTTCATCGAAGACAGCCGTTCCTTTGTGTTGGCGGACGTGGATCACGACGGGCGGCTGGAGGTGCTGCTGAAAAATCGGAATGCGCCGCAAATTCGGATATTGCACAACACCATGAAAGAGTGCGGTAAATCGATCGCGTTTCGTCTCCGCGGCACGAAGAGTAATCGCGATGCGATTGGAGCGTCTGTCACGTTGGAAGCGGGCGGAAAATTGCAGACGAAGTACCTGCAGGCTGGCTCTGGATTTTTATCGCAGCATACTAAAGAAATCTTTTTTGGCATTGGGGACGCGGAAGTGGCAGTTCGCGCAACGATACGCTGGCCAGATGGGTTCACGCAAAAATTCGAGAAATTGCCTGTAAATCACCGAATCGAAATCGAAGAGGGAGGCGATAAGTTCCTCGCAAAGGCATTCGTGGCGAGCCCAGCAGCGTATGGCCATGGTTCCCAGCCGCCGAGCCCGGAAACTCTTCCTTCAACCGCAACGACGTGGCTCATCCAGCCCCTACGTGCACCCGAATTTTCCCTACCCGATCTTGCGGGGAAGAACCATGAACTTAAATCATTTCGCGGTGGCGATGTGCTGCTTACGTTTTGGGCGATGCCGTCTAATGCGAGCAGAGAGCAATTGCGCTTGCTGCAGAAACAGTGGGCGAAGCTTTCTTCCGGTGGGCCAAAGATCCTGGCCCTGAATATCGAGGATCCTCGGGATGAGGATGCGGTCCGAGCGTTCGCGGCGCAGGAAAGGTTGTCTTTCCCTATACTGCTGGCTACCCCTGATGTGGCAGGCATATACAACATTATTAATCGGCACATGTTTGACAGGCGAAGAGATCTCGGAGTGCCGACTTCCCTGCTGATCAACGGTGATGGGCAGATCGTAAAGATTTATCAAGGCAAAGTAGATCCCGAACGCATCGCCGAAGATTTGAAAATCGCACCGAGCACAGCGGCAGAACGCATGCGAAAGGGGCTTCCCTTCAGCGGGACTCTTTACGAGGGCGCATTCGCACGGAATGATTTTACGTATGGCGTTGCGATGTTCCAGCACGGCTATCTGGAACAAGCTGCGGCTTCCTTTGAGCAAGTCATCGCGTCGAAACCTGAAGAAGCGGAAGCGTATTACAACCTGGGAACGCTCTATTTGCGTCGAAATGAATTAGAGAAGGCGCAGCACTATCTTGAACAGGCCGTGAGGTTGCGCCCGAACCACCCGGAAGCATGGAACAATTTGGGGATGATCGCGGCGCAAGAAGGGCACGCGGAAGAGGCGATACGCGATTTTCAGCGGTCGCTGCAGGCAAGGCCGAGCTATGTCACCGCGCAACTGAACCTGGGAAATCTCTACCGCAGACAGGGGAACAATGCGGAGGCAGAAAAATTATTGACGCGCGCCATGGAAATCGAGCCACAAAATCCGGAAGTGAACTACGCGCTCGGAATGCTGTATGCCCGTCAAGAGCAACTTCCACTGGCCGAGCAGTATCTGCAACAAGCGGTGGTTCTGCGTCCTGGCTATGCCGATGCGCTGAACAATCTTGGCGTGTTATTGGTGAGAGAGAAGAAGTATGACCAGGCAAAAGATAAATTCTCAACGTGCATACGGTTGGAGCCGAACTTTGACCAAGCGTATCTGAATCTGGCCCGTCTGTATGTGATTCTGGAGGACAGAGAGAAGGCTAAAGAAGTCTTGCGCGCACTGCTCGAGAAGCAACCGCAACACAAAATGGCTCAGCAAGCATTGGAGATGCTACATTGAAATTTGGGCCACATCCGGAAATCCGGGAGCTATGGTTAGCGATGGAATGAAGACTCTATTTCAACTTTCGGATCGAAGGGGAATTGTCGAAGTGCGGCCGACGCTGATTGCGATGATCGCCGCAGGCCTACTCTTTATTTACGTTCCAGGCGGTTTTGCCCAGCAAGCCCCACCGGTGCAACGTGCTGTGGGTCAAACAACTTCGAGTGTGTCGGCTCCCTTTGCCAAGGCGGAATCCCTGCTGCAACAAGGTTCGATGGAAGAAGCCAGGAATGAAACGCTGGAGCAAATCAAACTGAATCCTTCAAGCGCCGACGGCTACAAGCTACTGGGAATTATCTATAGCCAGAAAAAGGATTACACGAACGCATTGAACGCATTCCAACATGCGCTGTCATTAGATCCCAAATCGGCTGGTCTGCACAATAATTTAGGAAACGTCTATCTGGCTCAGGAAAAGCCCGATCTTGCCGAGAAAGAATTTCGTAAGGCTTTGGCTACCGATGCCACGAATCGCGAAGGTAATTACAACCTGGCGCTGGTGCTACTGGCCAAGGGAAAGCCGGGCGAAGCCATTCCCTATCTTCTGAGAGTGAAGCCGCAGGACACGGCCACTCGTTTCAATTTGATGAAGGCCTATCTGAAAGCAGGCAAGACGACCGAAGGACTGAAAGTGGCTAAAGAAATATCCTTAGCCGGCCAGGATGACGTGCAATTGCATCTCACACTCGGTGTGCTCCTGGCGACGGAAAAACAGTGGAGCGCCGCACAACTGGAACTGGAAAAGGCCAATGCGCTGCAACCGGAAAGCTTTGAGATCCTTTACAACCTTGGACAAGCCTATCTGCGGGGCGGCGGTACGGATAAGGCGGAACTGATTTTGAAGCGTGCGCTAAAGTTGAAACCAGACTCTCCCGAAACTCTTTATGTACTGGCTCAGGTATATCAAGAACAGAAACGAGCCGTAGACGCACTGGATTTGCTGGTGCGGGCGCATAAACTGGCGCCGGACAACGCGGACATCATTTTTCTTCTGGCGCGAGTCAGCATGTCGCAAAATTATTTTGAGGACGCGATTCCGTTGCTGGAGTCGGGCTTAAAAGTTTCGCCGCAACGGGCAGATCTGCGCGCCGCGCTAGGCGAGAGTTTCTTCATGGCCGGTCAGGCTGGCAAGGCCATCGAAGAATTTCAGAAATTAATCCAGGTTGATCCGACGTCAAAATCCTATGTTTTCCTGGGGCTCTCTTACCGAAATCTTGGAAAATTCGATGAGGCCAAGAAATATTTTCAGGAGGGCTTGAAGAAAGATCCGCGAGACGCTTCGTGTCTGTTCAACCTGGGATACATCGAGGAGCGGCAGGGAAATGCCGCGGTCGCCGAAAAATACTTTCAAGACACACTGCGCTCGAATCCGGATTATCCCGAAGCATTGCTGGAGCTGGCAAATCTACGTATCGCCGACAAACGCTATGAAGAAGCGGCGGACTTACTGAGGAAGTATGTGAAGGTAAGTCGTGATGCCGCTGGGGGCTATTACAAACTGGCCATGGTGGAAAGAAACCTCCACCAGATGGAGGCGGCGCAGCGCGATCTCGCAGTGTTCCAGAGCCTCTCGAAAGAGACAGCGACCGGGCCTTATCCTTATCAACATCTTTTCGATTATGTGGACAACCGTTCCAGCCTTTCACCAAAAGACCGAACGCAACAGGATGTAGCAGAATTGGTCGAGCAGGTGAAGAAGCATCCCGACCAGCCTCGTGATTTGTACCTGCTGGCGGAAGCGTACTTGAAACTCGGCCAATTCGATGAGGCTCGAGGTACGATCGCCCAACTTGACGCAATCAGTTCGGGGGACTATCGAACGCAAACTGGCATTGGAGTGCTGCTGGCGCGGTGGCACTTGTATACCGAAGCCATCCAGCATTTTCAGAACGCTTTGACCGCGAATCCGGAATCAGATGATGCAAAATTCGATCTGGCCGACGCCTGTTTTCGAAAAGGGCTTTATGCCGAGTCACTTGCCACGTTGCAGAAGATTTCGGAAAAAGGCCAGCAGGACGATGCGTATCTGGCGCTATTGGGAGATGTCCACTCGCATCTGGGAGATGCGACCCGCGCTTCGGAAATTTTCCGCGATGCTATTAACCGTAGCCCGGATAACGATCAGAATTACCTGTCGCTAACCCTGGTGGAGTTGCGTCAAAACAATGTGGGCGCGGCAGAAAAAACGCTGCTAACCGGGCTGGCAAGAATCCCAAGTTCCGGAAAGATTTTGTGGGGAATGGGTCTTGTGTCTGCCATGGAAGGCAAGACGGTGAAGGCAGAGGAACATTTCGTGCGCGCGGTGGATCTACTTCCCGAATGGCCGGGGAGTTATTCGACGCTTGGCGTTTTTTATTATCAAACGGGACAGATTGCAAAGGCTCGCGAAGTGCTCAACCGCTTCAAGGGTAGTAAAGCGGCAGGCGGATTTGATTTGAACCGGATTGAAGAGGCGCTCTCGATAGCACCAGCGGCACCATCTTCCGAGCATGAACCCATGCCCTTGGCCGCAAGACAGCAACTATTACAACTCGCGTTCATGCTAGCCGACCGGACACTGTGAAAATGAAAAGAAAATCTTTAGTCCGTCGCAAATTGCTACGGAGAGAGCGCTTCAACGGTTTGCTTGGAGTGGCCATTCTATCCGGAGTGAGCCTGTGTCCCCCGCCGACAAATGGCGGCCAAGAGGCGAAGGTGCAGGACCAGCCAATCAAGGTTCGCTATGTTGACGTGAGGAAAGAATCGGGAATTACATTTTTGCAGGATGGAACGGGTACCGAAGACAAACTGTATCTCGAGACGATGGGAACTGGTGTTGCCTGGATCGACTATGATCAGGATGGACTGATGGATTTGTATTTTGTGCAGTCGGCGGCTACCGAGAGCTACAAACCTACGCGGCCGCTGCGCTCCGCGCTCTACCACAACAACGGAGACGGAACGTTTACAGATGTCACGGAGAAAGCGGGGGTAGCGGCGGAAGGACATTATGGACAAGGTGTGGCGGTAGCAGATTTCGACAATGACGGATTTCCGGACATGCTTGTGACCGGCTACGGCGGCACGATTCTATATCACAACAATGGCAACGGAACATTTACGGATGTCACCGCGAAAGCGGGAGTGAGCAATACGGGCAAATGGTCCACCAGTGCGGGTTGGTTTGATTACGATAAAGACGGGTGGCTGGATCTGGTCATATGCGATTACATCGAGTGGGCGCCAAAAAATAATATCTGGTGCGGAGAGCACCGTCCTGGCTACCGATCCTATTGCCATCCGGGAAATTACAAAGGCCAGCGGGTCAAACTTTTCCACAACAACCACGACGGAACGTTTACCGATGCCAGTGATTCCTCCGGTGTGGGCAAACCCGAGGCCAAAGGGATGGGCGTGGTCCTGGCAGATTTTAATAATGATGGTTGGACAGACATTGCCATCGCCAATGATTCCTGGCCGAATTTTCTTTTTTTGAATAAGAAGGACGGAACATTTCAAGATGTATCGTTCGTTTCCGGACTAGCAGCCAGCGAAGACGGCCGATATGAAGCGGGAATGGGAATCGATGCGTCGGATGTGGACGGCGATGGCTGGCAAGATGTGTACATTACCCATTTGGATTTTGAGCTGAACCGGCTGTACCACAACAATCAGAACGGATCGTTTGACGATTACACCTTTCGATCGGGCATCGGGAATAAAGCGATGCTTCTGAGTGGTGTTTCTGCAAAGTTCGTGGATTATGACAACGACAGCTGGCCGGATATCGTGCAGGTAAATGGTGCGATGGTAGACAACGTACACCTGTATCACAGCGAAGTGACTTATAAGGAGCCAATGTTGATGTTCCGGAACTTGGGCAAAGGGCAGTTTGACAAAGTCTCTGAGTCGCTCGGTCCGGACTTCATGCGCCCCATCGTGGGACGAGGGATTGCGATCTCTGACTATGACAACGACGGCGACATCGATATCGTCACAAACAATCGCGACGACTATCCGTCGCTGTTCCGCAATGACGGGGGAAACGCCAATCACTGGCTGGAGATTTTGCTGATCGGAACGCGCTCCAACCGTGACGGCATCGGAGCATCGCTGAAACTCACTTCAGAAGGAATCACCCACGTGGAGCAGGCCCGGGGTGGAATGGGATACATGTGCGCCCACGATCCACGAATATTTTTTGGCTTGGGGAAGCGGACCAAGATCGATTCGCTGGACATCACCTGGCCGAGCGGGCAGATGGATAAACTGACGAATGTGCCCATCGACAAAATTATTGCAGTGAAAGAAGGCGCGGGGATCGTGCCGCGAGAATTTCCAAAATTTAAAAGCCGATGAGAAAACTGCCCGGGACGGAAAATAACAGGCTATGAATCTACCGCGAAGACAGTTTTTGGGAAACTCGCTTGTCTTGCTGGGCAGCCAACTTTTAGACTCCCTAGCGACGCCGCTGTGGAAGTGGACGCGGCCACTTGTCGTGGAGGCTGCGAGCCTTCCAAATTCGCCTGTCGATCCGGGAGTCAAATTCGTCGATGTAGGGCGTGAAGCCGGCCTGAACATACCGAACGTATGGGGCGGGCTGGAACACAAGCGCTACATCATCGAAGCCAAGGGAAGCGGCATCGCCTTTTTTGATTATGACCACGACGGCTGGTTGGATATTTATTTAACGAATGGGACGCGGCTGGATGCGAAGTGGCCAGCGGGAAAAGTGCCGACCTCTCATCTTTACAAAAACAATCGGGATGGAACATTTACGGACGTAACGGAGAAATCTGGATTGGGACGCACCGGCTGGCAGACCGGCGTATGCGTGGGCGATTACGACAACGACGGGTGGGACGATCTGTTCTGTTGCTATTGGGGACACAATATTTTGTGGCACAACAACGGTGACGGCACGTTTACGGATGTGACCAGGAAAGCCGGCCTTCATGGTGAGCAGTATCGCTGGGGCGCCGGTTGCACTTGGTTGGACTACGACCGTGACGGGCGACTGGACTTGTTCGTCTGCAATTACATCAAGCTGGATCCAGATAACATGCCGATGGATACGGAAGAGGCATCGTGCCAATGGAAGGGAATACCGGTGATGTGCGGGCCGCGCGGCCTGCCGGGCGACACGAACTTGTTGTATCACAACAATGGCGACGGAACGTTTACGGACGTTTCGCAGAAGGCCGGAATACTCAAACCGGGGCCGAGATATTCGATTACCGCGGTCTCATACGATTTCGATAACGACGGATGGCCCGACATCTACGTGGCCGTGGATTCACAACCGAGCATTCTGTATCACAACAACAAGGACGGAACGTTTACGGATATTGCCGTGATTGCAGGTTGCTCGTTCAGCGAAAACGGCCACGAACAGGCAGGGATGGGCATCGCCGTAGCGGATTATGACTGCGATGGATGGTTCGATATTTTTAAGACCAACTTCGCGGATGATACCTGCAACATGTACCACAACAACGGTGACGGGACATTTACAGATGTCACGTTCTCTTCGGGAATAGGAATCAACAATCGCTATGTGGCGTGGGGATGCGCGTTTATCGATTACGATAACGATGGATGGGCGGATATTCTTCAAGTGAATGGCCATGTCTACCCGGAAATCGGTGGGCGTGAGATTGGACAGGAATTCACGAACCCACGGCTAGTGTACAAGAATCTGAGCGACGGACGCTTTAAGGATGTTTCCGCGGAGATGGGCCCGGGCATCAGCGAGAAATTCTCGAGTCGAGGTGCCGCATTTGGGGACTATGACAACGATGGTGATATGGATGCATTGATCCTGAACATGAATGACTTGCCGTCGCTGCTGCGCAACGATGGCGGGAACGCGAAGAACTGGATCAAGCTCAAACTGATCGGAACACAATGCAATCGCACGGCGATTGGCGCGCGCGTCCGCGTAGTGACTCGGCACGCACATACAAATGGACGAAGTGCACAGCGGGTCGAGTGTGATGTCGCAATCCGATCTTCGGCTGCATTTCGGGCTGGGAAAAGCTCAGACCATCGATTTGATTGAAGTGAAGTGGCCGACGACGCAGAAGATTGAAAAATTCACACAGGTGAAGGCCAACCAGATACTAACGATTCGCGAGGGCGGCGGGATGGTCGAACCAACTAAACCCAAAAGCAAATAAGCAGCTTGGATTTTCAGTGCGGCACTGAGGCGGCCGGCTGCTCCTTTAAGATAATCAGGAATTGTTGAATTTCGTGGCGCTGGCGCTCAGCGGCGTCGGCTTCAGTCTTATCTACCTGTTTGTAGAACTGGATTTCCTGGTCAGCTTTCGCCTTCTGGCCACTACGTTTGTAAAGTAGGCTGAGGCGGTAGTGAGGCTCGCTGAGACTGGGCGTGGCTTCAATTGCCTTCGTGTAGGCGGCGATGGCTTTGTCGGATGCACCCTGGGCCGCGTACAAATTTCCAAGCTGCAAATAGGCTTCACCAAATTTCGAGTCGAGGCTTACCGATTTTTCCAATAGAGCTTGGGCCTGCTGAATATCGACTGAATTATTTGCTTCGCGATCTTTTTTAACGAGCGACATCGCGAAATAATAGTTGGCCCACGCATTGGCAGGCTGATTCTTCAGAAAACGAGCCAATTTACCTTCGATACAAGGAAACAAGGTGGGCGAAGATACATCCATTTTTCCGAGAAAAAGATAAGGAGTGGAATCGTCCGGGCTTAAGTCCGAGGCGTGGCACAACTCGCGAGAAGCGTCATCGTAAGAACCGGCAGAAAACAAAGCGGCACCGAGCCCAACAAGCAATCGCGATGAGTCCGGGTGGGCAAGTGATCCCTTTTTGAAGACAGCTACTGCAGGAGCGACCGCTCGATGGAGAAGAAGTTCGCTGCCCCACTCAAAATAATTCTGTTCGCTGGGATCGAGAGTCGCGGCACGCTCATATTCGTGCACGGCGCGGAGGGGATCGCCCAATCGCTCATCGAGATCGCCCATTAGCCGGTGAAAATTGGCCAGTGGTACCCATTCGCCACCTGATCCTGGAGGATGAGCCATCCGATAAGAAATGCTGCCAGTCATGAGGTCGCGACGAACTTTGTCTTCTGCGCTCTCGATCGTCTTAGCCGCTAGATCGCGAGCAAGCACTAAGTCACCGTTGGAGCAGTACGCTAGAGCCAGACTGTAAGCATTGGCAATATTTTCGGGATTGACCTGATACGCGGCTTTCAGAGGAGCAATAGCATCGCGAGATCTCCCGGAGTGAAGATAGAATTCGCCGAGTTGATGATTGGCTTCGAAGTCGTTGGGGGCGGCAGCAGCAGCCGCGTGTAGTTTGCGTTCCGCTTCGATGACCTCAGGCGCGGCGGTTGTTGCTGACGTAGTGTGAGAAGCATCTTTAGACTCGTTGGATTTGAGGGCTAGAGTTTCTCGTGCAAAGGCTTCGCTGGTGCGGAGCGTCGTGTCTGATCCATGGCCGCCTGCACCGGACCAATCAGTGACTCCCGCCACGGCAAAGTTTGGCCTGTCATCGAAATCCATTGTTCCAGCAGCAGCGGATCGGGCCGTCGTCGCGGTCTGAAGAAGCAGATCGAGATGTCTCCTTTGCCCTGCAGATAAGGTCAGTGAGTCGGTAACACATTTGACGAATCCTGATTTTTCTACAGTGACGGTGTAGTCGCCATCTTTACGGAGCGAAAAACCAAACTTCCCCCCCACATCCGTTTTTGTCTCGAGTGAAGCGTCCTGCGCCTTCTCTTGCAATACAACAGAGGCTCCCGCCACGGGTTGACCAGTTGCGTCATGAACCATGCCTTCGATGCTGATGGCATCAGCTTGGGGAACGGGAGGGGTCCGCGACATCGCTGTCTGGGCAAACACGCAGGCCAACCAAAGCGTTGTGGAGATGAAATAGCTTGGCAGATAGAGCACTCGATAGTGCTGGTGAGGCTTCACGGTGCAAACAGAATTCATTCCCTGGCCCAAATTCCCCTTTTTGAGAGGTGCATGAAACACTGGCGTTCCAAACAAACCTCATTCTATTCTGCGGCACGACTGGCCGCAACGCAGCTCTGGAGCAAAGATAGAAATGCATTTCTTGCGGTCGAATCGCGCTATCCCGGATACCAGACGTGACGCGGATCGCCAGCGTCGCGATGGTAACTCCAGGCTTCATCGATCAGGCGCTTCAGATCAACCCGAGGCCGCCAACCGAGCAGGAATTTAGCCTTGGTATTGTCAAGCCAGGTGGAATGAAATGGAGTCTTGATCGCCACAGAAGGAAGTCCGCGCGTTTGCTGCAGGTAATCGGCCACCTGCTGGTAGTCCACTGGTTCATCCATCGAAATGTTAAAAGTTTGCTGGTGAGCCTTGGAATGATCGAACGCAGTCAGGATAGCCTCGACGAGGTCGCTTAGATGAACAAAATTACGTTTTACGGGCTGGCCGTCAGGATCGAGCATGATGGGAATCGTTCCACTCTTTAAATAGGCGTCAGCTTTTTCCGGACCGACGAGATCACGCCAACGCGGGCCGCCAAAAACATCGTCGCCGAAGGAGAGCGTGAATTTGAAATCATCCTTTTCCATAATCCAGGGCGCGCGCAGGCAACAACCGTTCAGACCGTATTGGATGAAGTATTGCTCCAGCATCGTCTCTTCCAAAACCTTGGACAGTGCGTAACAGCCGGGATACGCGGTGTGCTTCTGCTGTTCGGTTACCGGGTCGGGATGCGGGTAAAAGAAATGCCCGACGGAACAATCGCCCCCGAGCAAAATGAATTGTTGAAAGACAGTGCTGACTCGGCACTCTTCGAGGAGCCAGAATAGTCCCTTCACTGCCACATTGATAATATCGTCTGACGTTTCTTTGCAGGTGGCACAGTGCAACACGTGAGTGACGCTTTCCATAGCCTTACTCACGACGGAGCGATCGGAAATGCTGCCCCGGGCAATCTCCAATCGAGGGCGCGGCTCAAGAAGCCGATTGTGGCACAACGCGCGGATGGTAACGTTCGGAAGGGCTTCAGACTGAAGCGCTCGTTCAATGAAGTGATGGCCAACTTTGCCAGTCGCGCCGGTGACCAGAATACGAGTCATTCGTTCCGCCATTTCCAGGCAGCAGTTGTTCCATTGCAGAATGAAGCACTGATCGTTGAATTCATTTTCAGCCGGCAAAATCGCGACGACCTCCACTACACATCGCAAAGATCAACGGCTTGACGCAATGATGTGAGCGGGTCGCGTGTCGGAATAAACTCGTGCGCGACATATCCTTCGTATTTGGCCGCGACGATGCCCCGCATCACGCCATCCCACTGCACTTCTTGCGTATCGTCAAGTTCATGCCTTCCGGGAACGCCGCCGGTGTGAAAGTGCCCTAGCCACTGGATATTCTGCTGGATGGTGCGAATCAGGTCACCCTCCATGATTTGCATGTGATAGATGTCGTAGAGAAGTTTCACTCGCGGTGAATTCACGCCTTCCATGACACGCACTCCCCACGCCGTGTGGTCGCACATATAGTCTTTGTGATCGACCTTGCTGTTCAAAAGTTCCAGGCAAATGGTGACGCCGTGATCCTCGGCGATTTTCTTTACGCGATTCAATCCGATGATCGTGTTCTTGGCGCCTTCCTCATCCGACATTCCGGCACGATTCCCAGAAAACGTAATGACGTTTGGCACGCCAGCCTTGGCGGCAACGGGAATCAGTTTGCGAAACGACTCTTCGATTTTCGCGTGGTTGCTAACGCGGTTCATCGCGCTTTCAATCTCGCCTCCTCCGGCATAGCCCATGCTGCAAATCAAGCCGTAGCGACGCGGCACTTCAAATTCATCCGGATTGAGCAGGTCGATTGCTTTCAGACCCATCTGCGCGGATTTGGCACAAAGTTCGTCGAGCGGGAATCTGCTGATAGCACCACCGGGAAACGGATTGTTTGATTCGGCCTTTGCGCGGCGTGGGGGTTGGCGCATTTTGTTCAGACCACAAAGTGGAAGGTATGGAAGCCATGGTCACACCAGAGATAGCAGACTTGAGCATGTCGCGTCTCGAAAAGTTTGGCATATAGAGTTCCAGAGGGTAGCGGAGAAAACCGCCGGCAGCAAATCCAAGTGCAATCGCACGCCGCGAGAATTTTCACGTCAATTATCCTTTCACAAGATAGCCTTGCGCCAATTCCTGAAAAATCTGCACCTGGCTGTCGCGCCACCTTTCGTCGCGGCCAAGTTCGTCGGCAAGGATCTGCGCAACACGCGGAGCCATCAGAATGGCGGCCCGTGCGTTGAGAAACAGCGCGCGTGTTCGACGCGCTAGCACATCCTCCACTGTACGAGCCATTTCTTCGCGCACCGCCCAAATTACTTCCGCAGCACAGTACGGCAGTGCCGGGTGCATGGGTTGCCCAAGAGCGGCATCTGCTCGAATGAGGTTCTGGATGAATGGCGCGTCGGAGCCGTAGAAAGCCAGCGTACCAAAGCGTTCGGCGTGCTGGTGGAAGCCGTGGATGTTGAGATGTTTCGTAACACTGTCGCGTTCCGTCAACCGCGCCAGCGTAGCCGCTTGGTCTACACAATGCTCCGCCATGTTGCGATACGTAGTCCATTTGCCGCCCGCGATATTCACCAAACCAGAAGGATCGATAAGGATCGCGTGATCGCGCGAAGCAGCCGCAGTGTTTTTTCCGTCGCCGGAACGCAACAAGGGCCGAATCCCGGCAAATGTGCTTAGGATGTCACTCTTGGCCGGCTTCTTCGCGAGATACAAGCTCGCCGTGCTCAGCATAAACTCGATTTCATGCTCCATGGGAACAGGCTCCAGATCGGCTTGTTCAATTGGAGTGTCTGTTGTTCCAACCAGTGTGTGCCCGTGCCAGGGAATTGCGAACATGACGCGGCCATCGCTAGTGCGCGGAACGATGATGGCGTGGTCCCCGGGCAGAAACGATCGATCGAGAACGATGTGCGCGCCCTGGCTGGGAGAGACCATGTCTTCCACTTTTGCTTCGGCCATGTGGCGGACGGAATCTGTGAACGGGCCGGTGGCATTGATGACCACTTTTGCCTTAAGCGCGAATTCCTCGCCGGTCTCGACATCGCGCGCCAGAACTCCGTTCACCATCTCGTCAGCGTCTTTGGTGAGGCCGGTAACCTTGGCGTAGTTGAGCAGGATGGCGCCTTGTTCCACAGCCGTGGCAACGAGATCAATCAGCAAGCGTGCATCGTCAAATTGGCCGTCATAATAAATGACTCCGCCTCGCAGTCCTTCCGTGTTGATGTTCGGAAGGCGCTCAAGTGTTTCTTCCTTTGTTAAAATTTCGGAAGGCCCGAATCCATACTTGCCCGCCATGGCCTGATAGACTTTCAGTCCGATGCCATAGAACGGGCCTTCCCACCAGGAATAATTTGGAACAACAAAGGGTAGTTCGCTAACGAGATGAGGGGCATTCTGCCGAAGCAGGCCGCGCTCTTTCAGCGCCTCCATGACCAGTGAAACCTGGCCTTGTTCAAGGTAACGAACGCCGCCATGAACCAGCTTGGTGCTGCGGCTGGAAGTTCCCTTTCCAAAATCGTGCTGCTCCAGCAACAGAGTGCGGTATCCGCGTGCAGCAGCATCGAGAGCCACACCAACGCCAGTGGCGCCGCCTCCGACGACGATTATGCCGAGAGGCTCGCGTTGCGCTCGAACTTGATTCAACATCTCTGCGCGTTTCGTGGGAATTCTCCTTGGCGGTATCGTTAGTCTTATTGATTATTTCTTCTTTTGCGGTTCTTATTTTCTTTAATGGGAACCTCCCACTCTTTGGCTCGAGCCAATGCCTGGTGCCATCGAGCGCGCAATTCGTCAGCTTGCGACAATCGCATCTTTGGTTCGAATATCTTCTCTACCTTCCACTGTGAAGCAATGCTGTCGATATCCTTCCAAAAGGCTACGGCCAGTCCAGCAAGGTAAGCAGCACCCAATGCGGTTGTTTCGGTCACCGCCGGGCGAATGATGGGAATTCCCAGAATGTCGGCCTGGAATTGCATCGACAATTCGCTTTTTGTAAAACCGCCGTCAACGCGCAGTTCTTTTAGTTTTTTGCCAGTGTCGCTTTGCATGGCATCCAGCAGATCTGCCACCTGAAAGGCGACTCCTTCAAGCGCCGCTCGCGCGATATGTCCCGCCGAAGTGTCCCTCGTAATTCCGATCAGAAGTCCCCGCGCATAGGAATCCCAATGTGGCGCTCCGAGACCGGCAAATGCGGGAACGAGGTAGAGTCCGCCACTGTCATTCACGGTGCCAGCCAGTTGGTTTATTTCCGCAGCCGAGCGCACCAGCTTCAATCCGTCGCGCAACCATTGCACAACCGCGCCGCCAATAAACACGCTGCCTTCCTGCGCGTAATCTGTTTTCTGACCGATCTTCCATGCAATCGTAGTGAGAAGGCGATTCTTGGAGTTGACGGCTTTCCCGCCGGTATTTTGCAACAGGAAACATCCTGTGCCGTAGGTGCTTTTTGTGCCGCCAGGTTTGACGCACATCTGTCCGAACAGCGCGGCTTGTTGATCTCCGGCAATACCGCCGATCGGAATGTCCTGAAGGCCGACGATGGAATTCACAAGTCCATAGACCTCGCTGGAAGAGCGAACTTCCGGCAACAGGCAGGCTGGAACACGAAATAGTTTCAAGAGTTCTGGATCCCATTCCCCCTTGTGAATATTGAACAACAGCGTGCGTGAAGCGTTGCTGACATCGGTGACATGCTTCGTCCGGCTCGTCAGTTTCCACACCAGCCAACTGTCCACGGTGCCGAAGGCAAGTTTGCCCTGCTCGGCTTTCTCGCGCGCCCCGGCAACGTTATCCAAAATCCAGGTGACTTTGGTCGCTGAAAAATAAGAGTCGAGCAGTAATCCGGTACGCTTCTGAATCGTTTTCAGCGCCCCACGTCGCCGCAGTTCATCACACGTTCCTGCGGTGCGACGATCTTGCCAGACGATCGCGTTGTACACCGGCTTGCCGGATTCGCGGTCCCAGACAATGGCGGTCTCGCGTTGATTGGTTATGCCGATGCCGGCGATATCAGAAGCGGAAGCATGCACACTACCAAGTGCTTCCATGGCCACGGCAACTTGCGAGGTCCAAATTTCTTCAGGATCGTGTTCCACCCAGCCGGCTTGCGGGTAGATCTGGCGAATTTCCCGCTGGGCGACGGCAGAGATCCGGCCGCTATAATCGAAAAGAATGGCGCGAACACTGGTTGTGCCGGCGTCTAGTGCAAGTATGTAGCGCATGGGCGGATGAGCCCTCGATTTCCCGAAATGATTGATCCCTTACAGGGCGCGCAAATCTGAAACGGACATCTGTTGAACCGTTGAAGGTAACTATATTCACCGTTCGCGTTGACCATATAGAAAGTGCGATGACGCGTCAAGCGGGCGCGGCAAGTTATTGCCTTTTTATGGCAGTCGGAAGAATTCTACCGCGCGGAACAATGCCCTCCCCCTCCAAAACGCTATAAAACTTGTCAGCCTCCAGATCTTTGATTGTTTCCACTTTGCCAGAGGGCCAGCGAATTTCCAGGCTGTCAATCTTTGTGGCTTTGCCCAAACCGAAGTGAACGCGCTGGTCGCTTTGCGAGATATAGCTGCCACCACTGTGGACCTCCTCGGTTTGCGTCGTCCCGCCAGAGACAATCTTCAGTCGGGCACCAATCGCCATGCGATTGCTCTTCGTGCCGGCCAGTTCAAAGCTCACCCAGTGCTGGCCGGGAATTCCGGGATTCCGTAGCACCAAAGGCCTTCCCGTTAATTCGCCTACAACCAAATCCATGTGGCCATCGTTAAAGAGATCACCTGCGACGAGTCCGCGCGAAACATTTGGCCTGAGGATCGCTGGACCCGATTGTTCGCTGGCATCGCAGAACGTTCCGTCCCCCTGATTGTATTGAACGAGTTTTGGTTCTCGATATTTTGCTCCGGAAGGCAGTTGGTCTGCTTGCGGATAGACATGCCCCGTGACGGTGACAAGGTCAAGCCATCCATCGTTATCAAGATCGACGAATGCAATTCCCCACTTCACATAAGGAACGGAAAGCAGGCCGGTTCCTGCCTGATAGGAAACATCCTGAAAATCCCAATTGCCGTCATTGCGGTACAACGGAGTGTTGTCGTTGGAAAAATTTGTAACAGCAATCGAAGGCCGGCCAGTATGCAGATAATCGCCCACGGCCACGCCCATTCCCGCCTGCTCGTGGCCATCTTCACCAAGCGCTGTACCCGATTCTAGACCGATGTCGGTAAATCTTCCGTTGCCGTCGTTGCGGTAGAGAAACCCAGCCGTGGAATCGTTTGCAACATAAATGTCCGGACGCCCCGTGTTATTGAAATCAGCCCAGACCGTCGTAAGGCCATAATATCCGTTGGGATCGTCGACACCGGCTTTCTTTGAAACGTCCGTGAAGGTGCCATCACCATTGTTATGAAAAAGAGAATCGCCCGCGCCTTTCAGTCCGCGAGGGCCGCACTGCACATCAATTCCCATAAATTTGCAGGTAACGCTGCTGCCAAATATGGGCGGATTATGGATGTCGAGGTCGACGTAATTGGTCACCATCAGGTCGACGAACCCATCACCATCATAATCGCCAAAAGCTGCACCCGCAGACCAGCGGCCGTCCGCCACCCCAGCTTTCTTGGTGACATCTTTGAAGGTGCCGTCACCATTGTTGTGATAGAGGACATTGCCTCCATAGCAGGTGATATACATGTCCGGCCAGCCATCGTTGTCAAAATCAGCGATGGCGCCACCCATAGCGAAACACGGATACCCAATACCAGCTTTGTCGGTCACGTCGGTAAACGTGCCGTCGTGATCGTTGTGATACAGCGCGCCCTTGGACTTTTGTCCTTTGAGGGCCATCTCCACAGTCGGGGCATTTGTGAAGTAAATGTCTAGCCAGCCATCGCGGTCGTAATCGAAAAGCAGAACTCCCCCGCTCATGGATTCAATGATGTACCGGCTCTCGGGAGCGGAAGTGTGCGAAAAAAGAATGCCGGACTT
Source organism: Candidatus Acidiferrales bacterium (assembly GCA_963748365.1). Lineage (GTDB taxonomy): Bacteria > Acidobacteriota > Terriglobia > Acidiferrales > UBA7541 > Acidiferrum. Next base: position 75,761 of record CAVVJG010000039.1, read on the forward strand.
TTCGGTAACATCTAACAATTGAGAAATCGCATGGTCTTTGCACTTGGTGGACTTGGCGTTGGGTGGTGGTGGAGGGCCTTGGGCGATTCCCTGCCCGGAGACTCTCGAGGAGAGCAATAGGACGCTTAAGAGGATAAGTTTGGCGAAATTGCTAGCACGAGAAAAAATTACTCCTTCGGTCATCCAGTGCTCCTGCATGAAAGTGTAGCGTTACGGTTGAGAACTTGCCAAGCTGAGGCCATAAAGCGCTTCAGAGTTAGAATTGATGAACCGCCGCGCATCAGAGATGGTGTTACACCAGTAGTGTGTTCCTTCGCTTGGCACCCATGAAGGAATACAAGGCAATGAGTACGTAGGCCAAAAGCGGCACGGAATAGGCCAAAGCCACGCTGTGAAATTGCTCTGAAATAAAACCCATCAAAGGGGTGAGCACCGCACCTCCGATGATGGCCATTACAAGCAGCGAGCCGCCAATCTTGGTATTTGGGCCAAGCCCTTTCAATCCGAGAGCGAAAATCGTCGGGAACATCAGCGACATAAAAAAACTGGTGAGAAAGATGCACCAAAGCCCCATCCATCCTGGTTTAACAACTGCTACGCTGACAAGTGCAATGTTTAAGACACTGTAAATCCCCATCAAGCGATTCGGCGCTATGAACCGCATGACATAGGACGAGAAAAAGCGGCCCACTCCGAATGCAGCGAGGGTTCCAGTCAAAAAATATCCGGCAATCCTTTCCGGCTGGTGTGCGTATTCCTGTACGTAAGAAATGAAGTAGCTCCATGTGCCAACTTGCGCACCAACGTAAAAAAACTGCGCGACCACTGCAAGCACAAAGTGCGGATAACGAAAAAGTTCACGAAAATGCCCGTGGTCGCCCGGATCCTTCTCATGCTCGCTCTGAATGGCGGGAAATTTCGTGCGGAATATAAGAAACGCCCAGATCAAAGCAATAGTGCCGATCACCAGATATGGTTTGATAACGCGGAGCGTCTCGGAACGGAGGTATGCGTCGTAGGTGTGTTGAGCTTGACGCGCGGCAACTTCGCCCGGCGTCAGTTCTATTCCGGAAAAAATGAAAATTGTTCCCACCAATGCTCCGCTGATAGCGCCGAGGGGATTAAACGCCTGAGAAAAATTCAATCTTCTTTCCGAAGTATCGGGATCACCCAGTTGCGCGATGAAGGGATTCGATGCGGTCTCTAGAAATGAAAGTCCACTGGCGATGACAAACAGCGCAAAAAGAAAAAAACCGTAACTGCCCACCAGCGCTGCAGGCCAGAACAGAAACGCGCCTGCGGCAAAGAGTAGCAGACCCGTGACGAATCCAAATTTGTAACCAAGGCGGCGCATAAGTAGAGCGGCAGGCACAGCTAGTAGGAAATAGCCCATGTAAAAAGCCGACTGCACAAGTCCTGCCTGAAAGCGACTGATCTCGAACGTTTTCATGAAATGCCGGATCAGCACGTCATTCAAATTGTTGGGAATTCCCCAAAGAAAGAAAAGTGCGGTGACCAGGATGAACGGCACGATTTGTCCAGCGGGAAAAAGATGGTGCGACGCACTGGCGAGTGAACGTTTGGCAGGAGTCGGCGAACTTTGCGCGGAGTTGCTGACGGGTTGTCCTGGGTTCAAAACCATCGGTATCACTCTCGTTTCAGACTTAGATTCAATCCAAGCGAACCATAATTTTTGTGAATCGTTGTGGATTCTCGCTCCATGCCTGCAAAATGCCGGGAGCTTCTTCCAGGCTGACGATCGTACCGACGGCAGCCTCAACGGGAAAGCGGTGCTCTTCGAGCAATTGAATCACGCGTTGAAAATCTTCCGGCAAGGCGTTGCGCGAGCCCAGAATGTCCAACTCCCTCTGAACGAAGAGGCGGGTTTCGTAGACGACAGGTTCTTTCGCGTAACCGATGTAGACAACCCGGCCAGTGAAGGCCACTTCTTCCACCGCTGCGCGAAACGTTTGCGACAGCCCAACCGCTTCGATAATCACGTCCGGGCCTTTGCCATTTGTAAGTTCGAGAAGTCGTTCGTGCAACGATTCTCTGCTGGTGTTCACCGTTTCCGAGGCTCCGGCGTTCCGGGCAATCGAGAGTTTCTGGTCGTCGAGGTCAATTGCGATCGTCTTTGCGCCGGTAAAATGTGACGCGGCAATCGCGCCAAGGCCCACTCCGCCGCAACCGAAAATCGCCGCGGTATCGGCACTGGTTACGCGGCCCCGTGCCACTGCGTGGAATCCAACGGTGAGAGGCTCCACCAGACAAAGTTCCTCGATCGACAAATTCGCGCAATACAGTTTTGTAGGTGGCACCGAGATGTACTCGGTCATCGCGCCATCCCGCTGTACTCCGAGCGTTTCATTGAATTGGCAGGCGTTTGGGCGGCTGCGAAGGCATGCAGCACACTTCCCACAATGAGTGTACGGAGATAGCGTTACGTTTACGCCTTCAGAAATGCCGGCGCACGCGTGGCCCGTTTCAACAACCGTGGCAGCAATTTCGTGCCCTGGAATCCGTGGAAATTGCACCAGCGGGTTCTTCCCACGAAATGAGTTAAGATCACTTCCGCACAGGCCGATCATACGCACACGAAGCAGCGCATCATCTTCCCTGAGAACCGGCTCCGGAACACTTTCGATTACTGCTTCTCCCGGTTTACGAATGACGAGTGCTTTCATCTGAGTCTTCAGTCTTCCTTTTGTTGCAAGCGATAAACGCGGGATGCAACTGCGCCGAAGATGTTCTCCTTTTCAGCCGCTGAAAGCGAATGAAGCATCTGGTGTAACGTCGTGAACCATCCGGTGTAAGTTGATGCCAACAGGCAAACGGGCCAGTCCGAGCCAGCCATCAACCGGCCCGGGCCAAATGTCTCCAAAACAGTTTCCAAATACGGCTGTAGATTCTGTGCGCTCCAGTTCGGCCAATTCGCTTCGGTCACCATGCCCGAGAGCTTGCAGTAGATGTTCTTCCGCTCCGCCAGTTGTCTGATATTCGTCCGCCAGGGCTCAATGATCCCTTCCTTAATGCATGGTTTTGCGATGTGATCGAGCACAAATATCTGATGGGGATGCCGATCCACAAATTGAATCGCTGCAGGAAGTTGCCTGGCGAAGATCAAAATGTCGTACACGAGTCCGGAATGCGCCATCGCCGATATACCCCGGTTGAAATCGGTACGTAGAATGAAATTGTCGTCTGGTTCGTCCTGAATAACGTGGCGGAGCCCCTTAAGCTTCTCTTCTTGCTGAAGTCGTTCTAGTTCCTGAGCGAAGATCTCACTGCAGATTGGCGCCCACCCAACCACGCCGCGCAAGATCGGAGAATTTCTCGCCAGCGAAAGAAGCCACTCCGTTTCACTAACAGTCTGACGCGCTTGAACCACGACAGCGCCGTCAACATTCGCTTTCTTCATTTCAATTTTCAGTTGTTCCGGCAGGTAATCGCGGGCCAGCACACTCATGTCCTTAGAAATCCAGGCGTATTCCTTGGATTGGTAGGACCACAGGTGCTGATGCGCGTCGATGCTTTCAGGCATTGTTTTGTGGTTTCCCGGAAGGCCAGACGCAGTTGTAAGCCGTTCCGATCGCGTCGCGAATTTCCGTCAAGAGTGCCGAGTCGCTGCACCCGCGCAACAATTGCAGATTGCTCTTCACTTCTTCTTGCGTGCTCATGCCAACCAGCGTTGTGGAAACAAACTCATGATCGAGGCAAAAGCGCACGGCGACGCTGGAAATGTCTTTGCCATGGGAACGGCAGACTTCTACGGCTCGTTTCGCCGCTTCTTTCACGAGCACGGGCGCGGGATGCCAGCCTGGTCCGCCGCGTTCCGTCAGCACTCCCATATGCAGGCCGGAAGCGTTAATTAATCCGATGCCGTTGGCCCGTGCAAATGGGGTCAGTTCCAAATCCATATCCGTGGTCATAAGGTTGTAATGGCAATAGCTGAGAATGGTATCCACGGGAACTTGTTCAGCGACGCGCATCAACATTTTCAGCGGATAACCGGTAATGCCGATAAATCGCGCTTTACCCTGTTGCTGAATCTTTCGAATGGCAGGAACGGTTTCATCGACGATCTGACGAAAGTCGCCGAATTCGATGTCGTGCACTTGAAAGAGATCCAGGTAATCAGTCTTCAGCCGCTTCAGCGATTCATCGATACTGGCCATGATCCGTTTCGCGGAAAAATCAAACTCGTCCAGACCATAACGCCCGCATTTCGTGGCCAGCACGACTTTGTCTCGCTTGCCCTGCAGCGCGTCTCCCAAGCTTTCTTCCGAGAGCGTAATCCCATAGTAAGGAGACGAATCGAAGAAGTTGATTCCTTCATCGATGGCAAGATGCGCGGCGCGCTTGCACTCTTGCGGATCAAATGCGCCATAAACACCACCGAACGGGGCAGTGCCAAAACCCAGCACGGAGACCTGCAAATCGGTACGTCCGAGTTTGCGATACTCCATTCCTTCGTTGTGGGGAATGGTGTCCATTTCGTCCGTCAAGTCCAACTAGTGAACCTTGTGAAATTTCCGGACAATTTCCGTGTATTTTTTCGCGTTTTCGGTGATCAACTCCAGCTTTCCCGCGGAAATTGCTGCGGCATCGATCAGGTCCCCGCCCACTCCCAGTGCAAAGGCGCCGGCGGCGAGGAATTGTTCAGCCGTCGAAAGCGAAACTCCGCCCGTAGGAATCAATTCAATCTGCGGAAGCGGCGCCTTCAACGCTTTCATATACGACGCCCCTCCCAGTGCACTGCACGGAAAAACTTTCACTGCGTCCGCGCCTGCTTCCCATGCCGTCACGACTTCGGTGGGCGTTAGCGCGCCCGGGAATACGGGGATAGCGTAGCGATGACACATTTCGATGGTGGAAAGATTAAGTGAAGGACTAACAATAAATTGCGCGCCAGCGAGAATGCAGAGCCGTGCGCTCTCAGGGTCGAGGACCGTGCCCGCGCCAACCAGCACACGAGTCCCACACTTCTCGATTACTTGCCGAATTACGTCTATGGCGCCCGGAACTGTCATGGTAATTTCCAGGACGGGAACGCCGCCCTTCTCGATTGCGAGTGCAATCGCAAGGGCTTCATCGTGGGAACGGGCGCGAAGCACCGGAATTAGCCCAACTTCGCGAATTCGTTCCAGTGTCTGAGATTTCGTCATGTTTGCTGCGCTAACGTTGCACCCGCGCAGTCCCCCCCTTCATCACCCGCAAAACTTCTGGCAGCGTCGCCATACTGGTATCCCCTGGAGTGGTCATGGCCAGCGCACCGTGCGCGCAACCACACTCGACGGCCCATTGCGCTTCCTTACCAGAGAGAAATCCATAGATGAGGCCCGAGGCAAAGGAATCTCCTCCACCCACGCGGTCAAATATTTCCAGGTTGGCGATACGCGGTGCTTGATAGAAACTCCCGGCGTAATAGCAGACGGCACTCCAATCGTTAACCGTGGCCGTTTTTGCATTGCGCAGTGTCGTGGCTACGACTTTGAGATTTGGATATTTCCCTACAACCGTTTCGATCATCCGGCGAAAACTTCCGGTATCGAGCTCTGACAAATGTTCGTCGACGCCTTCGACTTCGAACCCAAGAGCCGAGGTAAAATCCTCTTCATTGCCAAGCATGACATCAATGAATGGTGCCAATTCCCTGTTCACTTCCAGCGCGCGCTTCTTACCGCCGATTGATTTCCAAAGCGAGTCACGATAGTTGAGGTCATAAGAAACAATAACGCCGTGCTTGCGTGCAGCTTCCATCGCTTCCCGGGCCACCTGTGGAGTCGTCTCTGAAAGCGCGGCAAAAATTCCTCCGGTGTGAAACCATCGCGTGCCGTGTTTTCCAAAAATCTGGCCCCAATCGATTTGACCTGGTTTTAATTGCGAGACAGCCGTGTGGCCGCGATCGGAGCAGCCTACCGCTGCGCGCACGCCAAAACCCCTTTCGGTGAAGTTCAGTCCGTTTCGAGAAGCTCGGCCCACGCCATCGTACTCAACCCACTTGAGCAGCGAAAGATCCACGCCGCCTTGCAGCATCAAGTCTTCAATCAAACGGCCAACTGGGTTGTCTGCCAGTGCGGTGACATGTGCTGTGTGCAAGCCGAAGCAGCGGCGAAGCCCTCGCGCAACGTTATACTCGCCACCACCTTCCCAGACATCGAATTTTCGGGCAGTCGCCACACGGCCATCACCAGGATCGAGGCGCAGCATCACTTCACCGAGGCTAACAAGATCCCAATGGCAGTTTTCTTTCGGGCGCAAATTTAAGGCTGTCGTTCCGGCCGGCGTTGTCACTGATTTACTCCGCTGGCCAAGAAGCCGCCGTCAACGACCACGAACTGTCCCGTGACAAAGGAAGAAGCCTCGGAAGCAAGAAAAACGGCGGCCCCTACTAATTCTTCAGTTCGGCCAAAGCGCCCCATCGGCGTACGCATCAGGAATTCGCGTCCTCGCTCGGTTCCATCCAGAAGTCCCGCATTCATCGCCGTGCGGAAAACGCCGGGTACGATCGCGTTGACTAGAATACCGTGACGAGACCATTCAATCGCCAGCGACCTCGTCAAGGAAGCAAGACCTGACTTGCTGGCGCTATACGCGGCGACCTCGAGCAATCCGACAAACGATCCCAGCGAAGCAACATTGATGATTCTGCCCGATTTTTGGCTCAGCATCTGTTTACCGAAAACCTGCGAACCGCGGAGCGCCCCCGTGAGGTTCGTGTCCATAATCTCCGCCCAGGCTTCCTCGGTCAGATCAACAGTGGGACTCTTTCGCGTAATCCCAGCGGCGTTTACAAGAATGTCCACCCTGCCAAAAGTTTGCACAACCGCTTCTCTAAGAGCTTCCAAGGATTTGCGGTTGCGGACATCAGAGGTCAGGCGAAGCGTTTTTCGACCACGAGCCTCAATTTCGGCAGCGGTCTCGTTAATCTGCTCCATGCGGCGACCAGAAACAATTACCGTTGCGCCAGCATCGGCCAGTCCCAGGGCCAGTGCGCGTCCAATACCGCTTGTTCCTCCCAAAACAACGGCGATCTTACCGTCTAACGCAAAAAGTGACACGGACATGTTGGCGATTAAACCTTTCATAAACACAGATGGGATGCACCATTTCTGTTACTTTAAGCGATAAGTTTTAGGCTTTTCCAGTGTAAAGTCAGGCTCGCTACCTGCGGGCTTTCTCCAACCAACAAGCCAGATGACAATTCACTTTCCCTCTGGCGCGCAGTCAGCGAATTACTGCAGTTTATATAAAATGCTTGCGTGCGGTTCCAAAGTTACGCTGAAATCCTTCGCGCTTCCCAGATCTTTCAGTTCCCAGATATCGCGAAGCGAATAGTCTCTTTCCCCGATGCCTAGCTCTTTCCATGGGTAGGTGATTTTGGCGATGGTTTCCCCACGATTAAATGCGGCTAGGTAATAGGAATTTTTCGTAGCGGATTCAGCCAGCCACACAATTACTTTTTCGTTGGCGATTGCGGGGTGGCTATGGGTTGCAGTTTGATCGACGGCGAGCACCTCCGGGTTGCTGAGCAACGACGTAGTCCATTCATCGGCGTGGGTCAGATCGCCACCCACCATCAATGGCGAAGGGAAAATGCACCATAGCGTGACAAAAGTGCGCTGTTCAACGTGCGTCAGTCTGGTTTGGCGTGGTTTTCCCCAACCAGGTGCTGGACCTAAGTAGCCAAGCGGGAGCATGTCGAGATCGGGCCAACGTCCGGGCAACGAGAGACCCGCCCATTTGATCGCATTTGCGAATTGATCGCCCAACCCTTGAGGGTATCGAACCTCACTGTGCCAGATATCCCAGATGTCGTCGGAGATTCGCCACATTTGTGAATACTTCCGCAACTCATCGAGCTTTTCCAAAGGTGCGGGACCTGGAGAGAGACTCAAGGCAATCTGACGTCCGGTTTTCGCCAGTGCCGAGCTGAACATGCGAATTTCATCGCCGCGATAGGGATGGCTGCTGATGCAATCCACTTTGATAAAGTCGACATCCCAACTCGCATAGAGGGAGGCGATGGAATCATAGTAGGCCTGCGCGCCTGGCTTCAATGCATCAATCCCGTAGTTGTCTGGATTCCACGGGCAACTTTCCGAAGTATCCGCGGCATCGACAGCGTGAAATTTGGAGCCGGCGATCGGCAAGTTTGCCTTAACAGCCCGTTTCGGAATGCCGCGGAGAATGTGAATGCCGAATTTCAATCCGAGAGAATGAATGTAGTCGCCCAGCGGTTTGAAGCCTTTACCACCTGCAGAACTCGGAAAACGCTTCACCGCTGGTGTATATCTGCCGTAAGCATCCATGCTGAATTTCGATGATTTTGAATTTCCCTCAGGCTTGGGATTGGTTACAAACCATTCCATGTCGACAACCACATATTGCCAGCCAGACCGTTTCAGATGTTGTTCAAACCACTTGGCGTTCGCCTTCACTTGCTCTTCGTTCACCGTCGTGCCGTATCCATCCCAACTATTCCACCCGAGTGGCGGCTTTGGGAGCAGCACGGAAGTTTCCGAATCGGAATCAATTCCTGCAGCATAGACAATTGGGGGTCTGCATTTCTCAACTAACGCAGCCGATTTTATCTTGTGTGTGTGACCGAAGATCACGATGAAGATCAGGCTGGCGAGAAACAAGCCACTAAGGCAGGCGAACTTTTTCAAGGCAACCCCCTCCACATCCAACAAGCGTGTTTCCTGCCGTTGAACTGCCCGGCTACACGCCCCAATGAAAAACGGAATAGGATCGCGCTGGCAATTCGATCTTGGTCCGGTTGCCGCTGCTGACGGGTTTGTCGGCGGCTTGCGGCGCAACTTTCTGTGGCGCGTCAAAACCGTTTGCCGCCTTCAAATCACTTCCGGTCAGCACGAACGAAGCAAGCAAGCGGCCAGCAGCCTTATCTTCCCAATTCACTTCCAACTGATGAGCACTGGACAAATTTCGGTTGAGCACGAAAAGCGATGTCGATCCATCCGCTTTGTTGTACGTTCCCGCCACATCCAGGTACGGAACCGGCCCCACACCTTGAACTTCGTAGGTCTGCGGAGACTCCAAAAGAACCTCGAGAGCAGCGCCCTGCGCATATTGCAACGCCCAACTGTAGGGATAAAAAATTGTTTGACGATACAACCCGTTCGCGTTGGTCATGATCGGTGCAATCACGTTGACCAACTGGGCGAGGCAGCCAACCCGCACACGGTCCGAATTCCGAATTAGTGAGTTGAGCAGCCCACCAACGAGCAGCGCATCTTCCAGATTGTAGATTTCTTCCAGCAGATGGGGTGCTTCCTTGCGAGCGCCGTCGACATCGGCGCCGCTGCGAGCGCGATACCAGACGTTCCACTCATCGAACGACAGCCATAACTTCTTCGGAGAACGCTTTCGGCCCCGCACATATTCGCAGACCGCCGCAACTTCCGAAATCTGGCGCTCCATGCTCAAATTCAACGCCAGGAATTTTGAGCTGTCGCCGCCCGTTTCCGTCGAGTTGTCAAAATACCGGTGCAGCGAAATAGCATCAACATATTCATAGCACTGCTCGAGAACCACGCGATCCCATTCGAGATAGGTTGGCATCATCGGGCCGCTCGATCCGCAAGCAATCAGGCTTAACGACGGGTCCACGTAGCGCATCTGGCGGCCAGCATCAGCAGCCTTCTCTCCGTATTCAGTGGCAGACATATGGCCGATCTGCCATGGGCCGTCCATCTCGTTGCCCAGGCACCAATTCTTTACGTGGTAGGCATCGGGAACACCGTGTTTGCGGCGAAGATCGCTCCACTTCGTTCCTTTTTCCACGTTGCAGTATTCAACCAAGGCTGCCGCGGATTCCGGCGTGCCTGTGCCCAAATTGAGCCCGAGAAGGGGCGCAGTGTCAACCAGTTTGCACCAGGAAAGAAATTCATTAATCCCAAATTGATTGCTCTCCGTGGAATTCCAGGCCTTCTCCAAAATCTTTGGGCGATCTTGTTTTGGCCCCACCCCGTCAAGCCAGTGGTAGCCGGAAACAAAATTTCCGCCCGGATAGCGGATGATTGGAACGCCTAGCTTGCGAATCTCTTCCAGCACGTCTTTGCGAAATCCGCTGGCGTCAGCAAGCTTCGAGCCGGGCTCGTAAACTCCTTCATATATGGCGCGGCCCAGATGCTCTAGGAACGAACCAAAAAGATTTCGATCGAGCGAAGTCAATGTACGGCGCGTGTCGATATCAACCTGCACAGGCTGCGCACTTGGCCCTGCTAGTGATCTCGCTAGTGAGAGTGGTCCCAGCAAATTGGGAGCGGCAACCGCTATTCCGGCGACTGAGGCTTGTTGCAGAAATTGACGTCGGGAGTTTCGAGGCATCTGTAAGCACCTTCCGCTTTCTGCGTGAAGCGCGTTCAAACGGGTGAATCAAAAAAACTGGTATTCGTGAAATCCAGTATTGTAACGCTTAACGGTATGGCACAAGACCCAAAGGAAGTCATCAGAAAACAGGCGATTCCTTAATTCTCTCCCCCATCAAAGCGAAACACCGCGCTTCCAGGGAATGAAATCTTCTTGTACTTTCTCTTCCGCCTTAGTTTTCCTCTCCCCACTCGCTATCCGGATGACTTCATTCAGAATAGCCTCGCCCATCTGTTCAATCGTGGATGTGCCCTCAATAATTGCACCCGTATCAATGTCGATGATGTCGTGCATCCGTTGAGCCAACTGCGTATTTGTTGAAATTTTTACGACGGGCACGATTGGATTGCCCGTTGGAGTGCCCAGTCCCGTGGTGAAGAGAACGATGTTTGCGCCTGCACCGACCTGCGCGGTGACCGCTTCTACGTCGCTCCCCGGCGTACAAAGCAGATTTAATCCGGGCTTTGTGGCGTATTCGGGATAATCCAGAACGTCGGCGACCGGAGAGGCGCCACCCTTGCGCGCTGCGCCTGCCGACTTCATGGCATCAGTAATGAGCCCATCCTTAATATTTCCCGGTGAAGGGTTCATTTCAAACCCAGAGCCGATAGCTTCCGCACGGGCCGCGTAGGTGCGCATTAGGCTTGCCAGCCTCTCCGCCGAGGCAAATTCTGTACATCGATCCATCAGGTTTTGCTCCACTCCACATAACTCCGGGAATTCCGCAAGAATTCCTTTGCCACCCAGAACAGAAATAATGTCTGAAAGATGGCCAATCGCCGGGTTTGCGGAAATCCCGGAAAATCCATCAGAGCCACCGCACTTCAAACCAACAGCGAGCGCGGAAAGTGGCGCCGGGGTGCGCTCCTGTTCGTTTGCGTTTACGACCCCCATAAATGTCTTGCGTATGGCGCCTTCCAACATCGTCGATTCCAAATTGCTCTGTTGCTGGTCAAATATGAACAATGGCTTGTCAAATTTGGAATTACGTTTGTGAAGCTCTTCTTGCAGAATCCCGGCCTGCGCGTGTTGACATCCCAGGCTGAGAATTGTCGCGCCGGCAACATTCGGATGATGAATGTATCCGGCGATCAGTCCACACAAGGATTGAGCATCTTCTCGTGTCCCCCCGCAACCCATGTCGTGCGTCAGGAATTTCACGCCATCCACATTGCGAAATACCCTGGCGCCCTGCTCTGCGATCCCGGCAGTCTGTAGGGGATAGCTTTCAATTTCGTGTGCCCTGCCTTCGCGAAACAAACGAACTAATTCGGAAACGTGGCGGGTATAGGTTTGCGGTGCAGCGTTGCCCAACTCCTTTTCGAAGGCTTGCTGCAACGCAATAATGTTGCGGTTCTCACAAAAAACCAGTGGTACCACCAGCCAATAATTTCTCGTACCGACTTGCCCATCCGACCTTCGGTAACCGGCAAAGGTGCGCTCGCGCCATTTGGCAACATCCGGGGCATCCCATTTGTAAGAAGTTGATCTTGCCCGAAAGCCGGAAGCGAGGTGCCGAAGATTTGCGGTGGTGATCGCTTCGCCAGAAAGTATGGGTGACACAACTTCGCCGACAACTCCGCCATACATAATGACCGAATCGCGCACTCTCAGATCCCTCAGTGCAAACTTATGCTTGGCGGAAACGTCCGATCGGAGCGTGAATGTTTTCCCCGCGATTTCAAGTTGCTCGCCGGCCTTCAAATCCGTAAGTGCTACGGCAACATTGTCCGTTGCGGCAATTTTCAGCGTTGTTCTTCGGAATAGTTTCAATTCAGCCATGGCGTACGGAGTTCGCTCTTCCTTTTCAAATATTCAACACAGCCATTAAACATTATTACAGGCAGTGCCTCGGAGTACTCATTTCAGGCCGCAGCAACTTAGACGTTCTCACTAAAGATATCAGGATTTGTGCAATCGAGATGTTTGCATCGCTCTTTTCCGGACCAGTATCTCGCCGACATTGTGGGAATTTCGCCGCCGACAAAACTCCTACGATTCATTTCGAAACCTCAAGCACTTGGAAGTTGTCTATCTTTCGAAAATCTCAGGGTATTTAACTACTGCATTTTCTTCAAATTCCCAACTCCGTTCTTTTCTGGGAAGGATCACCCCTCATTCGAATTTATACTCAGGTATTATTATCAATGAATACTGTCGGCGCGCCGACACGCTCGCCGACATTAAAAAATGCTGCTGCAACCAGACGAATATCGGCCCCAACCAAAGCTCTCGTTGCCGATATCGATTCACTCGTACAACCGAAACTTTTGGACAACTCTGGTAATCACGCCATCAGGGCTTGGGTTATCAGGGTCGAGCGCTGCCGCCAGACTCAAGTAATATGCGAGTAATTGGGGGAACACAATTTCAAAGGGTGTGCGCAAGTAATCGGGGATATCCGGCGCCACGGCAGGGACAAACTCGTGGGCTAATTCGGTTGTAGAGCCCGATGCCCCAACAACAATCAAGTGGCCAAGATTTTTTTGCCTTAGTTCCGTTAGCAAGTCCACTTCGTAGCGGCGCAAGTCAGCATCCGATGAGAGTACGCAGAGCACAAATGAATCTGGCCGCAAAAAACTCATCGGGCCGTGGCGAACGCCCAAAAACGTTTCAGGCAACGCCGTAATCTGGCCGGCGGTCATCTCGAGAACCTTCAGGCAGGCTTCGCTAGCGAGCGGCGCCAACGCTGCCGAAGTCAACACCATGATCCGCGAAGGCATCCGCGACGCCAAGCGTTGTGCAATCATTTCAAGCCCGGACAAACCACCTTTTGTACTGGCTGCGATTGTCGGGAGGCGCTCAGTCAGGACCTCGCCGTGTGCCGCTGCCAATCCCGCCAAAATCAGATTCGAAAAAGAACTGGTCATCGCGAGACTGCGGTCGTTGGTCAGAGGGTGGAGCACGATCGGTTTGACCCCTGGCAATCGCGCAAGTTGGCCATGTTCATTACAGGTGATCGCGAGTTGTGCCACCCTGGGAAACATATTTTGCGTGCGCAGAATTACGCCAACGCTTTCGGGGCTGTCGCCGGAACGGGCCAGGGAAACAAGCAGGCCATGTTCAGCAAAGTCTGGCACCCGGCGCTCCAAATCTTGCTTTGAATAGAGGAGGAGATCGGTGGTGGGAATTGCCTGAGCATTCATCCAACTAGCCGCAACGGCCGATGCTGCGTAGGCTGAGGTCCCCGCCCCGCAAATGATTGCCTTGCGCCCTCGAACGATTGAATTGGCATCAGCGGCGGCGACGCGTTCGAGCGTGGTCGGCCAAAGCTCCGGTTGCTGACGGATTTCTCGTAGTGTCAGCGCTCCCCGGGCAGTAGTGGTTTTGGAACCCTGGTCCAAACCCCTGGTCGTCAAGAATTGCTCCAAATGCTCCAAGCTGCGAATCTCACTCTACTACTTCAGAATTCGATTTGAGTGCGAATTAAGTCCTAGGTTGATCATTGACCGTCATTACGCAGAAGCAAATTGAGCGGCAGCGTTCTAGTTACTATTAATATCGAATACTTTCGTTTTGCTTCGTTTGAAATTGACAATATTTTAAGATTCCGCACTTGTCAAGACCCAAATCAGCCACTGAGACCGTCATCTGGCCCAATTTGCTCGAGTCGCCTGCTTTCATTTATCCGGATGGCCTCGCCCTCTGACGGCGATGAGCGAAACCTGCTCCAGAGTTGGGTAATGTCCCTCCGCATCGCTTTTTCGTTCACTAGCGGGTAGTTGTTGGACAATCGTTTGTGCCGGCAACGCTTTCTGAAAATATTGTTTGTAGACCTTGGCAAACCCGGGAACTTCAGACAAATCGTCCAGGTAGATCGTAGTGGAGACAACTTGGTCAAAAGTCATTCCCGCCTCTTCCAAGTTGTCCAGCAGGTTGCGCATGGTCTGGCGGGTCTGATCCACCGTCGAAGAGGTATAGATACCGCCGTTGGGGCCGGGAATGAATCCGCTCTTCGCTGAACAATACAAAATATCTCCCGCGAACACGCATGGGCTCGCCGTTGGACTTGGGGGCATATTCTTTGGCCGGATCGCCTGACGCCGGCTCAAATCCCGTACGGCAATGCCCGTATAAGCGATATGTGCACCTTCGGGAAGACTGGACACCTGAATGGTGGCGCGGCCGGGGGTATTTCCAAATTCGAAGCGCTTGGCATACTCGACGTTCATGATCTGCATCGGCACTTCGGAAGTTAGATAAGGATTCACGAAGACCATGTTGGCCAAACGGAGCCCTGCAGCCTCGAGGACGGATTTTACTCCGTCAAGCGCGAGATTCACCTGCAGTGTGGGGTCCTGCGGCACAGTTCCAGTTTTGGGATCGCGACCGGGCATCGTCGAAACAAACAACTGATCGTGGGTCAGCATTCCCGGGGAATACGCTTTGCTTTGCGCGAACCCAGGCACCGATACCGTTTGTTTCCCTTTCAAGTCTCGGACGGCAATCGCGGCGATCTGCACACCGGGCTGGGGTAGCTTCGCGACGCCTAGGACGGCACGCGCGGGCGGCTCTTTCGGGAAATAGTTTGCGAAGGCTTCGTCCAGTTCTCCCGAACGATGTATGTCTTCGAGATAGACCTGGACATAGACCACGTGATCCATCGTAAGTCCGGCAGCCTCAACTATCTTTCTTACGTTGTCTAGGGTCTGTCGAACCTGATCGGGAAATTTCTCGGGAATCGAGCCGTCGTCGCGCCCTGGTCCTTGCCCCGAAACATAGACGTAGTCTGCTGTGTTGACCCCGCGCGGGCCCAACGCCTCCTGAGACGCTGTAAGCTGGCAGAACGCCGAGGTTGGCAGCGAAAGCAGGCAGACTAGCCCTGCAATCAAGAGTAATGCGCGCCTCATGCCGGCTTCCCTTTGCGCGCCGAGGTGAGAATCTCTCGCAGCCGCTGCCCCACAATCATCTCTTCGCCTTGCTGAATCGTCATGGAAACCAGCTCGATATGATTTTGCTCTTTGAGTTCTTTGGGGAGTGGCTTTTCAATGCCCTCGCGCACTGCGGTCACCAAGCTGGGATTGTCGATTCCCAACACTTCAATCACCGGATCACTTTCGCGAAGCTTTCGAACGCAATCCGTGATACTGAAGCCCCAACTTTGCTGGTCCCAGAAGACACGCAAGGTTGGGTACCGGTTGCCGTCGTCCGGGACGTAAATTTCGGTCTTCACGCCGGGCACAGTCTCCACCAATTTGGCGATCCGATCCACTCGTGCGTTCCATTCGTCATAGAGTTTTTTCGAATCGACGTTCAGCCAGGTTTCGATGGCGGTGAGGCAACCAATCACCTCTTCTTTTCCGACCTTCATGGGCCGGCAAACGGAACCTTCATAAGGACAGGAATTTCGGAGCGCTCCTTCGATTAAGTCTTTGCGGCCAAGCAGCACGCCACTGCACTGCGGTCCGCGCAATCCTTTGCCGCCAGAGAATGTGTACAAGTCGAGCTTCATTTTGGCGTAAAGTTTGATGTTGTCGATGGGAGGGATGCCGGCGGCATCATCGAGAAGAAGCGGTACATTGTGCTGCTTGGCAATGGAAGCTTCTCGCTCGAGTTTGTCACCGAGATGGGTGGTATAAATCATCGCGGTGTTACCGTTGATCGCGTTGGTGATATCCTCGGCCTTTTCGACAAGGACCAACTTCGCGCCGGTGAGCCGGATGGCGTTATCGAAAGCGCTGCGTCCTCCAACCATGATGACTTCGTGCTTCAAGCCCGTGGTGTCCGGAAGTTGCCAGATTTTCTTCGGGTCGGTGCCCGCGATGCAGGCGGCCGTCGCCGCGGCCATGGCGCCCGCGGCTCCCGAGGTGATTAGGCCGGATTCCGCTCCTGTCAATTCGGCCAGCCTGCGGCCCACGGCCTGATGCAGCTCGACCATGTTCACGAAATAGCGGCCGGCCTCTTCCTGTGCCGAGCGGACCTCCGGGAACTGCAACGAGCCGCTCAGGTAGGTCCACGTTCCGCGACAATTAATTACGGTTTTTACGCCCAAGCGGCTGTAGACATTTCCCTTCACATCGACGCCGATTGCCGCGGCAGACTTCACATAAAGCCCCTGCGCGGCGATTTGCGCCAATAGTGGCGAAGCGGCCAACATTTTCATAAAACTCCGTCGGTTCGATTCCTGTGCGATTGCCATGCCTACCCTCCCGAGAAGCGTTTACTTTCCAAAGAATCAATGTTCCAAAATGTTCCGGCACGTGATTTGGATCGCGATTGACCACGCAGGTCGCCTGCCAGCACATAAAGTGGCGCTCGGAATCCGGCCCGAGTCCGTCAATCCGGTACAAATTCAGGCGCCACTTCGCGCCCTCTTTTACCTTTAAGTTGCTCACCGAGGTTAGCGGTACACGCGCCGCGGCGTACCAGACGTGGGTTTTTTCATCGATTCGGCCCTGTCGCTGCCAACCTGAATTCCAGTCGGCACCATAGGAATCGTGATCGAGATCTATGGCGAGGTCGACCCAGTCTCCGGTCGGCGCGATCTCAAATTCGCGGTAGTGACGGATGTTGGTCCAATCATCACCGAGAAAAAACTCCACCACATCGCGGTCCCAAAGTTTCAAGCGGTCTTTGCTGTTATCCGCGGGTAACCAAAGATTCAGTTCTTTGTAGGGAGAGATAAACAGCAGGTACAAGTCGGAATCTGTCCAAAAACCACGGACTTCGGTTTTGAGCCGGGGATAGTCGAATTGATGCGTGCAATCCTTTGTGATCCAGGTAGACGCCGCATGCGCCCAAGTTGGGGAATGAGGATCGGTGTTCAGCTCCTGTGCTTGCGCAACATGCGGAACAGTAAAAGACGCCCCGGGTGGCACAAATTCGCAGACCTTCGCGGCGGAACTGGCTTGCTCGGCTTGCGGAATCGCGCGAGCCGCCGTGGACGTGCCGACAATAGACGTTCTGCCGGCCACCAAGGCGGTTAGCATCAGAAATAGAACTGGAGTAATTCGTTTCATAAACATCTAGGGATGAGGCGCGTTTCGCAACTCCGGCGCAATTTCGTAAGCCTTTTCGAACTCCGTCTGCGAATCCGCCTCCTTTCCTTGTTGATGAAGTGCCAATGCCAGATTGAAATGCGCTTCCGCATAGCGGGGTTTGAGGCGAACCGCTTCCAGAAATTCCGCTCTTGCCGCACTGGTGTCGCCGGCCTGCAATAGCACCAAGCCAAGATTGTTATGTGCCTCCGCGAAATTCGGCTCTCGGCGCACCAGCGCACGAAACACGCTGGTGGCCCCGGCCAAGTCGCCCTTCTGACTGAGCACTAAGCCCAACTGAATGCGTGCGTCGTTGTACCCGGGCTCGAGACTCAAAGCTTCGTTCAGTTCGCGAGCGGCTTCGTCGAGTTGGCCCGACTGTGCCAGCGCAAGGCCAAAGTTATAATGCGCTTCGGGAAGGTCGGGATCCGACATGACAGCCTGATGAAACTCCTCCAGCGCATGTGCGTTGTCATTGAGACGCCAGTAGAGAAGTCCCAAGCTTGAGTGAGCCTGCGCGTAATCCGGTTTCAGTTCCAGCGCTTTCTGGTAGGCCTCCCTGGCCCGTGCGACATCCTGCTTGCGGTCCCACGTAACCCCAAGATAGTAATAACCGGTGGGGAGCTGAGGACTCTGCTCGATGGCTTTCTGAAAGAGTGACAGAGCGTTATCGAGTTGCTGTTTTTTGAGCGCGTCAACTCCCTGAAGGATAAGAAGTTTCGCCTCTGCGAGATGCGAACGATACTCCTTTAGCGCAGTTAATTCATCGAGTTCTTTGTGTGCTGCAGCGGTCTCCCCTTGCGAACGTAAAGCAATTCCCAGGTTATAGTGCGCCATTTCAAAATCGGGTTTCAGCTCGATGGCTCGCCGAAATGCCGAAATCGCACCCGGTGTGTCACCATCCGTTTTCAATTCCATGCCAAGGTTATATTGCGCGTTTGGATCTTTAGGAGTGATTTCGACGGCTTTACGAAATTGCGATAGCGCGCCTTTATGATCACCCTGGCGGCGCAGCGCAATCCCCAGCATGACATGTGCCCGCGCGAGTTGGGGATCGAGCACAAGCGCCTTGCGAAATTCGGTCGCGGCGGCGTCCAGCTTGCCGAGCTGCCCTTCGATTTCCCCTAGTTCAAAATGCATTTCGGCCGTGGGCTTTAGGACAATCGCGCGGCTCAATTCCGCTTCGGCCGCAGAGAAATTGTTCTGGTCGGCGTAAACACGCGCAAGCAGACGATGAGCCCCGGCATTTGAGGGGTCTAATTGGATTGCTTTGCTCAACTCTTTCAGGGCGGCGGGCAGATCGCGAAGCTCGTACCAGGTCGCTCCCAAGCCGTAGTGTGCCTCAGCCCATGACGGCTTCAGTCGCAGTGCGGACTCGAATTCCTCGACGGCCTGCCGGGTGTCGCCTTTGTATCGCAGCGCGAACGCCAACTCATAGTGCGTCGCCGGATCGTTCGGGGAGAGTTCCAGGGCTTTGCGGTACGCGGCGATGGCTTCATCCCATGACTTGGAACGGGCGAATTCCGCCGCTCGTTGTCGGTAGCTTTGGGCCGACTGCGCAGCCGTTGTTCCAGAAAGAGTTAGAGTGAATGCCAGTGCGGCCACGATACGTATTCGCCTGATTATCCGAAATAAATAGCCCGCAGAGCCGCGTTTCATGGGGACAGCCTAACACGCGCGTAGAATCCCCGTGAAATGCGGCCCCTGCGGAGAAGGAGAGTCGTCGTCAAATCACCAGAAGAACTTCAGACTGAACTGTCCAATGCGCGGAGCCACGCGTGCTGTTGATGACACCAAACGACGAGTCGCTGATGTTTCCTCCGGGGTTTGTAAATTGGGTGTGGTTGAAGATGTTGAAAAATTCGAAACGCACATCGAATGCCAGACGTCTCTTTGATGACTGTATGCTTCAGCATGCCAAAATCCGTGTTGTTGAATCCCGGGACCATGGAAGAACCGGCGGTTGGCGTTGCCGAACTTCCCGAGAGCACTCCCTACAAATGCGGTCGGATCAAAGTAGCAACCCGAGATGGGTTGGCCATTCGAATCCAGACAGTTGGGGTTAATGTTGCGCGGATTATACGTCTTCACTTTGGCCACGACATCGGGCGTATCGGTGTTGGTACTCCCTGCTAAGGATCGTCGTCGCATTCGCTGAGTCCGACGGGGAGTCCCGTTGCAAACCTGGTTATGCCGTTGAGTTGCCATCCTTGAGTCAGCCGCTTCGGTGCGTTTCCAAAGGCCCGGTCGAAGGGGATCACCCATACGTAGCTGATCACAAAGTTGTGCCTCATGTCGCAGGCAGAAAGCGAGCGGCTAAGCCGGTAATTCGAGAAATTCACCCATTGACCAAAGCCCGAGGAGTTGTCGATTCCCTTGGCGAATGTATAGGCCACGAGAATGTTCAAATCGTTGGCCTTGTGTTCCACCGAAATCTCGGCCGCGTTGTAATTCGAGTTGGCAATATTAGCGGTGAAGCTGTTGTTCTGGCTAAAGGCTGGACCGAGTTTATCGCGCGTGCCAAAGATGCAACCGGAGGTGCAGCCATTGACTGAATCCCAGGTGCCGGTTGGGAGAGTGTAGGTATCTTGCTCGGCAAACGGGCCGCAAGTCGGACTGCCCGGAAAGACGTTAGCCGGGTTGTTCAATTGCAGACAAAGCGCCTGGTTGCCGGGGTTGGCGTCATACTGAGAAATGAGTTTGTGACCCTGCGTACCGACATACGACATGGTCAACACCGTCGCTCGCGTCAATTCACGTTGAAACGACAAGTTGTAGTGTTCCGCATAGGGCATACGGTTATGGATGTCGTAGCCGGGCGAATAGGAAATGGGCAGGTAGATCGAATAATCCAGCGTCTTGTTGGCGGGGTCACCGGGGATGGGGAATGTGAACGGGAAGCGCTGCGTCTGCGAACTCCCGTCAGACCGAGTGCGGAACGGTTCCTCAAACAGGACTGGATTTGGTGAGAACCAATAAAGACCGAATGGCGCATCGCCCACTTCGTAGAACAGGTTCAGGTCTTCGATTGAAGTGTAATAGATGCCGTAAGAGGCCCGGATGCTCGATTTGCCCGGCCCACCAAAAATCTTGCCCAAAGCCCCGTCTGTGAATCCGGGAGAATAGGCAAGACCCAAGCGCGGGCTGAAGTTGGGGTAATGCGTTGGAGCCAAGGTACTCGGAATCCCCGGATCTCCCGGCACAACCCAGCCCAACGGGGCCGTAGGAAACTGAGTCGATTGCAAGCCCGGGACGATGGTTTCGATTTTCCCCTGGGTGTCATACCACGGCATGCTGACTTCCCAGCGCAGACCGAGGTTGAGCGTAAGGTTCGGCGTCAGCTTGAAAGTATCTTCAGCGAATGCGCCGCCGTAACGTGTGCGTGAATCGAGAAATTGCTGGCTGCACTGGTTGTAACCAACTGGCGCACCAAGAAGAAAATCCGCAAAGTCGGTGCCCGTCTCTCCCCCGGATCCGGCGTCAAAGCTGAAAGCTCCGTTGGGTGAGCAAGTATTGCGCTCGTTGACTTGGAGGTAACGGAACTCTCCGCCAAATTTGAGGGTGTGACGTCCCTTAATCATCGAGAAAACGTCCGACCACTGGAAAGTGTTGTTCGGTTGAAACGTCGTGAGCGTGTTGACGCCTATGTTGAAGTCGGTGAAATACATGGGTGGAACCGTCTGCGGAAATCCGGCCGGTCCTGACGGCACAATGCCCAGGGTTCCTTCTCCGGTCACGAAGCCGAGATCGGACAAGTTGGCAAAGCTGCTCTTCGGCTCGTCGGTATGCGTTGATGTACGGAAGAAGCTGAACCGAAACTCGTTGACGTTTGCCGCACCAACGGTCTTGGTGTTGCTCATGACGAACTGCTGTGCGAGCGTTGGCGTGAGGCTCGAAAAACCCGGCACACTGCTGGCTCCCGAGGAATAGGGATCGAATACCGACGAGTTATCCCAGTGATAGTAGAAGGACCAGTTGCCCGTCAGCTTGTTGAGGAAATCGACGCGCTCGCCGATCTTGTCGTCATTGATCGTCTTCTTGAAACTCGAGTTCGAGTAGAGACCGGTCACCGGATCGCCCATCGGAATGAACGGCAGGACCCCGACAGAGGGTGGCGAGAATGCAGCAGATGGGATAACCCCTCCCGGAAACACACATTCTGCAGTGGAAGCACAGGTTGGGGTTGAGTAAGACTCTCCACTGGTGACCGTCTGGCCGGTGGTTGGGTTCAGACGGGAGGTCAGCACCTGGGCCCAGTAGGCACCTTGGACCGTTGTCGGATTGCCTGAACCATCGACAAAATCAGTCGCGTTGAATATGCCGTTCCGTTGGTCCTCTGTGGGTAGGGGCACGATACCTGAGCTGGCGCCACGCACGATACGGGTGCCCTGATAGTCGCTAAACCAAAAAAGCTTGTCCCTCCAGAACGGTCCACCCGCGGTGTACCCGAATTGATTCTGACGCAGTTCGGCTTTGCTGGGATCGAAATATCCACGCGCGTCGAGCACGTCATTGCGCAGAAATTCAAAGCGTCCCCATGAAAGCTATTGGTGCCGGACTTCGTGATCGCATTCATCACCGCACCGCTGAACTTCCCGTACTCCGCGTCGAAGCTGTTGGTGATCAGCCGGAATTCCTCGACCGAGTCGAGGTTTGGAACAAAGCCAGCGCCGTTATTGCGCCCTTCGCTGACGTCACCGCCGTTCACCAGAAACGCATTAGCAGTTTCGCGCTGGCCGTTGACGGATATGTTGCCCGGATTCATGGTACCTGAAACCGGACGGTCCTGTTGGATGGACTCGGAAGTGCCCGGCGCCACGCCCGCCTGCAATCCTAGGAGGTCAATGTAGCTGCGGCCGTTGAGTGGAAGTGCCAGCATCTTCTTTGAATCAATCACGTCGCCCAACTGCGTGTTTTCCGTCTGAACCTGAACGGCATTGGCTTGGACTTCCACTTCCTCCGTCAGGGAGCCAACGTCGAGCGTGACATCCACGCGGAACTGGTCGTTCACCTTCACAACGACGTCCGTTTCGGTGAAGGGCTTGAAACCCTTTGCGGCGACGGTGAGCCGATACGTGCCCGCAGGCAACGCCATAATGCGGAACGAACCATCCGCTGCCGAGACGGTTTCTTGTGTCAGGTTGTTTTGTGTGTTCGTGACGACGACTTTCGCGCCGGCGACTACCGCATCCGAGCGGTCGCGCACGACGCCCAGGATTGACCCGGTCACATCGGCATATAGCATCTCGGCACTTGTAAGAATTGTTAAAACGATTAAAACAAGGCGAAAAATACGATTCCCCATTGTCTCCCCCCAGCTTGGCCGGGGAGTTTAGGATGGAGTGTGACCGAAGTCAAGCAATTCTCGATTGAAATTGCGAATGCGCTTTATCGTTGCTGATGATGAGGGCGATGGCAGCTGAGCCGAGAATCGAAATCGCAAGTTATTCGTCCGATACTATGGCAACGCGAATGTGAAAATATCGCTTCCCGCAGCGATAGCCACATACTGTTTTGAGTTGACAGCATAGCTCATCGGGGACGCCGCGATGTTCTGTCCGGTATTGAAATGCCACAATGGCTTGCCAGTCCGGGCCTCCACAGCTTCAAAAGATCGCGTGTCATCACCGAAGAAAACCAGTCCGGTCGCGGTGGTCATTGTGCCGGCAGAGGAATTGCCCTGGCCAGCCTGGACGTAGCGCCACACAGGCTTATCGCCCTCTAGCGAGTA
The DNA here is from genome assembly GCA_963748365.1 of Candidatus Acidiferrales bacterium. Taxonomy (GTDB): domain Bacteria; phylum Acidobacteriota; class Terriglobia; order Acidiferrales; family UBA7541; genus Acidiferrum. Next base: position 98,864 of record CAVVJG010000039.1, read on the forward strand.
TGCCAAGAGAATTTTCTGACCGTAGTCACCCTCACTTCGGCGGACCCCGGTGGAATAGTAGGTCTTGCCGGGCTGAAATTCCTCGGGCTTCTTCAAGTAGACATCGCAGCTTTCGAGTGCCATGAAGTAGAGTATGGAAGTTTCCGGATTAAAGGAGGGTGAGTACCAGTTGGTGGCCCCGATCATGCCGGGACAGATGCGGCTACCTTTTTCCGTGGGCTGCACTTCCGTCCGGATGGGGCGCCCCCTTTCGTCAATGCCCGTGGCCCAATTAAGCTTTTCAACAAAGCGTTTTGCGGAGAGGAACTCGCCATTGGTGCGATCGAGCACATAGATAAAACCGTTTCTGTTGGCCTCAATCACCAGCTTGCGCGGCTGACCTCGAAAAATTGCATCGACCAGCATCGGCGTTTCCGTTGCGTCGTAATCGAAGAGATCGTGCGGCGTAAATTGGAAATACCACTTTAGCTTGCCGGTGTCTGCGTCGAGGGCGAGGAGGCAATCCGTATAAAGATCGTCACCAGGGCGTGGGTCACCATCAAAGTCGGGTGCCGGGTTACTGGTGCCCCAAAAAATCGTGTTCAGTTCTGGATCGAACGTTCCGGGCATCCAGGTTGTGCCGCCGCCATGTTTCCACGCTTCACCGGGCCAGCTTGAAGAACCAAATTCTCCGGGGCCGGGTATCGTCCAGAAACGCCACGCTTCTTTTCCTGTTTCGGCGTCATATGCCGCAACAAATCCGCGTACCCCGTCGTCGCCCCCGGAAGTCCCCACGAGTACTTTGTCTTTGACTACCAAAGGTGCGCTCGTCGCGCCGTAATTTTTGTTTCCATCCGTATAAGCGACGTCCCACAGCAGATGACCGGATCGGGCGTCCAGACAAAGCAGATGTGCATTGTCAGTCTCCATGTAAATCCGGGTGTGCCAGATGCCGACGCCACGGTTGTGATGTTGCGAGGCATCGTCAATGAGCCCCTCGGTGATGGGACGCGAGTAATGCCAAAGCATCTGCCCGGTTTGCGCATCCAACGCATACGCATCATTCGCGGACGTCACGAACATAATTCCGTCCACAACTACGGGCGTAACTTCCAGACGATCGCTGTTCGATACGTGAAAGACCCACTGAGCACGAAGTTGCGACACATTGCTCGGGTTGATTTCCCGTAGCGCACTGAAGCGGCGGCCAGTGTAGTCTCCATTGTAGGAGAGCCAGTTAGCGGAAACAGGAGAAGACAACAACTGCGACGGTTGCACTTCAACACGCGTCGAGACGGATCTGTTTTGACTCTCTTGTGCGGACGCCGGCACATTATTCAGGGCTAGCACCAAAATGCCACATGAGAATTTCTGCCACCGAGTCATAGCTGGAGTGTTGTGCCCCTAAATTATAGTCAGATCTGGATCCATCTTGCAGATTTCCGACCGAGTTGATCAAAACGGATTTCATATACTACAGGCCAATCTTCGGAAACCAAAGCTTTTCAATTGGAACTCAGTTCAGAATTCCTAACCATGTAGCAAGTATGCCAAACTGGATCCACCCGATTGATTGTTCCGGGAAATCGAATCGATTAACATCGGTCCAGCCACCATGTTACAAGAGAAAACGCACCGACTGGTTCTTTCGGCCCGCTCGATAGCGATGGGGATTTTGTGTTGTCTTGTCGCAATCGTGGTTTTGGCGCAAGACAAGCCAACTCCTCCTCCCTCTGGAACGAGCGCCTCGACACAACCAGAAGGCAAGACAACGTATGAGAGTGTTTGCGCGGCCTGCCATGGGCTCGATGCACGAGGCGGCGAGCGCGGACCCGATATTGCTTCCAGACCCGAAATTGTGCGCAAGTCCGACGCCCAACTCGCCGAGATTCTGGCGAATGGGAAACCGACGAGGGGAATGCCATCGTTCTCTTCATTCGCTCCTGTTGAATTGTCGGCTGTCGTTGCATATCTGAGGACACTGCAGGGCCGCGGAGGTTCTGCCATGCCAGGAAATCCTGAAAAAGGTGAGGGCTTATTCAAAGGGAAAGCAAAATGTTCCGAGTGTCATTCAATCGGTGGCCTGGGCGGATTTTTTGCGCCAGACCTCACTTCCTACGCCACGCGGCTGGATGCCAACGGCATACGAACCAAAATCCTCAATCCAGACAAATCTCTCGATCCTCGACGTGGCCTGGTTCGCGTCGTGCTTTCGGATGCTACGGAGCTAACCGGCATTGCGCGCAACGAAGACAATTTTTCTATCCAATTGCAGACGCAAGATGGTGTTTTTCATCTTTTGAACAAGTCCGATATCCGGTCTCAAAGCTATACCGGACAGTCCGGTATGCCTAACAACTATGGCGCTACTCTCACGGCAGGGGAGTTGGACGACATCATCAGCTATTTGCTTCGATCATCAGCGACCGAAAACACGGAACCGCACTCGGACCAACCAGAAAATTGAGCGAGCGAGAGGATCTCTAGTGAGATCCCTTCAAAACGAAAGATCACCTGCTCCGCCAGTGC
>CAVVJG010000040.1:0-9100 GCA_963748365.1 Candidatus Acidiferrales bacterium
AACCAATAATCCTTAGACGCTTTAACCAATCCACGCGTGTCAGCCCACTTCCGTCGACACCTATGCCGCAACCTCATAGAGAACTTCCCCCATTCCGAAACAAAGTTCCCCGTAACCATCTTAGTTTTTCAGCTTTTTTATGTCCGGCTTACGATATCCTACGCCTGAAAGCGCCGCTATCTGCCTGTATCTAGTACCTGCATTTAATATGATGGCCAGCCAACTTCCCAAGCATCTTCAAGAGCGAACCCAATCCACTCAATCTCGCTAGTATCCCAGCGAAGATCCATCATCCCGAGGATCCGCCGCCCCACAGCGCTCTCCCGTTTTCTCGTCAATTCCAATCGCATTCACCAGGCCGATATGCCCACGCCGTTTCACTTCGTACTCGCGCGCCTTCATCTGTTCTTCCATCTCAACCGAAAAGAGTTTTTCCATCAGGATGTAATCCGGCAGCCACTGGTGGTGGAACCGCGGCGCATTGATCGCCGACTGCGCGTCCATTCCCAGCCGCATCCAGTTCAGGACCGTCAACAGTGTCGCGGAAATAATCGTTGGCCCGCCCGGTGAGCCCGTCACAAAACTCAACTGCCCATCTTTCACCAATATTGTCGGCGTCATCGAACTCAGCGGCCGCTTTCCTGGGCCGATCGCGTTTGCTTCCGACTGGATCAAACCAAACAGCGCATTGGGCACTCCCGGCTGCGTTGTGAAATCATCCATCTCGTCATTCAATAGAAATCCTGCCGACGATGTTACATGCGAGCCATAGCTGTCATTCAGCGTCGTCGTGCTGGCCACCGCGTTTCCTTTCGCATCCACCACCGAAAAATGTGTCGTGTGCGGCCCTTCCCCCAGGCTCACAATCGTATTTGGCCCGGTAATTCCCGCGCTTACTCCTTCACTGCACACATGCGGATTCCCCGCACGCACTTCTTTGCTAGACGTAGCACGCATTGGATCAATCGTCGTCACCAATTCTTTCGCGTAACACGGGTCTGTTAATCCCGCCACCGGCACACTTGAAAAGTCCGGGTCTGCCAGATACGCAGCGCGATCCGCAAACGCCCGCCGCATCACTTCCGCCACCATGTGTACACTCTGCGGATCGTCCCAACCCTTTAGCGGTATTCCTTGAAGCATATTCAGCGATTCGATAACCGCAACTCCTCCGGAACTCGGTGGCGGAGCCGAAAGCACTTCCCACTTATGGCCATCGATCGTGTAATTCGCATGAACCACTTCGCGTATTCTCGGCTGGTACTGCGCCAGGTCCTCCATCGTCACCAGCCCGCCCATCGCCGCCATGTCGCGCGCCACCATCTGCGCTGTTTCACCTCGATAAAAATCTGCCGGCCCCTTTTTGGCGATGCGCTTCAGGGTTTGCGCCAATTCCGGCTGTTTGAATGTGTCGCCAACCTTGTAGCGTTTGCCGTCGTTCAAGAAAATGCGGCTGCTCATCGAAAATTTCTGAAGTCCCGGCCGCTCCTCCTCGAATTCCTGCATCAGTTTTTCCGTGATTGGGAATCCTTGTTCGGCAAGTCTTATGGCAGGCTGCATTACGTCGGCCAGCTTCATCGTACCGTTCGTTTTCAGAGCCAGCGCCAACCCCGCCACCGTCCCCGGCACTGCCACCGACCGGTAACCGAGGACAGAGGCTTCCAGATCCAGCTTCCCATCTGGCTTGATGTACATATCCCGAGTCGCCTTGCCCGGAGCCATCTCGCGGTAATCAAAAAATGTTGCCTTGCCACTGGCCAGCCGCACCAGCATGAAGCCGCCGCCACCGATATTTCCCGCGGCCGGCTCCACCACCGCCAGCGCAAAGGCCGTTGCCACCGCCGCGTCAATCGCGTTACCGCCCCGTTTCAAGATTTCCACGCCAGCTTTCGACGCCAACGGCTCGTCCGTCGCCACCATCCCGTGCGCGGCGCGAACGGCTTCACGCGGCCATTCCTTTGGAATCTCTGGCCGATCCCGGAACTCAGCGGCAGTTTGCGCGTACCCCCTGGAAGCATTAGCCACGGCTAAAAGCAGCAAACAGAAGGTCAGGGTTGTTTTATTTTTCATGGAAAAAAACACTAAGTGATTCACGTAATGTCGTCAAGGTGAAGGCTCCAATTGACCACGCGTCACAGCAAGTGATCATTCCGCCCAGAAGCCGTGCAATCCCGAAAAAATCAATGAAAAGGCCATTTTTTAATCGAAATGTTCAGCACCAAGCCGGCACATCCGCTCCCTGCGTCACATTTTTGAGTGATGGATGTCACACAGTTGTGGGTTATATGGCGCATAGAAATTCATCACTCCGCGGCCCTAACTTTTTCCCTCTCTTAGAAGCTATTCATTTTCTTCGTTTTACGGACATCCTTGCTTTCTCTCGTCCCCCCCACACTCTGGCCGAGCACGTGCCCTTACCTTGCTCATCAGACGAGTCGAAAGGAAAAACAGACCATGTCAACGCGTCCAATGTTCGCCACACCTTCCACCCGTTTTGGAACGCTCCAACATCCGCAGAGAAAGGCGCCAACACCCTATGGTTTGGGGATTCCCGAAACCTGCTCCGGATGCCAATTGAACGACACCGAATTCTTTTGTCGCTTGTCAGAGCGTTCCAAGTCCGCCCTCGACCAGATCAAGCACGTCAGCTCTTACCCGGAACACTCCATCATCTTTATGGAAGGCGAAGATGCTCGCGGCGTCTACATTCTTTGCCAGGGCCGCGCCAAGCTGCTCACTACGAACGGCGAAGGAAAGACGCTCATTTTGAAGATTGCCAAGCCCGGTGAAGTGCTTGGCTTGAACTCTCTCCTGACGGGAAGGCCGCACGACATCACTGTAGAAACTTTGCAACCTTCGCAGTTGGCGTTTGTCAGCAAGCAGGAATTTATGCGCTACATCCGGGAACACAGCGACGCGTGTTTCCAGGTTGCCCAGCACGCAGGACGCGATTGCCACTCCGCTTACGAAAGCGTGCGCTCCATCGGCCTCAGCAGTTCCGCTTCTGAAAAACTAGCGCGCTTCCTCGTGGATTGGTCCATCGACGGAAAGATCAGCGAAGGTGTTCTTCGCGTTAAACTTGCGTTAACCCACGAAGAAATCGCGCAACTCATTGGCAGTTCCCGCGAAACCGTCAGCCGCACACTAAGCGAATTTAAGCGCCAAAACTTGCTCGAATTGAACGGTTCCACCATGCTTCTGCGCAACAAGGGCGCGCTGCAAAACCTGGCGGGCATCTAAGCTCCCCGTTTTCTTACTACTCACAACTTCAGTTCGCCGACGGACTGTCGACGTCCCCGCCGACAGTCCCACCTGATCTGTCTGCGTACCCATTCGAAACGAGTTGCCCCCTCGAAATAACATATGCTGTTTCTGCATCTTCCCTAAAATGAACTCGATTCGAATGGCATCCGACCTCTTCGTTCGAAAATATAAGTATTCTGCTATCTATATCTATAAGTAATATTGTCGGCACGCCGACATTGTCGCCGACCTGGCCGACGCGGGCAAGTCATCACACTCTCGCCCGCCGCGAATGTCGTATCATCCAGCCAGCAACTATATCCACGGGTGATCCCATGAGCGAAAAAAGTGACGGACTCAACAATCGACGCGATTTTCTCCGTATCGTTGGCGCTACCACCGCTTCACTTTCGGTTCCTGGCCTGGCCCTTCCAGGCCTGCCTGATGAACACAACCTTGCGCAGCAGGACACCGAAAAGGAACCTCCCGCAACGCACCCTCACGCAACGGCTCGGCCACACACGGCAAACGCCGCGAACATCCAGTTTCCACGGGCTTTTACTGGTAACCGGCTTGCCCGCATCTCGTTCCCTCTCGGCGGCATTGGTACCGGAGGCATCGGTCTCGGTGGCCGCGGAAACCTGATGGATTGGGAGATTTTCAACCGCTCCGACGTTGGTAATTCGCCGCGCTACGCGTTTCCCGCCGTTTGGGCAAAAGTTGGCAGCCTACCTCCCGTCAGCCGCGTGCTCGAACGCCGACTTCTGCCTCCTTTCGATCTCAAGCCAGAAAATCTCGGTTCAAGAAACGTCCCCGGTCTGCCGCGCCTCTCAGAGGCAATTTTCCACGGCTCGTTTCCCATCGCGAATATTGAATTTCACGATGACCGACTTCCCGTTTCTCTTTCTCTTGACGCATTTTCTTCCTTTCAGCCCGTCGATGCCGATCTATCCGGTTTACCCGCCGCCATCCTCATTTACACCGTGAAGAATCCCGGTCGTCAGCCGGCGGAAGTGGTCATCGCGTGGTCGCTAGAGAATCCTCTCGGTGACGACGAGCACAAGGGACGAGAGAATGATCTGCGCACCATCCCTGGCATGCGTGGCATCTTCATGAACAATCCTGCGCTCAATCAGGATGATCCCCTGCGCGGTTCCATCGTTCTCGCCGCCATTGATGAACAGACCGATCGCAGCAACGTGCGGCCTTACTGGCAAGACAATGGCTGGAATATGGGGGCACAACGATTCTGGTTCGACTCTTTCTCCAAAACCGGCGATATCGGCAAGGTTGTCGATTCTCATTCGCCGATTGGTTCTGTTTCCATCCGGCAGACCATTCCTCCTGGCGAATATCGCACCTATCGATTCCTTCTGACTTGGCATCTGCCAAATCGCACTCCTGCTCGTTGTGACTGGGAAGCGCCGGAAGGAAAAGAAAGGACGCTGCTCGGAAATTATTACTGCACTCGTTTCGCCGATGCATGGGAGGCCGCAACGTTCGTGCACGACAATTTTGCGGAGATAGAATCTGGCACCCGCTCGTTTGTGCACGCGCTGGAATCTTCCACCTTGCCGCCAGCGGTAATCGAGGCCGCGGCCGCCAATCTTCCAACGCTCGTATCCAACACCAGTTTCCGTATCGCCGATGGAAGCTTTCATGGTTTTGAAGGCTGCGGCGATGGCGAAGGCCTGGGATTCGGCAGCTGCACGCACGTGTGGAATTACGAGGTGGCCACGCAATTTCTTTTTCCGTCGATTGCCCGCTCCATGCGCAACACCAGCTTTGGCTACGCCACCGACGAAGAAGGCCACATGGATTTTCGTCACAAGCTGCCGCTCGGTTTTGAGCATTGGGGCGCGGCAGCGGCCGATGGCCAAATGGGGCAAATCGTAAAGTTGTACCTCGACTGGAAATTGAATGGTGACGACGCGTGGCTGCGGGAACTCTGGCCGGCATGCAAGCGCGCGCTAGCCTACTCGTGGCGGTTCGGTGGCTGGGATGGCAACAAAGACGGCGTGATGGAAGGTGCGCAGCACAATACCTATGACGTGGAATTCTACGGTCCGAATCCATTGTGCGAGGTTTGGTATCTCGCGGCGCTCAAGGCCTGCGCCGAGATCGCCGTGGTGATGAAAGATGCGGAGTTTGCCACCGAATGCAAGAAGCTTTACGAAATGGGCAAGCAGTGGACCGACGTGAATTTGTTCGAGGGTGAGTTTTACGTGCAGCATGTGCAGGGTATTCCCGAAGATCAGATTGCCAAAGGTTTGCGCGTCGGGATGGGCGCAAAGGATACGCTGCATCCCGAATTTCAAGCGGGACGCGGATGCCTGATCGATCAAGTCCTGGGACAATTCATCGCGGATCTCGCCGGACTCGGCCCGCTGCTCGACGAAACTCATCTGCGTGCAGCGCTCAAATCAATCTACAGATACAACTATCGAAAAAATATGCAGGACGAGCCTTCCGTCGAACGCGCGTATGCCGTCAACGATGAAAGCGCCTTGGTGATGTGCGATTACAGCAAAGGCGAACGGCCTGAGATTCCGTTTCCGTATTATTCCGAAAATTTCACCGGCAGCGAGTATGCCGCCGCGATCCTGATGATGAAATACGGCATGGTGAAGGAAGGCGTGGAGTGCATCGCCAATATTCGCGCGCGTTATGACGGAGAAAAAGCAAATCCCTACAATGAAGCCGAGTATGGCCGTCACTATGCGCGAGCCATGGCCAGTTGGGGCGCCATCCCTATGCTCTCCGGGTTTCTCTACAATGCCTCGGCGCGAGAGCTTGTAATCAAGCCACTCATTCATGTGCTGAATTTCGCCTGCTTCTGGTCCACTCCCACAGGCTGGGGGAATTTCCAGATCACTTCAGAAAAGGCGCATCCGGTTTTGCATCTGACGCCGATCCGCGGCTTCCTCGAGTTGCATCAACTCAAGTTAACCGCCAAAGATTTCCCAGCTCGGATTGCGAAGTTGTCGATCGGCAATCAATCAGTTCCGTGCACGGTTGAGGTACGAGGAGCGGATGTTCTTTTTGCATGCAAGGAAAGCATCCGTGTCACTCCCAAAGCTCCGCTTACTCTGTCGTAGCAGCAGGCTGAGACGTCGCCCCGCCACTCAATCAGTTTGCATTACTCGGCAACCCGCAGTGACGCATTTGTTGGGCCTTTGCATCCCCCCACGAAACAGTTCGCTCCTGAGTATCGGCGCCGATTGGTGTATGCTTACGCAGAATTTCGGAGGAACTTGCTGATGAAGACTCGCGCGAACAGGTTGCGGCTTACTCTTTTATTCCTGATGGTTTCAGTTGCGTCTGCGATAGTGAACGCGCAGCAACCACCGGCAGACCTGGATGCGTACGTGGCTCGCTCCATGAAGACTTTTGATGTGCCGGGAATTTCTGTGGCCATTGTGAAAGACGGAAAAGTTGTGCTGGCCAAGGGCTACGGCGTTCGCAAACTTGGTGAGTCAGCTCCCGTCGACGAGAACACGCTCTTCGGCATCGGCTCAAACACTAAAGCGTTTACCGCGGCCGCGATCGCCACTCTGGTCGACGAAGGTAAATTGAACTGGGACGATCCGGTCAACGAGCGGCTGAAGGGGTTTGAGATGTACGACCCGTACGTCTCCAAAGAAATGCGTATCCGCGATCTGCTGTGTCATCGCAGTGGACTCGGGCTCGGCGAAGGTGATCTGATGTTTTGGCCGCACACCACGTTTACGCGCGACGAAGTTGTTTACCGTCTGCGCTTTCTGAAGCCCGCCTCAAGCTTTCGCAGTCGCTTTGCTTACAACAACCTGATGTTCGTGACTGCCGGCCAAGTGGTTGCCGAGAATTCCGGCAAAAGCTGGGATGACTATGTACGCGAAAAGTTTTTTCTCCCCCTAGGCATGAACAATACCAATACCAGCACCAATTCCTTTCAACAAAGCGGCAATTGGGCTTACCCGCATTCCAAAGTTGACGGCAAACTGCAGACCATTCCATTCGAGGCACTCGACAATGCGGCTGCGGCCGGCTCCATCAATTCTTCGGTCGCCGACATGTCTAAGTGGCTGCTGTTGCAATTGAACCGCGGAAAAATTCCCGGAACGGAGACGCGCATCTTCAGTGAAAAATCTTCGCAAACCATGTGGACGCAGCAGACGGTGATTCCCGTGAATGAGGGAGGCCCCGAAGAACTGAGAGCGATAAAGCCAAACCTGGCTGGCTACGCACTCGGATGGGGAGTGCGCGACTACAAGGGACGGAAGCTTGTCAGTCACACGGGAGGAGTGGCGGGCTTCGTTACTCGCGTGATGCTCGTTCCGCAGGAAAGCCTTGGCGTCGTGATTTTGACAAATGCCGAAGATGGTGGCGCGTTTGATTCGATCCTGTTTCACATCCTGGACAGTTACCTCGGCGGCAGCACCATGGATTACATCGCCGCACTGAAATCAGTGGAAGACAAAGAGAAAAAAGAAGCGGAAGAAACCATGAAGAACGCTTCTGCAGCTCGCGCCACAGATTCTAGGCCTTCACTGCCACTGGAAAAATACGCAGGCGAATATAGCGATCCGTGGTACGGAAAGATGACTATCACGCAGGAGTCGAACGGGTTGGTGCTCAACTTGGCAAGAACCCCAAAGGGAGTTGCCGATCTGCAGCACTGGCAATACGACACGTTCAAAGCCCATTGGCGCGACCGCACGGTGGAAGATGCGTTTGTCACCTTCGCTCTGGCTCCCGATGGATCCATCGACCACTTCACGATGGTCGCGGTCTCCCCACTCGCCGACTTCAGCTTCGATTATCAGGATTTGTATCTGACACCTGTGCCGAAACCAGCAGAGAAGAAATAACCAGTCTGCCGCCTTAGAAAGACCACCGTGAAGAAACGCGCGACTAAATCCCGTCACCCGTCGACCTCTAAATCAAAGGGCGCCCTCATTCGCGCCGGAAAGTTCGCCCGAAGTGCTACAAAACAAGCTCTTGAACAAGAACTTCGAGGGGCGTTGAAGTGGCTGAAGGACCACAGCAGCAAGGCCACGCTCGACGGCATGGCACGCTATGCGCTTCCTTCGGACAAGGCACTCGGTGTCACGTATCGCGACATGAAAGCATTGGGCAAGCGTCTAGGGCAGAATCATGAGCTTGCCGTCGCCCTCTGGGAAACCGACGTGTACGAGGCGCGCATGCTGGCCTCGATGGTGGATGATCCGGCCGAGGTTACGTCCGCGCAGATGGACCGCTGGTGCAAGGACTTTGACAACTGGGGTATCTGCGACACCATGTATTTGCTGGCTAATCACATGGATGGTTTGTGGAGTGTCTTGCAACAGTTCGGTATATTTTGGCGAGGGCAGCATTTCCAACAACTGAGCGCTCACCTCCACGGAAGTGGCCACACTGGCAAGGCGAATCGTAACTTCGTCCCTCGTGGTGAAGTAAAAGGTAGCGCCGCTTTCACTCAAAAGCACCTTCAGCGCTTGCTCTGGTGAATACAATCCTGCGACGCCCGGTGAATGGAGACTCTTCAGGCCTTCCTCAGAAAAGGTCACGTGAATTTCCGTGAGGCTCTCGAATGCGCTGAGTGTGTCCCGGAGCGAGCCTGACGCAATTTCAAATTTGCGTACTACCAAGGCCTGCTGCTCGGTTGTCTCGCTGCGTTCTCGCGTGAGTTTGACAGGAGTGGCAAGAAGACTTTCGCTGGCGCCAAATGCGGTGTATGCCACCAAGGTTCCCATCGTTACCCATTGATAGGTTACCGGCCAGCTGCTCGTGGTCTTGTTAATCCGTCGCCTGTTATTTTTTCGCTTCATGGTGCATCGTTTACATTGACCGGTTTGCAGTTAGCCCTCAACTTGCG
>CAVVJG010000041.1:0-86229 GCA_963748365.1 Candidatus Acidiferrales bacterium
TTGGTGGACGTGACAGGGTTCGAACCTGCGACCTCGTCGTTGCGAACGACGCGCTCTCCCAGCTGAGCTACACGCCCATCCCCTGCATGCTACTTTACAAATTTACTATACATACTCAGGTGCAGCAACTGGACTATTTCCCTCATTCCCAAGCACCTGCCCTTCCCCGCCTTCGCGATACCGTAGCACCACTCATTCGTCTGTCATAAACTACAAATTGTGCGTTTATAGTCGCGCCAGATTTCTTACGGAGAGGAGCGCATGAAATTCGGACTGGTTGCCATCTTGATGTTGACAGGAATCTATGGGACGCAGCCCACCGCGCGGCCTGCCGCAATCGGTGCGAACTCGTGGAGCGAACCCACCGAACCCTTTCACATTGCCGGGCCAATCTACTACGTCGGCACGCGCGGGCTCTGCGCGTACCTGATCACCACTCCTTCCGGCCACATCCTGCTCAGCGGCGGGCTTCCCGGCACAACGCCGCTGATCGAGGCCTCCATCCGCAAACTGGGTTTCCGGCCCGAAGACATTCGCATCCTCCTGATTTCTCACGCGCACTTTGACCACGTGGGCACGCTGGCACAAATGCAGAAACTGACGGGAGCACAGGTGGAAGTAATGCAAGCGGATGTCGCGCTGCTTAAGTCCGGCGGAACAATAGACTATCTCTTCGCCAAAAAAGACGAATACCATTTTGCCCGCGTCACCGCCCAAAAAGTTCTGAACGATGGCGATACGGTTTCACTCGGCGGCGTCACGCTCACCGCTCATTGGACCCCGGGACATACGCCCGGCTGCACCACCTGGACTTCTACTGTGCAGGAGGCCGGACGCCCTTATGCAGTTGTCTTCGCCGATGGCACCGGAATTAATCCCGGCACGCGCTTTGTCAAAAATCCTTCCTACCAGGGAATTGCCGACGATTACCGCAAAACCTTTCGCGTGCTAGGGTCGCTGCATCCCGATATTTTTCTGGCCTTCCACGTCGAGCGTTTCGACATGGAAGCAAAGCGCGCCCGCTCCACCACCGAAGGCGTAAAGGCTTGGGTCGACCCGGTCGGATATCGCGAATTCGTAGCCAGGGACAAGGCAAATTTCGAGAAGCTAGTCGCAGAGGAGGGTGGAAAGTAATTCAAGCAGTTCGGCGACTACAGTTTCACCAGTTTCGTAGATACCTTTTCAAACTGTAACGTTCCCAACCCACGCGCCGCTGCCTGCTGCAAATATGGCATCGCAGACGCTTCCATATTCCAGAACGCTTTCGCCACATACGCATCCAGCGCCACCGGGTCTGTGCTCGCCACCAGCGATTTCTTCAACACCACGTCTTCCAGATTCCCGCCCGTCGGCCCGTTGCGAATCAATATCCGGTACGCATCCACCACCGTCAACGTTGGCCGCATAAAATCCGCAAGGTCCACCAGACTCTCGTGAATCCGTTGGTGAAGCTGCTGCCGCTGCCCGCCCAGAATCCCATACCAGTTTTTCATCCCCAGCGTCACACCCGTCAAGCTGTGGTGCTTGGCAATCGGCACATTGATGATTTTGTCCGCTTCCAGAAACGGCTGAAACACCGGCCAGTTCTGCAGCACATCTCCCGCCAGGTCGACCTGTTTGAATTTCGACGCATCCGGCATCACCACTTGCGCGCCTTCACGCGAAGCCGCGTCCGCAATTCCTGACCGCTGGAAGCATCGCCGTGGATCGTTGCAGCTTACATCCGTCACAATCACTTTTTTCGCGCCCGCATTCCAGCATTGTCGCACCAACTCCGCAATCACCAGCGGGTTCGTATTGGCCGCCTGTTCCGGAGTGCGGTCCCACGCAATATTCGGCTTGATGATCACCACATCCGAGCGCGAAATAAATCGCCCGATTCCGCCCAACTCCTGCAACGCCCGTTGCACCAACTGTTCCGGCGTCCCACCGTTGATCACCGCCATCTGCGGAAGTGTGGGCACCATCGGTACCGTGTGCGAGCGCTTCGCATTCGTCACCAGTTCATCCACAGGACGCTGGCTGCGCCCGGAAAGATACAGCGCTGCTGCAGTTGTCCCCGCGCCAATTCCCGCCAGCCTCAGAATCCGCAGCATCGCCTCTCGCCGCGTAACCGCAGCCGTGGACTTCTCCTCAACCGACATCTTGCCCTCCAACCTCTGTGTAGCGCCGGCTTCCAGCCGACTCCGAATGAGCAACCCGCAAAATTCTTTAAACCTCCACTACCGAAATTCGCGCCGGATCATTCGTCCCCAATCGATGCTCTGCATCCGCTGCCACTGCAATGTACTTCGGCGGCCGCCCTACACCACTCAACGGTTTCAATCCTTTTTCTGCGCGTTGCTTCTCGATGATCTGCCATCCCGTATAGTCGTGCGCCACAGGATCCGTCGCCACCATCAGACCGTTATATTTCCACGTGTATTGCGGTTTGAAACCCGGCCCACCCTCATAGCACCCCGTCAACGCATCGCAAATCGACAGCCTGAATTTATTCTTGATCACCGGGCTGGCATACAGATCCGGAATAAACGGGCAGCAATTGTTGTGATGAAAATCCGATGGATTGTTCACCACGCCGTACATCTGCTTCATGGCCAGAGTTATGCCCGCTATGCTGTGATCTTTCAGGATGGGGAGATTGATCATCACGGTGCACGTCCGCGTCAACAATTTTGAGAATCGCGTCGTCACCGAGCCGTTGGAAAAGGTCGCGTCTTCGAAACCCACATCTTTGGAATCAGTCCCCAAAATGCGTTCGCCATTCGGCTCGGTGGAAAGTTTGTAGCCAACCCGGTCGAGCTCGCGATTGGTTCGATCCCAAATCACGATGTCGTTAGCTTTAATCCCCGCCTGTTTCAGGCGTTCGCAGATGGCTTCGACCAGTACGATGTTGGTCGAAAGCCCCGGCCCGGCAATCGTGTTCACTTTCAACCCCACCACTTCGCCCGGCCGCACCACTTTCCTCCACGCCGCCACCGGATCGCGCACATCGAAGAACGACTGCATCGCGTTATCCAACATCTTCTGCACCCGCGCAGAATCCAGCGTGCCGCCCGCTCCGTATACTTGCGGATCGCGGGCGATCACCACTTTAGACTTGCCCGCACCCTCGGCCGCCGCGACCGATTCATTGATCGCCAGTTCCCCTCCGCCCAGTGCAACCGCACCCGCAACACAGGTTTTCAGAAAATGCCGCCTTGAATTTGCGCTTTCGTTTTTCATGATGGCTCCTGTGTATTCAACTTTTCCGCAACTCCGCGTTTCAGGGTGCCAGCTTCGGCTCAATCGCTTTACCCAGGTCCAGAAGCCCTTGCTGCAATTGCGGAGAAGCTTGATACGCCACAATGCGCACCAGATAGCGCCCCTTGCGATAAATCAGGCTCTGTTCGTAAAGCCGCGCCGCATCCCCCACCTGTGGAGTAGCCGCACCGGCACCCGGCTCGGAATCAAAGATCACTTTTGCCCCCGTCGCCTCGGCAAACGTGTAAATGTCCGCCACCGCCTCATACTTGTTTTGATATTTGTAGTCCGCCGTTACCGTGGACTGCACATTCGCCCGCAAATATTTGTCCGCGTCTCCATCGATATATTCGTAGAGCTTCGCCGGCGCATAACTGCGTATATTCTCCGAACGTGTCCAGTTTGCAGTTGCCCCCGGCTCCGGAAAAAGAGTCTTCGGCGAAACGACGGCGGTAGACTTCGCGCCACACGCTCCCAGCCAACAAACTGCCACCAGCAACGCGGGCAAGCTACCCAGTCGAACGATCTTCAAATCTTTCGCGCGGTTCATGAGTGCGGTTTCTCCTTGCGACGATTGAGCAGTATCTGATTCGTTTTAGAGCGCGTCTCCCCTATGCTGAGCACATACACCGCGGGATTGTCGTGCACCGGGCACGCATACTCGCACGCACCGCAACCCACGCACTGCGCGGGTTCCACCCACGGCTGCTTGATCTGCTTTGGATTTCCCCGCGCATCGATAATTTCCGCGGGCCGCATGTAAATTGCTTTCGGCGAAGTCGGGCACCACTCTTCACACACAATGCAGTCCGTCGCCATCGCCCACGGCAGGCAGCGCCCGCGATCGTAAAATGCCGTGCCGATGCGGATGGGCTTCGTATCGCTCGCCAGCTCAACCGTCCAGCCCTTGGCCTTCGGCGTGATCTCCCAGATCGCTCCCGTCGGGCACACCTGCGAACACAACACGCAACTCGATTCGCAATACCCTATCCGTGGCACCAGCATCGGCGTCCACATGCCTTCAATTCCCGCTTGCACAAACGACGGCTGCAGCGCGTTGTTCGGGCAGACCTTCATGCATTCCCCGCAACGTATGCACCGCGAAAGAAAATCCGATTCTTCCAGCGCTCCAGGAGGCCGTAGCATCCGATCGCTCTTCTCCACCGCAAATACCGAAGTGCTGCGCATCAGCGGAATCAGCGCGGCCCCCGCAGCAATTGACGTCAGCGCTTGCCGCCGCTTCAGGTTCGGCCCAATCACCGGCGCATCATTCGGAAAAAACTTAAACGCCAGCCCATCGTGCGGGCATTCACCCAGACAATTCAGGCACATATGGCATTCCGCTTTGCGCCAGGGCACTCCGCCGATGGGATCATCTCCGCCCTGGCAATGCAGCAGGCAGCGATTGCAGTTGTCGCAAGTCGCATGATTTTTCTGCAATCCAAAAATCGACCACCGCGAAGCTATCCCCAGCAGCGCTCCCAGCGGGCAAATCGCTCTGCACCAAAAACGCGTAACGCGAAAATTGAGCAGCAAAATAAAAATAAACAAAAGCCCGAGAAAAAATTCCTGCCGGAAGTGTGGCTGCTTGAAGCTCAGCACCGTGGCATTCAAAACCAGGTGAAGGATGCCAATCAGAAATTGCAGTGGAATCACAACCAGATGCTCCGCTGAACTCAGTGCCGAACTGGTTGCATAATTTGCTGCTGGAAGAATCGATAACCCGATCGACCGTACCAGCAGCGAAAACGGGTCCAGCCAACCCACCACGCCAGTCCCAAAGAAAGCAGCTACCAGCGCGCCGATCAGCAAATAATATTTTGTCGTTTGCCAGCGCTTGTAACGATTCGATTCAATCAACTGTTTCCCGCGCTTGGTTTCAGACTTCAATGCCCCAACAAAATGATTCAGCGTTCCCATCGGGCAGATCCACCCACAGAAAAAGCGCCCGAAGAAAATCGTGGGAATCAGTATCAACAGGCTCCACAGCAGCCCGCGATACAGCGCGTGGCTAGCCAACGCGTTCGACAACCCCACCAGCGGATCGATTTGAAAGAAGAGTTGTACGGGATAGGGCAGGCGCGTGGCATCTCCCTGGGCCTGCAGCGGTCCGCGCAACTCCGTGCGGATCAACAACAGCAGAAATAGCCCCAGGAAGACGATTTGCGACAGCCGGCGAAGATTGGTGAGTGTCGCGTGCTTCACTTCAGGAGTGTGTCAGGCGGATGGCCCAGGGGGATGTGATGACAGTCACGGGGGTCAGCACCCGCAACACGCTATTCCCGCCCCAGCGCACAGAATCCTGACTCTCCCAAACTAGCACACCGGTAACAGTAAATTGGCGGGGCACAGCGGGGGTGCGCCCCTGTGAGATTTCTCTTTCTCGTCTACTTCTTGTACGCCTTCGCGGCGGCATGCTGTGCCGACAGCAAATGCTCGGCCTGTTCATGCCCGGTTGCTTTCCGCTTTGTTTCCACGCGCGTTTCAAGTTTTCTCGCGGCTGCGGATTTAGCCGCGCTGCTGATTTCAACCATGTCGCTATTCGTCGTCTGTGGCTTTCCCCTAAGCGGTTTCGCCTGAACCTGGACAGGTGGAGCGTCATGCGGAAGCGCTGTAACGCTGGATACAGGTGTACTCATGACTTGGGATATCTCCTCGAACGCTATATCGGCATTCGGCCATTAAATTTTAGCGCCTCCTCCGAACCATTTGCCTCTCTCCTCCTTCTCTTCTACTCTTCCACTGGAGGCCTCCCCTATGCCCATCAATGTTCGCCAGTGGAAACTCTCTGCGCGCCCCAAAGGCCTGATCGCTCCCACCGATCTGCAACTCTCCGAATCTCCTATCCCCGTTCTTCGGGATGGCCAGGCTCTCGCTCGCGTCAAATATCTTTCCATCGATCCCACCATGCGTATCTGGATGGCCGATATTCGCCAGTACATGCCGCCGGTTGCCCTCGGTGAAGTCATGCGCGCCTTCGGTCTCGCCGAAATCATCGAATCCCGTCATCCCGATTTCCAGGAAGGTGACAAGGTTACGGGCCTCACTGGTTTACAGGACCACGTCATCATCGACTCCATCAACGCCCCAACCTTCTACCAGGTCCCCTTCATCCCCCTTCTTGCCGACACCGATTTCCTCGGCATTCTCGGCATCAATGGACTCACCGCCTATTTCGGCCTGCTCGATATCGGCAAGCCTAAAGCTGGCGAAACGCTTGTCGTCTCTGCCGCTGCGGGCGCCACCGGCAGCGTCGCCGGCCAACTCGGCAAAATGAATGGCTGCCGCGTGGTGGGAATTGCCGGAAGCGACGAAAAGTGCCGCTGGTTGCTCGACGACCTCGGCTTCGACGCCGCCATCAACTACAAACACCCTCAGTGGAAAGAACAACTCATTGCCGCCACTCCCAAGGGTGTCGACATCAACTTTGAAAATGTGGGTGGCGAAATCATGCACGCGGTTCTCGATCGCATGAACCTTCACGGCCGCGTCGTGCTCTGCGGACTTATCTCCGGCTACACCAAACAGGATCCCGCGCTTGCCGGCTTGGCTCAGCTCATCATGAAGCGCCTGCAAGTGACCGGATTCCTCATCCTCGATTACGTCCCGCGCTTCATGGAAGCCGGCAAACAACTCGGTATGTGGAAAGCAATGGGTAAACTCAAGAGCAAACACACCATCGTCACAGGCCTAGAAAAAGCTCCCGAAGCCATCAACATGCTCTTCAAGGGCGAAAACATCGGCAAACTAATCGTCGAACTCTAACCTCTTGTATCGGCCGATCCCACCCCGCGGGATCGCCACACTTTCTTGGCTTAGCTTTGTTGCTTTAGTTTTCTTGGTTTAGCTCTCTTGGGTTTGGCCTTGGTGGCACAGTCATTCCTGGCTGTGCGCTTTTCCCATCGAACGCCTCTCCTCACCTAGCACGCTCTCAACATGCTCCAATCCAACAACCTGTCATCCTGAGTCCGCTCCGTTTGCGGACGAAGGATCTCATCTCACAGTCCTTCCCGCGTCCAACATCACCAACCCCAAAAAAGGTGCCCCCACTCCTGGAGACGCCGCATCCCTCTTTACTCAAAAACTCAGAACTTACAACTCCCCTATGACTTCCCCGCCTGTTTTTTCCGCTCCTCATCCAACTTCCGTACAAATTCCTCAAACTTCGGCTTCTGCTCCGGCGTCAAAAATTCCCGCATCTGCCCGCGCGCATTCTGCCTTATCGCGTCGAGATCCGCGTCCGATTTATCCCGCACTTTCTTCATCTCGCCATGCGCCTCTAGAATAATCGCGTCCAGTTTCTGGCTCTGCTCCGCCGTCAACCCGATCTCTTGCGTCATCATCGCGACACGTTTTGCACGCCGTTCCGGTTCGCTCATCTGCGGCGCCGTGGTCGACGCATAACTCCGGTGCGCGAAGCTATACCCGAAGGTCACTCCAATGGCTACGCCCAGCACAAATACGATCGCAAGCCATAAACGCGCCTGCATTCTGTCCTGTGGATTCATCGATGCGCCTCTACGCTGATCATCACATCATCATTCTGGGCTCCCGTGGGCCCCGAATCGAACAAACTCTCCGCGGGTATGGACATCTGCTTCGCCTGATAAGCCCGTTGCGTCTGCATCGCCCACGTTCCCACCAGCAACAGCAGCAACGCGCACACGGCCGCCAGCCTCGGCGCCAGTTTCTGTACGCTTGCCCAGAACCCGTCGCGCGCTTCGATTGCGCTCTCCTTCACCGCAATCGCGTTCATCACCTTGCCGGAGAACCATGGCCCGGGTTCCACTGCCGCCGTCTCGCCCGCCAACGACAGCAGCATATTTCTTGTCTCCACTACATCATCCAGTGCTTGCAGGCAACTCCCGCATGCGCCCGCGTGTCCGCGCAAATCCGCGGGCAATTCCGCCAGCATTTCTCCTCGCTCGATCACCGCGTCCCCGGGCACATGTACCAGTTCCAGTTCTTCCCGGAAACGCCGGCACTGTCCTTCCTGAATTCCTTGGTTCGTTAGCATCTGTTTCCCACCTCTCCAACCAGATTCCTGTCCGCTGCACTTCTTACTTCTCTGTTTCGCGCCGCTTCATCCGCTCCACAATCCGTCTGCGCGCACGAAACAACCGCACCTTCACCGTATTTCCGTTGATCTCCAGCATCTCCGCAATCTCTTCCACCGAAAACCCCTGCACTTCTTTCAACACCAGCATCGCCCGGTCTCGCTCGTCCAGAAATCCCAGCAAGTGCTCCACTCGCTGCCGCGATGCCAGTCGGTCACTCACATCCACGCCCGGCGATTCCACATCCTCTGACGCCTTATACTGCCTCGCCTGCTCTTCGCTCAACTCCGCTTCAAAATACAGTGGCCGCGATTTCTTCTTTCTTAACACGTCCCAGCATTCATTTACCGTGATCTTGTATAGCCAGGTACTGAACGCCGCGCGCTGGTCAAACTTCTTTAGCGAAAAGTACGCCTTCACAAATACCTGCTGCGCTATATCCTCCACATCCTCTTTATTCCTCAGGATACCGCTAGCCACCGCGAATACTCTCGATTGGTGCCTTTTTATCAATAACTCAAATGCCTCATGGTCGTCTGCCTTCGCCAGTCGCACCAATTCCCGGTCGTCGTCGCGCCTCTGCGCGTCCGCCGCCGGGGTCAACGCAGGAGCGAGCACCGTCGTGGCCATTGCTTCTGATTTTGGGACGTGATCCGTACTCATTTGGTTACGCTTATTTTCCCAGCCTGCCCACGCCCACGCAATCCCTTCCTCCCCCCGCGCATCCAGTTTCACCGGCTGTGTGCTTTTCTCACCTAACGCTACTTCTCGCCAGAACTTGAGGGTGCCCCATCCTTTGCGCCTTTGTTTTTGCAAAGGGTGGGTTCCGACGATCAGAATCCTCCCAACCTCTTCCTCTTCGCTTTCGCTCCATCTCTCACATTTGACTTGGTAGCACAGCCATTCCTGGTGTGCGCTTTCTTCACCGTCGCCCTTCGCATAACTGTACAATTCCAACTTTCTCCTATCTCCTCCTGCGCCATTACCATCTTCGTAATACTAAGATTTTCCTCATCTTCTCCTTCACGTCCTCCCAACTCTTCTTCAACAAATCGTTCGACCTCGGCCTTACTCGCTACTAAACCCATTTAATTTACGCTTTTAGCGCCTTTTACCCCTCTTTGCGCACACCATGAGGTCACCCGCTGACTCTCCTGTATACATTTGTTTCAAATATCTTCTAAAAGTTTCGACTTGCTGCCTATGACTCATTGTGGAATACTCAACCCATGATTATCGGTGACCGTCTTCGCGCTCTGCGCGAAGAAAAGAAACTCTCCCAGGGTGATATCGAGAAACGTACCGGCCTCCTTCGCTGTTACATCTCTCGCGTGGAAAATGGCCACACCGTTCCGGCCATTGAAACGCTTGAGAAGCTGGCACGTGCTCTCGAATGCCCTCTCTATCAACTTTTCTACGACGGCGAAGAGCCCCCACAACTGCCAAACCTCCCCAAGCGCAAGTCGTCCGACGACATCGCTTGGGGCAGCGCTGGCAAAGACGCGCGTTATCTCAACAAGCTACGCCGGCTGTTGAGTAAAGCGGATGACGAGGACCGTAAACTCCTCCTCTATATGGCCCAGAAAATGGCCAATCGATAGAGAAATACGTTTACATTTAAGTTCCGCCCACAGGCCAGGTTCGTGGAAAAAGGCCGCTCTAACCCAACCAGAGCGGCCTTTTTCTTCATCTAAAATTGTGTAGTTAGTCTTCCGCTCGGCTTTCCGGGTCCTCTTACTACCCTGCTTGCTTAGGCCCCTGATCCTCGTCTATTCCCATTCTATCGTGCTGGGCGGTTTACTGCTGATGTCGTACACCACTCTCGTAACGCCGGTTACCTCGTTCACGATCCTCGTCGACATCCTCTCCAGCACATCCCCCGGTAATCTCACCCAATCCGCCGTCATTGCGTCATCGGACTGCACCACCCGCACCGCCACTGTCAATCCATATGTCCTTCCGTCGCCCATCACGCCAACACTTCGTACTGGCAGCAACACCGCAAACGCTTGCCACACCTTCTCATACAGGCCCGCGCGCCGGATCTCTTCCACCACAATCGCGTCCGCTTCCCGTAGAGTTACTAGATCTTTACTAGTTATCTCTCCCATCAACCTGACCGCTAAACCCGGTCCCGGAAACGGATGTTTCACCAATATTTCGACTGGTAAACCAAGTTCCTTGCCGATTCGCCGCACTTCATCCTTAAACAAGTCCCTCAGCGGCTCTATCAGCCCAAAAGGCATCTCCTTCGGCAGCCCACCCACGTTATGGTGCGACTTAATGGTCGCGGATGGTCCTTTAATCGACACCGATTCAATTACATCCGGGTACAATGTCCCCTGCACCAGCCATTTGATATCCCCGTGTGCTTCGCCCTTCTGCAGCTTTTCCGCTTCCGCGGCGAACACCGCGATAAACTCTCGCCCGATGATTTTTCGTTTCTGCTCCGGGTCGCTCACCCCTCTGAGCTTCTCCAGAAAGTGCGCTGAAGCGTCCACTCCCACTACCCGCAAACCTAGTCTTTCCCGGTACATCTCCAGCGTCTGTTCAAACTCATTCTTCCGCAGCATTCCCGTATCCACGAAGATATTCGTCAACCGGTCACCCATAGCCCGGTGCACGAGGACCGCCGCCACCGTTGAGTCCACGCCTCCGCTCAACCCGCAGATGGCCCGGTGCGTACTTGCTTTCTGCCAGATGGCTTCCACCGTCTCCTCAATGAATGCCTTACCACTCCACTTTGGCTCTGCCTTACACACCTTGAACAGAAAATTCCGCAGAATCTCCGTCCCCCGCTCCGTGTGATTTACTTCGGGGTGGAATTGCACCGCGTAGATCCTTCGCTTTGGATCTTCCGCCGCCCCAATCGCGTTTGCTGTCGTTCCTGTCAGATGGAATCCCGGCGGCAATTCCAGCACGTTGTCCCCATGACTGGCCCAGATCTTTATCTTTTCCGGCAGCCCGCCCAATACGTCGCTTTGCGTCTTCTCCATGCAGAAGTGCGCCGGGCCATATTCGCGCCGCTCCACCGGCTCTACTTTTCCGCCCAGTTCATTCGCAATCCACTGCATCCCGTAACAAATTCCCAGCACCGGAATTCCCAGCGCCAGCACCCGTGGGTCACATTTCGGTGCGTCCTTGTCGTATACCGAACTCGGCCCGCCCGACAGAATAATTCCCGCCGGCTCCAACTTTTGCAGCGCCTCTAGCGAAGTCGTGCATGGCAGCACCGCTGAAAACACCTGTTGCTCGCGAATCCGCCGCGCAATCAGCTGGGTGTATTGCCCGCCAAAATCCAGCACCACGATCCCGCCAAGTTCCGCCTTCAATGTCGCCTTTTCCGCCTGCTTCATCTCCGCCGCACCTTCCACTCTGCACCTCCGAGTAGCGCCGGCAACTTGCCGGCTCTTGGTCCTTCTTCTTTTTCTGACTCTCCGCGCCCTCTGTTGACCTCCGCGCCTCTGTGGTAAATCTTTTTGGCCCGCCTTTTGTTTTGTTACTTCGCCAATCACGTGTAACTCAAAGATTGTCATCCTGAGGCCGCGCCCTCTGCGGCCGAAGGATCTCAACCCGTCCCCAATCTTAAAACCAAAAACTAATAACTGCCTCCCTACCGCACCACCAAATTCAAAAGCTTATCCGCCACATAAATCACTTTCACCACTTGTTTCCCCGCCACGTGCCCCGCAATCCCGGTGTCTCGCTGTGCCAATTGAAGCACTTCCTCCTGTCCCGTTCCCGCCGCCACCTTGATCTTCCCTCTCATCTTCCCATTGATCTGTACCGGAATTTCCACTTCATCTTCCTTCGCCAATTCCGCACTAAATGCCGGCCAATCCACCGTCCACAATCCCTCGCGGTGCCCCAGCATTTCCCACAACTCTTCCGCCAGATGAGGAGTTATCGGCGCCAGCATCAATGTCACCAGTTCCAAAACCTCTTTCCGCACCTCGGGACGCACGCCGTCCGACAGCGGTTCCGCCGCATAAATCGCATTCACCAATTCCATGATCTGCGCAATTGCCGAATTAAAATGCCATCGCGTCTCAAAATCCGACGTTACCCTCTGCAAAGTCTGATGCGCCTTCCGCAGCAACTCCTTCTCTTTTGCAGTTGGTGGGACAGCCATTCCTGGCTGTGCTCCGGAGGTTTCCCCGGGTGCCGCACCCTTCGCACTCAAGGGTGCGGGTTTTGATTTTTCCCCAGGTGCTACACGCGCAACTTCGCCTGCGTGCTTATCCACCAACCGAAATACCCTATTCAAAAATCTCCACGATCCCTCAATGCTTTCCTCGCTCCACTCCAAATCCTTTTCGGGAGGAGCCGCAAACAACGTATACAATCTCCCGGTATCCGCCCCGTACTTCTCCGCCATCTCTTCCGCGCCTACCACATTCCCGCGCGATTTCGACATCGCCACGCCGCCCTTTTGCACCATTCCCTGCGTAAACAACCGCGCGGCGGGCTCCGCGTTCTTGATTAATCCCAGATCCCGCATCACTTTCGTCCAGAACCGCGAATACAAAAGGTGCAGAATCGCGTGGGTTATCCCGCCAATATACTGGTCAATCGGGAACCAGTAGCCAACCTTTGCAGAATCGTACGGCGCCTTATCATTCTGCGCATCGCAATACCGGTAGAAATACCACGACGAATCCACGAACGTGTCCATCGTGTCGGTCTCGCGTCGTGCCGCCCCTCCGCACTTCGGGCACTTCACATTCACAAATTCCGCATCCGTCGCCAGCGGAGATTCCCCTTCGCCCGTCAATTTCGGATTCGCCGGCAGCACCACCGGTAGATCTTCTTCCGGGACCGGCACCATTCCATCTTTCGGACAATAAATCACCGGAATCGGCGTGCCCCAATACCTCTGCCTCGAGATTCCCCAGTCCCGCAACCGGAATATCGTCTCTTTCTTCCCAAATCCGCCAGCCTCCGCGTCCGTCGCCATCGCCGCAATCGCCGCCGCAGATTCCATCCCCGAATACTTCCCCGAATTCACGCTAATCCCATACTCAGTAAACAATTCCGGCAGCGCAGTTACTCCTGACTGTGCTCCTCGGTCTCCTGCCGTGTAGGGGGTCGGACCTTTAGGTCCGATATTGATCGTCTCTATAGCAGGGGCTTTAGCCCCTGAGGAATCCGCGTTTATGCCTTTGCCTTTCTTTTCTTCTCCGTGCCCTCCGTGGCTCTCTGTGTCCTCTGTGGTGAGATTCTTTTTCTTGACCACCACAGGAATCTTCAACCCAAACTTATTTGCAAACTCAAAATCCCTCTCATCATGCGCAGGAACCGCCATGATCGCTCCGGTCCCATACTCCAGCAGCACAAAATTCCCCACCCAGATTGGGATCTTCTCTCCGCTGAACGGATTCACCGCGTACCGCCCGGTGAAAAATCCATCCTTCTCCGCCGTAGCTAAATCCTCCGCCTTCACCGAAGTCTGCCGCATCTGCGCCAGTTTGGCTTCCGAAGCCGCCTGGTTAGGGGTGCCCGAAATCAATTGCGCCACCAACGGATGCGTGGGAGCCAACACCAACGCGCTAGCCCCATAGATCGTGTCGATCCGCGTCGTAAATACATCGATCTTTTGTGGCACAGTCACTCCTGACTGTGCTCCGCCGGGTGCCGCACTCCCCGCCTTTGCGCGTGGGGATTTTTCTTCCCCATCACCCGCCACTTCGAACAACACCTTCGCTCCAATCGACTTCCCGATCCAATTCTCCTGCATCGCGATCACGCGATCCGGCCAGCCACCCTTCAACGTCTTCAAATCATCCAGCAACTGTTCCGCATACTCCGTAATCTTCAAAAACCACTGCTCAATCTCTCGCGCTTCCACCAACGTATCTTCGTGCCGCCAGCAATATCCCCCGTTCACCACTTGCTCGTTCGCCAGCACCGTGCAACACTTCGGGCACCAGTTCACCCGGCTCTTTTTCTTGTACGCTATCCCGCGCTCCAGCATCTTCAGGAAAAACCACTGGTTCCACCGGTAATATTCCGGCTCGCACGTGGATATTTCTCTTCGCCAGTCATAGGAAAACCCGAAGCGCCGCAGCACCCTCTGAAATTCCGCAATGTTCTTGTTGGTCCACTCACGCGGATGCGTGTTGTTTTTGATCGCCGCGTTTTCCGCCGGCAAGCCAAACGCGTCCCATCCCATTGGATGGAGCACATTAAATCCCCGCATGCGTTTCACACGGGCCACCACATCCCCAATCGTGTAATTCCGCATATGCCCCATGTGCAAGGTGCCGCTAGGATACGGCAACATCTCCAGCACATAATATTTCGGCTTTTTCTTGGTAGCGCCGGCGTCCCGCCGGCTCCCGATCTTTTCTGTGGGTGCCCCACTCGCCGCTGTTGCGTGTGGGGTATTTTCTTGGGGTTCTCCGTCAGGGGGTCGGACATTCATGTCCAACATTCCGGCGATAGACGTTGGGGCTTTAGCCCCTGAGGAGTCCGGATCCCCTACTTCCGCTTCACTCTCAAATACGCGATTCCCTTCCCATCTCTTCTGCCACTTCGTCTCTATGGCCTGCGGGTTGTAATCCGCCACGGGTCGCTATCCCCTTCCGCCAACTTAGTTTTTCTCTTCCCATTCCGTTTATCTAAAGCTCATCTTCCCACGAATACATGTCATCCTGAGCGAAGCGAAGAGCCTGCCCTCAGCGGAGTCCAAGGGATTTCCATCCAGCGTCCTCTACAATCGCCCCACCGTCATCCAGACCGGAGAGCCGCGTTCCTTGCGGCTTGCAGCGGAGGGATCGTGGCAACATTTCCAAATCTCCGGCCAATTCTCCGCGCTCTCTACCAATCTTTTTCCTTCTTACCTCTTCCTTTTTCTTCCCGCCGTACTCTTCTTCCCCGCTTCCAAAGCCTCCTTCTCTTTAATCCTCTTCTCTGTCACCGTCAACCGCGCCGCATCTTTCGCAATCGTCTTCCGCATCTTCTTCATCGCCGGTGTCAGCATCGAATACCCTTTTTCCGCCTCAGGCGCAATGTCCGCCAAACCCGCGTACTCCCACAATTTCGCCACATTCGCCCGGTCGTCTCCCGGATTCTCAATCGGCGTCTCCAGCAGAAACGCGCGCCCCACCAGCCCCGTATTCGCCGCGCTGCTCAACCGCGGATGCTGCAATATTCGTCGGAACGCCTCTTCTCCAATTTTTCCTTCGCCCAGATTCTCGTGGCGATCCACTTTCCCGCCCAGCGCAATCTTCGAATCGTTCACGTGGATCACTGGCACATTTTCCAACCCGATTGTGCTCTCCACCACATCCAGAGTTTTCTCCAATCCTTCCGCGCTGCGAATGTCATAGCCGCCGGCGAAAAGATGCGCCGTATCCAAACAAGCTCCCGCATTCAATCCGCGTAGCCCGTGGAGCAACACCGCCACTTCTTCCAGCTTCGATCCCACCGCCGTGCCCATTCCCGCGGTGTTCTCGATCAATATCTGCATCTTACCCATCGGCACGCGTCGCGCCGCCTGCTTCACCGACTCCACAATCGTCGCTATCGCCAATTCCATCGGCGATTCCCCGCGCGCTCCCGGATGCACCACCACAAAATCTGCGCCTAGCGCCAATCCGCGCACCAATTCCTCGTGAAACGCTTGGATCGACCGCGTCCGCAGCATCGGCTGCTGCGCCGCCAAGTTAATCAGGTAATTCGCGTGGATCACCACGGGGCCAAGCTGCAGTTCCTCCCGCCGCGCCCGAAACGACTTGCCATCCTGCTCCTGAATCCGCACATTTCCCATCTGCCACATCCGCGGACTCGCCGAAAATAGCTGTAGCGCGTTGCAGCCCAGCTTCTTGGCTGCCTCCAGCGCATTCATATGCCCCCCTGAAATCGAGCAGTGAATGCCGATGCGCGTGCTCCCGTCCATCCAGACAGGTGCCAGCGGTTCCGGCTCCGGTTCAGGCCGGTACTCATCCTCCGGGTCAAATTGTGTGTTATCTACCAATGGAAATTCAGCCATGCGTGAAATTCTCTCTATATGTAATCCCCCATTGTAACACACCCCCATTTCCCGCATCGCTAAGCACCACCGGGCGCGGGCCCGCACCCTATGAATGTCAGCGTGCGGGTTTTTCGCGCAGCGCTGGCTTTCATGCCAGCGCACTTGCCTCTTTAGGGGGTCGGAGCTTTTAGCTCCGACATTAGTCGCTTTCACAAATTGGGCTTCAGCCCCTGGGGACCGGCGCCGTAGGCGCGGCATAAGTTAGCCCAGCCCGTAAGTAAGGGCTGGGTACCAATCGAGCAAAAACCAAGCGCCATAGGTGCGACAGAACCCTTCGTAACCATCCGCTGTCGATCTCCAACGCTCGCGGCCTAACCTGAGCAAACCTCTCACACAATCCGCCGCCTTCTTGCATACCAACTCAAAACTCCTCACCCTCCCGCTCTTTTCCCCTTGCCACCTTCCCTACTCCGCGCCATCCTATCCCTCCAAAATCTCCTCGCCCCGGAGCCTCCATGCACGCCACTCCGCAACCCACCCCCAACGTCAAGCAGGTCGTCCCCTTCTTCCGCGTCGCCGACATGGACGTCTCCATCCCCTTCTATACCGACAAACTCGGTTTCGCCCTCAAAAATAAATGGGTTGTCGATGGAAAAATCAGATGGTGCTGGCTCGAATTGGGTGGCGCCGCCCTGATGCTTCAGGATTATCCAAAAGAAGGTCCGCACTCGCTCGCCAACAAGGGCACTCTGGGCCTGGGGGTCTCGCTCTGCTTCACATGCGAAGACGCTCTCTCCCTCTATCACGAATTCATCTCTCGCGGAGTCCCCGCTGCCGAACCCTTCGTTGGCAATTCCATGTGGGTCACCCATTTCAACGATCCCGACGGTTACCGCCTAGAATTTGAAAGCCCCACCACCGTCCCCGAAGAAACCAAACTCTCCGGCCTCCATTCGTGACCACCATGCAGCAATGACTCTTGTAGCGCTGGCTTTTATACTAACTCCTGGTTTTAGGGAGCCGGACCTTCAGGTCCGACATGACAGCTTCGAAGAGAACTCGGGCTTTAGAGTCTGTGTTAAGACTCGGGGGCCCAGTCATTTTGCACTTCAAGTTTCAGCACAAATCCGTAACTCCAGAATTTATGGATGCCACTCTTGCTGCGAACTGGCTAGCTCCGACGCCACAGGCGCGTCAGGTTGTACGCGGTAGTGGCCAGGGCCAACTCTTCGGCCACTTTGGCCAACCCGCGTTGCCGGAAGCGCCGCATGCCTCCTTGCTCCTTCAGAATTCCGTTTACTGGTTCCACGATCGCTTTGCGTTTCGTGTACATCCTGCGGCCAGCCGGATCACGCAACTTACCCCGCATGCGGCGATGCGCCGGATCGCTGGCACGCGTCCGCAACGTTCCTCCGCGATTCAACCAGCGCGCCAAATTCGAGTCTGGAACGTAGCCATCGATGTTGCGCTCCTCCAAAGCTTGCAAATTATCCACCGAGAAAAATCCGCTGTCGGCACTGGCCTGCTGCACCTTCTCGCCACACTGCTGTTCCACCAAATCCAACATGGGCAGCAGCAATCCGTTGTCGTTAACCAAGCGCCGTAGGCGCGTCACAAGATAGCCCAGCCCGTACCGCGTAACCGCCCGCTGCCCACTTCCAACCCTCGAGCGAAGCACCTCAATCCACTAACCGGCACAAAAAAAACCGGAGCGGAAATATCTCCCCGCCCCGGCTCAGAACCTTACCTAACACTTACAACTTATTACTTCTCACGGCGCTGGCACCGCCACCCGATTCGCCGGCACAATCTGCGCCTGATACGCGAACACTTCGCGGCTGCCCGGATCCACAATCACCTTCAGCCAGTGCACGTTATTGTCGTCGCCCGCTGGATCGTTCTTGAACGTATTGTCGCCAAACGTTTCCACCCGCGTGAAGTTTTCCAGCCGCCGTCCCTTCGCATCCAGAAATGGCTTATCTACGCGGAAGTAGTGCGAGTCGCCATGCACATACGCCACCGGCCTTTCAAATGCGATCACTTCCGTCCGCAGCGCTAACAGGAATGCCTGGTACCCATCCGGATTCGCATCCGTCTCTGCCAGCGTCTGTGGATCACGCAGCGCCGTGCGCGTGCCATCCGAAAGATCAAATCCAGGATCGGCCTGCGAAATCAGCATTACGGCCGCCGAGTGCCGCCGCTTCGCTTCTGCAAACGATTCCTGCAGCCAGGTAATATCCGCCGCATTCCGCGCCGCCCATTCCACCGGGTCCGGCGCCGTGTCGCACAGGTTGTTGCACGAGCCCTGCACGTTCAGCGTCACGTACATCACCCCTCCCACCGACCATCGCCGATTTTCCACGCAGGCTACGGGGCCGCTCACTCCCAGGCACAGGGGCGCCGTCTGCACTTGCTGAAACAACCGGTGTTGTCCCTGCGTAAACGGTGTGCTGAAAAAAAGCTTCCGCTCAAAATCCAGTCGCTCCAGCGAATTAAATCCGCCATTCGCCGGCCGGTCGCAATCCGTCCAATCGTTATCGCCAGGAGTAAACGCTGCTGGCGCCTTCAACGAATTCAAATATCCAAGCGCTTGTACGTACAGCGAGTCATCACAAGTTGTCGTTGTCGTCGATCCACTAATTCCGCTTCCCGCCTTCAAGTCGCCGTCATGCACGGTGAATATCAGCCTCTGCGCATTCATGTCCGCGATCAGGTTCGGCACGCCCACTTTTGCCTGTTGGTCTGAATACGGTAAATCGCCCCACAGTCCGATTGCATACGAGCCGCGGTCATGATCATCCCCCCGGTCAACATCGCCAACGCCGTTCGATCCTCTTCCCGCCGCCAGCGTCGTTGTCGCCGCACCCACCAGCAACAGCACCACCGTCGGCAGTACCATCTTTCGTACGGAATTCCACATAGTCGTCGTCTCCAGTCGTCAGTCTCGTGTCAGTTTCAGTCTCCATCAGGCGCAACCGTGCCAATCTAGACGACTCCCCTCCTCAGGTTTTTACAGGAACATGACAGAATGGTTTAAATTCTATTTACGCTAAGCGCACGAACTTTTAGATTCCAACACACGCAACGAACTCGGGTGCCGCACCCTGCGTCTTTCAGGGTGCGGGTTTAGTCAAAAACGCAACCTACACCATTCGTTTATGAGCCGTTGTCATCCTGAGCGAAGCGAAGGATCTCATCCCTTCAACCAGCAAATCCAAAATCCCTGCGTAGTCTTTCCTTTGAACTTTCAACTTTCTCAACTTCCGCCCGTCACACCCAACCCTTCTCCCTATAACACTTCAACCCAAATTCCAGCGCCGACTTAATCCCTTCTCGCACTTCCGGCGTCAACGCTTTCACATGAAAACAGCTCCCACCCTTGCGCAATTTCGCCAGTTCCGGCGTAAGATTCTTCGTCGCTTCCGGATTCATCG
Source organism: Candidatus Acidiferrales bacterium (assembly GCA_963748365.1). Taxonomy (GTDB): domain Bacteria; phylum Acidobacteriota; class Terriglobia; order Acidiferrales; family UBA7541; genus Acidiferrum. The sequence continues at coordinate 19,710 of CAVVJG010000041.1, forward strand.
GCGAATAGTAAAATCCCACATACCCCTTCTGAAAAATCAAACTCGCCATCGATACCGGATACGGTTTGCCTCCATATGCTTTCGGCGAAATCACCACCGGTACAGGCACCGTCAAATGGTAATCCCTCTTGTTCCGCACCATTCCATTCGTCACCTTGAACGGCGGCGCATGCTTCGCCAGCATCCCCTCCAACTGGTCGAACACTACGCTCAATTCCGCGTCTTTCTCTGCGGGCTTCGCCACGGGTGCCGCCTTCTTCGCCTTTGCACCCTTCGCAGCTTTTGCAACCGTCTTCCCTTTCGCATTCTTCGTAGCCGTCTTCTTTGTAGCCATGCCAACCTCCGCCTTTCTACCGAGTAGCACCGTCATCTACCCCGCTTGATCTCCACTCCATCAGGGGGTCGGAGCTTTAGCTCCGACATAAACCAGCAAGCACAAATTGGGCTTTGGCCCATGAGGAATCCTATCGATATCAACTCCCCATTGCACTCCAATGTCGTCCCCAGTCCTTCGTTCTGAGTTCTGGCACTTCCCCTCGTCGCCCCCGGATCGGTTTCAGCTTCATAATCCCATTGCCGTCTGCCGCGACTTCCACTGCGCTGATCAATCCATAATTACAGCACTCCCAATTCGACAAATCCTTTGCCGCATCCCACACCGACCAGGTGTCGCCTCCATCGGTAGTCACGGAGTACTTCCAACCCATCCACACAAATCCGATTCGTTCATTCACAAACTCAATCTGATTAAGAGGAATCGGCACCTGGTCGTCGTGCCGAAAAGTCATAATCTCGTGCATGGAACTTGCCCCGCTTCGGGCCGAGGAAAATACATAATAAGCCCCAGAGACGAACCCGCCATTCTCTTCCGCGTGTAAAGACACTCTTACATGGAATAGCCATTCGTCGTTTCCCAGAACTCAAGCTGTCTTCCCTGTCTGGGCGCACCGCACGAACAACAAGCCGAAATCTCGAACAGCAACATTCCCGCCCACCCAAGCCGCGAAATGTGTCTCACTGCTCTCTCCGCGTTACTCTCGTACTTTCCGTGCCCTCTGTGTTAAATCTTTTCAACCTTTGGCCATTGCACTTTTCTTTCCTTACTTAAGATCTAGAACCAAAAACCTACTACCTCTTCTCCGCCCACGCCATCCTACTCCAGTTGCTTCGCCGGCACCTGCCTACAACACTGCCTCCATGGGATTGGATTGGTCGCAATGCGAAGCTGTGGAGCGTGTTCCGGGGCGCCTAAGCGACGCTGGGGTATTTCGTGGAACCCGCATTCCCGTCTCCGCTGTCTTTGAAAATCTCGAGGACGGCCTCTCCCTCCAACAAATCGCCGGACTCTACGAAGGTCTCACTCTCAATCAGGTGCAAGCCGTCATCGACTTCGCTCGCCGCAGCTTAGAATCCCCAATGTCCGTTCACTGATGCGTCTCCTTCTCGATCAGTGCACGCCCGCTCCGATCCGCCAATATTTGACGCATCACAAAGTCAATACAGCTCACGAGCTCGGATGGAGCACGCTCACAAACGGCGCTTTGTTAAGAGCAGTGGAAGACGAGGGATTTGAAGTATTTCTTACAACAGACACACATCTGAAGGACCAGCAAAATTTACAGAATACAAAACTGGCCATCGTCGTTCTCAACACAAATCGATGGGAGTCTATTCTTGCTTCCATTGGTTACATCGTAGAAAGAATCGATTCCGCAAAACCCGGATTGCTGTGGATAGAAATTCCCTTGTTCCCTTCTCCTTCTGAATGGTTCTTACAATGCAAATTTTCCACTACTTCTTCCACGCCATCCCATCCGGCTCTTCACCCGCAGTAAACGTGGTCGTCACTTCCAGCGTCTTCAAATCCACCACCGCCACTTTGCTGTCCGCAGTCACCGCCACAAACGCCCGCGTCCCGTCCGGCTGGATCAAAATCCCTTCCACGTTCTTCCCCAGATGAATCCGTTTCACTTCCTTCTCCTTCGCCACATCCACAATTACCAGATCCCCTGCTCCCATATCCGAAATCAACACGAGTTTCCCATCAGGCGTAAATTTCAGCCGGTTCGATCTCTTCGTGTGTACGTCCAGAGTATTCGTCACTCGCTTGGACCCCGTATCGATCTGCGATACCGTGCCATCTCCCGAATTTGCCGCCCACACTTCTTTCTCGTCCGGAGACAGATCGATTCCCTCCGGCCCTTTGCCCACCGCAATCTGCGTAGTGCTCCATTGCCCGGTCTTCGTATTCAACTCAAACGCTGTCACATTGTTTGATCCGATATTTGCCGTGAACAACCGCATACCATCTTTCGTCTCCACCACCATGTGCGTGCCATTCTGCGAAGTCGGCATCGTCCACGCCCCAGCCACATTCTTCGCTGGATCGTAGCTCGCAATCGCGTTGCTCCCCTCCGCCGTAAACACAAATTTCCCGTCGCGCGTCGCGATAATTCCGTGCGGCGATTTCAGCGGGCTGATATCCACGTTGTGTAACTCTTTCTGCGCCACCAGGTCGATCACGCTCAACGTCGTCCCGCTCCGGTCCGGCCCGTAATTCGTGGCCACCGCCAATTTCCCATCCGCCGAAGCCGCCACCTCATGTGGCACTGTTCCCGTCGGCACTTTCGCCACCACTTTCAACGTAACCGGATCCACAATCGCCAGCGCATTTTCCGCCTTGCTCAACACCAGCAGCGCCGGCGAAGGCGTAGCACTCCCATCCGCCTGCGCGCTAATCCCCGCCAGTTTCATCGGCTTGTTCATCGCCGTCACCGCCACGCACGCTGCTCCCACCATCACCAAAAACACCAGACATCCCAACCCCTGCGTCCAATCTATCCGCGCTTTCTTCATCGCCATCTCCCGTCGTGCATCCATTCCGTTGCCCTACTTTTTGCGTCCCGATGCTTTCTTCCGGGGCGTATGGGGAATTTCCCGAGTCCTCTCTTCTCCGTGTCCTTTGTGCCCCCTGTGGCAAATCCTTCGCCTTTCCCCACGCACCACTCCTCTATTGGCCCGCGATTATACATCGACTGGGCAATTACCAACTGTAGCGCCGAAAAACGAAATGGCCGATTCCGTCCTGCGGAATCGGCCATCTCTCTCTTGAACCCGGGTGCCGCACCCGGCGTCTTTTCAGGGTGCGGGTTTAGACTCACCCGCCCACACCATTTGCTCATTGGACGCCCGACCGAAGCGTCGCGCCTTTTCGCGGCACACAGCGGAAGGATCGTGGCAACACCTGTCACACTAAAATTTGTCCGCTGCGCCCTCCGTGGTAAGTCTCTTTCTCCTTAGAACCTCAGAAACGGCCCAAACGCCACTCTCAGATTGTGATGTGCTCCGCCGTTGAAATAAATTTCATCTCCAACGTCCAGCTCCCACCGGCCCGATGTGTCCCTGGAATCCACCGCCCGAATACAGCACGGCGTTCACGTTGCTCGTCCGTAGATTCTCCACCAAACTCACAAATGCTCCCTTCGTTACCGGCGCGCCGCTCAAATTGAAATTCACAAATCCGCCTTTCACAAATACGCCGCCTCCCCCCAATTGAACTTGAGGGTGCCCCACACGACGATTTTTCGTGTGGGGGTTTTTCCTAACCTCTCCAATTCTGCATCCCCCCAGCATCCTGCTCAGTCTCTCATCTCAACAGCACTACGACTTCTCCGTGTCCTCTGTACCCTCTGCGACCTCTGTGGTAAATCTTTTTCCTTCTTTACCAAAAACTTAAAACTAACAACCTAATACCTTTCTCCCCCATTTGCCCGCTCCCACCCATCCAAGTAAACTATCCTCTCAGCCACACAGGATAAATCGCCCATGTTAGTCGTTATGCAGTCCCACGCCACCAAAGAGCAGATTCAAGACGTCTGTGACCGCATCGAGACTCTCGGCTTCAAGGCCCACGCCATTCCCGGCGCTGGCCGCACCGCCATCGGCATCACCGGCAACAATGGTTCCGTCGATCTCGGCGTTCTCGAATCCATGCCCGGCGTCATCGAATGCATTCCCGTCACCAAGCCCTACAAATTGGTCAGTCGCGACGTTAAGCAAGAAGACACCATTGTCCGCATTCCCACTCCCTCGGGAGACGTCTTCGTCGGTGGACCGCATCTCGCCATGATTGCTGGACCCTGCGCTGTCGAATCCGAAGAGCAATGCCTGGCCACCGCCGCGCAACTCAAGCCCACCGGCGTCCGCCTCTTTCGTGGAGGCGCCTACAAGCCGCGCACTTCTCCTTACAGCTTTCAAGGTTTGGGCGAAGCTGGCCTCAAAATCCTCGCTAAAGTCCGCGACACCTACGGTTTTGGCATCGTCACCGAAGCCATCGACAACGAATCGCTCGACCTCGTCGATGAATACGCCGACGTCATCCAGATCGGCGCACGCAACATGCAGAATTTTTCTTTGCTCAAACGTGCCGGCCGCGCCAAAAAACCCGTGCTCCTCAAACGCGGCATGTCCGCCACTCTCGACGAATTCCTGATGGCCGCCGAATATGTCATGAGCGAAGGCAACTACAACGTAATTCTCTGCGAGCGTGGCGTCCGCACCTTCTCCGATTTTTCCCGCAACACTCTTGATCTCGCCATCGTTCCCGCGGTAAAAAAACGCAGCCACCTGCCCATCCTCGTCGATCCCAGCCACGGCACCGGCAAACGCCACAAAGTCCTTCCACTCTCACGCGCCGCGGTAGCCGTTGGCGCCGACGGCTTGCTCGTCGAAGTCCATCACCAGCCCGACAAAGCCCTCTCCGACGGCATTCAGTCCATCCTCCCCTCCGACTACGCCAACCTCTACGCCGAAATGCAGCAAATCGCCACCGTCCTCCACCGCACTCTGAACTGACCCACGTGCAGCTTGATTCCAATTTTGCTACCGCAAACGCTGTTCTCGGCGTAGTACAGTCCAATATGGGCAGCTCCAAGCTCGCCAGCGAATATCTCAAGAAGGCTTACGATCTCCGCGAGCGTGCCAGCGAACGCGAGCGCTTTTATATCGAGGGCCACTACCACGACATCGTCACGGGAGATCAGGAAAAAGCTGCCGAACTTTACTTCGCCCGCCAAATCGCAGGTATTCTTCTGGACTCTGCCGTATCTAACTCGTTTCAGGTCCACGCCTATTGTCTAATGCCTGACCACGTCCATCTTCTCGTCGAAGGAGCTATTACCCTTTCTAATCTCCTGGAATTTGTCAGAGTCTTCAAAATGAAAACCTCATTCCAATTCAACAAATTGAAGAGGAATACAACTATTACGATCACATCCTCCGAAAAGCGACCGACATAGAAGCCGTCGCCTGCTACATCTGGTGGAACCCAGTTCGTAAACGCCTTTGCGAAACACCCGACCAATACGCTTTCTCCGGCTCACAAACGATCAACTGGATGAAAACTGTTCAATCACCGCCCATCTGGGCCCCGCCTGTGTAATGGCCGATCTTTAGATCGGCCACCCTGATCCTGCCTTCATCCAATTCCTTCAAATGTTTTCACAGATAAATAAAATCCTGGCCAGTCTAAAGACTGGCCACTACATTTTCACTTCCTCATGTAAAATCTCAACACCACATGCCTCATCGCAAAAACTTCCGCGTCTACTTCCTTCTCCTCATTCTCCTCGTATCTCTGGTCATCGTTCTCCTCCGCGAACATCGTCCGTCCTTCCTTCGCCCCGGCCTCCACCTCCACGCCTATGTCTCCAGCAGCACCGACGGCACTGTCACGGTCATCGATCTCATTTCTCTTCGTGCCATCGCCAAAATCTTCGCCGGCCCCGCTCTCGCCGATATTCTCGAGCATCCGCATCGCGACGAAGTCTGGGGCGTCAGCAGCGCGGGCGGTTACCTCTGGATTATCGACACTCGCACCACTCAAATCTCGGGACGCATCGCCGTGGGCCCCCTGCCTTACTCTCTCGATTTTTCGAATAAAGGTGATCGCGCCTACACCACGTCATCCGCCACCGATCAACTCATCGCCATCGATTGCGCCACCCATTCCATCCTCGGCCGCGCCAAAACCGGTGCGCAACCTGTGCAGGCTCGCATCACGCCCGACAACAAATTTCTACTTGTCGTCAATCACCACGCCGCTACTCTGGGCGTACACGATGCCGCCACGCTACAGCAACGCGCCGCCGTTCCTGTTATTCCCAACCCCGAAGAAGTCGTCGTTCTTCCCGATAGCTCGGTGGCCTTTGTCATGAGCCGCTCCGAAAAACGCATGTCGGTCGTCGACATCAAACGCGGCGTCCTGCTCACCAATCTCGACCTTGCCGGCAAGCCCACGCAGATGCTTCTCAAGCCCGATGGCGGCGAACTCTACGTCATCTCTCCCGAAACCCACGGCCTGCAAGCCGTCAACACCTGGACCCACGAAATGGGCGACTACGTCATGCTCGGCTCGGCTCCCGCAACCGGCATCCTGACCACCGATGCCAGCGAAATGTACATCGCCGATCGCGAAGCCAGCCGCGTCTTGCCACTCGACATCGTCAATCGACGCGCCGGCCGTCCCATCACCGTCGGCGCTTCTCCGGGAGCCATGCGCTTCGATCCAACAGAAACAGGCGCGCCTCCTACCATGCTCCTGGTCATCAACGAATCCTCCGGCGATCTGGCCGTAATCCGTACCCGCACCGACTCTCTGCTCACCATGATCCCCGCCGGCAATCACCCCCAGCGCCTGGCCGTAAAATTGTTCTAGTGCAGGTGTAGGTGCCGGGCTTTAGCCCGGCCTCCATTTCTTCCTGCGTAGTGGACGGGATGGCTCGTACGTAAGGTATCAGCGCGATGTCGGGTGCCCCACTCGCCGAATTTGGGTGTGGGGATTTTCTAGTTTTTCGCCGGGAATGCCGATCCCGCTAAGCAGGTATCGGCGCACCAAAACAGATCTTGTCATCCTGAGCCCGCGAACTTAGCGGGCGAAGGACCTCAACCCATCCATCTCCTCGCAGCTCTCCGTTTCTTCCGTCTTGAATCTCTTTCCTTTCTTCACTCAATACTCAAAATTAATCACCCTCTCCCCCCCAGTCCCATTTACATCCGCGCCGCTCTTCGCTAGCCTGAAACTTCCGGCATGCACCTTCCTCCCCAGCCCAATTCTTCTTTCGGGCAGGCCGGGCAAGGAGCCAATCATGCCAACACATCCCGTTCGCAAGAAATCTCCAGCCTCTTCAAACTACAAACCCGAACATCCCATCCGCATCGTTCCCCTTCATCCTTGCATCCGCGACGCTGCCGCACCCGCGCCGCATCTCAGCTATCGCAATGGTCCGCTGCTCACCAAAGTGGAAGTCTTCACAATTTTCTGGGGCACAGCCTGGTTGGAGTCCGCAAATGCTTCCCTACTCAATCAACTCAACGACTACTTCGATTTCATACTCACCAGCAGTCTGCTCGATCAGCTTTCAGAGTATAGCGTCCCCGGCAAAACCATTGGCCACGGCACGCGCAAAGGCACTATCACGCTGACCAGTTCCGAGCCCGGCAAAGCACTCGCCGACTCCGCCATCCAATCCATGCTGCAAAGACAAATTTCCGCCGGCATAATCCCCGTTCCTACTTCCAACACGCTCTACTTCGTCTATCTCCCACCCGGCACGCAAGTAACGCTAAGCGATGCCGCGTCCTGCTCCGATTTTTGCGGTTATCACGATACTGCCAACGGATTTTTCTACGCCGTAATGCCCTATCCCGGCTGCACCGGATGCCAGGGAGGACTCACCGCTCTCGAGGCGCTTACCTCTACCTCTTCCCACGAATTGTGCGAAGCCATCACCGATCCCATCCCCGGCCAGGGATGGTATGACGACAGCAACGGCGAGATTGGCGACATTTGCGCCTGGAAAACCAAATCCATTGGCGCCTACACCGTCCAACTGGAGTGGTCCAACACTACCGGCGATTGCGTCTGACCAACTAACCGAAATATTGTGTTCCTGATTTGGGTTAGCCCATGTAGGTGCCGGGCTTTACCCCGGCAGTTTTCTTTCCCGTGCGTAGTGGCCGGCCTTTAGACCCGCCAGCCCTTCCGTACAAAAAATAGAAAACTGTCATCCTGAGCGAGAGCGAAGGATCTCAATTTATCCACCTCCACTCACCTTGATCGCACTAAGACACTCTTCGCATTCTGATTGCTGACTGCTGATCGCTGATCTCCGTATCAAACCTTTTCAATCAACAACCATTTCTCACGGCACAAACCAGAATTTGATCGTCACCTTCACCTGCGACGCCACACTCTTTCCACCCTTCGTCGCCGGCTCATACTCATACTGCTTAAACGCCTCAATCGCCGATTCCCGCAAAGCCTTCGGCCCGGACACCACTTCCACATTGCGTATGTGGCCTCTTTCATCCACTTCCGCCTTCAATTTCACGTCGCCGGTAATGAAATTCCGCATCGCGTCCGGTGGATATGCCGGACTCACCGACTTCACCAATTTCGCCGGCATCAACGGCGCATTTTCCACCACTGGCCCCACTTCCACCGGTGCCTCCGGTACCTGATCGGTTGCAACCGGCTTTTTCTTGGTCGCCGCGCCCGCCGTCTTTTTTGTAGCCACATTCGGCCGCCTTGCAACTTCCTCATGCCTCGCAGCAACTTTTTCCCTTGCTTTCTTGGCAGGCTCTGCGGCGGCAACACTCTCGCTCGCGTTCACTTCGGCATTCCCCGCAGCCGGCACACTGGCGTCTGCCTTCGGCACCATCGCAGCCGCGGGTGCACTTGCGGGAACATTTGCAACCGTTGCCGCCGCGCCGGAATCATTTGCCGTAACGAGTGGTGCGGCACTTTTCGGAACTTCCGCTACCTTTGTCGCCGCAACTGGTTTAGCCTCGCCCGCCGCAAGATTTTCTTGCTCTGCCGACCTCACCAGCCTCTGGACGAATCCTAGTTTCCATGCTCCAAGCCCGATCGCTCCCACCAGTACGAACAACAGCAGCACCAGAGTCCACTTCCCCATCTTTGCACGCGTTGGTTTGTAAATCGAATATGGGTCGTTTGGATCTCGATATTTGCTCGGAATCGGCGCGTTCGAAAAATCCAGCTCCGGCCGCGGCAACAATTGGTCGATCACTTCCTGCTCCGGATCGATCTTCACCGCCGGGCGGTTTGGCAAGCTCATCGCCACGTGTGATTTCCGCGTTGCCACCGGCTCTGGCGTCACTACCGGCACTGGGGGCGCCACTGGCTCCGGCGTCGGTGCCGACACATTCGCTATCTTCGTCGGCTTGCTTTCGTATGCCGGTTCCAGGATTTCTGAGCTCCCACTTCGCGCCGCCGGCGTGCTCTCGGTCGGCGCCGCCATGTTCGCCACCGCCTTCGCTGCCGCCTCTGCTCTCTTCATCTCCCCCAACTGCCGCCGCAGCGCTTCAACTTCCCCGCGAAGTTCTTCCACTTCCTTCCCTGTCGGCGTTGCCGGCTCCGGCACTCCGCTCTCTTCTATTTTTTCCGCGGACTCAACTTCCCCGGCTATCGATTCTTCCGCCGCTGATCCATTTGCCGCGTCGGGTGCCGCTGCCTCAGCTTTCGGTTTCTCTTTCGGCGTCTTCGGAAACTCCACGTCCCAAAATCCCGCAATCTCTTCCGTAAACTTCAACTCCACATAGCAACTTGTCGGCCGGTAGACGCGCTTGCCTACCACTTGGCTAACGACTTCCATATTGGTGTTTTTGTTTGTGATGAAAATCAGCTGCCCGGTCGCCACCGCCGCCGACAACCGAATCACCGCGCCGTCGGGAAACACCAGCACGGTGACAGTCTCTTCCGTAAACAACTCGCGCTTGTCCGGACCGCTCCCCGGACGCGTCCCCGTGGCATTTATAGGAATCTCTACCGCGAGCGTATCGGCGCGCGTGACTCCCAGAGTGCCCAAAGGCTCTCCCGCGCCGCCGCTTCCTCCCGTACTCTCTTTAATGTCCGCTGGCGAACCCACCGCAACCGTCCCTCAGTATCATCACCCGAACGCGCGTTCTACCACCCTCGCTTGAACACATTTCAAGCCCACGCGATCCGGTCTACGCCTACCTATTTTTTCAGGAAGTTTTTACCGCAACCATAGTACCCGCATACTTCTGCCCCAAATTTGCCCAAAGAGTATCAGTAGCTTGGCGATATGTGTCCTGTCAGCCAACGAAACGTTCACTGATATCAGCCACTTGCCTCCACCGAACGAAAGGACGGCTATACGCCGCCTTTTTCCCTTAGTAGCACAGCCATTCCTGGCTGTGCTCTTGGGTGCCCACACATCCCTCTACTCGAGTCTTGCCATCCCGAATGGAGGCCGCGCCCTTTGCGGCCGCAACGGATGGATCGTGGCAACCCTTCAGCCCAAAAAAATCACCGCGAACATCTCTCTTTACTAAAAACTTAAGACTAATAACTTACGCCTCCTTCCCCACCACTGGCCAAGCATAGTGCTCCTCGCCCAACTGCACATCGATATACCCTTCCGCAGGCAGCACATCAATCGGCAATCCCCCATGCCACAATGCCACGCCCAACCGGAATTTATTCAGCCCCGCCAGGTTGACCACTTCCCGCGTCACCGCCACTTCCAGTATTCGGTCATATTCCGCCGTCGCAATTGTCGAAGGATTCATCAAACACACGCGGTCTTTCTCAATCGCAAACTCCTTCATCTGTCCTCGTTCCAGGTTTACCACCACGGTGGTCTCTTCCACTCCTCCAAACACGATGCGGAATTCCGGGTCCTCCAATTCCGCCAGCACTTCCGGAAAGCAATCCACGCGCAACACGAACCGGTCATTTTCAAATCCGTAGCGCATCTCCTTCAAATAAAATACCCGCCCGTGCATCGTGCTGCCGCGCCGCTCGGGAGAATAGACCCCCGCGCCCAGCCACTCGAAGTACGACGAATCTCGCCCATCCACCTTCACCTTCAGAAATGTCGAAGGCCACAACTGGTACGCGCGTTCCGGCCGCCGCTTGATCGGCTTAGCCAATTCCTCAGGCGCTACCTGCCCCAGCGCCACATAGATCTCCGTCAGGTGCTTGCGATATAGCGCATCAAATTCCGCGTCGTTCGCCGTGCTGTTCTCTGGCCCGTACCACCAGCACCAGTCGCTTCCTTCCGCGGCCAGCAGCGATTCCTTGGCTTGCGTCAATTCCTCAGAAGTCGGGGCGTTCGTATGTCCCTGGATGTTCGCCTCCACTCCTTTCGCGTACGCTTCGCGCGCGTCCCACAACAGATCCCACGCGGTCACGTCTTCCTTGTCGCCGATCCACACATCAAAATTCGCGTTAATCCACGAACCCGGGAAAATTCCGCTGGTCGTCGGCACCACGTCTGTCGCCGCAATCGTTTCGCTAGCCGTCAATGCGCGGAAATCCATATCCTCACTGATGCGGCGGTAAAACTCGCGTAAGAATTCTCGCCCGTTGCCGGGATAATACTCCCAGGCATTTTCTCCATCCAAGAACAGGCAAATTGTCAACGGGTGCTCGCTCTTCACCGTTTCGCCAAGGTGTCGCAACCGCCCATGCAAATCCGCCGCTGCCGCTTTGCCATCCATTTTGCTGTAGATAAATCCGATCAGGTCAGACAGGTGATGATCGCGGAACAGCCCCGTGATTCCCGTGTTGGCCATCTGCACGCGCCACGGCTGATACAGGCGATCCGCATTCGCTGGAATTCCCTGCGCATCTCGGAAGAATCCCACATTCAGAGTTCGCCCCAGCACGCCTTCATCGGTCCCGAACCACAGAAATCCCTCTTCCGCGGCAATCGCCAGCGCTGGATCCGATACTGATCCTTCCGATGGCCATAATCCCACCGGCTTCATCCCGAATATTTTTTCGTGATATTCCTTCGCGCGGCGCAACTGCTCTCGCGCATCTTCTGGCCGGCGAAAAGCCCGGCGCGGCAATGGTGTACTCGGATTCGCCACGCGGGCAATATCCGAATCGCACAACAGCGGCAAAATTGGGTGATAAAACGGTGTGGTGCTGAGTTCCACTTGACCGCGCTGCGCCGCTACCTTATGCGCCGGCAACACTAGCCCGATCAACTCCACAATTTTCTCTTGCAACGCCTGTTTATCTTTTTCGCTGTAATCCTTCTCGCGATTCGCCAACCGGGACACCACCGCATCCTTCGCCAGCCACTCTTCATCCATCCACGCCAGTTGTGACAGCAACTGCAAATCCCGCCAGTCTCGCCCCGTAAACGTAATCAGCGCCTGCGCCCCGCCCGCGCCTAGCGACCATTCGTGCAACTCCACAAATCGCGGCCATCGCGCCATCAACCGTTCGTGATTCACCTGAAACGCGCGCGCCAATATTTCCGATTTATCTTCCCGCGTCAGCTCTTCCGCTTTCTTGAACGCCAGGTTGAACCACGGTTCATCAAATTTCCCGCTGGCGTATTCCTCCAGCTGCAAACAGAGGGACGGCACCATGTTGAACGTCGCATGGAACGTGGGGAACTCGTCAAACAGCTTGATCATTCCATAATAATCTTTGGTGGCATGCAGTCGCGTCCATGGCAAGACATACTTTCCGGTTTCTGGATCGCGATATTGCGGCTGGTGCATATGCCAAAGCACCGCCAGATTGATTCGATTCATCCCTCTAGTTTCCCTCTTCCCTCGTGCCGCAGCTCATCGCCGCGCTTTGTGCCTTTTTGTAGGGGCGGCTTTACGCCACCTTCCTGATCAATTTTCTAGCGCCACTCACCAAATGAACTTGAGGGTGCCCCATCCTTTGCGCCTCTGCTTCATGCAAAGGGTGGGTTCCTACGATGCTAAGGCCGCGAACCTCTTCTTTTCGTTTCCTCATGACGAATCGGTGCTGTCTTCTCACCCCTCCACCCATGCTACACTCACCATGCATTCCATGCGCATCCTGGACCGCTACATCGTTCGAGAAGTTCTTCGTCACGCCCTCCTCGGACTCCTTATCTTCACATTTGTTCTCTTCGTTCCCAAGCTTGTGCGTCTCATGGAGTTGTTTGTTCGTCACTCCGGCTCCGGCTCGCAAATCGCCACACTCTTCCTGTGCATCCTCCCCAGCGTCCTGGTCTTCACTATCCCCATGGCCGTACTCGTCGGTGTTCTTCTCGGCCTCGGCCGCATGTCCATGGACAGCGAAATCATCGCGCTCACCGCCCTCGGCATCAGCCGCAAGCGTATCCTCTTACCCGTTGGTGTTCTTGCCTTCCTCGGCGCCAGCCTCACCTTGCTGATGACGATCTGGCTCGCCCCAAAGAGCCTGCAGACCTTTCGCAACATCGAAGGCAGCCTGCTTACTTCGCAAATCTCCTTCCAGGTCCAGCCGCGCATCTTCGACGAACGCTTTCCCGGCAAAGTCCTTTTCGTCAACGACGTCCTCGCCAGCGGCACGCGTTGGAACGGCATCTTCCTTGCCGAAGCAGGCGCTGAAAGCGGTTCTCGCGTCACGTTAGCGGAAAGCGCGATTGTAATTGCCGATCCCAAGCAGGGCAAGCTGGAGCTGCACTTCAACGGCGGCTCCACCCACGAATTTTCCCGCACCGATCCCAATCACTATTCCCTCACCGCCTTTGGCCGCAGCGACTGGCCTATCGAAGTCAATGGGCTGGGCGATGCCAAACAGCGCACCATCAGCAATCCCGAACGCAGCATCACCGCCCTCTGGAACGATCGCGGCAAAGGTTGGCGCGAAGCACGCGTCGAACTCCATCAGCGTTTCGCTTTCCCTGTCGCTTGTTTTGTATTCGCGCTGGTCGCCGTGCCGCTCGGCGCACAACCTCGTCGTGGTGGACGCGCGGCGGGCACGCTCCTCGCCGTCATCGTCATCGGCGCCTACTACCTTCTCTTCATCATGGGTGCGGGATTGGCTCGCCAGGGTAACGTCCCTCCCTGGTTCGGGATGTGGAGCGCGAACGCTATTCTTGCCCTCACCGGCCTGGCCCTGCTTCCTCGCATGGAACGCTATCGCGGTGAAGTGAAGTCCTCTGGCATCGCCGCGCGACTTGCCGTCTTCTGGCGTTTCCTTCGCCGCCGTCGCAATGCCAAAGCCATCTCGCGCGCCGCCACCACTCGCACGGAAAATGGTTATGCCCGCGCCGAAAATGGTTTCGCGCGCACAGAGAACGGCGCTGCTCGCGCCGAATCTCCAGGCATGGCTCCTTCGCGCGTCCACACCATTATGGATCTCTATGTACTCCGCCGTTTCTTCTACCACTTCGCCATCGTCATGGGCATTTTCATCCTGCTTTTCCAGACCTTCACCTTCTTCGAGCTTCTCGACGACATCGCGCGCCATCGCATTCCCTTTCTCGTCGTCATCAACTATTTCCGTTACCTGATTCCCTATTTGCTCTATCAACTCACCCCGCTCGGCGCACTGGTCGCCGTGCTGGTCACTATCGGCGTGATGAGCAAGAACAACGAAATCGTCGCTTTCAAAGCCAGCGGCATCAGCCTCTATCGCTTGGCCGTTCCTTTGCTCTTCGCTGGTGGTGCACTTGCCGGCACTTTGCTGCTCCTCGACAGCACCTATCTCCCTTACGCCAACCAGCGCCAGGACGCGCTCCGTAACCAGATCAAAGGCCGCCCCCCGCAGACCTACACGCGGCCGCAACGCTGGATCTTCGGCGACAATGCCAAGGTCTACAATTACGATCTCTTCGATCCCACACAGAATCTTTTTGGCGGGCTCACTGTCATTGAACTCGATCCCGCCACGTTTGAAATGCGTCGTCGCGTTTTTGCCACGCGCGCGCGCTGGCTGGCTACCGAAAAAACCTGGGTGCTGGAATCCGGCTGGACCCGTGACTTTGCCAACGGCGAAGTCACTCAATACACGCCCTTCAAGGTCACCACGCTTCCCGAACTTGTCGAGCCACCCACCTATTTCAATCGCGAAGTCATTCAAGCTATCCAGATGAATTGGTTCGATCTCGACAAATATATCGACGGGCTGCAACGCGCGGGCTTCGACGTATCTCCGCTGAAAGTGCAGTGGCACAAAAAATTGGCCTACCCGCTGATCACCCCGATCAGCATGCTCCTGGCAATTCCCTTCGCTATTCTGGTTGGCAGTCGCGGAGCCATCAGCGGCATCGCCATGGGCGTCGGCATTGGCATCGGTTACTGGGCCGTCTCCGCTCTACTCGAAGCCATGGGCGGCATCGGCCAGCTTCCTCCCATGCTCGCCGGGTGGTCTCCCGACATCATCTTCCTCTTCTTAGGTTTGTATTTCTTCTTCAAGATGCCCACGTAGCCTCTCGGCCATGTCCAAATGTGCTGTCATCCCGACCGGAGGCCGCGCCGTTAGCGGCCGCAGTGGAGGGATCGTGGCAACCAACCAAACCCTGCGAGAGTCACGGTGACCAGCAAGCACAAGCCGCCTTCCCGCTTCTTAATTCCTGCCGCGATCCCTCCACGCCGTTCCGCCAACACCCCTCCACTCTGGTCGGGATGACAGGACTACTCGCCTATCTTCCACGCAATCTTCCGCATCATCCCCAAAAACACTTCCGCGTCCGCAGCACTCAATTCAAATCTCCGAAGCATCCGCCGCAATTTTTCCTCCGCCAACGCCTGTCCCCGCGGCGCAACATACCCGCTCTTCCGCAAAACCTCCAGCATTACCTCCGTAATCATTTCCACCGTCTCAATTTTCGCTGCCACCGGGTGCCCCACACGACGGTTTTTCGTGTGGGTCTTGGGTTCCTCTTCGCTTTCAACTTTCAACTCTAAACTCTCAACATTCTCCCGCCGCAGTTCCCACAAACACACCGCCACGGCCTGCCCCAGATTCATCGAGTAATGCTCTTTCCGCGTAGGGATATGCATCAGCCAGTGGCAATGGCTCAAACTCTCGTTCGACAATCCCCATTTTTCCGACCCAAACAAGAGCGCTACATTCCCCGCCGCCATTTTCTTCCGAATCACCGGCGCCGCCTTCACCAAATCCCGCAACGACTGCTTGATCTCGCGATTCCCAATCGCCGTAGTCCCCACTACCAGCGAGCAATCCGCAATCGCTTCTGCCAGCGAATCAAATTCCTCCGAGCTCTTCAGCACCGCCGCCGCGCCCACCGCCGATCGCGCCTCGCGATAGGCCTTCTCATACGGAGTCACCACGCGCAAATGCAGCGCCCCAAAATTGCTCATCGCCCGCGCCGCCGCTCCAATGTTCAACGGATTCCGTGGCGCCACCAGCACCACCCGCAAATTCTTCATGTCCTCACTCACGCCTATACTCTAAGCCAACTCCCCCAGCAGCACCACGCGCCCCACAAAAACGTAGGGGTGCAGCACTGCACCCCATTTCAGCAAGATTGAAGCATCGTGAACAACTCGCCATTCATCGTGCACCAGCACCAGCGCTAGCGGCGCGACACAAGTTGGGCCACGGTCTAATCCCTGGGTACACGATTCGAAATCTTTCTTCCAATTTCCGAAAAGCAGGTAGGATAGGCATGGAGGCAAATCTTATGGCAATCGATTGGTCACAATGCCCTGCCGTGGAGAGTGTGCCGGGCAAACTAAGCGGCGCATGGGTCTTCCGGGGTACACGCATGCCAGTCGCTACTGTTTTTCAGAATCTCGAAGACGGCCTGACCATCGACGAAATTATCGAGCAGTTCGACGTGACCCGCGAGCAAATTGCCGCCGTCCTTGACTTCGCCGCGCGCAGCCTGGAAGCCCCTGTGTCGCGCTAATGCTGATTCTCCTTGACCAAGGCACGCCCCGAGGAATTGCCCGTGCGCTGGTCGGCCATACTGTCAAAGACGCACTATCCCAAGGTTGGGAGACCATGACCAATGGCGAGCTGTTAAAGGCGGCAGAGCATGCCGGTTTTCATCTGCTCCTTACCACCGACAAGAATCTGCGCTACCAGCAAAATCTGGCACATCGTAGGATAGCAATCGTCGTACTCGGCAAAGCTCGCTGGCGCAGACATTCTTGCCGCCATAAATGCATCCACGCCGGGCAGCTATTCTGAAATCCAAATTCCCGTTGCCCCGTAATCGCGAGCACTCGCGATGTGCGCCACGCCCAAATCAACGCCGGGTGCCCACTCGCCGCTATTGGCGTGGGGATTTTCTAGTCGTTACGGGTGTCGCATCCTACGCATTTCAGGGTGCGGGTTTAGATTCCAACTCTCCACAAATCCATCCGTCTGATGGAATCCAGCGCCAGCGGCGCGACATTATCTAGCCCACGGCGTAAGTAAGCCG
The DNA here is from genome assembly GCA_963748365.1 of Candidatus Acidiferrales bacterium. Lineage (GTDB taxonomy): Bacteria > Acidobacteriota > Terriglobia > Acidiferrales > UBA7541 > Acidiferrum. The sequence goes on from CAVVJG010000041.1 coordinate 36,914, forward strand.
TGGGTATGCACATCACAAATCGTAAGCACCGTAGGTGGGACAGAATCCTTTACGCCACCACAAAACTCTCCCGCAATAGGTTCAGCACCCTTCATCTATGGCAACTGAAATTCCTTCCCGCCGTAGTTCGTGTCCACTTTCACCGAACGCTTCCCTTCAATTTCCTTGAAGTGCAATCTCTGAATATCAATCCAGATAAACTGGTTCACCGAAACGCCGCTGATCCCCACGAGCGCAATGCCGTCCGGAAATTTCTGCACGACGCACGAAATGGTCGGCCCCAATTTCACTTTCATATCGCGCACCGTCGGCTGCAATTCCGCGCTCAGCACCAATTTCAACTGGTCGCCGTTCTTTTCCAGCGACTGTATGCTGCCCAGAATACTGTTCACTTCGGCGGTCAAAGGAATCCCGGATTCCTGCAGCGCCTGCTGCAGCACGTCGCTGGTCAACGTCGCGCTTTCTCCCAGTCCCTCGAACAATCCCCGCACCAGTCCCACTGGACCAGCCGTATTTCCTCGCGCCCGCTCGATTAACTGCTTCACATCCTCCACCGTCAATATCCCATTCATTCGTTCTCGCTCCTCCATCTCCAGCATACCTGCTGTCAGCCGCACTTTCTCGTCGGCAAAGAAAACTTCCAGGGCCCGTGCGCTACCTACGCGGCAACGAAAAATGTCTGCCCGCCGACATATTCAAGCATCACTTGACATGTGCGGCGGGCAGTTATTTCTGGTAGCACAGCCATTCCTGGCTGTGCACTCCGACTCAATTCGTACTTGAAGCTCAGCTCAAGTTTTACTTGAGCTTACTTTTCCTTGACCTTCTTCGCCTTCTGCTTCGCTTCCACCACAGCTTGTGCTGCGGCCAGTCGCGAAATAGGCACGCGGAACGGGGACGCGCTGACATAGTTCATGCCAACTTCATGGCAGAACTTCACGCTGTCGGAATCGCCACCGTGTTCGCCGCAGATTCCCACCTTTAGCTTCGGGTTGGTCTTGCGGCCCTGCTCGATTCCCCAGCGCATCAGCAAGCCGACGCCCTTGGTGTCGAGTGTCTGGAACGGATCGCCTGCAAACACGCCAGCCTTCTTCTCGTCCACATAGTCCGGGAGGAAGCGGCCAGCATCGTCGCGGGATAGACCCATGGTGGTCTGCGTCAGGTCGTTGGTGCCGAACGAGAAGAACTCCGCCACTTCGGCAATCTCATTGGCAAGCAACGCAGCGCGCGGCAACTCAATCATGGTGCCCACCAGGTAAGGCAACTTGATACCTGCCTTCTTAATGAGGTCATCGGCAACGCGTCGCGTGGAATCGACCAGGATTCCCAACTCTTTCTTGTCGAGTGTGAGTGGAATCATGATCTCAGGGAATACTTTAACTCTGCCCTTTTGACATTCGATGGCCGCTTCGATGATCGCCCGCACCTGCATCTCGAGAATCTCGGGATACGTGATGCATAGGCGGCAGCCACGATGTCCAAGCATCGGGTTCGATTCATGGAGCTGTTCAACGCGGCGTGCAACTACTTCCACGCCGATGCCCAGTTCCTTGGCCAGCTCGGCCTGCTTAGCCTTCTCGTGCGGCACGAACTCGTGCAGCGGAGGATCGACCAACCGAATCGTTACCGGCAGGCCATCCATCGCCTGGAAGATGCCGACGAAGTCGCGACGCTGGAATGGCAAGAGCTTGTCCAGAGCCTTAACGCGTGCTTCCTTGTCATTCGCCAGAATCATTTCCTGGATGCCAAGTTGCCGGTCGTGGCTCTTTTCCGGCTGTTCGAAGTCCGTGAAGAACATGTGCTCCGTGCGGCAGAGGCCGATACCTTCCGCGCCGAACTCGATGGCCTTCCGCGCGTCTTGCGGGGTATCCGCGTTGGTGCGCACCTTCAGCGTGCGGATGCCGTCGGCCCACTTCATGATTGTGAAGTACGCCTTCGGCAATTCCGGTGTAACCAGCGGCATCTCTCCGCTGTACACAATGCCTTCGCTGCCGTCGAGTGTCAGCCAGTCGCCTTCCTTCAGCGTCTTGCCACCCTTTGCGATGGTCATGGTCTTGGCTTTGTAGTCGATGTCGAGCGCGTCCGCGCCAACGATGCAGCACTTGCCCCATCCGCGTGCAACCACTGCCGCGTGACTGGTCTTGCCGCCAGTTGCCGTCAAGATGCCCTGCGCCACAGCCATGCCGCCCACATCTTCCGGGCTGGTTTCGCGGCGAACGAGAATCACCTTCTCGCCCTTCTTGGCCCATTCTTCTGCATCGGCTGCCGACAAACAGATCTTGCCGACCGCTGCGCCCGGCACGGCGTTGATGCCGGTTGCCAGGATGCGCGATGCCAGAGACTTCTTGTCCACTTTTACGTCGATGACCGGGTAAAAGAGCCGCTCGATATCTTCGGACTTGATACGCAGAATGGCTTCTTCCTTGGTGATCAACTTTTCGTTGGCCATGTCCATGGCGATTTCAAACGTGGCTGCCGGGGTACGCTTTCCGGTGCGCGTCTGCAGCATGTAGAGCTTGCCGTCTTCGACGGTGAACTCCATGTCCTGCATATCGCGGTAATGTTTCTCCAGCTTGATACGAACCTTTTCGAGCTGGTCGTACGCCTTCGGCATAATCTTTTTCAGTTCGTTGAGATGTACCGGCGTGCGGATGCCGGCCACCACATCTTCGCCCTGCGCGTTGGTCAGATAGTCGCCATAGAAAATCTTTTCGCCAGAGCTCGGGTCGCGCGTGAAGCAAACGCCCGTGCCGGAATTGTCGCCGGTGTTGCCGAACACCATCTGCTGCACGTTGACGCCGGTGCCAAGCAGCCCGGTGATCTTCTCGACGCGGCGATAGGTGGTAGCCTTCTCGGCCATCCACGAACCGAATACCGCGCCGATCGCTCCCCACAACTGCTCCATGGGATCTTCGGGAAACGGCTTCCCTGCTTGCTCCTTGTAATAGGCCTTATATTCCTTGACGAGTTCTTTCCAGCCGCTGGCCGGAACCGCAGTGTCTTCCTTCACGCCGAGCTTGGTCTTCAATGCGCGCAGGCGATGCTCCAAGTCTTCTTTGGACATGCCCATCACTACCGTGGAATACATCTGCACGAAGCGGCGGTACGCGTCATACGCGAACCGGTCATTCTTGGTGACCGCCGCCAGGCCTTCGACCGACTTATCGTTCAAGCCCAGGTTCAGAATTGTTTCCATCATACCGGGCATGGAGCGGGCCGAGCCGGAACGCACGCTGACCAGCAGCGGGTTCTTGGGATCGCCAAGCTTTTTCCTGGTGACTTTTTCGAGCTTGGCTACGTTGTCTGCAACCTGCTTTTTCACTTCGTTGTTGAACTTCTTGCCGCTCTTATAGAAGTCGTCGCACGCTTCTGTGGAAATGGTGAAACCGGCGGGAACGGGGAGACCAATTCTGGTCATCTCCGCCAGTCCTGCACCCTTGCCGCCGAGCAGATCGCGCCACTCGCCGTTGCCTTCCGCTTTACCTGCACCAAAAAAATAGACCCACTTTTTCACGGTATTCCTCACTTGTTTTTTCTCGCTGCGATGTAGGTGCCGGGCTTTAGCCCGGCCAGCCTGCTGTGCAGGTTCGGAGAGGTATGTGTCCTGAGCGATTCCGAACATCCACGTTGGCCGACCCAAAGGTCGGCAACTACATTCACCGCTTACCCGCGCCGGTCACCGCCACTCAGTTGGGATTGGAGTGGAGCTTGGTCGGCGCGCCGACATTTTTCCGAAGAAATCTGCCGCAAAGTCTATGCACTGCCACTTCAAGTAAAACTTTACATGCCTTTGGTGGCCGACTTTTAGGCCGGCGAACTTTTCTGCTTTCCCATGCTGGCCAGTCTAAAGACTGGCCACTACATTCGAACTCCAGAATGTCGGCGCGCCGACATTTCCTCGTACCGCCGGCTTCCAGCCGGCTTCATCGACCTGCCAGCAGGATGCTGGCGCTACCCGGAGTTGCCAGTCAAATTGTCGGCCTGACGACAATTCCTGTCGACCGCTTCACTTTGCCCCAGGTTGTCAACCTGAGCGAAGGGAAGGACCTCAACTTCCAGTCCACAAGTCGCAGCGGTTGAGATCGCCAGACGGTCCCTCAGGATGACAGCTGCGTTGAGCAACAGTAATTACCACCCGACAAAATGTCGGCGCGCCGACATTTTGCTATTCGCCGACACTACCGTCCCTCTTCGCCTCCCAGCTCTGAGAAGTCCGCGATCGTGGTGAACTCACGAAGAATTTCCGACAGCAGCGCCAGGCGGTTTTTCCGCACGCCTTCGTCCTCCGCCATCACCATCACTTCCTCAAAGAACCGGTCAACCACTTTTCGCAACCCGGCGATCTCTTCCAATGCGTCGAGATATTTCCCCGCGCGCTTGTATTCGTTTACTTTCGCCGCAGCCTTGCGCGCCGAGCTGTACAATTCCCGCTCGACGTCTTTCTCAAACAGCTTTTCGTCGACGTGCTGGGCTTCGGCAGGCAGATTGGCTTTCTCCAGAATCTTGCGAATGCGTTTAAACGAGATGGCCAGCGGCTCAAAGTTCTTGGATTTGCGAATGGCCTTCAACGCCTTCAGCCGCTTCTCCACTTCCACCAGGTCGTCGGAGCTTGCACTGAACACCGCGTTCACTTCGTCGTAGGCGTAGCCCGACTTTTCGCGCAGCACAAACTTGGCGCGGTCCAGAATGAAATCCATCACTTGCGTTTCCTGCGTAGCGGTGAGGTGCTTCTTGGGTGGCAAGGTGTGCAGCGTTTTTGCAGCCGCGCTAACGGCCTGGGGAAGAGACACGGGGAGCTTGCGTTCCAGAATAATTTTCACGATGCCCAGCGCGGCGCGACGCAACGCGTAAGGATCGCTGGAGCCAGTCGGCACGACGCCCACGCAGAAACAACCCACGATGGAGTCAAGCTTGTCGGCCAGCGCCACCGCGCAGCCAGTAACATTCCGCGGGATGGGATCGTCGAGTCCTACGGGGCGATAGTGGTCGTATACCGCGTGGGCCACCACTTCGGATTCGCCCTGCGCCCGGGCATACAGGCCGCCCACGACTCCCTGTAACTCCGTAAACTCCTTCACCATTTCGGTGACCAGATCGCACTTGGCCAGTTCTGCGGCGCGGTCCGCATCGGCCACATGCGCCTCCACCATGCCGAGGTTGAACCACTGCTCGGACAGCCAGCGGGCGATAGTGCGGGTGCGCTCCACCTTGTCGCGATAGCTGCCAAGGCGCGACTCGTAGGTAACCTTTTCGAGTTTTGGCAAATAGTCGGCGAGCCGACATTTTTGATCGGACTCCCAGAAGAATCGCGCATCCGCAAACCGGGCGCGCAGGACGCGTTCGTGTCCAGCCCGGATTAGACCCTTGGGATCCTTTGAGTGGTTGATGACTGCCAGGAAATTCGGCGCCAGTTCCCCGCTCCTCTTCTCGACCGCGAAATATTTCTGATGGCCACGCATCACCGTGATCAAAATCTCGTCGGGCAATTCAAGGAACGCCGGGTCAAAGCCGCCTTCAATCACGTGCGGAAATTCGTTCAGGTAGGTGACCAGCTGCAGCAGGTCCGCGTCTTCATGGATGTGACTGGTGGTGTGTTTGGAGTGCGCCGCAAGTTCGCGGGTGATTTTGTCCAGGCGATCCGCGGGCCGCAGAATCACGCCGTTGGCGCGGAGCTTCTTCTCATAGTCCGCGAAATTCTGCACGCGAATGTCGGGCTTACCCAGGAATCGATGCCCTCGGGTTGTGTCGCCGGAGGTCACTCCACCAAACGTAAACTTCAGCGGCTTGCCATCGAGCAACGAGACGATCCAGCGAATCGGGCGGATGAATCGCGCACCTTCCAGGCCGGTCCAGGTCATGGTGCGCGGCCAGGGAATATCGTGGATCACGCGCGGCAGGATGTCGAGGAGCAGGTCTTGCGCGGTGCGCCCACGTTTGATGACCATCGCGGCGACGTATTCGCCCTTGGGCGTTTGCACGAAATAGAGCTTGTCGAGAGAGACGCCCTGTTTGTCGGAGAAGCTGACGGCGGCTCGTGTCGGCGCGCCGACATTGTCATAGGCCACCGACTTCGGCGGCCCGGCCACCTCGTTCTCGACGTCCGCCTGCTTGGCCACTAGGCCGCGAACCCGGGCGGTCAGGCGGCGCGGCCCGCCAAAGGTTTCCACGGCTACGCCTTCGGTCAGGTTTTCGGCGCTTAGTTGTTTTTCGAAAATGGACTTCAACTCAGCGATGGCGCGCGGTAGCATCCCGGCGGGAATTTCCTCGCAACCGATTTCGAAGAGCAGTTCGACACGCTTTTGCGTCAGGTCGGCGCTCTTCGAAGATGGGTTGGCGGCAGGCCTTGCCGGCTTCCGTGCTTTGGAAACCTTGCTCATTTTCGCGGACGTCTTTGGGTTGGGACTCATGCGCACGCCCCGTCGGCCGACAATGTCGGCGCGCCGACATTTTGCCGGAGGGATAATTGTAGGTGCCAGGCTTTAGGCCGGCGCGCACCATTTTCAAGAACTCTGCTCCGGCCGGGCTGAAGCCCGGCACCTACGAAAAGCTCATCGAAGCTCATGACGGTGCCGCTGCTCCTCATGCCAACACCTCGCGCTTCAATGTCGGCGCGCCGACATTGGTCTGTTCCAGATACGCAGCGGCGGTCCGGCACGCCAGCGTCCGCACCCTCGCCATCAACGCCGCACGCTCCGTCGTGGAGATTACCCCGCGCGCGTCCATCAGATTGAACAGGTGCGAGCACTTCAGGCAATGGTCGTAAGCAGCCAGGAGCGGGTAGCGCTGAGTCGCCAATGTCGGCGCGCCGACATTCTTGTCGGGCAGTTCCCTGCTCTTCCACCCGTCCAGCAATTCCTTGGCTTGCTTCTCGTGCAGCTCAAACTCCGCGCGCAACGCCGCGGCATCGCTGCGGTCGAAACTGTATTCCGATAGCTGCTGCTCCTCCGCAAGACGGATATCGCCATAGGTCCGGTCAGAAGACCACTTGATCTCGTAGACACTATCCAAGTTTTCCAGGAACGCGCAGATGCGCTCAAGGCCGTAGGTGATCTCCACGGAGATGGGGTCGAGGTCGATGCCGCCACTCTGTTGGAAGTAGGTGAACTGCGTAATCTCCAAACCGTCGAGCAGCACCTGCCAGCCAATGCCCCATGCACCCAGCGTTGGCGATTCCCAATTGTCCTCTTCAAAGCGTATGTCATGCTCGCGGAGGTCGATGCCGATGGCTTCCAGGCTGCGCAGATACATCTCCTGAATATCGACAGGCGACGGCTTCAGCAAAACCTGATATTGGAAATGTTTATACAGGCGATTGGGATTTTCACCGTAGCGGCCATCGGCGGGACGGCGGCTGGGTTGAACGTAGGCGACGCGATGAGGAGTGGGACCGAGCACGCGCAGGAAGGTTTCCGGGTGCATGGTGCCGGCGCCAACTTCGGTGTCATACGGCTGATGGAGCACGCACCCCTGCTTGGCCCAGAAGTACATAAGTTTGAGAATAAGATCCTGAAAGGTAAGGCCTGAAGGTCTGGATTCAAGTTTTACTTTAGCTTTCAAGTGGTCTCCAACAATTCGCGTGTGCGTAGTTTTCGTTCCCCGTGATGCTCAATCCAGTTAAAACCGGCTTCTCGCAATTCCCTCACCTGCTGCTCGAACTCTGGACCAAACTCCAACTTCTCGAGGCTCGTGCGCTTGAAGCGCTCGGCCATTTCCCTGGCCTCCGGCGAAACCGGCTTCATTCCAGAGCGGCGATGCTCTTCGCAGAGCAAGCCAGGCAGCCAGTCGGCTTGATAGGCGTTCCGCTTGCCGAACGGCTTGCCGCAGGTGCTGCATTGCGCGAAGCTTGGTAGCCAACCCGCCAGGCGCACGGTCCAGAATGCGAAGTAGCCGAGCGGCAGGGGCCAACTGGCGCGGCGCTCGATCTCGCGAATCGTGAGCAGGATCAGCCGGAACATCGCTTCGGAGACTTCATGCTCCGGCAAGACCAGTTCGACGATCTCACTGACGGCCGCCAACCCGGTGCTGAGCCCGTAATCGCTCTGCGACTTGTTGAGCGACTCCAGCAGCTCGCACTGCTGGATCCGGACCAATTCGCGCGTTTCCTTCTCGACGTACCACAGTTGCACGTGCGACATCACCTGCAGCGTGGAACCGTAGCGGTTCTTGATGCGGCGGGCGCCTGCCGCCACGCCGCGCATGCGACCGGAAGTACGACCGAGGAAGCTGACCAGGCGGTCGGCCTCGCCCAGCGGAAAAGTCTTCAGAATGATGGCTTCCGTTTCCCGGGCAGGCATTCGTAGTCGGCGCGCCGACAAAGAGCGGTCAGGCGGATAGCTGCACCACACAAAACGCGCTCAAGTGCAGAGCTAAAATACTTACCACAGCAGCGAAAATGGCGCAATGATTCCAGAACATTTTTCTGGAGAAAATTGCGTGGTCAATCCGTGAGGGCGTGGTTTTACGTGGGTAGAAATGTCGGCGCGCCGACATTTCTGTCCGACGGTCCGACATATCACACGAGCCGTCAGAAATTGCGGTCGCCCTATTGGCGTGAGTAAGCTTTTTGCTGATTGCCACGATTCCTCCACTACGACTCGCACACACCGCGAGCCTCCGGTCGGGATGACAGCCACGCCTCGATATGCTGCGTCAAAGCTCGGTCAGGACAATGTCAAAACTGCCGACTCGGGTCACCCCGACCGGAGCGTCGCGCTTTTCGCGGCGCTCAGTGGAGGGATCGTGGCGAGATGCCAACCAAACTGGGATCCGCGGAACCACGAAGTTAGAGAATGCGTGCGAACCCACAACCCGCAAATACTCAGCAAAACACGCGAATTCGGCTTCTTGTAGGTTATGTAAACCTAGGCCCGACTCGACTAATAATTATAGGACGCGCAACTCCTACTTCCCTCCCCTGTGACGAAATCCTCCCGTAGGAGCGGCCTTTGTGGCCCGTCGCCAATTAAGGAGCCAAAGCGAGAAAGCGGCGCAAAGCCGCCCCTACACATTCCCGGCAGTTTCCGCTACTCTGACGGACTGTTTGTGTTTTGCAAGGAAGATGCAGCGCGATTTCCTGCGAGGAGTTTGAGGCCCCTAACCGTTCATGATCCCGCTGAAAGATATCAATCCCTCGCGGACCACGCCGTTCGTCAACATCGTGCTGATTGTCACCAATGTGGTGGTTTTCTTCTATCAGGCGACGCTGCCCTTGGGGGCGTACAAGGCGTTCGTGCTGTCACATGCAACAATCCCGGCGCGGTTTACGGCGCTGGCCGCTGGCCACGGGTCGGCGGAGATCGCGTTTACGACGCTATTCACCAGCATGTTTCTGCATGGCGGGTTGATGCACCTGCTGGGCAACATGCTCTTCCTTTATATATTCGGGGACAATATAGAAGACTACTTCGGGCACCTCGGATACTTGCTGTTTTATATGGTGTGCGGCGTTGGTTCTGGCTTGGTGCACGTGCTCTTCAATCTGAGCTCCGTGGTTCCAGCAATTGGGGCTAGCGGGGCGATCAGCGGCGTGATGGGCGCCTATATATTGTTATTCCCTCGGGCCAGGATTCTGACCTTTTTCTTCATCTTCTTAATACCGGTGCCGGCATTCCTGATTCTCGGTTATTGGTTTGTGTTTCAGTTTTTGGAGGCACTGGGCGGATTGGGCGGCGACCCAACAGGTGGAGTTGCGGTGTGGGCACACGTGGGCGGGTTTCTGATCGGGATGCTGATTACCGTCTTGCTTGCGCGGCGTGGAAGATAGAGGCAAGAGCTGGGCTCACCAAGAGTTAATCGCCTCAGCAGACAACTTCAAGTTGCAGTTGAATTGAGCCTAAGCCTGCCTTGCCGCGAAATTTGATAGCCAATCGCCTACTTCAACTGTCTGTTTAGATCCATTTAAATCAATAGTTGAGATATTTTCCCGTAAGGCGAACTTCACGCTCTGCTTTAATAGGGCCGCTTCTTCGTTCCAGCCCAGGAATTCCAAGAGTAAGCCAGCAGTAAGCACCGAGCCAAAGGGATTGGCGATGCCTTTGCCGGTGATGTTCGGGGCCGAGCCGTGGACCGGCTCGAAGAGTGATGTGCGCCCGGGATGGATATTGCCCGAGGGGGCGAGGCCCAGTCCACCGACGAGTTGGGCGGAGAGGTCGCTGATGATGTCGCCGAAGAGGTTGCCGGTGACAATGACGTCGAACTGGCCGGGGTCGCGGACCAGTTCCATGGCGAGGGTGTCGACGAAGAGGTGGCGGGAGTCGACGTCGGGGTATTCCCCGCGGACGGATTTGAAGACGCGCTGCCAGAGATCTCCAGCGAAGGTCATGGCGTTGGACTTGTCGGACATACAGACGCGCAGCGGCTTGGAGCCGGGACTGGCCGGCTGGAAGCCGGCGCTACCAAGCGTGTGGCGGTGGGCGAATTCGAAGGCATGCCGGATGATGCGTTCGACGCCTTTGCAGGAGTTGACGTCTTCCTGGATGGCGATCTCCTCGGCGGTTCCCTTCTTGAAATGACCGCCTACGCCGACGTAGAGGCCTTCGGTGTTTTCGCGGAAGACCATCAGGTGGAAGTCTTTCGTGCTCCGATCACGGAGCGGGGTCAAGCGTTCGTGGAAGAGTTCGGCGGGGCGGGCGTTTACGTAGAGGTCCAGCTTGAAGCGCAGGCCGAGGAGGATGTCGGCGGCGTGCTGGTTGGAGGGCACGCGGGGATCGCCAAGAGCGCCAAAGAGGATGGCGTCAAACTCATCGCGGAGCATCTCCAAAGCGCCGTCGGGGAGGGTGACCTTCTCGCGCAGGTATTTATCGGCGCCCCAGTCGAATTCCACAAATTCCAACGGACGACTTCGCTTGCCGCAAGCAGCCTTGATCACCTTCACACCTTCGGGAGTGACTTCCTTGCCGATGCCGTCGCCGGGAATGACCGCGATGCGGGCCTTGGGGCCGCCGTTGCGGAGAGGAATATTGGGCACGAGGGTGCCTCCGGAGATGGAAGTGAGTACGGGCTACGTTAGCACAGGTGAGGGATAAATCAGACATCAGCGAGCAGCGATCAGGAAGTAGAGTCAGGGGAAAAGGTCCACAAGGAGTTTTCGCGGGAGAGTTCAAAGTAGCCAGCGACGTCGTTAAGTATTTGGGAAATTGTTCCAATTTTGAGGGAGTCGTGAGCCGGAATAGTGATGTGATGCTGGTGGGCTTTCAGGTTGGAAGACAGCCGCATGTGACTTCCTGTTTGACGCATGACCCGGTAACCAAATCGTTCGAGCGCGCGGGCAAGATCCACTCCGCTTACATCGCGGGGGACTTTCAAACAGGAATGACCTCATCCTTTACTAGATGCAAGCGAATGACGCTGGGCTTATCGGAATCGGAGAAGTGACAGGCCACGGCGTCGCGCACCATGGTCTTCAATTCTTCAAGCGAATCCGCTTGTGTGAATATGGAATGTCCAAGAGCGCGGGCTTCGTAACCGCCCTCGGGCGATTCCTGAACGGAGAAGACAATATCGCTCTGTGCCATTGTTAGAAATCTCCGACTTGTAGACAACGTTGAGAATATCAGATATTGAGTAATGTGAAGCGAGAATCCTGATAGGTGGAAACGCTACTTTGGGCGTTCCAGTTCCCGGCAGCCCAGAGCGAACGCAAGACAGGTAAAGCCTGGATGAAGGTGAAATCGAGGGGAAATCCCTGGAGAAATTTGTGAAAAGACGGCGAGAAGATCGATGCCTCCAAATGGCCCGCCCGCCCCTCGGTGGGTATCGATCACACTCGTCGTCTATGGGCGGAATGGTAACGAAAGAGAAAACTGATTGCTGTCCAATAACGGACAGTGAGAGAGGAATTGTTGTCCAGCAGGGCAAATCTCCAGAGGTGGAGAACTTTGAAGGTCACACTGCGGAATCAATGGGCGGCCAATGCGATTCGGGGGAGTGCGAGGAGGTCAATAGCTGGCTGGCGGAGTTGGTACCTTAGTTTAAACCTTTGGGCCTCGACTTATCGATGCGGATGAGTAGACTCGGCGTAAAGGCCCGATGTAGTTTGACGGAGTTCTTCTATGAAGCCGTATCTGCGCGCCTTTCCTGTGATTCTCGCGTTGCTCCTGTGCACACCCGAATTGTTCTGGGCGCAAACCAAGAAACATCGACCGGTTGCAAAGCCGACCCTTGCAGCAGAGGGCGCCGGTGGAACGGTGGCCAAGAAAGATCCGGGAACCACGGAGGATGATATTGCGAAGTTGTCAGCCGGAAAGAGCAGCAAACAAGAACACACGCTGGTGGCGAAAACTACGGAAGCGCCAACGGCAAACCCGGAAAAAGCAAGAGTGGAGATTATGAGGCTGCGGCAAGAACTAAAGGACAGACAACGGAGACTGGAATTATTGATGACCATGTTCATCACCGACGAGCAGAAATTCATCAGGGATCCGACTAAAGACTTTGATGAAAATGACGACTTGCAGCTGAAGTGCCGGTACGAACAGGAAGAATTAAAAAGAGAAACCGCGGAGATTGGGCAATTGAAGTCAAGGCTGGAAATGTTGACGAAAATGGTTGAAGAGTAGGGAGTACCGGCAACACGGTAAAGAGATTTTCCGACAGGCAGTTCCTCAATCAACGTGAAGGATGTGACACCCTCAAGTTCAGTTGGGGCGTGGCGCAAGTGGGAAAAGTCGCACAGCCAGGAATGGCCGTGCCAGGAAGACTAGCGGTTGCGGCCGGACTCTACCCAGTAGACGCCGGAGAGGGCGAGAGCTCCGCCTATGAGCTCAGCGACGGTGCCACGTTCGCCGAGAAAGATAATGCTCAGGATGGTGGCGGAGACGGGCAGGAGATAACTAAAGGACATGAGTTGGGTGACTTCCAAGTAGCGCAAGAGCCAAAAATAAAACAGATAGGCGAGGACGGAACTGAAAAACGCCATGTAGAGCAAGCCGATCCAAGCAGCGGCGGGAATGGCGCGCCAGTTGGCGAGCGGTCCGATGGCGCAAGCACTGTGAATGGCGATAGGCAACACAAGTAGAGCGCCGAACACGGCGTTGTAGGTGGTCATGGTGAGCGTGTCGTAGCGAGCGGCAACGCGTTTGCCGAGCACTCCATACATGGCGAAACCGAGGGAGCCGGTAAGCGTGATGACGTCGCCGAGAAGAGTGGCGGCGCGCTGGCTATCGTGGGGGCCGTAGGTCATGAGAACGACGCCGGCGAGAGCGATCAACATGCCAGTGACTTTGCGTACGGTGGCGGATTCCAAGCGGAATAGAACTGCGAGGATAAGCGCGTAGATCGGCCCCATGCCGACGATGACGGAAGAGTGCGTGACGGAGGTGTAGCGCAGCCCTACCGTGAAGCAAATCTGGTTGATCGAAATGCCAAAGAAGCCGAGATAGAGAAACGGCCAGAAGTCTTTGAAGGTTCTCCTTCCCTGTTGGAGCGGGCGAGAGGCTTCGGCAAAAACGGGCAGACGACGGCAGATGGGAAAGAGCAAGACGAGGAAGATGGCAGCGAGGACTACGCGGAAGGAGGCAAGCGTGAGTGGCGGCCAGTAGCGAAGGGCAATTTTGCCGACGATAAAATTGATGGCCCAGATGGCCATCAACACAAAAATAGAGAGGTAAATGGCGGGACGACTGGGCGCAGTGCCGTGAGACGTGTCTATGCGCACGAGGATGCGGAGAGGGTTCCGCAAGAAGTGTTGAAAGTTTTGAGAACAATCGTCAAGAGAGACCTTTAGAAATTATACGCAATTGAAGAGGAACAGAGAACGGGCTCGGGGCAGCAATGTAAGCGGAAGTGGAGTTGAGGAAGAACATTTATTTTTTGGGCGACGGAACACTTTGGCACCTTCGCTCGTCTATTGAGGTGAGACTGATCTGGCGAGAGAGAGTGTTGCATGGACGGCAGTATCAAGCGGATTCCGGCTTTGGTGTTTGTGCTGGCGGTAGTTGCATTTGGAGGCGTGCGTGTGAGGGTGGGAGCGCAATCGTCAGCGGCGCCAACGGGCAAAACGGCGACTGGGGCGGAACTGCACAAGCAGGTGGAGCAAAAAGCCGGGCAATGGCTGAAGCAGTATGACGTGCCGAGCGTTGCGGTGGCGTACATCGAAGATGGAAAAGTAGCGTGGACGGCGGTGTATGGCGAGCAGAGCCCTGGAATGTCCGCGACAGAGAAAACACTTTATAACGTGGCGTCGCTGACGAAACCAGTGACGGCGGAGATGATCTTGCGACTGGCATCGGCGGGAAAATTATCGCTGGACGAGCCGATGGCCGCGTATTGGGTAGATCCGGACATAAGCGATAATCCGTGGAGCAAGAAGCTGACGGCGCGGCTGTGTTTGTCGCACCAAACGGGATTTACGAACTGGCGATACCAGACGAATGGCGTGCTGAAGATACAGTGGGAGCCGGGGACGAAGACGGGATATTCCGGCGAAGGATACGATTACGTCGGGCGGTATGCGGAGAAGAAAACCGGGCGGCCCGTTGAAAAACTGGTACAGGCGACAGTTTTTGATCCGATTGGGATGAAGGATTCGGCGAACACGACGCGCGATTGGTTTGCGGGAAGAATGGCGGTGGCGGTGGGGTCAAAGGGGGAACCGGAAGCACAAATCCCAACGAAATGGAGTGGCGCGGATTTATTGCGGACTACCGTTGGGGATTACGCGAAATTCGTGGTGAGCGTGATGCAAAACGATGGGTTGACGAAAGAGATTGCAGCAGAGCGAATGGTGAGCACGCGGAATCAGGCGACGCCGGAAGAGGTGAAGAAATTATGCGCAGAGACCAAACAGGATCCTGCGCATTGTGCGGTGAGCGCGGGAATGGGATTGGGTTGGCAGGTGGTGAAGCATAATGACGTGACGATATTGGATCACACCGGATCGGACCCGGGCGTGCATACGGTGGCGTTTTTTGTGCCGGAGAAAAAGATAGGCGTGGTTGTTTTTACGAATGGGGAGAATGGGGAAAAGGTGATTCAGGAGGTCGTGAGGGTGTTGTATCCCGATGAGGTGTTGATCGCGACGTTGTGAGGGTTGGAGTGGGTACAAGAATCCTTGAGCTGCAATTTCGCTCTTGCTATTCCCCCTTTCTGATCCTTGGCCTTCGACTGCTAAGATTCGGTTGTAAAGACGATGACGGGCCTCGTCGGTGTCTACATAGTCGATAAAATTGTACAGCCTCGTATCACAATGCAATTCATCTAATTCTTCTTTTCGACAAGTCCAGAAAACATTTCTGCCGAGGCCCAACATCATTCCAGCCTCAAAGTACACACCAGGTCTTTGCCCGCTAAAGTCAGCCACCATGAAGCGGCTCCCTCTGATCCTTGCTACGATCTCATCATCAATACGATTGACGTGCTCCTGCCGATCGATTCGTATCGGAATATATCCAGCTTTTCGAACTGCTGGCTCGATTGCATCGCTGTAAATTCGCGTCATGCGCTGGTCGAACCACATAGCTACAAAGGCAAAGTTTGTTGTGCTTCCAGTCCGTCGCAATTCCGCGAGTCTCTCATATCCTTTGACGGTGATGACAGGCTTGCCATGTTCAGAGAGCAAATGCTTAGCTTGCTGGTGTTGTGCAACTTCAATTGCCGCCTCAGTGGTTCGGATATTTCCGCACCTCTCGCACCAGCCCTCGAAATGATCCTTTGTAGCTATCGACTGCCCGACGTTAGCTTGCCACAAAGTGGACCGCGCTCGAGATTGATGTGGGATTTGGCGGAGATGGAGATTCTTGGCATAGGCAATTATTTCCCTCTAGGTTGAGGCGTAACATGACGATATTGTCAGAGCAAGAATAACCTCAACGTAATCTGGAAAAATGCAATCCCTCCTCCGCCCGGCGGATAGTCGTTTACGGAGAGGAGTCTCTTTTTTGTGAGCACGGGGCTGAGAAGTTTCAACGATCTCTCTATTGCGGCCCACAAAAGCGCGGACCTTCGGTCGGGATGACGGCATAGCTACAAGCAAATCAAAAGCGCTGGCATAAAGGCTCGCGTTACGAGGAGGGCGGCGTAAAGCCGCCCCTACACAAGGATGACAGAATAAGAAAGAGGCGACCTTTGGAGTTCCAATTTAGCGGCTTGTGGAGCTTGCCGCGTGGTAACCGTGGCAGGTGTCACACCTTCGACGGTGGTGAGGGCTTTCAGGTCGCGGATGCGGCCGTCGGTGAGCTTCTTTTTCAGTATGGCCAGGCAGAGAGGATAGACCGAACCGATGGTGGAAATGTCCTGCCCGGGGTAGAGGGCGGCGAGTTGCGCATCGCGATAGGACTCCCACGCTTTTTGTTCTGGGCTGTCTTTGGCGATACCCAAATTCTTCATAAGTTTTTCCAAGTGCAGTTCTGATCGACGCAGATCTTTGGCTGCGCAATTGTTCATTTGTGCTTGCGTCAAGTGGGAGGGGTCTTTGCAGGGGTCGGATTTGGGAGTTGGAGTTTGCGCGAAAGTCGAGGCCAAAAGAAGCAGTGCAGCGACGAGCAGGATTGGATTTGGTGTGAATGGATTGTTCATGGAGAGGCTCCAGGATGGTTTGGGGGTGGAAAACATGATAGAGGAAGAGGTGCGTGTGGAGAAGAGTGAGAGCGTAGTGGAGCGGCGGAGATGGTCGCGAGGATTTGGATGGGATTAGATCTAGCGACGATCCCTCTCCCGCCAAATACACGGGATCGGGATGACAGAGATTTAAGAACAGATAATTCGATTGAGCGGCAGGGAAACCGATGAGCCAGCAGGATGCCGGCGGTACGACGTGCCCAACCCAAGAGAATTCCCCACGGTCAGAAACCGAGAGTGGGCCTCCCAGAGAAAGTTCAAAAACCGCACCCTTAAAAGCGAAGGGTGCGGCACCCGGGAAGTACGATTAGGAGAAGTGTTGCTTGCGGGTGGTGATGGCGTCGATGCGGTCGCGGCGGGGCTCGAAGCCTATGCCGGGGGCGGTGGGAACGGTGATGGTGCCCTGGGGACTAACTGTTACTTCGGGAGTGATGATGTCTTCGTGCCAGTAACGGGCGCTGGCGCTGACATCGCCGGGAAGAGTGAAGTTGGATTGGGTGGACATGGCGATATTGTGGGCGCGGCCGATTCCGGATTCGAGCATGCCTCCACACCAGACAGGGATGGCGTTTTTCTTGCAGAGATCGTGGATGCGGCGAGCTTCGAGGTGTCCACCAACCCGGCCAAGTTTAATGTTGATAATTTTGCAGGCGCCGAGAGCGATGGCGGCTTCGGCTTGTTCGTAGGTGTGAATGCACTCGTCGAGACAGATAGGCGTTTGAATGGACTTCTGGATTTCGACGTGGCCAAAAAGATCGTCCCAACCGAGTGGCTGCTCGATCATCATGAGGTAGTAGGCGTCCATCTGTTTGAGGAGGCCGAGATCTTCTTTGCGGTAAGCGGAATTGGCGTCGACGGAAAGCTTGATGGTGGGAAATTCCTGGCGGATACGAGAGACGCGATTGATGTCTACCCCCGGCTTAATTTTCAGTTTGATGCGTTGATAGCCGGCGGCGACTTCCTTTTTTACGGTGGCGACCAGTTCTTCGACGGTGTCTTTGATGCCGATGGAAACGCCGCAGGGGATGACCGGCTGCGTGCCGCCCAATAATTTCCAGAGAGGAATTCCCTTCTGTCTGGCTTCGGCGTCCCAGATGGCGGTTTCGAGCGTGCCCTTGGCCATGTTGTGTCCACGAATAAATTCGAGATGAGACCAGATGTCGGCGGCAGAGATGAACTCCTTCCCTTTCAGAGTGGGCCAGATGTAGTTGGTGAGGATGTGCCAGCAGGTTTCGGTATCTTCGGGGGAATAGAAAGGATTTTCGCCGGCGGTGCATTCGCCCCAGCCGATGGCGCCGTCGACGTTGGCCTCGGCAAGAAGGATGTGGCGTTCGGTGACGCGGTCCATGCTGGTTTCAAAGGGATGGAGAAGTTCGAGATGAATTTCGCGGAGGGTCAGTTCGCGGAGGCGCATGGCGGTGCTCCTTGTTGAAGCCAAAGTAAACCAAATTCGGTGAATGTCAAATGGTTATAGGTGGGTTTTGCGTGTACTTCGATGGCATTCTGGTTTAAATCACGCTGCGATTCCTCCACTGAGGCCGAACGAAAAACGTTCGGCCTCCGGTCGGGATGACAACTGGAGGGCAGCACTTCGCGGATCAAGATGAACAAAAAGCCGTTCGTACTGGAGGCCGATCCGTTTTCGT
This sequence comes from Candidatus Acidiferrales bacterium, assembly GCA_963748365.1. Taxonomy (GTDB): domain Bacteria; phylum Acidobacteriota; class Terriglobia; order Acidiferrales; family UBA7541; genus Acidiferrum. The sequence goes on from CAVVJG010000041.1 coordinate 55,114, forward strand.
TGAGGTGAAGGTTGAGATCCTTCGACTGCGCGACCCGACGCGCCAAATGCTGGCGCGAAGAAAAGATCGGGTCGCTGCGCTCAGGATGACAGACACAACCCCGCGGATTGCCTGAAGGTTGGCTTGCATCACGCTGCGATCCCTCCACTGCGGCCGAACAAAAAGCGTTCGGCCTCCGGTCGGGATGACTGAAAGAGGGCGGCGTAAAGCCACCATTACAGGAGAAAGCGGATGAGGAGTCGTCGATCAAAAATCGCTCCAGGGAGCGAGGCAGTAATCGGCGCCGGTGAGGGTGAAGCGGACGCCAGTGACGGCATAGCCTTTGGCAAACCAGTGGAGGAACTCTTCGCGGACACGAGTTTGTTCGGTTTCGAGACGCTCGGGATTGTCCTCCTTCCACTGCTCGAGTTCGGAGGGGAGATGGATGGTGGCAGGACCTTCAATGGGGTCGCGCACGAGTTCATTGATGGCGGCGATGACACGCCTGGTGTCGAGTTGCCAGTCGACAAGGAGTCGATCGGTGGGCAGGCCGCGGTGGAGCGGGCTGGTGGTGACTCCATAGAAGTTAGGAATAAAGCGGCGCGAGATGGCGCCGAGGCGGTTGAAATTGAAATGAGCGTTGCGGGTTTCGAGGGGATCGAAGGTCCATTCGACGTGACGGATGCCGCGATGGAGGGCTTCGTCGCGCTGAAAGAGTTTCAAAAGGCGGCCGACGCGACGATCGCGATAGGAGGCGAGGACGCCGGTCATATGCGAGTGGATGTAGGGAGTGTTGTCACGAAGGCCGACCATGCCGAGAGTGAAGCCGACCATAATGTCGCCATCGAATGCGCCGATAACCTGGCCTCCGGTGCTGGCGGCGACAACGAACGTGACGTAGGGCTCGGTCTCGAGATCGGATTCGCCCCAGACTTCGCGCTGGATATCGACGCAGCGATGGAATTGTTCAAGTTTGTCGCACTTGCGGATGAGGATGTCTGGGGCCATGGGTATGTAAAAAGTTTTGAGTTATGAGCTGTAAGTCCTAAGTAAGGCTACGGAGGAGAGTATAACGCAGAGGGGCCGGAAAATTAGGGAGAGTGGATACGGAGTTAAGAGTCGAGAAGGAAAAGACCAGGAGGAATTGTGGATTGGTTATTGCTGAGATCCTTCGACTGCGCGACCCGGCGCGCCAAATGCTGGCGCGAAGAAGAGATCGGGTCGCTGCGCTCAGGATGACAGTTTTTGGGGTAGTAAATGAGATTGAGCGGAGCAGGTTGATTCGGGCTGAAATAAAAGCGCACAGCCAGGAATGGCTTTGCCACCTCAGAAAACCCAGGAGTGGATGCTGTATCGCTTTCCCAGAGAACCTAAGAAAGAGAACCGACCCGCAAACCGAGTCGGCCACTACATAACCCAAAGGAACCCAAGAAGCACAGTCAAGAGTGACTGTGCCACCCAGGAGTCAGAGAGCGCTTGGCATCGTCCCAGAGAGTCTCCATGTCGGGGCGAGGAACTTCGGCAAAGGTGGTGCCGCGGTCGCGAGCGATTTTTTCCATTTGTTGAAAGCGGCGAGTGAACTTTGTGTTGGCTTGATGGAGCGCGATTTCGGGATCGATTTTGAGGTAGCGAGCGAGATTAACAGCGACGAAGAGCAGATCGCCTAATTCATCTTCAATGTCAGTGGACTTACCTGCTTTGAGAGCGGCGCGAAGCTCGTGAGTTTCTTCTTCCAATTTATCGAAGATGCCATCGACGTTGTGCCAGTCGAACCCGACGCGTGCGGCTTTGCGAGTGAGTTGAAAACCCTGAAGGAGGGCCGGAAGGCTGCGCGGAACGCCATGAAGGATGGATTCGTGAGCGTCTTTTTCCGGAGCAGCGATGCCCTTTTTACGGCGCTCTTCTGCTTTGATGATTTCCCAGTTGCGAAGGACTTCTGCGGAATCCCTGGCTTGTTTTTCGCCGAAGACGTGCGGGTGGCGGCGAATCATTTTCTCGTGAATTTCGCGGATGACATCGGTGATGTCGAAGCGATTTTGTTCGCTGGCAATTTGGGAGTGGAACAGGACTTGAAGGAGAAGGTCGCCGAGTTCTTCGGGAAATTTGGCGTCGTCGTGAGCGTCCAGGGCCTCGAGAACTTCGTAGGCTTCTTCGATGAGGTACGTGCGCAGGGTGGCGTGGGTTTGTTCGCGGTCCCATGGACATCCGCCGGGGGCGCGGAGGTGGGCCATGACGCCGACTAACTTCTCAAACCATTGGCCGGGAGATTTTTGCCGTTTGACGGATTTTTTGCGTTGGGGATTTTTGGTGCGCTTCGGAGCGCGGGGAAATTTTCTCTTTGACGGCATGTGCGAATACCAGAGTACGGGGGTGGACGGGCGTTTGACAAGGTGGCGAGGTGACAGGCGAGGAGCGGCATCAAGAATTAACACAGAGGGCACGGAGGAAGAAGGGATTATTCCCCATTCCCCAGAGAGCGCGGGGATCGGAAGGACAGATTTGGGGAAAAGGCGGCGGAGGTAGGTGGTTACGAGAGGGCAAGAGCAGGAGGGCGACGTAAAGCCGCCCCTACATAAGAAGAAGACGTAGCCGGCCTAAAGGTCGACATGCACAGGAGAGCTATGTGGCCGGGCTAAAAAAGCCCAGCACCTACATGTGAAAGAGGAAAAGAAAATGGCCGGTCTTTGCGGACCGGCCATTTTGTGTTGCGAATGTGATGCGGTCAAGCAAGAGCGGCGCGGATGGTGCTCCGCGCGGCGGCGTTACTTGGACAGATTCTTGGGCGAGGCCTTGGTCAGCGTGGCGATGAGTTGCTTGGAGCTGGCAGGCGCGGGCACGGCGTGTTTGAAGACGATGGCGGAGCCACTGACTTCTTTGCCGTAGAGATTCTTGTTGGCGCCATTGTCGACGCGAAGTGTGGAGCCTTCGAGGGAGATGCCGGCGAAGAGTCCGCGAGCGCGAGAGTAGGAAAGAATTTCAGCTCGCATGGTGACATCGGTCTCTGCAGAGGCATTGCGGCCGACAGGTCCAGCGGCGGCGCTCGCATCGCCACCGAGCTTTACTTTGCTGGCGAGAATGCTCTTGGCACTGCGGTCGTTCATGAGCAGGAGAACGAAGTCGGTGGCATTGCCGCCGAGTTGGAGACCAGCGCTGCCGCCTTCAAGAGCCATCATTGTGGGAGCGCCCCAGGGGCCGTGGAATGTGGAACCGCCGCGACAGGTCATCAGGCCGCGACCATAGCTGCCACCGAAGCCGATGGCGAACTTGAGGACGGAGGGTAGAATGACCACGCAATCAGCCTTGTCGAGAACGCTCTTCGGAATGGAATCAGGAGCGTCAAGAATTTCTTTCATCACTTTTCCAGCGTTTTCAACGCGATCTTCTTCCTTATCCTGCGAGAAAGCGGGAAATGCGAGAGCCCAAGCCAAGCCAATACCAAGCAGAGTTTTCTTTATGTTCATCCTCAGATGCTTTCTGTGCGCCCGAAGGCGGACATTGGTGTGAACAGGCAGGCCGCTGGGCGTCACAATGGAAGAAAGAAGATTCCGTATCGGTGAGCCATGTTCAGACCGTTGCATGGTGGCAACGAGATGATACTTTACGTTGGAAAGGGAGATTTGACAAGGGGATGCAGGGGACGGAAGAAATCAGGTTGAGGGAAGATAGGGGACGCGATGAGATCCTTCGGCTACGAGTCGCGAGTGCAGCGACTCTGCGCTCAGGATGACATGCATCTGAATTGGCGGTGGCCTACTTTGGAAGGGAAAGCCTAGAGCACAGCCAGGAATGGCTGCGTCACAAAAAACAGGAAGGCTGGTGCAAGAAGGCGGCGTAAGCCGCCCCTACATTGGAAAGAGAAAGCTTTGAGCATTGGAAACGCCGATCGGAGGATGGGCGGCTGTGCGAAAGAAGAACGGACAGTAGGAACAGAAGTGACGGAGGATACGTATTTACGTGATTAAGAAATATTAATCGGCGACAGGAAGAGAAGTTAGGGGTTGCCAGCGCAGAGAAGATGAATAGGATAGAGGAAGATGAGCGAGCCAGGCCGGGATTCGAGTGTAGGTCAGGCTGGCAAGGTCAGGTGGGGCGCAGATAGGGTTCACTAAACTAAGCGCCGAAGGAAATGATTGGACAATCACTCTCCCATTACAGATTGATGGAGCAGATCGGCGCCGGGGGAATGGGCGTCGTATACCGCGCGCACGACGAGCATTTGGAGCGTGACGTTGCAGTAAAAGTGTTACCAGCGGGAATGCTTTCGGATGAAGGGGCGCGGCGGCGATTCCGGACGGAAGCATTGGCGCTGGCAAAGATCAATCACCCGAATATCGCTACGGTGCATGAGTTTGGGAATCAGGCCAATACGGATTTTCTGGTCACGGAATTCATACCGGGAATCACACTCGACGAAAGACTGAAGGAGAGCAGCCTGCCACTGATGGATACGGTGCGGCTGGGCAGCCAACTGGCGCTGGGTTTGAGCGTGGCGCACGAACAGGGCGTGGTGCATCGCGATTTGAAGCCGGGAAATTTGCGGCTGACACCCGACGGGCGATTGAAGATTCTTGATTTTGGATTGGCGCAGTTGATGCCGCAGGGGGGAGAGGCCGATATTGCGCGGACGTTGACGCAGGCGCAGGGGATGGTAGGCACGTTGCCTTATATGGCGCCGGAACAGTTGCGCGGTGAGGGAGCGGATTCACGGAGCGACATATGGGCAGCGGGAGCGGTGTTGTATGAAATGGCCACGGGGCAGCGCGCGTTTCCAGAAGCGAATCCAGCGCTGCTGTGCAACGCAATCCTGATGAAAGATCCGGAGCCGCCGAGCAGTTTAAATCCAAAAGTTTCGCCGGGACTGGAAAACGTAATTCTGAAGGCGCTGGCGAAAGAGCCGGGGCACCGCTACCAGACGGCCCGTGAATTGGGAGTGGACCTGGACCGCATCACAGCGGGAATCACGCCGGTAGGGCGAGTGGAGCGCAAGAAAAAGTTTCCAGTGATGTGGGCGGGAATTGCAGCGGGAGTGCTGTTGGTGGCGGCGGGAGGATATTTTTTTTCGCACCGGCGTCTAGTGGTGGTGAAGGCACCAAGCGGAAGCAGCACAGAATTGAAGCAGCGGCCAACGGTGGCGGTGCTGGGATTCAAAAACCTGGCCGGAAAACCGGAGATGGCGTGGCTGTCGACGGCGTTATCGGAAATGTTGACGACGGAACTTGCGGCGGGAGAGCAACTGCGAACGATACCGGGAGAGAGCGTGGCACAGATGAAAGTGAGCCTGGCGCCGCCGGAGACGGATAGCTACAGCAAAGAGACCCTGGGAAGAATTCGCAACACGCTGGGGACGGATCAAGTGGTGCTGGGATCGTTTGTGCCGGTGGGCGACGGAGAAATCCGCGTGGATATGCGGATGCAGGATGCGTCGGCGGGCGAGACGATTGTGACGGTGTCGGAGCGCGGGTCGGTGGCTCACCTGGATCAGTTGGTGTACAAGGCGGGAGCGAAGTTACGCGGGAAATTGGGAGTGGCGGATGTATCCGCGGTGGAATCGGCGGCGGTGAAAGCTTCCTTGCCGGGCAATCAGGAAGCGGCGCGGTATTACGCGGAGGGATTGGGGAAGATTCGAATTTACGATTATCTGGGCGCGAGAGAAATGTTGAAGAAAGCAGTGGAGCTGGAGCCAACTTTTGCTCCGGCACACATTGCGCTGGCGACGGCATGGGGGAACCTGGGATACGACCGGAAAGCGGAGGAGGAGGCGAAGAAAGCGTTTGAACTTTCCGCATCGTTGCCGAGGGAAGATCGGCTGTCGATTGAGGGAAGATACCGGGAGACCACGAATAATTGGGCCAAGGCGACAGAGATCTACAAAATGTTATTCGGCTTCTTCCCTGACAATTTTGAATATGGACTGCAGTTGTTGAATGCGCAGAGCGCGGGCGGCAAGACGCAGGAGGCGATGGAAATAATTGAGCAACTGCGCAAGTTCCCTGCCCCGCTGCGGGACGATCCGCGGATTGACCTGGCGGAAGCGGAAGTGGGGCGCGCCATGGGCGATTACAAGAGGGTGAGCGCGGCGGCAGGCAGGGCGGCGAAGAAGGGACAGGCAGCGGGATCGCTGTTGATTGTAGCGCGTGCACGAACGTATGAGTGCCTGGCGCTGCGAAATCTGGGAGACCCCAAGGGAGCGGTGGCTCCGTGCCAGGATGCACGAACGATTTATGCAACGGCGGGAGATCAGGGAGGGGTGGCGCTGCTGCAGAATAACCTGGCGAATATCTATTACGACATGGGGAACCTGCCAGAGGCGGAAAAGAATTACCGGGCGGCGCTGGGGACGTACCGGTCGATTGGCAATGAAAACGGTGTGGCGGGAGCGCTGGACAATATTGCGAATGTGGTGAGCGATCTGGGCGATCGCGCGGAGGCGAGGAAACTTTCGCTGCAGGCTTTGAAGATTTACCGTGAAGTGGGAGACCAGCGGGGCGAAGCGGACACGTTGAACAATATCGGGGCGCAATATGTGTCGGAAGGTAATTTTGCGGAGGCGGAAAAAACGTATGCGCAATCGCTGAAGATATTGCGGGAGAAGGAGGATGCGAACGGAGCGGCGATTGCGCTGAACAATATAGGGGAGATGCTGCTGGATCAGGGGCGGCTGGCGGAATCGAAGGAAAAGTACGAAGAGTCTTACAAGACGTTTCATGACTCGGGACAGAAGAGCAAATCGGGATATCCGCTGTTTGGGCTGGCGCAGGTATTGTATGCGCAGGGAGATTTGGCGGGGGCAAAGCAGAAATACGAAGAGGTGCTGGCCATCGCGCGGGCGACGGATGACAAGCACAATGCGGCGTACGCGCTGTTCGGGCAGGGACAGATATTGGCATTGCGTGATGATTTGGCGGGGGCGCGAAAGCTGCAGGAGGAGGCGCTGGGGATTCGTAAGGAGATAGGAGAACCTGGAACGGCGGCGGAAAGCGAATTGGAACTGGCAGGGATTGCGTTGGAAGAAAAACGGTTCTCGGAAGCGGAGAAATTGGCGAAGGCGGCACTGGACGAATTTCGCGCGGAGAAATTGAAGGAGAGTGAAGTGCTGGCGAGGATCGTGCTGGCGCGTACGTATCTGGCGCAGGGGAAGGCAGGGGATGCGCGGCGGGAGATAGAGCAGGCGAGTGGATTGGCGGCAAAGAGCGCGTTCGTGGGAGTGTGGTTGAGTTACGCGATTGAGGCAGCGCGGGTGAAAGCAGCCACTGGCAAGGTGGCGGAAGGGTTGAAGGGGGCGGAAGCGGCGCTGGCAGAGGCGGAGAGATTGGGGTATAGGGAGTTTGTGCTGGAGGCAGGGTTGGCGGTGGGGGAGATGGAGATAAAGGCGGGGCGCGGGGCGGAGGGGCGGCGCAGGTTGGGGGCGGTGGAGAAGTCAGCGCGGGAGGCGGGATTTTTAGGAGTGGCAAGGAGGGCGGGGGAGAATAAGGAAGTGGGAAGTAATAAGCAATAAGTTTAAGTTTTAAGTTTTAAGTAAGGCGAGGCTGGGGTAGCAAGTGGCTGAGATCAAGCCGCGATCCTTCCACTGCGAGCCGCAAAATGCGCGGCTCTTCGGTCGGGATGACAGCACAAATTCGAAACCCCACCGTTAAAGGCGAAGAATGTGGTATCGGGCGAGTCCCCAGTCGGTACAGAGACTGAGCGGGGGCGGGGCGTGCTAAACTTTACTGGACTGCGAAAATCGAGATTCAGAGAGAAGGAAGACCAACGTGGCTGACGAAAACAAGGAAACAGAGTTCAAGGTGATTGATCGCCGACCGTTTACGGCGGAGGGCGAACTGCGCAAAGAGGTGGTGGCGGAGCAGGAACGCGAAGACGCGCGCGAGGCTAAGGCGCAGGTGATCAAGGAGGCCCGGCAGGCGGCAAATAATGCCGCGGCAGCGGGCGCGCCGGCGGAGATGGCTGCGGCGGTGCCTGCTGCGGCGACGCCAAAGAAAAGTGAAGCGTTTGAGAATCTGGTGCGGATGATTGGAAGCAATGCGGCAATGGTGCTGGGAGCGTATGCCGACCCGCGGACGGGCCAGCCCGTGCTGGACCCGGATGCGGCGCGGGAGTTGATTGATATGCTGGATGCGCTGCAGGAGAAGACGCGGGGGAATCTGGCGCCAGAAGAAGATTCGATGCTGCTGGACTTGCTGGGAAAATTGAAGATGACGTATCTGGAAATCAATAAGGCCATGGCGGAACAGATGGCGCAGGTGGCGGCACAGGCGAAGGGTGGGAAGAAGTAGCGAAATTTTAAGTTATTAGCTTTAAGTTCCAAGTAAGGCCGGAAGAGAAGAGCAAAGATAAAAGCGGAAATAACCGGTGTTGGTCCGTCGGAACCCACACGTGAAACCGACGTGTGGGGCACCCTCAAGTTCGATTGTTGGTTGAAGTGACATCGAGAAACCAAGGGCACAGCCACGAGAGAGGCAAGAACTGGCCGGGCTAAAGCCCGGCGCCTACGTGAAACATTGCGCGAGCTTATGGGGACGGCGATACGGTTGAGGGTGCTGGGGTCGGGAACGTCGATGGGAGTGCCGACGCTGGGATGCCACTGCGCGGTGTGTGACTCCACGGATGAGAAAGATAAGAGGCTGAGGCCATCGGTGCTGCTCTCGCGCGGAGAGCAGCGAGTCATTATCGATACAACTCCAGATTTCAGGACGCAGGCGCTGCGCGCGGGACTGGACCGCCTGGACGCGGTGGTGCTGACGCACGGGCACGCGGACCATATTCTGGGATTCGATGATTTGCGTCCGTACAACATGCGGCAGCAGGCGGCGATGCCGGTGTACGGAAACGAGGATACCTTCCGGATTGTGCGGCGCGTGTTTTCGTATGTGTTTGACGACAAGCCGACGCTGAGCAGCCGGGCAAGCGTGGCGTTGCACGAAGTGAAGGGCCCGTTTGAGTTGCTGGGAATTCCGTTCATACCGGTGCCGCTGCTGCACGGCGAGATGGAAGTGCTGGGATACCGTTTCGGGCGCGCGGCATATCTGACGGACTTCAGCCGCTTACCGGAATCGTCCGTGCCGCTGCTGGAAGATCTGGATGATCTGATACTGGATGCGCTGCGGGATATTCCGCATCCAATGCATCAGACGGTGGAACAAGCGTTGCTGCTGGTGGATCGATTGAAGCCGCGGCGGGCGTGGTTCACGCATATTGCGCATGATTTGCCGCATGCGGAGACGAATGAGCGATTGCGGGCGGCCGGCTACGCGCACGTACAATGTGCCTATGATGGACTGGAATTTGAGGTGGCGGCGGATTCACCGGCAGTGGAGAAGGCGGCGCGAGCGCTGGCGGTGCAGGTGCTTGTACCTCCGGGACAGTTGACAGCGTATTACTCGCCGGCGGATTGGTTGGCCCGTTATGGAAAAACGAAACGCGGCAGCGTGATTGCGATTGGAAATTTCGATGGGATCCATCTGGGGCACCAGCGCGTGCTGGAATATGCGTTGAACCGGGCAAAAGAAAGCGGAGCGGTGGCGACAGCGCTGACGTTTGAGCCGCCTCCGCTGAAGATATTAAGACCGGAGTCGGCGCCGCAGCGGATATCGACGAATCAGCAGAGGATGGAATGGTTTGGCGCGCTGGGAATGGAAGCGGCGGTGGTACTTCCCTTCACCGTGGAGCTATCGCAATTGACTCCGGAAGAGTTTGTGCGAGAGATTCTGGTGGAGCAGTTGCAGGTGAAGGCGATTGTGGTGGGAGATAACTTCCGGTTCGGGCACAAGCAATCGGGAGATGTAGAGTTCTTGCGGGAACTGGGGATGCGATGCGGATTTGAAGTGGTGGTACATGAGCCGGTGATGTTTGAGGGCGAGATTGTATCGAGCACCCTGATACGGAAACAGATTGCGGAAGGCGACGTGACACATGCGGCTCGATTGCTGGGGCGGCCGTTTGTGCTGACAGGCGAAGTAGTGAAAGGGACGGGGACGGGAAAGCGGCTGTTGTTCCCCACGCTGAATTTGCGACCGGAGCAGGAATTGTTGCCGGAGCGCGGCGTGTACATTACACGGACGGTGCTGGAGGGCGAGCCGAGCAGTCATCGAAGCGTGACCAATGTGGGGATACGTCCAACCATGAATGGAAGCGGATTAACGGTGGAGACGCACCTGCTAGATTATTCGGGGAATTTTACTCCCAGGCGGATTGAGATAAGGTTCTGGAAGAGATTGCGGAATGAAAAGAAATTCGCGAGCGTGGAAGAGCTGAAGGAACAGATTGGGAAAGATATAGGAAAGACGAATCATTTTTTTGCGAGATTAAGAAGATTGCGGTCGCGGGGGATGCGGGAAGAAAGTTTTCGGTAGAAGAAGATTATTGGATATCGGGTCAGGAAGACAGGTAAGGAAGGTTAAGAACCGCACGCCTGAAGGGTGCGGCACCCGCCGGAGTAGTCCTGGAAAGAGAGGAAGAGTTGGGGCGTCGGATCGTAAGAGCCCACCCTTCGCATAAAACGAAGGCGCGAAGGATGGGGCACCCTCAAGATTATTTGCCGGATGACACACGTGGGGAAACCCAAGAGCACAGCCAGGAATGGCTGTGCTAGGAAACCAAGAGAGGGCGCCGAGCTAAAGATCGGCCAATATGGCCAATATATAGAGACAAGAGCCGGCAGGATGCCGGCATTACAAATACAAGGCGGCGGCGTTAAGCCGCCCCTACGGGGAAAAGAAAGACCACGTTTGGAATAGGGTTTAGATCTTGCGGACTTGGGGTGCAGCAGTGCTGCACCCCTACGAAGGAAGGGCGACGAAGAGGAAACCGCGAACAAGGGCAGTTATTGAGGCTTTTTTTCGGCAGCCAGGCAATCGTTGCAGATGCCGCCCACTTCGGTGCGAGAGACAGTAACCTGGATACTGCAGTCGCGTGCGATCTGGTTTTTCAGTTGATCGTAGAGCTGACTCTCGAATTCGCGGACTTTTCCGCAGCGGAGGCAGGCGACGTGGATATGATCGCGAGGGCCGTGGGTTTCGTAGTAGTGACGATCGCCGCGGAGATGGAGGAGGTCAAGTTCGTCGATGAGGCCCTGTTTCTTGAGGAGATCGATAGTGCGATAGACGGTGACGAGATGGACTTCGTGGCTGATTTTCTGGGCGCGTTCGAGAATTTGATCGACATCGAGATGCTGTTCGGCGTTGTCCATGACCTGGAGAATCACGCGGCGTTGACGGGTGAGGCGAATGCCGCGTTGACGGAGAGCCTGTTGAAGATGGCCGGTGGTGTCGGCGGGATTGATGCGTTCGCCGGAAGAGACTCGATGTGATTGTGAAGCGGACATGGTGATTGTAAATCCTCGAAGAGAAAATCCAATAGGGTGGCGTAACGCCGTCCCTGAAAAACGAACCCAAGAGCACAGTCAAAAGTGACTGTGCCACGAAATCCGACAGAGTGCCGATCTAAAGATCGGCCACTAGAAAACCCTCGGACGCTGGCTGAAGCCAGCGCTACAACGGCAAATCCAGGGGGCCACCTGAAGGTGGCTTTGGCCGGGTTAAAGACCGGCACCTACATAACAGCAAAACCGGAGATCAGCAACAAAACTCAATTACGAGTGGATCGGTAGCTGCCTTACGACGTCATTGTACATGACGTAGGCAAACAGAACTAAAAGAAAGACCAGGCCGACCTGGATAAAACGTTCTTTGAAGGCAAGGCTGAAATCGCGGCGGCGCAAGCCTTCGAGTGAGAGCAGGAGAATGTGTCCGCCATCGAGAATGGGAATCGGCAAGAGATTGAGGATGCCAAGGTTCACGCTGATGAGGGCCATGAAGGAGATGATGGCGAAGGATCCCATAGAGACGGCTTCACCGGCGGCGCGCGAGATGCCGACAACGCTTTGCAGTTCCTTGACAGAGACGCGGCCACTGAAAAGTTTGCTGAGGACACTGAAAGTTTCGGCGATGATATTGCCGGTTTGCAGAGTGGCGGATTGGATGGCTTCGACTGGCTTAACGGGTCGATAGGCCAAGTTCACTTCCGGCGCGATACCAATCTGATAGTTCTTCTCGGAAGGATCGGCGGCGCCCTGCTTGGGCGTGACGGAGAGGGAAAGGAGTTGGCCCTTGCGCTCCACTTCAAGTTGTAGAGGCTTGCCGCCGGAGCCGCGAACGACATCAACAAATTGATCCCAGTAGGCAATTTTCTGTCCGTCGACGGAACGGACGATGTCGCCGGTTTTCAGTCCGGCGTGGCTGGCGGGTTTGCCAGGAACAATTTGACCGATGATGGGTGCGACGGGCAAATAGCCGAGCGGATGATCATAGGGATCAGGCTTCAAGTTGAGATTGAGAATACGTGCGGCGCCGTTAGTTTCCACTTCGATTTTGGCGGGCTTCTCGGTGGGGTTGGAGCCACCATAGAGAGCTTTTTGCGTCTCATCCCATGTGGAGACTCTGGTGCCGTTGACGGAAATGATTTTGTCGCCGGGTTGGAGGCCTGCGTTGGAAGCGGTGGAATTCGCGGCCATGTTGGTGATGATGGCAGACTTGTCGAGGTAAGCGGCGTGAGGCTGGCCGGAAATTACGTAGTAGCCGGCGAGAAGCAGGATCGGGAAGATCAGATTCACGGCGGGTCCGGCGAAAGAGATGATGGCACGTTGCCAGCGCTTCTTGGACATGAGTTCGTCGGGAGCGCCGGTGGGCTTGGTATCGCCGGAATCAATTTCGGTGATGTCCTGTCCCGCCATGCGGACGTAGCCGCCGAGAGGCAGCGCACTGATGCGCCAATCGGTGTCGCCGCGCTTGATACCGAAAAGGCGAGGACCGAAACCGACGGAGAAGACATCGACGCGGACGCCGAAGAAACGTGCAGCGATGAAATGGCCCCATTCATGGACAAGGATAATGACGCCCAGGGCTAGAATCATGCCAATAATTGTGTTCATGCGATCGATCGGCTCCGTCTTTCGAGAGTAGTACGGTGTTGCGTTTGGTGCAAATGCAAAAACAAACCCAGGAGCACAATCAAGAGTGACTGTGCCACCAAACCCAGGACAAACCCGCACCCTTAAAAGCGAAGGGTACGGCACCCGCCCCGCTACAAAACTGCTTATTGCGCGGCCGCTTTTGCGGCGGAAAACTTTTCTACGGCGACGTTGGCTTGGCGACGAGCTTCAGTGTCTGCGGCCAAGACGTCGTCCATGCTGGAAAATTTGGTACGCGGCGTTTCGCTCAAGACATACTCGATTACTTCCGCGATGGCCAGGAATGGCAAGCGTCCGGCTAGAAACGCGGCCACGGCTACTTCATCGGCGGCGTTCAAGGCGCAGGGTAATGCCCCGCCCTTCTTCATGGCTTCACGCGCAAGGCGCAAACAGGGGAAGCGACGCGTGGAGGCTTTCTGGAAGTCGAGGCGGCGGAGTTTGCTCCAATCCAGCTCAAGTTGATTAGATGCAACACGCTGCGGATAGGTTAGCGCGTACTGGATGGGCATGCGCATATCGGTGGGGCCGAGTTGCGCCAAAACGGAACCATCGACGAACTCGACCATGGAATGGATGGTGGATTGAGGATGGATGACAACGTCGATCTGGTCGGGGCGGACACCGAAAAGCCAGCGAGCTTCGATGATCTCGAAGCCTTTGTTCATCATGGTGGCGGAATCGATGGTGATGCGGTTGCCCATGCGCCAGTTGGGATGGGCGAGGGCCTGTTCGACGGTAACGTGAGCGAGTTGGGAGAGAGGAGTCTTGCGGAAAGGGCCACCGGAAGCGGTGAGGATGAGGCGGCGGACGTCAGGATACAGCGATGGGGCTAAAGCCCCATTTTTAGGAGAGGCGTTTATGTCAGAGCTAAAGCTCCGACCCCCTGAAGCACCAAAACTAACCAAGTCCTGAGAACCACTTGAAGAGGCGGCGGAACTGGCGCGGAGGCATTGGTGGATGGCGTTGTGCTCGCTGTCGACGGGGAGGAGGGCGTTGCCGGATTTTTTTGCGGCGGCCATGACCAGTTCGCCAGCGGCGACCAGGACTTCTTTGTTGGAGAGGGCGATAGTGCGGCCGAGTTTAATGGCTTCGTAGGTTGCGGGGAGACCGACGACACCGACGGCGGCGGAGACCACGATTTCGGCGTGAGGGTGGGTGGCTACAGCGAGCATGCCTTCCTGGCCGTGATCGATGGCGGGTGCGGTGATTCCCTTTTCTATAAGAAGGAGGGAAAGTTCGTCGGCTTTTTTGGCGTTGGATACGGAGACCAATTCGGGGCGGTGGCGAGCGATTTGGGTGATGAGTTCGTCGAGATTGGAGCCAGCGGCGAGGGCCTGAATTTTGAATTGGCCGGGGAGTGATTCGACGACAGCGAGCGTTTGGCGGCCGATGGAGCCCGTGGAGCCGAGGATGGAGAGATGTTTCATCGAAAGGTTATCAGTCGTCGGTAATCAGATATCAAGAAACAGAAATCAGAGGACCTTGTTCTATTTTAGAGGATGTGGGTGATGGTGGAAAGCGGGATAGGGAGTGGGGTTGCGTGGGAGACAAGACGCGTGAGGTGAGATCCTTCGGTCGCGGAAGGCGCTCCCTCAGGATGACAACAATTTTGAGGTGGCTGAATGCAAAGATGGAATGGCGGACTGAGAGTCCGGTACTGGCGGGGTGCGTAGGGGTAGAGTGGTGCCACGATCCCTCCACTGCGCGCCGCAAATTGCGCGGCTCTTCGGTCGGGATGACAGACGGAAGAAAGAGGCGATCTGAAGATCGGTCACTACCTAGGCAGCGGCGCTGGCATAAAAGCCCGCGCTACAACGGACAGAAAAATCCCCACACGTAAAATCGACGTGTGGGTCACCCGAAGAGCAGAGACGGCCACCTGAAGGGGGCCGCTACATGAGACAAGGGAATCGGGAGCTAAGAGTTGACAGGGGTGTCGGCAGGGAGCTTGGAGCGGAGGCACCACTTTAGCTCCTGGCTGAGTTCGGTGACTTCCATGCCGGGCATGACGATAAATTTGCAGGCGATCATTTCGCGGGGCTCGTCGTCATCGGGAAGCTGACAGGTGACCCTGCAATATTGGCAATCCTGGTTCCAGCAGAAACGTCCGTATGGGATGGTTTCGGGACTGATGAATTGAAAACAGCGGAGCAAGGAGTTGCGTTCCGGAACCTGGAATTTTCTTCCCAGGATGGAGATTTCAACGAGTTTTTCGTACGGACGGAACGGTTCCGACATGTTGCCCTGCCCTTTGAGCGGAATACAGCGCGGCGAAAGATGAACAAAATCGAGGCACTGTGGTTACAGAATCAGAGTAGGGCGGGAGGGGTATGGGGACAACGACGGGATGGTGAGGGCGTAGCGTATGTGGTACGGGGGGAACTATGTAGGAGTTTGTCGAGAATGAGAGGTGGTCACAGCGGGGTTCGTTGGGCTGAGTGGGTGCCACGATCCGTCAGGTGCGGCGCAGAGTGCGCGCCTTCGGCCGGGATGACAATGAAGATTCAAAAACCGCACCCTAAAAGGCGCAGGGTACGGCACCCGAAAACCCGAGAAGAAGCCACCTGAAGGTGGCCGCTACATGGCAGAGGTCTCTGAGGGCCAGTGGTACAAACTGGAGAAAAACCCCACACGCAAAAACGGCGAGTGGGACACCCGGAAACACAGAGAGTGCGCCGATCTAAAGGTCGGCCACTACACGTGGCGAGATCAGGCGAGGATGTCGAAGTACTGGCACATGTGGCGGAATTTTTCGTAGCGGGAGTGAACCAGTTCATTGGGGGTATGGTTGGTGAGGGTCAGGAGCTGGCGCTGGAGGACTTCGCCGAGGAGTTTGGCGGCGGCTTCGTGATCGCTGTGGGCGCCTCCATCGGGTTCGGGAACAATTTCGTCGATGATGCCAAGTTCCATGAGGTCGTTGGCCATAATTTTCATGGCGATGGCGGCGGTTTCGGCTTTGGTAGAATCGCGCCAGATGATGGAGGCGCAGCCTTCGGGAGAGATCACGGAGTAGAAACCGTTTTCGAGAATGTTGACGCGATCACCGATGGCGATAGCGAGCGCTCCACCAGAGCCGCCTTCACCGGTGACGGTGACGATAACGGGAACGGGGAGACGCGCCATTTCGCGGAGATTGCGGGCGATGGCTTCCCCCTGGCCGCGTTCTTCGGCATCGATGCCGGGATAAGCGCCGGGAGTGTCGATGAAGGTGAGCACGGGACGATTATATTTTGCGGCGAGTTGCATGATGCGCAGGGCCTTACGATAGCCTTCGGGCTTGGGCTGGCCGAAATTGCGAATGACGCGCTGCTTGGTGTCGCGACCTTTCTGGTGTCCGATGACCGCGACAGGCTGACCGTTGAATTTCCCCATTCCGGCGATGAGGGCTTTGTCGTCGCCATAGCCGCGATCGCCGTGAAGTTCGATGAAATCGGTGATGAGGAGATTAATCCAGTCGAGCGTGTAGGGGCGCTGGGGATGGCGGGCGATTTGTGCGCGCTGCCAGGGACCGAGATGGGTGTAGAACTCTTTGCGAAGTTCGGTGACCTGAATTTTGAGGCGTTCGAGTTCGGCTTCGCTGGCGTCATCGCTGGCGAGATGGCGAAGCTCCTCAACATCTTTTTCGAGGCGATCAATCTCTTTCTGGCGTTCGGCCGAGATGGGAGATTTTTTGTCCTTACGAAGTGCGCTCATTACGCCACCATCTGATCCGGCCCCTGGCCACAAATCTGACGAACGGAATCGATGAGTTCGGGGTGGACCCGGACGCGTTGCTGGGATTGCAGAGTAGCCATAGTGCTATCAGGGGAGTGTAATTCAAAAACGACGGGAGTGGGGCCAGGAGATTTGCTGAAGAGTTCCTCCAGGCGCTGCATGAGGTCTTCGGTAACTTGTTGGAGCGCAAGGCGGACGCGGAATTCTGGGGGAGCGGCGGGCTGCGCGATGGCTTCGAGTTTGCGGGCTTCCTGCAAGGAGAGGCGCGTGCCGGCTTCTTCGATTTGAACTTTAACTTTGAGGAGCAACGGAGTGCCGGGCTTCAGAATGGTTTCGAGGCGGGCATAACTTTCGGGGAAGGCCAGGAGCTCCTGAACGCCAGTCATGTCTTGCAGAGTGAAGATGGCCCAGCGGGCGCCTTTTTTACTGCGCATGGGACGGGTGCCGACGATAAGACCGGCGACAGTGAGTTCCTTGCCGTTGTGCTGGCCTTCGATCTGGTCGAGCGAGAGAACGTTGAGTTCTTTGAGACGCGAAGCGTATTTGTCGAGCGGATGGCCGGAAACGTAGAAGCCAAGCATGGCATATTCGCTGGCGAGGCGTTCTTCTTCGGACCACGGAGGGGCTTCGCGGAGAGCGAAATGGATTTTGGCGTCGGCGGAGCTGGGAGCGAAGAAATCGTGCTGGCCTGACTCTTTGGAACGGGCGGCGCGCTGCACAGCGGTGATGGCGTCGTCGACAGTGGCGAACATCTCTTCCCTGCCGCCGAAAGAATCAACGGCGCCGCACTTGATGAGACTTTCAAAAACGCGCTTGTTGAGGAAGCGGGGCTCGATACGGCCGCAAAATTCGTAAAGAGATTTGAATTCGCCTTCGGCGAGGCGGGATTCGCGAATGGCTTTGGCGGTATTTTCGCCGACGTTTTTGATGGCAGCCATGCCGAAGCGAATAGCGTCGCCTACAGGAGTGAAGTAGAGGTCACTCTCGTTAACGTCAGGCGGAAGAATTGAGATGGCCATGCCGCGTGCTTCGTTGATGTACTTGACTTGTTTTTCGGCGTTGCCGGTTTCGGAGGTGAGCAGCGCGGCCATGAACTCGACGGGAAAATGAGTTTTGAGGTAGGCGGTCTGGTAAGCGAGCAAGGCGTACGCGCAGGAGTGCGATTTGTTGAAACCGTAGCCGGCAAATTCTTCCATGAGGTCGAAGATGCGTTCGGCCTTTTTGTCGGGAATTTTATTTTTGGCGCAGCCGGCAAGGAATTTCTGGCGCTGGGCGGCCATTTCCTCTTTTTTCTTTTTGCCCATGGCGCGACGGAGGATATCGGCTTCGCCAAGAGAGAAACTGGCGAGGCGATTGGCGATCTGCATGACCTGTTCCTGATAGAGGATGACGCCATAGGTTTCGTCGAGAATGTCTTTCAGTTGCGGAAGCTCGTAAGCGACTTTGGTTTTGCCGTGCTTGCGATTGATGAAATCGTCGACCATGCCGCCTTGCAGGGGGCCGGGACGGTAGAGAGCGTTGAGGGCGGTGAGATCTTCGATGCGCGTGGGCTGGTAGCGGCGAAGGATGTCGCGCATACCGTGAGATTCAAACTGGAAGATGGCGGTGGTGTCGCCACGTGCAAAAAGTTTGTAGGTAGCTTCGTCGTCGAGAAGCAGATTTTCGATATCAACTTTGACGCTGCGATTCTGCTGGACCATCTTCACCGCGTCGTGCAGAACGGTAAGGGTGGTGAGTCCGAGGAAATCCATCTTGAGCAGGCCGATACGCTCGAGGGCGTTCATGTCGTACTGGGTGGTGATTTCATCGCGGTTCGTTTTGTAAACGGGAACGAGTTCGGTGAGCGGTTTGGGAGAGATAACGACACCGGCAGCGTGGGTGGAAGCGTGGCGGGCGAGGCCTTCGAGACGAAGGGCGACCTTCATGAGATCTTTGAGGCGTTCGTCGGCATCTACGGCGGCTTTCAGTTGTGGAGATTCCTCGAGGGCAACCGCCAGTTCGATGCCGAGGGTGGCAGGAATTAATTTGGCGAGGCGATCGACTTCGAAATAGGGGATGTCCATGGCGCGGCCAACGTCTTTGACGGCGGCTTTGGCGGCCATGGTGCCAAAGGTAATGATCTGCGAAACATTTTCACGGCCGTATTTTTGAGTGACGTAGTCGATGAGTTCGCCCCGGCGGCGCATGCAGAAATCGATATCGATATCAGGCATGGAGACGCGTTCGGGATTGAGGAAGCGCTCGAAGAGCAAGTTGTACTGGAGCGGATCAACGTCGGTGATGCGCAGGGCATAACTGACCAGGCTGCCGGCAGCGGAACCACGACCGGGGCCAACGGGAACTTCTTGAGCACGGGCGTAATGAATGAAGTCCCACACGATGAGGAAATAGCCTTCATAGTGCATCTTCTTGATCATTTCGATTTCAGAAGAGAGGCGAGTTTCGTATTCGGCAAGTGGGTGGCGAAGGAAGCCCTGCTGGGCCTGGCGTTCGAGATACGGAACACGCTGGGCAAAACCTTCGCGAGCAACTTTTTCAAAATAACTGCCGGGAGTATGACCTTCTGGGACCTTAAATTCGGGGAGGGCGTTCGGGAAGTGTTCGATTTTGACGTTGCAGCGCGCGGCGATATCAACGGTGCGGCTTACGGCGTCGGGAACTTCTCGAAACACCTGGGCCATTTCCTTGGCGGTCTTGAAATAAAACTGGTCGGTGGCGAACTTCATGCGATGCGTGTCGCTCATCATCTTGCCGGTCTGAATGCAGAGCAAGACTTCCTGAGCATGAGCATCTTCGTGATGTAGATAGTGGCAATCGTTGGTGGCGACAAGAGGGATGCCAGATTCTTTGGAGAGGCGGATGAGGTCGCGATTGACATCCTTTTCGATTGGCAGGCCTTGGTCCTGAATTTCAAGGAAAAAATTGCCTTTGCCGAAAATGTCCTGGAGGCGGTAGGCGTTTTCGCGGGCTTGATCGAAGCGCTGCTCGACGACGGCTTCGGTGACGGGACCGCGGAGGCAGGCGGAGAGAGCGATCAGACCTTTACTGTGCCTGGAGAGAAGTTCGTAGTCGATGCGGGGTTTGTAGTAGAAACCTTCGAGAAAACCGGCGGAGACAAGCTTGATGAGGTTGCGGTAGCCATCCATGTTTTCGCAAAGGAGGACAAGGTGATTGCTGCCGCGCGTGCCAGGCTCATTTTCGCCATTGTCGCCGTTGCTGGGGCGGACGGGAGCGGATTTCTCGCCGCGATCGAGACGGGAACCCTTGGCGAGATAGACCTCGCAACCGATGATGGGCTTAACGTCGCGCTTACTGGCTTCATGGAAGAAGTTGGCGGCGGCAAAGAGGTTACCGTGGTCGGTAATGGCCACGGCGGGCATTTTTTGCCGGGAAGCTTCGTCGAGGAGTTCGGAAGTTTCGCACGCGCCGTCGAGCAGACTGAAGTCCGTGTGGACGTGCAGATGAACAAATTGGGGATTGCCCATGGAATTCGATTGTAAAACGTGGGGAGGAGAAATGCGAACGGGATGTTTGGATTTGCACAGGGGGAAGAAAGAAGTTTTAAGTTGTTAGTTTTAAGTTTTTAGTAAGGCAAAGACTCTCGATTTAGGCTCGTTGGAAGGCGGTGGCAATGTTGAGTGGATTGGTTGGAGTGGTTGCCACGATCCCTCCACTGCGAGCCGCAAAGTGCGCGGCTCTCTGGTCGGGATGACGCACTCTTAAAGGCAAAGGGTGCAGCCCCTGAAAAAAACACAGAAACACCCCCACACGTGAAGGCGACGTGTGGGGCACCCGAAGAGAACGGCAGGAGACAGAGGATTACTTTTTGCCTTTCTTTTTGTGTGGGGTGGGCTTCGCGGCTGGCTTCCCTTTTGATTTGGCGCCGGATTTGGCGACTATGGCGGCAGTATGTTTGTCGTGGAGAGCCTGGCCTGCGGCCTTCTCTTCCTTGGTGGGTTTCTTTTCTTTTTCTTTTTTCTTGGGGACTTCCTTGATGCCGGAAAGCTTGCGGAGAATTTTAACGCGCTCTTCGGGAGTTTTGCCGCGGCCGTTCAATTGGGTGGCGAAAACTTCCTCGACTACCTGATCGAATTTTGGCCCGCGAGGCATGCCGAGGGCTTCAAGTTCCGTGCTGACGACGGGCAGCGCGACGCGGATGGGGCGCCATTTGTGGAGAAAAGATTTGATTTTGTTAACGGCGGCAGATTTGTTGGATTCCGCGAAAATGTAGGCAATGCATTCGACGGGCAGCTTTTCGATGAAACGGTAGGCGTCGATGGGGGCGTTGGTCTTTTTGCCGGTAAGTTCCTTTTCCGAGGCGGCAACCTTATCGGGGAAATTTTCGATGGCGTCGATTTCTGCGGAGCGGAAACCGAGCTTGGACAAGACATTCGTGAGTTCGCGGTCTTTGAGTTTGCCAAGAATGGCGAGAAGCATGGGGCTGGAAAGGCGGGGGCGATAGCCAGCCATAAAGAGATCGTCGCGAACCTTTATGAGGCGATTGATAGCTTCGTAGCCGGGATGTTTCTTGGCGAGGACAGGGTGAACGCGTTCGAGGAGATCCTGCGATTCCCATTCTTTGAGGACGAGGTGGGGGCGTTCTTCCTTGGAGACTTCGCGGAGTTCATCGCCGGCATCTTCGGGAGTGATGGTGTGCTGGAGTTCGCGTTCAATAGCAAGGTTGAACCATTCCTGGGTGCGGGATTCGAGTTTGAAGCCCATGCGCGCGGCATAGCGAAGAGCGCTGAGAAGACGAACGGGCATGTTGGTGAAACTGTGAATGGTGAGAGCGCGAATTTCGCCGTGCTCGATGTCGGAGAGTCCGTTAGTGGGATCGAGAAGGAGCCCACGAGAAGCAGGATTCAGAGAGATGGCGATAGCGTTGAGAGAAAAATCGCGGCGGCGGAGATCTTCCATGATGGTCGACCAGCGAATTTCGGGACGAGTGCCGGGACGAACGTAATGATCGTCACGCGCGGCAGAGAGCGTGCCTTCGACATCGCCGGCAAAAAGGATATCGATGTGGCGCGTCTTTTCGTCTTCCGAGAGGATTTTGGCGCCGCCCTTTTCGAGTTCGCGAGCCATCTTGGAAGGATTGCCTTCGACGGTGAAGTCCATGTCGCGCAGCGTAGCGCCGGTGATGAGGTCGCGAACGGTGCCGCCAGTGAGATAGACGTTGAAGCCCATGGCGGCGGCGAGTTCCTGAACACGCAACATGGCTGCGCGCTGTTCGGGTGTGAGCCGGCTTTCGAGCAAGAAAATATAATCAGGCATTGCGCTCCTTTGGCTTAAGGGTGGTCAGGAAAAAATGAGATGACGCACCCACAATGAGTCCCAACCCGCATGCTAAGCACGCGGGTGATGTGCTTTGTAAATCTGCTTCAGCCGCTCTTCCACAACGTGCGTGTAGATTTGCGTAGTGGAAATATCGGAATGGCCGAGCATCAACTGGACCGAGCGGAGATCGGCGCCGCGCTCCAGAAGATGCGTTGCAAAACTGTGGCGTAACATGTGCGGGGTCGAACCAACACGGAGTCCGGCCTGGCGCCCGTACGCCGATAGAATCTTCCAAACACCGACGCGGCTGAGCGGAGAACCACGGCGGTTAATGAAAAGCGTGGTAGCGAGGGCCTGCTTCCCTTTTCCGACAAGCTTGGGGCGAGCATCGCGAAGATAACGATCGACGAGAGCGAGTGCCTTCTTGCCAATGGGAACGATGCGCTCTTTGTCGCCCTTGCCGATGCAGCGCACGCAGCCGACACCGGTGTCGAGATCCATGACGCGGAGGTTGACGAGTTCAGAGACGCGAAGCCCGGTGGAGTACAGGACTTCCAGCATGGCGCGATCGCGAAGGCCGAGAGGAGTTTTCTCGTCGGGCTGAGAGAGCAGGAGTTCGACTTCTTCGAGGCGGAGATAACCTGGGAGGGTGCGACGAATTTTGGGCGACTCGAGATTGAGAGTGGGATCGACGGCGATGAGATCCTGAACCAGTGCGTAGCGGAAGAAATTGCGCAGGGTGACGAGATGGCGAGCGACGGTGCGGCTTTCGAGCTTTTGGCGATAGAGGCTGGCGAGGAAATCGACGAGTACGTCGCTGGTGACGGCTTCGAGAGAGAGCTTACGCTTCTTGGCGAACGCATCAAATTTGACGAGATCGCGGCGATAGGCGGAGGTGGTATTGGGCGAGAGACCCTTCTCAACACGCGCGTGGGTGAGAAACGAAGCGATTATCGGGGTAATTTCCATCAGTGGGCCGCCAATCCTGCGGCAGTTTCGCTGCCACGCGTCGCAATGCCATAGACTTCCTGAATTTCGGGACAACGGAAAATCCAGGTGAGGGCTACGTAGAGAAGAGTAGCCCCGCCGATAAGACCGATGAAAACAGTCAGTTGGATGAAGAAGGTGGAGTGAATGGTGTAGTTGGCGTAATAGTTGGCGATCATGCAAGCCACGCCCATGATTGCGGAGCAGAGAGAAATCTTGGCGATGGAGCGAAAGATTTCCAGAGTGCCGAGCGCTCCGTAGCGGAGACGGAAGATGAAGAACAGAGTGAAGAAATCGAAAAGAGTGGCGAGAACGGTGGCGAGTGCGGGACCGCCATTCTGGAAGCGCTTAAAGAAAAAGGTAAGGAAAATGAAATTGAAGGCGATGTTGAGAATAAAGGAGATGGCAGCGACAATGACGGGAGTCTTCGTGTCGCGCGCGGAGTAGAAGGCGGGAACGATAAGTTTGACACAGGCCAGGGCGGGAAGGCCGGCGGCGTAGTACAGCAAAGGGCGGGCGGTGAGGCGAGTGGACTCGGCAACGAATTGGCCGTGCTGGAAAAGCATGCGGATGATGGGCTCGCGCAGGATCATGAGGCCGACAGCGGCAGGAATGGTGATGTAGGCGACGATGCGAATGGCAAAAGTGAAGGTGCGCTTGAGGCCCTCGAAATCGTTGGCGGCGGCTTGATGCGCCATCATGGGAAGAATGGCGGTGGCAACAGCAATGGCATAACCGCCGAGGACCAGTTCCATAACGCGGTCTGAAACGTAGAGAGCAGTGAGGCTGCCGCGCGGCATTTTGGGGGCGTTGGCGAAAAAGGTGTCGACGAAGAAATTGATTTGCGAGATGCCGAGGCCGAAGAAACGCGGAAACATGTGGCGGGCAACGGTGCGAATGCCCGAGTGGCCGAAGGAGAGTCCGAAATCGAAGCGCATGCCACGGCGAATGAGTTGGGGAACGAGGACGAGGAACTGGAGTGCTCCCCCGACGAGGACGCCAACGGCAAGGGAGACGGCGGGGCTCTTGAAATAGTGCCAGACGACGGCAGTGGAAAAGAGAATGATGGTGAGGTTTAGGACGACGGTGGTGGAGGCGGGGACGGCGAAATTGTGGAAGCTGTTGAGGATACCCATGCCGAGGGCGGCGAGTCCGAGGAAAAAGAGATAAGGAAAGATGATGCGATTGAGGGCAACGGCTTCGTCCCAACTGTTGGAATTGGACTGCCGGCCGGAAAAGGTCTCGATGACCTGGGGAGAGAAGACCATGCCGAGGACGGTGATGACGGCGAGGACGAGAGCGGCGGTCCAGAAGAGGCGGTTGGCGAAGTGCCAAAGTTCTTCCTTGGAACGGTCGCGCATGAAGGTGGTGAAAACCGGGATGACGGAGGCGGCGATGGTGCCTTCACTGACTAAGCGCCTGAAAAGATTGGGGATACGATAGGCAAGGACGAAGGAGTCGGCGGAGAGGGTAGTGCCGAGTAAGAGAGTGATGCGCTGGTCTCGAAGATAACCTAGAGTGCGGCTGATGATAGTGACGAGAGAGATGATAGAGGCCGACTTGAGGATTTGCGTCTTTTCGGTCAAGGACCAGCTCACAGGCGATAAACCCAATCAAAACAATGAGTTGACAGGAAATTCCGGCTTAACATAACATACCCTGCGGCAGAGTGCAATTGTTTCGTGGCCAGAAACGGTTAAAAGCGGTTTGAAGACTCGCACCCCAGCATCGACCCATAAAAGGGTCGTCGTCGAGCTTAAGGACAGGAAGAGTTTGCGCGGATTTCTGAATCCGGCGCGGCTGCAGGATACCAGTGCGCTGGATCTGCTGACGCCCCACGGCGAGCATGAAGAGATTCCCCGTGAGAAAATTCGGGCGGTTTATTTTGTGCGGGACCTGAATGAAGATTTTGAGCCGGAGCGGAAGACATTTTTGAGTCGACCGAAGCTGGAAGGGTTGTGGGTGAAGATACGGTTTCTGGATGATGGGCTGCTGGAAGGCGTGATCCCGAATGATCTGTTGAATCTGCTGGACCAGGGTTTGCATCTGACGCCGCCGGATTTCAATGCGAATGCGGACCGTATTTATGTGCCAAGGAGCGCCTTGGCGGAGTTGACGGTTCTGGGAGTGGTGGGGATAGCGAAGAGGAAAGCGGCGGCGGGGGTGGTGGAGCAGGCGAAGTTGTTTAATGAGTAGAAAACAAAGTGAGTACGTTCTTGAAATTGATGTGATGTGGGATTGAGTGGAAAAAAGGCATCCAGACAAAACGAAAGAAAGTGAGCCGACCCGAAGTTCGGCCGCTACATAGGCGAACCCAAGCGCACAGTTAGGAGTGACTGTGCCACGTCAGAGAAACAAGAGCACAGCCAGGAATGGCTGTGCCACAGAACCAAACCCAAAAAGTGAGCCGACCTGAAGATCGGCCAATACAGAATCATCGGAGCATCCGTCAGCGGGGGAAGAGACGGCCGGTGGTGGACATGAATTGTTGGTAGCGGGCGCCGAATTTTTCGAGCAGGGCGCGTTCTTCGGTGGGGATTACTACTAATAGGATGAGAATTGCCGCCACGGATGCCATGAACAGGACGAACCAACTGGCGAGAATTAGTCCGAAGCCGAAAAAGAGAGTTAGACCGGTGGTGTAAAGGGGATGGCGGACCCAGCGGTAGGGGCCGGTCATGACGAGTTGGTGGGCTTGTTTGGTGAGGACCGTTTCGCTGACGTTTTGGCCGAGTGAGCGCAGGACCCAAGCGGCGGCGGGAATTGTCATCAGGCCGAGGACAACACCAATCCAGCGAACCCAGGTGGGGAGATCGAAGGATGCCCAATTCATCCACTGTGGGAAGGCGGCGTAGGCGATGACAGGAAAGAAAAGCAGAACCGCGACGACGGCGCGGAGTGCGATGAGTGGACCAGATTCGCGGGTGCGAGCAATCGTTTCGCTGCGGGAACGGGCACGCGCGCGGAAATATGCGGAGGTTGCGAGTACGCAGATGAAAATGGCGAGGGCAAGCCACCGGAACATGGGAGTTACGGTACACCTGCATGCAAGATGGAGCAAACAACTTTAACAACGTAGGATTGACGTTGCGCGGAGAGGGCACTCTCAAGGTCAATTGAGCGTTGCGTAACGAGAGGAAAGGCGCACAGCCAGGAATGGCTGTACCGCTGAAGAAGAGGCGCTGGCGTGAAAGCCAGCGCTACGGGAAGGCGGCGTAAAGCCGCCCCTACACAAGGAGAAGAAAATCAAAACCGGATGTGCTGGGATGAAGGCGTTAGAGCGTGGGAGCCCACCCTTAGGAAACTACGCGAAGGATGGGACACCTCAAGTTCATTTGAGCGTTGCCTAAGGAGAGGAAAAGCGCACAGCCAGGAATGGCTGTGCTACTGAAGAGACGATGGAAGTTGCTGCGCTACGCGGGGGTGGAGTGGATGGTGAGCTTGGCGGCTTCCCAGGCGGCGATACCTCCGGCTAGTTCGCAGACGGTTTCGAAGCCGTTACGCTGCAAGAGGCTGGCGGCGATGGAGGAGCGGTAGCCTCCGGCGCAGTAGACGAGCAGAGGGCGATTGGTGGGAAGAGATTTCAGATTTTCTTCGAGATGATTTAGCGGGACGCCGAGGCTGCCGGCGATGTGTTTTTGATCGCGTTCGCGAGGCGCGCGGACATCGATGGCGAGCGGCGGATGAGGGGATGAGAGAAGTTCGGCGGCAAATTGCACGCTGAGACGTTCGGTGAAAGCGACGAGGTCTGGGCGAGATTCGAGGCTGCGCAGGCCATTCTGCAAGTAACCCGCTACGTGATCGAAACCGATACGACCGAGGCGAATGGCGGATTCGTTTTCGCGGCTGGGGTCGGCAATGATGACGATGGGATGCGCGTGGTTGAGAACGGTTCCGGCCCACGTGGCGTATTGCCCTGCCAAGCCAATGTTAATGCTGCCTTTCAGATGAGCAGCGGCAAATTCATCAGGGTCGCGAGTGTCGAGGATTTGCGCGCCGTCTTTCTGTAATCCCAACAACTGATCGAGAGTGAGAGGTTTGAGTTCGCGCTCGAGGACTTCGTCGAGCGTGGGACGTTCTTTGCTGTTGAGCACGGCATCGTAGACGAAGTACGGAGGGGCTTCGGGCTGATCGGCGGTGACGAGATCGATGAAGGCCTGTTTACTCATGGGCTGGAGGGCGTAATTCAAGCGACGCTGCTCACCGATGGTGGAAACCGTTTCTTTGCTGATGGCTTTGCCGCAGAGCGAGCCGGCACCGTGCGCGGGATAAACGAGGCTAGCATCGGGCAACGGCAAGAGTTTGGATTGCAGAGAATCGAAGAGGAGCGCGCCAAGATCGGTGGCGGACCAGCCAAGAGCTGCGCGGAGATCGGGGCGGCCGACGTCGCCAATGAAGAGAGTGTCTCCGGTGAGGACGGAATGCGGTTCGCTGGCGCTGCGAGCGAGATCGTAGACGAGGATGGAAATTGATTCGGGAGTGTGGCCGGGAGTTTCGAGTGCTTTGAGGCGAACATTGCCGAATTCGAGGACGGCGCCGTCGGCGAGTGGAGTGAAGCGGTACTCAGACTGCGCTTTGGCACCGAGATAGATGGTAGCACCGACGCGATCGCGAAGTTCGAGGTGGCCGGCGATAAAGTCGGCATGAAGATGAGTTAGGAAAACGTGCTTGATTTGCAGGTTTTGTTCGGCAGCGAAGGAAAGATATTGCTGGATGTCGCGTTGAGGATCAATGACGGCGGCGGTGCGGGATGGTTCGTCGCCGATGAGGTAGGAGGCATGGGCGAGACAATTCAGATAGAACTGTTTGAGGATCAAGTTACACCGCTTTCCGTCTTGAGGGCGAACGCTGTATTGAAATTTATCTCATAAAATTGGTGTAAGTGAAGGAAGAGTTTTGCGAGAGGGGAATTGTGGGAACGAGGATTGGAAGATTGGTTGCGGACATGAGGTGCAGCAGTGCTGCACCCCTACGGGGAATAAGGCGGATGGCCGATCTAAAGATCGGCCGCCAGATGGACAAGCAATGAGCGGGTGCGAAGCGTCTCAGCACCATAGAGGCAGCAGAAAGAATCGTTTAGAGCATTCCCCAAATTTTTTGAATGAATACGGGGGAAATGGTATCGAGAATTGTTTGAAAATGGCTAGAGTGGATTCGAAGACCATGGGCCAAAGTTTGAAAATAATACGAGCCTCTCGAATCCGCGCCCGCAAAAGAACGCGGCGAACTGGGCAAAAAGGATGAGCAGGCAGGAGGAAACGAAATGCGTACTCTTGCGGCGATACGTTGGTTGATTTTGAGTATTTTGTTACTGGGCATTTCAGCGAGGTCTTTCGCGCAAGTCAGTATTTCGGTGAGTTTTGGACCACCGGCGATTCCAATCTATGAGCAACCGATTTGTCCGGGGGAAGGTTACCTATGGACGCCGGGATACTGGGCATGGGATGGAGACGATTACTACTGGGTGCCAGGTACGTGGGTGTTAGCGCCTGAGCCAGGATTTTTCTGGACGCCGGGATATTGGGCGTGGGGCGGCAACGGATTTTTCTTCCATGAAGGATATTGGGGACCGCACGTAGGATTTTATGGCGGAATCAACTATGGATACGGATATTACGGACGCGGTTATGAAGGCGGGCGTTGGGAACACAACCGTTTTTACTACAACACGTCCGTCAATCGCGTAAACACAACGATCATTCACAACACGTATAACACGCGCGTGGAAAACGTGACCGTAAATCGCGTGAGTTACAACGGCGGGCACGGAGGGATCGAGGCGCGTCCTTCGGGGCAGGAAGAAACGTATGACCGAGAGCATCACCGGGGGCCGGTAGCTGTACAGAATCAGCATGTGCAGGAAGCACGATCGGACCGTGAATTGCGCGCCAGCACGAATCAAGGGAAGCCGCCGGTCGCCGCGACAGCGAAGCCGGCAGAGTTCCGAGGTGGCGCAGCAATGCCAGCAAGAGAGGCGGGTGCTCCGTATACACCGCAGGCACGGAACGGAAACGGAGCGCACCCGGGCGATGACGCGCGGCCAGGGAACGAAGCACCGGGCGGAAACAATAATCGACACGCCAGCGACGTACAGACACATCAAATGACGACACCGAATACCGGGAATGCGGCAGCGGACAAGAAATATCAGCAGCAGCAAGAGAAGTTAACCGCGAAACAAAATCAGGAACACCAGAAGATGCAACAGCAGCAAGAAAAGCAGCACCAGCAGATTCTGCAACAACAAGCCAGACAGCAGCAACAGATGCAACACCAAATGGAAAGACAACAACAGCAAGCCGCAAGGACAAATGCGGATGACGCGCAGAAGCAGCAGGCTGCGCAGCGCCAAGCGCAACAGCGACAGCAGACGGAGCAAAAACAAGCTCAACAAAAACAGCAGGAGGAGCAGCGGCACGCACAACAGACACAGCAGATGGAGCAAAAACACGCGGCGCAGCAGGAAAAGGCGCAGAAACACCAGCAGCCGCCCAAACAGAGTGCGCCGCCAAAGCAGAGCAAGCCATCAGGGCCGCCCCAACAGTGAGCGGATAAGCAGGTTGCGACGTGTGGATGTTTGAATGAAACGGCCACAGGCAGGAGTGCCTGTGCCACCAAAACAATTCAGAGCGATCGATAGATCGGCATAGGGGAAGTGGTCACCCACTCTCCCCTGCCACACGACCGGACATGCGGGTCCGCATCCGGCGGTTCGGCGGGTTGAACTAACCAGGAGCCGTGAGCTCGGGAAGTCCGAGCGAGGCGAAGTAAGCGTTCGGCAGAGCGAGCTTCACCGCCGGAGAGTTGGCAAGGTGCCACGGACCATCAGAGCTACCCGCGGTTTGCGCGGCCTCCTGCGCAGCGATGCCGCGCTTGCGGAGCTCTCGATATCTCGTGGGGCCTCGTTTCCACTGCTTCCAAAGCATCGACCGAAGTCGACGTCGGAGCCATTTCTCCAGCTTGGTGAGCACGTCCGGAGTTTCGCATCGTCCGAAATAGCCGATCCATCCGCGGAGATACTCCGCTACGTCATGGACCATTCGAGCGAGGCTTATGCCCCGTGTCCGCCGCGTAAGTTTCCGGACTCGCTCCCTGAATCGCACGACCGCTTTTGGCGCCAAGCGCCTCTTCGGCTGTTTATGATTCGTGAAGCTGAATCCCAGGAATTTCCGTTCCCATGGTCGTGCCACCGCACTCTTCTCGCTGTTTACCCGTAGCTTGAGCTTTGTCGTGAGGAGTCGCGTCACGCTTCTCATCACTCGTTCGCCGGCCCGCCGACTGCGGACGTAGATGTTGCAATCATCCGCATATCGTGTGAACCGGTGTCCGCGCCGCTCCAGTTCCTGGTCCAGTTCATTGAGTACGATGTTCGATAGCACGGGCGAAAGAGGACCACCTTGCGGCGTTCCTTCCTCGGCCGGACTCACCAGCCCGTTCTCCATTACTCCCGCTCGCAAGAATGCACGAATCAGTCTTAGCAACCGCTTGTCGCTGACCCTTTCGGCGATCCTCGCTAGTAATCGGTCGTGATTGACCCGGTCGAAGAATTTCTCGAGATCCAGATCCACCACCCAACGGTAGCCTTCGGCTTGGTATTGCTGCGCCTTCTCCACCGCCTGATGTGCCGATCGCTTGGGCCGAAACCCATAGCTGTGTTCAGAGAACGTTCCATCCCAGCTCTTCTGCAGTACCTGCATCACCGCTTGCTGGATGAACCGATCCAACACCGTCGGAATGCCCAACTTGCGCACCCCACCGTCCGGCTTCGGGATTTCCACTCGTCTTACCGGTTGCGGTTTGTAAGTTCCACTGAAGAGTTGTTCACGAATTGCTGGCCAGTGCTCTTTCAGGTGTCCAGACAATTCCTCGACAGTCATCCCGTCGATGCCCGGACTCCCCTTGTTGGCTTTCACTCGTCGTAGCGCCTGCTTGCAGTTTTCCCGCTCGCAGACTTCTTCCATCCACTGCTCGGTAGTCGGACTTTCTGCTTTGCGCTCCGCCAACTCCGATTCGGTCCCTTCCACGAAGGCCATCGGGGCTGCACCCCTACTCTCCTCCGGAAAGGCCAGACGGTACTGGCTTTTCTGCCGCTTGTCGGTGGTTGAGTTGCGCTGCGTACTCATCGCTCCCTTTATCCCCTTGCGGGGACCGTTCGGGCCTTCACTGCTTGCGCAGCTGTCGGGTCGGAGGAGGCG
>CAVVJG010000042.1:0-16924 GCA_963748365.1 Candidatus Acidiferrales bacterium
CAAGGCCGCACGGCTAGCTAAATGAATTCGTAGCATCTATACTGCGGCTTCATGAGAAGATCGACCTTTTTTCCTGCCTTATTGTTTTTCGCTACGTTGACATTCGCACAGTTCCAAGCCCCGGCACCGCACGACCACAGCGCCCATATGAATCAGTCGGTCGGCTATATTCCGCGCGAAGTTCTGCAGGTCCCCATCACCATTCGCAACAATGTGGGTCACGTCGACGACCACGTAACCACCACCAACGCGGAGGCTCAAGCCTTCTACAACCAGGGAGTTGCGTACTTGCATAGTTACGTTTGGATCGATGCCGCGCGTTCTTTCAATCAAGCGCTACGGCTCGATCCGCAGCTGGCTCTCGCCCATGTAGGGCTCTTCCGCGTATTCATCAACGTGAACGATCTCCCCGCCGCGGCTGAAGAACTGCGAAAGGCTCAGGCGCTGCAAAGTTCAATCAACGAAAGAGAACGACGTCGAATCGAAGTCAGCGGAAAACATCTGGAGGCCATGCAGGATTTGCAGAACCGTGAAAAGCACGAAGCCTATAAGCAGGCGCTGGATTCCGCGCTGAATGTCTACCCAGAAGATGTGCAGCTCTGGTTGCTGCGCGGCAATGCCGAAGAACTTGCCGCCGATGGGCGCGGGCAGCGTGGCAAATCCGGATCCATCGCGTTCTACGAAGCCGCCATGGCCTACTCGCCCAATGATTTTGCTGCGCATCACTATTTGACGCACAGCTACGAATCGATCGGCCACAATCTGGATGCAGAGATACATGGCGCGCGTTATGCCGCGCTGGCCGCTGGAGTTCCGCACGCGCATCACATGTGGGGCCATGATTTGCGGTTGCTTGGCAAGATCGACGCTGCTATTGAGCAATTCGAAATTGCGAACGAGCTTGAGAAGAAGTGGTACAAGGCCGATGGCCTTGATCCATCTCTCGACTGGCATAGGCCCCACAACCTCGATTTGCTGTCACGTTCTCTGCAGCACGAAGGGCGCATGCGCGAGGCGGAGGTGTACATCCGCGAAGCTACACAGTTGCGGCCCACTACCGCCTACGCCGCTTACGGAAAGAAAAGTCTGCCGGATTTTCTGCTGGCCCGCGGCCGCACGAAAGAGGCGCTCGCGGCCGCGATGGAGATGCAGAAATCCGCATGGGCACTGGCCCGGCTGGAAGGGCATGTTCTTGCGGGGCGGGACCTTCTGGCAATGAATGAAGTTGCGGAGGCCTGCGCGCAACTGGCCGCCGCCGAAAGTGAAATTCCAGAGGCCAGGAAAGATTTCAAGGGAGTCGTGACGTTCGAGCGTTTTGCCGGCGAGCAAGTGGATGAACTGCGCGGCGAGATTCTGTTGCGTTCTGCGGATAAGAAGGCTGGCAACGATTTGCTGCATGAAACTGCCGCCACGCTCGCCTCGCGCCGCGGAGCCGACGCGCTGGAGGAACTTTATCAGCTGGAACAGATCGCCAAGGTTGCGCGCGAACAACAACAGTGGGAACTCGCCGAATATTGCGCCGCGCTGATGATGGCGTTTGATACAAATTATTTCGGCGCCCACTATGCCAGCGCACTCGTCGCCCAGCACAAAGGTGACGCCGCCAAAGTTCAGGAAGAGTTTTCCGCAGCAAAACAATTGTGGGCCCATGCCGATCCAGGCCTGCCCGAGCTTTCTAACGTGAATGCAACGCTGCAAGCCGCAGCCAAATGATGAGATTGCTGCTTTTCCGCTCTTCTGTGCGATCTTCACAGGAGAGTGGCATTACTTATGTGGCGATGCCACAGGACAAATCTCAGGCCTCTGCGAATCCAGATTATTCGTAACGCAACGGGATCATGGGATCGATACGTGCCGCCCGCCGCGCAGGAAGCACACTGGCAGACAATCCTACCGCCACGATAACCGCAACCACCGCGCCGAATGTCCAGGGATCCGTAGTGGAGATGCCAGAAATCTCGCTAGCTACTTTCCGTCGCAAAATAGCCGATTCTGAATGAGCCAATCAATCTTTAGAGATGGCGTTCGTCGGCTTTTATGTCGATTTCCGCAGCTCGACCCGTTTGCGTCGCGAGCCATGGCCGCCACTACTTTAGGTCCGTTGCAAAGCAAGATAGCCACCTATCTGGATGATATTGTCCGCGATCACTCCAAGACCAACCCATCGCTGCATACCTTCAAAGCCTCGATAGCGGCAGCGATTCAATCCGTGGCGCCGCTTCAATACGCTGATACGGCCTTCGCAGCCAGTCCGCCAGCGCTGCCCAGACTTGAACCAACGCATTCTCTGCAGTTTTCTCCGCTCACTACTTTTCGTGCTCCGGCTCGGCACCGCGACTCGAGCCACTCCCATTCCCTGGAGGGTCTTCTCATTCTTTAGACTGTAAAACCCTGCGTCAGCAGCGACCATTCGCGGTGCGCGCCCAAACCGGCGCTGGTGTTGTTCCACCGCGGGAACCAGTAGTTGGGAATCCTCTGGACGTTCGGCGAACACTTCGTAGTGCGTGATGATCTGGTTCTCGGCTTCCTGCACCTTAACCAGGTTCCCGAACTCGTTTGGCTTGCTCGCCTTCCCCTTGCGAATAATTTCCGTGTGCGGCTCGAAAAGACTCACGATCTTATGCGGATACTGGGTAATCCCTTGAAACACTCGCGCCTTGGTTTGCCGCACCACCTGTCGCACACGTCCAGTCATCGTTTCCAAGATCTCCTGGAATCGTTTCAGTCGCGCTTGCCGGTGCCGAGGAAGATGCTGCATTTCCTCCAACACGCCTTCCGCTTGATGCACAATCTTTCGCGTTAAACTCACCAGTTCCCGATATCGCTCGACACGCCGTTCCTCACCCTCCGGCCCCTTCAGCCGCCCCGCCAAGGCAATCGCGATCACCTTCTTGTTCACACTGCGCATCCGGTTACGAATTCGCTTCTTCAGCCCGCCGGTAGCCTTCTCTACCTTCTTCATGGTTCGCGTGAGCACGCGCGCTCCATCCCCTAATAAACTGCTGTCGGTCGGATAGTGAACATTCGTCTCCACCACCGTGGTATCTACCCTCATCTTCCGTCCTTGCACCACACCTCGCTCGCGCGCCAACTCCATCAACCGGTCGTGTAGTTCTCCGATCACTTCGGGCCCGATGGCTTGCCCCAACCGCGCCAGCGTCTTGGCATCCGGCACTTTCTCGTCCCCAATGCGGGTGAACGCGCGATACACCAGATTCGCCCGTACTTCTCGCTCCAGCGTGTCGTAGCTCCAGTTCCGCACATGCTTCAAGATCAGCAGCCGAAGCGCAACTTCCGCCGGTGTTTGCGTTCGTCCACGCGTCCGGCTCTTCGGATGGCGCTTTCCTTGCGCATCGTACACACTCTCGACCAGCGCTGCGTCTTCCAGAAGTTGATCTACTTCTTTCATCCATGGTTCCCACAAATCTTCGATGTCCTTTGCCAGTCCGCTGTGCCACAAACTTGGTTGCCGATGTCGAAGTTGGATCACGCTGCCTCCTTAATTTCTTCAGACGCAGCAGCAACACGAAAAGCTACACTTCAACATCAGACAACCAATCGAAAGTTTACAAAGACTCAACAAAATGCTCTATATTTGCGACGGAAAGTAGCTAAGAATCGAGTGACGGCGTAGCTAACCGATGATCCGATCGCCACACCTCCTGTGATCAGGCTCAGGCTTTTCGCCAGAACCATATTCGTAATATCTTCCCTCTGTGCTCCGCGGGCCATGCGTATCCCTATTTCGCGAGTCTGGAGCGAAACGGTGTATGCCATTACGCTGAAAATGCCGATCACCACCAACAACAGACCGATGGAAGCAAACACTGTGAGGGCGGTCCATCTTTTCCTTGCGGAACAGGCTGCCAGTGCGAACCATCCAGCTTCGAATTGTCTTCATCGCTTTCCGCTCACTCGTAGCGCAGCGCCACCAGTGGATCGATCTTTAGTGCCCGCCGTGTGGGGATGTAGCAGGCCATCATCGTAACCACAGCCATCAGGACCGCCACTCCGACATAGGTGACGGGATCCAGTGGACCCACGCCGTAGAGTTCCGTGGCCAGCAGGCGGCTGGCGACAAAGGCTCCCGCTAAACCGAGTGCAATTCCGGCGACGGAAAATTTCGCTCCTTCTTTCATCACTAGCCACATCACTTCGCGAGGTTGCGCGCCTAGGGCAACGCGAATGCCAATCTCGCGAGTGCGTCTCGATACCAGGAAGGCCAGCACGCCGTAAATGCCGATGACTCCCAGCAGCAGCGCCAGGCCGGCGAAAATAATAAATAGTGAGGTCGTGGAGGCGGGCGTGGAGGCAGCTTCTGAAACTACAACGCGCATGGATTTCACTTCACTGATTGGCACTCCCTGCTGCAGGCCATTGATGATGCGCCGAAGCATTGTTGTTGCTGACGCTTCATCCATACTGGTTTTGACTGCAATGGTCATTTCTGCTGGGACTCTCTTATCTTCAAGAGTGGCGTTGGGGCTGTAAGGCACAAACGCGGTGCCCTCGATCCACGCGGGAACATTTCTCTGCAGGTCGTACGCGCGCATGTCTGGGATCACGCCCACAATGGTGTGCCAATCGTTATCACCCAGCAGGCGGATGTGTTTACCCACGGCACTCTGCGTGGGCCAATACCGGCGCGCTGTGGCAACCGTGACGACCGCGACGCGCGGATTTCCGGAACTATCCGCCTCGGAAAATGATCTTCCTTCCAGTACAGGGATGCCCATGGTCTGGAAGTAGCCAGGAGTCACGATATCCAGCCAGAAAAGTGGCGTAGCTGCGCCTGAGGGTACGACGTAGTTCTCCACCTGCAGCGAACGCTTGGCCACTCGCCCATCTAATGGCAACGAATTCACCAGTGCCGCCCCACTTACTCCCGGCAAAGCCAGCACTTGATCCAGCACCTCGCGATACAGTGTCAAGCATCGTGCCGCATCATTACAGAAAGATTCGTTCGGGGTAATCCGCGCGGTCATAACATTTTCCGAGCGGAATCCGGGATTAACGTGCGAAATTGCCCAAAAGCTGCGAATGAGAAGCCCGGCGGCGATCACCAGCAACATGGCAAACGCAACTTCCGCAATTACGAACGCGCCGCGCAATCGTTGCGAAACAGATGCCGCCGCGCCACGTCCACCCGATCTTAGCGATTCCGATAGCGCGGCGCGTGAGGCGCGAAGTGCGGGCGCAAGTCCAAAGGCCAAGCCAGTAAGGATCGCCAGCCCACCAGTAAACGCAAGCACTCGCCAGTCCATCTGCACTTCTGCCAACCGCGGAGTGCCCGCGGGTAGCAACGATTTCAACAACGACAGTCCAACCGCGGCGAGCGCCAGGCCAAGAACTCCCCCCAACAATGCCAACAGAATATTTTCTGTAAGCAGTTGCATGACGATGCGTCCACGCCCGGCACCCAGTGTCGCGCGAAGTGCCATTTCTTTTTCCCGCGTAATCCCGCGAGAGAGCGTCAGATTCGCAACGTTTGCGCATGCTATCAGCAGTACCAGCATGACTGCGCCGAGCAACATCAATAATCGCGTGCGAACGTCGGCAACCATGTCGCCCTGCAGCGGAACAACACTAACACCAGCATTCCAGGCGGCCGGCATCGTCCAGGGAAACAGTTTGAAAACCTGCGACTGGAACAATTGGATTTCGGCGCGTGCCTGCTGGATTGTGGAACCGGGTCGCAGCCGCCCGATCACCGGCATGAAGTCGCCGGCCCAAAACGCGACGGTATCTCCGGGATCATTATGGAGTGGGAGCCACAGACGAGTTTTCGTGGAAGGGAAACGAAAGTCCGCAGGCATCACGCCTACAACCTGACGACTTACACCACCCAGTTCGATGGAGCGGCCGATTATCGACGGATTGCTACCGAAGTGTTCTCTCCACAGCGCCTCACTCAAGATCACGAAATTATCCTGCCCGGAAATATCTTCGCCTGGATAAAAAGTTCTTCCCAGTGCGGGCCGCGCAAGAAGCATGGAGAAAAGTTCGGCGGAAACCAGCGCGGAATTCAGGCGCACCGGTTCGCCGTATCCGGTCAAATTCACTTCGTGGCTGTCGGAATAGGCAGCCACCTCCATGCTGCGAATCTGCTGGCGCATGGCCACGAACGCGCCCTTCGGGTATGTCCCGGTGACGCTGACCAGTGCGTCTGGTCCTGCGTAGGGCAGCGGGTGCAGCAAGATTCCATTTACCAGGCTGAAGATTGCGGTGTTTGCGCCGATGCCGAGTGCAAGCGTCAACGCCGCAATCGCAGTGAACCCCGGGCTCCTGCGCAGCATGCGTGTTCCAAATCGCAAATCCTGCAGGAGAGTTTCCAGCCAGGAAACACCACAGCGATCGCGATAATCTTCTTTGGCCTGCTCAACGCCGCCCAGTTTCATCAGCGCGTCGCGGCGCGCCTCTTCGGGTGTCATCCCCGCGCGCAGGTTGTCTTCGATGTGCATCGCGAGATGACTCGCCAGCTCTTCGTGCAACTCGCGCTCAAGCTGTTCCCTACGGAGCAAATTCCGCAGGCGGCTTGACCACGCTCGAATTGTTTTCATCTTCATCTGGCTACTCGCACCGTAAAGCATTTGCTGGATCGATCTGCATCGCGTGGCGCGCCGGAATTATCACTGCAGCCACAGACGCCAGAACCAGGATGCTCGCTGTTCCAGCGAAGACCGCAGGATCGTGAGGACGCACGCTAAAGAGTAAGCTCTCCAGCCACCTTGCCAACCACCAGGCTCCAAGGAGTCCACACGTAATGCCCGCAATTACCCGCCCCATCGCTTGCCGCTGCAACAACCAGAAGACCTGCAGTGGTGATGCACCGAGTGCCAGGCGAATCCCAAGTTCCGGCATTCGCTGTGCCACCGCATGAGCCAGCAGGCCGTAGACTCCAACGACCGCAATCAAAACGGCGAACCCGGAGACTACGCAAATTACCAACGTAGTGAATCGCGGCACAGCGGTCGAACGCGATAGTGACTCTTCCAGCGTGTCGATTTCCGCAATCGGCTGATTTTTGTCGAGGCTGCGGATGGAGCTCCGAATCGCCGGTACAAGATCCAGCGGCTCTCCCGAAGTGCGCACCACCAACGTGGTCCAGGTTAGCCAATCTTGTGTTTTCTGCGCGTAAGGAATGTAGACAACCGGTCCTTCGTCGAGCTTTGGCCCCATGTGCTTGATATCGGAGACCACTCCAACAACGGTTAACCAACGCTGATCTTCTTTTAGTCGCACCGTTCGCCCGACCGCATCGAGGCCAGGCCAGTAGCGACGCGCCATCGTTTCATTGATCATCGCTACTGGCATGCTGCCGTCACGATCATCGGCTGTAAAATCGCGTCCTTTATGAAGACCCATTCCGGATGTTTGCAGGTAGCCGGGGCTGATCACCCGGAGTCCGGCGCGTGTCGGGGCATCGGATGGGCTGCGATCTGGACCATCGACTACAAATTCAAAGGTCGGGTTGTTGCCTTTCAGTGGCGTATCGCTGATCTCAGCCGTTTCCAAAACGCCGGGCAGACTTCCAACACGCTCGAGAATTTGCTGGAAGAGATTAGTTTGTGCCGCGTTTGTCGGGTACTTGGATTGCGGCAGGGTGAGTTGCAGCGTGAGCACATGGTCAGTTCGCAATCCCGAGGAGGTCATCAATAGGCGGAGCAGACTTTTGCCCAGAAGACCTGTGCTCACCAATAGAACGCATGCCATGCCTATCTCGATCGCGACCAGCAGTCCCCTTTTACGTTCAATGTTGCGTGCGGTGCCGTGAACGACGGAACTGATGTGAGCGCGGAGATCCACGCGCGACCTGCTCAAGGCCGGCCCCAACCCAGAAATAAGCACCGTAATGATCGTGGCGATGACTGCAAACAGCGCCACCGGGCCACTCAAGCGAATTTCACGCGCTCGCGGGATGAAGTCGTCTCCGTACACTCTCAATAACGCGATTCCCTCCACTGCAAGTGCCAATCCTGCCGAGGCCCCCAACGTCACCAGCACCAGGCTCTCCGTCATCAATTGGCGAAGAATGCGCGAACGTTCCGCTCCGATTGCCGCACGCACGGCGAACTCATGGCCACGGGAGATGCCCCGCGCGAGCAACAGATTTGCCAGGTTCGCGCAAGTGATGAAGAGCAGGAGCAGGCCGCCCGCGTGGACCATTAGCAGTATCGGGCGCATTTTTCCCACCAACTCTTCGCGTAGCGGCACTAGCGAGGCACTCCATCCGCCATTGGTGGAAGGATAAGCCGCGGCCAGGCTTGCACAGATGACTCCGATCTCCGTCTGCGCGGTGAACTGATTCAGTTTGGGTGTCAGACGTCCTATTACAGCAAGCCACCGACCCTCGCGGTTCGCACGATTCTTCTGATTCATCGAAAGCGGTACCCAGGCGTCCGTTTCCTTTGATGGAAATGCAAAGCTCGCTGGCATGACTCCGATCACAGTCGTTGACGAGCCGTTGATTGTCAGTTGGCTGCCAATTACTTGTGGTGATTCGCCGATCTCTCGCCATAGATGGTGGCTTATGACGATGACCGGAGCACTCTGTTCCCGATCCTCATCTGGCTCGAATGTCCGGCCTATTTGTGCATTGACACCCAGTGTGGAGAAGAGGTTTGCGGAGACAAGTTGTGTCTGGAGTCGGCGTGGCTCATCGACATTCGTCAAGTTCATTGGCCAGTTTGCATAGGCCGAAAGCGATTGAAACCCATGAGACTGTGTGCGCCAGTCGTAGAAATCCGCGGCCGACACGTGCATGGGTTCGTTACCTCGAGTGGCCGATTGCGACCACACCGCGAACAGTCGATCCGGTTCCGGGTAAGGAAGAGGGCGCAAGAGAACGGCGTTTACCGCGCTAAAGATTACCGTGTTTGCGCCGATGCCCAACGCCAGCGTAAGCACGGCAATGGCGGTAAATCCGGGACTCTTCCGCAACATTCGCAGAGCGAAGCGTAGATCCTGCGAAAGAGATTCTAGAAACGGCAGGCCACGAGACTCGCGATAATTCTCTTTCGTTTGTTCCAAGCCACCGAGTTTCATCAACGCATCGCGGCGCGCTTCTTCAGGAGTCATCCCCGCGCGCAAATTGTCTTCGATGTGCAATGCAATGTGGCTCGCCAGCTCTTCGCCCAATTCGTGATCAAGCTGCTCCTTGTGGAATAAGCTGCCGAATCGCACCAGCGCGCTGCGTAACCACTTCACGAGGCTTGCTCCTTAGCGGACAGAAAACGCGCCAGTATCGCCGTGGCTTGCTCCCAATCACGAGCTTCTTTCTCCAATTGTTTGCGGCCCGCGCGCGTCAGCTTGTAATACTTAGCCTTGCGATTGTTGTCAGACACACCCCACTCTGAGGTGATGTACCCTTCCTGCTCTAGTTTCAGCAGTGCCGGATACAACGTTCCATAGTTCACCGACAGCAGATCGCCGCTGGTCTGCTCGATTCTTCGCGCAATACCGTAGCCATGCTGCGCGCCCATCGTTTCCAGCGTCTTCAGCACCATCAAAGCCAGAGTTCCCTGCCACACATCGGTTTTGTCGCCCATATCGCTCCTATGTCATCCCCATAGGAAAATACTCTCACTCCTATAGGAATGCAATAGGAAAATTTCAGGCACCGCAGAATCGGCTAAGGCCGGGAACCGTAGGAGCGCATCTGACTCCTGCAAAAAATTTTGGAGGAACTTCCAGAGCTTGCCGCCGAACCGAGATAAACTATCGGCCGGGAGTCAACTCCATGGAACCAATGATCAAGGGCGCTATCCCTGTCTTACCCGCCGCCGATACTTCGGCAACCCTAAAATGGTGGACGGAGATTTGTGGCTTTACGGAAACCTTTCGCGACAACACGCCGCCCATTTACGCGGGTATCAAGCGTGGCGAAGCCTATCTTCACATCGCTGGGATGGACGATAAGCAGCTTGCGCGAACCGTCGGCGATCAAACCATGGTTCGCATTGCTGTAAAAGGAATTGAGGAATTGTACGCCGAATACCAAAAGCGCGGCGGCGTGGTACACCCCAACGGAAAATTGCAGACCAAGCCGTGGGGTACCCGCGAGTTTGCGACCATTGACCCCAACGGCGTCTGCGTGACTTTTCAGGAATAGCGACCGGGGCTATAATTTCTACTACCGCTCCTCCGAGTTTGACTCCTCTCGCAGCGCCGTCTATAGTGCCCACCAGGGAACGCCGCGCATCCGCTTCCATTCCTGGTTCGCGTCCACCTCCTCTTTCGCCCCCCCGAAATGAGGCTCTTTTCGTTCCCGCGGTTGGTCCTTCCTTCCGCCGCTGTTACACTCATGAATTACAGGTAGAGGGCATGGCCAGGGGAAATTTCGGAGAACGTCTCAAGCGCGAACGTGAACTGCGCGAAGTCACGCTGGAAGAAATTACTATGGCGACGCGCATCGGACCTCGTTTTCTCGAGGCTCTGGAAAATGAAGAGTGGGAGAAACTTCCCGGCGGCGTTTTCAATCGTGGGTTCGTGCGTTCGGTAGCGCGCTATCTTGGACTAGACGAAGAATCGTTTCTGGCGGAATACGATCTGGCACACGGTCCAGTGGTGCAACCCGTCCAAGAACATTCTGCGAATCATTTTTCGTCCCGGCCCAAATGGGTACCGTTCGTCGCCTTCCTGATATTTCTTGTTGTTTTAGGTGGCCTGGTCACCGGAGGAGTTTACGCCTGGCGGTATTACGCAGCGCACCGTGCCGCCAAGCAATCCAGTGATTCTCCAGCAATAAATCCCGCGTCCTCTAGACTGCCTCCAAACGCCGTGACGCTCGCGATGCTTCCCGCTGAGGCTTCCCGCTTGAGCGCTGCAGCAGATGCCGCGACACCACTTGTGCCTCTCGATCTCTTTGTCTCTCTCAGCGCTGCCACGCGATTGCGCATTCTTGCGGACGGTAAACTCCTGGTCGATGCCGAGTTGCCCTCCGGCTCAAATCGCCACTTCCCCGCAAGCGAGAAGTTTGACGTCACCGCCGCCGATTCCAGCGCGGTATTGCTGGAATTGAACGGCCAGGCTATGCCGCCCCTCGGAACGCCCGGCGCCTCAGGTACAATGACCTTAAGCCGTAAAGACTTGAGGCTAACAACTCGTGGAGACTCTCAGCCCTGAAGTAATTGAAGACCTGCGCCATGGCCGCGCGACGCGCGAGCGTAAGCTGGCAGTGTGCACGACTGGAGCAAATCTCTCTCCTGCCGACCGCGTCGAAATTCTTGCGGTCCTGGCTCACGATTCTGATGATTTGATTTCCACAAAAGCCGGCGAAGGGCTCATTAACGACTCACCCAGCATTTTTGTGGAGGCACTTGCAAGAGAGCATGCCTTGCCGCAATTGTTCGCCTACGCTGGAAGGAACCTTGCCGACAAGCCGGGCGTTGCCGAAACAATGATTCGCAACAAGAATTGTGCGGGTGAACACCTGGTGCCGGTGGTGCCGCACCTCTCCGCTGCACTCGTCGCCACCTTGATGGAAGAGCTCGACCGCATCTCGGCGTCGCATGTGCTGGCGCACGCGTTGGAACATTCGCCCTATCTGACTGCCGATCATAAGAATATCCTGCAGGAACTTCGTTCCGCCGCTTTGCTTGATCCCAACCGGTTAGCCGAGGTTGCCGAGGAAGCGGAGCCTGATCCGGTCAAGCGACAGACACTTCTGCAGCAGATTTCGCGCATGAATGTTTCGCAGCGCGTGCAATTTGCGATGAAGGGCAGCGGCGAAGCGCGCCGGGCATTGATCCGTGACTCCAACAAGGTGGTGCAGCGCGCCGTGCTGCAATCACCTCGCCTGACCGATCAGGAAGTGGAAGCCTATGCGAGCATGTCGAACCTTACCGATGAGATTCTGCGCCTGATCGCGACGAATCGGAATTTCCGGAAAAATTACGCAGTTGTTCGCAATTTGATGAACAACCCGAAAACCCCGCTGGACGTTACCCTGCATATGCTGCCGATGCTCAATGCCGTGGATTTGAAAAAACTCACCACCAACAAGAATGTCCCGGAAACGCTTCGCAGCACCGCTTTTAAGTTGCAGAAAACCAGAGCGGAACTGAAAAAGTAGTTTCAACGAATGTCCGCCCGCTTCGATGGAAAGCAATTCTTCTGGACACTCACCTGCGATTGAGTAGAATACAGGCGGAATCAGACCGCCGCCCGGTTGTAACCAGACACCTGCTACCCAAATGGTTTGTGCAAACTGGAGAGCCGCAGCTCAAATCCAGTTTCGAAAGGAACTGCTATGTTTAGCCTCCTGTGGACAGCGCTCATCGGCCTCATCGTTGGAGCGGTGGCAAAATTTTTCATGCCCGGCAAGGATCCCGGTGGGTTCATTGTCACCATGCTTCTCGGCCTAGCCGGATCCTTTATCGCCGGATATCTTGGCCGATTCCTAGGGTGGTATCAGGAAGGCCAAGCCGCTGGATTCATCATGTCCGTGCTTGGCGCAATCCTGCTGTTATTCCTCTATCGACTATTTGCCTCGAAGAGGGCCGCCTGATATCACCGACGGGAGTTGTCAAAATGTGCGTCAGGATTCCGCAGTGGGCACTCTTGCTGCTTCTGGTTTTCAACGTTGCGTGCACTTCGCCTCACAAACCTATGACCAACACTCCCACACCATCCGTGAACTCTTCGACCTCTCTGGTCGCCACCGAATGGCTGCTCACCGACCTTGCTGGCACACCCGTCATTGCAGATTCAAAAGCTTCGCTCACTTTCCTTGAAGGTGGTCGCGTTGCGGGAAACGGCTCTTGCAATCGGTTCACTGGCGCGTTCACGGTTACCGGCGATTCGATCAAGCTTGGCCCGTTCGCTTCCACGCGCATGGCCTGCATGGATGGGGGAGTCAGCGCGCAGGAAGACAAATACTTGAAGCTTCTGGACGCTGCAAAACGCTTCGAAATTAAGGAAGGTTCCCTGCTGATCTACGCGGAAGAATCCGATAAACCGCTGCAGTTCTCTCGACAGGCCGCGGCAAAGCATTGACCCGGGGAAGCCGTTGCATCCGGTTCGCGGTTCAGTTGTAAAATATGCTCGATCAAATTGATTCGCTTTGCAGTTAACTTCTATTGAGGTGACGTTTCACCATGAAAAGAATTTCGCGTTCCACTGTTC
This sequence comes from Candidatus Acidiferrales bacterium, assembly GCA_963748365.1. Classification (GTDB taxonomy): domain Bacteria; phylum Acidobacteriota; class Terriglobia; order Acidiferrales; family UBA7541; genus Acidiferrum. The sequence continues at coordinate 13,126 of CAVVJG010000042.1, forward strand.
TTTGGGCTGTTTTTGCGCTGGCCCTCTCATTCATTTGCACCTCCACTGGCATGGCCCAAGAGCGCCTCAGCGATAAGGACCTGGAGCAGCGCAGGGGAACCTCAACAATGACTCGAAGAGGTTTCAGTCCAGCTTTAATAGTTCCATTTCCAAGAGCAGCATTCGCAAGACCAGCCAGGAGAAGGACGCCAAGAAGCTCGCCGACAATTTCACCAAATCCACAAAGACCCTATCAAGAAAACCAAGAAGTCCGATCCCTATCTCCAGAACACGCTCAACTATGCTGAACAGCTGGAGAAGATTCAGAGTTCCGTGCAGCTCGACTCCGCAACGTCGGCTTCCTGGACAAAGGTTCGGACGCAATTGAACGATATCGCCCACGCGTTCTATCTTTCCGTGAATTGACCTGCAACCCGTCCGTCACGTTCGCGGCGCTGCGGTTGAGCTAGAATACCCACTGCAATTTCGATTGGAGGATCCCCATGTCGCCCCGTGTCTTACTGCGCTTACTTGCTCTCTTCGCATTTATGTTCCTCGCACTTGCAATGCTGATAGTTTCCGCTGGCCAAGCCCAGAATCCGTCTGATCCCTGGACCGCTGCGCAGACCATTCAACCGAACGAACTTGTGAAAGAGCTTTCCAATGCGAAAACCGCGCCTACGGTTGTGTTTGTTGGCTTCCAGCGTTTGTACACCGCCGGGCACATTAGAGGATCCCAATTCCACGGCAGTGGCGGCAGCGTCGATGGGATTCCGCAGTTGAAGGCTTGGGCGGCTTCCTTACCTCGTTCCACAAATCTCGTCCTGTATTGTGGTTGCTGCCCCATGGACCATTGTCCCAACCTGCGCCCCCCTTTCGCCGTCCTGCGCGACATGGGGTTTACGAAACTGCGTGTGCTCATCCTTCCCACCAGTTTCGCGGCCGATTGGGCGGACAAGGGTCTTCCCTTCGAAAAGGCACAATAAGCTTTGCCCGGCGCCACACCTCCGCATCGCTCCTTCTGGCTTCAGCAAATTGCAGGTGACGCTCCCGACGCGCCGCCACTTCAGGGTTCGCTCCGCACGGACGCCGCCATCATCGGCGGCGGCTATGTCGGCCTTTGGACCGCTCTTCGGATCAAAGAGCATTCACCTTCCACCGATGTTGTAGTGGTCGAGCAGGACATTTGCGGCGGCGGGGCTTCCGGACGCAATGGCGGCTTCGTTCTCTCCTGGATTTCAAAACTTTCTTCGCTGGAAAACCTCTTTGGCATTCAGGAAGCTCTTCGGGTCGCGCAAGCCTCGGAATCCGCCATCGACGAAATCGGCCGCTTCTGTATCGAACATGCAATCGATGCTGATTTTCGTAAGGGTGGGTGGTTGTGGACGGCGACTACGTCTGCGCAGCACGCCGCATGGGATGGCGTCGTCAATCATTGTGAGCGCAACGGGATCGACGCGTTCCAGCGACTGACTCCTTCCGAAGCTGCACGCCGCGCTGGCTCGCCCGCGCATCGCGAAGGTGTTTTCGTGGCTAATGCTGCGGTGGTGCAGCCTGCAGCGCTCGTTCGCGGATTGCGTCGCGTAGCACTTGCTCGCGGCGTGCGTATTTACGAACATACCAGAGTGCTTTCGTTCACCCGCACGCGGCCAGTCACTGTGCGCACGAAGGCGGGCACTCTCACTGCCGAAAAACTGGTCATCGCCAGCAATGCCTGGGCCGCCAACATTCGCGAACTCTCCCGCGCCATCGCCGTTATCTCCAGCGACATGATCGTGACCGCTCCCGCTGCGGCGGAACTGGAAATAATCGGCTGGCACAAGGATCTAGCAATCACCGATTCACAAACCATGGTCGACTACTACCGCATCACCCGCGAGGGCCGCGTAGCGTTTGGGAAAGGCGGATGGACCATCGCCTACGCGGGAAATATCGGCCCCAATTTCGATCGCCATCCGCAGCGCGCAGCAGAAGTGACCGCCGACTTCCGCCACTACTACCCAAAACTGGCCAATGTGCCCATTACTCACGACTGGTCTGGGCCCATTGATCGCACGCCAGACAGTCTTCCGCGACTCGGCACGCTTGGCCCGCACAAGAATATTGTGTTTGGTATTGGGTGGAGCGGAAACGGGGTGGGTCCCAGCGTCATTGGTGGACGCATCCTCGCCAGCCTGGCTCTCGATCGTCACGACGAATGGAGCCAGCATCCGCTGGTCGGCCGCGGCCTCAACAATTTTCCGCCGGAACCGATTCGCTATTGCGGGGCACACTTTGTTCGTGCCGCCGTCGCCGCCAAAGAACGCGCCGAACTCCAAGAGCGAAAGCCGTCGCGACTCGCGGTTGCCCTAGCCAAGTTGGCCCCGGCAGGCCTCGAAGACAAATCCTGATCAAATCAGTGTCATCAATATATTATTCAAAATAGATGCCGTACTCGGCGCAAATTGCCTTCACTTTTTCGAAGTCCGGCGGCCCCGGTGGCAATTCGGCCAATCGGTAAGACATGGCTTCCACTCCCGCGGGGATAGACGCTGACCAAAGCTCGCGTCTTTTTGTTTACGCGGAATCCATGTGGTACGCCGCGCGGCAGGTACACCGTCGTTCCGGTGGTACCCACAATTTCCTTGTCGCCCACGGTGAATGTCATTTCCCCGTCGCACACGTAAAACATTTCATCTTCCTGCGTGTGGACATGAAGAGGCACCGCAGTACCCGCTTCATTGTTCTGTTCGGCCATCGCGAACATGCCGCCGGTCTGCTCGCCCGTTAATTTAACGGTCTGGTGGTCACCGATCACGTTAATGAATCTTCCCGCGCCCGGCGCCAGAACCGTTTCGTGCTTCGATGAGTCTTCACCCTTGCTCAGTGCCATATTGTCCTTCCCGCAATTTGCTGAGTCTCTTGTTTATCTGCAAAATCCTTCGCTTGCCTTGATGACCAGGCAATTCTTTTCATCCAGCAGCCACTTCATTCCCGTGTCCGCGCCGCTGCCGGCGTGGATAGATTCGTTCTTGCCATCGCGCTGAAATTCGATGTGGTCGCCTACGGCAATCCCTTCATACGTCGCCGGTCCATCGAGCGAGTTTATTTTCACAACGTACTTCTCTCCATTTTTGGACAGAAGCAGGGATGTTCCCTCCGGCCCGTTCCATTGGCCCAGCCACTGATCCACCACGGCATTCGCAGTCGATGGCTTATCTGCCGCCTTATGCGCAGCGCTATTATCCTTCGCCCGATTCTCCTCGACCTGTTTCTGCCGCTGGCAACCCACGGCCACCGCACAAAGCGCAAGCGCCCATAACGCAACTCTAGTTTTGTTCATTTCTTGTCTCCATCGGGCGTACTCGATTCTTTCTCGAATTCTTTTCTGATTTCAATCCCGCTCAGAAATCTCCTCTTCCTGGCATCCAAGTGCTACCGTGGATGCAGCAGAATCGAGGCACTCCATCATGACTTCAGCAGAGACTCCATCCAAAAATGATATGCCCGCAGCACAGGCCATCTCGTTGTTATCGCTGGTAAATTACCAGGATGGCGCCGTGGTCAGCCGCACACTCCTGAAACGCCCGACAGGCACGCTCACCCTCTTTGCGTTCGATGAAGGCCAGGGTCTCAGCGAGCACACGTCTCCCTTCGACGCGGTAGCCCAAATCCTGGAAGGCGAAGTGGAAATTACCATTTCCGGAAAACCGGTGATGGCGAAGTCAGGGGAAGCCGTACTCCTTCCCGCTAATCAACCGCACGGCCTGAGAGCCATTTCTAAATTCAAAATGCTGCTATCGATGATCCGTTCGTAAACCGCTCACGTCTTGCCCCAAAC
>CAVVJG010000043.1:0-183574 GCA_963748365.1 Candidatus Acidiferrales bacterium
TGGCCAGAGCTCCTTCTTTCTGGCGAAAATAAGCGGCCACCCGATCGATGATTTCCGCCAGATTCGTCTGAGGTCGAAAATTCGTCAGGCTGTAAAGTTTGTCGATGTTGGGTACCCGGCGCATCATGTCTTCGAAACCGGGTTCGTAGGCCTTGTCATACGGAACATATTGGATGGCCGACGAACTCCCCAAACGCTGCTTTACGATTTTGGCCAGGTCACCGATGGAGACTTCCTCGGTATTTCCGATGTTGACGACTTCGCCGATGGCTTTGTCCAGCGGCATCAATCGCAGCAACGCTTCAACGGTGTCGCGCACATCGCAGAAACAGCGCGACTGTTTGCCGTCACCGTAAACTTCGATCGGGGCGTCATCGATGGCACGCTTCACAAAATTGGGAAGCACCATTCCGTACCGCCCGGTTTGCCGCGGTCCAACGGTGTTGAAGAAACGCGCCACGATGACCGGTTGATGCTTTTCCTTCCAATAGGAAAGTGCCAAAAATTCATCGAGGGCCTTGGAAGCGGCATAGCTCCAGCGGCCCTTGGTCGTCGGTCCCAGCACCAGGTCGGCATTTTCGTGAAACGGCACGTTGGTATTCTTTCCGTATACTTCCGACGTGGAGGCGATCAAAACCAGTTTCTTTTTTTTGCAAGCGGCTTCCAGAATCAACTGTGTACCGTTCACGTTGGTTTCAATGGTGCGGACGGGGCTTTCGACAATGAGTTTAACGCCTACGGCGGCGGCAAAATGAACGATGACGTCGGCATCATCCACCAATTCGGCCAGCAGTTGCCGGTTTTCAATGCCGTCGAGGTGATATTCCAAGTGAGGGGAACTTTTCAGGTGACGAATATTCTCCATGCTTCCGGTGGAGAGATTGTCGAGCAGAACAACCCGGTCACCCTGTTCCAAAAGTCGTTCTGACAAATGTGAGCCGATGAAGCCAGCACCGCCTGTTATGAGGTAACGCAAACTGCCTCCTTAGAGCTTTTCGGAATCGTCCACATCCGAAGAGTGTGTGGATGTGAGGACGGGCGAATCCTCTTTGTCACCCAATTCCAAAGCCTCTTGGGGACCGTAGCCATAGGAATAGGGGTAATAGCGATACGAATAGTAGTAATCCGGAGCGCCCGCATCGACGGCATTTAGCACCACGCCCAATAAATTGCTCTTTACGCTGACTAGCAGGTCACGCGAGCGGGTGAACGCTTCTTTCGGAGTCTCACCGCTACGAACGACCAACAGGACACCATCTGCCTGAACGGACAAAATAACCGCGTCGGTCGCGGCCATGATCGGAGGTGAATCAATCACCACAAACTTATACTTGGTACGCAGCTCGGCAAGGGCATCAACGAGCCGGTGCGAAGACAAGAGATCGGCGGGATTTGGTGGCAGGGGGCCCGTAGGTATGGCCGCGAGATTCGGGATGGACGGATGCGGAACGATCACAAGATCGAGAGAAGAAGCTCCAGCGAGATAGGAACTAAGCCCCGCATACTTGCCCGTACCCAGGTTCAACAAGCGCCCAATACCCGGCTTGCGCAGGTCGGCATCGACCAGCACGGTTTTGTCACCCAGCTGTGCGAGCGTGACAGCTAGATTGGCCGCCGCCGTGGTCTTGCCTTCGCGCGGCAAAGCGCTGGTAACCAGAATCACTTGGGGAGCACGATCCGGTTGCGACAGAAGCAATGCTGTACGCAAAGCGCGGAACGCTTCGGCCATCTGCGATTTTGGTAGATGTTGGGCCACAAGTTCGATGCGCGTGCCGTGTCCATTTTTGGAGGCGCTCTTCAGTAAACTCCTCCGCCCGTTCGATTTCCCCGTATCTTCGAAGGCGGGAACGACTGCCAGAGAGGGCAAGCGCGACAATGTTTCGACATCGTCGGGAGTCTTTACCGTGTTGTCCAAATACTCGCGTAAGAGAGCCAGACCCACGCCGCCCACAAGCCCCACCAGAAACGCCAGCGAGATATTTCGGGTTTTCGCTGGCCGCGCGGGAGTAGTCGGGATCATCGCAGGATCAACGATGCGGATGTTGGAAGACTTCAAGCCAGCGGAGATGCCCGCCTCCTTAAGCTTGGTCAGCAGACCCTCGTACAGCGCTTTGTTGCCTTCCGCATCGCGCTTCAGAATGTTGTACTGAACCATTTTTTCAGACATGGCGTTCGTCTCGGCCTTCTGCTGGTCGAGACGCTGGCTGATAAGCTCCTGGCGCGCCCGGGCCTGGTTGTACTCACTCTTGAGTTGGAGAACGATGCCCTTGCGCTCTCTGGTCATCTGTTCTTCGACTTCTTTTATCTGTGCCTGCATGCGCTGCACTTTGGGGAAATTGGGGCCGTACTGGTTGACCGCGTCGCTGTACTGCACGGAAAGCTCTGCGCGTTTGCGCTGCATCTCCTGTAAAGCAGCACTTTCGCGAACCTGGGGGACAACATCGAGGTCGCCGGACTCGGCGTATTCATACAACGCGCGCTTTTTCAGCGTATCGTTTTCGGCTTCGGTCAGATCCTTGTTCAGCTCCGAGAGCCGCTGCGTGGTCATGTTGTTCTTATCGTTGTCAACGCTCCAGATCTGATTCTGGCGCTCATAGTTGATGCGGTCGTTCTCTGATTTTTCGACCTTGAGTCTTAGATCGCTCAATTGAGTGCCCAGCCACGCAGAGGCCTCCGTCGTGGCATCGTAACGGCTCTGAATGTTCTGAGACTTGAAATTATCAAGATGGGCATTCAGGATGCGGGCAGCCAGAATCGGATCTGTGGATTCAAAATTGACTTCCATCAGGCGGCTATTTGGAATACGCCTCGCGCTGAGGCTACCGAGAAACGCCGCGACTTCCGGCGGGCGTTTCTGGTTGGCCAGGCTGCCGGTGGCAATCGCTTCGGAAACATCGCCGCCACCCGAGAATTCCGGATGATTCGCGAGGCCGCTGTTGCGGATGGTCTGCAGCGCCATGGTTTCACTGGTGAGAATTTTCGACTGCGTTTCGATGTAATTGTCCATGTCCATCACGTAATCGTAGGAATCCATCCCTTGAAAAGGAAGGATATTGCCGTTTTCCTTGTCAATTTCAATCTTTGCCGAGGCGACATATACGGGACGCATGCGGAAGGTGCTAATGCTAACGATCGTGACTACCGTCAGCATGAAAGTAAGAATCAGCCACAGGTGCTTACGCAGAATCAGCAGATAGTCGTAGAGGTGCGGTTCGCGCGGCGACAGATCGAAGGCTGGCGTAGGCGAGCTACGCAAGATTTCGACCGGCCCCAGAGTTCCAGGGATACGCGGCGTGATCCTTGTTTCGTCAGTCATGAGCAACTTTCTTTAGTGTATAAATCAACCGGTAAAATGCCACCCCGGTTGCAAAGGCAATGGCAATTTCAGTCGTGCGTATAATCACTTCTTTGACACGATCATCCGGAATGTAGAGAATGTCGCTCGGATGCATCTGCACGTCTTCCGATTCACGCGCCAGAATCTTTTTCAGATCGACCTCTGTGTACGACTGTTTTCCCTTGTCATCCACACGGATGATATACGCCTGCTTGAGCTTGGCAATGCGCGTGAGCCCGCCAGCAAGAGACAGCACTTTCATCGAGGTGAGCGTAGTACGGTCATTTGCCATAACAAAACCACCAGGGCGACTCACAGCCCCCAGGACGTAAACGATACCGGCATGTGGAACGGTGACCACATCGCCCGATTGCAGAGTGATGTTGTTGCGCATGTCGCCGGTTTCCAAGAGCTCGTTTAAGTTGATCGTGAATGTGTTTGCAACGGGGGGGGGAGTAGCATCGGCGGCAGAGGGGTTTTTCGATGAGGAAGCAACCGCGTTCTGGGGCATTTCCGCACCAGATGGAAATACTTCCTTTGGTACGGTTCCCGCGCTCTCTGGATTTACCGTTACGGCTGGTGGTTCACCAGCCCCGGGAGCAGTTGCAGTCGCGCTTGGCTTCGAATCTGGCACCTCAACAAGATTTGTTGTCGGGATTCGCGAAATAATTATCGTATCGCCAGCATCATTGGCGACCCCGCCCGCTCCTGCGAGAACTTCGAGCAAAGTGACGTTGCGGTCAGACTCGTAAACCATGGGACGCGCCACCGCGCCCACGACCGTAATTGGATTGCTCTTGTGTTCTTTCACCGTCACGCCAACTTCGGGATGGCTGACCAAGCCATTTGCTTCCAGAACTTCCGCAATTTTTTGTTCGGCTTGGAGTTCGGTGAGACCTGTAACACCCAGTCGCACGGGAACGAGTGGAATACTAATTGTTCCAGTCTGGCTGACCCGTACGTCGCGGTTCAATTCCGGCACATCGAACACCGTTACGCTGAGAAGATCACCCGTTCCAATGGTGTAATCATGCGGAGCGTGGTGCAGACCCATGGTCAGGGTTTTGATTCGCTCGTTGGTTTCTTGCGGAGTGCCAGCAATTGTGACATCTTGTGCCTTAAGCGCAGACGAGAGAGGGAAAATCGCGGCCCAGGCGGCACACCATATCACTAGAAAACGACCACTGTTTTTATTCGTCACTGGCAATTTAACTCTTTCCCCCTCAGTGCATTATACAGGCTGTTCGACGCCACTCGCGGAACGTTTTCTGGATCTCCGACGATGGGAGTGCTCCTTGGGCGGGGACGCAGCGTCTGATTGGATTCTTGCCGTGGCCAGGTGGGCCGCTACAAAAAACAACAAGGCGTTTGCGGGTATGTGCAAATTAAAATCCACAAGACTGTGCACAAGGATCCCACAACAGCCCATGAGACCTGCTAAGTTTAGCGCAGAATTGAATGAACTCTGCAAATTCTCAAGGCCTTTTAACGACTCAAGTAATAGTACCCCCAAAAAGCCCGCTCCACATAATGCCCCCAGAATCCCCGCTTCTGCAAGCAACTCCAAATAGTCATTGTGGGCGTGGTTGACGATCTTGTTGTCATAGAGAGTGTCGTAAGGCGGAAAAACCATCTGTATGGTTCCGAGGCCCGTACCTATGATGGGATGGTCAAGGAAAATATGCCATGTGTCCAGACGCATGGCCGCACGCTTGCCAGTCGTGACGTCGAGCGTCTGGTAGTTTGCAAACCGATCCAGAACCTGTTGGACGCCGATCCAGGAAACGGCCAGGACCGAACTGAGCACTACCACTCCGCCCACCAGCATGTGCTTTGTTCGAATCCGTCGAAGCAAAAGAAGAAGAAAGAGGATCACCAACTCTACAGCGAAACTTATGATTCCGGCGCGTGAGGCAGAGAGGAACAGCGCCACCGTGGGCACTAATGCCAGAAGCGCCACGAAAAAGAGCCGTTCGCGACGTACCCTGCCAAGCACCAATGGCACAAGCGCCAGCGGGATGAGCAATTCCGCGAATCCCGCAAAATGATTGCGATTTACGTAAGGCCCGAAAGGATAGCCTCCATAACGCATCTCTCGAAACCAGTACAGTTTCCCATTGAAGGTCAAATGCTGAAGAATGCCAAAAATGGACACCACGAACCCCAGACTCATCAGAAACCACACCAGGCCGCGCAGGGAACTGCTGCGCTGAAATGCCTGCATCATCAGATGAAGTAGAATCATGTAAGTGAAGATGAGCTGCAGTTCGACGCGTGTGTAGTAGCGCGATGCCGTTGTATGGAAAACGATCTGCGCCAGTATCAAAAGTGCGAACGCCGAAATGGGCAGAAAGAAGGGAGAAATTGCCATTTGTTCAGAGCGTCGCCGATACACCAGAATCGACCAGTAAACCAGCAGCAGCGAAGCGCCAATCCCCAGGACCGCCTGCGACCATTCTTCGACCGCGCCAAAGGCAATCACCGCGAAGGCAATCAATACGCATATTCCGATGCGAACGTACTTCATTTCTTCTTGGACTCCTCCGCTTGGGGAACCAGATTGACATCGTCGATCCAGGCGGTGCCCGGATATCTTAACTTCGCTCTCCAGATCTCGTTCTCGGCTGACACATACGCTGGCATGATTCACGTCCGGCCCAGCAGTATAAGTCAGGTCGATCAATGTCCAGGGATTCGTGCCGTGAATCTCGCTGCTGGTGACACCCGGGGCTCCGGTATTCGCCCGCGTGAAGAGACGAATGTGAAAGCTTATACCTCGATCACTGGTAAGGTTTCTTGTCTTGACCCAGGCAGAGAAATGGTAACTGGTATTCGGTGAAACATTCATCAACGTGCAAGCCACTTCGATATTCGGATTGTGCTTGCCATCGAACGTCAGGCGCAGCGATTGATTCCCGGAATGCTTTTCTGTCAAATCGTACGCGCTGGTCACCCCTTCGGCTAACGTCTGGAATCCCCAAGCAAAGAAATTACTGTTCACCCCCGATTCGAAACTGGGATCCCAAACCATCGAACCCGATAACGGAAGGCGCTCAGGTAGATGCATGGTCGCCGTACCTTCATCCCAAACGCGGCGGGCTTCCGCGGCTTCACCACTCGCAAGCAATCCGGCAACCAGCGGCGCGAAGTCCCGCACGTTCAAACGCGGATGCAAGGTAAGGAGACGCCTCCAAAGCAATTGCGCCAGTGAAATCTGTCTCGCATCGGATGTTTCCTTGATCACGTCGACATACGTGCTGGGAATTGGCGGGAACACCTGGTCGAGAATTTCGTCGATGTTGGGGTTAGCTCGAAAGCAGCGTGAAAAAGCGGTGGCAGCCTTGCGGGGATCAACTTCCAGAGAGCGGCGGAATTCCGGGTAGGCTGCCTGCACATCCCCCTGGCGGAGAAGAAAATTTGCATATCGCCACGAAACTTCGCCTGACGCCGGGTAACTCTTCTTCGCTTGGAGGTAAGCGTCGCGCGCTTCAACATTCTTCCCATCCAGTTCATACGCGGTTCCTAGATCAAGCCACGCATCCGTGTAGTGCGGATCAAGCGCAAGTGCCGTCTTAAGGTATTGCACGGCTAGCCCGGAATCGGGAAACTCCATGTTGAATTGCTCGAAATGGCCAAGTCGGTACCAATATTCCGGATTCAGCGGTTCCAGGCGTGTCGCCTGTACCAATTCCCGAGGAGAGGTACCATCTGCCCCGTACGCGGCTCTGGCCATGCGCACGGAATAATAGGAGAGGGTAGCAGCGATAAGCAGACGTCGCGACGACGATGAGAGCTCGGGAGAAGGAATCCGAAAGACGCAGAATCATCTTGGGTTACTGTGCCTATCCGGAAACGTGGATGCAAGACCAAAGTGGAGACAAGGGCCTTGGAGAATGTCTGTTCCAAAACGGAACAGTTCCCCGCTTATCTTACGAAAGAATGTCCGTTGCTTTCGTCGCCGCGTCCCCTGCGGCGAACGTCGATTCCCAACCGCTTGATCTTTTGGTTCAAGGTGGAAAGTGGAATCAGGAATCGTTCCGCCGCCTCGGTCTGGTTCCATCCGGAACGTTCGAGCATGTCCGAAATGATGCGCCGCTCGACTTCGTCAATAATCTGGAAAAGCGAAGGATGCGTAGTATCCGCGCCGGTCCGTGAGCCAGGCTCACCTGGTAAGGGCGGAAGGAATTCCGACAATTGCAGGCGTACGCCACGCACAATTTCCTTGCTCCGAAGCGATTCGGGTAGAAGATCGACGTCCACGCGCTCTTGATTAGAGAGCACCACGGCGCGCTCAACCACATTTTCCAGTTCGCGAACGTTTCCCGGCCAGTCGTAGTCCATTAACAGCTTCATGGAAGCTGGTGTGAATTCGCGCAATGGCTTGCCGTTTTCCTTGGAGAAATACTCCATAAAATGCAGAAGGAGCATCGGAATATCCAGGCGGCGTTCACGAAGTGGGGGCAGGTGAAGATGGATGACGTTCAAGCGATGATACAAATCCTCGCGGAAGCGGCCATCTTTGACCAGCGATAGGAGGTCGATATTTGAAGCAGCGATGATGCGCACATCGACTTTGATCTGTTCCGTGCCACCCAGCCTCATGAACTCGCGTTCCTGAATCACGCGCAGCAATTTGGCCTGTGTTTCCGCGCTGATGGTGGCAATTTCATCGAAGAAGATGGTGCCTTGATCGGCCACCTCGAATAGGCCCTTTTTCGATGCGACCGCGCTGGTGAAAGCCCCTTTTACGTGGCCGAACAATTGCGATTCCAGCAGATCGACGGGGATCGATCCGGTGTTCACGGGGACGAATGCCTTATCGGCCCGCGGGCTGGCAGAGTGAATGGCCTTGGCCACCAGTTCCTTACCCGTGCCGCTTTCCCCACTTAACAAAACGGTGGAGCGCGAAGGGGCGACCTGCGTAATCAGGTCGAATAGTGCCAGCATTTTTTCGCTTTTGCCGATAATGTTCGGAAAACTGAACCGCTGCTTTAACGCACGTTTCAATTGCAGATTTTCATCCCGCAATCGGCGCGCATCGACGGCTTGTGCCACTTGCGCAAGCAGCTCATCGTTTGACCATGGCTTCGTGATGTAATCCATCACGCCGCTCTTAAACGCGGCTCGTGCCATTTCGATGGAACCGTATGCAGTGATCAACACCACCGGCAAATCCGGATCCTGCCGGCGTATATCTTTCAACATTTCGATTCCGTTGCGGTCTGGGAGACTGACATCCAGCAGCAACAAATCAAACGGGCGTTCACCAAGCTGCATCAAACCGGATTGCCCGGTATCCGCGCTGGAAACCTGGTAGCCCTCGGTGGTCAAAAGGAGTTCGAGGCCTTCACGAATTTCACATTCGTCGTCGACTACAAGAATTGAACCCTTGTTAGACATGCACTGCGGTCCTGACCGCCGGGAATTCTACGTGGAATGAGGTGCCGCGTCCCGGCGTGGAGCGGACATCAATCTTGCCTGAATGTTCCTTAATGATTCCGTACGTCACAGACAGGCCCAGACCTGTGCCGCGCCCGCTGCTCTTGGTAGTGAAGAACGGGTCGAAAATCTTATGGATGTATTCGCGGGGAATTCCGTTGCCAGTATCCATCACTTCAATTTCAACGCTACCGTTATGCCCGGAGGTGCGCACTTCCAGCATGCCGCCGGAAGGCATCGCATCGCGCGCGTTGAGAAAGAGATTCAAAAATACCTGCTGCAACTTGTTGGCAGAGCCACGGACCGGGGGAATGCCCTCACTGAGTTGCTTCACAACCTGGATTCGAGAAGTTTTCAACGGATGCGAGACCAGCGATAGCGTTTCTTCCACTACGCGGTTCAAATCGACATTGGCGATGTCGCCTGCTCCCGTGCGCGAAAAATTCAGCAGGTTGTTCACGATTTCGCTGGCGCGGAAAGTCTGCTTCACAATCTTGTCGATGATGGTGTGGCGTGGATCATCTTCCGGCATCTGCTTGGCCAGCATCTGAATGTAATTTGAAATAACCGCCAGGGGCGTATTCACTTCATGCGCCACGCCTGCCGCCAGTAGCCCCAGAGAAGTCAATTTCTCTGTCTGCGACATCTGTTCTTCCATGCGTTCGCGCTGGGTGACGTCATCAAACAGCAGCAGGCGTCCGATGCGTTCCCCGGATTTGCCCACCAGCGGCGTGATCGATACGTTCAACACCACCGACTTCCCCTGATGCTGCAAGCGGTGCTTGTAAATTCCGGTAATCTGTTCTTCGTCGCCTCGCGCGGCGATTTCCTGCACCAATTCTCCGGGGAGAATCTCGCTCAGCGGCCGCCCCACCGCGTCGCTCCGCGCTACGCCAATCAGTTGCTCCATGCGCGAATTCCACGCTTCGACCGTGCCCAGCAGATCGACCGCAAGAACTCCTACATTCAGTGATTCGACAATGTTTTCGCTGAAGTCTTTCAGGCGGGCGACTTGCAATGCTTTCTGTTCGAGGGAGGAATAGAGTTGCGAATTATCGAGCGCGATGGCCACGTAGCCGGCAATGGTCTGCACCAATTCCACGTCGTCGCTGGAGAGAAAATCGCCATCGACGGTCTTGCCAAGCGCAAGCACGGCCACCGCATGTTCGCGGATGCGACAAGGAATGAAGTAATTGAGGTCCAGTTGTTCTAATGTGCGGCGAACAGAGTCACTGACATCACGCGCCGCCTTTGGCGATTCAAAGAAAATCGGGCCGTTGGCAAATTCCGGTTTCGCTGGCGCAATAAAGCTCAAATCAAGTGCTTCCGCCAGGCGCACTCCCATGGAACGTGCCAGGCGCATTTCACCGGGATTCATCTGGTCTTCCACAAAAATCGCCAGACGGTCGACCAGCAGCGTTTGTGACAAGCGATCCATCACCGAACCCAGCATCGGCTCCAGTCGCACTTCGTTTGTCAGCGTGCGTCCGAATTCGATCAAAGTGCGGCGATAGTCAAGGCGGTCACGATAGAAAAACCGGTCGAGGCGCGCCTGAATCCATTCACGAACAGGTTGAAACAGGAACGCGGCAATGACGATCGCGAACATTCCGGAGATCGGTCCTGTGGTTTGTGCGTTGAAGATCAGCGCAATCAGCGCCAGCGACAAGAAGTACACGGCGGCAACTGCCGCGGTCGCAGCCGTGTACGCCAGGCCGCGCTTGAAAATAATGTCCACGTCCATCAACCGGTAACGGATGATGGCGTATCCAAAGACCAGTGGAATCAACACCAGACTAAGCGCTGAAAAATACATCCACGGCTGCACATCGGCATGGAAGACAAAGGGAATGATGTAGAACAGGGTGAACGGCAGGACACCGGCCAAGGTGCCGCCGGTGAGCCACTTTAACTGTTGGCGCAAGACTCCAGAGTGCGAGCCGCGATAGCTGAGATAAAAAACGATTCCTGCCGCCAGGAAATACAAACCAAGATAGCCAAGCTCCAATTGATCAAGAACCACGCGCGACCGGGTATTGGGCACAAAACCGAACATGTTCGTCGCCGTAAAAATATGCACCAGCAGCAAGGCAAGCGGGGGAGCATATACGGCCACAAATTTTACGAGAGACCTGCGCCGATCCTCGCTGCGCCCGGGAAACACCAGCGCAAAATGCAGCAACAGCGCCGGTGCCAACAAACGCGCTGCGACGCTGCACCAGTACACTTCAAAATCGAAGGCGTCCAGTTTCCCGCTGAACTGAAACGAATAGAGAATGAACGAAACCAGACAGAAAACGTAGAAGTGTACCGCCCGGGGCGCGTTCCATCGGCGGATGAAAATGAACAACCCAATGAACAAGTACAGCAGCCCGACCACGCGTAAATAATTTTCCACGCGCAAGGGTTTCTGCGCGGGCGTGGTAATCAGTCGCGTTTCAAATTCTTCGCCATTGCGGGAGAGTTTGTAGCGCAGTTGCGTCCAGAGCCCGGCGCGGTACAGTTTTCGCGCTACATGAGCAGAGCTCGGCACGCTCGCATCATTGATCGAAAGCAGGATGTCGCCCGGCCGAATACCGGCAACAGCGGCGGGGGACTCGGGGGCTACCTTCCAAGCTTGGATACCCGAGGCCTCATCGGACCAAGCTACCCCGTCATCCACCTGATCATATCGGGAGCGTTGGACAAAGTTCAGCCAGGCAAAGATCACGGCGGCCAGAGTCGCCAGCGCCAAGACCACCGCACCAACTCGAACTCGCAGGTTCTCCTTCATGGCTAAGCCTGCTTCACCCCACTCCTACAGAAATCCAGCAACTGCCCTTCCATTCTTCCGTATATCTATTATGAGCTAACATCAAATGAATAAACAACTTAATGAATTTTGATAAATTGAAATTTGATTTTTTCCACTTTCTGGTAGGCGGGATACGATTTTGCAGATGTTTTTGTTCGACTAGAACTGCAAGCTTAGCCCGCCTCGGAAGTTCCGTGCGGCAGGTGTAATGACCATAAGCCCGTCGCCTGTGTTCATCGTGTAGTAGCCTTGGGCCAGCAGGTTATCGCATTCGGCGCTAACTTCCCATCGTCCCAAGGCGAATTTGGGCAGCGGCTGACGTATGCCAATATTCAAATACGGGCTTATCTGATAGACCCCTTCTCCATAGCCATCCACGCGAGAGAGCGCTGTACCGTTCACCCATTTGTATCCCGCACTGACATACGTGCGGGTTCCCGGCACTGTGGCTGTAACTCTGGCGGCCAGAGAGTGGCGAGGAACTGTGCGCAGTGCTTCCCGCAGCGCCCCATCAAGATCGTTCGCCGGGACCAGTGCTCCAGAGAAAGCGTAAATCGTGGTCAATTCCAGGGCTTCACTCAGCCGTTCTCGCAGAGCAACGCGCGTGCCCCACGAACTCGAAGGTCCTCCATCATAAGCAAAACCCTTCGAATAGAAGTCCTGGAAGTAGTCAGAGGAGAGTTGATCGTTTCCATGGCCAAAGATAGCGGTATGACGGTCGTTATCGTGGAAGCCTGCCACCTGCAGCATACCGCGCGAGCCGATCTTGCGCTCCATGGCAACCTCGGCGTGTTGTCCGTTTTCGAGTACCGGCCGACCATTTCTCCACAGCAATGTCGGAAATGCATCGAGCTGGTTCAAAGCAGTTTTCAAGACGTTGGGTGCGGGCGCTCCCGTAAGGTCGGCAGCCAAAGCGTCACCCGCCGCCGCCTCGTTTGGAACAGTGGCGTAAATGAGATCAACGTACCAGCCAGGTGCTACTTTGCTCTGCAATTTCACTCTGGGCCGGACGCTCCATGCGGAAGCGCCCAATCCAACCACGACGTATTCACCTCCAGCGCGCAACAGGAATCTGTCGCCGAACGTGACCGTGCCTCCCTGATCAATTCGTGCGCCACGGAAGGTCAGACCGTTGGAGCCGACTCTGGCTTCGCGCAACACAATGGTGCTTTCCGGTCCAGTGCCAAGCGCGCCGTTCGGGAGCCAGATTGCCGCGATTCCACCAGATGGGACATCCTCGTCGTAGCTCACCTGTCCCGCGAACACGATGTGATTAAACTTGTCGATGCGCTGATCGTAAGCAAAAGCCGTGGCCGGGGTGGATCCTAGATTGGCCATCGTACCGGGGCGACCGGCACCATCGCTGAGTTCCAGGCGGCCGCGCGGCCTGGGCGCATTCGTCTCGAGCACAACTGCGGACGGCGTACTTGAATTGTCGTCATCGAATTGCAGCACGGGTCTTAACCCTGAAGCCGAACGCAACGCCCACTTCCAGTCATCCGGCTCCGCCATGCCATTTGCCGGAGGGCGCCGCATCTGTTCCAGCGAAGCAAACATGGACTCCAGCTGGATGCGCACCATAGTGGTGAGATTCGCAGAGACGCGCACATGCTTTTCAAGAGTGGGGAGGAAGCCCGCCAGGGTAACGCGGACGGTGTAGAAGCCGGGAGTTAATTTGTCTCCCTGAAAAAATCCCTGCGTGTTGGTGAGGAAATGCTGCGCTGCAGTGACACCAGCCGCTTCAGAAAGGACTTCGACGGTAGCACCCAATTGCGGTGTACCGGAGGTATCGCGAACAAGACCGGTAAGTATTCCAGAGGTTTGCTTACTGGGAGTTTGTGCAGCGGCAGGCGAAACACCAGAAAACACACTCGCGACGGTAGCAAAGAAAATGCTCACGCACAGGAGCGGACTGTGCTTCACGTCTATTACCTCCCCGGTGCTACAACCGCTGCCGTTTTAGGTTCCGCAGCTGCCTTGATTGAAAAATCAGCAGTACGCGAAATTGTCTGTTTCGACAGCTCGTCCGTGGCACTGACCTGCAGAGTATACTTCCCCGGCGAGAGAGTTGCCAGCGGCAAAAGTCGCTCGATGGTCACCTGCTCACCTGTCTGATTCATCTCGGTCGACGACTCTTTAAACTGCATCACCTGCTGGTCGCCCTTCTTCACTGTATACACAAATTCCGCATTATTTTTGTGCGTTTTCTCATCGGGAGTCAGGTTGTACACCTGCAGATAGATTCCCAGCTTGTCCGTGGTCGTGAAGTCGCCTTCCAACCGTGGGCGGACTTTTGACGATCCCAGTACAAACTGGCCAAGACCGATCTGCTTTGCTGGGACGTGTTCTATCTGATCGGCAAGTATTAGTGTGCTGGCTTCGAGTTTCTCTTCGTCATAGCGCGGCACCGCCAGCCGTGTATTCACGACTCCCACGTTTCCGCTTTCGACATCCTTGATCACGATATCCAGCCGGTACAATCCCGGGCGCAGCGGAAGCGCTTTTTGATAGATCGAAGAGAGTTTCACAGCCTGGGCGTATAGCGAATTCGGGAAATCACGCGTAACGGAATCTTCAAATGTCTGCACCACGCGGCCTGTCAACGTGCTTACGCGGCCGAAAATATTCAGTGAAGCCGAGTGCACCCCGTCCTTTGATTTAAACGAAAGTTGCTGATTGGGGATCTGCACGGTAATGGGTACCAACACGGTCTCGCTGGTCACTTTCAGGAAGTCCGTGCGATAGCTGAATTTCACCTGATCGCGAACCATGCGCGAAGTCACGATCAATTCCAAATCCTTGTATTTCACTTCGGGCGGGCGGTTAACCTTGGCGTAAAGCTCCAGCCTCGAAAACTCATTCATGGATGCAGGCAGGCCGCCCAGAGTCTTTGGAAGGTACGTGCCATCGGAACGCGTAAAGCGATCCGTCTTGGAGGCCATGCCCATCGATTCCAGCTGGCTCAAGCCGGCACCAGGAACGTGCAGCAACGCATCCTTTTCTGATGGATCCATCGTCTGGTGATATTCACCGGAGCCAGTGGGGTCCACAAATTCAATGATGACGTTTTCCTGGATGCCTTCCAGATAGCGATACCGCCATGTTTCCCAAGGGTACGTCGTTGTGGAACCACCGCCCTCGTCCATCGGGCGGTCGTACGTGCCACCGGTCGGGTGCGATTCAATTTCGTCGGGCTTGCCCCAAATAATGTAGATGCGGCCGCGATCCGTTCTCCAGCCAGGCATACCGGAAGCAAAGTGCTCGTTGGCATAAGCGATGCGGCGATAGTGTTCTTCTTTAAAATCGTTGTCGGGCAAATCCGGATTGCCGCTGCGGCGCAGCCAGAAGGCCTCAATAAATTGCTCGCGTTCTTCGTTGGTGGACAGCCTCAAAAATTCGCTGCGCTCTTCCGGAGAAATGATGTAAACGACGTCTTCGTTCAGCCACGTTTTGTACGGGGTTTCCAACTCTTTGAGGCTCTTCTTGAGTTTTTGCTTTTGTTCTTTGGTCAACTTGCCGCCAGGAGCAGGTGGGGGAGCGGTAGTCGTGGCGGGAGCGGCCGTTTGGCCTTGCCCTTCCTGTGCCGTCAAGGGCAGCGTAAGGAGGGAGAACATCGCTAAATTGGCGGTTAGTATTCGTAATACCCTGAGCATGCAGACACCTATACCACGTTG
Organism: Candidatus Acidiferrales bacterium; assembly: GCA_963748365.1. Taxonomy (GTDB): domain Bacteria; phylum Acidobacteriota; class Terriglobia; order Acidiferrales; family UBA7541; genus Acidiferrum. The sequence continues at coordinate 15,245 of CAVVJG010000043.1, forward strand.
CATTCTAATGCTATGCAGAATCCCTCGTCAAATGGCGAATCTCGTTCATTTAAAGACACTTCGCTTACGATGTTGATTAGACGGTGCGGGGACGTTCTTACGTTGCCTGCGGAATACGCAAAACCCTATTGTAGGTGCCGAATCTGGCCGTCCGACCCGACCAGAGTATCAAATATCGCCAGCACATGTCGCCGATAATCTAGCATGCGGGTAAAGATATTCCGCAGTTGCGGCTCCCGTTCGGCGTCGCGGTGCCATTTTGCCAGCACGGCTGGGGGAACCTCAATATCCCGACGTAACTGCTCTGCAGAATACCCGCGCAGGAACAGCCCATAGAAAAAGGCAGCCTCCCGCTGGGGGAATTCCAGATCGGTGGCCGTCTCTGTCGTCAGAATTGGAGCGATAGCTGCCATAAGCAAAAGTGGAGTTTACCGAAAACCAGTGCCGCGTCAAGTAGGACTCTTGGATTTTTGCATCCGAGAGGTAACTACAGGCCTCCGGATGGTCTAATACAACGGAACAAGACTTGACCGGCTCTAACCGACATAGGATGCTTAACCCCATGGCAAGGTCACCTAAATCGCTAGCAGGCCGGACGGTAGGGCGATTCCTCCGTTTTGGCATGTTGCGCGGTTTGCGTTCTGTGGAAATCGATGCCGAGGACTTCCGTAAGTACTTGTCTGATAAGCACGGATTGTGGGTTCCGCACTTTGGCCGCATGCGCGATGTGCCGCTGGAAAGATTGGACGCGATCGCCGAACGGCTGATACACAAGGCCCAGCGTCTTGCCTTGGCTCAGGGAGCCGGATTCGGCTTGGGTGGCATGATCACCGTTTTGCCCGATGCCAGCATATTAACCATCATTACTCTGCGGTTGATTCAGCGGCTCTGCCTGCTCTATGGACTTGAAGTGCATGGGCAGGAGCAGCGCATTGAAATGTGGATTGCCGCCGCTTCAGCGGCGGGCATCGATTTCAGCAAGGATTTGGCTGAAAAGCAGATGATCGAGAAATTGGCCCCACGCGTGGCCAGCCGCCTTGCCGTGAAGATTGGCGAGGAAAGCGCCGAAAAATGGGTCGGACGCATGGTACCTCTCGCAAGCTCTGCCATCGGCGGCGCGCTGAATTATACGTTTGTGCGAGGCTGGGGGCGCCGTGTGCAGCGCCATCTTCGCGAAAAGCAATTGACGGAACGGGCTTCCGCCGCACGCGTCACCGTTATTACTCCAGCCGTCGCTCGCTAATCCTGCAGCTTGGAGAGGCTTCTATGGCTGCTTCTAGTCCCGATACTTTCCTTCTTGGCGTAAATTATCCCTGGCTGGATTATGCGCAAGATTTTGGCAGCGGCCCGCGCGGCCACCTTGGTGTGAGTTCTTCCGAAAAATACGAACGAGTGAAGACCGATTTTGCTCACATACGCGAGTGTGGCGTGCGTGTGGTGCGCTGGTTCCTGTTCGGTGATGGACGTGGCGGCTTTCTGACGAAAAATGGAATTCCCCGCGCGCCGGATGAGTTTCTGCTGAAGGATGTCGGCGCCGCCTTGCAGCTTGCCGAGGCTAACGAAATCAAACTGTGCTTTTCGCTGATCGATTATCATTGGCTTCAGGATCGAGATACGCCTCAGCGCCTGGAATCAAATGAACGTGTGCTGCAATTTGCTGCCGGCCGCGAGGCTTTTCTGCAGTACGTTCTCATCCCCCTGTTTAGTGAATTCCCCGGCCACCCGGCCCTCTTCGCCTGGGAAGTGGCCAATGAACCTGAATGGGCCATTCACGAATTCCACCGCGAGCGCGCTGCCAAAATGCATTTGGCGGATTTTCGTGCGTTTGCCGCGGAGGTCGTCCAGGCCATTCATGAATTCGGCCGCACCGCGGCGACCTTAGGTTCCGCCCGTCTACTCTGGTTGCGGGCGTGGAGCGAACTTCGACTGGATTTTTACCAGGCCCACTACTATCCCGGCAGCGAACGCGATGCCAACGCACAATTTCACGAGTTGCTCGACACACTTCGCACCCTGGACAAGCCATTGTGGCTCGGCGAATTGCCGGCCCGTGATGTTTCCTCGCCAGACTACTCTCTCGAAAGTGCGCTGAACCATTGCCGCGAAAGCGGTCTATGCGGCGCAGCGATTTGGCGTTGGACCGCCCCGGAGTCAACGGGAAGCGACGTGACCATCGGAGCTGTCGAGCCTGCCCTGCTGCAATCCTGGGTAGCTTCTAATCAGGAACGGAATTTACGCACCTAGCGCGTTAAGATCGACTAGAGGATGAATTTCGATGCCACGCTGCGGCGAATTTGGCGCGAGGACTTATTGTTTGCTTCTCATACTGGCCGGCATGCCTGCCACTCCAGTCTCCGCGCAGGAACCCGGTGACGATCCTGAAATTCACGCGCAAATCTCGATGGCCGAAAAGCTTCTTGGTAAAACGCCCGATCGCGGAGCCGTGCTGTATTTTCTGGCCGCTGGCCACGCGCAACTTCAGGAACCCAGCGAGGCCATGAACAATCTGAAGCAGTGCATCGCCCTGAAAGAAGGATTTGATCCTTCGGGAGAGCCGGCATTTGTCGGCCTGAAAGAAGGTAAGGATTTCCAGCAATTAGTGGAGCAGGCGCACAAGGATTTTCCTCCCGTATCGCTGGCAAAATTGGCATATACCATCACCGAAAAAGATCTTGTGCCGGAGGGCCTGGCATGGGATCCATCTCAGGATGCGCTTCTCCTCAGTAGCCTGCATCGCAAGAAAATCGTAAAAATCCCGCGTCAGGGCAAGATCACCGATTTCGTGCCCGCCGACCGCGACAATTTGCTTCCCGTCCTGGGCATTCGTATCGATCCCACCGATGGCACTATCTGGAGCAATTCGTGGGTCGATCGCGGCAAGACGGAGCTGCTTCATTTCGATAAGTCGGGCGCGCTTATTGGCCGCTATTCTCTACCCGGCGACACGAAACACGGCTTCAATGATCTGGTAGTCCTACCTGATGGCAACGTTTTCCTGACCGACACTGTCTCTCACCAAGTTTTTCGTTTCAATTCCAAAACACACGATTTTTCCGACGTCAAACTTTGCCGCGATCTGTTGATGCCAAACGGAATTGCCATGACCGGTGACGGGACGATTATCTTCGTGGCGGATCAGCTTGGCGTGCTGCAACTGCGCGTCAAATCTGGCGAGTGCACGGAAGTCGATCCCGGGCCACACAATACTCTGGCCGGCGCCGATGGTTTGTATTGGCAGAGGGGCAAGCTCATCGCGATTCAGAACGGCATTGGAACTCCGCGCATCGCCGTATTTCAGCTATCCCAGGATGGCAGCCAGGTCACCAAAACCACCATCCTCGAATATCGCTCCAGCTTCACCGCGCTGCCTACCACCGGTGCGATTGACGGAGACGACTTCTACTTCATTGAGAACAGCCAGCTCGGCAATTTAAATGGCGACAAAATTCTCGACGTAACAAAACTCGAGCCGGTGCGCATCGGTAAGTTGCGCATCCCCTGACCTATTTTCCGTAGGGGTCCAGCACTGTTGGACCAAGTCCTGAGCTCTTGGCAAATCAGGCACGCAAGTGGAATTTGCTCCGCAACCGCCGTACAGTAATGAAGGTACAGAAATTTTCGGGGAAAGAGGCTCTTATGAAAATTCTTGGCAAATTCTTTGTTGCCACGACGCTGCTGGCCGCAAGCGCCGCCCTGCTGGTTTTGCCGCAATTCGCGGCGTCCGGCGCGCAAGATATGGCCGGCATGCAGCACACCACGAATCCGGACGAGCCCACGCCGGCTTTCCACGCCAAGCCGCCTCAAGATGCTTTGCCTCCCACCATGGAGCCTTCGCTCTTCAGCGACATTCATATTTTCAATGCCTATGCTGTCGCGGGCCGCATCAAGAAAGTTCTTTACCAGCAGCCGTGCTATTGCCACTGCGACAAAAGCCAGGGACATGGAAGTCTGCTCGACTGCTTCGTCAGCCGTCATGGCGCCGGCTGCAACATCTGCATGAGCGAAGCGTTCTATGCTTACGAGCAAACCCACAAGGGTAAAACGCCAACGCAGATCCGCGATGGCATCATGAAGGGTGACTGGCAAAAAATCGATCTCGCGAAATACAATAAGGCGTATTTGCCTCCTAGCAACGCGCCCGTCAAGTAAACGTGTCACGTGGACAATTTCTAATGGGCGGCTTTGCGCCGCCCTCTGCGTTCTGCATCGCTCTTTGTCTTCTGCTACACTGGCGTTCTGCTTACTGAATATGTCAACTTTCCACCAAAACTAGGGGTGAAGTTATGAACCATCGCCGTAATTTACTGGTGCTCGGAGCGTGTGCGCTTGCCTGTCTTTCCGTGGCCTTGATTCTATCGTCCGGACCGACCGCGAAGGCCGACGCGCCTTGGGGATTTTCTCTCAACAATCTCGATAAATCCTGCAAGCCTTGCGAAGACTTCTACAAATTCGCCATGGGCGGCTGGATGAAAAACAATCCTATCCCCGCCGAATATCCCAGTTGGGGCACCTTTACTGAATTGCGTGATCACAATCTGACCGCTATGCGCACCATTCTGGAAGCGGCTGCAGATTCCAAAGCGGCGGCCGGCTCGAACGAAAGAAAGATCGGCGATTTTTATGCTAGTTGCATGGACACCGCGGCCGTTGATGCCGCCGGCCTGAAGCCACTCACAGCGGAATTCGCCGCGATTGACGCCATTAAGGACCGCAAGGATCTCGAAGCGGAAATTGCCCGTATGCACCGCCAGAACATCGGCACCATTTTTGAACTTGGCTCACAACCCGATTTCAAAGACAGCACCCACAATCTCGCCGAGCTCGATCAGGGCGGCCTGGGCATGCCGGACCGCGACTACTATACCCGAGACGACGAGCGCTCCAAGAAACTGCGCGCCGATTACGTCCAGCACGTCGCCAAAATGTTCGAACTTGCCGGAGATGCTCCTGACAAGGCGGCCGCCGAAGCCAAAACGGTGATGGACATCGAAACTGCTCTCGCCAAAGCTTCGCGAACCAACGTTGAGCTGCGCGATCCTGAAAAAAACTATAACAAGATGACCCTCGCGCAGATGAAGGCGCTGACGCCGGATTGGCCCTGGGAAACTTATTTTCAAGCCGTTGGTGCGCCGGCACTCGCCGTAGCCAATATCGGCCAGCCCGATTTCTTCAAGGAAATGAATCACCAGCTCACGGCGACGTCCATCCCCGATTGGAAGGTCTACATCAAGTGGCACCTGCTGCACGCGTATGCGCAGACGCTTTCTGATAATTTCGTGCAGGAACACTTTAATTTCTATGGCAAAACGCTTTCCGGCACCAAGGAAATTCAGCCGCGATGGAAGCGCTGCGTGCAGTCCACCAACGCCAACCTGGGCGAGGCGCTCGGCGAAGTCTACGTTGAAAAATATTTTCCGCCGGCCGCGAAAGCGCGGGCCAAAGAGATGGTTAACAATTTAGTTGCCGCTCTGCGCTCGGACATCCCCACACTTTCCTGGATGGGTCCGGAAACCAAGAAACAGGCCATCGCCAAAATGGAAGCTTTCACCGTGAAAATCGGCTACCCCGACAAGTGGCGCGACTATGCAAGGCTCGCCGTCGAGCGCACTTCCTACAACCTGAACGTGCAGCATGGCCGCGCGTTTGAAGAGGCTCGCCAACTGGCAAAGATCGGCAAGCCCGTGGACCGCCTGGAGTGGGGCATGACGCCGCCAACCGTGAACGCTTATTACAATCCAACGTTTAACGAAATTGTTTTCCCCGCCGGAATTCTTCAGCCGCCGTTTTACGACCCGAAGGCCGATGACGCTGTGAACTATGGAGGCATGGGCGCCGTGATCGGCCACGAAATCAGCCACGGCTTTGACGATCAGGGCTCACGCTTCGACGGCCAGGGCAATCTTCGCGACTGGTGGACCGCCGACGATCGTAAGAGTTTTGATGAGCACGCCGGTTGCGTTGTGAAGCAATTCGACGGCTACGAAGTAGAGCCCGGCCTGCACCAAAACGGAAAGCTCGTTCTGGGCGAAAGTATTGGCGATCTCGGCGGACTTGCCATTGCCTACGCCGCGTACGAAAAATCCATCGAGGGCCATCGCCCCGCAGATATCGACGGCTTTACGCCTGAGCAGCGCTTCTTCCTCGGCTGGGCTCAAGTGTGGGGCACCAACATGCGTCCCGAATTCGCACGCCTGCAGACCAACACTAATCCGCATCCGTTGCCGCAGTTCCGCGCCAACGGTCCAATCTCCAACATGGAAGCGTTTGCCAAGGCCTTCGGCTGCAAGAAGGGTGATGCCATGGTGCGTGAACAAACCTGCAAGATCTGGTAACTGGCTGGCACCTAAAATGATTTGTGCGACAAAAAAGGCGGACTGGAACTCAGCCCGCCTTTTTCTTTATTTTAGCTCGAACTTTTTACCAAATAACCTTTAATCCAAGTTGAACGTGCCGCGATCCGCCAGAGCCTACCACCGGATTGGCCGCCTGGACGTCCGGGGTGGCACCCGCCAGCCCAAACTGGTCTGGTGAAGTCAGATCCCCGCTCACGGAACCGTTGGCGAAATTCGGATGGTTCAGCAGGTTGAAGATTTCGCCTCGGAACTGGAGCTTGAACCTTTCGTTTAGTTTCCAGGTTTTGGCAACGGAAGCATCCCAGTTCACAAAGCCAGGGCCCCTTAGAATGTTACGCCCCATATTGCCATACTGGAGCGTGCCGTTTGGATAGAGAACTGACCCATTTTGCGCGAAACATCCCCCGGCGATATCCAAAGACTCCTGGAGTGCCGTTGTGTTCGCCACTGCAAGGCAAACCGGATCATCGCTCGGTAGAAAAGGAATCGGATCTGCCGAAGACCACTTGAAGTTCTTGGGACTTCCAGAAATGTTCCAGCGGTCATTGTTCGCGTTTCCCGGTCCTTCTCCTGTTCCCGAGAAATCGTAATAGTTGTCGTACGTCAGCAATGGCGCACCTGTCTCGTACGTGAAGATGGTATTCACCTGCCAGCCTTCCAACATTTGGGCAAACGACTTCTTTCCCGGTAAATCGTAGGTGGCAGCGAGGGTGAATCGGTGACGGATGTCGTAGTCGCCAGCGGCCTTTTCTGCGGCGAAATCCAGACTGTTTTGCGGCACGTAACCCAGGTTGCTGGTGCTTCCTGCTGTGTCGATGGCATGGCCGAAAGTGTAGCCCGCCAACAAATACAAACCATGGGAGTACCGCTTCGTGAAGGTGACCTGCAAACTCTCGTAAGTGGAGCTGGATTGATTTCCGAGGAAGTTCAAGTAGCTGTAGTAGGGCAAACAGGTACCGCCGATTCCTTGTCCATCCTGGCTGGGCGGACAATTCGTCACCAAGGGCTTAGCCAACTGTTCGCAGGCGGTATTGTCGCCCCCGACTTCATAACAGGGGGCAACATACGCCTGATTCGATTGGTTGATGTCGACGGTGCTGTAAAGTTTCACTCCATGATTCGCAACGTAGGCAACTTGTAAGACGCTGGTCGGAGTAATCTGTTGCTGAAAGTTGAGGTTCCAGTTCAACACGTACGGTGTTTTCAGTTTCTGGTCAACCGCAAAAATCGTGCAGGGCAGATCGATACTGCAGGTATTCAAGCTGGTATCACTTACTGGAAAAATCGGCCCTTCTACCGACCAATTAATCAACCCAGGATCGGCTCCCTGCAACACATACGACGTGATGTTGCCGGTAGGAGCTACTTCTGTGCCGTCAGGCAGAATGTTGACAAGTCCTGAAGGATTCAAATTCAGCCCTCCCCCGTTGAACGCGAAAGTGCGAATTGAAGGTTGCACATAGATCATGCCAAAGCCCGCTCGCAATACGCTCTTGCCGTTCCCGAAAACATCCCACGCCACTCCTAAACGCGGCGGGACAATTGTTGTAGTTTGTCTTGTAAGGCTGCGAAATTCCCATCCCCACCTGCTGTAGTCCCACGCCGGGAACATAGTTGGCCAGTCGATTCTGGGAATCTTTGATCGGATAGGTCACGTCATAACGCAATCCGAGATTTAATGTCACGTTCTCGGCTCATGCGGTAGTCGTCCTGCACGAACAGGCCCCACGACTTCATGCTCATGTCGCGTGCGGGATCGCCATACAGCAACCGCCACGCTCTTACGTCGCCCACAAGGAAATCGGGCAGGTAGTGAAAATCAACTCGCCCGCGTCCGTATGCTGCGCGCAAGTAGTTCACTCCTCCATCGCTGAACACACCACCAAACCTCATCGTGTGCTTACCGAAAACTACCGAGGCGGTGTCTGAATAATTCAGTGTGCGGCTGGGAGTGGTCTGCAACGGCCAACTGGAATTTCCTCCCATATAGTCGAAGTAGGAAGTGCTGGGATTGATGCGCGGAAACCCCTGCAAGTTCGGGTTGGTTACGCCCGTATTCAGACCGTAGTCCGAAACCGGTACGCTGGAATCCACTGGCGCAATTTTCTCATTGAAACTATTCCAGCTGAATCGCGCTGTATTGCTCCAGCGCGAATTCGGCGTGTACACCCAGTCAAAACCGAGCACCTGCGTAATCGGCGCAGCCTTCGATAACCAATATGGCTGAATGGGTACCGCATCCTCTTCGATCTGATTGGCATTCGCGTAGATGTACCGGCCGGAAATCGTATGCTTGTCGTTGAAGTGGTAGTCGCTCTTGAACACCAGGTTATCGGCCCGGTTGGTGTTGTTGAAATTAAAGTTGATGATCGTCGGATCGCTGGAGTCTGCCGTGATAGCCCGGATTGGTTGGCAGATATTGCAGAAGATTCAGACTCAACTCGTTGCAGTTGGTCGGTGTCGCAACGCAGCCCAGTGAATTGAGCGCATCGGGGAGGCTCGAGCGCGGGTCGCCTTCGGGATTGTCTTCCGTGGCCAGCGAGGACGTGACTGGCGAATAGGCATTGTACGGGTTGCCAACGGTGCTGCGCACACCTTCATAGTTGGCGAAGTAAAACCACTTACTCTTGATGAAAGCGCCTCGCCGAGCGAAGCCCCAAACTGGTTTAGCCGGACTTTTGAAACCGGTTGCGGCCTGGGATTGAAATAGTTGCGCGCGTCGAGCGCTTCGTTCCGGAAGAAGTAATAGGCCGAACCATGAATCTGATCGGTTCCAGACTTGATACCGATGTTCACCACCACGCCCGGCTTTGCTCCAAAATCCGCTTGTGGCTGTTCCTGGGTATTGAACTCCTGAATGGCATCCAGCGGCAACGTGCTGGCTGGCGTGCCTGAAATGCCCGCGTCGTTCACCACCGTTTCGCCGTAGTACGCGTCGTTGTCGTTCGCGCCATCAATGATGTAATTGTTGTCGTCGGGACGCAGGCCGTTCGAGGTCGTGGAGTGAAAACCACCGCCGGCGGTCCGTTGCACACCAGGGTGCAAGCCGAGAAGGTTTTGAAAGTCGCGCCCCTGCAAGGGCAATTCGTTGATTGCCTGATTGGAGAGCACGCCGTTCAGTACCGCATTGGAAGTTTCCGTCAGGGGTGCTTCATCTTTGACTTCAATCGTCTCGCTCACCGCGCCCGTATCCAGCCGGAAATCGGCCTTAATATCGTTTCCCACTTCCACCTGCAGACTAGCCCGCACGGCGGTCTTGAAATTCGTGGCTTCCGCCTTCAGCGAATAGAAGCCGGGCTCAATGTCATTGGCTACGTAGCTCCCTTCGTTGTTGGTCACCAACGTTCGTTGCACGTGCGTTCCCAGATTCTCAATGATGATCTTTGCTCCGGGTATCACGCCGCCGGTTGCATCCGTCACCTGGCCGCTGATTCGTCCGCGATTCGATTGACCGATCACCACCAGCGGCATGAGACAAAGCGCGAGGAAAACAAGCAGTCGTCGCGTTTGGATTAACACCATGATTCCTCCATAAACGACAGTTATTATTGCTGCGAATTTCTGGATAAAAACGGGCTGCCTGTGAATGACTTGGGATGAATAAGAGGATTACAGCCCGGAAGCCAATGAACCGGCGGACACTTGAACGCTAATCCGCAAGAGACACCAGTCGCATTTAACAGGTAGAGACATCACCCCTCCAGCACTCGACCATCTCGCGATTGCTTGGGAGTATGTTGCACTCATCTCTTCAAGTCAATCACCCGCATACATGACTTTTTTCTTATGCATCATCCTGCAAAATAGTATTCACCTCCGAAAGCCTCGCCGTATACTTTCCGGATGAACCAACTCGTCTGCTCCACTCCGTTTCGATTCTTCGCCGCGATTCTGCTTTTTGTTTTGAGTTTTTATCCCGCAATGGCCGCGCCAAAATGGAAATACCAGCGCCTGGGCAAAATCACCGACAGCACCGTGACGCCGAAGGGCGGCTTCGCCTTGATGGGTGGCGGCTCCAAACTTGAAGAGGCCTTCAAGGATTTGTGCACGCGCGCGAATGGCGGCGATTTTTTGGTTTTGAGCGCCAACGACGAAGACGCCTGGTTGAAAAAGGAAAACGCGGAGATGAACGCTATTTGTCCGCTTAACTCCGCCGCGACGCTTTCCTTCTTCAGCCGTGAAGATTCTGACGATCCGAAGATTGTTGAGATTATCGACCACGCCGAAAGCATCTACATCGCAGGCGGCGATCAATCCGACTACGTTCGCTTCTGGCAGGATACGCCGGTGCAGACGGCCATCAATCGCCACATCGCCGCGAACAAACCGATTGGCGGCTCCAGCGCCGGTCTGGCTATACTTGGCGAATTCTCCTTCGCTTCTATGATCGATACTATTCACTCTCCAGAGGCGCTGGCCGATCCCTACGGCAATAAAGTCACCTTGACCCGCGAATTTTTGCAGATTGCCCTGCTCACCAACACCATCACCGACACTCATTTCGTGAAACGCGACCGCCTGGGCCGCTCGCTGGTGTTCATGGCCCGCCTCTTGCAAGACGGCTGGGCCAAACAGGTGCGGGCTATCGCTGTTCAAGAAAACGCCGCCGTGCTTCTCGAACTCGACGGCACCGCAAAAGTTGTAGGCCATGGCCCCGCGTATTTTATGGAAGCCAGCACGCCGCCGGAGGTTTGCGCTCACAAACAGCCGCTGAGTTTTTCAGGAATTTCCGTGCAACGGGTGGCGCCGAATCAGACCTTCCAGATCAAGGATTGGAAAGGGACGGGTGACGCCTACACGCTATCCGTCGTGAAGGGCACGATCACTTCGTCTAACGCCGCGCACAATCCATACTGAGTCTCATTTATTTACGACTGATGCTATCGCCTCAGGTATGCGTCCGTTTTGTTCAGCCAGTCTTCTCTTGGCGGCGTGAACACGTCCAGGTCCAGCGTATCTTCCAGCGCCCATGCCTCATGCGGCATGTTCGAGGGAATACAAAGTACCTCGCCTGCCTTCACCACAATTTCTTTCCCATCAATTTCAAATTTTAAGGCGCCTTCGAGAATGTACGTCACCTGTTCGTTGTGATGATGGTGCTTCGGCACGTGCCCGCCCTTCTTGATGAACACGCGCGCCAGCATCAGCTTGTCTCCCGTAATCATTTCCCGGTCGATGCTGTCGCTCAGCTTTTCCCGCTCAACTTTATTCCACGCCGTGTATTTCAATTCCTGAGTTTCGCTCATGGCTTCAAATCTCCATAAAGTCGCGCAGCGTTGTCGTGCAAATACCACTTCGCCAATTCCAGCGCTTTCGTTTCCGTGACGGCGCCCTCTTCCACCAGTTCGGCCAGCGCCCCGGCCAAGGCAGTTCGCGTTGTGCGCGCCGCGAGCCAAAAACTCTCTTCCGCGCCCAAGGCATCATTAAATGGAAATGCGTCCGACGCGTACATCATCTTTTCCGGATAAATCGTCAGCAATTGCTTCAGTACCTGCTTGAATTGGGACGGGTATAGCATCTCCGACTGGAACGAGGTGTCCAGATACACATTCTTCACCGCCGTCAGCAGCGCCGCTTCGCGTTCGTATGGCCAGCCGCCATGCACCAGCACAAACGTCACATCCTTGTATCTTGGGTCGCGCACAACATTTTCCAGATTCAACACCTTGCCATTGCGCAGGCTGAAATAATCGCCAATGCCCACGCAGGTGTGAAAGTGCATCGGTAAATGCAGCTTCCCCGACTGATCCACCATCACGCGAAACACATAATCCTGGAACAGCCGGTACTCTTCCGCCGTAGGCACACCGCCATTCTTGTATTTGCTGTAGACCTCTTCAGCCTTTGCGCGCGGTGGATCTCCGAAGTGCAGGGAACGGAAATAGGCAGCCTCGAATTTGATAGCCACGCCACCATGCTTCTGGTTATCCGCCATGGTGCGGCGAACGAAATCTTCGTAGCCGGCCAGATCCGCGGGCAGTCCCTCCACGCCTTCCTGTTTCTTCCAGCGTGAAAGCATCTTCTCCTGCAGTGGCACGTACACGCCCATGTCCGGGGTGCTGGCTGTCTGCCCCTTGTTGTCAAAGGGATAGAAAAACGCATCGCCGAAAAATACCCAATGAAAGCGCTTGGGGTCGAGATATGGCGCCATCATCGCGCGATTCGCCAGGCAGATCTCTACATTCAATTTATCCAGAATGCCGTCGAAATAAGCAGGATCGCCTTTCTGCTCCGCCGCTTTCTTCTTGTCTGCGAGCCATTTTGCATGCTCCGGTTTGAAATCGTCGTAAGGATAGCCGAAAAGTGCTTTCGCCCCGGCGACAAATTCGGGATTGTCGTCGCGCAGGCGAAGCGTCGCGCTCTCTCCTGGCGGTGCAGCCATAGCATCCACGTCACTATCATCCGCAAATCCCGGATGCGCGTGATTGTCGTACATCGGGATCGCATCAATTTTCTTCAGCAGCCGCTCGTAGGTTTTCTTCACATCTCCAGCGGGATACGGCGTAGCTTGCCCCCGAGTGATGCCGCCCAGGCTAGAGAGCAACAGCAAGCAAACTCCCGTGCGCAATAAATTCTTCATAGTTTTGCCATCTCCAGCGACCCGATTTTCCGGATGATATTTAGCTGGCCAATCAAAATCGGCCTCAGCGCGCAGCCGCCAATCGCCAGTTCTTCGCGATTCTCTGTATCCGCTCCAAAGCTTCCTCCAGCAACTGTGGCGCACTGACCAGTGAAAAGCGCACGAAGTTTCTTCCCTCGGCACCGAAGGCGGCCCCGGCAATTCCCGCCACGCCCACTTCTTCCAACAGCTCTTTCTGCACCTGCTCCGCGGAGCGTCCGGTTTCTTCGATGTTCACCCAGGCATAAAACGCACCATCGGGGGATTGGCAGCGGAAGCCGGGGATCTTATTCAGTTTGTCGACAAACAGATCACGCCGCTTGCGATACTCTTCCACCATCGCCGGAACCGCGCTGGTGATGTCCACCAACGCCTCGACCCCGGCAACTTGCGTGAATTCCGCGGTGCATGTAAATGTGTTGAGCACCAGCATATCCAGCGCGTCAATTATGTGCTTCTGCGCGACCGCGTAGCCCAAGCGCCATCCGGTCATCGCAAATGTTTTTGAAAATCCATCGATAATCACGGTGCGCTCGGCCATGCCCGGCAGCGACCAGATTGATTTATATTCTCCACTGAACAAAATCCGCGCGTAGATTTCGTCCGCGATCACCCACAGGTCATGCTTCCGCGCCAACTCGGCGAGTTGATTCAGCACGCTGTCGCTGAAAACAGTACCTGTCGGATTGTTCGGCGAATTGAAAATCAGCACGCGGGTTTTCGGCGTGATTTTCGACGCGATCTCGGCCACGTCTGGCTGAAATTTATTCTTTTCGCGCAGCGCGTACGACACCGCCACGCCCCCAAGCCCTCGCGTGAATGACGGATAGATCGGGAAACTTGGATCGGGATACAGCACCTCGTCGCCCGGCTCGATCAGCGCCATCATCGTGAGCGCCAGCGCCATCTTGCATCCCGGCGCCACCAGCACCTGCTCCGGCCGCACATCAACACGGCGCGTCTGCTTCAAATAATCCGCGATCCCTTCCCGCAGGGGAGGAATTCCGCGCGTCGAAACGTACCGGTCTCGACCATTCGCCACTGCGGCGCGCACGGCATCCACGACCGGTGCCGCGGGATGAAAATCCGGCTCGCCCAACTCCAGATGAATGATCGAGCGGCCTTCTTTCTCAAGTTCTTTCGCGCGGGTGAACACTGCCAGGGCACCCTCGCCGGTTAGTTGTGAAACACGCGTTGCGATTTTTGGCATGGTCGGAAAATGATACCACTACTCGCTTTGGGCTTCCTTGACGGCTAAAAACAAAAGCGCCCCAATTGGGTCGGGACGCTTTTGCTTGATATTGCTGGCTAATATTTCCTTAAAACGCGATGCGCAGCGAGAACTGAATCAGCCGCGGCGTGCCAACCGTCGAGAAAATCTTGCCGAATGGCCCATCGGTGGTTGGATTACCGCTGCTGTCATGCGTGATCGTTTCCACGTCGTTGATCGCCGGATTCGCAAAGTTTGCGTGGTTGAATATGTTGAAAAAGTCGGTCGTGAATCGAATATTGACGCGTTCTGTAACCCGGAAATTCTTCATCAACGAAAAATCCCAGTTCTGCTGGTAAGGCCCGCGATACGTATTGCGCCCCAGGTTGCCGAACGCTGTTGTGCAGAAATTGGAGTTAAACTGGGGATCGCAAGTTGTTCCAGGGTTTGCCGGATCGAAAGGATACAGCAGGGGAGCAGGCACGAAGTTCGCCACGTTTAGATAACCATCCAAACGGTTGTGAATATCCCCATGCGTATAACCGTCGGCCACCGAAGCGCCTGTAGCCAGGCTGCCCGTCAAGGTCGGAGTATAGCCGGAGCCGAGGAATCCAGAACCAGCTAGCGAATCATTGATGGAGAACGGCGTACCAGACTGAATAATGGTAATGCCGCTGATCGACCATCCGCCCAGAACTGCGTGTGCGAATCCCGTTGACGATGCGAAGAACGGCAGATCGTAACGGTAGCTTAACGCAAACCGATGCGTCCGGTCGAAATCCGAAAAGCCGCGTGAGTTCTTCAAGTCCGATTCGTCGTTATACGCCGTATTGAGTGCGGTATTTCCGCTCGAAGTTGCGTCCGTCGATTTGGAGAATGTGTAAGCCGCCTGGAAGTAGCCTTGTCCCCAACGCCGCGACAGTGTCGTTTGCAGGGAATTGTAGTGTGAGTAAGCGTCGCTGGCGAAAATTTGGAATCCGCCGTAACCGTTAATCGCCGGAATCGGGGATCGCGACGGACCGTTGGAAAAAGTGTTGTACTGAATTTCGTACGGAGTTCCATCCTCCGCGGTAATCGTGATGGGATGCTCTGGCGTGGCGTTCTGCCCCGGAATGTTTGTGCGGGTCTCTCGAAGATGCGTGGCGTGGGTTCCTACATAGCCCACTTCCAGTACCCATTGCTTGCCAAGATCGCGTTGCACGGTGAGGTTCCATTGCTGCGTGCTTGGCGTGACAAATTTCCGCGGCACTGCCAGCATGAACAGGTTTGTCGTAGGCACGGTTCCCGGACTCCCAGCAGCGCATCCAAATCCACCCGTCTGCGTGGTATCGGTGGTCGGTATCGGTGTGGTAGTGCCATTCACGAAGAATCCTTGAAACGATGCCAGGCACGGTATGAAATTTGGATCAAGCGTTCCAGCTACCGGTAGTGCATTGTTCGGGCAGCCCGGTAGGGGAGTGGCCGAGTACAGACTTCCCAAGCATCCCCTTTGCGAGGCTGCAAACGAAATCGGCAAATACGGCGCCTGGAAAGAAAGTTGGTCGGCCGTTCCTACGTCTTCACGAACATAGTAAATTCCGTAGCCGGCCCGAATCGTCGTCTTCTGGTGTCCGCCTAAATCGTATGCCAGGCCAATGCGTGGCGCTAAACCGGTCGCGTACCCGTTTTTCATCGTGGAATCGTCACCCGATCCTGTCAGCCCGGGCACATTCAGCAAGGCCGCGCAGCCGCCGTAAACCATCGGGTACAAGCCTTGCGCCGCCAGGCTTTCGTCCACATTTCCGATGTGGCAAAGATTATCGTGGAATGCTCCATTGATATCCACGCGCAATCCCAGATTCAATGTCAGGTTCTTCCTAACCTTCCAGTCGTCTTGCGCAAAAAAGCCAAAGATGTTTGTGCGGTATTCGTGGTTGAATACGCCACCGCCGCCGAAGCTGAACGCGCTTCCTCCCAGCAGGAAATTTTGCCAGTCGGTCAGGCCCTCCGTGGTATTCACGAAAAATATTTGGCCATTAAATGTCTGCGGAAACAGTTTGTCGAGATTCACTCTCGTGTATTCTGCTCCGAAACGGAAAACGTGCGCGCCCTTTACCCAGCTCACGTTATCCACAAAGTTGAAATTATTCTGTATCTGCGATTGGTTCGCCGGGGGCGTCGGTCCGATCTGAAATCCGGAGGTCGCAAACGTAAATTTGTAGATCGAGGAAGTCAGGTTATTTGTTGGACGGTCGATGCCCAGATCCGTCACCGTTACCGGGGGCGAATTGTTCAGGTCGTAATTCATCCGAATATAGCCAAAGCGAAAATCATTCACAATTGTCGGCGAGAACAAATGCGTCTCGTTGATCGCCAAAAATCTTGCTTTGACCGGAATGTCGTATGGAAAATCCAGGTCCGTCGCGCTGATGCTGCTGGAAAGCGTTCCGCCCAGCGAAGCTTGTAAACCGCCAGCACCAAAAGGCAGCGAAGTTTCCGAATTGGAGAAGAAGAAGTGCGCACTCAGTTTGTCTTTGCTGGCATTAAATTCCTTGTCCCAATTCGTGGTGAATTGATCGTCGTTGTACCTTCCTGGCTTAGTTACCAGCAGTTGACCCGTACTGCCGGCTTCTCCAGTGATAGATGGAATCAGGAATCCGGTCGGGTCATTGAACAGGTTGCTTTTGAAATTAAGCAGTTTCACCGCGACCGGGTCCAGCGACGTCACCCCCGTCGGGCAACCCCTCGGGGAAGAACGCATTGATCAGATCCGCCTCAGTGCGCTGCGTGGGAATTACCGGAAATCCCGGATTGCTGACCTGCGTTCCAGGCGAAAGAGCGCTGACCTGGCGCGTCCCCTGATAGTTCACAAAGAAGTATCCCAACGAATCCTTGATCACCGGTCCGCCAAGACTGCCGCCAAAAATATTCTGTCGCACCGGGGGCCGGCTCTGCCCCTGAGCATTGTGGAAGTATTCGTTCGCGTTCAGTACATCGTTGCGGAAAAACTCATAAGCGTCCCCGTGAAGCTGACTTGTTCCGCTCCGCAGGACCGCGTTGATGTTGCCCCCGCCATTCCGGCCTTGGGTCGCGTCATACAACGAAGTTTGTACCTTGAATTCCTGAATCACATCCGGGTTTGGCAGCGGCACATAATAGTTCTGCGCCACGTTGTAATCTGTCGCGCTGATGCCTTCGATCAGATAGTTGTTGTTGTCCTCGCGCTGTCCGTTCACGAATATCTTTGTGGTCCCGCGGCCCAATTGCGTCGAAGCGTTCAGTTCGCTGTTCGCGCCGGTGCTGAGCGTCAGCAGTTGCTGGTAGTTTTGCGAAGCAAGGGGAAGTTCACGAATGGTTTCGGGCCCGATGGTTTGCCCCGTCGTGGCATTGGTGGTTTCTACCGTCGCCAACTGCGCGGAGATTTCGACCTTCTCCGTCACTGTTCCGGGTTTCAGCGTGATCGTTACGCGCGAAGTCTCCGTGACGCGCACTTCGATCCCTGAAGCCTTTGCCTCCGAGAAGCCACTCTTGTTGATCACCGCGTAGTACGTGCCAGGCGGCAATAATGTAATCACGAAATTGCCATCTGACCCGCTGCTCAGGCGTCGTACCAGCGCACCCGTGGCAGCGTTGATTACCTGGACGTCCGCATCGGCAACTGGTGCACCGCTGCCATCCTCTACCACGCCGCTGATCGCGCCTGTGGCGCCGCCTTGACCAAAGGCTGTTTCAGATGGCAAAAAGGCTCCAACCACAATAAGAATGAGTAGGATATGAATGAAACCGCGCATGATCTCCCCCCTTGATTCCCAAATTATTTGCAGTCTTACCTGCCGCCGAGGTTCGCTTACCTAGCCCGACAGGTGGATCACTTTCCGACCGCGCGCTGCACCAAGGCACGCAACTTGTCGATAAATTATCCTTGGAAACTACCTATTAAGCCCCCTAGTGTCAAGCACTTAGGCATCAAAAATTCCTATCGAGCCTATCGAGGCTGCTTATCCCTTCCCCGTCCATCCGCCCGCCTCGCCCTCGCCTCCTACGCTACGTTACCGAACTGCAAACCCTGCCTTTCAGGCACCAGGCTATTTTCTTTGACGCGCAACCCCGCGAAGTGCGTTATCGTCTAACTTGCAGCAGGCTTGAGGTGGTCCCATGAAACGCAATTTACTGCTTTCCCTTCTCATTCTTTTCTTGGTGTCCACAGTTCTCTCTTTTTCGGTCTCTGCGGATTCCAGTCATGCCCGCATTGTTCGCCTGAGCTATGTCCAGGGTGACGTCCGCTTCCTTCGCCAATTTCATGAAGACTCGCTCACGGATCCCAAGGCCGTCTGGGAATCCGCACAATTGAATTTGCCGATACGCGAGGGGAACGCTCTCTCAACCGGAAATGGCCGCGCCGAAGTTGAATTTGAGAATGGTGCAAAGGCGTTTCTTGGCGCAAATACCACAATCGAGTTCTACGATCTTTCGCTGCATGATGGCTCGCGCGTTACGCGCATCGTTTTACGCCAGGGTTCCGCTTCTTTTTATGATCATTCCGTGAACGGCGATTATTTCAGCGTCACTGGTGGAGACTTTTCAGTTGAGGTCACCGAACGGGCCACTTTCCGTATGGAAAATTTCGACGACGGCAGCACCGTCAGCGTGCAGAATGGCCACGTGAACGTCCTACAGAACGACAAGTCCACTCCGCTGGAAAAGGGTCAATCACTTACAGTTAATGCGCAGGATCTCGGAAATCAGATAATCGCCAAAGCTTCAATCAATGATGATTTTGATCACTGGGTTGCCGGCCGCATTCAAAGCGAGCAAGTCGCCACTTCCCAACTGCAGCCCTCCGCCAATTACAATGGCTCCTACATTTCAGGATTCTCCGATCTCTTTACCTTTGGATCCTGGATGACGGTGAACGGCTCCAACTGCTGGCGACCCTTCGGTGTTGGCCTCGGTTGGTCTCCGTTTGACAACGGCTCCTGGTTCATGGATGCAGGCGGCTGGAGTTTCATCGGCTCGTCTCCCTGGGGCTGGCTGCCCTATCACTACGGTGGCTGGTATTTTTCTCCCGCCTACGGCTGGGTCTGGAATCCCGGTGGATTGCTCTACGGCCGTCCGATGCCCTACCGCCCCGTGACCGCGGTCTTCGTGCACTCTGGAAGTACACTTGGTGTTGTACCGATGCACCCTTCCGATAAATCGGGGAAGACACCACTCAATTTGAATCAGGGCGTCTATGCAGTGCAGAATGGGGCGATTGGCAGGCCCGTTCCCGTCACTGCTGGACAAAAATGGGATGTAATGAAAAACACTCGCGGAGCCGCGCTCAATACCGGACTTACCACCGCAACCCCGCCTCTCCGTGTCAATCGCACCGTCACATCCGCCAGTTTGCCAGTTCGCGAAACTTCATTCGGCCGGGGCTCTTCGATTGTTTATGATTCCAACCAACATCGTTTCGTAAATTCATCGCAGGCAAGAGTGGCCGCAGCTCCTGGCTCTCTGGCGACGAATCAAATCCGGACGGCGGGCATAGACGCGCCGACGATTCAGCGCAATCGAACGTCGACTGCTGTGGTTGATGGCGCTGCCGCAGCGCGGGGTTCCAGCGTGCCTTCCGCGCCGCGCGCTTCTTCTCCGTCGCCGCGTCCCACGGTTGCTCCCGCTCCGCCACACACGAGTGTGGGCGGCAGTACCCGTGGCTCAGGGTGGGGTGGTAGTAGTAGTGGTGGCAGCAGCGGCGGCGGTGGATCCAGCGCTTCCGTCGGCTCGTCCCGCCCATCATCAGGTGGCTCATCCTCCGCGGGCTCGTCTCGTCCCTCCGGTGGCAGTGGCGGTGGTGGCCGGCCTCGCTAACAGCGCACCAAGTCTTGTATTGAAAACGGCCCGGTCAATTTAGCCGGGCCGTTTCCTTCCTCAAATCTTTTTGTTTTTCACGCTCACCTGAAAATCATTCCGGCATACCCGACCACTGCACCGTGATCCCCGGAAATTTCTCCCGACGTTGCATACTTCACCAGCTCGCCGGCTTTCACGTCTAGCTTGCGCAGCGCACTCAGCATCACGATCGCCGGGCCCAGCCCGCACATCGATATTCGTTCGCGCCGGCAAACGTCGTACAGCCCCTTTGCGTCCAGCCGCAACATGCATTCGATCGCCCGCTGATCTTTTCGCCGTGTCGTGCCTTCATCTTCGTAGTGGTTCATGTCCGAGGAGGTCACGATCAGAATCTCTTCTTCGGTTCCAGCGATCACTTCCGCAACTCCTTCTCCCACCCGCACCAATTCTTCGAATCGCGTGCTGCCGATCGCTACAGGCACGAAGGTGAATTGTTCCTGTAAAAGCTGCAGAAACGGAATTTCCACTTCCAACGAGTGTTCGCGGCTGTGCGCCACTTCGTCTTCCTGCAGCGCAGGGCAAGCCGCACGTAATCGCAGCGCCAGCGCACGATCGAGGGACACATCTCCCAGTGGCGTACGCCACGCCCCATGAGAAATAATCGCCAACTCCTCGCCGTATGGTTGGTGCCGGACGCCAATTACAATTACTTTCTGGGGTATCTCCACACGCGAAAAGACTGCTGCTGCCACATGCCCCGAATATACGTACCCCGCATGTGGCACCAGGCACGCTCTTACGCGCACCTTTTCCGATTCGCCATTCTCTTTGATAAATCTGTGGATCAGCGAGGAAAGTTCGCGAGGGCTTGCCGGATAAAATTGTCCAGCAACAGCGGGAAGGCGAATCATAGCGCCCCTGCTTTACAGGGCCTTGGAGGGTTTGCCTTTAAACTTTACCGCCTGCAACGATGAGGGGTCATAAAAAATGGTGATCTTGTCGCCGTACTGAAATCCGCCCTTGTCCACCAACTGCTGCATTTTGGTGGCGGCTTCGCCGGTTAAAGGAAAGGTGCGTATGGCCATGTCGTTATCTTTTGCGCGCACGGTAACCTGCACCGTGCTTGCGTGCATCACCGTGCCCTGGAATTTCGCTAGCCCCGTGGGCTTCGGCTTCACAGCGCTCACGATAATCGAAGTTGCCGTGTCCACGAGGATCGGCGTCAGAATTGGATCCTGAGCCGCAGCCCTCGTGGCGCCTATCGTACCCAGTGCCAAGGCTCCTGCGGCAACCAGTCCCGCGAATTTGTAGCGCATTTTCATTCCAGATCGTCCGTTGCAATCCTCAACGATTTTAAAAACCGCACATCCTGCGGTGTCATGCTCAAATTCGGCAACGCCTTTTTCTCGGAATCCTGCTCCATCGATTCCTGGTCCACCTGGATGCGCAACGATTCCAGGAAGCGGCGATCCTGCGTACTCAGCCGCGGTTCGTCCTCATTCGATCCATCGCGCTTGGCCAGACCGATCGTCGCATCCAGCTTCAAAACGATGTCGTACCCATGGGCCCGCACTCCCGCAATTGCTCCCGTTATTCGGTCCGACTCGGAAACCGTATCATTGATCGCGTGCCCAAGTTCACGCAGAAGGTTTTTGAGGTGATCATCAAGTTGCAAGGAAAGCTCCCCAGTACTTCTAGGCCGATTGTAGGGCCACACGAAATTGGATACAAGATGGTGTTTTCTCGTTGTCCTCAATGCATTCATAGTCCTGATACCTGTACCTTCGGCCGGGTGCCGCAGCCAGACACTGCATCGCATTCTGCGTTAAACTGCTCTGGTGTCTACAGTTGTTACTGGAGGAGGCGTCGCTGGCCCCGTGGAACCTCGCGGGTTCCGTCGTCTTTGGCGTGTCCTTAGACAACTATTTCATGAAGTCGTCGGCGCCACATTCGCCGTTCTCGCCCTGGGGTGGTTCAATTCCGCGCTACGTGCCTGGACGCGGGTTGACGCCGCCCGCTGGCTAATCGCTCTCCCCGTTGTGGTTGGCCTGATCTTCGTCGCTTTTTCGGTGACTTCTTTCCGCCGCGCCCGCCAATTGTAACAATTTCCGTTCGCTTACTCAGCGTTCCGCTTCCCAAGTTTTTGTCAGGAAGACCGCCTCAACTCTTTCAGAGACAAAGAAATATGACGTCCAGAGCAGCAGCCCACCAAGCCGCGCTGCATTTGAATAAGCCGATGTGGGAAATAATAGAGATCAATCACGACGGAAATTCCTGCGCAAAGCGCCGCAATGATCATGCAGAAGCGTACGCGTTCCACCCACACCAGTTCCCGTTTCAGTAACAGAAGAAATGCAACTGTCACCAGCAGGGAGACTGCGATCAGTCTTGGTAATGTCGCCATGATCAGTGCCAACTGGACATCAGGCTTCAATGACCTGCCGAAATAAGCAGCGGGATATTGGACCACCTCCCAAAGAAATGACAGAAGGAAGACGCAGATCCAGTAATAAAAATAAAGTAGCCAACCTCCGATGTTTTTGCTCTTCCGCGCATAGCTCACCAGCGCCTTCACAACAGCCCCCGGGTATAAGGAGCCGGTTCAGCGCCGCCGGATTGAGTATCGTCAAACTGAAGGCAGTGAAATCAAAGAGTGCTCAGTCTCTTCCAAATCGCAAATGGATTCTAGACTACAACCAGCGGCAGGCCCAACTCTTCCTGACCGAAAGCACAGCTGTGCGGAAAATCTGTCTGTAGTATTCTGCCTTGAGCGAATTCTCTTGAAGCTTATTCTTGCCTCCGCATCGCCGCGCCGCGCCGAGATCCTGCGCGACGCTGGAATTTTGTTTTCCGTGCTTTCCTCCGCTGTCGATGAAACTCCCTACCCGAACGAGAGTCCTTATGAGCTCGTTCAGCGACTGGCAAACGCGAAAGCTGATTTGGTTGCCGCGCGCGCTGTTGGTCCAGCCATCGTAATCGCCGCCGATACCGTCGTCGTTCTTGACGGACACATTCTTGGCAAGCCCCGCTCCAACGACGAAGCGCATCAGATGCTGCAACAACTCTCCGGCCGCACACATTCCGTCGTCACTGGAGTGGCTATGGTTCGCCTCCCTGACGCGGAGCGCCGCCAATTTGTGGAAACCACTCTGGTACATTTTGCGCAACTTTCCTCCGACGAAATTTCCCGCTATCTCGCCACCGGGGAACCTTACGATAAAGCCGGGGCGTATGGAATCCAGGGCCGCGCGGGCCGCTACATTCCCCGCATCGAGGGCTGCTATTTCAACGTGGTCGGCCTGCCGCTTTCACGGCTCCTCACCTCGCTCCAAGAGCTAGGCTGGTCCGACGAACACCTCTCCTGACACTTTTCCGGGTGCCCCACACGTCGCCTTTACGTGTGGGGATTTTCTTTCCTTCTGGTAGTGGACTCTGTGGATGTGTGTGCGACGGAATATATTCTGAACACAAAAAAGCGCCCCAACCTCCCCGGGCGCTTTCTTTGCCTTACTTAATACTTACAACTTAATACTTAGAACTTCTTACTTCTTCGTTCCCGGCTGCGTCTTCGCATTGTGCTTCTTGTTGTAGATATTTTTCGACGCGGCATTCTGTTCCTTGTTGATCTGCTGCTTCTCGCCACTGGTCAACTTACCGCCATTTGCTGCGCGGTCCGCCGCCACCTGTTGGTTGATCCCTCTTTGCTGATTCTCCAGCTTGGCCGTTTCACCCGCGCTCAACTGGCCGCTTTTGATTCCCTGCGCAATGCGGTCCTGCTGGTTCTCACGGCGCTGACCCACTTCATTGTTGCCATAGTGCGCCATGTTGGCATTGTGTTTGTCGCGATAAATCTGATTGGACAAATGATTCTGCTGCCGGTTAATCTGCTGTTTTTCTGCGGGAGTCAGCTTTCCGCCATTCGCTGCGCGATCCGCACGCGTCTCCGCATTAATAGCCGCTTCCTTCGATTCCAGCTTGGAGGTTTCTCCGGCCGTCAACTCTCCGCTCTGCACTCCATTTGCGATACGATCCTGCTGATGTTCTTTGCGCTGTGCGATTTCTGTTTTCGGCGCGGGATCAGGGGCCGTGCTCGATGTTGCCGGATTCTGCGCGAACACAACCGAGCCAAACAGTAAAACTGCTGCGGGTAGTACGCTCCACTTTAAGAACTTATTGTTCATTTCCTTCTCCTTGGCTTCTTTCGACTTTTCCGTCCCGGGTACGGAGTCATACCCAAGTCTCCAGAAATAGTTGCGGAGCATCTACGGCCGTAAGTTCTGCTTTTTCTTCCCGTCTCACCTTTCATAGTCCCTTTGGGCACAAAATTCCCCTGCACTGCGTCCCTCTCACCTCGGCAGGACGGTGATTCCACATTGATTGTCTTTGGACTTTTCTCAGAGCCTTTGGCGTCTGTCGCTGCCGAAGGTGGGGGTTATCGTTTTGCTTCTGAAGTTATCTGGCCAGAAATGGAAAGAGGGCGGCACACAGCCACCCTCTTCAATCCCGGCCCCGCCAATTGCGATCTTATTTCTTCTCTTCAGGAGCCTTCTCAGGAGTCGCTGCCGGCGGCGCGGGTGTCTGCGCTGTTCCGCTCATTCCCTCTTTAAAGCTGCGGATACCTTCACCGAATCCCTTCATAACTTCTGGGATGCGCTTGCCACCAAAGAAAATCAGAATTACAGCCAGTACCACCAGCCAATGGAAAATGCTAAATTCACCCATGAACTGCCTCCACGCAAACTATGGTTTCAACTGCCTTGACCATAGCGCAGCGCGCCTTGGCTCGCAAGTGCGCACGTCATCCCCTAAAGGATAACACGCTCGTCGCCCGCCCGCCGGGTCAGCCGTTGTCTATCTAGAAACTCCAGCAGGGGAATGGCGTATTTCCGCGTTATCCCTGTCAGATCTTTAAACGCAGGCACCCCGATGCGTTCTCCCTTTGTTTTCTTATAGTTCTGCAACAAACCCGTCAATCCCTGCAATGCATCCGCATGAAATATCAGCTCGGGAGACACACGAACCAGTACTTTCTCTCGCAACAGAATTTGCAGGATTTTCTCCGCATTTCGGTTTTCGATCGACAGTTGCGACAACACCTCTTTTGCCGTCGGTACCGTCAATCCTGCCTTCAGAAATGCCTCCGTAATTTGTTTTTTTGCTCTCGTCTCTTCGGCCGTCAGCGTCACTTCCGTGCCCGGCTTCTTGATCAAATCGCCCTGCGCCACGATTTTTCCCTGCCGCACCAATTCGCTGATCGCGCTTTGGAATGTTTCTGCCCTAACGCGCTTCCCCAGAATTCCTCGCAGTTCCTCGCGCGCAATCCCTGGAACCAGTGGATTCTCCCTGTGAAATTTCTCCACGCGATCTCGTAGCTTCTCGCATATTTCCGCAAATCGTCTTGCAGAAAACAGCATCAGCGGCTCCTGCGACACGATCCGCACCGCTTTTGACTTTTCCAGATTCTCTGCCGTCGCCTTGATTTCACTCTCCAGCCAACCCGTTCGCGCCACCACCTCGTTCATCTTTACGCCCAGGACATTTCGCTCCGTGATTGCGCCGATAATTTCTTCACGCGTGCCCTTCTCCAGGGTTTGCAAAAATGCCACGCGCCCGGTATCTTTTCGCGCCGGCCTGCGCGCCAGTGGGTCCAGCACCACTCCTCCGCCAATCGTAAGCACTGGTGAAAACTGCCTCACGATGAAGCGGTCTCCCTTGACCATCACTACTTCATCTTGCGTTCGAATCTGCGCAAGCCCGTTTTGCCCCGGCAAGAGCTCTGCCCCTTCGTACAGCAGAACTTCTCCCACGGTCTCCGAAGTTCCCGCGTGGAAATGAACTTTTGTGCGATGTTTCAGTCCTCGTGCTGAGGGCAGCAGTTCCAGCCGCACATCAATCCTTCGCGACGCTCGAAATCGCTGCGGCGCCGCCAGGATCATTCCACGTTGAATTTCCGCGTGATCCACCCCTGCCAGGTTCACCGCGGTTCGTTGCCCCGGCTCCGCGCGCTCCACGGATTTCCCGCCAGTCTGCAACCCGCGCACGCGCAGCTTTTGCGCGGCAGGCAGCAATTCCACTTCTTGTCCGCTGGAGATTCGCCCTGCTACGAGCGTTCCGGTGACCACGGTCCCAAATCCCTTTACTGAAAATGCCCGGTCGATTGGCAAACGAAAATAATGTTGCGGATCTTTTTCCTCGACTTCCCGGGCTGCCTGTACCAAGGCCTCTTTTAATGTGTGCAGCCCCTCGCCGGTTTTCGCGCTCACCGGCACGATTCGTGCCCCTGCCAGGAAAGATCCCTGAATGAACTCTTCGATTTCAAGTCGTTCCAGAGCAAGTGATTCCGGATCGACGCGATCGATTTTCGTCAGCGCTATCACTCCACGCTTTACTCCCAACAACCGGCAAATGTCGAAATGTTCTCTGGTTTGTGGTTTGATCACTTCATCAGCGGCTATCACCAGCAGCAGCACATCGACGCCCCACGCGCCCGCCACCATATTCTTTACGAATCGCTCGTGTCCCGGCACGTCTACGAACCCGAAGCGCACGCCGCCCTCTTCCAGAAACGCGAATCCCAGATCTATCGTGATCCCGCGCCGCTTCTCTTCCTCCAGACGATCCGGATGCGTTCCGGTCAGTGCTTCCACCAACGTGGACTTACCATGATCGATGTGCCCGGCTGTGCCGACTATTACGCTTCGCATGGGGTCCGCGATTTTCTAGATTCCATCGGCTGGCTGCCTCTGTACTTTTGGATATCCTGGTGCTTCTTTGACCTTTTGCGCCTGCCACAGATGTCGGCGGTCGTGAGCGTTGAGAATAAGCAGTCCTGTCCCCACGGAAAATCTAAGCCAGGACGCATAGGGATTCCGATACTTGATCCGGTTGAAGTCCACGCACTCCCAATACTTCAATACTTCGCGAGCCTCCTCGTGCGAGTTTACAAATTTACTTTGAACATCTTCCAAGTCTCCGCTCGCCACGGGTTTCGCTTTGGCGCGGGTCTTAACGCGCACTCGCACGGGCGGCTCCAACTGCGAAAGAAACCACCGCCCAAACCAGCCTGGCGAAATCTCCTTCGTTGGTGATTCTCCGCCCTTATCGTTTTTCGTAACCGCTTCTTTCAGCGCCGCCGTGTACAACTGGTTCGTCAAAACCAGGTGCTCAAGGCACTGCCAGATGCTCCATGATTTCCCCTCCATTGGTTGCCAATTTCCTTGCACACTGGAGACTCCCAGAATCAGTTGTGCCGCTGATTCTTCGGACTCTTTCAGTTCGCGCACCACCGATTCGCGAGTTTGCGGAAATTGGTTCATATCTCGTTATGCCATGTTTCAGGCTTGTAGGCTTGCTTTCTATTTTGCGCTAGCAATCTCTTCCACAATCTCCGAGGTGGCCGCACGTGGATCGGCCGCTGCCAGGATCGGCCTTCCGACCACCAGAAAATCCGCTCCCGCTTTGATGGCCTCTCGTGGCGTCGCCGTCCGTGCCTGATCGTCTTTCTTGCCCCCTGCACTCTTGTCTTTTGGTCGCACGCCTGGGGTCACAATCAGAAATTCTCGCCCGCATGCCTTGCGGATTGCTTTCGCTTCTTGCACCGAAGCCACCACTCCATCCGCTCCTGCTTCCTTTGCCAATTTCGCCAGGTGCAGCACCCGAGATTGCGGCGGTCCGCCTATGCCTACTTCTTTCATCGATTTCTTGTCCATGCTGGTCAGCACCGTCACCGCCAACAACCGCGGTCGGTCCTCGCCCATCGGCACCCCGGCGCTGATCGCCTGCACTGCCGCCTGCAGCATCGCCGTGCCACCCAGTGCGTGTACATTCAGCAGTTGCACGCCGGGCAGGGAAGCCGCCGCTAACACTGCTCCCGCCACCGTATTTGGTATGTCGTGATATTTGAGGTCAAGGAATATGCCGGTTCCAAGCTGCGCGATCTGCCGCACAGCTTCCGGCCCGGCGCTGGTAAACAGTTGGTTGCCGATCTTGAACATTCCGACAAGGTCGGCCACTTGCTTGGCGAATTTTATGGCGGTGGGAAGGGAATCGAAATCCAGGGCTACAATCAGGCTGCTGCGTGGATGGGCGTCAAAGGTCACGGTTCAGGGCATGCCCTGAAGTTTTAGTTCTGGCTTTCGTCTGTCTGGTTTCGCTTGGGCGGCAGCAGCATCAATTCCAGCCGCACCTGGCTCACACCAGCGTGGATCAGGCCAATCTTCCGGGCTACGCGATAGGATACATCAATTTCGCGTCCTTCTTGATAAGGACCGCGGTCATTAATACGTACAAACTCAAACTTCCCGTTTCGCGTGTTTACGATGCGTACCCAGGATCCGAAAGGCAGGTTGGGGTGCGCGGCAGTTAAGCTCTCGGAATCGAACCGTTCGCCGTTCGCAGTCTTCTTTCCGTCAAACTCGGCTCCGTACCAACTGGCGTTGCCTACCCATGTCTTGATGGGCTTCACGGGCTCCGTTAGGTGCGCTACCAGCGGCGCTTCCATCACTGGAGCGATTAAGAACATTAGCATCACCCATCGAATGGCGGCCCAAGCTAAAAAGAGTGGTCGTCTCATAGTGTGTTCTTTTAGCTACAAGAACTTAAAAAGTGTAGCTTATTTACCGCATTATGTCAACCATTTTTTGCTGCTATTTTGTCTCGTAACTCACTGATAGTTAATATGTTAGCCTCTCGAACTGCCCTCGCCAAATCCACCGATAATTGCTCACTGATCCCCGGGTCAGTAAAGCTGGCCGTCCCGACCTGTACTGCTGACGCGCCGACGGCAAGATATTCCAGGATATCGTCCACCTTTTCGATGCCACCCAGTCCTATGATGGGTATTTTGACTGCCTTCTTAGCTTCCCAGACCAGCCGAACCGTCATTGGACGAATGGCCGGGCCCGACAAGCCGCCGGTTAGATTCCCTAATCTGGACTTTCCGGTTCGGACATCCACCGACATGGCCGGATAGGTGTTCGCTACAGTAAGGGCATCGGCGCCGGCAACTTCCGCCGATTTCGCAATAAGTCCAATGTCTGTAACAAGTGGCATCAACTTCACCCAAAGCGGCCGTCTTACCGCTACCGCTTTCGCTGCCCGGACTACCTCTTCCACAAGAGCAGGGTTGCTGCCGAACTGCATCCCGCCCTTCTTTACGTTCGGGCAAGAAATATTCAGCTCATAAGCGGCAATCCCATCGGCTTCTTCCAGTCTTCGAATTACGCTGACGTACTCCTCGATGCAATACCCGAAAACATTCACGACCACCGTGGTGTTGTATTTACACAACAGTGGCAATTTCCCGGTGACGAACGCCTCTACACCCACGTTCTGAAGTCCGACCGCGTTCAGCATCCCCGACGGCGTTTCGCACAACCTCGGCGCAGGTGCACCTTCGATCGCTTCCATAGAGATGCCTTTGGTGACAAACCCGCCAATGCGCTTGAAGTCGACCAGGTGAGCAAACTCCAAGCCGTAACCAAAGGTTCCGCTGGCGGCAAGAATAGGATTAGGGAGGCGCAGGGCGCCAATCTGAACGGCTAGGTCAACGCGGTCGGAGGAACTCACGTTCCCGAGAGAATAGCACGATCCGGCGGCTCAGCAATCTGATTACTCGTACCACTCCTGTTGAAAAAGCTCCGAAAGCAACGTCACGCTTTGTCGACTTGGACCTCTTGTGTTCATTGCCATCCTGAGCAAACCGAGGGATCTGCATTTCACTCAGCTAAATAGTTCGTCTTACTTTGCGGTATCTCGCTTCTTCAACGCTTCCGCCAAAACCCGCCCATCTCTTGTCGCCAACGTGACTCCCGTCAGCGCACCGAAAGTTGGTGCGATATCCGCCGGCGTCACCGGCTGGAAATATTCCCCAGGCTGAATCCCGAATCCCATAAAGAATATCGGTACGCGCTGATCATAATAATAAGGACTGCCATGGCCCGTTCCCGTAGGCTGCTTCGCATCTGCCGCCGAACTCTCCAGCAGCCAGTATGGCTTTTGCAATACAAACAGATCACCGCTCCTACCCGAAAAATAGCTCAATGTGAACGCCCACCTCGGATCGGAAAGGGTAGTGTTCCCCGCGTTGACATCTTCTGTGCGGAAGACAGTTGCCACCCCCGGCATCGTCCTCGCCGCATCTAGCACGGCATTCATTGCGGCCGCGTCCAGCTTCAATTGCCCATAAATTCCTGGCGCAAAATAGATATTGTTTCCCGTGATTCGCGCAATCGCCGGCTTCGCATAATTAAATGGTTCCAGCGCCTTCTCGATGCGCTCTTTCAATTCCGGCAGGCTCAATACCCCCGCATCCACTCCGGTCTTCTGCATCTCTGCCGGAATCGGCGCAACGCCATGATCGGCGCTCAATGCCACAACATAATTTCCGCGCCCTACTCTCTGATCCAGGTGCGCGAACAATTCGCCAAGATCCTTGTCCAGCCGCACCAGCACGTCCTGAATCTCCCGGCTTCGCGGACCAAACGTATGTCCCACATAATCCACCGATGAATAGCTTACTCCCAGATAATCCGTCGCTCCGCTTTTCCCCAGCCCTAGCATGTCCACGGCCGCTTCCGCCATGTTCGTCAAATAGGTATCGGCAAATGGGCTGGTGGCCCACTGTTCGAAAAATGCCGCGCCCGGCGTAAAGCCTTCTGCCTTTCCCTCTAGCGTATAGGGCAGGCTCGCCGTCCAACCCTCTATTTGTGCTGCGCCAAACGCCTTCTCGTCATAGAAATACGCCGTTGCTGGCAGCGAGAGCGCCCACGTTTTCCCGAAGTCTGCGGCCATCGGATGTTTCTTCACAAACTCCTCAACAAACGGCATCGTCCCATACGGTGATGAAGTCACCCAAGCGCCCGTGCCGGTATCGAACCATGTCGCGGCATCTCCTTTGTGGCCGGCCATGGTAATCGCCGCTCGTGCCTTCAATGAAAACGTCACCACCCGCGTCGCCCCGCCCGTCTGGAATTTCAGCTCCTCTGCATACGCAGGCATCTGCATTCGCCAAGCGGAATCACCGCCCTCGGTTGTGCCTCCCGCATATGCCGAATTTTTCACGCTAGGATCGCTGGTGCAGGTCACCATTTTCTGCGTTTCGCGGTCCCACCATGCGTTCGCCACCATCCCATGCTCCGTGGGGAACGCTCCCGTTGAAATTGTCGAATGGCCCACGCATGTCTCCGTGGTCGCATAAGGATAGGCCGCCTCGCGAAACCACGCTCCTTCGTCAAGCAATCGTTTCAGCCCTGCGCTCCATTGCCCACGAAATTTATCGACATAATCGGCACGCATTTGGTCCACTACAATCATCACCACTAACTTGGAACGCTGCGACCGCACGGCCTTCTTGGCTGGCGCTTTCTGCGTCGACTGTGCGCCCACAAAACCGGGGCACAATGCAATCAGCGTGGCGGTTGCAAAGGCTCTCGTGAACTTTCCCATGGTCTGTTCCTTCATCCCAGCTATTTGGTTCTTTGCAGCGAAAGTCTAGCACGCTCGCGCATCCTCATCTCGCTTCACCGCGTTATCAATCGTTTCCCTTTGTGCTAGCATTACGCGCATGCATATCGTGGAGAAATCGCAGCTCATGTCCGCTGCCGAGATTGACAGAACTCTTCAACGACTGGCCCACCAAATCGTTGAATCCAGCGGTGGAACTCGCGATCTCGCGCTCATCGGCATTCGCCGCCGCGGCGTTCCTCTGGCCGAACGAATCGCTCACGCCATGCGCGGCATTGACGGCGTCGAAATCCCCGTCGGCACCCTCGACATCACGCTCTATCGCGACGATCTCTCCAAAATTGCGCCGCAGGCCGTCCTGCAATCCTCGCAAATTTCCTTTTCCGTGGATCGTATGGACCTCGTCCTCGTCGATGACGTCCTCTACACCGGCCGTACCGTGCGTGCTGCCATGAACGGTCTGTTTGATCTCGGCAGGCCCAAACGCGTCTCTCTCTGTGTCTTGATCGACCGCGGTCATCGCGAAATGCCCATTGAAGCACAGTTCGTCGGCCGCAACGTCCAGACCAGCGACACCGAAATCGTCGAGGTCCGCCTCAAGGAAATCGACAACGAAGAACGCGTCATCCTGGTCGATCGCGTCGAATCTTAGCCCTCACCTCTTCTTTTGCCTCTCAACCCCTTCTCCGCGTAGAATATCTCTCAACAGAGCGGACACAAGAATCTTGCATCTTCCGCTCTCAGTCACTCGAGTGCCAATGTGACCTACCGTTTTCGCGATCTGCTAGCGCTTGAGCCGCTCTCCGCGGATGAACTCACCTTTTTTCTTGATCAGGCAAAGCCATTCCAGGAAATTCAGAAACATCCCCTCAAGAAACTGGCCACGCTTCGCGGCAAGACTGTCGCTCTTGCCTTCTTCGAAAACTCCACGCGCACACGCCTCAGCTTCGGCACCGCCGCTTCCCGACTCGGCGCAGACACCATGAATCTTCAAGCCGAAGCCTCCAGCCTGAAAAAAGGGGAAACGCTTCTTGACACCGCGAACAATCTGAACGCCATGAAACCGGATTGTTTTGTCATGCGCCATTCTTCTTCCGGTGCCGCCGATTTTGTCGCCCGTCACCTGGAAATTCCCGTGGTCAACGCCGGCGACGGCACGCACGAGCATCCTTCTCAGGGGCTGCTGGACGCGCTTACCATACGCGATCGCAAGGGTTCCCTCAAAAACTTGAATGTCACCATTTTGGGAGACATCGCCCACTCCCGCGTCGCCCGCTCCAACATTCACCTGCTCGGTAAGTTTGGCTGCAAGTTCACCCTCTGCGGTCCCGCCATATGGGTTCCTCGCGAACTCGAAAAAGTTGGTCCCCCGGGCACGCCCATCCGTTGCGTCTATCGCGTCGAAGAAGCCCTGGACGATGCCGACGTCATCATCGTCCTGCGCGTGCAAACCGAACGTCTGCACGAGCCATCGCTTTCGCAGAGCGATTACATCCTGCTCTACCAGCTAAACGCCGAGCGCATGCGCCTCGCCAAGAAAGACGCTCTTATTCTCCATCCCGGCCCCATCAATCGCGGCACGGAAATCACTCCTGAAGTTGCCGACGGCCCGCAGTCTGCCGTGCTCGAACAAGTCACCAACGGTGTTTCCGTTCGAATGGCTATCCTGTATCTCCTGATGGTCGGCGCTTCGGAAGGCACGCACCCTGCGCTTGAAGGTAAGCCCCAGTCCACTCCCAAGGAACCCGCCAATGCTTCTGATTAAGAATGGCCGCGTCCTCGACCCCGCTTCTAAAACCGACGCTGCCCTCGACATACTTCTAGACGGTCATCGCATCACCGAGATTGCTCCCGCTGGGAAAATTACTAAGGCCCACAACGCAGAAGTTTTCGACGCCACCGGGCTGATTGTCGCGCCAGGTTTTATCGACATGCACGTTCACTTGCGCGAACCCGGCCAGGAAAATTCGGAAACAATCGAAACTGGAACGCTCGCCGCTGCGCGTGGTGGATTTACCGCCGTCTGCTGCATGCCCAACACCAAGCCGGTCAACGATAATGCTGCCATCACCCGCTTCATTGTCGATCGCGCCAAAGCCCACGGCCACGTTCGCGTTTGGCCTATCGGCGCCGCTAGTATTGGCAGCAAAGGCGAAGCCATCTCCGACATTGCCGCCATGCGCGAAGCCGGAATCGTTGCCGTCTCCGACGATGGCAAGCCCATCGCCACCGCTAAACTTGCGCGTCAGATTTTGGACTATTGCCGCTCGCTCGACTTGCCGGTCATTGAACACGCTGAGGATGTTTCTCTCGCCGCTGGCGCCAGCATGCGCGAAGGTTTCGCTTCTACCCGCCTCGGCCTTCCGGGAATGCCGGCAGCTGCGGAATCCGTTTGCGTCGCACGCGATGTTCAGGTCGCCGAGCTTACCGGTGGCCGCCTTCACATCGCGCATCTCTCCGCCAAAGCCTCGCTCGATCAGGTTCGTTACGCCAAACAAAAAGGTCTCCATGTCACCTGCGAAGTCACTCCGCACCACTTCACGCTCATTGATGAAGATGTAACTTACGATTCGCGCTTCAAGATGAATCCACCGCTTTCCGCGCGCGAGGATCGCGAAGAACTCTGGCGCGGCCTTGCCGATGGCACTGTGGACGCCATCGCTACAGATCACGCCCCGCACGAGCCTGCGCTCAAGGACGTGGAGTTCGACAAGGCCCCCTTCGGCATTCTTGGTTTCGATACCGCTCTCGGCCTCACGCTCGAACAACTCGTTCACACCGGGAAAATTTCCCTCATGCGCATGGTCGAACTCTTCACCACCGGCCCGGCTCGCGTGCTCGGCAAACAGCGCAAGCTTTCTGTTGGTGAACCGGCGGACATCACCATCTTTTCCACCGATCGCTCCTGGACTTACAATGTCCAGCAAACTGCCAGCAAGTCGCGTAACTCTCCTTTCGACGGCCGCTCCTTCAAAGGCGGACCAGTAGCCACCATAGTTGCCGGGAAATTTGCCCACAAACTGTAATATTGTTCTAACCTTCAAATGTAGGGGCCGCTGTGCGCCGCCTTGTTGCTTCGGTGTTGTAGCGCTGGCTTTCATGCGAGCGCACTTTTTGTCTCAACGAACCCCAGCACATTCCCGAAATGCCGCCGACATTGTCATCCTGAGGAGCGAATTTCGCGACGAAGGATCTCAACCAATATCGCAAGCACACCCAAACCGCCTAGCAATCCTTGTCCGTGTTACTTTGAAATCAGGAGTGATCTTTTTCGTCGGAAGGTTAAGAGCATTGTCCGCCTTGGCCAGGAAGGAAGTATTCACTTTTCATGCGCATATCTGCTATCTGGTCGCAATTCTTTGAATTCTGAATTTGTCACCCTTCGGCCAGGTCACCACATTCTTTGCATTGCAATACGGGCATTGAGCCTTCCGTTCCACTTCTTTACCCAATCCGGTCGATCCTACAACTCTCATGCCCTTTTGACATTTCACACATCGGAATACCTTTTGCATTTGTCCTCCTTGCCAAACGATCTTGCCCGGAGGTACTGGGTGCCCCACTTCTTCCGAAGTTTCTCCCTCTAGTGCGCAGGTTCTGCCGCAGGATGCACTCCGTGATTTGGCAGTTCGTGCGTTCCGCGCGCCAGCGGCTCGATCTTCATCCGGTAAAAGTGATCAAGCGGCACGCGCCCTTTACCCACAGGGTACGCCTTTTCCATGGCCTTCACCACGTAGGCCTTCGCCAGCGTCAGCGCCTCATACAGCGGCCTCCCCGCCGCCAATTGCGCCGTAAGTGCCGAAGCAAAGGTGCAACCCGTCCCGTGTGAATTTTCCAATTTTACTTTGTCGCCGGCGAGTTGGTGAATCTCGCTGCCATCAAACAACACGTCGATGGCTCTATCCATGTGTCCACCCTTCACAATTGCGGCCCGGGCACCCATTTCCACGATCTTTCGCGCCGCCGCTTCCATGTCGGCCACATCCTTAATCGTCATGCCTGCCAAGATTTCGGCTTCTGGCATGTTCGGGGTAATCACGGTGGAGCGCTTCAACAGTTCCGCCACGATATAGTTCACCCCGCCCGTGTCTAACAGTTCCGCTCCCG
Organism: Candidatus Acidiferrales bacterium; assembly: GCA_963748365.1. Taxonomy (GTDB): domain Bacteria; phylum Acidobacteriota; class Terriglobia; order Acidiferrales; family UBA7541; genus Acidiferrum. The sequence continues at coordinate 50,811 of CAVVJG010000043.1, forward strand.
AGGAAGACTTCATCACCGGGTCATGCACAACAACAGAAAACTTGTGCGCGTCCAGAAACTCCGCCACCACCACGGCATTCCCCCGGTTTCCAAGCATCCCAACCTTTACCGCGGCGATTTCGCAGTCCGAGACCAGCACTTCCAGTTGTTCCCGTAGCTCCGCGCTCGGCGTATTGTGCACCGCTTCCACTTTCATCGTGTTTTGCACTGTCAAGGACGTGATCGCTGCAATTCCGTAGCAGCCATGCGCCGCGAAGGTTTTCAAATCCGCTGCCACACCCGCGCCGCAGCTTGGGTCAAAGCCGGCGATCGTCAGCAGGATGGGTGGCACCGTAGGGTGATTGCTCATTTTCGTTCGTGCCTCGATCCATCCTTGAAGAAAATAGCCGGGTGGCTTCTCGGCGCGTTTCATATCCTTATCGCGCCAAAAACTCCCGGCATCTGCGAATGTACGCGTACTCGTTTGCGTCGCGCAATAGGAATCTTGCCCGACGAGAGTGCCTCCAGATAGAAATACCGTTAATTGCGCAGAGATTCGATGAACAGATGTAGGTCGAATTTATAGAATGTTCGGATTCTTCATGGGAACAAGCCGCGCACTAGCGTCGCTTCCGCCACGCGCCCAACCGCCAGCGCCATCGCCGCGGCACGGGGTGGCACATGGTGCTTCCGCATCATGTCCAGCATTTCCTGGAACGCGCGCTGCATAATCTTCTGCAGCCTGACGTTCACTTCGTCGGAATCCCACAGCAAGCCTTCCTGGTTCTGTACCCATTCGAAGTAACTGACCGTTACGCCGCCCGCGTTCGCCAGGATGTCGGGCAACACCGTAATCCCACGCCGCGCCAGAATTTCATCCGCATGGGGGGTCGTCGGCCCGTTCGCCGCTTCCGCCACGATGCGAGCTTTAACCGATTCTGCGTTCTGCAGCGTAATCACGCTTTCCAGCGCTGCCGGCACCAGGATGTCGCACTTCATCGTCAACAAATCTTCGTTCGATAAACGCGACGCCCCCGGCATGCCCACCACGGTGCCCGCGCGTTCCTTGTAGCGAATGGCCTTGATCGGGTCGATCCCGCGCGAATTGGTGACGCCTCCGCGCGTATCGCTCAGCGCAATGATTTTCGCCTTCTTCTCCGCCAGCAACTTTGCCGCAACCGCGCCCGCATTTCCAAATCCCTGAATCGCCACCGTCGCGCCGCGCAGCGAAATCTTTTTCACCTTGCAGGCTTCTTCGATGACATACACCAACCCCTGCGCCGTGGCTTCACCGCGTCCTACCGACCCGCCAATCGACAGCGGCTTTCCCGTCACCACGCCCGGTATCGTGTGGCCCTTCATCATCGAATACGTATCCATGATCCACGCCATGGTCTGCGAATCCGTGTACACGTCCGGCGCGGGAATATCTTGATCCGGTCCGATGAACGGCAGAATCTCGCTGGCATACCGCCGCGTCATGCGCTCCAGTTCACTCTTCGACATCCGCTTCGGGTCGCAAATTACGCCACCCTTCGCGCCGCCAAACGGCACGTTTACCACCGCCGTCTTCCAGGTCATCCATGCCGCCAGCGCCTTTACTTCATCCAATGTGACGCTGGGGTGGTAGCGGATTCCTCCTTTGCCCGGCCCGCGTGCGATGTTGTGCTGGACGCGAAATCCCGTCAAAACCTTTACCTGCCCGTTATCCATTTTTGTTGGTAAAGAAACTTCCAGAATGCGCTTCGGCGTTCGCAGCACTTGCCGCAGCCCCTGATCCAGCTTTAATACTTCCGCCGCCATATCAAACTGAATTTGCGCGATGCGGAATGGATTTAATTCTTCTCGTGGTGCCACGCGCGGCACCATCGGGGGAGCTCCCGTGGGGCGATTGAGTATTGGAGGTTTTGCGACCGTTGCCATCTGGTTCGGTCCTTTCCGTTGCGCTGTAGAATTTCGTATTGCTGTTGCCGGGTACCCGCTGCGTTGCGGCCAAACTCTTGGTACTACCCGTTCGCAGCCAACTTCTGGGTTCCCTGTACGTATTTGTCGCGGCACTCCACCGAACAAAAGTGGAGCAATTCGTTTCCGTTTCGCATGGGAATAGCAATCGTCTCTGCCATGTGCATCCCGCAGACCGGATCGCGTACCAGCTTCCTTGCGATCGAATCAGTTGGTACGTGCACATCCGGTTGCGCCTGCGTGCCCGCCGCACCCATCTTGTTCACTAGCCGGCGCAGCAGAGACACGCTCCAGGAAACCATCACCATCCAGAACAGAAACTTAAGTATGCGAGCAATAAATGTCATTGAATTTGGCCCAAACGTCGGGCGTCGTGAACTTTCTGCATGCCAAGCAGCACTGAGGGGAGTGTATGCAGGGAACTTAGGGGCGTCAAACGAAAATGTGTGAATTCAACAGGTTGCGAGACGAAAGTTTCACCGAATTCGGGTTCGGGTTGATGCCGAAAACGAATCTAACGCCTTTATTATCATTGATATGCGTGATCCGCTGGCCACGAATCGCTTCCAAGACCTTATAACGCTGGAATCCGCTCGGTGCCCATATAGGAGCGCAATACTTCCGGGATTAGAATCGACCCATCGGCTTGCTGATAATTCTCTACGACGGCTATCCAAGTGCGCCCAACAGCCAATCCCGAGCCATTCAACGTGTGTACAAATTCGCTCTTTCCTCCCCCCTTGGGCTTAAATCGTATCCCCGCACGGCGCGCTTGAAACGCCTCGCAATTTGAACATGACGAAATCTCGCGAAACTCATTGCTCGATGGCAGCCACACTTCCAAGTCATACGTTTTAGCCGAAGCGAAACCCATATCGCCGGTGCACAATAGCATGGTGCGATAGTGCAATCCTAATTTCTGCAGAATCGTTTCCGCATTTCGCACCAGGGATTCGTGCTCCTCATAACTCTTGTCGGGATGCGTAAATTTAAACAGTTCCACCTTTTGAAACTGGTGCTGGCGCAATATCCCGCGCGTATCTTTTCCAGCTGCTCCGGCTTCCGAACGGAAACACGCCGTCCACGCGGTCACAGGAATCGGCAACTGCTCCTCATCTAGAGTCGTGTCTCGGTAAAGATTGTGCAGTTCCACTTCCGAAGTCGGTGTCAGCCAGAAGTCTGTGCCTTCCAGTTTGAACAGGTCCGCCGCGAATTTCGGTAATTGTCCCGCACCCATCAACGATGCCGTATTCACCAGAAATGGCGGAAGAATTTCGGTATATCCGTGCTCTCGCGTGTGCACGTCGAGGAAAAAATTCGCCAACGCCCGTTCCAGCCGAGCTCCCCAACCTTTGTACACCGCAAAGCGTGCCCCGGTGATCCGCGCTGCTGCTTCCAGATCGAGAATCCCTGCGCGTTCGCCCACTTCCCAGTGCGGTTTCGGCTGAAATTCAAATTTCGGCGGCGTTCCCCACCGGCGTACCTCCAGATTGCCTTCCGCCCCACTGCCATAAGGCACGCTGGAATGCGGAATATTCGGTATGGTTAGCAGCGTCTCGCGTTGCGTGGCATCGAGCTCCGCAATTCGCTCGTCCGTTTTCTTGATCGTTTCGGAAACCGTCTTCATTTCCGCAATAATCGCCTCCGCACTCTGCTTCTCTTTTTTCAGCCGCGCAATCTCGTCGCTGGCTTTGTTCCGTTGAGCCTTGCGCTGTTCGTTCGCCGTAATCAGCTCGCGGCGTTCCTTATCCAAAGCGCGAAACGCTTCCAGATCCAGCGTGGTATTTCGTTTTCTCGCCATTTCGGCGAATTCATCCAGATGATCTCGGAAATAATTCAAGTCATGCATGGTCTTCAAAGCATATCGTAATTGCCCGCAACTCGTGTAGCCGCCGCACATCCGCCGGCCAGCAACTTCCAAAGCCGGTGCTTTTGATCGGGATAGGGGGAGCAGTCACCTGCTCGTCACCCTCAGTCACGAATCCGAGACATGCAACAGATCTCCCGCGATAAGTTCGACTGCTTTCGACACGCGACCGCCGGATTTACCACCAGCGTCCTTGATGGATACGGACTTCGCGGTCAGTTGCCCGCTCGTCCGACGCCGTAGGCCTCAAATCCAGTTCTTGTCCATCGGCCCGTATCTTTGCTCCACGCTTCCTTCAGACCCCACCTCGCGGTGACGCCCTTGCGCTTCGCTACCCTTCACCTCCATCAGGTTGGGACGGGACTTGCACCCGCCAGCTGCCGAACATGCCGGCGTACAACCAGGTGGCACAGCCATTCCTGGCTGTGCGCTCTTCTTGTGCGTCTCCTCGAACTAATGCTTGGTTCGAGTCCCTCGCTACCCGCAACAAGTACCCAAGTCCCACCGCCAAGTACTGGTGTAATTGAACCTACCGGCCCATTCACGCGAAATCGCTTCTGCAGCACAATCACTCTGTTATCGGGAGTGATGTTCAGCTCTCGAGGCGGGTCAAATGATCGTTACGATCTTGCTCCTGTGCGTCTTTCTACTGCTTGCGAGCGCAGTCGAAGGGCCAGCGCCTCGGAATGACGGTGAGCCGAACTGATCTTCAGATACGTACCCTCCATCCCCCACGCCGAGCGGCCGGTGCCCCCACCGGCCGCTCACTTTTTTGCGACACACGTTCCCTCCGAAGATCGCTACCCTGTCGAGTTTGATTGGGAACTAAACTGAATTCGGCTGGGAATTAGGTTTGCAGGGGCTAAGAAATAAAAAGGGGGCTGGTGCAAGCCCCCTTATTTCGAATCGACCCCCCAATAACTGGTAACTCAGTCGAGGTTGAGTTCCAGCCACCCCGGGAAGCCAATATCATTAGTTATTTCGATAGGTAGCACGCGCTTTGCCAACACATAGTACAAATTAACTATTCTGTGAGCCATTGATAAGACACGCTTTACTCGTGTGACTGAGTAGTTGACCCGCGCCTTGTACTAGGGAATCTACAATTTTCCACAGTATTGCGGTCTCGTTCCTACAGTCTTTAGAAGGTGTTAGATTTTTCATCACAATTCATGCTCTCAATGTCCAGATTGCTATAACGATATTGTGCCCTCCCTCGAAACCGTAATCGTTCACGCCCCAATCGCATTTCGCAGCGCCGTCGCGATCGCTTGCGAGAACCGCTGAACATCCACCTCATGCTCTGATTCCACCATCACGCGCGCCAACTGCTCCGTTCCCGAATACCGCAGCACCACGCGGCCATTCTTACCAAGTGTTTCCTGCGCTTCCGCCAAAGCTCGCGCAACTTCCGGCAGAGTTTCCAGCGGCGGCTTCGTTTTCACTTTCACGTTCACAATCACTTGCGGATAATCCTTCAGTCCTTCCACCAGCGATTCCAGCGATCCGTGCGACGACACCAGCGAAGCCACCTTCACCGCGGTCAACAGCCCATCACCTGCTGGGCTATCATCCAGAAAAATAATGTGTCCAGACTGCTCTCCGCCCAGGTTATTGTCCGATTTCAGCATCTCTTCCAGCACGTAACGATCGCCCACCGCCGAACGCGCCAACGTCATACCATCGCGCACCAGCACGCGCTCCAGGCCCAGATTCGACATTGACGTGGCCACCACTCGATCATTCTTCAGCGCTTTCTGTGCTTTCAGGTAACGCGCCACCGCCAGCAGCACTCCATCGCCATTCACGATTCGCCCGCTGCCGCATACAAACAGCGCCCGATCCGCATCGCCATCAAACGCCACGCCCAGCGTGGCAGACTCCGCCAAAACCCGTTTCTGCAATCCTTCCAGGTGAAGGGAACCGCAGTTGGCATTGATGTTTCGCCCGTCCGGAGTAACGCCCATGACGATCACGTCCGCGCCCAGTGCGCGAAACAGTTCCGGGCCCAGTTGGTAGGCGGCACCATTCGCGCAATCCAGCACCACCCGAAATCCATCCAGCTTCGCCCCGGGTATCACGCGGCTCCGCAGGAAATCCAGATACTCCACGTGCAACGCGTGGCTCGCCGTTAACGCTGGCAAAGTTATGGGCAGCGGCTCTTTCCGTAAACGCAGAATGTCTACTTCCAGCTTTTCTTCCTCGGCATCCGGAAATTTCATGCCTGCGTGCGAAAACAATTTCACGCCATTGTCGTGATACGGATTGTGCGAAGCAGAGATCACCACTCCGGCTTGAAAATCGTTCTGCCGCACCAGGCATGCCACACCCGGTGTCGTCAGCACACCCGCGAATGCGACCGTCGCTCCCGATTTGTACAAGCCCGCTGCCAACACTCCGGCAATGTGTGGGCCAGACTCTCGCGTGTCCATGCCGATCAGCACATGCGCTGATCCGTGTTCCCGCAAGAGATAACTTCCCACCGACCGGCCCACCGCAAACAGCGTCTGGTCGTCCAGCGGAGGCGTCCCGGGAATGCCGCGAATTCCGTCTGTACCAAAAAACTCTTTCGCCATGATCCTCAGCTTCTTTCCGTCTTGCAATTTCCAACGTGGCAGTCTAACACGCCCACAGCCTTGCTATGCGAACTCACCAGCAATACATTTTCACCTCTCTAACTAACGACAAATCACCCATTAATGAGCGGTAACACTCAGCTTCTTCACCCATCCGCAACCCCGCCGTCTGTGTTACCTTGTTCTCTCCAGAGGTGGTATGTGTCCACGACTGAATCCCCACTGCTGCTGCGCCCCTCGACTGCGAATTTCAGCCAGCGAGTGATCGCCGCTGCGATTATCCTCTTGTTCTTCTACTATGCCGCAGGCGTGGTTATCACCCTGTTGCTTTCCATGCTGCTCGCTTACTTTCTCGACCCCGCCGTTGAATTCCTGGAACGCTTCCGCATCCCACGCGCTGTCGGCTCACTCATCATGGTTCTTATTTTGATTTCAACGGTTGCCGCAGGTGGTTATGTGCTTTATGACCGCGTCGACGAATTCGCCGCCGAATGGCCCAAATACAAAGGCACACTCCGCGACGCAACCGGCACAATCCAGAAGAAGATAAGTGGCATCGAGGGCAGTGTATCTGAACTGACCACTTCCGGCCCCACGCCGAAGTCACCGGCACCTGCGGCGGACAGCGGAACTGTACACAATCTGTTCATGAGGGGGATTGGTTCGCTTTACGCTCTGGTCCTTGAAGCTACCTTCGTCCCATTCCTCGTTTTCTTTATGCTCGCCCAGAAACGTGAGGTCTGGCACGCCACGCTACAACTGTTTCCCGTCAACCGGCGAACCCAGGTGAAGGAGACTCTCGACGATCTCCGAGACGTTCTCCGTGACTATCTCATCGGTATGAGTGTCGTCACACTCGTCGTCGTCGCTCTCAGCAGCATGTTTTTTCTCGCTCTGGGCCTCGATTACCCGGTCCTTGCCGGCATCGCTTCCGGCCTCTTCAACATGGTGCCCTATATCGGTGCAGTGCTCGCATGGCTTCCCGGCTTCATGTTAGCCATCATCAAGTACCATGCCGTCAAAAATTTCGCGTTGATCGCCTTCGTCCTCACCGGCATCCACGTCATCGCACAAAACCTCATCGCTCCACAACTTGTTGGCCGGCAGGTTCGTCTCAATGCCGTAGCCATCACCATCGCTCTATTGTTCTGGGGATGGGTCTGGGGTGGCATGGGCCTGATTCTCGGTATCCCCATCACCGCTGCGCTGCGCGTGATTTGCGATCATACCGAGTCTGGCAAGCCAATCGCTCGCTGGCTCGGCGCCTAGCGCATTCTAAGATAGCTGTCTTACCTAGCTTCCATGAAGATCAGCCGCACATTTTTCCTATTCATATTTGGTTCGGCAATGGCTTTCTTTCTTCATCCTGCTCCTCTTCTTGCCTGGGGATGCAAAGGCCATCAGACCATCGCACTCATCGCCGAGAAACACCTCACTCCGGAAGCAAAACAGTTCGTGGAAAAACTTCTGCGTGACAATCCTGCCGATCCTCAGTCAGGCCGCTATTGCGGAGGCCCTGACCTCGGCCTTCTTGCGGCTGCTTCCACCTGGGCTGACGATATCCGCCGCCAGCGCCCGGATACCGCCTCCTGGCACTACATCAACATTCCCCGCGGCACGCCACCTCGGCCGCTCTCCGAATTTTGTGGAGACCGCGGCTGCATTACCAAAGCCATCGCCGAGCAGCTCGCCATCTTGAAAGATCACAACGCCCCACCCGTCAATCGCGCGGAGGCGCTTCGCTTTATCGTTCATTTTATTGGCGATCTCCACATGCCACTTCATGCCTCCAACAACAACGATCTTGGCGGCAATTGCGTAGCGGTCAAATACTTCCGTCGCCGTCCCGCCCAACACAATACTACCTTCTCACCCAATCTCCACTCCATTTGGGATGTCGCCATCCTCGAACGCGACATGGAAAGCGCAGAACCCCCTGAATATGTCAACTATCTCGAGGAACTCTTCCTTTCAAAATCAGATTCCTGGCGCAAAGCAGGAATTCACGTCGACGATTGGGCCTGGGAAAGCCATGACGTCGCTGAATCCGTTGCCTACGGCGAATTGACTCCCAAAATACCCATGGAAAATCCAGTCACAGCACGCAGTTGCACCGATGCTGACCATATCGGCGACCGCATGCTCGCTCTCCACGTCTACGTCGCTGAACCTTACCAATCCAAGGCCGCCCCCATCGTTCAGGAACGCCTGGCGCAAGCCGGAGTACGTCTGTCCCTAATCCTCAACGAAGCCGTCTCCGCTACTTTTGATCGCGAACGTCCACACGATTGATTCATCACAAAATATAGACTCGTCATCGTGAGTGGAGATCTGCGGTTTCTGCGGAATGCTGTCGAAGGATCTCAACTTACAACCGCCGCAATCTCCCTCACGGTTTCCCCTCCACCTTTTTCTCCCCCTCTCCCACTCCCAACGACTTGATGTAACTCACCAATTGCCACCTCTGCGGCTCCGGCAGTTTCGACCATACCGGCATCCGTTTGCGCACGATCCCATTGCTCAATATCCAGAAGATCGCCCCGTCGCTGGCTTCTTGCACTTCTGCAACCCGCAGGCTCGGCGCTTTTTTCCTGCCCTCTCCACGGACACCGTGACACTCTTCACAGTGCTCTTCGTACAGAATTCCTCCCGCGGTGGGCGCTTCTGGATCTTCGGCCAGAGGATTTTGTTTTGTACGCATCTTCTCCGGCGCCTTCCCAAGTTCGGAATACACTGAATCTTTTGGGTCACTTTTCGATTTTTCCTGCGCCGCTCCCCGCAGCCCCAGGCAGCCAACGATGGTCATCAGTAAGATAAAATAAGTCGAGTTCCGCATTAGTGTTTCCCCGTAAATAGATTGCTCACCATCTGCCCGAATCCCGCTATCTCGTACGAAGCTCCGAATCGCATCAAGAACTTATGGCTCTCGTCGTTCAATCCAAACGCAGGCTCCACGCGGAATGTCCATCCCGAGGGAAGATTCCACGCCAGTGCGGGTGCAAGATAATGCGAGGTGTGATTCAGCCCAAAACTGTAACGGTCTCCCAGTCCACCATACATTTCCATCCCCGCGATAAAGTGTTGCGCGCAGAAATTGCATCGACGCGACGCCCCCTTCAACGAAAGCGGCCGTGCCGCCGCGATTGCATACCCAAATTCCCACGGCTCATTCGACAGATTTTTCACTGCCAACGTGTTTTGCGTAAAATTCCAGCCCTTGTAATTGCTGGAAAGTATCAGCTTCAGCTCCACTTCCTGTTTGTGTTCCTGGGTCAACTCGGCATTCGGCGGCGCGTTGTCTTCTTCCACGTCGTGTCCTTCGATCTCCTTGAAAATCTTGTCCGCTCCATTAATGTGCTCATACTCCACATACAGCACTGGATTAATCCAATGTTCGTCTTTCAGCGGGCGAAACCGGTTTTCCCAGCGGTATCCGGTAAACACGGTACTGTCATTAAAGGTGCTTTGCGCGTCTAGGTAGAACTCGGTGGTCCACCACGCGGTCGCTCCATATTCAAACTCCGTCCAATACGAAAAGAACTGATTGCCCTGCCTTTGTGTTCCAAAATTGGAAAACGTCTCAATTTCGAGGTTCCCGGGCTCTTCCAGATTGTGGTCATACGCAACAAAATAGGGGTTCTCTTGCGCCTGACACTGGGTTACCGGAAGCACAGAGAAGCTGAGAGCTAATAGAACGAAGAGTCGCAGTGTGGAGAAACTAAAAGCTTTAGAGAAGGTCGCCATGCATATAAGACTAGCTTAGTCGGATATTTATTGCAAATTACTTGCAACTACAAACCGCCCTTTTCTGCTCCGGTCCCTCTTTTCTCTCTTCCCCTCTCCCTCACCCTTTGGCTCTCGCCTTGCTCTCCTCTTTCTCAGCTTTCTCTCGACATTGCCTGGGCCTCACCCTCTTGCCCTCAGGTTTCATGCCCTGCGCCAGTTTGTCTGTCCAGACTGTGCCGCGTTCGCTGCAAACGGACGCCTCAATCTCGAAAGCGAGTGAATTCACAACTATCGCCAGATTGCCTTCTCCGATCTCTTGTCACCGATGCCGAGGAAGCTATCGTTTGTTTTCGGCTCGATGGCTTGGTGCTCCTTTGGAATGCCGCAGCGGAAAAATTGTATGGGTACTCGGCCGAAGAAGTTCTCGGCAAGCATGTTCCGTCATTCTTGGGGAAAATGGAGTCCCTATCGCGATCATGGAGCGTGCGACAACATGTTGCGGCGGTTTTTCTGAAATCATTGCGGAGACGCATTTGCGCCTCTTGATGGAACAAATGCCTGTAGCTTTTTGGACTGCCGATCTTCGCCTTCAGATCACCTCTATTGGGACATCTCGCGGGTAATCACGCTTTGAAGCGGTTGGCTCAGGTCATGAGGGAGCACTCGCGCGTCACTGATATCGCCGCCCGTTACGGTGGCGATGAATTTGGATTGATGCGGATTACGAGCGCAGCGAGCAGGTTGCCGCGCGCATTCGCAATTGTCTTTCTCTAGAAACCGTCATTCCTCGACTGACCGTAAGCATCGGCGTCGCTGTCTATCCCGAAGACGGACTCTCCGCTCAAGGCCTCTTGGAAATTGCCGATGGCCGTCATTATCAGGACAAAAAGTCTGCCGCCGCACTTCTGCAAGACGCCACCGCGGAATAAGCTTCCCAGCGCTTTCCGCCTGCAACTGCACTGAGGATTGTGACGACCACTTCTCCTGCTGAAATTTCCCCGACATGCATCCCCCCTGCACCTTGTGAGAAACTCAGCCTGATGGAGGTCCCATGGGAAACAACAATTGGATTCTGGCCCTCTTGCAAGAGGGCTACGAGCGCAAAACCTGGCATGGTCCTAATCTCCGGCAATCTCTGAAAGGCGTCTCGGCAAAGCAAGCAGCCTGGCGACCTGCCCCTGGCCGGCACAACATCTGGGAATTCACGCTCCACGCGGCTTACTGGAAATACGCGGTACGCCGAAAACTCGAAGGCGGTAAGCGCGGTTCATTTGTTCTGGAAGGCAGCAATTTTTTTGAGCGGCCGCAAAGAGGGAAGTTCACCGCAGCAGCGTGGCGTGCTGATCTGGCCATTCTCGACTCAGAACATCGCGCGCTGGTTAGATCTATTCGCAAAGCCTTGCGCAGGCCGATGTCCCCAAAAAATCTACGCATGCTTTATGGCATTGTGTTTCACGACGTCTACCATGCTGGCCAGATTCGGCTTCTGCGGCGTCTCGCCGAAAAATGAACTCTATTTCGCTTCCGTTCAGACACCGCGCCCCATTGGACGCCACAACATTTCTTCTAGCCTTTTCTCGTTCCTGCGCGCACTTGCTTCACAGCATCCGCAATATCCGGCGCTTCTTGAAACAGCCGAATCGCGGCCACTCCGCTTGCTCCACGCGCAAAACATTCGCTGGCATTCTCTGATGTAATCCCGCCAATCGCCAGCACTGGAATGGACACGCCGCCACATACAGCACTCAATCGTTCCAATCCTTGGGGTGGTCCGAATGAAATTTTTGACGGTGTGGCAAACACAGGTCCAAAAACCACATAGTCCGCGCCTGCCATCTGCGCCGCTTTCGCCGCCTCCTGCGAATGCAACGACACTCCAATCAGAAAGTTTTTCTGAAAGCCGCGCTTTCCTACAAATCGCCGCGCGTCCTCTACAGAAATGCTCTTTTCCCCCAGATGAACCCCCGCGGCACCAACCGCACAAGCCACATCCAGCCGGTCATTGACCAAAATCCGGCAGGAAGACGGCACGGAACGCATTGCCCTCTCCACCAATTCGCCAAGCTCAGCCGCAGAAAGATCTTTCTCGCGAATCTGGACCCAGTCCACTCCCGCTTCTGCGGCTTTTCTGATTTTTTCGAGTAGTGCAGTTTTCTGTCTGTCGGCCGCAACGTCAAGCTGTCGCCGGTCCGTCACATAGCAGAGCAGAGGCGCGGAATCACGAATTGGGTGGGGGAGTGGCACTTGCAGGTGCGGTTCGCGAGTTGAAGAATCCAAACGCCAGCAGAATATCCAGTACGCCGACGCCGCTGACGACTCCGCGAATCGAGGGGTGCAGCAGAAATGGCATCAACGCAGGAAGCTGCCGGAAGAAATAGTTCTGTTCCCAGAAGGAGGACCAGGGTAGATAGAGCAGTAGCGCACCCATCTCAAACAGCAATACAACGGCTAATGCACGCAATAGTCGATTCATTCGAAGTGGGACGACCCTTGTTTCAGAGTGGGCAGGCGCTTAGACAGCCGGCTTCTGGTGCGCGGCGATTCGATCCGCCACGTCCCGGTAATCGATATTCACGGCATAGACCTGAGAGAAACTCTTCACTGCCGCTTCCAGGTCACCGGCCGACTCCTGGGCCACTCCCAAATCATACCGCAATGCGAGTTTACTTTCCGAATCGATGCCGGGCGTTAGCAGAGCGCGTTCGTACCAAATTGCGGCAATTGCCGGCTGGCCTTTTTCCATGAATGCCAGTCCAAGAAGTGTGCAGCACTGCATTGCGTAGCGGAAGGCTCTGCCGCGATCGTTGGCCTTGGCCACTTTCTGGAATTCGCCGATGGCTTCTTCCAACAGTCCCATTTCACGGAATGCAATGCCGAGGTTGTAGTGCGTTTCCAGATCTTCGTCGTCGGAACCCATTTCGCCCAGTTCCGTACGGAATTCTTCGAACACTTCCTTCAGCGGCCCGGAATCCAGGTCGCCATTCGATGAAGCCGCCCTGGCCACCTCTTGATGGGCTTCAACTGGCGGCCCAGATGCCGTTTTGCTTTCCGCGATCTCGCCCAATCCCAATTGATCGATTTCGCTGGCCAGGTCGGCAAGAAACTGTTCGGATGTGAAGTCTTTCCCATTCACGCGCGCCGCGCCCTGCTCCTGCTGGCTCTCTTTCGCGTGCAGCTGGACCGTCTCTTCCTTCGTGCGTGACGGCGGCGTCACGGGGATTTGCGACAACATTTCATGCGCGGGCACAACTGGTTCGGGTTCTAAAATCAGCTCAAAATCCTGATCCAGTTCGAACTCCGGCTCGGGTGCAACCGGTTCTGGCAGCGCCGCGTGGGGAACTTCCAGTTGGGGCTCCGGACCTTCCGCAGCCACTTCGCTGTGTTCCGGAACAGGGAGTGCCGTCAATTCTTCATCGGGCAAAAGCGATTCGCCGGCATGAACTTCCTGCCCGTCGTGCGAAACCTGGCCGAGGATTGCCTCGGCAGCTGGCGCGGGCAAATCCGACGGGGGCTCCGTCGGAATCTCCGCAGAAATCTCCGCGAATACGGAAGTTTCCTCTTCCTGTTTCACTGGTTCAACAGGTACTTCAAATTCGAGTGCTCCTGTTTTCTCGGTTTCCGGCACAGGTTTGCGCGCAGAAGTATTTACGGCTTCAGGAATTGGGGGTGCGATCTCTTCGGCTGCTGGCTCCGCAGAAGCCGCCGATTTTTCGGCGCTTGCCGGAGCCGGTGCGGCCGCCTCGCCCTTTACAATGTCCACTGGTTGCTGGGTTTCTTCTAACACCGTAGCCCATTCGGACGAGAGATCCAGCTCTTCCGTGGTCTCGGCTTCCGTCTTGGCCGACACCGCAGGAACTTCCTCCACGATTTCAATTTCTGGCAGATTTTCCACGAATTCTGGGGCGGGTATCGCTTCCGCAGCTGCGGCGACTGGTTCCGCCGCCATCGGTGCAGCCTCAACCGCTTCCGCCGGTACTTCCAATGTCTCTGGTTCCACAGCTTGCGCAAGAAATTCTTGCGCCGCCGCTTGGGCGCTTGCTGCTGGCACCGCTTCGACTTCTTCTACTGGGATCGCGTCCACGGGTTGTGGCATCGCTGCTGCAACTGCGGCAGCAATTTCATCATCCGTTAGACCCGCGGCACGTTGGAAGCGACGCCGCAATTCGCCAAAACGCTCGCTGCTGCGCGTATCTCCGCGCTCCGCGTGAATGTGTTCCAGATGGGCCGCAAGTTCCGCCGTGCGCCGGTCGTCGCCTGCGCCCAGCACGAAGTCCAGAAGCTTTTCCAGCGTCGGTGTGTGCGTCGGCGCGCGCCGCAAAATCGCTTCCAGCAATCCAATCGCTTTCTGCGTCAATCCGTAGCTGGCAAACAGATCCACGTCAGTAAGCGACTGCGCGATAAACTTTTGCGTTTCTTCGTCGAGTTGCTCTTCTGCTGGAAGCCCCGCAGCATTCTGCGCCGCAACTTCCGGTGCCGGTTCTTCCAACCCGGGACGCAATTTGGGTGCCTCGGGCCTGGGAATCGCTGCCTGCAAACTTTCCGGAATGCCCATCTGGTCGGGCACAGCCATTGGCGCAGCTTCCGGCGCCAACAGGCCCAACTTTCGCAATACATCGTTCAGCTTGCGTTTTGCCGATTCGCTCTCCGGTTCGCGTTCCACCAACTGCTCAAGCGTTTCCTTGGCACGGTCCAGTTTCCCCGCGGCTGCCAATCCATCGCCCAGGTTCGCCAGCGCGTCCGGCAAGCGGAACGAATCGCTGGTGCGTCCAAACGTGTCGACCAGCCATTCCAGTGGTTCCAGGCGGCCCGGCAAACGTGCGGCCAATTCCGTCAACAGGTGAGCCACGCCCTCATGTTCGCCCGCGTCGATCATCGGAATGCGTATGCGAGAAAGCATCGACATCGCACGCTCGCCCTGTCCGTGTTCCAACAGCGCTTCCGTGACTTTTTGCGTGGCGCCGAAATTCTTTTCGTCACTGGAGAATATTTTCAATGCCAGGGCGGTGCCTTCATCCCACTTGGCATTCTTCAGATACAAATCCAGCAGCAGTTCGGCGGGTTCGCCGCCCTTTTCCAGTTCTGGCACCTGTTCCAGAATCTTAGCCGCTTGTGTAACGTTGCCCACCGAAGAGAACGACCGCGCCTTGATAATCAGCGCGTCGAGCTGCTTCGGATTGATATGCAGGGCTTTGTCGGCCAGCTTTTCACATTCCGCGTGATCGCCGCGCGCCAACGCACGCTGTGACGCGGAAACATAGACTTCCAGCGCTTCGCCAGACTGCCCCATGGCCACATACAGATCCGCCAACCGTACCTGGATCCGCAGATTATCCGGCTCTGCCAGCAAAAGCTTTTTCAGCAGCGCCACCGCTTCCGGTTGCTTGTTATTCTTCAGGTGGAGTTCCGCCAGTTGCAGAAACAACGGCCGGGCCTCGCTCATCACACCCTGTTGCACGTAGAGATCCGCCAATTTTTCGAGCGGACGAATTTCTTCCGGAGCCAATTTCGCAATGCGCTTGTAAACAGCAATCGCTTTGGTCAAGAATCCGTCGCTGACAAACAACTGTGCGAGCCGCTCAAAATAATCGATGGCCTGAAACGTTTCGCCTTGCCGAATATAAAGTTCCCCGATGGTCATCAGGGTCACTTGGTCTCGTGGCTCGTACTTCAAGATCTGTTGATACTCGGCGATGGCTTGCGCCACCTTGCCCTGGTTCAACAGTTTCTGTGCCGCTTCGACGTATTTGCTCTTGTTATAGGCCATGCGCAAACTGGGACGGCTTTCCCTTGAAAGCCACCCGCGACTTTCTCCTGGCGTATTGCAGGCGTTGGAACATCTGCAACCGTACAACTCACGCTACGCTGGGGCGGCAGGGGCGTCAACGAAACCGGGGCACGTTGTGAACAGGCAGTTATCCCCGTAACAGATACGATACTTGGGGGGCGAACAGAGAGCGAATAAGTACTAGGACCTGGTCGGCCAAATTTCCAGTGGGAGGTCTTCCTGAACCGCGCCGGCCCCCCAACAACGCGACTCTCGGACTGGTGCGAACGACTGCCGGTGCAGTGGCGTAGGACCGCACTTCTGCAAGGCGGCAAGATGGTCCGCGGTGGCGTAACCCTTATGCTGGGCCAGGCCATATTCCGGGTAGACCGCATTCCATTCTTGCATCCGCAGGTCGCGATGCGTCTTCGCCAGGATGGAGGCCGCCGCGATGGAAACACTGCGCGCGTCCCCTTTGATCAAAGACTTCTGCTCGATCAAAACATCCAGCACCATGGCGTCGACCAGCAGGTAATCCGGCACTACGGTGAGTTGTAGCAAAGCCGCCGTCATGGCCTGCCGGCTTGCTTGATAAATATTCCACGCATCAATGCGTTGGGCATCGATCTCCGCGACGGCCCACGCAATGGCGTGTTCTCGTATGCGTTCCGCCAATTCCGTGCGGCGCTCGGGCGCAAGTTTTTTTGAGTCGTCGAGACCAACGATGCGGCGTTTGGGATTGAGAATAACGGCGGCAGCGACGACGGGTCCAAACAGCGCGCCACGCCCGGCTTCATCGATCCCCGCAATGCGGGTCCAGCCAAGCTTGCGCGCCGCCAGCTCAAAACGGGATGAGCACAGTCGCGTCATAAATTTGCAGATTGACTTGGGCAGTTTACCACGTCCAGTTTCATCTTCCACGATCGATTGAGGGATAACAAGAAGGAGGGAACGCGAGAATTAGTAATTCATAACCGCCCTTATGTCATCGTCTACAAAATCAGCATCGATGCTCTCTTTATTGTCCGTATATTGCACGGTGCCCAGGACTGGCAGGGTTGACTTGAGTTTTACCGGGGCCTTTGAGTCTTGGAGTAAATTACGAGCTATGATCCCGCCGGTTATCCATTCGGCGTCCCGACAATGAAGTGTGGCAATTGGGCTCTCTCGATCCAATAAGAAAAAGACCTGCCGTGTGGCAGGTCCCTCGGAAAAACAATGGGTGGAGCGAATTACGCCTTGGCGGCGACGGGTGCGGCTTCCTCGCGGGCGGCGCGCTTGATGCGGGCGGCTTTGCCACGGAGGGTGCGGAGGTAATACAGCCGGGAGCGGCGCACGCTGCCCTTGCCGACCACATCGATCGACGCGATCGCGGGGGAGTGCAGCGGAAAAATACGTTCCACGCCGGTGCCGAAGCTTACGCGGCGCACCGTAAAGGTGGCGCTGCTGGCACGGCCTTTCTTGGAAATCACCACGCCTTCAAATGTCTGAATGCGTTCCTTGACCTTCTCGCCTTCGCCTTCCAGCAGGCGGACGTTCACGCGCACGGTGTCACCGGCGCGAAACTCGGGAAGATCGTTGCGCAATTGCGCTTCATGCAACTTACGAATTACCGGATTCATTTCTGTATTCCCTGCAGACCCACTCAGGCGGGGCATGCACATCAAAGACAAACTGTAATTATAGCGGGAATGCGGCCAATTGCCTAGCCGTTTTCTCCTAACAAATCGGGGCGGTTGCGCCGGGTTTTCTCTAAGGCTCGCTGGCGCCGCCACTTAGCTACCTCGGCATGGTTGCCGCCAATCAAAACGTCAGGCACCTTCCACCCGCGATACTCTGCTGGGCGCGTGTAGTGCGGATAGTCCAAAAGCACATCGCGCTCTCGAGATGGGCCGGGCGCAGCAGGAGTGGGAGCCGCGGCGTAATCCTGGAACGATTCGTTCTGTGTGGAGGCTTCGTTGCCCAGCGCTCCAGGGAGGAGCCGTGTCACCGCATCGATAATCAGTGCGGCGGGCATTTCGCCTCCGCTCAACACATAGTCGCCAACGGAAACTTCTTCATCCGCCAGATGTTCGGCCACGCGTTCGTCCACACCTTCGTAACGCCCGCAGATCAGAATCAGTCGATGCAATTGCGCGTACCGACGGGCGGTCTCTTGAGTAAACAAACGCCCCGCCGCGGACATCAGCACAATGGCAGTGTGGGCATCGCGCTGGCCGGGTTCCGCGGCGGTGCCAACGCCACGCCCCACCAGTTTTTCGACCGCTTCAAACAGCGGCTCTGGCTTCAGCACCATGCCTTCGCCGCCACCAAATGGCCGGTCATCCACAGTACGGTGCTTATCCTTGGTGAACTCGCGCAAATCCTGAATGTTGATTTCGGCGATTCCCGCTTCGCGTGCGCGGCGCACTATGCCGTGGTCCAGCGGCCCCGCGAAAAATTCCGGGAATATGGTGATCAGGTCAAATCGCATCGTTATGAAGTTTAATGAACGAAGGGTGTGGTTGTCATGTTCGCGGCAAACTCCTGGAAGCCCTACTCCCGTAGTCCTTCCGGCAGGTTAACCTCGATGCGCCGCGCGGCGGTATCAATCTGCGTGCAAATATCTTCGGCCAGTGGAATCAGCAATTCGCCTTGCGACGAATCAACTTGCAGCAGCGGCGTGCCCGGCAAACCTTCACCTGGAAAGAATACATCGCGGACCGTCCCCAATACCGCAGGCGCAACGTCCGCTGCACACGGAGCGGAAGAAAGTTTCGATTGTGCGCGGGGACTCTCGAATACCGTGCAACCAATCAAGTCCGTAACAAAATATTGTCCGGCGGGAAGCTGCACGCGTTCGTCAAACGGCAGGAGCACATCATAGCCGCGAAACTTTTCCGCTTCAGAAATGTTTGAGGAGCCGGCAAAGTGGAATACGCCCTGACCTGGATGGTTTTGGTCCATCCAGAAGCGCTGCAGCGCAATGCGTTTGGGCTCCTGGCGTTCTTTACCGAGATAGACCTGAGCAAGGTTGGAAAGCCGGGCGGGAAAATCGGTTGTCAGTTCCGCGGCGACTTCGCCTTTGTTGCCGCGTGCACGCAAAATCCGGGCCACCTGCACCCAGCGCCGCTTGCTCTCGGAGGAATCGCTCAATCTTCCAATATCTCTAGCGTGAATCGTTTGTGAATCTTCATTCCCGCCGCCCCCAGCAAAGTGCGAATCGCTTTTGCAGTACGCCCCTGGCGTCCTATCACTTTGCCCAGGTCTTGCGGGTGAACGCGTAATTCCAAAACGGTTACTTGAGATCCTTCAACGGCTTTGACTTGAACGCCTTCCGGGTGATCAACCAATGCCTTTGCTATTTCCTCAACTAGTTCTTTCATAGGGTCCCCCGCGCGAACGTTCACGTGAACGAGCAACTACCAGCGACCCCTCCCATACCCGCCTGAGGACGCGCGAATCAATAACCACCGAGACCTGAACTTGAGAGCGTACCAGCGTGAGCTAAGATAACGAGCTATGCGATTTTTTGATGCTTGATAAAGCTACGTACGGTATCGCTCGGTTGTGCCCCCACGCCGAGCCAATATTTAATCCGGTCGGCATCCAGCTTAACTTCGGCCGGCTTCTTCAGTGGATCATACGTACCAACCGCTTCACGAACGCGTCCATCGCGGGCGCGCGTGCGTTCAATCACCACAACCCGGTAAAAGGGTTTCTTCTTCTTGCCAATTCTGGCCAAACGAATAGTCAACACTAAACACGTCCTCCTAGAGCCTCCCATTCTAGCGTGAGTTTACAGCTCCCGGCAATGTTTCCCGGTTCAAAAGCGAAGATATTTCAGCCCCTTACAGAGATATACGGTGATTGCGCAGGAGATCGGTTCGAGTGCGCCAGGCAGTCGTTCCTTATCCCAACCGGTTTAACCCGTTGAAGGCGGCGGCCTTGTAACATTCCGCCAGAGTCGGGTAGTTGAAAACCGTCTGGATGAAGTAGGTCATCTTGCCTTTCAGCAGCAGGACGGCTTGTCCAATGT
The DNA here is from genome assembly GCA_963748365.1 of Candidatus Acidiferrales bacterium. Classification (GTDB taxonomy): domain Bacteria; phylum Acidobacteriota; class Terriglobia; order Acidiferrales; family UBA7541; genus Acidiferrum. The sequence continues at coordinate 70,703 of CAVVJG010000043.1, forward strand.
GCAGGAGTTCCGCCGCGTCTTCGCCATAAATGTGGACACCGAGCAGCTCCAGCGTCTGCCGGTGGAAGAGTAGTTTCAGGCGGCCTTCGGTGTGGCCGGTTATCTGGCCGCGGGCAATTTCGCGATAGTAGGCTACCCCCACTTCGTAGGGCACATCCTCATCGGTCAGTTGCTCTTCGGTTTTGCCAATAAACGAAATCTGCGGAATGGTGTAGATGCCATACGGATAACCGGCGGGGTCGGACTCGGCCGGAACGCCAAAGGCTTTTGCGGCGGCAATACGGCCCTGCTCCATGGAAACGGACGCGAGACTTGGGAAACCGATGACATCGCCAACAGCAAAGATGTGCGGTTGCGAAGTTCGGTAATCCTTGTCGACCTTGATGCGACCGCGATCGTCGGCCTCAATACCTGCGGCCGCCAGATTCAGCCGGTCGATATTGCCTTTGCGGCCCACGGCGTAGAGCAATGCATCGCCAACGATGCGCTTCTTGCTGACCAGATTTGCCGCAACTTTTCCGTCAGGCAGCTCTTCCACGCTTTCCACTTCTTCGTTCAATCGCATGGTGGCGCGGCGATCGCGCATATTGTAGCTGAGCGCTTCCACCATTTCCGCGTCGGCAAATTCCAGCAGCCGGGGCCGTTTTTCCACCATGATGACGCGCACACCCAGGGTGACGAACATGCACGCGTACTCCACGCCGATGACCCCGCCCCCAACAACGATGAGCGTTTTGGGCACCGTGGGCATGGTCAAGATCTGGTCGCTATTGATGATCGTGCGGCCATTAATCGGCACACTCGGGGTGGCAGCGGGCTTAGTGCCCGTGGCTATAACCACAAATTCGCCTTCCAGCTCGTTATAACCGTTGGTGTTCTCCACACGGATGTGATGCGGATCCATGAATGAGCCGACCCCGTGATAAAGATCGACACCATTGCGGCGCAACTGGTCTTGCAAAACAGCGGCTTCGTTTTCAATGACGCGATTCACACGGAAGCTCAGATCGCTCATGGTGATGCTTTCCTTGGCGTGGTAGCTCGCGCCATAGAAAGCTTGATCGTAAAATCCGGAAAGATGCAGAACCGCTTCGCGCATGGTCTTGCTGGGAATGGTACCGGTGTTGATGCACACACCGCCCACCATGGTCTGTCGTTCCACTACTGCGGCACGCTTGCCCGCCTTAGCTGCCTGGATGGCGGCCCTCTGTCCGCCCGGGCCGGAACCGATCACGATCAAATCATACGGTTGCATTTAGGGAGTCCTGTATTTCTTCCAGTTCAGGGGTTTCCGCGGCATCCGAGGGGGCGGTTACTTCCTGATCTTTAGTATAGGCTACGTTCACTAGCGGCTCGTGAGACGCACCTGAACCGTTAACAGCTGGGTGAGCGAGATGCATCAGGTGGTCCTGCACAGAAAATCCTCTGCCCCTCGCCCCGCGAGGCGCGCGAGTATATATCCCGTCGGAGCCCAGCATCCGCGATTTGCGATTATCTGAAAGATAGGCGGGGAGGATTTCTTTGCAGATACGCTCCTTCAACCGCGGATCGCGAAGTGGAAAGAGTACTTCCACGCGTTCGTATAAATTACGTGGCATCCAATCCGCGCTGCCCAGATACACTTCCGACTTGCCCCCGTTCTCAAAATAGAAAATGCGACTATGCTCGAGGAAACGGCCGACGATGCTGCGCACGCGAATGTGGCTGCTGATACCACGAAGCCCGGGAACCAGAGTGCACTGTCCACGCACGATCAGATCAATACTCACTCCGGCCTGCGAAGCGCGGTAGAGAGCGCGAATGATGGGCGGATCCACCACGGCGTTGCATTTGGCGATGATCCGCGCGGGACGGCCGCGGCGCGCATTACGCGTCTCGCGATCAATCAGCGCCAGGCAGGTCTTGGCCATATCCCTAGGGGCCACCAGCAGTGGCAAATAGTTGGATTTTTCCGCATAAGCGGTCAGGAAATTGAAGACATCGCTTACCGCCGAGGTGATGGTCTCATCGCTGGTGAACAAACTCAGATCACTGTAGAAGCGCGCGGTAGACGGATTGTAATTGCCGGTGCCCAGGTGTGCATAGCGGCGAATCTTGCCATCGGGATCGTTGCGCACGATGAGCGCAAGTTTGGCATGTGTTTTCAATCCCACCAGCCCATGGAAAACCTGCACTCCGGCGTCTTCAAAACTGCGCGCCCAGCGGATGTTGGAAGCTTCGTCAAAACTGGCTTTCAGTTCCACGACAACGGTGACTTCTTTTTTGCCGGCCGCTTCCAGAAGCGACTTGGCAATCGGCGAATCCGAATTCGTGCGGTACAGCGTCTGTTTCATGGAGAGGACGCGCGGGTCGTGCGCGGCGGTTTGCAGGAAATTCACAACCGGATCGTAGGAGTCGTAGGGGTGGTGGAGCAGCACGTCTTGTCGATGCAGAGTTTCAAAGATCGAATCCGTGTCGTGGCCAATGTGCACTTGACGAGGAATGTACTTCGGATATTTCAGGTCTGGGCGCGGTGTTTCCTCGTACAACTGAAAAAGACGCTGCAGATTGACGACGCCGGGAACGCGGAACACCAATGATTCGTCAAGATCGAATGTGGAAACCAGGCGATTGATGATTTCCGGATGCGCGCCCGCTTCGATTTCCAAGCGCACGGCGTCGCCTTTGCGGCGCTGCGCAACTTGCGAGTCTACGGCGTCCAGTAAGGTGCGCGCCTCTTCCTCTTCCAGATATAGATTGCTGTTGCGGGTAATACGGAAAGGGGCGGACGCCAGAATCTCGTAGCCCCGGTAGAGTTTTTCGGCATACGCGGAAATGATGTCCTGCAGGAACACATAGTGGATGCTGTCGTCGCCGTTGGGCACACGTAAAAGACGGGGCAGGGCGCGCGGCACAGTGAGCACGCCAAAGAACGGCTTTTCACTCTTGTGGCGACGGCGGCGCAGCAGGAACGCGATGCATAGTGCCTTGTTCAAAACATGCGGGAAGGGATGCGAGGGATCTACCGTCACCGGAGTGAGCATGGGGTATACACGGCGGTCATAAAACGCCTTGGCGGTCTGCGCCGCTTGGCTGTGGAGTTGCTCGAGGGAAAGCACACGGATGCCGTGTCGTCCCAGTAAGGGCACCAGTTCGTCGTTCCAGCATTTGTGTTGATCACGGACAAACACATGCATCGCTGCTGAAAGTTGTGCAAGTTCTTCGGCAGGCGTGTGGCCGTCGGGACTAATGCTCTGCGAACCATGTTCAATTTTCTGCAGGAAGCTGGCTACCCGGACTTCCACAAATTCATCAAGGTTATTCGCGGTAATGGCTAAGAACTTCACTCTTTCAAGCAGCGGATTGCTGGAATCGCGCGCTTCTTCCAGGACCCGTTGATTGAACGCCATCCATTGGAGATGGCGATTGAGATAGAGTCGCGGGTCCTTTAGTGATGTTCTAGACATGGCGTCCTTGGGTGATGGGAGAGAATGCCTTTTACTATGTTACGGCCAGATAAACAAGCGGCAGCGGTGATATCCTCCCAGTTTACTCGAGGTGTGCGCACCATGCGTAGTTTCCGATTTTTGATGCAGGTTTTGACTTTCACACTCCTGATTCCCCAGCTCGCCGTTCATGCGGCAGATGACGATGAAGTACAAAAGCACATTGAGTCCGTTCTCTCTCCGGTGACGCATGCGACTGATCCCGGGTTTGCGGTACTGATCAAAAAGGGCACAAGTGTTTACTTTGAAAAGGGTTATGGCGTTCGAGAGTTTGGCAAGCTTGCCAGGATAGAGGCAGCTACAAACTTTCGGCTGGCAAGTGACACCAAGCAGTTCACTGCCATGGCCATCATGCTCCTGGTACACGATGCCAAGCTTCGGTATGAGGACACTCTGACCGATATCTGGCCCGATTTTCCTGCCTATGGAAAATCGATCACCGTAAGAAACCTGCTGACGCACACCTCTGGCTTGCCGGATTACGAAGAGTTGATGGAACAGGTGGAAAAGAAATCGGGTCCGCGATGGTCGGCAAAGCACCAGATCCAGGATGAAGAAGTGTTGGCACTTCTAAAGCAGCAGACTGCCGGAAAATTCGCCCCCGGAACAAGCTGGGCGTACAGCAATTCCGGCTACGTCGTACTGGGGATGATCATTGCGAAGAAATCTGGAACTTCCTACCGGGAATTTATGGAGCACAGAATTTTTTCGCCATTGAACATGAAGCATTCGGTGGTTTATCAGAAGGGGAAGAACAAAATCGCAGATCGCGCATTCGGCCATTCTCCTCTGCCGGATAATCCCGGCGCGCGCGCTCAGCTATTTGCTGTGGATGACCAGAGCGCGACCTCGGCGACTTTAGGAGACGGGGGAATTTATTCAAATCTTGAAGACCTGTCGAAGTGGGACGACGAGCTATGGAATCACACCTTGCTAAGCGCGGCGGAGATGGCGCCTGCACTGACGCCGGTGCGACTGGCAGAGGGTTTGGAGCCACGTTGGCCGCTGAAAGCGGATGAAGACAATCTGGCACCCGGAGAACCCGTGTCCTACGGATTTGGCTGGTTCCTGAATCCTTATCAGGATCATGCGAGGATGTGGCATACCGGAAGTACCGAGGGTTTTCGTAACGTGGTTCAACGATTCACTTCGAACGGGATAACCATCGTGATTTTGTGCAACCGCAGCGACTTGAATCCAAAGGCCCTTTCGGAAAAGGTCGCGGAAATAATATTACAATGATCGAGCACGAACAGGGCATTCCCAAATTTGTCCTTCCACAGCGTCAAGAGCGGAATCTGGAATTCATGTCCAGTCAGAAGGTTCAAGTGGCAGACCGGCGCGATAGCGATTAGCCGAGGCCGGCGAGTTTGCCAAGCCCTTTCATTTTGGCGCGGGCGGCCAGTGCACCGTACTGCTTCATCATTGTGCGCATCTGCAGATATTGTTTCACCACCTGATTGACGTCCTGCACTGTGGTGCCACTGCCCTTGGCGATGCGTTTCCGCCGTTTACCGTCGATGACGTTGTGGTCGCGGCGCTCTTCGTTGGTCATGGAGTTGATGATGGCTTCAACCTGCTTCAGTTTCTTTTCGTCCACCTGGGCATCTTTGGGAAGATTCTGGAGCGGCCCGACTTTTGGCAGCATGTCGACCAGCTGTTCCAGCGGGCCCATCTTGCGGATCTGTTTCAGCTGATCGCGAAAATCTTCCAGCGTGAACTCTTCCTTACGCAATTTGCGTTCGAGTTCAAGCGCGGCCTTTTTGTCGAAGGCGCCTTCCGCGCGTTCGATAAGCGAAAGAATATCGCCCATGCCGAGCACGCGGGAAACGATGCGTTCGGGATAGAAACCTTCGAGAGCATCGTATTTTTCGCCAAGGCCTACGAACTTTACCGGCGCACCGGTTACTTTGCCGATGGAAAGCGCTGCGCCGCCGCGTGCGTCGCCATCGAGCTTGGTGAGAATCACTCCGGTGAGGCCGAGGCGCTTGTGAAATTCACCCGCGGAGCGGACCGCATCTTGGCCAACCATGGCGTCAGCGATGAACAGCATTTCGCTGGGTTGCAATTCTTTCTTCAGCGTGGAGAGCTCGTTCATCAATTCGTCGTCAATATGCAAGCGGCCGGCGGTGTCCACCAGCACCACGTCGCTGGCGGAGAGTTTGGCTTCCTTGATCGCACCACGCACAATTTCCAGCGGCTTATCAGTGCCGGCGGCGGGCCACACGGAAATGCCGATGGACTTGGCAACTTGAGAAAGCTGTTCGCGCGCCGCGGGGCGATACACGTCCGTGGAAACCACGATCGGACGGTGGCCGTGCTGTGTGAGCCACTTCGCCAATTTGCCGGTGGTGGTGGTCTTACCGGAACCTTGCAGACCAACGATCATCCAGACCGAGGGGGGCCGCGAAGAGAATAGCGGCTTGGCGTGCTTGCCCAGCAGCGCGAGCAGTTCGTCGCGCACAATCTTGATGACCTGCTGATCAGGCGAGAGCTGCAGCATCACTTCCGTGCCGAGCCCCTTGGCGCGAATGTTGGCGAGGAGTTCGTCCGCGACTCCGACGTTCACGTCGCCCTCAAGCAGCGCTTCGCGAATTTCTGCTAGCGCCGCGTCCAGGTGCTCGTCGGTGAGCTTGCCCTGTCCGCGCAAATTCTTAAATGTTCGTTGCAGCCGATCTGTCAGGTTTTCAAACATAAAGTGGTCAAAAGCGCCAGTTTCCGGGCGATGTCCAGTACATCCTTATTGTACTAGAGGGTTAGAGTGGGTCAAACGACCGCATCGCCGCCTGAAAATCAAGAGTCCCATCATCCGTACAAACGCCTTTATCGGTTTTTATCGGATATGGAAATTGCCTGGAGGGAAGAAGCGACGGTATTCAGTTCTTCTTTTGAGTACGCAAAAAGTTCGATGTGCAACAAATACTCTCCCGCCAACGTCTGCACGAACGAATTGTAGTATTTTGCTCCGGTTGCATGCTCCATATCTGCACGGTAGAACGCATGATCATCCACTTCGAATGTAGAAGGCGTAGGCGTTCCAATAATCTGCATGGAATTGCCTGCCGCCATCTGCGTCGCTATGCGTTGGAAGTTCTCCAGGTTGAGCGGAACGTTATGCGACGGCAAGGCAGTGATTCGAATGGAAGGAATGTCAATGCGCTGGCCATCACCCGAACCCTTTCTTGAAGCGTAAAAAATCACTTTGGGGATTGCGAAGTTTGGTGAATTTGTCATCTCCGGATGTTGCTGTTGAATATTGGCGTTTGCCGCCGCCGCCCCACGTTCATTGGCGGATTCCAGCACCTCTGGCTTTGCCGCTATCCAGTGGGGAGGGAACTCGAACGTCAGATGCAAAACCGGATTCTTGTAGACATTTCCGACCACGATTCCATCTTCGATCCGAGACTCAGCCGTGGGTGATATTTGACGGACCTCCCGCGATTGTTGCGCGCCCTGAGATTCCGCCGATGCAGATACGACAACCGTGGTTACGGACGAAGCTGAAGTACGCGCCAGTGGGGCTGGGGCGGGCTCCACTTGAGCTTCAGTGGCCAACGCCGCGGCTAATTTGGGATCGGGATCGCGCTTGAGTGCATTGCCTATGGCTTCCTGCAGATCGCCTTGCGTCGTGGGCCCAATCCCGGATTGGCGAAACCGAATTACGCCATCCTTGTCGAGCACGACGTACGTTGGGAACGAATCGACCTTAAACGACTCTAGAACGCGCCCCTCAAGATCGATGTATTCCGACCAATCCATTTTTTGTTCGGCGATGAATGTCTTCCATACGTCCAGATCATCGTCGGAGCTAACGCCGACAAGCTGAAAGGCTTTGCCGGAATATTTCTTGTTAAGGTCGCGCAACATGGGGACCGATTCGCGGCATGGCGGGCACCAGGTTCCCCAGAAATCCAGGAGTACAACTTTCCCGCGCAGGGAAGCGTTGGTGAGGCTCTGCTTCTGTTCGGTTGTGAACGAAAAATCGGGCGCAAACGGCGAACGTGCCCTCACGGGATTGGCTATCATGCGCCGCGCTTCCGCAATCGAGGCTGGATCCGCTCGAGGAGAATCCACATACAATTTCAATTCTGCAATTCCTTCCGGGTCGCGCTCTTGTTTCAGCAATACAATTCCCAGGTTGAGATGAGCAACGGCCGTGGACGGTTCGAGTACCAATGCCTGGCGGATATCGTCCTCGGCTTCACGCAGTTTCTTGTCGGTGGGTTTACCAGCCATCTGTACCAGTAGGGTGGCCCGCGTAAGGTACGCTTGAATGGCCAGCGCCTTGTTATCTCCGGCAGCTTTCACAGCGCGTTTGGCGTTGTCCAGCGCGGAAGGTAGATCCCCGAGTTTGCGTTCTACGTTGGCAATTTTCAGATAGACCTGCGCGGAAGCGTGGTGTGCTAGCTTGTCGGCGCGATGGTAGGCGTCGAGCGCCAGATCAAATTTTTGTTTGGACTGATAGAGGTCTCCTTGGGCGATAGCCGTTGCCACGGGATCGGAAGCTTGTTGGGCGGCCACCGGGGAAACTGAGCAAACAAGGATCAGCAGACAAAGGGCAGGGCGGTGCACGAATTTGTCTCCGCAACAGGAATTGGAATCCGTCGTGGTCCGACTATACCACTAGAGTACGGTACGCAAACAAAACGTGTGTTGAATGGCGCAAAAGTGGAATCGCCGACTGCCTGCCAGACATGCTGCAGGTGCGTGTCCGGAGCACTCTTCCCCCATCTTAGGGACCGAGAGTTGGCGCGAGGATTGTGGCGAAAGAATCCGCTAGAACAGCAAGTCGAGATAGAATCCCGGGTGGCTGTTCGTGGCACTTGAGGAGGCGAAATGATTGACCGACGCGGGTTTCTTTCTTCGTTTGCGGGTTTCGCGGCAATAGGTAGCGCGGACTTCCCCTCAGTGTGCAAGGATTTGCTTGGGAAAACTCCGGAAAAGCTTCCCGAGCCTTCCCTGTACGCGGGCAATGAAGAAGCGTATTGGTCGGAGATCCGCAAACAGTTTTTGATTCCGGAAGACGAAGCGTACATGAACAACGGCACGGTGGGCTCTTCGCCGGTGCCGGTGCTCAACGCGGTGTTTGAAGGCTATCGCGACGCCGAACGCCTGGCCCAGACGGATCCTGAGGACTATCCAATCTGGGGCTACGCGTCGTGGAATCAATTCCGCGATCCCCTGGCAAAATTTGTCGGCTGCACGCGCGACGAACTGGCGCTGGTACGCAACGCAACGGAAGCGAACAGCTATATCGCCAACGGAATTGATCTGAAGGCTGGCGACGAAGTGTTGATGACCGATCAGGAGCATCCCGGCGGAGAACAGCCCTGGAATTTGCGCGCGAAACGTTACGGCATCGTGGTGAAGAAAGTGATGCTGCCTAAGCCGGTGCCAGATGCCTCCACGGTGCTGAATCTTTTCAATGAGGCAATTACGCCGCGCACACGCGTTTTATTTTTCAGCCACATCAGCACGGTGACGGGGGTGGTGCTGCCTGCCAAAGAATTGGCGGCGCTGGCGCGCTCGAAGGGAATTCTCTGCGCGGTCGACGGGGCGCACGTGCCGGGAATGATGAAGCTGAATATTTCTGAAATTGGCTGCGACTTCTATTCTTCGAGCCCGCACAAGTGGCTGCAAGCCCCGAAGGGGACCGGATTTCTGTATGTGCGCGACGAGCAGATCGACCGCCTGTGGAACACCATCGCGACCGAGGGCTGGGAGGACAAGAAAATTCGCGCGGAACGTTTTCAGCGCATCGGCAGTTCCAACGTGCCGGCCCTGTGTGGATTGCGCGCGGCAACCGAATTGGCCAATCAGATCGGCATGGAGCGCATCGAGAAGCGGCACCGACAGATGGCCGATTACATCCTGAAGGAGATGCTGTCGCGCGGCGCAGTAAGCTGGACGTCTCCCGATCCTGCGCTCCGCTGCGGAATCGCCACGGTAACGGTAGCTCCGGCGAAGATGCCGGATATGGAATTGTGGCTGTGGAAGGAAAAGAAAATCAGGATACGCGGCGGATTGCCGTCGAAGGTTCGCATGTCTACGCCGTATTATTTGCTGCGCAAGGATGTGGATCGTTTTCTGGCGGCCTACGATGAATACCGCAAGATGGTTTAGGCCGCACGGCATCACGCGAGGAAACTCTCTTTGCGTTGTCATTTCGAACAGAGTGAGGTTCTCCGGAGCCAAAGATAAAGCATATTCCTCGGGCAAACTGCGCCCTCGGAATGACAATGTTCGGCAGGTGCTTCCTTTTTTCTTCGCAGTATTGTTCCTCCTCTTCGGACCGTTCTGTTGTTCCGCGCAGGAAAATTACACACGGGTGGAAATTGGCGGGGAGTTCGGGACGATTCGGCAGACGCCGGTCGGCGGTGGCGGGAAGAATTTTCCGGGCTTTGGCGGGCGGTTCAATTGGGATTTCAACCGGCGGCTGGCGCTGGAAACGGAAGTTGATTTCTTCCCGGAACATTCCGCTTCGTTGCCGCTGAATCAGGGTGGCTCAACGTTCCAGGCCGTCTTTGGAGTGCGCGCTAAGGTGGTGCAGACCAGGCACATCTCGGTATTCGGTTTGATTCGCCCCGGTCTGCTGCACTTCAGCGATGTGCTGAGCAACAACACGAATCCCGACGGCAGCGACCGCACCTTTTCGCCAACTTATTTTGAGTTGAACCTGGGTGGAGGGATCGAATACTACCTTTCGCCGCGCTGGGTGCTCCGCGCGGACATCAGCGGGAACCCGTACCGCGTTGCCAACGAGCATTACTCCACACCGAACGGCGCGGGATTCGCGATCGGAAAAATCGAAGACACCACCCGGCTGAATTTCGGCGTGGCTTATCGACCAGGCACTTTGCGCGAAAACGAAGCGGAGCGGGCGGTTCCGGGGAACTGGGAAATCGGTCCGTTGTTCAGCACGCTGGTAAGCGTGCGCGAAGGCGCCACCAACGGAGTGCGCACCGATCTGGGCCTCGGTGGATATTTTTCGCGGCAGATCTACGGCGTTTTTTATTTTGATAGCGATGTGATGTATTTTCCGGTGAGCCGCGCAACGGCTGGGCCGCACGATGGCGGTGAAATATTTCAGGGGCTATTTGGCGTGAAGGGCGGCATACGGCGCAACCACGTTGGGTTCTTTGGCAAAGTGCGTCCGGGATTCAACAGCTATTCGCAGGCAATCACCAGCGTGACGGGCCCAAGCGAAGGCACCCAGACATTCACGTACGCGCGCTCGACAAATATTGTCCTGGACTTGGGCGGTATCGTGGAGTTTTATCCAGCGGAACACGGAACGTTGCGCCTGGAGGCCGGAGACACTCACATTTTTTATGGTACGAAAACTGTCGACGTGAATGGCACGGATACTATTTATCCGGGCGGCGGGCTGAAACACAGTATTCAATTGATTGTGGGTTATGGCTGGCGGTTTTAGAATTCTTGCTCCGCCACTGGAGTGGAGGTAAAACGCAATGACCCAGGAGTTGTGGACCGCGGTTGATTCGTACATCAAAGAAAAGCTGATCCCGGCGGATGCGGTGTTGACCGCGACGCAACAGAACGGCGTCGATGCGGGGCTGCCGCAGATCGCGGTTTCGCCAACACAGGGAAAATTGCTGCACCTGCTGACGCGCATGTGCGGGGCAAAAAATGTGCTGGAGATCGGCACGCTGGCCGGCTACAGCACGATCTGGATGGCACGCGCACTGCCCGCCGGGGGAAAAGTGATCACGCTGGAGATGGACGCGAAGCACGCAGAAGTTTCGCGGAAAAATTTTGTGATGGCCGGGCTTGCGAACGTGATTGAAGTACGACTGGGAAGCGCGCTGGAATTGTTGCCGAAACTTCTGGAAGAGCAGTGTGCTCTGTTTGACTTGATCTTCATCGACGCCGACAAGAAAAACATTCCCGCGTATTTGGATTGGTCGCTGAAACTGTCGCGCCCGGGCACAGTCATCGTAGTGGACAACATCATTCGGGATGGCAAGGTGATCGACGCCAGCAGCAAGGACCCGGATATTCAGGGAGTGCGGCAGTTCAATGATTTGTTGGTGACTGACAAGCGTGTGAGCGCCACGGAGATTCAGACAGTCGGCGAAAAGGGCTACGACGGTTTTGCACTGCTTGTGGTGAATTGAAGCACGCTGACACAAGAGTTTTTGAGGGAATTCAAGCGCGCGACAGAAGCCAAGTGGGACAAGAAATCTATTGATCCGACGCTCTATGGCCTTCAATTCCAGCGAGGAACGCGCTGGGATGTTGGTCTTTCTGAAGATTTAGTCTCCGAGTATGAAAATATGTTGGGTATTAAGTTTCCGCGCGATTTCAAGACGTTTTTGGGCGAAATGAATGGAACGGACCTACCCGCTGCAACGTTTATGGTTCGTGCGGGGAGCGCAATCGAGTATCCCCTGGAGTTTATTCCTATCCTCGCGACATCGAATTGGTAGAAAATCGGATTCGACAAATTGCAGCGACTCGTTCTGAGTTCGTCGCGGATCTGGCAGCGCAGGGCTTCCGGCTTCCAGAAGATGGGCAGTTTGTCCCGATTTATGCCCACCGATTTATTGTCTGCTCATCGGACCAAGACAGCAGTGTGGTTTTGTCTATTGAGACGAGTGGACTCGATACAATTGTTTATGGAAATTCTCTTCAGGTGTATCTTGTGGGGGAATTTCTTGATGATGAATAGAGGAAGCCGATGGCATTTTTTTCCGTGACCAGGTTGCGGGTTCGATCCTTCTTCTTTCTACCACAATTCCTGTGGGGAGCGATCCGCTCGGCGAACCAGGCGGAGCGCAGCGCCGGCTTTCTTGCCGGCAAGATCGTACGTATGTCTCGAAACGTGTTCTGGACCGTCACGGCTTGGGAGAGTGAGGCGGCGATGAATACCTATCGCGTCGCGGGAGCGCATTTGCGCGCCATGCCCAAGCTGCTGAAGTGGTGTGACGAGGCCGCCGTCGCGCATTGGAGCCAGGATTCGGGAGAAATTCCATCGTGGCAAGAAGCGCACCGCAACATGGTAGCAAAAGGAAGATTAACCAAGGTCAATCATCCGTCGCCCACGCAAAAGTCGAATCAAATTCCCGCGCCGCAACCGAGCCTCGCGGAACGCCGGCTGCGACCTCACTCATAAATAGGCTTTCCGCAATACGGCAATTCCCTTATTCGTTTGAGAAGACGTGCTCCGCATTTAGTGCAAGAAAATTACAATCCTTCACAACAACATCATGGCCGTTTCACGTTAACGTAACGCGACGGGCAGACCCTTACAGGGCCGACTACTCGGCAATGGAGGTCAGTTATGTCCTTACTTGGTTCGCCCGCATGTGAAGCCGCGCGGCATTTCTGCAAGACGATCTGTAGGATCGCTCTGTCGTCAGCGATAGTCGGCCTGCTTTCCGCATCCCTGACAAATGACGCCGCGGCAGCACCTCCGCCTGGCAACAGTTGCCGCCTTGCCTCAGCGCATGGCGACATTCAGCATGTCATCTACATCCAGTTCGATAACACACACTTCCTGCGCGATAACCCGAATGTCCCCTCTGACCTGGAACAGCTGCCGCACCTTCTCAATTTCATCACCGATAACGGCACCTTGCTGGCCAATGATCACACGGCGCTGATCTCTTACACTGCCACCGGCATTCTCACGTCTCTCACCGGTGTGTATCCCGATCGCATGGGCCAGCTTGTCTCGAACTCGTTCCGTTACTTTACGACCGCAGGCACCAGCCGCACTGGCGCCTCGTTCGCATACTGGACAGCTCCCCTGTTTGATCCAGCCGGTCCTCCATTTCCACCTGCGGCGCAAACGGACCACTAAAAACACTGCTAGAGGAGGTTGGCTACGACAACCAACCCCCTTTGTTCAAATTGGGAGTTGGCCGCGGCCAATATCTCGATAGAGCGGGAAGTCATTTCCGCGTGAGCCAAGTCAATGCGCTTGCGCGATGGCCGCGCCGTCGGCGTCCGGCAAAGGGACACCGTACAAACTCACCCTCGGAGTGTGTCCCCAAGACTCTTTGAAATACCAAAGTTCGACGCTCTCGAGGGCACGTTCGCGGGTGAGTTCGATGATGCAGTTACTTCCTCCGAGAACCCGGCCACTGACGATACTTTCCTGGGAAGTGCCGTCTCCGAAGTGCACCACCAGGCGATCCAAAAAAATGCCCTCGCCGCTGACCCGCAACTGGATAGTGTGAAAAACGCGATCACGACGAACGATCTGAATTCTGCCGTGGTCGCGGCTCCCGTCGACATGGGCGGAGCCCAAGAAATCCCAAAACTTTCCACGGGCGTGTAAAGAAGTGCCAAGTGCCAAGGCCAAAAACCCTGCGATAGGGAGGTAGAGGCGATTTAGGTGCATTCTGTGGTCCTATAACTACTAGGACTATGCTACACCACTTGAACCTCGCTGCCATTCCCTCCGCTCCCTAACTTGCGCAATGAATCATAAGAGCCCGGCGCATCATTTAGTTGATTTCTATAGTTGCGCAGTAGTTCTCATGATGGCAGAATCTCCAGCGAACACGACCGTCCCGTGGTTCCGCTGCCAGCGCAAATGCCTGACTGTGTGAAGAGAGTTTGCGGGAGGTTTTATGAACGTTCAAGGTTTTAAGTCCTTTTGCCTGCTGCTTGGCGCCACGCTTTTCCTCAGCTCGATTACCTTTGCGCAAGAGCCGAAACCAGGAAAACTGAAGATGAAGGTCACTCCCAAGCAGGCCTACACGTTTGTCGACGGCAAGGCCATTGGTCCCGGCAATCGGGTCATTAAACTCGATGTCGGCACTCACCATGTGGTTGTGGCCAACTACGGGTACAAGTTTGTCGAGCAGGAAGTCTCGATGGATTCGGACACGACGGTACCTGTGGAGATAAAGCTGGAACCCGTTGGCGCACCTGTGCCGGGCCCTCGTGGTCGCATCCAGATTGAAGCAGGAAGACTCCACGGAGCCACAGCCGCGGCCGTTCTTCTGAACGGCAAGAAGCCCGCTTACTTCGTGGGCCACGTGGATGAGTTCAATCACGACATTAATTGGCACCAGGAATTGATTGTGCCACCAGGAACGCACCAAGTGACGGTCACTCGGGATGGCAAGGAACTGTGGTCCGGCCCGATCACGGTCGCGGCAGACCAGCGCGTGATTGTTGATATAGTAAATGGGAAAGAAAAGAGCAAGCCCTGGTCACGCGGCTCGTCGTGCCCAACCTATCGCCCCGAATGCGAGCTGCCTAAATTGGCGCCACGCTTTACGGCCGGTATTGCAAGCGCCACTGTCGTTGTTGCGCCTGTCAGCGGGTCTGTCACTGCCAACCCGTCGAAAATCGATTGCAACCAAAATACGCAGCTGGCATGGGTTTCCAATGAAACTGTCGAAGCCGACATGAGTGGTATGAGCCCCGTTCCGACTTCAGGCGAGAAGACTATTTCGCCTCGGCAAACCACCGTATATCAGCTAACGGCTTCAGGGCCAGGTGGCGTGACAACGCCGAGTACGACGGTGGAAGTCAACTCTGTCGTGCAATCATCGCTGAACGCTTCGCCCACGGAGGTCAGGTACCGCCGTATCGGCGACAAGATCATCGAACAAGGGAGCACTACGTTGAATTGGTCGTCGACCAACTCCGACACGGCCTCTCTGAATCCGGGTGGCTCCGTTGATGCCAACGGCACGAAGTCCTTCACCCTCAGCCCAACGCAGAGCGGCACTGGGCCAGTGGACGAAGAGTTCAAATACACTCTGAACGCGACCAATGCATGTGGTGGTTCGGAAACCAAGACAGTGGTGGTCCACCTGAAGGGTTCCGTTGAATCCACGCCCACCGTGCTGCTCCACAGCGTTTTCTTCCCGACCGCCTATCCTACCGAGGAGGACCCGATGCTGGGACTCGTTCGCAGCCAGCAGGAAGAGTTGACAACTCTCGCCACCGGATTCAAACAGTATCTCGAATACGACCCAGACGCGAAGTTGTCGCTTGATGGATACACAGACGAGCGCGGCGCGGACAAGTACAATGATTCCTTATCCGAACGCAGGGTCCAAGGGGTCAAGGATTTTCTGGTTTCGCAGGGAATCGCCGCAGAAAAAATCGATATCTCAGCGTACGGCAAGCAGAAACCGCTGGACAAAGGTACGGTTAGCGACCTGCAGACTCGCAATCCTAACCAGCCTCCGGAAAAGTGGGTGCACGATTCCCGTGCGACCTGGCTGGCTTACAATCGCCGAGTTGACATCGTTCTCCTGCCTGCTAACGCCAGGTCGGTGCCGTTGTATCCCAATCAAGCACCGGATTCCGACATTCTGCGGCAAGTACCTAAGCCCCCGCGCAGCGCGGTGGAAGGCTCCAACTCAGTTCCACGAAGAAGCACACCTGGTGTTAGCGGAATTACCGAACCCAAGACGGACTTCACCGAAGACCTGAACAATATCAAGTGCCGGTCCTAGTGGCCTGTACCAACTGATTGTGTACTGAGATGGCGTGATGGATCGGCATATTTCCACTTCACGGTACGGGGGCGATTTGTTGTAATGCCGGATGTAGGGCAAGAGTTTTCTCTTCAGATCCGAAACAGAAGTGAATACCCCTCGTGCGATGACGTCGCGCTCGATCTTGCTGAACCACAGCTCATGGACACGCTTATAGTCTATAAATGGTTGTTACAGTCAACTAGTGATGCATTGCGATGATGACCAGACCGGGCCTTATGCCGAGTTGTATTTCGCTTGACGAAAGACACACTTGAAGGTAAACGGAAAATGGAGGTGGCAATCATGAAAATCGTAGTGATCGGCGGCAGTGGACTGATCGGGTCAAAGCTCGTTACCAAGTTGCGCGAGCAGGGACACGACGCGGTAGCAGCATCACCCAATTCGGGTGTCAACACTCTCACGGGCGAGGGACTGGCTGAAGCGCTGAAAGGTGCGTCGGTGGTCGTTGACGTAACGAACTCTCCTTCGTGGGAAGATTCGGCGGTGATGAAATTCTTCGAGACATCAACCCGCAACCTACTTTCTTATGAAGCGGCGGCGGGAGTGCGACATCACGTAGCGCTGTCTGTCGTAGGATCTGAGCGCATGCCCGAAAGCGGATACTTCCGCGCTAAGATCGCTCAGGAGAAACTGATCAAAGAATCGTCAATCCCTTACTCCATCGTGCGTGCGACGCAGTTCTTCGAATTCGTCAAGGGGCTCGCCGACATTTCCATGGTCGGGGACAAGGCGCATCTGCCACCTGTGCTTTTCCAGCCGATGGCTGCAGACGATGTCGCTAGTGCGGTAGGCCGGACCGCTGTAGGCCCGCCGGTAAATGGAACCGTCGAAATAGGGGGGCCGGAACAGTTTCGCCTGGATGAACTAGTCCGCCGGCGCTTGGCCACCCTCAAAGATTCCCGCGAAGTCATCGCCGACCCACACGCGCGATACTCCGGCGCGGAGGTCAACGATCAAACGCTAGTTCCCGGCAAAGACGCCCAGCTTGGCGAGACGCATTTCGAAACGTGGCTCACTCAGCCCGCAGCGAAAATGGCGGCGGCTGCCCACTAGTGGAGCTGTCAAAGAGAGGCCGGTTTGCGTGAACTGGCCTCATTCAAACGACTCATTCAAACGAAAGGTTTATTTATGACGATTGGAAAACTAGTAATGATGCTGGTTTGTCTGATGTCCGTCACACTGGAACCCAAAGACGCGAAAGTGACGCCGCTCTTGTCGAAAGACCTAACCGACTTTCCTGGAAAGGAAGGTCTGATGATCACAGTGGAGTACCCGCCGGGTAGCTCGGACCCTATACATCGCCACAACGCGCATGCGTTTGTTTATGTGCTTGATGGGTCGATCGTGATGCAGGTGAAGGGCGGAAAGGAAGTGACTCTGACACCTGGTCAGACCCTCTATGAAGGTCCCTCTGATGTTCACGTCGTGGGGCGAAACGTGCACTTGATTGGGCATCCCGCTCCCTGTAAAGGGAGTTTGAATTAGTAATCATGATCGAAGTACAGATCGAAGAGATGTATGGGTCGGACTGAAGCCGACCGAAAAGATTGCGAGCGAGCCGTGGCCGTCGATGCAGAGGTCAACAAAGAACAAGGAAGACCACTCTTCGGAGTGGACGGAGGAGTCTGTTCAAAAAAGTATTTGACTGGGCCGACATTGTTAGAGATGTTCGGTAACGTCGTTATTAGGCATCGGGGAATTCTCTAATAACGAATGGCGTCGCCTTGAACCGCAGCCGAGAGGAGTAAGAAAACTGTTATTTCTGGCAGTGGGCGGTATCGACTAAACTGTTAGATATGAGAGGTGCGGCGGTCCCCACGTCGTAGGATGTTGGCGATGCTTCACAAGCGTGCCCAAAGACTTTGCAAGTGCCAGGATCTATGGGATTCAGCCTTCTCTCAAGGAGATTGATCCATGCCCGCCACGGGAATTGCCCTTCTGCCCTCGCGCTCGAAGTCACGGCTTTTTGAAGGATTGGCGCCGGGTGATCTCGATATCATCCGGACAGCAGCAACGGAGCGGCGCTACCGCGCCAGTTCCGTCATCACAAACCAAGGTAACCCTGGAGATCATTTGTTCCTGCTAACCAGCGGCCACGCAAGATATTTTTACCTCACACAAGACGGTCACAAAACTCTTCTGCTTTGGCTTACGCCTGGAGAGATCCTGGGCGGTGCGGCGTTTTTATCCGAGCCTTCTAAGTATCTCGTCAGCACGGAAGCGGTAAGAGACAGCTCGTTCTTAGTGTGGGACCGTGCCACAATTCGGAGCCTCGCAGCAAAGTACCCAAGGTTGCTGGAGAATGCACTATCTATGGCCTCCGACTACTTAGCTTGGTATCTTGCCGATCACGTAGCACTAGTTTGCGATACTGCGCGCGAAAGACTTGGTCAAATTCTCGTTCAACTGGCGGGAGTTATTGGCCAAAAAGTTCTAGGGGGGGTTGAATTTGACGTCTCAAATGAGGAGTTGGCCAGCGCGGCGAATATCACCCCGTTCACCACAAGCCGCATTTTGAGTGAATGGCAAACCAATGGCGCCGTCTTGAAGCGCCGAGGCAAAATACTGCTTCGCTCTCCCGAGCGCTTGCTTCCACATGCAGTTTAATCCTGCGCTGATTCCTTCCACCAATGCTCCTCAATTGCTCTTTCAGCAATTTCAAGGTTGCCCTCGGGCGTCAACTCCTTCCATGAAGGAGCGAAGACTTCCATTCGCGGGATAATTCTGTTATGCCGTTGCATGTGCAACTTTGCTGAAGGGAACACGAGCGTGGATCGTAGTCCCAAGGTTGGGTTGTGATATCACCGAAAACGTTCCATTCACAATTTTCAGCCTCTCCTGCATGCTGATGAGGCCAAGTCCTTTTCCCTTATTTCGCAATTGCAGGTCAAAGCCTTGGCCCGAATCCGCGACCGAGAGCTGGATCTCTTCCGGCGTTCCCCACAAGCGCACCTCGAACCGCCTTACCCCGCTGTGTTTTGCAGCATTCTGCAGAGCTTCTTGCAGAACTCGGAAGAGGCATAGAGAGATTTCCGGCGGCAACGGGCCCGGTAAATCGCGGGTTTGGAAGTCGATCTCCACGCTCCGCTCCTCTGCAAATTCTTTGCAGAATGCTCTCATGGCGGTAGCCATGCCCAGAATCTCCAGCCGTGTAGAGTGTAACTCGCGCGACAAGGATTGGAGATCGTTCGCGATCTCAGAGGTCTGTTTCCTGAGCTTGCCCACGCGATGATAGACTTCCTCAGGCCAATCAGGCCCCCCGTGTTCGAGGCGGTCTAACTCGAGGCCCAACAATGCGAGACGCTGACAGATGTCATCGTGAAGCTCTCTTGCAATCCGAGCACGTTCTTGCTCTTGAGCCTCAATCAATGTGCGGCTAATAGTTGAGAGGGCCTCTTCAGCTAGCCTGCGTTCAGTAATATCCACCTGCACCGAGGTGGAATGCAGGACGTTCCCTTTTCTATCTTTCACAGATCTTGCGCTGAGAAGCACAGTTCGTTTCTGTCCTTGCTTCGTCAGAATGACTAACTCTTCGGCTTGAAGCGCCCCGTTCCTTTTCCATTTCTTAAAGAGATCTTTCATTCTCGAGAGAGATTCAGGAGCATAAATGACAGAAATGTGCCCGCCGACGAGTTCTTCTTTGCAGTAACCAAGAGCCTCGCAAGCCGCCGAATTGACGTCGAGAATGATGCCACTCGGAGAGATCATGTAGCAGTACTCTGGTAACGTCTCAAAGAACTGCCTGAAGCGTTCCTCGCTGACGCGGAGCTTCTCCAACGACTTCATACCTCTCCTAACCTCGCGTGACTCCTGAGGTGACTTGGGAGACGAGCGCTGCGTCGAAGGCAGGTCGTGATGATTATGCTTAGTCATCGCAAGGTGTACGCTGCGAACCTTGTGCTCAGCCGCCGCTAATGTACATCAATGAAACCAACTGGTCTACAGTTTGACAAACTGTTCTAATTCTGAGTACCGATGACCCTTTTTGCATTTTGATGGGCAAATCGCTTACAGCTTTGCGCATATCCTGGCGGTTGGCTACAACTTCTAAGAGCCAAAGGGGAAATGTATCTTCTTTAGAATCGGCGTAGTTTTCGCAGAAAAGACACTGTTTTCTTTGTCTTTCTTGCTTTGGTTTTTTCGTAACTACCGAGCCATTGTCCACGCATGTCGAATCTCCAGTTTCATCTGTCGAAAGATGCTAAAACGGCACCATATTGCTAACGATTCAACTTGATGAGGAGTGTGTCTCTGGAATGGTCATGGGCGATCGTTACCATTTCCAGAGGAAATGATTGACGGTCGCGAGGTTGGTCACCAATCGTGAGCGTGAGGAAGAACTGGTTGCAGTCGTAGACACTCGCATTGGGAGGCCAAAGGGATTCCGCGAGGTGCGGGCCTGCAAAACGACTGTTCATCACGGTAACCCACTTTCCCTTGTAGTCCAGAATCTTGGAAACCATGCTGTTACGCCGTGCGATGAGTTCAGAGAATTCCTGCTCTGAAGCTGGGAAGGTTTCGGAAAGTCGTCGGACATAAGCCGGTCCCGAGAAGTGAGGTCGATTCTTACTTGACGGTATGATAAGGGCGAGCGCTTTGCGGCCATGCTCTTCTAGAATGGTTGAGTGACACTGAATAGGGGGATAGGCTTTTCCGAGTTCCTTGTTAAGTGTTTTTTGCACGGTGTCGAGGTCGCATTCGTGATCTTCGATCTTTCCCTCCTCCGTGACACCGATGAAAAGAATGGCGTTCGATCCGTCCGGCGTGGAATTGGCAAAGGCGACTATGGTTTTCAGCCAGTCTTTTCTGTCGCCAACCGTTTTCCTCTCTACAAAATGATCTTCGAATTGCCGCATTCGGGCGACTAGTTCCAAATTATTGATTTCCATGATCCCGCAGTATACCGCGACCATCTGAGCGGCGTGGGTGTAGCTTATTTTTTCCCGCAGGATACTACCCCGGGGGTTTCTTGACCCTTTGCGCGGGCGGACAGTACACTTGTAGATTCGGAAAGCTGCTGGATAACGGGCAACGGGCTTGACAAAGACGAACCACGGCCATCGTAGCTAGGGTAGTGATCGTGTGGCGAAGAGCTGCGCGATTTTACATTTGGTACGAGAGCGGTAGCAACACGTAGGAATTCTGGCCGGGCTAAAGCCCGGCACCTACACGGGCACGTATATTGGGCTTGTGGGAATTTCGTCAGCCGTAACTGGAACTAAGGAGAATTGTTTTGCCAAAGCGTACATTTCAACCGCGGAAGCGCCGCCGCGCCAAGACACACGGATTCCGTTCGCGCATGAAAACCAAGGGTGGCCGCAAAGTATTGGCGGCTCGCCGCAAGAAGGGCCGTCATAAGCTCACGCCCTAATCCGGGCGAGGGTCAGGCCGTGCCGGCGAAGGATGGGCTGCGGTTTCCGCGCGAAGCACGGCTGGTGCGGCGCAGCGAGTATGACGCGGTGTATCGCGGCGGGAAACGCCGGTCGAGTTCCCACTTTACCCTCTTCGTACGCCCCAATGACTTGCCGTTGAGCCGCTTCGGATTCAGCATCAAGAAAGCATTGGGAGGCGCTGTGGTGCGCAATCGCATCCGGCGCCGATTGCGAGAGGTGGTCCGCTGTCACCGGCAGGAGATACCCGCAGGATGGGATTTCGTGATGCATCCAAAGAGTTCGGTAGCGAACGCGCCGCTACCGGTGCTGACTGCCGAATTGTTGCGGCTGGTGAAAAATCTGTGAGTGAAGCTTCTAACCGCGCGAAAAAGTCGCCCGCCTCGGATGGCGGCCGCTACAAAAACAAGAAAAGCGTGCGTCTGGCGCTGTTTGCGCTGACTGTCTACAAGTCTTACCTGTCTGTGCTTTTTGCGGGGAGCTGCCGGTTTGAGCCGACTTGCTCTCGCTATGCCTACGAAGCGATCGAACGGTTTGGCGTGTTGCGGGGAATGTGGCTGGGAACCAAGCGTTTGCTGCGCTGCCATCCATTGTCGCGAAAATTTGGATTTGATCCGGTACCGGAGAAATGGGAAGAGATGCATACGAATGCCGCTAGCTGTGCAGAAACGCATGAGGTGCGCTTGTGAGCACGCCTCCAATAAACGTAGTGCCGCCGGGTGGGCCGGGCAAAGGAAATTTGTCGCCCGACGTGCGATTCCTGCTGGCTTCCTTGCTGTGCGTGGTGGTGTTTTTGGGGTACATGCGATTTTTCGGGCCCAAGCCTCCCGTGAATCCTCCGCAACCGAACAAACCGGCGCAAACGGCGCCCGCAACGCCCGGAGCAGTAACACCTGCAAACCCTGCAACGTCTTCAGCGGCCACATCTGCACCGGCAGCTATGACAGCTTCGTCCGTTGCCCCTGTTCTGGCGACGGCAGATTCGCAAGAGCGCACGGTGGTGGTAGAAAACGCGCTGTATCGCGTGGAGTTTTCAAACCGCGGGGCGGTGGTGAAGAGCTGGCAACTGAAAAAATATAAGGATGACGCGAAACCACAGCGCACCCTGGACCTGGTGCATCCGGAAGCGGCAACGCAAACAGGTGGCTGGCCATTTTCGCTGGTGTTCGACGATCCTCAACTGGAAAAGGCCGCGAATGGCGCGCTATACAAGATTTCTGGAGACAGCACGTCACTGACAGCTCCCGCGGACCTGAAATTTAGGTGGAGCGACGGGCACCTCGAAGTTACGAAGACATTCCATTTCGATCATTCGTATGTGGTGAATGTCGAAACCGCCACCAACTACAACGGTGCGCACGTGCTGGCAGGCGTGGCGTGGCGCGGCGGATTTGGCGATTTCACGGTGACAGACCCGGCGCCTTCCGCGACGATCACTACCTTCTATAGCGAAAACGGAAAGCTCTCCACATTCCTGGCGAAAAAATTGGAAGGCCCGGAAAAGTGGGGAAATGTCTGGCAGGGTGGCAAAACATTCACGGGAATTGACGATCGCTATTTCACGGCGGTGTTTCTGGCACCGCTCGACAACCTGTCCACGCCGCTGGAAACGCGCTATTGGAAAGTTTTCTACACCAAGCAGGTGGATGGCAAAGAGCAAGCGGAGCCAGTGCAGGAATTGGCAACGGCGACGACGGCCCAACCAATGGCTTTGCGTGTTTTTGTGGGACCGAAGGATTACGACAATCTGAAAGCGATGCGTCCGCCGCTGAACTCGCTGGTGCAATTTGGCTGGATGGAATTCATCGCCGACCCGCTGTTTCACGCGCTGAAATGGATGCACACCTACATCCCGAACTGGGGATGGGCGATTGTGGTGTTGACACTGATCATCAACATGTTGCTGTTTCCGCTGCGCATTTCAAGCTACAAAACCACGATGAAAATGCAGCGCGTGGGGCCGGAAATCAAGCAGATCCAGGAGAGATACAAGAAGTACAAGATGAACGACCCGCGCAAAGCGGAAATGAACAAAGAAGTGATGGCTGTTTATTCGCGCGAAGGGATCAATCCGGTGGGCGGCTGCTTTCAGATGTTTTTGCAGATGCCGATCTGGTTTGGATTGAACTCGGCGTTGCGCGGCACCATCGAATTACGGCATGCGGGCTGGCTATGGATCCATGATTTGTCTTCCAAAGACCCTTATTACATTTTGCCGGTAGTCGTGGGCATAACGATGTATCTGGTATCGAAGATGACCCCGATGACCGTGACCGATCCGCAGCAGGCACAGATGATGAAAATCATGCCGATCAGCTTTGCGGTAATGTTTGTAGTTTTCCCGTTTTCAAGCGGCCTGGCGTTGTATATTCTCACCAGCAGTCTGGTGGGTATCGTTCAGCAGTGGTATTTGAATAGGACCCATCCGCTCCCTGCCCCAGCAAAGATCGTCCGCGCCAAGAAGTAAGTAGTTAGGATTCAACAATGAATTCGGAGTGGTGCTTTAGTTCCGCACCAACAGGCCAACAATGACAGCACAACTGATTCATGATGGAAAGCTGGACCGTGTGGCAGCAGCGGATGAGCTGCGGGCGTTTCTGGAGAAAATAGTTCGAGCGGGGCGATTGGAATTGCAGGTGAAGGTGCGCGTGGTGGAGAGTACGACCACGGACGGGCAAGGCGAGGCAGAGGTGCTGGCCGACCTGGGTGGCAAAGACAAGGAACTGTTGCTGGCACGCAATGGGGAAGTGTTGAAGGCTCTGGAGCATCTGGCGTTTCGTGCATTGGGGCTGGAACCGGCGTTCCATGACAAGATCCATCTGGATAGCGGTGGCTACCGTGCACTGCGGGTTGAAGAGTTGAAGATGACGGCGAGAGTGGCGGCGGAACGGGTGCAGACTTCTAAACAGTCATTTCAACTGAATCCGATGTCGTCGCGCGAGAGGCGAATTGTGCATCTGGCGCTGAAGGACATGCCGGGAGTGCGCACGGAAAGCATTGGAACGGGCGAAGAGCGCCAAGTGGTGATCCACGCAGTGAAGAGCGAGCCTGCGGGAGCAAAGAAGTAACTTAGGACTAGACCGGCGGGCCAAAAGCCATCAGTACATTTGCCAATGTAATGAGTGAAAGACGTTTAAGTCAGTACATCTCCGAAGTTCAGCGCCTGACCCACCCCTGCGATACGACCTCCCCCTCTTGCGAAAAGCGAACCCGGTAGGTGAAGGAAGCGGGGCGATCTTTGCGGATTTGTGGAAAGCGGAGGTCGGAAAATTCGACGATGGCATCGCTTCCCTCTTTGTGAAAACGGGTGACGGGAAAGCGTGCGAACCACAAAACCTTTTGCACTTCGGGCAAGGTGCGCGCGAGGTCGATGAAAATATTGGAAGAGGCGTCCGGATAATATTTGTGTTGAATCACCTCGGGATCGGAATAACTGGCGTGGAAAAGACCTTTGTCGAACAAGCCTTCGCTAAGATCCATGTTTAATTCGTAGACGCCGCGCGGACCGCGAACCAGTCCATCCCAATGCCAAATGGATGGCGGATAGGGAAGGGCTCCAATACTTTCGATCTGCACATTTTCGCGTTTGGCAAATTCCTTCATACGCTGAAGGGCGACATGATGCGCGAAAGTAGCGGCGAGCAGGTAGCAAGCGGCGAGCGCCAAGCCGAGACGATTCCAGGTGATGTAAGGGACTCGTTCGCCCCAACCGCTGAATGCGGGCAAGAGGAAAAGCACAGCAAAGAGAAGCGTGGCGACGAGAATGGCGGCGTCAGATATCGGCGCGCCGACAATTTGCGCAATTTTGGAGATGAGGAACGCGGTTGGAGTGAAAATCAGCCACATGAAGATGGCGCGGCGGCGAAGATGCGCGGGATCTTCAAAAGTCCAGGCAAGCAACTGGGGGATGAGAAGAATAGCGGTGAACGTGAAATCGACGATGAAAAGAATATCCCAAGCGGGGCGCGACCATTGCAGGGGAGACCAGATCATGGTGCCAAATGTGGTGATGAGGTCGAGGAAAATGTGGCTGAGCAGGCCGATGGCCCACACGCCGCAGAGGCTGGGAAATGAGGGAGAATCCCATTTTTGCCAGCACCCGATTTTGTAGGTGAGCGCGGCAAGTAGGAGTGTCCAGATGGGAAGACAGATCAACGAGTGCGTGATGCTGCGATGCCAAGTGAGTATGAGCAAGGGATCGCTGGAGAAAGAATCGCGGAAGACGTCGGAGTCTGGAAAGATGGCACCGAGCATCAGCGACCAAGAGATGATGCGGCGTTTGGTCATACTGAACGGCGGGAAAAGATCGTCGCCACCAAAAGCGGCTTTGGCGATGAGAGCGCCAGCGATTCCGTGGGTTATGGTGTCCATGGACTGGCTGGGGAATCAGATTACGGAAATGAGCGGTGACGATTTCGGGATGACGCGGCCGATGCGTGCTGCGGTGACGCCTTCCCGGTGCAAGAGTTCGATTGCTTTTTCAATAAAGTTGGGTGCGATAGCTACGAGCAGGCCGCCGGCAGTTTGCGGATCGAATAGGAGGGCGCGGTAATCCTGCGGGACAGAATCGGCGAAACCAACGCAATCGCCAATGAAATCGCGGTTATTGTTGAGTCCTCCGGGAATCATTCCCGCGCGGACGGCGTCGAGTGCGCCAGGGATGAGTGGAACGCGTTCGTAATTGATTTCGAGCGAGACGGGTTGCAGTCCGGCAGCGGGATCGCCGAGAGCGAGTTCCCTTGCGTGGCCGAGCAAACCAAAACCGGTAACATCGGTGACGGCGTGAATGCATTGGGTGTCGGTTTCGACTTCCAGGGCACGCAAGGCTTGCGCGGCCGCGCGGTTGAGGCGAGTCATGGAAGCGATTGCGGCATCGAGGGCAATTTTTTCAATTCGGTCGTTTTTGGTGGCGGTGGAGAGAACGCCGGTGCCGATGGATTTTGTGAATAAAAGAATGTCGTTTGCGTGCGCGCCGACATTTCGCCAAATTTGCCTGGGATTGATGACGCCGGTAACGGAATAGCCAAAAATAATGTCGTCGTTGCGGATGGAATGGCCGCCGATGACGCTGCATTGCGCTTCGTTCATTTTGTCGAGGCCGCCACGGATGATTTGCTCGAGAATTTTGGTGTCGCCTTGGGCGGGAAAACCTACCAGAGAGAGTGCCGAGATGGGGCGGCCACCCATGGCGTATATATCGCTGAGTGCGTTGGTGGCGGCGATTTGTCCGAAGGTGAAGGGATCGTCGGCAATTGGCGTGAAGAAATCAACGGTCTGGACGATGGCGAGATTTTCGTCGAGCTTATAGACGCCGGCGTCATCGTTGGTGCTAAATCCAACGAGCACGTTTGGATCAGTGGTTGGTGGGAGACCGCGCAGCACGGAGTCCAGAATTCCGGGGCTCAATTTGGCCGCGCAGCCAGCGGCTTTTACCATGGTTGTGAGTCTTACCGAATCCGTCACGTCACACCTCCCTGTCCGTCGATTTGATTATAGCGATGCCGAAGGAGTTGCGCATGCGAGGATGGAACACGTGGCCTTTCGGACATCTTGCGCCAATGACGTGATAATGTTCATATCGCAAATGCCTTGGGACTTCTGGTTAATCTTCGCATTTCTCGGAGTGGTGATTCCGTGGCGGGGCCGCGTGCGATTGCAATGCCTACTGGCGCTGCCGAGTGTGGGCACCAAAGAAAAAATTGTATTGTACTCCTCGACGATGGCGTTTCAGTGGGTGCTGACGCTGGTGGTGGCGTGGCGCGCATTGGCCCGTGGCTTGACGGCGAATGAATTGGGGCTTTCGCAGATGAATGTTCTGGAAGTTCTCCTTCCCGGGTTGGTGGGTGCCGTGGTCCTTGGCGGATTGCACTGGTTGAATCTGCGAAGGGTTGGAAAGATGGAAGGCCCTGCGCCGGAATTGATGAGGAGTATTGCGAATCGAGTGCTGCCGAAGAATTCTATGGAGTTTCTGCCATATTGCGCGCTGGCGATCACGGCCGGAGTTTGCGAGGAGTTTCTGTATAGAGGATTTGCGCTAGCAGCCTTGTCAAAAGTCGGCCTGCCGACATGGTCGGTGGTGTTGCTCACATCTTTGTTATTCGGATTGGCGCATACTTATCAAGGAAAGAGCGGGGTGGCTGGTACATCGTTGCTGGGATTGGTGTTTGGAACGTTTCGGATTTGGACAGAGAGCCTGGTCCCAGTGATGATCTGGCACGCGACGGTTGATATTGTCGCGGGAATCGCCGGGCGGAAATATCTTATGCAGAGTCCTGAAGATGCACAAGTGGTGTAAAATCAAGAATTTTACAGGATGATTACCGATATGTCAACAAGAGTGGAGAAGGCGCTTTCCGAGGAGACAATTAAACAGTCTCTGGCTTCCTTTGGCGTAACCGTGGATAGCAAGCAAGTCATTTCTATTCAACAATATATGGGGATTTTACTGCAATGGAATGAGAAACTGAATTTGACCGCAATTCGTGATCCTCTGGAGATACTAGTTCGTCACTTCTGTGAATCCATGTTTGGGGCAGTCGCTGTACCGATTCTGGGTGGTCGGCTCGCCGACATTGGCTCCGGACCAGGCTTTCCGGGGATTCCTATGAAGATACTGCGCCCCGAACTGGAGCTCTTCTTAGTGGAATCGAATATTAAGAAGGGGACGTTTCTGGCGGAAGTGGTTCGGGAACTTGGACTTAAGAATTCCAGGGTGCTGATCAATCGTTATGAGGAACTTAATGAGGAGCTAACGCCGTTGGACTATGTATGCTCACGGGCGGTGGGGGAGTTTGCAGCGTTCCTGGAATGGGCGGGATCGGAGCGTGTTTCGGCCGGGAAGGCAATTTTGTGGGTTGGCGGGCGTGATCTGGAGGAGATTCGGAGGAACAAGCTGTGGGAATGGCAGGAACCCATACCGGTGCCACAGTCTTTGCGAAGGTATTTACTGGTGGGGAAGAAAAAATCGATAGAAGTCGGCGCAACGACATCACAATAGATAGTTCTTAGCTGGACGACGTAAGTTCCCACGATAGTTCTTGGTTTCTGGTGATTTTGGTAAGAAATTGGGTGTTCTTGCCTTCCTGAGTTGTTCCACGTGAAACACTGAGTGTTTAAATGCGTGTTATGTGCGAGTTAGGAAGTGGGGTATGTTCCACGTGGAACGACAACCTGCTAGATGTACAGCAGTCCGATTTCGGCTACAGCGGCAAGTGCGAAAAATTGGGAGGGAATGTGTTCCACGTGAAACGTTTTGCTTGGTGGCCAGTGACTTGAGAGTGGTCACCAGTTCGAGCGGAGTTGTTCCACGTGAAACAACGGAAGCGTTCTTCGAAAAGAACGTGGTGCATTTCGCAGGTAGAGGATTGGGAGTCTGCATGGAAGTTTTCCTACTTTCCAACAGCAAATCCACTAATAGAAACCTGTTCCACGTGAAACAACTTGCGCACTGGAATAGGCTCTGTTACTTTCCGTGGGTTGGGGGAAACCTCTTGGCCCGGGTCATTGCGATCGCGAATCAAAAAGGTGGGGTGGGTAAGTCCACAACGGCAGTAAACCTCGCAGCCTGCCTGGCTGCCGCGGAACAATCGACACTCCTCGTAGATTGCGATTCTCAAGCGAATGCGACAGCGGCAATTGGTTTTCCGAAGGATCCTTCGCGGAGAACTCTCTATCAAGCGTTGATTTTGAATGAACCGTTCGAGCGAATTGTCCAAAAGTCACAGGTTGAGGGCTTAGATGTCGTACCCGCTGACAAAAACCTTGCTGGAGCGGCCGTCGAGCTGGTCGTGGCAGAAAATCGCGAATATAAGCTGCAAGCCTTCCTGAGACCGGTGCGGGAAAAATACAAGTTCATCATTCTGGACTGCCCGCCGGCATTAGATTTGTTGACACTGAATGCCCTGGTGGCCGCAGACGCAGTGATCGTGCCTATTCAATGCGAGTACCTGGCATTAGAGGGTGTTTCCGAATTGCTGGACACGTTGATGCGCATCCGGCGGACGCTTAACCCAAGTCTGGAAATTGAAGGAATTGTGTTAACGATGTATGACGAGCGCCTAACGCTGTCACGGCAGGTTGCTACGGATTTACGGAGTTTTTTTGGGGCACAGGTTTTCGAGAGCCTGATTCCGCGAAATGTACGGTTGGCAGAAGCACCAAGTTTTGGTAAACCTATTATTTTCTATGATATACATAGTAAGGGAGCGGAGGGATACACTCAGCTTGCCCAGGAGGTAATTGACCATGCCGAGAAACGCCTTGGGACGGGGGCTCGGAGCGCTCATTCGGGAGCCTGAAGCGCCGACGAATGTAGGGACGGTTTCGACATCTGGAGGAGCTGCTGCTGCACCCGCGCCGATCCAGTCCGCAGCTCCGGTTATGCATCCGGGTCCGCAAGAAGTCGACATTGATCTGATCGAGCCCAGTCCGTACCAGCCGCGCACGCGATTTCGCGAAGAGGCTTTAGACGAGTTGGCTCGATCGATTCAAGCGAGTGGAATTATCCAACCGCTAGTGCTGCGGCCGATCGGCAACCGTTTTCAATTAATTGCCGGTGAACGTCGCTGGCGTGCAGCGCAACGCGCGGGCCTGACGAAAGTATCGTCTACCGTGAAGAACGTGCCTGACGAACTGGCGCTGGAGATGACGCTGGTCGAGAACATTCAGCGTGAAGATCTGAACGCCATGGAACAAGCGCGGGCCTTTGAGCGATTGATGGATGAGTTTCAATTGACGCAGGAATTGGTCGCGGAGCGAACCGGAAAGGATCGCGCGACAGTGGCCAATTCGATTCGCCTGTTGAAACTAGAATCAACGATTCAGGAATGGATTGAGGAAGGAAAGCTGACGGCGGGACATGGCCGTGCGCTGCTGGCAGTGCCGGAATCGCAACTGCGGATGCGCTACGCGCAGCGAGCAGCACGCGGAGGCTTGACAGTGCGGCAGATCGAACGACTGGCCTCGCGGCGCTCGCGGAGCGCAAAGGCGGCCACGGAAGCTCCACACATGGATCCGAATATTCGAGAAGCAATTGAGGAATTGCAGAGACATCTGGGAACGAAGGTGCTGCTGCGGCAGAAGACGAAGGTGCGTCCCGGCCAATTGGTGTTGGAGTATTACGACGAGGGACAGTTGATGGGAATTTACGATCGCCTGATGAAGTAGGTCGCGAATTTTGGTGGTGGAACTGGACGTTCGTTCAGGGCTTTCATTCGACAACTCACGCAGCATCCTGCGTTGACATCCGCTGACACACAGCTAGAGTGGAACTGTAGTCACTGGGGGAATTTGCATGGCGTGGAATTGGCCGGCGACAGGGAAGAACGGCAGCACTGAAGAGTGGACAGGCTTTATCGATCAGGGTGTGTCTGTGGAAGGAACGCTGACGGTAACGGGAACGTTTCGCATTGACGGACACATGAAGGGCAACATCATCTCTGAGCAGACTGTGATTCTGGGAGAGAATGCGAAGGTCGAAGGACAGATCGAAGGAAATCGCGTGGTGATCGCGGGACGCTTTGACGGAGTGATCTTCGCGAAAGGCAGAGTGGAAATCCAGCCCAAGGGTGTGGTGACGGGCGAAGTACATGCGCCGTGCATGGTGGTTGACCCGGGCGGAATATTTGATGGACGGTGCCACATGCTGGCGTCGTCGGACGCATCGGCGGGAGTGACGATACCGATACGCGCAGTTGGAAACGGATAGACAGGTTGAGCGCAGTGCCAGGAATGCCTGGGCTATGCCAAAAAAGGCAACGCGAAGCGGCCAATATAATACTGCGCATAACCTGTTAAATATAATATATAGGTTAGCCAAGAAATTCCCTCCTGAGGTCTCTTAGACTATACAGTTGAGCGAGATTTGGTGACGTGGCGTTGACACTTTAGCGCGCTACGGACTATTGTGCGGGAGAGGCGTTGAGAATATGAAAATCCTGGTGATTGGTGGCGGAGGGCGGGAGCACGCGCTGGTATGGAAGCTGGGGCAGAGCGCGAAGGTGAAGAAGATCTGGTGCGTGCCAGGTAATGGCGGCATAGCGGGCGAAGCCGAGTGCGTGGCGGTGGAGGCGGGGGATGTGGCGGCGCTGGTGAAACTGGCTGAGAAGCTGAGGCCGGACTTGACGGTGGTAGGACCGGAATTGCCGCTGGTGAATGGATTGGTGGATGCGTTCGAAGATCGAAAGTGGCCTGTTGTTGGGCCGACGAAGCAGGCGGCGCAGCTAGAAGGAAGCAAGATCTTTACGAAGGAGTTTCTGAAGCGGCACGCGATTCCTAGCGCGGCGATGTATGGAGCGTACGATTCACCGGGGGATGCGTATGGAGCGCTGCGCGGGGTGGACTGGCCGGTGGTGATGAAGGCCGACGGGCTGTGCGCCGGGAAGGGAGTGTTTCTGGCAGGAAATCCAGATGAGGCTACGGACTTTATCAAACGAGTCTTGGAGAAACACGAACTAGGCGAAGGCGGCAAGCGCTTGATGCTGGAAGAGACACTGGTGGGCGACGAGCTGTCTTTCATATTGCTGACGGATGGAAGGAAGTACGCAACGATGGTGCCGACGCGAGATCACAAGCGCGTGTTCGAAAAAAATGAGGGCCCGAATACCGGAGGGATGGGGGCGTATTCGTCGGATGAGTTACTCCCCGAGAATCTGTGGGAAACGATCACGACAAAAATTGTGGAGCCAACGTTAAAGGGATTGGTCGCGGACGGAATCCGGTATCAAGGATTTCTGTATGTAGGACTGATGCTGACAAAAGCTGGGCCAAAGGTATTGGAATTCAATTGCAGGTTGGGAGATCCAGAAACGCAGGCAATTGTAGCGCGGATGGATTTTGATCTGGCGGAAGTGCTGGAGGATGTGGCAAGGGGAAGACTGCAGCCGGAGAAATTGAAGTGGAAAGTTGGGGCGAGTGCGTGCGTGGTGCTGGCGTCGGGCGGATATCCAGGGAAATTCGACAGCGGAAAGGTGATCCACGGATTGCAGGAGGCTGGGAAGTTGGCAGATGTGAAGGTGCTGCATGCGGGGACGAAGCGAGCTGGCGCAGATATCGTTACTGCGGGTGGCCGAGTATTGGGTGTAACGGCGAGTGGAGCTTCGCTGGATGCGGCGCTGGGAAAAGCGTACGAGGGGGCGGGAAAAATTAAATTTGAGGGCATGCATTACCGGCGCGATATCGGGAAACAGTACGAAGCCAGCAAGGCGACGGGAGAAGCAGCACGTGGCTAAAGTAATGCATTTGTTTCGAGCACTGAGGCATCGGGCGGCGATGGAAGAGCTTATTGAGGCGAAAGTGGTGGAAAACGCGGGATTGGAAGGATGCGCGCACGCACGACCAAATGGAATGCGCCAAGTGCTGCTGGTAGACGTCGAAACGTTGCAGAAGTTTTCACTGGCGCCGGGAATTACTCGGGAGAACATTACAACGGAAGGATTGGATGTGAATGCGCTGGCGATTGGGCAGAAATTGCGCTTGGGCGAGGTGGAATTGGTGGTGAGTCTGGTTTGCGAGCCGTGTGAACAGATTGAAGCGTTGCGTAGCGGATTGCAGGAAGCCATGGTGGGGCAGCGCGGTATGTTGTGTCAAGTGCTGGGTGGTGGAGTGGTGAAAGTGGGGGATGAGATTGAAGCGTTATGAGGAATCGTGATTGAAAGAATCACGCGGGAACACGGATTTAAACAGGAAAAGACGCAAACACAACGCAGAGCGTAAATTAGTCACGCCGCGATCCCTCCACTTCGGCCAAACAGAAGAACGTTTGGCCTCCGGTCGGGATGACAACCACAAATTAACATGCGAGAGCGCTGACAATGAAAGCCAGCGCTACAAGAGCAAAGCCGCGCCCCTACGGTGCCTCTTGGATCAGGGATTGGGTTTGCGGCGGAGGGTCGGGGCGTCGGGGGGACGATTTTTGTCGTCGACCTTGATTTCTTTTTCCGCGCGCTCTTCGGGCGGAACAACCCAGCGAAAGCCTTCGGACTCTCCTAACGTGGCCTGGATGAAACGTGCGTTGCCGGCGAGGATGGGGAGCACGGCGCGGAGGAAATCGGAGGCGTCCTGGGTAACTGTTTTGTTGGTCTGGCCACGCTCGATGAGTTGAGTCATCTTGGAAAAGCGCAGCTCGGAATTCACAATTTTCGCAATGCGCGGATCATTCTGCTGAAGCAAACCCAAGAGCGGTACGGCGGGCAGATTATCGGGAAAGCGAATTTCCATCAAAGTGCGCGCTTCGTGCTTCTCAGGAGGATAGAGTTGCGTGAAGCGTGGACGCAGGACGTGGGTCTGCAGGTAGTCTTCCGTGGCGCCAGGCTGGCTTTGTTCGACGCGGTATTCGAGTTGCCAAACTTCCGGGCCATAATCCTTGGGAGCAAAACCAATCAAAACAATTTCGAGCAGAGGCTCGTCTGGCTTCAGATCGATTTTGTGGTGTAGCTGGGAAACGAGGGGGCGAAGTTTTTCAAGGAAGCCGACGCCGATTTGCTCGAGGTCGCTCTCGGGTGCGCCGGCCTGCTGATAGCGAGGATCGGCAGCGTAGACGCGCTCGGTATCGCGATCGAGTCGAATAGGTTTGGGAGCGGCGGGAAGTTGCCACTCGGAGGCACCGAAAAAGACAGCGACGTGCCCACGATCGATCTGGGCAACGCGGGGCGGGATAGAGGTGGTTTCGAGGGGATGATCGATGGCGCCAAAGACGATGGCATCACGAGTGACTTGGATAATGATACGGCCGCCGGCGAGGTTGGCGACGATTTCGTCTTCCTGAGCAGTCGCAGTGCCGGTGAATGCCAGCAGAGCTGTTATCAGAGCGAGCAGGAAGCGCATGGTAGGGTAATCCTTGGACCGGCCGCAGCAACCGGAAACTGCAGACTAACATAATTGGGAGTGAGGTTCAGGCAATTGGAAGCGTGGTTCACGCATCGAAGAAAGGGGCGGCGAGAGAGTTAGAGCTGAACGAAACGCAATAGAGAATAGTGCAAGAAAAATGGAAAGAGGAAAGGCCGGGAATGAAAGTGATTCTGTTTGGTGCGACAGGGATGGTTGGACAAGGAGTGCTGAGGGAGTGCCTGCTGGATAGCGAGGTGGAAAGCGTTTTGGCGATTGGACGAAGCAATACGGGAAGACAAGACGCGAAGCTGAAGGAAATCGTACACCGGGATTTCTCGAATTATTCAGGAATTGCGGGACAGCTGGCGGGATACAACGTGTGCTTTTTTTGTTTGGGCGTGTCGGCTGTGGGGATGACGGAAGTGGAGTACGAGCGGGTGACATATGGTTTCACGCTCGCGGCGGCGGAGATGTTGGTGAACCTGAATCCGGAAATGACGTTTGCGTATGTTTCGGGAGCGGGAGCGGACAGCACGGAGCGGGGCCGGACGATGTGGGCTCGAGTAAAAGGAAAAACAGAAAACGCGTTATTGGGAATGCCCTTCAAGGCGGCATATATGCTGCGGCCGGGATATATCCAGCCGATGCACGGAATAAGGTCGAAGACGGGATGGTATCAGGCGTTGTATACGGTGATGGCACCGTTATATCCGATGTGGAATGCAGTGCTACCGAACTATGTGACGACGACCGAACAGTTGGGGCGAGCGATGATTGCAGTGGCGAAAAAAGGGGCGAAAAAGAGGGTGTTGGAATGTCGGGATATTAATGAGATTGGGTGAGTGGTGGGATTTAGCGTTGAGATCCTTCGACTGCGGTCTGCAGAAAGCGCAGACCTTCGCTCAGGATGACAGATGTTTTGATTTTGGGCGATCAAAGGCAGAAGGGCCGCTGCGCCTGACTTTTGAAAAATAGAAAGCGAAGAGTAGCCACCTGAAGGTGGCCGCTACACGGGAGTGAAGATTAGAGTGAGTTTCGGCGGGTGGGGAGTTCCGGTAGACTAGGAGATTGGGGAGTGGGAGGTAGAAAAGACTATGGGACTGAGAAAACTGAGAAGCATCAAGCACAATGGGAAGAGCGTGGAGTCGATCCTGGCGGCGCACCTTGCGTTCTTCGCTGGAAGAGAGGGCGGGGCGCGAGCGAATCTGGAAGGCGCGGATTTGTCGCGGGCGGATCTGTCGAAAGCGAATCTTGCGGGGGCAATTCTGCGGAACGTGAACCTGGAGGAGAGCGACCTGAGAGGTGCGAGGCTGCCAGGCGCGGATCTGACTGGCGCGAAACTGCGCAAAGCGGATTTGCGGAATACAGATATGACCGAAGCCGCGTTGCCGAGTGCCGATTTAAGCGAGGCGCAGGCTAGCGGCGTGGAATTTTTCCGGTGCGATCTTTCGAATGCCAATTTTCAAAAGGCATTGCTGCGCAATGCGAATTTCCGGAATGCGGTGGTGGATGGAGCAAAATTTACTGGCGCCGATATGGGTGTGGCGATCCTGCGGGAAACAGATTTGCGCAAGGCGGACCTGTCGGGAGTGGACCTTACGACTACGCTGCTACCCAAGGGATTTGCGGCAAAATCTTGAAATCGACTAGGCAGGTGTCACGAACCCTCCACGACGAGCTGCAAGAGGCGCGGCCCTCCGATCGGGATGACAGTTGATTTGGATTGCGAAAGAGTTGAGCAGATGGGCGACGCGTGGTAGCCTCACGCAAAGTCAGGAATGATCAGAGTCCGTGGCAACAACCCTTAGACAACTCGACCAGCCGGGAGTGCGCGAGCGCGTATTGGAAGTAGTGCGCGGTTTGCTGGAGGAGTTGGGCAGCCTCGGAGCCGTGGCAGGGCTAAGCGTAACTTCGAACCTGGACCGGGATCTGGGGCTGGGGAGTTTAGAGCGCGTGGAATTGCTGACGCGGCTTGAGCAGGCATTTGATCTGCGGCTGCCAGACACCCTGACCGCGGAAGCAGGTACGCCGGAAGAATTAATCCAAGCCATATTGGTGGCGCCGGGAACACCGGCAAGCAGCGAAAACGATTTGTCTGGGCTGCGCGAAACGCTTGTAGCGCAACGGCCGCCGAGCGACGGCGCAGATTCGCTGGTGGAAAAAGCGGAGACGCTAGGGGAAGTGATTCGCCATCGCGGAACCCATGAAGCGGCGCAGACGCATCTGCTAATCACCGAAGATGACGAGCACGGCGAACATCACCATACGATGACGTTCGGGGAGTTGTACACCACAGGGCAAAAGTGCGCGGAAGAGCTGGCACGCCGCGGTGTGCCGGCGGGCGGAAGAGTCTCTTTGATGCTGCCGACTTCACGGCAATTTTTTGTTTGTTACGCGGGGATTTTGCTGGCGGGTGCGGTGCCAGTGCCGATCTATCCGCCATTTCGAGCGGACCGGATTGAAGAATATGCCGAGAGGCAATCGGCGATTCTAAACAATGCGGGCGTATGCCTACTGGTG
Organism: Candidatus Acidiferrales bacterium; assembly: GCA_963748365.1. GTDB lineage: Bacteria > Acidobacteriota > Terriglobia > Acidiferrales > UBA7541 > Acidiferrum. The sequence goes on from CAVVJG010000043.1 coordinate 107,417, forward strand.
ACGTTCCGGCGAGCCGAAGCGGTGGCAAAACTACTAAAGCCGCGGGTGAAGTCGCTACTGGGCGTGGTAGAAGCGAGCAAACTGCTGGAAGGGGCGGAAAAAGCACCGCCACCGGCACCAGGAGCGTTGCCGACATTCCTGAGCGGAACGAGACTACGTAAAGGGAGCGACATCGCGTTGCTGCAATACACGTCGGGATCGACCGGAGATCCGAAGGGCGTGACGCTGACAAATGCGAATCTTTTGGCGACGATGCGCGCGATCGGTCACGCGCTGAAGATGGGCCCAGGCGACGTGGGGATAAGCTGGCTTCCGCTTTACCATGACATGGGATTGATCGGGGCGTGGCTGACGTTGCTGCTCCATGGCGTGCCACTGGTGGTAATGTCGCCGCTGGCGTTTCTGACGCGGCCAGAGCGGTGGCTGCAGGCCATTTCCAGACACAAAGGAACAATCACGGCTGCACCGAATTTTGCGTACGAACTTTGTGTGCGCAAGGCTTCCGAGAAGGGGATGGAAGGCGTTGACCTGAGTTCGATGAGAGCTGCGCTGAATGGAGCTGAGCCGGTAAATCCAGAAACGCTGGAACGTTTTTATCAGCGATTTGGGAAGTATGGATTTCGGCGTGAAGCGATGATGCCGGTGTATGGGCTGGCGGAAGCTTCGCTGGCAGTGACGATGAGTCCAGTAATGCGCGGCGCGGTGGTGGATCACGTGGAACGCGAAATATTCGCGACCGAAGGCCGTGCGGTGCCGACGGAGTCGCGTGACAATGCAATTGCGTTTGTTTCGTCGGGATTTCCGGTGGATAAGCATGACGTGATGATCGTCGACGCGGATGGCAAGGAAGTAGCGGATCGCACAGAAGGATTCTTGTGGTTTCGAGGGCCGTCGGCGACGAGCGGGTATTACAAGAATGGGGAAGCGACGGTGAAACTGTTCCCTGCAGGTGCGGCGGCGAGTGAAAGTGAATTTGCGTGGGTGAATTCAGGAGATCGCGCGTACCGCGCGGAAGGTGAAATCTACGTTACGGGCCGGGTAAAAGACATCATCATCAAAGGCGGAAGGAATTTGTATCCACACGAGGTGGAAGAGTTGGCAGCACGCGCGGAAGGAACGCGGAAGGGCTGTGTGGTGGCGTTTGGATTGAAGGATGAAGCGAACGGAACAGAAAAACTCGTGATTGTGGCAGAGTCGCGAGCGAGCGATGCGGAAAGCCGCGCAGCAATTGCAGCGGCGATCAACGAGCAGGTGACGCAGGGATTGGGTTTGCCGCCGGATCGTGTGGAATTAATTCCGCCTGGGAGTATTCCGAAGACGTCGAGCGGAAAGTTGCGGCGCGACGAGACAAAACAACTGTATGTGGCGGGGACGTTGGCGGCGGCGAAGCCACCGGCGTGGCTGCAGATTGCGCGACTGGGATTCGGGACATATGTGAAAGAGGGAGTGCGATCAGTTTTGAAAGGGATAGGCAAAGGGTTGGAGAAGGTGTACGGCGTCTACTTCATCATTGTCTTCTTTTTATGGATCGTACCGTCGTGGATGATCGTGCGGATGTATCAGGACCCGAAGGCGGCAGGGCGATTTACGTCGAGAGCGCTGCACGTGCTGTTTGCGCTGGCGGGAATACGCGTGAAGGTGGTAGGCAGAGAGTACATGAAGACGCCCGGCGCGAAGGTGTACGCGTCGAATCACGCGAGTTATTTTGATGTGCTGCCGGTAATGATGGGGTTGGGCGTGCCGTACCGATTTGTGGCGAAAGGCGAAGTGAATCAGATGCCGTTTATCGGAACGTTTCTAAACAAGATGGGGCATCTGTCGTTTGAAAGGCACATTCCGAGCTCGCGGTTGAAACAGGTTGATGAGATTGAGGAGACCTTGAGGGTGGGCGATTCGGTGTTCGTTTTTCCAGAGGGAACGTTTGTGCCGCAGGAAGGTGTGCGGCCCTTTCAGCTGGGCGCGTATCGAGGAGCGGTGACGACAGGCGCCCCGGTGATTCCCGTATCCTTGAAGGGGACGCGAAGATTTTTGCGGGATGGTACGTATTTGCCGCGACCGACGGTGGTAACGATTACGTTGTCGGCGCCGATTTATCCAGTGGAGGCGATAGCTGCCTCAGATTCACGGCATTTGCCAGAAATGGTGCGGTTGCGGGATGCATCGCGGGAGATTATTTCGGAGCATTCTGGGGAGCCGTTGAGTTAGGGAAAGAAAGTATTAAGTAAGAAGTTTGAAGTTTTTGGTAAGGAAAGAGATGCGAGAGTCGCGGTAAAGAGTTCCCCGCCTGATGTCTAGTTAGCCTCTGACTGAAAAAGAGCTCATTTCCCTCTCATCGCCGAAGCGCATCCTTTGCAGAATTCGCAATGGATGGGGCGCTGCCAGGATCATTCCTGGCCAGCGGAAGAATTGGAACCCAAGAGCCGGCAAGATGCCGGCGGTACACGGAGTGCGGGAGGAGTTAGCGCACTCCACGCCTAGCAGCATCGTTCAGCGAACAAGGGAATAGATGACGGTGATGTAGGTGTCCACCTCTACAGGTTGATCGTTGAGGAGGGTTGGGGTGTAGCGCCACTGGCGCACCGCGTTGAGGGCGGACGGGTAAAAGAGGGGATCGCCGGAAATAACCTGGAGCGATTGGATGGTGCCATCGGTGGAAATGATGGCGCGCAACTCTACACGAGTTTCGCGGTGCAACTGAAAACCCAATGGTGGATAAATGGGTTCGACGCGACGGATGATGCGGGATGGATCGATGTGGGTAATGATGACACGACGATGGGATTCCGCGAGGGGATGACTGTCAGTGGGTGGTGGCGGAGTATGTGGCGGCTCGATGCCGTTGATAACTCCATTGGGATCGCCAAATGGCGGACCATCAATACCTGGAGGCAAACCGGGATCTGATGAGTTTACGCCACCCGGGTGGTGTAGCACGACAAGTCCGGGTGTCAGGTTATTTTTGCAGAAAAGGCACGGTCTTTGATCGCGTGCCGGGTCCTTCGAGCCCGTTTCGCCGGCTGGTTGCGGAGAGCCGAGGCGGTAGGGTGGAAGGGGCAAGCAGATTTTTGTGGAGGGGCGTTCGCCTTTGCCGAGAAGCGGAAAAACGATGAGTGCGGTTACGGCAATAGTTTGAAGAGCAACGGAAAATAAGATGGCGCGGCGGCGGACGTTTCGCGCGCGGCGTTGCTGCTGGGGATCGCCTTCGAGCAGGCAGATGTTGAGAGAACCAAGGGAGTCTTCGGGCACACGAGTAGTATCGAGATTCATCACACACCTCTTCAAAATTGCTGTCGAAGCAGCAGACTTTTAATCGCAGGGACAAGAGGTGCGCGCGTCCTCTGCAGAGTTTGACACCGTAGGTGGAGACAAGTTCCCGGGGCACTTTGAGGAAAGTTAAAAGAATAATTTGGAAGTAGATCTTGCGGACATAGGGTGCAGCGGTGCTGCCCCCTACCAAGGAAATGAGTGCCTCTGGCATCGTTTGGGAGGATTCGGAACGGATGAAATGGAGGAAAGTTACGAAAGCGTAAGAAGTTAACGAGGATGCATCTGTAGGGAGGGTGGAAGCATCGAAGTTTGAGGACGTGGATCCGAGGAGGAGAAATCCCATGGACAGGCAAGTACCCGAAGTTCTGGGTATCCGCCGCACGGGTTGGGCTGCTCTGGACCGCGATCCGCAAGAAGACTTAATCGAGTTTCACTGTCCTCATTGCGGGGCGGAAGGCCAGAAGAAAGCACGGCGCGAGCGGACGGAATACCATTTCACCGATGGATTTATGCAGGATTTACAAGGCGAAGGATTGCAGTGCCATTATTGCCGGCGTTCCTTGCGCGTAATGCCCGTGGTGTTGCTGCACGATCAGGAAGAGAAACGGCGATTTGAAGCGATGTTGAAGGAAGAAGCAGGCGCGGTGGTAATCGGGCAATAATAAGCTTCATTGCAAAAAGAGAACGGGGCACTCGGGTGAGTGCTCCGTTTTTGTTTGGGCACCGACAGAAAGAGGCCGGGGAGCGAGCCGGGCTAAGCCCGGCATCTATAGGGACACTGCAAAACTGGCCATGCTAGTAGGCCTGTAGAAAAGGGTCGACTTGCATGTGATATTTTTCGAGGCCGGCGCGAATTTTGTCAAAGGCCTCATCGACGTTGTCGGCGTACTGCAGTTGATCGAAATCGGTCTGGCTGATAGTGCCCCATCGCACCATGCTTTTCAGATTCAGCACGTCATTCCAGTATTTGCGGCCATAAATCAGGATGAGGGTGTTCTTGGGCATCTTGTCGGTTTGCGAAAGGGTCATCATCTCCCAGAGTTCGTCCATGGTGCCGAAGCCTCCCGGAAACACGATGAGGGCTTTGGCGATTTGCGCGAACCATAATTTGCGCATGAAGAAATAATGGAAATTGAAACTCAACTCAGGGCTGATGTAGGGATTTGAGAATTGCTCGTGTGGCAGTTCGATGGAAAGACCAACGGATTTGCCACCCGCTTCGTAGGCGCCACGATTGGCGGCTTCCATAATTCCCGGGCCACCGCCAGAGCAGACCACAAAGCGGCGAGGCTTCGGGCCAAGGGAAAGCGCCCAGGTGGTAAGGCGATGAGCGAGCTCACGCGCCTCTTCATAGTAGCCGGACATTTCGAGTGCGCTTTTTGCTTCGCGAAGGGCAAGGCGATGGATTCTTAATTTTGCGCTGCTGAATCTGCCAGTTTTTATTTTCTTCAAGTGGTCATAATGCGAAGCGGCCTGTTCGCGAGAAGGAATGCGCGCAGAACCAAACATGACGATAGTGTCGCCAATGCCCTCTTTCTTCAGCTGATTGAGGGGATAGAGATACTCGGCAAGTATGCGGATGGGGCGCGCGGGAGTGCTGGTCATGAAAGTGCGATCTTCATGAGGAGCCTTAGGGGCATGCTGCGGTTTGAGGCGTTTGCCGTTGGGCATGGGAAAATCTCCAATCAGAGCCAAATTCGATTGTAGGCAGGGGCTTGGGACTTCGGCAACGTCTTTGGGCCAGACTGCGTCGAATGAAGTACAGTGGAAAAACGGATTGGAAGCATGCGGTGCGCATTTTTGCGAATGAAAAACCGTTATCTGACAACGTTATTCGTAGGTGCCGGAATGTTGCTGACGGCGGACGGGGCTTGTGGGCAGGCACCGGAAGGACCGATTGAGCCACAGTCGGGCGTAGAGGTGCAGAAGTCGCCTCCAGGAACGACGATTAAATTGCAGAGCGTTCTGGTGAATACGCCGGTGACGGTGCGCGATGCGAGAGGGGAGATGGTACACAACCTGGAAGTGAAGGATTTCCGGGTGACGGACAATGGAGTGGAGCAGAAGATCAGCCACTTTGATTTGGGGAGCGAGCCGCTGTCAATTGTGATTGTGGTGGAGACGAGTTCGCGGGTGTCGGCAATATTGCCGCAAATTCGGCGGACGGGAACTTTGTTGACGCAGACGGTGATGGGACCGAGCGGCGAAGCGGCGATTGTGGGATTCAATAATTCGGTGGACAGGTTGCAGGAGTTCACCACGGACGCCGATAAGATCGAAACGAAGATTACGAGGTTGATGGAAGGAACTTCCGGAGCGCGATTGTATGACGCGATGGCTGCGGGAGTGGAGATGTTGAGCGGGCGGCCGGGGCCGACGGCGACAAGAACCGGGCGACGGCGTGTGCTGCTTGTGATTTCAGAGGCAGGCGATCAGGGGAGCGAAGCGAAGTTGGGTGAAATTTTGCGGCGCGCGCAACTGGAGAACGTGACGATTTATAGCGTGGGCATATCGTCGACGCGAGCGGCGCTGCAGAAAAAACCGGATTATAAGCGGCCGACACAGCCGACACCCGAGGGGACGTTTGGTTCGCCGCCAGCGCCGGGGACAGTGCAGACGCCAACGACGGAAGACAATAAGTACGGCGGCGCGAGTTCCGGTGGTGGGGACTTGCTGGCGCTGGCGGTGTGGGCAGTGATGCACGCGAAGGATCAGATCACGAAAAACGGGCTGCAGATTGCGACTACGGCCACGGGCGGGGCACACCTGGCAACGTGGAAGAATCAATCGATCGAAAAGGCGATTGATGAAGTGGGCGGCGAACTGCACGCGCAATACATGCTGACGTACACGCCGACGGGGACGGATGCCAACGGGTATCACGAGATTAAAGTGGATGTGGATCGGAAAGAATTAAAGGTGCGAGCGAGACCGGGATATTATCTGGGGGAGCCGGGGAGTTGAGAATTGCCCAGGCGCGAGTGGACTCTCCGGTCGAAATGACAGCAGGGGGCACACAAATTGTTCAGAGATAGCAGAGATTAGTGAAGCGGATTCCTCGGGAAGCTAAAGCTCCGACCCCCCTAAAATCTCCTGTCACTTTTTCCACCTTAAAGTTTTGACTGACTGTAGATTTTTGCGAAATGCGCAGCCGTGTCGATTAAAATTCGGGCGCTGGTGTTGGCGTGATGGATGGAGAACTTGCGAGGAAGAGATGGAGAGACGATACGAATTGCGGCTGGCGAATGAGGAGGATATTTCGAGGTTACGGAAGTTGATTGAGTTGTCGGTGCGAGTGTTGCAGAGGGAGGATTATTCGGAGGAGCAGATTGAGACGGCCCTGGGAACGGCTTTAGGTGTGGACACGCAATTGATTGCAGATCGCACGTATTACGCGGCGGAGGCTCTGCTGGCATCTGGTGAAACGATAATTGTGGCTTGCGGAGGGTGGAGCAGACGCAAAACGCTATTTGGAAGCGATCATGGACCGTACCGGGAGAGTGCGTTGCTGGATCCGCGTAGAGATGCGGCGAAGATTCGGGCGTTTTTTGTGCATCCGGAATGGACGCGGATGGGAATTGCGACAAAGATTTTAGAGACGTGCGAGGAAGCGGCGATGGCGGAAGGGTTTGGGCGGTTTGAGATGGGGGCTACGCTGACGGGAGTGCCGATGTATTTGGCGCGGGGGTATGTGGAGATTGAGCGGATTGAGGTGCCGCTGGCGGGTGGGTTGACGCTGCCGGTGGTCAGGATGGGGAAAAACGTAGGGTAAAGATCAGAGCACGCAGCCAGGAATGGCTGTGCGACAGGACTGGGCTGAATTGGAATCTAAACCCGGCGACGGCCACTACATTAGCGAATACAAGACCACGGCGCAGGCATAAAAGCCGGCGCTACATAGCGCGACGTCTGGTCAGGCGACTTGTTGCCAGAAGGAAACTTCGCGCGCGGCCAGCAGGGAGTCTTTGCGGGCATCCCAGCGGAGGAAGTGAGGGGTTTTGGTGTGGGCGGTGTGGTGTCCGCGGGTGGCCCAGACTTCGTGGAGCATGAATAGGCTGGGGTGATCGACGGAGTGGTGCAGATCGTATTGCAGGCAGCCTTCTTCCTTGCGAGTGGGGGAGATGAGCGCGCGGATTTCGGCTTCGAGTAAAAGGTGCTGGCCCTCTTTGGAACGAAGCACTACGACAAGGGTGACAGCGTCCTTGGGGAGTTTGGTTGCCTTGAGTTTGAAGGCAGGCTTCTTGTGGGATTTGCGTTTGGACGGTTTTTTCGCTTTTCGTTTGATCATAACGGCGGGGATTGTATCGCAATTTGAGGGAGACGCAAGGTTTATTCGTGGGTGTTAGGTGGTGAGAGTGGCCATCTGAAGGTGACCGCTACAAATACAAGATGACTCCCCATACGTGAAAGAGGCTCGCGGGACACCTGGAAATTGAATCTTGTAGTGACGGAAATGGGGAGAAATCCCTTTGCAGGCCGGGCTGAAGCCCGGCGCCTACTTCCCCGGACTACGGTACTAGAAGGAAGGCAATGCAGACCGGAGAGGGGGTGTGGACCAGCTCGCCGGTAGGAGAGAGCTTGCCGGTAGCAGGGTCGATGCGGAATTCGGCGACCAGGTCGGAGTTTTCATTTTCGGCTAGAAGGAAATGTCCGGAGGGATCGATCGCAAAGTGGCGAGGTTCTTTGCCACCGGTGGGAACGTCAGCAATTTGTGTGAGCGTGCCTTTGGCGGGATCGATGGAAAAGACGGCGATGGAGTCGTGGCCGCGGTTCGAGGTGTAGAGAAATTTGCCGTTGGGGAGAATAGCGATCTCGGCGGCATCGTTGCGGCCGGTGAAACCTTTGGGGAGCGCGGAGATTCTCTGAATGCTGCGGAAAGTTTCCTGACCTTCGTTGGAAAAGATGGTGACAGTGGAATTCAGTTCGGAGAGGACATACATGAATTTGCCATCGGGTGCAAAAGTGACATGACGCGGGCCGTCGCCGGGAGCAAGTGTGGCGGAAAAATGATCGGCTGGTTCGCCAGGAGTGAGCGTGCCCTTGGCCTCATCGAATTTGTAGATTAGAACGCGATCAAGGCCAAGATCGGAGACGTAGACGAAGTGATTGTGCGCCGAAGGCTCGATCCAATGGGCGTGCGGGGCTTCCTGATGTTCTTTGTTGGGACCTACGGTGCCTTGATCGGATTGGAGGCTCGTGTGTTCGCCAAGTTTGCCATCGGCGAGGATGGGAAAAACGGCGACGTTGCCGGAAGAGTAGTTTGCGACAAAGAGAAATTTTCCAGTTTTATCAAAGGACAGATAGCAGGGATCTTCGCCGAGGGCGGGAATTTGGTTCAGCTGGTTGAGTTTGCCAGTCTTGGCGTCGATGGAAAAGGCCGTGATGGTGCTGGCTTTTCCGGATTCGTTTGCGGCGTAGAGAAATTTTCCATTGGGATGAACAGCGACCCAGGAGGGATCGGGAGTTTCGGCGGCAAGACCCTTGGGGGTGAATTTTCCGGTGTCAGTGGAGAACTCGAAGAGGTAGATCCCCTTGCTTTGCGTTTTCGCGGTGTAGCTTCCCACGTAGAGGAAATACTTTTTGTGGGTGGCGGGATTTTCGGCGGCGGGGGCGGGGAGTGAGGAGAACAGGAACGCGATTAGAGCAAGAAACAGAATCGGGCGGTGTGTGATTCTCATTTGGGTAGTGTAGCGCACGGGACGGAATAATTTTCGGGTTTTCGGGTTGTGGGAGGGCGCTCAATCGTTTGAGGAGCGGCGAGATTTTGTGGTTGAGATCCTTCGACTGCGGTCTGCGGAAGGCGCAGACCTGCGCTCAGGATGACAACACTTTTTAGTCTTGTAGCCACGGGAAATGCGCCCGCCTCGGAAGGCGCCGCTACACAAAGAATCCAGGAGGGCGGCATAAAGCTGGCATAAAGCCGCCCCTACAAATGCACAGCATTGTTACGGGAAATATTGCGGACATGGGGTGCAGCAATGCTACACCCCTACCAGGTGAATTTATTGGGTGCGACGCGAGCGGCTTACTTCTTTTCTTCGGCGTCGGCTTCCTGAATGATGGCGGCAGCGGCTACGGAATCGTCGTCGTCGAGGCGGAGCAGGCGGACACCCTGTGTGGAGCGGCCCGCTTCACGAATTTCGTTGGCGTGGACACGGATAACTTTGCCTTGTTCGGTGATGATCATGACGTCGGATTCTTCGGTGACTTGCAGAGTGGCGACGACGGAACCGTTGCGGTCGGTGGTCTTGATGTTGACTACGCCTTTGCCGCCGCGCGAAGTGATGCGGTATTCGGCGAGAGGAGTGCGTTTGCCGTAACCCTTTTCGGCAATCGTGAGCATCAAGGTGGTGAGGGAATCCTTGATCTGCTCGTTTTCCAGTTCTTCGAGATTGGTGGTCGTGGTCTTGTGTTCCTTGGCGATGATTTCAAAGTCGGGCTGCACGGCGTCCATGCTGACGACGTAATCGCCTTTGTCGAGATCCATGCCGTTCACGCCGCCAGCGTTACGTCCCATGGGGCGCACTTCCGTTTCACGGAAGAGAATGGCCTGGCCTTCGTGGCTGGCGAGGAAAATCATCTGCTTGCCGTCGGTGAGCTTGGCACCGATGAGTTCGTCTTTGTCCTCGAGATTGATGGCGATGATGCCGTTGGAGCGCGGATTGGAGAATTCGGTGAGCGCGGATTTCTTGACGGTGCCGCTCTTGGTGGCCATGAACACGAAGCGGCCCTCTTCTTCAAGATTGGTGGCGGCGACGACGGTGGTTAGCTTTTCGTCTTCCTGGAATTTGACCAGGCTGGAGATGGCTTTACCGCGCGTTGCGGCAGCAGCTTCGGGAAGTTCGTAAACCTTCAGCCAGTAGACGCGACCCTTGGTAGTAAAGAGCAGGATGTAACTGTGCGCGGAAGCTACAAAAAGATGCTCAACGAAATCTTCTTCCTTGGTTTTTGCGCCGATGCGGCCCTTACCACCTCGTGACTGATGACGATAGGTTTCCGCGGCGGTGCGCTTGATGTAACCGGCATGGCTGATGGTGATGAGCATGTCGGTATCGGCGATGAGATCTTCAAGTTTGATTTCGTCAACTTTGTCGACGATTTGCGTTCGGCGATCGTCTCCGTAGGCTTTGTGGACTTCTTTCAGCTCGGCAGTGATGACGGATTTTAGCTTTCTGTCGCTGTTGAGGATTTCGCGGAGTTCGGCGATCAGATCGCGAATAGACTTGAGTTCCTTGACAATTTCGTCGATGGAAAGCTGCGTGAGGCGGTGGAGTTGCAGTTCCAGGATGGCGTCAATCTGGGCGTAGCTGAGGCCCATGGAAACGCCGCGGCCAGCAGCGTCCACTTCGGGAGCACCAGCCGTCCGATACTTGCGACCATCGAGCTTGACGCCCTCGATTTTGCGGGACTTCCCGTTTTCGGTAATGGTGACGTCCTGCTCGCTGAAATACTTGAACAGGTTTTCTTTGGCGTCGGCGCGGCTGGAAGAACCGCGGATGATACGAATGACGTTGTCGAGGTGATCGAGAGCGATCTGGTAGCCGAGCAAAATATGCTCGCGCTGTTCAGCTTTCTTGAGTTCGAAGATGGTGCGGCGGCGGACGACGTCGACGCGATGCTCGATGAACAGCTTGATCATCGGGATGAGGCCGAGTTCGCGAGGCTGGCCGGCGACGATGGAGAGCAGGATCATGCCGAAGGATTCCTGCATCTGGGTTTGCTTGAAAAGGTTGTTGAGAATGAGCTGGGATTCTTCGCCGCGCTTCAGTTCGATAACAATGCGCATGCCTTCGCGCGAGGATTCGTCGCGAACGTCCGAGATGCCTTCGATTTTTTTGTTTTGGACGAGTTCAGCAATGCGTTCGATGAGACGGGCTTTGTTGACCTGATAGGGAATTTCGGTGATGACAATGCTCTCGCGGTCTTTGCTGACTTCTTCGATAGCGGCTTTGGCGCGCATGACAAAACTGCCGCGGCCAGTGCGATAGGCGGCTTCGATACCTTCACGACCAGCAATGTAGGCGCCGGTCGGGAAATCGGGGCCGGGAACAAGCTTCATGACTTCTTTCAGGGTGGCGTCGGGCTTTTCGATGAGCAGAATGGCGGCGTCAACAATTTCGCGCAGGTTGTGCGGAGGGATGTTGGTAGCCATGCCGACGGCGATACCGCTGGCACCGTTGACGAGGAGATTCGGAATGCGCGAAGGGAGAACGACGGGCTCTTCGCGGGTCTGATCGAAGTTGGGAATAAAATCGACAGTTTCTTTTTCGAGGTCGGCGAGAATGTCTTCGGAAATTTTCGCCAAGCGCGCTTCGGTATACCGCATGGCCGCCGGAGGATCGCCATCAACGGAGCCGAAATTACCCTGGCCATCGACAAGCATGTAGCGCAGGTTGAAATCCTGGGCGAGTCGGACCATGGCGGGGTAGATGACGGCTTCACCGTGCGGGTGATAGTTGCCGGAAGTGTCTCCACAGATCTTCGCGCACTTGCGGTAGCCGCGATTGGAGGCGAGGCCGAGATCGTTCATGGCGACGAGGATGCGGCGCTGAACCGGCTTGAGGCCGTCACGGACGTCTGGGAGTGCGCGAGCGATGATAACGCTCATGGCATAGTCAAGGTACGACTTGCGCATTTCTGCTTCGATATCGATGGGAAGCAGGATAGATGTGTTTTGTTCGTCTGCCATGTAACCTCGCTGTAGTGCTGTGGGCCGTGTTTTATAGCCCGAAAATTGGTGATTCTGTTGCTACGTCGTTGCGACCTCGATGTGGCTGAGGTTGAGGTCCTTCGCTTCGCTCAGGATGACAAACCAAAACGCTTGCCAGCTCGAAGCTCAGCTATTGCTCAAGACCCTTTTGCCGCCAACTCGACTGCGTAGGCTCTTACGGAGTCGAAGGCGTCTGCGGCGTTGGTGAAGCGACGAGGAGAAAAATAGTCCTCGAGTTGCCGCAAGAAATCGTCGCGATGCAGGTCGTCCGCAAAATCTATAACTACTCCCTTTTCATTGTCGGGTGTAGTGGTTGGCGTTGCGCGGAAATCGCTCACGCTCAGGCCACGTAGACCCGGTAATGTCGTCCAGCCCAACTGGTACACCATCGCTGAGTTGCCATCCCACTAAAACCAACTCCGGGCTAAAGCCCGGCACCTACATTTAGATATCGAGATTGACCACTTCTAGGGCGTTCTCCTCGATGAATTTGCGGCGCGCTTCGACGTTTTCGCCCATCAGCGTGGTGAAAATGTCTTCGGCGGCAACGGCATCTTCTAGCTTCACCTGGAGCAAGGTGCGGGTGTCCGCGTTCATGGTGGTTTCCCACAACTGCTCGGCGTTCATTTCACCCAGCCCTTTGAATCGAGTGATAGTGAAATCCTTTTTGGCGTCTTCGACAATGTAGTTGAGGACGTCGGTAACTTTTTCCTTGGAGATCTTGTCGCCGTTGCGGGCCACAACGAACGGCGGATGATTGTATTCCTCGATTTGCTTGGCGAGACCGCGGAGTCGTTTGTAGTCGGCGGTGGAGATCACGGCCCAATTGATCTTCTGGTTGTGCGGAGGGCCAAACTGGATTTCGTATAGGCTGTGCTCTTCGTCGAAAACGACCTTGCCTTCGAGCTTGAGTTTGGCCTTGTCGATTTCCTTCAAAAGTTTCTCGACGATCTTCTTGTCTTCGAAATCGGTTTTCTTTTCGATACCGCTATCGACGAGCAATTCGACCAGTGCAATATCACGGAGTCGACGGCCGAGTTTGGCGGCGGCGGCTTCATATTCCTGGACGTTGAGGAGGAAAGTAGTAAGCTTGGCGCCTTCGAGGGAGACACCTTCCTTGGCCTTCACGACGTGATCTTCGGTGGCGCGCTTCATGAGTTCGCGGGCAAAATCGCGCTCATCGCGAATGTACTTTTCGGTTTTGCCGCGCTTTACGCGATAGAGAGGCGGCTGAGCAATGTAGACGTGGCCGCGTTCGATGAGTTCCTTCATGTGGCGGAAGAAGAAAGTGAGCAGCAGAGTGCGGATGTGACTGCCGTCAACGTCGGCGTCGGTCATGAGAATAATTTTGTGATAGCGAAGCTTGCCAGCATCGAAATCGTCTTTGCCAATGCCGGTGCCAAGCGCGGTGATGATGGCGCGAATTTCCTCATGGCCGAGCATCTTGTCGTAGCGGGCCTTCTCGACGTTTAAGATTTTACCTTTAAGAGGAAGGATGGCCTGGAATTTGCGGTCGCGGCCCATCTTGGCGGAACCACCTGCGGATTCTCCCTCAACGACGAAGAGTTCGCAGCGGGCAGGATCGCGCTCCTGGCAATCGGCGAGTTTGCCGGGGAGGCCACTGGAATCCATGGCGGATTTACGGCGCGTAAGTTCGCGGGCTTTGCGGGCGGCTTCGCGGGCACGGGCAGCGTCAATACATTTGCCGATGATGCGGCGGGCGACGGTGGAATGCTTGTCGAACCATTCGCCGAGTTTTTCGTTCACCAACTGCTCGACATCGCCTTTAATATCGCTGTTCAGCTTGCCCTTGGTCTGACCTTCGAACTGGGGCTGCGGGAGACGCACACTGACGACGGCGACAAGACCTTCGCGGACGTCGTCACCGGAAATACTGACTTCGTCTTTCTGTTCCTTAAGCATGCCCTGGCTGGAGGCAAAATTGTTGATGGTGCGGGTGAGGGCCGAGCGGAAGCCGGAGAGATGGGTGCCCCCATCGACAGTGTTGATGGTGTTGGCAAAAGCAAAGACGTTTTCACCGTAAGAATCGTTGTATTGCAGGGCGATTTCGATTTCAACGTTGCCGCGCTTCCCTTCCATGTAGATGGACGAATCATGGAGGGTGGTCTTGCCGCGGTTGAGATGCTTGACGAACTCGGCGATACCACCGGTGAAGCGGAACTCGGCGGATTTTTCGGAGCGCTCGTCGGTGAGCGTAACCTTAAGCCCTTTGTTGAGGAAGGCGTACTCGCGGAGCCGCGTGGCGAGAATGTCGTAGCTGAAAACAGTTTTGTCGAAGATGGAGGGGTCGGGGTGAAACTTTACCGTAGTGCCGGTTTTGCGCGTTTTGCCGGTCTGTTTGAGCTTGGTGGTAGGCTTGCCCTTTTCGTAGGACTGTTCCCAGACAGCGCCATCGCGCTGAATTTCGAGTTCGAGAAAATCAGAGAGGGCGTTGACGACGGAGACGCCGACACCGTGGAGACCGCCGGAGACTTTGTAGGTGTCGCTGTCGAATTTGCCGCCTGCGTGCAAAACAGTGAGAACAACTTCAGCGGCGGGCCGTTTTTCCGTAGCGTGCATATCGACAGGAATGCCGCGGCCATTGTCGACGACAGTAACGGAATTGTCGGCGTGAACAGTAACGTTCACTTCATCGGCATAACCGGCCATGGCTTCGTCAACGGAATTGTCGACAACTTCCCAGACCAGGTGATGAAGACCAGTTTCGCTGGTTGAGCCGATATACATCGCAGGGCGCAAACGAACGGCTTCGAGTCCACCGAGAACTTTGATGGATTTCGCGTCGTATTGATGACCAGCCGGAATTTTTGCGGTTTCTTTATCGCCCATGTGTTCTCCTGACGTGCAAGCCTGCGGCTAGCAAAGCCGCGCGAAGCACGAGGCTGAAAGCCGAGGCTTCGGGTAACGATGGAACAAAACAAAAGTTTGAAGCGAGGAAAGGCGTGAAGTGAGAATCCCTCATGCGTCGCCTGACCCTTTGATCCCGGAAAACCGGGACTCGTAGGGCTCCTGCTTCATCCCGTCTCGCGCTCCGAGACGTGGCGAAGACTTAAGTTCTCCAGGGTGCTGACCGCCCTCTGGCGCAAGGGATTCGAGATCGGCGTGTCCTGGCGGACGTGTCGAAGGTGGAGGAAAAACCACGACTCGACAACCTTTAAATTTTACTGGAAAAGGGGGGATTTCTCAAGTTTGTGAAAGCGGGTTGTGGATATTTAAAGCTTTTATTTACAGATACTTGTGAGGTGGTGACGATTAACAACTCCGCCTATTTTGCTATTCCCTGGAATAATAAAGACCGGATTTCTTTCCGGCTTTTGTTTGTAGTCTTTGAAAAAAAGTTCAGATGCGCATGGGCATGATGACGTAGCGATAGCGGTAGTTGTCATCGGCGAGGGGACGCATTTGTCCGGCGGATTGTTCGTCTTTCAGTTCGATACTGATGGGGCCATCGGCCGCGGCAGCAAGAAAATCCAAAACGTAAGTGGAATTAAAACCGATGGAGATGGCGTCGCCCTTGTATTCCTTGTCAATATTTTCCTTGGCTTCGCCGTACTCGGGGCTGGACGCGGAAATTTCGACGCCTTCTGTAGAGACAGCAAGTTTCACGGCGTGCGAACGCTGATCAGCCAACTGCGAGACGCGGCGAACGGCATCGCTAAGTTCGGCGCGTTCGAGTACGACGGTCTTGTTGTTTTCGCGCGGGAGCACGGCTTCGTAGTTGGGAAACTGCCCAGTCAGAATGCGGGAGATCAACAAGCGATGGCCAACTTGGAAAAAGAGGTGGCTTTCGTCCTTGGCAAATTCCAGTTGCGCGTCGGAGCCGGCGGCGCTGGAAAGTTTTTCCACTTCGTCCATGGCCTTCTTCGGAATGAGGACGCGGACTTCACCGTTCAAGCCAGCGAGTTTCTGATCGGTTTCCGCGAGGGCCAGGCGATGGCCGTCTGTAGCAACCATGGCGAGCGTGTCTGGCTTGATGATGAGCAGGCCACCATTGAGCGTGTAGCGAGATTCTTCCATAGAAATAGCGAATTTGGTTTTGGCGATGAGGCTTTCCAGAACAGTAGCCGGGATGTTGACCAAGGTATGAGGCATAGCTGGCAGCGCGGGGAAATTTTCCTTAGCCATGCCAACGAGCTTGTATTTTTTCTTGTCGCTAACGATTTCGACCCAGTGATTATCGAGAAGTTTGAATTTGATCTCACCCTCAGGGAGGAGGCGGACAAGTTCAAGGAGTTTCTTGGCGGGGATGGTTCCGGCGCCATCTTTTTTGACTTTGGCCTCGCAAGAGGTGCGCACACTGAGCTCGAGATCGGTGGCAGTGATGGTAAGACGGGAGCCTTTCGCCTCGACGAGAAGGTTAGAAAGAATGGGAATAGTGGTTTTGCGTTCCACAACACCTTGTGTGGTGGTGAGCTCATTTAGTAGAGCTGACTTCGATACGCTGAATTCCATCGATTGACTTTCCTCGCGTGCGGTTCCTGGTGTGGCGGCCATAGGGTCTCCGGTCGAAATCAATACCGCTAGCGTACTGTACTCGTTTTTTGGAAAAGTATAAAGACCACAAGTGGACTTCGGGCTGTGGAATAGGGGTACTAGAGGTTTGGGAGAGGCCGGTGGGATTTCCGAAATGGAACGTTTTCCTCACAAAAGCAATCATCAGAGCAAAGAATATCCCTTAAAAATAAAAGAAACCCTTGTTGTGATGATGACTGCTGTGGATTGGTGGAAAAGCGTCGAGAAGTAAGGCCTGGTTGGGATTTTGGCGAGAAGTGAGTAGTGAATTTTTCAGCGGAGCCTAGGAAAAGAGGAACTAAAAAATATTTGCGCGCGGGCGAGGGGAAGTCATGAACAAAATGTCCGCACCTTTCACACTGCTTGTACACAAGATCCCCACAGGTTTTGTGAGTGACGAATGAAATAGAGAGGCATCCAATACGAAACGTGGAGCAGAGTGTTTCCACCAGATGTTCACCGATTTCGTTAGCTGATCTAATTTAAGATTTTGAAAGCGCCACAAGGAGAATGTTATGCCGACAGTTATGGTAACGGGGGCAAATCGAGGACTAGGGCTGGAATTTGCGCGGCAGTATGCGTCGGATGGATGGGAAGTCATCGGCACGACGCGACAAGCGGAAAAAAGTGACGAGTTACGCAAAGTGGCGGGATCGCACGGGAATTTACGCGTGCAAGCATTGGATATCGCCAGTAATGAATCGGTGCAGGACCTGGTCGATGAGTTGAATGGCAAGCCCATAGACGTGTTGATCCTGAACTCGGGTGTTTATCCTCGAGGAGGGCAGAACATCGGCCAGATCGACTATGAAGGCTGGCGAGAGGCATTTGAGACGAACGTGCTAGGCACAATTCGTGTGGCGGAGGCGCTGCTGGAGAATGTGGCGGCTAGCGAACGCAAACAAGTTGCGGCAATTAGCACAGGTATGGCGTCGTTGCGCGCCGTGCAGGGCGGATCAGTGGCAGAGGCAGGAACCTCCTATCAATATCGGAGTACGAAGACGGCGCTGAACATGGCGATGTCGATCCTGGCGAAGGAGGTGGCACCGCGGGGAATCAGCGTGATGATGTTCGATCCGGGGTGGGTGAAGACGGATATGGGAGGGCCACACGCGCAATTGACGCCGCCAGAGAGTATTGCCGGAATGCGCAGGGTGCTGGCCGGGAATGCGATGGAGATATCGGGAAAGTTTTTGGGTTATGACGGAGCCGTAAGGCCCTGGTGAAGAAAGGCATAGTAGTCCAGAGGATTTCCAAAATGGTCACAATTCAATCCTTGTTTGAAGCGCACCTCATGGCAGTAAATCTGGAACGCGATGCGTTTTTATGGCGGCGTGCTGGGTTTGGAGCTTGCAACGAAGATAGAAGAACCACGAGTGGCGTTTTTCTGGATAGGGGGAAGAGGCCATTCGATGCTTGGGGTGTGGGAAGTAGGCGGCGGGCCACAGCGGATGAGGCGGTGGTGATCGCCTGGATGCCGGCGGTGGCTGTTTATCTTCACGACCCGGGAGTTTTTAGCAATGCTGCCGGAAAAGCCGCGGCCGGATGTAGGGGTAGTGATGTGGAGTGAGTGGAAGGCGATCAGCACGCAGGGTTGAGGAAAAATTCCCCTAAGTAAACTCGACGTCTGGGGCACCCAAGCAGGGCCCGGCGTAGCGTGCCCCTTACAAAGGCCTAGACATTGTGAGATTCAAAGTTACTGCAAGGCATCCATCAAGCGGGTGATGGTGCGGTTGAGTTCCTTATCGGAGCGGCGAAGCTCTTCGATCTTGTTGATGGAATGAAGCACGGTGGTGTGGTGCTTGCCGCCGAACTGCCGGCCGATTTCTGGAAGTGAAGCGGTGGTGAGCTGCTTCACGATATACATGGCGACCTGGCGCGGGAAGGCGATGGCGCGGGTGTTGCTGCGGATCTTGAGATCCTGTTCGCGAAGGTTGAAATGCTCGGAGACGCGCTTCTGGATGAGGTCGATGGTGACGCGTTTTTCCTGAGAAGCAATGATGTTGCGCAGCACCTGTTGCGCGGTGGCTAACGAAATGGAAGTTCCGGTCAGCGAAGCGTAGGCCATCAGGCGAGTGAGAGCGCCTTCGAGTTCGCGAACGTTGGATTTGATGGCGCGGGCGATGTATTCGGCGACTTCATCGGGAAGATTGAAGCGTTCATTCTCCGCTTTCTTCTGCAAAATAGCGATTTTGGTTTCCAGATCAGGCGGCTGAATGTCCGCGATCAAACCCCACTCGAAACGGGAACGAAGCCGCTCTTCGATCGAGTTGATATCTTTTGGCAGGCAATCGGAAGAGATGACGATCTGTTTCTGGAGCTCGTATAGAGCGTTGAAGGTATGAAAGAACTCTTCCTGAGTGCGCTCTTTGCCGGCGATAAACTGGATATCGTCGACGAGAAGAACGTCGACAGTATGAAAACGATCGCGGAAGCTGATCATGCGATCGAAACGGAGTGAGTTGATGACTTCGATGGTGAATTTCTCGGCGCTGACGTAGCTGAGCCGCATGGCCGGATTGCGCTTCTTGATAGTGTGCCCGATGGCGTGCATCAAGTGGGTCTTGCCCATACCCACACCGCCGTAGAGGAAGAGCGGGTTGTAGGATTTTGAAGGCTGCTCAGCCACCGCGCGCGAAGCGGCATGAGCAAATTCGTTTGATTTGCCAACGACGAACGAATCGAAGGTATAGCGAGTGTTGAGCTGGTGATCGCTGCTTTCAAAATCGAGCTTGGACTGTTTGGCGGCCGAAATTGCGGGGGCCGCCTGAACGGGTTCTTCCTCGGTGCAGACGTACTGCACTTTGGTGTTAGGAGTGCCCATCTGGTGGAAGACAGCCTTAACGATCTCGCCGTAGGTGCGGGTGAGAACCTGACGAAAAACGGCACTGGGTATCTGGACGAACAAAGTATCGGCTTCAGAGCGGCTGAGTCGTGTGGGCTGGAACCAGGTATTAAAAGTGTTGATGCTAACACGGGACTTGATGAGGTCTAGAAATTTGTCCCAGGTGTTTAGCACTTCTTGTTCTTTGCCAAGTTGAGTAGCAGTTGTCATCGTGTTGAAAAAAGCCAAATCCCAGACTATTTCCACAGATGTGAATATGCTGTGGAAAGCTGTTTTTCCCTAAAGCTTCTCGCTTTGGAGTACGTGCACGCGCCGGGAACGTATGCTCTATGCCCCGTGGATTCCCGTGCGGCCCTTTCAGAGTTGCTGGACTGAAACTCGCACCTTCAAACTGGGAGGATTCTCGCGCACTGTTCGGGTCGGAGCAAGCGAAAAGTGAGAGAAGGCATGTATGAACGTTCACACAGCATTAACAACTTTTCCACAAGCACAAGAAATGTGCAAGTGGCAGAAAAAGTGAGCAAATTGCCAATGAAATTGAATGTTTAAAGTTTTGACGAAAATCGAAATGCCCTGCGATTGTGCAAATGGCCCTGAGGAAATCCGAGATAGTTTGTCACTGTTTTCGATCAGGACGATGGAATTCGAAGACGCCGAGCGGGTCGGCACCGATGAGAAGGCGGTTTTCCTCGACAAGAACGACGGTGCCCTCAAGGCGCGTGCCGTCCGGAGTATAGATCTGATACTCGGAACGGCGGATACCTTCCTTGTCAAAATGGAGGAGCGTATTGTGAAGACACATCCAGACATCGCCATTGACGGGATCGACGCCAAAGCCCGTAAGAATGGGGAGCAGCGAAGGCGGTTCGGTGCGCTTCTCCTGGCGATCGATCTCTTTACGGGCGGCGCGACCTTCAGACCAGGCACCAAGGCCAGTGAACTCGAAATCGAGACGAGCGAAGCCGAGACGGTCGTATAAGCGAATGCGTGGTTCTGGGAGATAGGTGTAGCCGTAGTAGACGCGACCGGCGGAGTCGGTGGCGAGACGCCCCAGGCTGAGATAGCGATTGAGGTCGGCGCGGGCAGAGAGGTCTTCCGGCTCGCCAAAGTCGCGGACGAGGCGGCCGTTGGGTCCATAGACGGTAATCAGGCGGCTGCCGCGGAAAGTGGAGACTGCCATTTCCCCGTCGGGTAAAGCGATAACGGAAAGCGGCGCGGTTACGGGGACAGAGCGGAGCAGTTTACCGTCTGGAGTGAAGACACTGATGAGATTGAACCCACGGTCGGCGACATAGATGTTTCCGTTGGCGTCGACGTCGCAATCCTCACCGAACGCGATTACGGAACGGCCGGCTTTGTTGGCGACCGGCTCAGGTGAAGGAGCACCGATGACGCTTAACTGTTGGCCCTTCTGATCGAAGATGACCAGACCGACACTGGGAGCCGCCAGGAGGTAATACTTTCCGTCGGTGCCACGACGAAGAGATCGCAGGCCCGGTCCGACACTCTTAAAAACGCGGCGAGTGGCAGAGAGTTGCTCGTCGACTTCCTGATCCTGAGCGGAAGCGATGTGAACGGTAGAGAGCAAACAGAGCACAAGTGCCAGAGGCCGTAGACGAATCCAAGATATTTGCATGGAGGTTGAGATTAGCGAAAATCCTTCCAGGTTGCCCGGAACATGCGGTATGCAGAAGCATGGCGCAGGTTTGACAACCTCACAGTCCTCCGAAATTAACTGGTGACCGGAGGACTGATGAGACGCACATCTATTGTACTGGCTAGACTGCTGATTGTTCTGAGTGACTCTGTCTCCTGAACCCAAGACCCACATGCAAAGGCGGCGAGTGGGGCAACCAAAGAAAAACACCGAATACAGAAAGCTAGTCGATATGGAGGCGAAGACGTTCGATGGATTTTGCACGGAGGCGGCCGGCTTCGTTGGGAGAGGATTGGTCGTCGGTTTCGATGAGGACCGCATTTAACTGCACGTTGCCCGAAGCGACTTCAAATCGGGAAGGCATGGCGTCGATAAATTTCTTCAGGACGCTGGCGCGGTCCATGCCGATGACGCCGTCGTGCGGTCCAGTCATGCCAACATCGGTGATGTAGGCGGTGCCGTTGGGAAGAACACGTTCGTCGGCGGTAGTGACGTGAGTGTGTGTGCCGACGACGGCAGTGACTCGCCCATCGAGATACCAGCCGAGAGCCATTTTCTCGCTGGTAGTCTCCGCATGAATATCGACCAAAATGAACTCGACGTCGGCGGGAAGTTTCTCAAGGATGGCGTCCGCTTTCTTAAAGGGATCATCAATGGCCGGAAGAAAGACGCGACCCTGCAAATTGAGAACGGCAAACTTCACGCCATTTTTCGCGGCACCCACGAACAGCCCAGTGCCGGGATTTTTTTCGGGGAAGTTGGCGGGGCGGAGCAGGCGCGGCTCATGGGGCATGAAATCCAGGATTTCCTTGCGATCCCAACTGTGATTGCCACCGGTGAGGACGGCGATGTTCTGTTGGAGTAATTCCTCGACGATGCGGGGGGTGATGCCAAAACCAGAAGCCGAATTTTCGCCGTTAGCGATAACCAGGTCAATGCCGCGCTGCTGGACCAGGTCCGCCAGGCGTTCACGGACAATGTGCCGGCCGGGTGAGCCGACGATGTCTCCAATAAACAAAACCTTCATCGAGGAATGCTGGGCCTTTCGAGAGTTAGGCGCCGGATCGGGAAGCAGATCCCGCGCTCTGCTCGGGATGACAGCAAGTAGAAAAAGGAGCGGACTGCTTGGCCGTGAGAGGCTAGGCCGTGAACCTCTGAAATAGGTGGGCACCACGAGCCAACCATTAGGCTTTCCTGCCCCGGTGGCGGGTCGATGCTAGAAGGACCAGCCAACGGGACAGGCCGTGCACACAAGCTGGCTCTACGCAGCACCCCAGAGATTCATTACGGTTCAAACGGCTTTCGCTTCTACACCTGCTTCGAAGTGCCGCTCCAAGGCTATTATCCTACCTAGGGGAGTTGGCGTCCAATTGAGTCGTGGTGCGCGGCGTTGATACCGGGCTGGAAGCTTTCCTTTAAGAAGGGCGGGCCGCTACAATGGCGAGGCGAGACGCGATGAGACCAGGAGATATGCGATGAATTACCGGCGGTTTGGGCGGACGGGATGGAACGTCAGCGAAATTGGGTATGGAATGTGGGGATTGGCGGGGTGGACGGGTTCGGACGACAAGGAAACGTTGGCGTCGCTGCATCGAGCGATCGAACTGGGCTGCAATTTTTTTGATACAGCGTGGGCGTATGGAGATGGTAGGAGCGAGCAGATCCTGGCGGGAGTTTTGCGGGAAAATAGAAATAGCTCAAGCAGCGGCCCGGACAAACATCTCTATGTAGCGACAAAGATTCCACCAAAGAACCGGAAGTGGCCAAGCCGACGGGAGTTTATGCTGGATGATTGCTATCCCCCGGAATACGTAGAGGAATATATAGAGAAGAGTCTAAAGAATCTGGGGGTGGACACCATCGACCTGATGCAATTTCATACCTGGGAAGATCGCTGGCTGAACGACGAGCGATTGCCGCGTTGCATTGAGAAAATGAAGAAAAGCGGGAAAGTGCGCGCGGTGGGGCCGAGCTTGAATCGTTGGGAGCCTGCGAATGGATTGCGAGCGGTGCTGGAAGGCTACGCGGACGCGGTGCAAGCGATTTACAACATATTCGACCAGAATCCCGAAGACGCGCTGCTGCCGATCTGCAAAATGAAGGACGTGGGATTCATTGCGCGGGTACCATTTGATGAAGGAACGCTAACGGGGACGTTAACGCTGGATTCCAAGTGGCCGGCGAATGATTGGCGCAGTACATATTTTGTGGAAGAAAACTTGAAGAGTAGCGTGGCGCATGCGGAAGCGCTGCGTCCTTTGATTCCGAGCGGGGTGACGATGGCGGAGATGGCTCTGCGATTTATTCTGACGAATAGGGATGTGAGCACGATCATTCCCGGGATGCGGAAGATTAAGAATGTTGAGGCCAATGTGGCGACAAGCGCGGCGGGACCGCTAAGCGCCGAGTTGCACAAAAAGTTGCGCGGACACCGCTGGGATCGCAATCCGACTACGTGGTCGCAATGAGCGAGGGGCTGATGAGCACAAGCACCAGGGTACAAATATTTGGACAGAGCTACACGATTGCTGGAGATTTGGATGAAGCGTACGTGCGCGAATTGGCGGCCTACGTGGATGGGAAGATGCATGCGATCGCGAGTAATACTTCGACTATCGATACACAAAAGGCCGCGGTGCTGGCGGCATTGGCGATTGCGGATGAATTGTACAGCGCGAGAAGAGAGCGCAACGGGCGGGAAGAATTATTGAAGGAACAGGCGGAAAGGTGCTTGACGCTGGTGGAGAGGGCGATCCAGAAGACGGAGTAGGCCTACCTGGAGAGTCACCAAACATGGAGCAGAGGAAACGAACTGCCGTCGTTACGGGAGCAGCGCAGGGGATTGGGCGCAAGACGGCGGAAAAATTTGCGGAACATGGCTGGGGCTTGGCACTGATCGATCTGCGACTGCCGGAGCAGACGCTTGCCTCCGTTCAGACACTCGGCGCGGAAGCGTTTGGGTATTGCGGAGACATCACCGACGAAGCAGTTGTGTCAGGGTTTGCGCGTGAGGTACACGAGTGCTGGGGTGCGGCGGACGCGTTGGTGAATAACGCGGGGATCAGTTTTATTGCGCCGGCGGAGAGTGTTGCTGCTACGGACTACCGCCGGGTGCTGGACGTGAACCTGGTCGCACCGTTTCTGCTGGCAAAAGCGTTTGGCGAGAAAATGTTGGCGGAAAAGCGTGGCTGCATCGTCAACGTCGCATCGGTGGCCGGATTAGTGGGGATCGCGGACCGCGCGGCGTACAACGCTTCAAAACATGGGCTGGTGGGACTTACTCGAACACTTGCTGCGGAATGGGGTGGACGAGGGGTTCGCGTGAATGCGGTTTGCCCGGGATGGGTGAAGACGGAGATGGATTCAGCGGATCAGGCGGGTGGGAGTTATACCGATAGCGACATAACGGGACGGATTCCGATGGGGCGATTCGCTACAGCAGACGACATTGCCAATGCGATCGTATTTCTTGCGGACGAGGAGCAAAGCAGCTTTATCAATGGACACGCGCTGGTTGTTGATGGCGGATGGACGGCCGACGGCAGTTGGGAAACGCTGCGGCTGAGGCATCGCTGAGAGCAAGCGATGCAAACGGTCAAAGCAAGAGGGCGGCGTAGAGCCGCCTCTATCTCAAGGTAAAATCAGCTGGCGCGCAGAGATGCGGATAGATCTTTCTCCAGGGCTTTGACGATGCGGCCGGAGAAATCGTTCAGTTGCAATTCGGTGAAGGTGGCATCACGAGATTGAAAGGTGATGCGCACCAGGAGCGAATATTTTCCGGCGGGGACATTCTTGCCGCGGAAAAGGTCGGCGGCTTCGATGGAAGCGATCTCGGCGATTTTGAGGGCGTTGATGGATTTGGTGACGTCGGCGAAGGTAACGCCGTCGGCGAGGAACAGGGAGAAATCGCGTTCGACGGATGGGAAACGGGGAAGCGGGTCGTAGCGGCGATTATTCTTCACACCGTAGAACATACAGTAGACTGGGCCTAGATCGATTTCCGCAAGGTAGACTTCCTGGCGAAATTTGAGAGTGTCGGCGACGCGTTTCGAGAGTTGGCCGGCCACACCGAGCGGCTGAGTTCCCTCTTTGCCAAGAGAGAGCAAACCGCGCTTTGCCGGGTGCAACCAGTCAGCTCCTCCCTGTTGCCATTGGAAGCCGCCACAAAATGTGCCGACTGAATCCAGGTCGCCCTTCATGTCGGCGAAATTGTATTCACGCGCGGGATCGTGCAAACCTTGTGGGCGAGCTAAGCCCGTGGCACCAATAGCGAGAGTACGAGTTTCGACGGACTTGCCGTTGGCGAGACGATAGTGATGGCCAATTTCGAAAAGGCGTACGTTGCGCTGGCCGTGATTCAGGTTCCACTCGATAGCCGCAGCCATGGTGACGGCTGCGGTAGATTTGAGCACGTCGGCTTCTTCGGAAAGCGGATTAGAAAGTTTTACGGGAAGGACATCGGCAGGCCGGAAGAGATTGTTGCGTTCTTCGGCGACGTGGGGAATGGTGACGATTTCATGGTAGCCGAGGCCGATCAGGCGCTCGCGCAAACGAGTTTCTGCCTCGTAATGCGGAAGGCGAGACGCGCCAATACGAGCGGCGGGCAATCGCGGAGGGAACTTATCGAGACCGTAGACCCGAGCAACTTCTTCGATGAGATCGATTTCGCGTTCTACGTCGGCGCGCCAGGAAGGTTGCGTGCATTCCCAGGCAGCCAACAGAGAATTTTCCGAACCGCGGCCGCTATCTGTGCGTTTTGGGACGAATCCGAGCGCACTCAAAATTGCTTCAACGTCCTTGTCGGGAACATCGGCGCCGAGGATACGGAGGGTTTCTGCGCGAGTAAGAACGATCTTCTTTGGAACACGTTTTCCGGGATAGACATCAACGACGCCGGAGAGAAGTTCGCCTCCCGCAAGCTGGACGATTAATTCGGCTGCGCGGCGCGAGGCGAGTTCCGCCATTTCCGGGTCGGCGCCACGGCCAAAGCGAGTGCTGGCTTCGGTATGAAGTTTGAGGATACGGGCCGCGCGACGAATCGAGATGGGATCAAACCAGGCGCATTCAAGCAGAACATTTTTGGTGGAGAAAGAAATTTCAGTTGTCGTGCCGCCCATTACTCCGCTGCCTATGGCACGCGTACCATCGCCATCGCACACGAGGGGCATGTTGGGGTCAAGCTGGCGCTCGACGCCATCGAGAGTAACCATTTTTTCAACGGGCTTAGCGCGGCGGACGACAATTTGGTGGTCACGGACTTTGTCGTAGTCAAAGGCGTGAATGGGATTGCCGATTTCGAGCATGACGAAGTTGGTGACGTCGACGACGTTATTGATGCTGGCAACCCCGGCGGCCTCAAGCCGATCCTTGAGCCAGGGCGGGGAGGGCTGAATCTTAACGCCACGAATGACGCGTGCAGTGTAACGGCCACAGAGTTCCGGGGATTCGATTTTCACTGTAACTGCGTCAGAAGCTTTTGCAGCAGAGCTTTCGCTTGGCTTCGGCGAAATATTCTTGAGTGGAAGGCGGTAGATGGCGGCAACTTCACGAGCGATGCCAAACATGCCAAGGCAATCCGGGCGATTGGAGCTGACTTCAGCGTCGATGACGGCGCCGTGCGGGCCAGTTTCGACGGAGGCGACGTTGGTGCCGGAGAGAGCAAGGCGTGAGGCGAGTTCATCCGGCGATGCGGCCAGGTCCACATAATCTTTCAGCCAGTTGTAGGAGACTTTCATGCGCCTTTCCCGTCAGGAGCCAAAGTGCCAGCATAAATCCTGGTGCGATAGTCGAAGCGCACGATACCGCCGCGCTGGTAGGCAGTAAAAATGTGCTTCAACTCATTCATCATCTGTGGGAAATTCGGATGATCGGGGGCGGGGGCGTAAGAGCTGCTGCGTAAGCGGCCGCTGAGCCCGTCAAGATCGAATTCCTGAAGATTAGAAAGTTCGTGTGAAAGAAAAGGCTGTGCGCCAAAAAAAGCGCGCATCTGTTCTTCGCGGGGATAGCTGTCGCTGACGCTGGCATAATCGGTACCGAATCTGTGGAGCAGGGCCTCGTAGTCGCGAAGGAACGGAGTGGTGTCGGTCAAGCGCTCGTTCCAGATAACGACGACCCAGCCGCCGGGTTTCAGGATACGTAAGAATTCTTTGCGCGCGGCGCTTGGAGCAAACCAGTGAAAGGCCTGGCCGGCAGTGACAAAGTCGACGCTATGTTCGGCTAGCGTGGTGTCTTCTGCGGAACCAATGACGCCGGCGAAGTTCGGATAATTGTGAAGAAATTCTTCGCCGGCAGCGTACATCTCGGCGTTGGGTTCGACGCCGTACACGTGATTGCCATTGTCCAGGAAGAGCTTACCGAGGAGACCGGTGCCGGAACCGATGTCTGCGATGATGTGCTTGGTGTGCAGGCCGCAATTGTCCGCAAGAAAGTTGAGAACACCAGCGGGGTAGCCGGGACGGTAACGGACGTAGTCCTCTACTCGATTGGAGAAGCGCTGTTTGGGGTTGGCAAATTGTGTCATTTCAATTCCAAAACCGATTAGATTCCTCAGGGGCTAAAGGCCTGCCTTCCAATACTGTAAATGTCGGAGCTAAAGCTCCGACCCTCTACAGGTCAGGGAAACTGACGCAGGAAGCGCACGTCGTTCTGAAAAAATACCTGAATGTCGTCGATGCCATATTTGAGCATGGCCAGGCGATCAATGCCGATGCCAAAGGCGAAACCGCTGACTTTTTTCGGATCGTAATTCACAAAACCGTAGACAGCGGGATCGACCATCCCGGCTCCGAATAGCTCGATCCAGCCGGAGCCTTTGCACTTGCCGCAGGTGCCACCACCTTTTGCTGATCCTCTGCCACCGCAGAAAATGCAGGAAACGTCGAATTCAACGGATGGTTCCGTGAACGGAAAATAGCTGGGACGAAAACGAGCCTTTACATTTTCGCCGAAGAACTGCTTGATGAAATAGTCGATGGTGCCAGTGAAATCGCAGAAAGTGATGTCCGTGTCGACGGCCAGACCTTCGATCTGGTGGAACATGAAGGAGTGCGTGGCATCTGGATTGTCTCGGCGATAGACCTTGCCGGGGGCGATGACGCGCACGGGAGGCTGACGCTTTTCCATACTGTGAATCTGCACGGGAGAGGTGTGGGTGCGAAGGAGGAGCTGGCCCGGAGCACCTTTGGGCAAATCCAGATAAAAAGTGTCCATGTCGTCGCGAACAGGATGATGCTCGGGAATATTGAGTGCTTCGAAATTGTAATAGGGCGTTTCGATTTCGGGACCTTCGGCAACGGAAAAGCCGACGGAGAAGAAGATGTCCTCGATTTCCTGAAAGACCTGACGAATTAAATGACGAGAACCGACCGGGCGAATTACGCCGGGGAGCGAAAGGTCGACACATTCTTTGGCGCTGGCGGAGGCGGCAGAACCAGCTTCGACGGTTGCCTGGAGCGATGCAATCTGGGCATCGACATGACTTTTCAAAGCGTTCAGTGCCGCGCCTACTGCGCGCTTCAATCCCGGTGAGGCGGGCTTCAACCAATTATCGGTGACCAGGGTGAGGACGCCGGATTTACGCGCCAACCAGGAATCGCGGAACGATTTGAAAGAAGTCTCGTCGGTCGCGCGGAAGGCTTGCTCGTCGAATTGCGCGCGGAGTTCGGCGAAGAGAGATTGCACCTGATCGGCGGAGGAGATCTGGAGGGCCGCCAAAGGTTGAGCGAGTTTTGATTCTAGAGTCGGCATGATTGAGTTCTGAAACAATATATCTTGCCGAGAAGGGACGCCGCAGTGCTGCGCCCCTACGGCAGAGAAATTTTCGTCCCTAATGGACGAGCAAACAACTAGGACTTACGGCCTTTAGTGCTGGTCTTGACCTGCGGTGGAGCTGCCGCTCTGGCCTTGTCGGCGATTTGCGCAAAACCTGCGGGGTCTTTTACGGCGATGTCAGCAAGCACCTTGCGATCGATGGTGATGCCGGCGACTTTCATGCCGTTGATGAGCTGACCGTAAGTGAGGCCTGCGAGCCGAGCGGCTGCACCGACACGCTGAATCCACAAGCGGCGGTACTGGCGCTTCTTGACGCGGCGATCGCGCTTGGCATAGCGGTCGGCGCGATTGGCCGCTTCCTGAGCAGACTGGTAGAGTTTGCTCTTTGTGAGGAAAAAGCCTTTTGTCCTCTTCAGATACTTCTTACGCCGAGCTCGGCGTTTCGTGCCGCGTTTTACGCGTGGCATGGGTTTTCTCCTTCAAGTTTTCGGGAAAAAAACGGGTTGCGGCAAAACGCGGAGATACAGAAAAGCGTCGTGCGCAACGGGTTTGTTTCCGGTGAGATTTGTAGTTGGCCTTGCGGCGCGGGCGGCATAAAGCCGCCCCTACATTAGTCCTTACTGGGTTTGCGCCCGGTAAAAACCTACTCCGCAATGCGGAGCATAACGGCCGGCAGGCACCCGTGAAGCGCTGCCTGGCACGTTTTGCGGGGTTGAATCCGCAACTTCATAGTGGAAACGCGATGAGCTGCATCGCCACGAAGACCAAAAGCTAGAAGCTGTAAGGCATCATCTGACGGACAGCGTTGACATCCGTCTTGTGCACTTTGGTGAGCTTCTTGAGCTTGCGCATGCGCTTGGCGGCCTTGGTACCGAGCAGGTGGCGCTTGCCGGAGTGCATGCGGATAATTTTTCCATTGGCGGTGATCTTAAAGCGCTTGCGGGCGCCGCGGTGGGTCTTCAACTTCAATTTTGGTTTCAGCGAATTGCGTGGCATTGCTTTGAATCCTCTCCATACGGACCCGGCGTACCCGGACCACTTCTGAAATTTTTCAGGAAAGACAGACCCGGCGTGAATCCGGCGAATTCCCTTGAAACAACTAAGCGTTCTGCTGCGCCTGCGAGGCCGATTTACCAACCGGCGCGCCGCCCTTTTTGGGGGCCAGTAGCGCAACGAGAACATTGCCTTCCATGCGCGGCGGCGTTTCGACCTGACCTTGTTCACCAATTTCCGTAAGCAGGCGGGTCATCTTCGCGCGACCAACTTCCTGGTGAGCCATTTCGCGTCCGCGATGGAAAATCATGGCGCGAACTTTGTGGCCTTCGCCGAGGAAGCGGAGAATCTGGCTCTTGCGAACCTGAAAATCATGCTCCGCGGTTGCCGGGCGAAACTTAACTTCTTTGAGCTGCGAACCACGGCTGCTCTTGCGCTGCTCGTGAGCCTTCTTGCTCTGTTGGTAGAGAAACTTACCGTAATCCGTAATCTTGCAAACAGGCGGATCGGCGGTAGGAGAAATTTCCACCAGATCGAGGCCTCTTTCGCGCGCCAAACGCAAAGCCTCGAAGGGTTGCATTACACCAAGCTGGCCACCTTCATCATCAATCACCCGGATCTCTCGAGCACGGATTCGTTCGTTAATACGAATACGGTCGGCTTGCCGGAAATTCCGCTCAGCGATAAATCCCCCTAGAGATAAGAAAGGCACCCGTGAAGCGGGACGCACTCCGTTTTGAACTACCGAGCCTCAGCCGCGTGAGCGGAGGAGGCAGGCTATAAAGTATAGCATGGCAAGAGGATGGGGCAAGAAGAGCAATCTAAGAAGTTGGTGAGGCCGACGGTCAAGAGGACCAGGTTTCCGAAGGAATGGACTTGGAGACCAGCTCGAATTCACCTTGGAGTCCTTTCAAACGGGCGCGAAGCTGGACGGGCCGTTCCAGCATCTGAACTTTTCGTTTGCCGGGGGGAGGAATAGCCTCTTCCAAGAGTTGGCCCGTGCCCGTGAACGATAGGAGCGCTAGAGCACTCGGGGCATCAGTGGATGGGTGTGGTGACTGTGGGTCCCAATCGATGAAAAAGGGCAAAAGGCCGCCGCGATCGTTTTCGCAAAAAAGAGTTTGCCAGCGCAGGAGTTGACCGTCGGGACGGGCACGGGAACCAGCGATGGGACCGATGCAGGCGATTCCTTTATTGCGAAGAGTTTTCGCGAATTCGTCCAAGTTGCTTTGACGGACGGCGTATCCGATGAGGAGAGGATTGGAAAGTGAAACGATGTCCTTGAACCAAGTTAATTCTCCCTGTTGAGGATCGGGAGCCAGAATTTCCAGGTAAGAGTTCGGGCCCATTTTCAGCAGAGCGTTATGCGTGCCGCGGCCTTGATGAGCGCCGCCATAAACCGCGCGATAGCCGGACAGTCTTTCCACGTAGGCGATTCCTTCATCCAGATTGCTGCAGCCGACAAGGAGGTGATCGATGTCTTCGATCATGTTGGATTCCCCAATTACGCTGTCGAATTGGAATGCGATAGAAAATGCTCGAGAGCAAGGATAACGCAGAGTATGAAAGAAGAATCCCCACACGTGAAAGCGACGTGTGGGGCACCCCAGGATAGGACGGGAAAGCTCTATTGAATGGTGCGCGTTGCGATCTCATTCTGGAGGTCGGCGACCAGGTCGGCGATGGGACGAGGGCCGAGGTCGCCCTTGGTGCGATGGCGGACGCTGACGGTGCCAGCTTCGGCTTCTTTGGGGCCAAGGACGAGCATGTAGGGAATTTTCTGCATCTGGGCGTCGCGAATTTTCGCGGGCAACTTTTCGTTGCGTTCGTCGAGATGCACGCGGATGCCGTGATTCTTCAGCGTATCGAAAATGTGGCGAGCGTAATCCTGAACCTTTTCGCTGACGGGGCAGATTTCGACTTGCACGGGAGCGAGCCAGAGCGGGAATGCGCCGGCGTAGTGTTCGATGAGAATGCCGAAGAAGCGCTCGACGGAACCGAGGAGCGCGCGGTGAACCATTAAAGGTTGATGGCGAGCGCCGTCTTCACCGACAAATTCAAGTGCGAACCGCGCAGGAAGATTGAAATCGAACTGAACGGTAGTGAGTTGCCAGGAACGGCCGATGGCGTCGATGAGCTTGACGTCGATTTTAGGGCCGTAGAAGGCGGCTTCCCCTTCGATGCGTTTGTAAGGAATGTTCATGCGGCCCATGGTGCTGGCGAGGGCGTTAGCGGCGCGAGCCCAATCTTCGGGCTTGCCGGCGTAATTTTCGGGGTGCCTGGGATCCCAGTCGGAGAGCTCGACTTCGAATTTGTCGAAGCCGAAATTCTTCATGACCGCGAAAGCGAAGTCGACGCAGGCTTCCACTTCCGATTCGATTTGTTCCGGAAGGCAGAAAATATGCGCGTCATCCTGAGTAAAGCCGCGTACGCGGAGCAGGCCGTGGAGGACGCCACTGCGTTCGTAGCGATAAACGGTGCCGAGTTCAGCGAGACGCACGGGAAGATCGCGATAGCTGCGGAGCTTTGATTTGTAGATCAAAATATGGCCCGGGCAATTCATGGGCTTCAGCTGGTAGTCAGCTTTTTCGACTTCGACGGGGCCGAACATATTATCTTTGTAGAAGCCGGTGTGTCCGGAAGTTTTCCAGAGGTCGAGACGCATGATATGCGGGGTGAAGACGAGATCGTAGCCACGTTTCAGGAGTTCTTCGCGCAGCCAGTTTTCGACGAGCGTGCGAATCAAGCCGCCTTTAGGATGCCAGAAAATAAGGCCGGGGCCGGCTTCTTCCTGAACGCTGAAGAGATCGAGTTCAGCGCCGAGTTTTCGATGATCGCGGCGCTTGGCTTCTTCGAGGCGGTGGAGATACTCGTCGAGTTGCTTCTGATTGTAGAAGGCGGCCGCGTAGATGCGCTGGAGTTGCGGATTCCCTTCCTGACCTTTCCAGTAGGCACCGGCAACGCTCATCAATTTGAACGCTTGAATGCGTTTGGTGGAAGGAATGTGCGGGCCGCGGCAGAAATCGATGAATTTTCCGGTGGTGTAGAAAGAGACCATCGGTTCATCGGCTTTTTCCTGAATCAACTCGCACTTGAAGAGCTGCTTGGAATCCTGGTAGAGCTTTAGAGCTTCGTCTTTGGGAAGAAGTTTGCGCTCGTTCGGAAGATCCTTAAGTGCAAGTTCGTGCATCTTTTTTTCGATTTTCTCGAGGTCTTCGGGAACGAATGGTTGATCGCGTAAGAATTCGTAGAAGAAGCCATTTTCGACCGGAGGGCCGATGCCAAGCTTCACTTCGGGGTAGAGCTCCATGACCGCGGCGGCGAGGAGATGCGCAGCGGAGTGGCGGAAGACATAGAGGGCATCGGGATCTTTTTCGGTGAGGATCTGAAGTTTAACGTCCTGTTCGATGGGACGACGGAGATCGTACAGCAGGCTGCCGTCTTCGCCGGGATCGACGGAATTGGAGAAGATGCCAGACTTTTTCTTGGCACCGTTTTCACCCATGGCGAACACTTTGGCGACCAGAGCGGCATCCGCCAGCCTTGGCGAAATCGATTTGGCGATGTCAAGGGGCGTGGTGCCCTTAGGCACCTGCTTTACGCTCCCATCGGGAAGTGTTACGTGAATCTGATCCATGCGATGTTGTCCTAACAGGCTTAGAGTTTGCCAAGTATATAACTAGCTAGAGTATCGGCGGGTGAGGTGTGGGTCAAGGCGCGAGGAGAATCAGAGAATCGTGACGCCGGGAAGGTCCTTGAAATGCAAATCGGTGGTGATTAGTTGGGCCCGATAGTCCCTAGCTATCGTATAGATGAAGGCATCTGCCATGTGGAGTTTATGGTCAATGCTTACAAGTGCGGCTCGCAAAGCTATTTCCTGGTCGATTGAAACAACCTGATGCCGAACAACTTCGGAGACAAACCAGTCGGCTACGGTGGTCGCGCCTTGAAGCATCAGGATCTTTCGGACTTCATAGATGACTAGGGATGGAACCAGCAGCGTCGATTTATTCTTAAAATAAGGGATGAACAGGTCCGCTTTTGTGTCTGCGGTGATGTATTCCAACCAACCTGAAGAGTCAACAAGAGCCAAGCTAGAAGCGGTCGTTTCGGTCACGATAGTCGTCCTTCCACTTTAAACCTTTTGCCGCGCCGAGAAGTTCGCGAATTGGGCGAGGTCTGTGGAGACGAATCGAGCCATCCAAGACGAGCATTTGAAGCTGTTCTCCTTGCTTAATCTCCAGCGACTCTCGAATCTGCTTGGGAATTACGACCTGGAATTTAGGGGAAACCTTTACGGTTACCATTGTGCACCTCTGGGACGAGCATATCGAAAGCCAAATCGTATGTCAAAAACTGTATCCATGTAGATATCGTATTACGGGTGTATACCAAAGAGCCGAAGATGCTGGTTAATTAGCTCTTTGCAGGTTCTGGAAGTCGGCGGAGGAGCGATAGCGGTCGAAGGCAGATTCATGACTCAGCCATTCAGCGAAGTGCGGCTTGTCTTTAGCGAGATCGTGGGCGTGGTGGAGGGCCTTGAGGGTTTCCTTGCGGGCGTTAGTGTTGGCTTGCGCAACGGCAAGACTCTGCCAAGCCCATTCCGATTGTGGATTGGCCTCAGAGGCCGCCCGGTATGCGCGAATGGCCAGAAGGAAATTCTTGCGATCTAGAGCGTCGTTACCGAGTTCCATGGCCTCAATGAAGACAGCGGATAACGCGCGCTTCAAAACCAGGGCCCGCTGAGGGTTTTTCTCGTGCTCGGTGCGATCCCGGAGGAGTCGAGCCTGTTCCGCTGCGGAGGGATCGGCAGCGGAAGGGTCCGTGGGCGAGACAGGCGGAGCGGACAAGGCCGTGGAGATTCCGGCTGTGAGCTGGGCTTGCTCCTCAAATTCCCAGCTCTCCTGCTTGAGGGCGTCTTTAAGGGACTTTTCCTTATTCATGGCGTCGACTTTTGCACGGACGGCGCTGACGTCAACCAGGCCGTCGTAGGTGGCGGCAATCTGGGAATATTCGCGGGAGGCGTTCAACGAATTCTGTGCTTGTGCGAAGGAGTTTGCGCGAGCTTCGGACTTAGCAAATTGCTCGCGTATGAAAGCATCATCAGGCAGAGCAAGTTTTGATCTCATGGCTTGAATGCGGAACCAAGCCAAAGCCTCGGCCATTACTTCGGCGGGGGCCCATTCATGGGTTCCATCGAATGTTCGCAACCAGTGGGGAAATCCCGCGAGAGCGAGTTTTGCCTGAAGTGGAATGACCTCCTGATAGTTGAAATCCGACGTACCGACGGCGGAGAAAACGGCGAACGGTGCGTCTTTGACAGGTTCTCGACCGGAAGCGAATCCGGCTCCGTTCAGAAGGACGCCGGCGGAGCATTTGCAGAGCGTGGCGAGTTGAGAGGCCAAGCGCGCACCGCCGGACAATCCGGCGAAATAGGCACGGCGTGGATCAATGGAGAATCTGGCTTGGGTGTCATCAAGCATAGCTTCGGCGGCTTCCGTTTCCGCTTTCCAGGGGCCGTTCCTGGAGTTGTTGGAGGCGGCGAGGATGTAGCCGAAACGTTCAGCGGCGTCCTTCTGAAGCTCAACGGGAATCTTTCCACGCGCGGCGGGATCGAAGGAATAGATGATCGGCCAGGATCGCGCGGGAGAGTAATACGAAGGAAGGTAAAGAGCGTAAGACTGGTCGGGGTGTTTGGAGCAAGTAACGTGTTCCACGAGCGAGCCGACTGGAAGAGACTGAGCGGAGGGCGGTGCTGCGTTCTGATGGTTTGAAAAAGCCGTCTGCGCCAGCAACAGGATTACAGCGCCCAGAATGAAGCGGCGAAGCATAGCTGAGAGTATAAAGGGAGTCGCTCGGCGAGAGCGAGATGTTCGAACATGGAATCGCAGGCGACTAACGGTACAATTCTTGGTTTACGCAGGGGCCGATTCAGACACGAGGGAGATGCATGAAATTTCTTGGGAAGGCCGTACTTTTCTTTTTAACATTCGGAATGCCAGCAGGTGTGTTCGCGCAGAGTCCGCAGATAGTCAAGGGTCCGGATGACCGGTTCAAAGTGGACATTCTAGTTGTAGTGGCGCATCCCGATGATGAGGGCGGTGTTACGCCGTATCTTGCGCGAGCGATTTTTGATGAGCACAAGCGGGTGGCGGTGGTGTATGGGACACGCGGGGGAAGCGGCGGAAATGATTACGCGCGCGAGCACGGACCGGCGCTGGCGAACGTGCGAGAGATGGAAGCGCGGGAAGCCTGCGCGAAATTAGGAATTTCGAACGTGTGGTTTCTGGATGGGAAGGACACCGCATCGCAGGACGTTTTAAACTCGTTGGCAAACTGGGAGCACGGAGCGAATCTTGAGAATTTGGTTGGGATATTCCGGTTGACGCGGCCGGAAGTGGTGATCACCTGGTTGCCGAGCGTTTTTATTGGAGAGAATCACGGGGATCATCAGGCTGCGGGAGTACTAGCGACGGAGGCGTTCGACCTGTCGAATAATCCAACAGCGTTTCCCTCGCAGATAGCCGGAGCGACAAAACGGTTGGAGACTTATCTGGAGAATCTGTCGCCGTGGCAGGCGAAGAAGATCTACTACTTTAGTGATGCGAGAAACGACAAGCAATTTTCAGGAAAAGGCCCCAGCTATTCCATCAAGGAAGTGTCACCTTCGCAGAAGAAGCCGTATTGGAGGCTGGCACTAGATGCGGCGACGCCACACCGGACACAGTTTCCGAAAGAGATAGAGCAGATCAGCAAGCTGAGTGATGAACAGATCGAAAAGATGATGAGCGATCCCGATACTGGTTGGTGGACGGACCCGGAAACTCTGATATTCGGCAAGTCAGCGGTAGAGACTAAACCAACGGATGATGTGTTCGCAGGCATAAAACCCGGGCCCCTGCCACCTGAAAAGTCCTCAGCGAAATCTAAAGATCAGTCTTCCGCGGGCGAAACGCGGATTTCTTTGGATGGTCCGTGGAGATATTACGCGTTATTCAGAGCTGAGCATCAACTGCCAACCCTTCCAACCGCGCCGATCGCGGAAATCGCTGTGAAGGCCGGGTCAGTTGTTGGAGTGCCCGTCGTGATTCAGCATGGTGATCCACTTGTCCCCCTCAAAGTAATTCTCAAGGTTGACGCACCGGCGGGATGGAAAGTTACTGCGGGTCAAGGCGAAATGGAATTGCCGCGGGAGACTCTGACGGCCCTGCGGGTGGAGGTTGAGACGCCGTCGTTGCCGGCAGAAGAACTGAAGAAAGCCACTACCCAGGAAATCGTAGTACATGCCGAAGTGAACGGGAAATCAGTCGGTGAAGTGAGGCTACGTGTGGCTCTGCAGAATAGCGCTTTGCCTCAGTGAGTTTGGCGGCTATTTTTTAGGGCGAGCAGATTCCATCTGTTCCCACGTGGAATCGGGGAGCAGGGCCAAGTCGTTGAATTCGCCGGCGCCGCGGAGCCACTGAGCACCGTCAATGACGACGCACTCTCCATTGATGAATTCCGCCATATCGCTGATGAGGAATGCCGCGAGATTGGCCAGCTCTTCGTGCTTGCCGAAACGTTTCATGGGAATTTTGTTGATTGAGTGCTCTTCAAACTGCTTGCTGGGGATCAAGCGGGACCAAGCACCCTCAGTGGGAAACGGACCAGGTGCGATGGCATTGAGACGAATGTGGTATTTTGCCCACTCAACAGCTAGCGAGGTGGTCATGGCCAGGACGCCAGCTTTGGCGCAAGCAGAAGGAACGACGAAGCCCGAACCGCAATTGGCGGAGGCATAGGTGGTGGTGATGTTGAGAATATTTCCACCGAGTTTCCTGGCGATGCGACGATTGGCAAATGCCTGGGTGCAGTGAAATGTGCCGTTGAGAACGATTCCGACGACAGCATTGAACGCATTGGGAGAAAGCTTTTCGGTGCGCGCCATGAAATTGCCAGCGGCGTTGTTTACCAGGGTATCGATCTCCCCATATTGGAGTTCGGCGGCAGTGAAAGCCGCTTCGACGGCAGAGAAGTCGCGGACGTCGCAGGTGCCATAGGCGGCTGCACCACCGGTGCGATGGATTTCGTCGCAGGTCTCCTTAAGAGGCATTTCGCGGCGGCCCACAAGGAATAAGCGGGCGCCCAATCCGGCGAATTGAATTGCCATGGAGCGGCCGAGACCCGTTCCGCCGCCGGTAAGAAAAATCGCACGGCCTTTCAGGAGATCCGGCTGAAACATGGGTCACCGCCTTTCATGAAAATCAGAAGCATTGTAGCAGTCGGCTCCAGCCTCCGGGAAAGCAGAAGATGGAGCCGTGCGAAATAGGCGGTTGCCCACAAATACAAAAGGCGGAACGGGGACCTGGCCCTGTTCCGCCTTCATACGCCGTTGCGATTCTCAGCAACGGTGCAACCGCTATGGATGAGCACAAACTGTGCAGCGCCTGGCACACACGACCGGTTCAGGGAAGTGCCGCGAGAAGCGTATCCACAGCGTGAACTAAATCTCGCCAGGCAACTTCGACAGCTTCCTGGAATTTCTCAAGCTCGCGATCATCGGCGAATTCCAAATCCTGAATGCGGCGCTTGAATTCTGCAAAGCCGGTGCGCACATACTCAAGCTCCCAGTAGTGCTCAAGCTTCACACTGACGCGCTGCTGGGCAAACCGACCTTTTAACTCTGCTACACGCGAGGCCAGATCTTCGACTTCCCCAACCACACGCTCTAAGCAAACTTCTTTCGATTGCATAAATCCCCACAGATAACCCGGGTCGGGTGGCGAGGCCGACATCCGTCAATGCATGGGAGAAAGCAGCTACTTAACCAAAATGAGCGGCTTGTAAGATACTGAAAATAGGAGAGTTGAAGGAAGCGCCAAAATTAGACAGCAAGGAAATTGGGTGGGAAAGCGCAGTTTGCCAGTTGCAGGACTGAAAAATGACCCATCGGCAGGGGGAAAGAAGTGATGAAACGAGTGAGGAAAGGAGTTCAGTTGGCTGGGCCAATACTTGCGGGTACAGGACGGCCGAGGGCCTTAGCATACTCCGCATCGTAAACGGCGTTGCCAGGAAATTCCTCAGTCAACTCTTTCAGGTTCTTGCGAGCAAGTTCGTCTTTCTTTTCGCGGCGAGCGGAGAGAGCCAGGAGGATCTTGGCAAAGGGCATCAGGTAGTGGCCTTGATCGGCAGTCTTCTGGACTTGAACCATTCCCAGTGTGCGGTCGCCGTGAATGCCGCCGAACCAAAGCATGAAGCGGGCAGAAGAAGAGAGTGAGCCGATAACATAGTTAGCGATCCCGGGGGCGACGTAGGCGTCATAAGCATCAGGACGCACCGCGAGAAGCATTTCTGCGTTGGAGTTGGCCTCCTTAAGGTGCTTGAGGGCCTCCAAATGTTTCTTGAGCAACATGCTGTCGGCGTCGGACTGCATGCCAGCACTGAGTGTCATAGCGAAAAGACTCTCGGGGTCGCGAGATTGTTTTTTCAGGCGCTTGGCAGCCAGTACGCGTGCGCGCGCAACGGAATCGTCAAAATTCTTGATGCGAGCAGGATCGGGAGTTCCTTCAATGCCGCCGAGGAAACGTTTGTCGTTTAGGAAATAATCGCTGGTGAGGACGCGTTGTAAATAGAATTCCTCGAAGAGATAGCTGGCGGCGATGGATACCTGGCCGAAGGGTTCCTCAGGATTGGCAGCAGCCCATTTCTCGAAAACCACGCGAGCGTCAGCGAACTTCTGTTCATAGAGGAGCTTGTAGCCTTGTTCCAGCTCCGGGACTGAGGAGAGCCCCGGCGAATTGGTTGGAGTGGATTGTGCATAGGAGTATGGGCAAACAAGGAGTGTAGAGAGCACAGCCAGAACCAACGGGAGCGATCGCATAGTGTGTAGCCCTCAAAAAAGTCCCGGCAAGAATCGCGGCTTGCCAGCCATGGCGGCACGATACTGAGCATCGGAGAAGAGTACCCGTTCCTCCGTTGCGAGACGTTGAGAAAGTACCACGATATGGGCGAGAGAGCCTGCGATGGCGGTTATCCAGGCGGTATGAATTAACGGCAGGACCAGCATCTCTAGAAATACAGCAGCGTAATTGGGATGGCGAACATAATGGAACGGCCCAGTGGTAACCACGCCGAGCGAGGTGGAATTCATGACCTGAACGTTCCAGTGCTCTCCCATGGTGCGGATGACCCACCAGCGAACTGCGTTGGCAGCGAGAAAGATACTAAAGCAGACTGCGCCTAACACGGGAATAAAAGGGCGGTGAAGGAAGACGACTTCGAGTGCGGCTCCGATGAGCACCGCGGTATGCAGCAGCACCATCCAAAGGAATCGAGGCTCGTTTACTTTGGAAGCGCCGTCGGCGACCATTTGTTGTTGATGGCGACGCGAAATGCGGAGTTCAAAGATGCGCAGGAGCGCAACGATTGCGAGCAGCAGGAGATATAGAATTACGCTCAGTTCCATTGCAGCAATAAAAACTCGGCGCTGAAACCGGGGCCGAAAGCCGCTGCCATGGCATGCTCGCCCGCATTCAGGGGTCGCTTGTCCATCCACTCCTGAAGAATAAACAGGATGGTAGCACTGGAAAGATTGCCTACAGTTCCCAGGATGTCCCAGGAAGGCTGAGTGTCGCACTTGCAGATGCCGAGTTCCTGCTCGACGTTGCCGAGCAAACGCGCGCCGCCGGGATGAAGGATCCAACCCTTAATATCCTGCTGCTTCATGCCGTTGCGTGTCAGGAAATCGGTGACCAGACCCTTGATTTTTCCACCAATCATTTCTGGAACGTCTTTTGCCAATAAGATATGAAAGCCAGAGTCGCGAAGATCGAATCCCATAGCGCCCAGTGAATCAGGGAAAGTGTAGGTCTCGGTAACAAGTATTTGCGGGCCGGGCCGTTTTTGACCGGTGACGATTACGGCAGCGGCGCCGTCTCCGAACAGAATCGAGGAGATGAGATTCGCCTGGGTGACGTCTTTGCGCTGAAACGTGAGCGAAGGAAGTTCGACAGAGATGATGAGGACATTTGCACCCGGATGAGCCTTCAGGTAATCGGCAGCACGCGAGAGGGACATAGCTCCTGCGGCGCAGCCCAATTCCGTAAAAGGCATGCGATGAATATTCGAGCGAAAGCCCATCAACTGGATGAGGTGCGCATCGAGAGAAGGAATCATGAAGCCGGTGCAGGAGACAGTAATGATCAGATCGATTTCATCGGGACGGAGCTTAGCGCGCTCGAGGCACTTCTCGGCAGCTTCACGACCCAGTTTTACGGCGTGTTCGATATATTCGTTATTGGTTTGGGAAAGAGGGCGAGGCTCGACGGTATAGTCGATGGGGAAAATGGCGTGACGCTGGTGGACCTGAGCGTTGTCGACAATAGCCATCATGGCCTCGAGCCGACGCTCGGGGATTTCAAAAACACGGCCCATGTAATACTTCACGTCATCGCGCGTGATGAGATGAGGAGGCAGCGCGGTGGCGGTAGCGGCAATCGTGGCATGTGGACCCTTGCCGGTAGTGATACCTGAGGCCAAATTATTCACAAACACCGTCCTAACTTCGTGGCAGTAAACGTCTACACTGCAAGGGCAAGCAATAAGGAAATGAGCTGCGTATAAGGAAAAGCTATGTATCTAGTACTTTACAACAAGAATGGCTGTAGAGGAAATGAGGAGAGCGGAAATGAAAAGGGCGTTTGTGGCGATTCCGATACTGCTACTGAGCGGGATTCTGTTTTGGGTGGCATCGGCGGGTGGGCAGGAGAGGACGAATCCTCTTTTGGTGGTGATTTCCGTGGATGGATTGCGGCCGGATTACGTGACAAATGCGGAGCTGCACGGGTTGAAAGTACCCAACTTACGTCGATTGATGAAGGAAGGATCGTTCGCGGACGGAGTTACTGGGGTCATTCCTACAGTGACTTATCCCAGTCATACCACCCTGATGACGGGAGTGTGGCCAGTGAAGCACGGAATCCTAGGCAACACGACGTTTGATCCCCTGCAGAAGAATTATCAGGGATGGTATTGGTACGCGGAGGATATTCGTGTTCCGACGTTGTGGGACGCCGCGACAGCGGCAGGCAGAACGACAGCAAGCATTCAATGGCCAGCGACGGTTGGCGCGAAGATTACGTGGGACATTCCAGAAGTGTGGCGAGCCGGGACGCCAGAGGATGCGAAATTGTTGCGCGCCCTGTCAACGCCCGGACTATTGAAAGAGGCAACAGCCGAAATCGGCGAATACCGCGGGGGAATTGACACTTCCGGTGAAGGCGATGAAGTGCGCGGGAAATATGCGGTGTGGATCTTGCAGAAGAAGCGGCCCGGGCTGCTGGTGCTGCATTTGACAGCGCTGGACCACACCGAACATGAGACTGGGGCATTCAGCGCGGAGTCGGTGGCAATTCTTGAACGGCTGGATACGGTAATCGGAAAAGTT
Source organism: Candidatus Acidiferrales bacterium (assembly GCA_963748365.1). GTDB lineage: Bacteria > Acidobacteriota > Terriglobia > Acidiferrales > UBA7541 > Acidiferrum. The sequence continues at coordinate 149,616 of CAVVJG010000043.1, forward strand.
TGGGAGGCGGCGGAGAGTATTGCACCGAAGCGGACATACTTTGCGGTGGTGTCGGATCATGGATTTGCAAATTACGACCAGCAGCTGAATTTATTCCCGGCGTTTCGCCTGGAGGGATTGTTCACGGCCGATGATAAGGGAAATATCACAGATTGGAGAGCAATGCCCTGGGTGACCGGTGGTTCTGTGGCAATCGTACTGAAAGATCCCAGCGATGCGGCCACGCTCGAACAAGTGCGCGCTCTGTTGACGAAACTGCAGGCGGAACCAGCAAATGGAATCGATCGAGTGTTGAGCGCGGATGAGCTCCACGCGCATGGCGGGTATCCGACGGCGTCGTTCTTTGTGAGCCTGAAACCTGGCTGGCGAACGGGTGCTTCGCTGGGTGGGCCGGTGGCTTCAAGAGTGAAACCGGGTGGAACGCACGGCGAATTACCGGACATGCCGGAATTGCGCGCCGCATTCTTTATTGCTGGGCCCGATATTCCAGCGGGGAAGAATCTGGGCGTGATCGATATGAGGGATATTGCACCCACACTGGCGAAGAAAGTGGGGTTGGCCTTGCCGAGTGCTGACGGAAAAGCGTTGCTGCCCTGAGATGTTCTACTTTGCAGATTCCATGGCATCAGCCATTTCGAGTAACTTTTGGACCGTGTTCCAATTTCTGCCGGTGCAGGCTTTGTTCAAAATTCGTTCAACCGTGGGCATCGAAAGTCTTGGACGGGCCATGCCATTTGGAAAGTAAATATAGAGTTCGCGGCCATCCACGTGCAATTCTTCCGGGGCGCATTTAATGGCCAGTAATTTCTTGCGAATCTCGGCACCGGGACCAACCTCGAGAAAAATAATGGCTAACTTGCTGGGGTCAAGACTCTTCCTGGTGGCAAAAGGGTTTCTGGCGATCGCGTCACGCAGTTCGGACGTAGTGCGGAGGAGTACGGCCGGACGAAATCCAAATTTGCGTTCGATTGCATTACTGATTCGATTGGAAAGAACGAAGCAGTTTCGTTCCTTGGTGGTAAAGACGACATTGCCGCTCTGGATGAAGGAGTGAGGATTCAAGAACCCAAGTGACTCATAAAGAGCCCTGAGTTCTTCCATTTTTATCTTATTGTGGCCGCCAACGTTGACGCCACGCAGCATGGAAATATATACGGGCATTTGAATGCCTGCCGGATGGATAATCTGCAATCGATATTAGTTTACTTCGCGGCTTCCTGGCTGGCACGGATTTCCTGCCAGCGGCGCGGGCGCTTGTTGTATTGCAGGACCTTCTTGCGCAAGCGGATGGACTTCGGCGTAATTTCCACGCATTCATCGTCAGCGATGAATTCGATGGCTTGTTCAAGGCTGAGAACGCGATGAGGCACGAGGCGAATTGCCTCGTCAGCCGAGGAGGAACGCATGTTGGTGAGCTTCTTTTCCTTGGTGACGTTTACTTCCATGTCTTGCTCACGAGAATTTTCGCCCACGACCATGCCTTCATAGACTTCAGTGGTCGGCCCAATGAAGAGTTCGCCGCGTTCCTGGGTTCCCCAAAGTGCGTAGGCAGTCGAAACACCAGCGCGATCGGCGACAAGGGCACCTGTCGGACGAAGCGCCATATCGCCGCCATATTCCATCCAACCATCGAAAATAGAATGGATGAGTGCGGTACCGCGCGTGTCCGTAAGTAACTGGCTGCGTAGGCCGATCAGGCCACGCGAAGGGATTTTAAAATCGAGACGCACGCGGCCAGAGCCATGATTGCTCATCTTGATCATTTCGCCACGGCGGCTGCCGAGCGTTTCCATGATGATGCCGATGAAATTGTCAGGAATGTCGACGACCAGGCGCTCCAGGGGCTCCAGTTTCTTCCCATTTTCGGTGCGTACGACAATTTCGGGTTTGCCGACCATCAGCTCAAAACCCTCACGGCGCATAGTTTCGATCAGGATGGCTAGTTGTAGCTCACCACGGCCAAGAACGCGGAAGGATTCCGGCGTGTCGGTATCTTCCACGCGAATGGAAACGTTGGTGAGAAGTTCGCGAGCTAGGCGATCGCGGAGGTCGCGCGAGGTTAGGTAGCTGCCTTCACGACCAGAGAGCGGGCTGGAGTTCACGCTAAAGATCATGGCGAGAGTAGGCTCGTCGATGGTCAGGGGCTCAAGAGGAGAAGGATTTTCCAGGCTGGTGATGCTTTCCCCAATCTGAATGCCTTCGACGCCGGCGATGGCCACGATGTCACCTGCCACAACGGTTTCAGCTTCGTCGCGATCAAGTCCGCGGAAAGTGTAGAGCTTGGTTATTTTGGTGGAGATCAACTTGCCGTCGAGTTTGCTGATACCGACTTCTTCGCCGCGGTGCAATGTGCCGTTAAAGACGCGAGCGATGGCAATACGGCCAAGGAATTCACTGTAATCCAAGTTGGTGACCTGCAATTGCAGGACGCCACTCGGATCACCCGTGGGGCGGGGAATCTTGTTCACAATAGCTTCAAACAGTGGGAGCAAATCTTTCGACTCATCGCCAAGTTTGCGATGAGCAATTCCGGCGCGAGCATTGGTATAGACAACGGGGAAATCGAGCTGATCTTCGGTGGCGTCGAGATCGATGAAGAGATCATAAATTTCGTTGAGGACTTCTTCGCAACGCGCATCTGGGCGATCTATTTTGTTCAGCACGACGACGGGAGGAAGCTTTGAGGCGAGCGCCTTCTGCAGCACATAGCGGGTCTGTGGGAGGGGACCTTCGCTGGCGTCGACAAGGAGGACCACACCATCGACCATGCGCAGGGCGCGCTCGACTTCGCCGCCGAAATCGCTGTGGCCGGGTGTGTCAACGATATTGATCTTGGTATCGTGGAAAAAGAGGGCGGTGTTCTTTGCAAGGATAGTGATGCCGCGCTCGCGCTCCAAGTCGTTGGAGTCCATAACGCGCTCGATAACTTCCTGATTGGCGCGGAAAATGCCACTCTGGCGGAGCATGGTGTCCACAAGAGTGGTTTTGCCATGGTCAACGTGAGCGATGATGGCGATGTTGCGAATATCGGTGGTCATGATTGTCAATGCGTCTTCAGACAAAAATGGCTGCTGATACAACCAGCAGCCCGGAAGAACCCCTTCTTCAGTAAATTCAGGTGCGGTCAAACGAACCACTAGTTTACCAGAGGTGATAGGTGAGGACCAGACAAACCGTAAAAACCCTTGTAAATAGGGGGTAATGGGGAAGGTGTGATATCCTCACGGAACTTTGCCGGATGCTGGTGCAAAGGGGGGAACAGTGAAGCATTTGGGGCGACATTTCAGGGTAGTTGCGGTGATTTTGCTGGGCTTGAGCCTGGTCGTGAACGTGGCGAGAGCACAAGAAATCAAAACGGCACCTCCCGACTTGGCGAAACTGTTCGCAAAACAGGATGTGATGATTCCGATGCGCGATGGGGTGAAGTTGCACACAGAGATCTATACGCCGAAAGAGGCAAAAGCAGCGTTGCCGATCTTTATCGAGCGCTCGCCCTATGGAATTTCCGCGGCGGATAAGGGACACAGCACAATTCTGTATCGGTATGCGGAATTGTGGCCAGACGGATACATTTTCGTGTTTCAGGATATTCGCGGGCGCTATGGTTCGGAAGGGAAATTCGAGATGAACCGCCCTGTCCACAGTGCGAACGATCCAAAGGGCGTGGATGAGAGCACGGACACATACGACACGATCGAATGGTTGATAAAGAATGTGCCGAAAAATAATGGCCGAGCCGGAATAGCGGGCATTTCTTATGGAGGATTCCTAGCCGCGATGGCCATGGTGAATCCACACCCAGCCTTGAAGGCAGTTTCGGAACAAGCGTGTATGGGCGATGCGTGGCTAGGCGATGATTTTTTTCACAATGGAGCATTCCGGCTAAGTTATGGATTTGAGTATTCGGCATTGATGGAAACGTCGAACGAGAATTACAGTTTTTCGTTTGATCGCTTTGATTTGTTTGATTGGTATTTGCGGCTGGGACCACTGTCCAACGTGAACGCTAAGTATTTTCACGGCAAGATTCCTACCTGGAACAATTTTGTTGCGCATCCGACGTACGATGAATTCTGGCGGAGGCATGCCATTGCGTCGGCATTGAAGCAGACGACGGTGCCGAATCTGAATGTTGCGGGATGGTGGGACCAGGAAGATTTTTTTGGCCCGATGGCGACATACGCGAATTTGGAAAAAGCAGATGCGAAGCAGTTGAACTACCTGGTGGTGGGACCATGGAATCATGGGGGATGGTCGCATGGCCCCGGCAATTCATTGGGGCAAATCCCATTCGACACGGACACAGGAGTCTATTACCGGCAAAAGGTGGAGGCGGCGTGGTTTGCTTACTGGCTGCACGATAAGGGCACTTTGCCTGTGAAAGAAGCGTTCACTTTCCAGACAGGAAGCAACACCTGGACCAGCTTCGACGCCTGGCCGCCCCGAGAATCACAAAAGAAAAATTTGTATTTTGGGGAAAACGGAAAGCTAGGGTGGGAGGGGCCCAAGACTGCGAACGAGGAGGCGTTCGATGCATACGTGAGCGATCCGGCGCACCCGGTTCCCTACCGGCACAGGCCGGTCGACATGACCTATCCGCCGGATCATCCGGGAAGTTGGTACACCTGGCTGGTGCAAGACCAACGATTTGTGGATGGGCGAGCAGATGTATTGACGTGGGAGACGCAAGAGTTGCTGGACGATGTAACGGTAGCCGGGCAAGTGACGGCGAAATTATTCGCGTCGACGACCGGGACGGATGGCGATTGGGTGGTGAAACTAATTGACGTGTACCCGCAGAAAGTGGAGAAGGATTGGAAACTCTCTGGATTCGAATTGATGGTTGCAGACGAAATATTCCGCGGACGTTATCGGAATTCGTATGAGAAGCCAGAGCCGATCGTGCCCGGAGCGGTGACGGCGTATACGATTGATTTGCACACAACGAACCACGTGTTCAAAAGAGGCCACCGGATCATGGTGCAAGTGCAGAGTACATGGTTCCCGCTGTACGACCGTAACCCGCAGAAGTTTGTGCCCAACATATTCGAAGCCAAGGAATCGGATTATCAGAAAGCCACCGAGAAGGTGTACCGCACGAGAGAGTATCCCTCGAGTGTGGAAGTGTCAGTCGTGCCCAACGGGACAGGAGCAATTAATTAGCGATTAAATTGCGGCAAATTGTTTGGCGCAACTCTTCGAACCGCATCAATTGGTATTACCATGGCAAGTGTACGAAGAGGGTGAACAATGAGCCGCCAGCCTCGCGTCGCACTGTTCTGCGAAACTTTCCACGAAATTAATGGCGTAGCCCTGACGGTGCGGCAATTAGTTGCGTTTGCAGGGCGGAAGCATCGGCCTCTGCTGACCATTCACGGCGGAAAAACCCCGGTTATAGAAGAAAAAGGAAGTGTGCGGCGCGTGGAGTTGCGGCGGGCACGATTGAGTATTGGAATCGACAGCGACCTCGAGTACGACCTGTTTTTTTGGCGGTATCAACGGCAAATTCGCAAAGAAATTCTGGCTTTCCAGCCCGACGCTATTCACATTACGAGTCCCGGAGAGTTTGGACAAATTGGCGCGTATTTGGCTAGGGTGCTAGAGATTCCACTGGTCGCGTCATGGCATACAAATTTTCACCAATTTGCGGCGCGGCGGTTGCAGAAACTGATCGGGTTCTTGCCGAAGAAGGTGGCGGACCCGACCGTGGCATGGTCTGAGGAACGTGCGTTGGGATTGCTGTTGTGGTTCTACGGACGGGCAGAAGTGACGTTGGCACCAACCGTCACGCAAGTTCAGTGGCTGAAAGAAAAACTCCACCGCCCGTCGTTTTTGATGCTGCGGGGTGTGGATTGCGAACTGTTTCATCCCCGGAAGCGGACAATGCAAGACGGGGTGTTGCGGTTAGGCTTCGTAGGGCGAATCACGCCGGAAAAAGGAGTACGGCTTTTTCAGGAAATTGAACGCGCATTGGAATCGGCAGGTCAGCATGATTTCCGGATCCTGTTTGTGGGCGATGGAAGCGAAGTGGGCTGGTTGAAAGAGAAGTTGCAACATGGCGAGTTTCTGGGTGTGCTTCGTGGAGAAGATCTTGCGCATGCATACGCCAACATGGATTTGTTTGTATTTCCTTCCAAGACCGACACTTTTGGAAATGTGATTCAGGAATCGGCCGCCTCGCAAGTGGCAGCGGTGGTGACGAACGAAGGCGGGCCGCAGTACCTGGTGGCGGCGGGAACGACGGGACTGATCGCGGAATCGGACCAGGAATTCGTAACGCAAGTTGTTGAGTTGTGCAGCGATCGAGAAAGATTGTGCAGGATGGGAGTGGCCGCACGCGAAAGGGTTTATGGGACTTCCTGGGATAAGGCGTTCGAAATGACCTATGAGGCGTATCGATACTGTTTGCCGGAAAACCGGTTGGAACGAACGCGGAAGGAAACAATAACGCCGTTTTAACATGCTGCAAGAAACGCCTTCGCCGTGAGCGGCGACTGCCAGAAGGCGGCGCAAAGCAGCCCCCTCATCCCCAGAGGACCCACTTCCGTGTGCTTACTTGCGAGCTAGCGGAGATTCGTTAGAGGTAAAGGTAGTCCACGGGCCAGCCTTCATGTCGCGAAGGTAGGGTTCCTGATAAGCGTATTCAGGATGCACCGCCAGAAAGGGCTTCGCCAGAAAATCTTGTCCGCAGGGATGTCCCATGCGTGCAGTCAAGCGCATCTCCTTGGCCATGGTTGCATCTGCAGCTTTGGCTTGCACCGCGCCTCCGGGATAAGAAGGGTTCCAAGACCAAATAGCAATTCCGCGGGGAGAGGAATCTACGTGGCCGCAGAGAGTGCGTTCGTTGGCTTCCTCTTTTTTCTGAAAGGTGTCGAAGTGATCGCCGAGCATTTGTTGCGCGCGAGCCACGTCGATCTTTCCTTTGTTTTCGTTCAGTAGTTGTTCCCAACGCACACGGCGCGCGTTTGGCGAGGTTTCCATGTTGTTGGGATCAAATTCCGGCGTGTCCAATTTGATCACCTTTGGATCACGTGCCCAGTTGGAGCCGGAGAGGGCGCCATCTTTGGTGCGCCACAGTTTGTAGGCCTTCAGGCCGAGTTCAAGTTGTGCAATCTCTCCAGTCTTGCGATCACCGAGGAGCCAGTCGTTTGCGTAACCTCCATTGTTTCCATCGAGCATGATTTTGGTGTACTCGTCGATCGAACCGGCGTATTGCATCGCTTTTCTGGCACGCATGAATTCCGGTTTGCCGTTGGAATCCCAACCCTCAAATTGCGTGATGGTAGTTTCCGTGACCATCAAGCCATCGCTGTTGATGCCGAAATCGTCGTCACTGGCAATCACGCCGGGAAAACCGTCCATGATCATTCGATAGCCGTTCGTGGGCTGAATGTCGAAAATAATGCGCCAACGCTCGCCATTGACGTAGTTGGTCCAATTGTTGTGGGCAATGACGATTTGCCCATCTTTGGTCCAGCTTCCGGTGGCAACAAAAGCGCTGCAATTGCCCGGGCTCTTCAGTTTTGGCGCGTTTACAGCCTTTTCCCTTTTGTTGAGCCAGGGAACATAGTAGTCGGGGACTTCTTCAAAGGAATTGAGCGCGACGATGTCGTACACGTCGAGTGCAGAACCCGTTCGCGCGTGCAATCCTTCGGCGATGCCCTGCAGTTCTTGCTGATATTCAGTTTCGATCTTCGGCCAAAGGATTTCACGTGCGACCTGGCGGAAGAATGCCCAGTCGCGATGCGTGGAATGCATCATGTTGGAGCTGACGGCGGGGAAAGCATCTTCAATTTCAGGGGCGAGAACGTAGCCGTGCTGAAAGCCGATTGCGGCAGGATCACCCTCGAGGTGAATATAAATCCAACCACCTCGTTCGAATCGATACGCGCCCTTCAGACGAGGATCATTGGAGGCAGCGCGCTCGCGCGCATAGGCAACCGTGGCTTCCAACTCTGATTTTGCGGCCTCGGCATCGTTAGTGGAGTGCCCGGCAAGCCATAGAAGAGCTGCGCCAATAATCAAAATAAAGACGGCGATGATTCTGCGAATACCATTCGACATGAAAGAACTCCTCTACGCGTCAATAGCCGGGCAGCGAAATTGTGGGCCACGGCTCGAATCAGGATTAAAGAGTACCCGAGGTACGTTTGAAGATCATACCTTTGGAGCGACCTACATCGAGAGTGAATGAAGAGGGTGTCCCCGAAGCTTCGCGTTGGAAATGGAAGGTGGCACCGGCACTCTGAGCGTCGAACTCATCTTTTGCGACCGGAACCAGGGTTGTTCCTTGCAGGGCTGAAGAACGGGGCATGCCGCCCGCACCCAGCAGCCGGACGAGAGTCAATTTGCCGTCCGAAAGATCCAACTTGTAGGTAACTACGAGTTCCTCGCTCCAGTACAGGCCAGCAAGCGCTTTCAAGTCTTCGGGAGGCACAGGTATTTCGGGTTTCTTCTTAAGTTCTTCGCTATCTTCTTTTTTCGGATCCTTCGGTTTCATAAAAGAAGCCAGATATATGTCAGCAACGCGGTCAGCGCGATTTTCAGGGTTAGAGTCGGAGCGATTACAGAGGCAGACAACCGAAAAATGCTGCTCTGGGAAGCGAAGCAGTTCCGCGCGATATCCGCCCCACGAACCACCGTGGCGCACAGTGGGCAGACCGCGGTACGGCGCGATAAAAAGTCCTTTCGCGTACTTAAGAGTCTTGCCGCTGGTCAATGTGCCGGAAGTTTGCAGCTCGGCGAGAAATGGTTTGCCGCCAACTTGCGCAGTGTAGAAATTTTCATCCCATTTCAGGAGATCCCCTACCGTAGTATGGACGGCGCCATCCCCTGTTTGTTCAAAATAAGAGACATCTAAAGTGTAGGCGGTGCTTTTCTCGACAGGATCGTAGGCGAGGGCACGATTGGGAATTAGAAGAGTGTGCGAATCGCGATACAGTGTGTGGGTCATGGCGAGTGGCTGAAAGATATTGGCTGCGGCAAATTCGCGAAGCGATTGGCCGCTGACGCGTTTGACGATGACGGAAAGTAGGAAGAAGCCGGAGTTGCTGTAGAGCCACTCGGAACCAGGATCAAAGTCGAGACCCTTCTGGCGAACAATCAGGGCGAGCGCTTCATCGTCAGTGGTGACACTGTCGACATTGATGCCGGAAAATTCGAACAAGGCCAAGTAATCACGCAGACCACTGGTGTGGTTGAGCAGGTTAAGGATTGTGATGGGCTTGCCATAATACGGAAGCTCGGGGATATATTTGCGGACATCATCGTTAACGGAGAGCTTGCCTTGTATTTCCAGGAGCAGAATGCTGGCAGCAGCAAACTGCTTGGATGTGGAGCCGATGTCGAAGACGGAATCAGGAGAAATAGGGAGATTCTGTTCGAGGTTGGCGAACCCGTAGCCTTTCGCATATAGCAATTTTCCTTCGCGCGCGACTGCAAGTGCGCAACCGGGCGAGTTGGGTTTGGCAACATCCGCGAAAACTTCGTCCACTGCTGCCGCGGCGTGTTCCGGGGATTGCTGGGCGGTGGAGGCAGCTGAGGCGGCCAAAAGAAACAAAAAAACAATCGTGGTGCGAAGGAAACTACCTACTCGGGGCATGGGGCTCCTCAAAATGAATCCCGAGTCTACTCAGAAATGTTCAGGCTCACAAGATGCGCGACAAGGTGGAGGGTATGCAAGGATTCCGCGTTCTTTGGTAGAGTCAAGACATGCTGACAGCGATTACACGCGCCGTAAGTTCCGGGATGGTTAACTGCGAATTGAGTTTTATCGAACGGAAACCAATTGACCTGGTGAAAGCTCAAGCAGAGCACCACACCTACGAATTGCTGCTGGGGAAATTGGGTGCGAAGGTGATTTCGCTGCCCGAGGAGCCGGAATTGCCGGACTCCATGTTTGTGGAGGACCCCGCGATTATGCTGGACGAGGTAGCAATCATCTGTCCACTAGGGACGGAAAGCCGAAGGAAAGAAGCACCCACGATCGCTGCGGCACTGGAAAAATTCCGTAAGCTCGCTTATGTAAAACTGCCCGGGAGGCTGGAGGGCGGCGACGTATTGCGAGTTGGCAAGAAGATCTATGTGGGAGTGACGAAACGCTCGAACCCAGAAGGGATACGGCAGTTTGCGGTAATCGCGAGCTCGCATGGGTATGAGGTGACGGCCGTTCCAGTGACCGGATGCCTGCATTTGAAGTCGGCAGTGACCTTTCTCGGGAATGACACGTTACTGGGGAATCGTGGGTGGTTTGACTGGAAACGAATGGAAAGATATGAGTGGGTCGACGTGCACTCGGCAGAACCACACGCAGGGAACGCGCTTCAGATTGGCGATAGCGTGGTGTTTCCGACCTCTTTCCCGCGCACCGCGGAATTGATAAGGGAAAAAGGATTCAAGCTGGAGCGCTTGGATATTTCTGAATTGCAGAAAGCGGAATCCGGATTGACGTGCTCGAGTTTGTTGTTTGAAGTTTAAGATTAGGGCATTGCCAAACTGAAATCATGGGCAATAGCGCCACTGGCCTGGATAAAGAGCTTATTTTTGGAAGATTGTGAACAGCGTAGCAGCTATTGCCATTCGGCGCCAAGAATGCAGATTGCGCACCGCGTTTTTGAAAGAAGGCTACTTTTGCATGAGAAACTCGGCAGCCTATGCTATGCTTTTTGGCATGTTGCCAGTTGCCAAGAAGCGCAGCGTTGTATCGGCCGTCACGCCGGTCACTACGACCACGGCTACGCGGAATATTACGCGCACGACAAGCGCTTCGGGCGACGGGAGAAACGGCTAGCAGGCAACAAAAAGTTTCCAACCCACCGCCAGAAGCGAACCTGGTGGTGGGTTTTTTAGTTTCAGGCCCCTCCAGAAAAGCTCCGGCGGAATTCAAAGGAGCGACGGTCATGGCTCAGGAAGAATGTCGGGGATCGGCGATGGTAAGGCGTCAGTCCGCTAGCAAGGCACTAATCGAGAACGCAAGATACACGGGGGTGCAGCGTGAACGGCATGGAAACTCCAAAACAGAGATGGCGCGCAGGGGTGCTTGGCGCGACCGGCATGGTTGGGCAGCGCATCGTGAAGATGCTGGACAGGCACCCATGGTTTGAATTGACGGAAGTGGTGGCGTCAGAGCGATCCTCTGGCAAGCGCTATGCGGACGCCACGCGCTGGCACCAGGAAGGGCCAGTGCCGGAAAGTGCGCGATCGCTGATAGTGAAGGATCTGGAAGGTGCTTTGGATTGTGATTTCCTGTTTTCGGCGCTGGACTCTTCGGTTGCCGGTCCGGCGGAGGAAGCGTACGCGCGGGCGGGATATCCGGTGGTCAGCAATTCAAAGAACCATCGCATGGACCCGGATGTGCCGCTGTTGATCCCCGAAGTGAATCCATCGCACGTGAATTCGATTCCGGTTCAGCAAAAAAATCGGGGATACGATTCCGGGTTCATCGTAACGAATCCGAATTGTTCAACGGCGGGACTGGTTGTGGTGTTGAAACCACTGGCCGATGCGTTTGGAATTGAGAAATTGTTCGTGGTTACGCTGCAGGCGATTTCTGGCGCCGGCTATCCGGGCGTTCCCGCGATGGACATTGTCGGAAACGTCGTTCCCTTCATCAGCGGGGAAGAAGAAAAAATGGAAGAAGAGCCACAGAAACTTCTCGGCAAGTGGGACGGTTCGCGATTTATCGGCGCGGGGCTGGGGATAAGCGCGCACTGCAACCGTGTGCCGGTGACGGATGGTCACCTGGAATGCGTTTCGGTGCGATTGAAGAAAACCGCCACGTTGGAGGAAGTTCGCGAAGCGTTGAGAAACTTCCAGGTTTCGGATGAGCTTGCGTCACTCCCAACGGGGCTGAAGAATCCGGTTGTTGTTCTCGACGAACCAGACAGGCCGCAGCCACGCAAAGACTCCAATACCGGAAATGGCATGGCGGCGGTTGTGGGACGCGTGCGCGAATGCCCATTGCTGGACGTGAAGTTGACGCTGCTCTCGCACAATCTGGTGCGCGGTGCGGCGGGCGCAGCATTACTTAACGCGGAGTTGCTAGCCTCGCAAGGTTTTCTTAAAACGCGGGTCGCGCCGAGCAAGCCTGTGGGAGAGGCAGTTTCGCGCTAGATTGAATCTTGGGTTGTAGAGACAGGGCCCAGCCTATCACGTCCGCATTGTTCAGCGAACGAAGAAGTAACGCACCAGATGGAAGAAGACGGGTGCGGCAAAGCAGAGAGAATCGATGCGATCGAGGATGCCGCCGTGACCTTCGATAACCACGCCGAAGTCCTTGATGCCGATGTCGCGCTTGATGGCACTCATCACCAGGCCACCGGCGAAACCCAAAACACAGATGATGAAGGACATTCCAGCAGACTGAAGCGGGGTAAACGGAGTGGCCCACCAGAGCGCGGTACCGAGCGCAGTGGCGCTGACAACGCCACCAATGAAACCTTCCCAGGTTTTGTTGGGGCTGACGCGCCAGGCGATCTTGTGTTTGCCGATGAGCTTGCCCCACACATACTGCAGAACGTCACTCATTTGGTCGACGATCACTAAATACAATAGCAATCGCGCGTCGTGGCCCTCAAAGCCGGGGATTTGCAATATGAGCAGGGCCGGCGCATGGCTCGGGCAGTAAACGCAAACCATAATGCCAAATTGAATTTTGGCTCCGCGGCCCAAGAAGTCGGAGGTATCGCCAGCAAGGGCGATACTGGTGGGGATGAAGATGAAGGCAAAAACCGGAATCATGATAGCAAAGAACCCATACCACCCCGTTCCAATGAGGTAATACTGCAGGGGCATGATGACGAAGAAGCTCCAGAAGAGCGTGCGGTGATCGCCGCGATGGGTGGGGACCAGGGTCATGTACTCGCGCATGGCCAGGAAAGAGATCAGCCCGAACAGGACGAGAGAGCCGGTTCGGCCTACCATCAGGCTGACCGCAAAGATCGCGCACATCTTCCACCAGGCGCGGATGCGCGCGTTGAGATTGTCGATGGTAGTGCGGCCCGATTCGGTGTCGCGACGCGATTTCAGAATGTTGCCGACGATGCTGGAAAGCATCAGCAGCCCGAGTACGCCACCAAACAGCAGCATCAGTTTCGTGTCATGAATGGCTCCGAACATCAGACAGATCCAATCCGGCGCAAGGAACTGACGGCTTCGCGCGCGCGCTCCAGAAAAGCATCTTTCGTGTCGTTGGGTTCGAGGTGTATCGGCTTGCCGAAGGTAAGCAAGCTGAGCATCGGCACGAGGAAGATTTCACCTTTCGGCAAGATGCGGTTCAGATTCTCGAGATAGGCCGGGACCAGTTCGACGTCGGGCCTGCGTTGTGCCAGGTGATACAGGCCGGATCGAAACGTGCCTACTTTTTCGCCTGTACCGCGGGTTCCTTCTGGAAAAAGAATCAGCGAATTTTTATCTCCCAGTGCGGCAGCAAGGTCCTCAATCAAAGAACGGCCGGCTAAATGAGTTTCTTCGTGATCTTTGTTTCTGGGTGCCCCGGCCCTTTCAACTAGAACAGCTTTAAAGACGTTTGCCGCCAAATAGCGACGCAGTGGAGTCTCTTCCCAATAGTCTTTTGCCGCTATGGGCCGTGTTCTGACGCGAATCTCCGAAGGCAACGCAGACCAGAGAACCACAAAATCGAGATGGCTGCTATGGTTGGCAAAATAAATGCGTTGTTTCTCATTAGGCTGACAGCCCGCCCACTGGACTTGCACGCCCGTGATACCGCGGGCTACGGCAGCGAGGAGGCTGGCAATGGGATGGATGCCGTCGCTCATGAAGAGATGCGACCTCTGATTTCTTTCAACGCGCCGCGCGAGCGATTCAGAATGGTAACGAGAAGCAACAACAAGACAATCCAAAGGACCGGTAGCACGATGGGGAAAATCGGCAACTGCAATCCGAGGAGTAGCCCCAGTGTTCCGAAGACAAAGGCCCTGTCACTTTTGCCCATAGGGCCATCGTAACGGCGAGAGGCACCAATCTGGACGCCGAGCACACCAGTCATTTCACTGATTATCGCAAGGAGGACAACCAGCACGACCAGAATGGGATCGAAGGGCAAAATTGTGGCGAGCGGCAGATAAAGAGCCGCGTCAGAGAGCACGTCGCCCAATTCATTCAGAATGGCCCCGAGCGGTGTTTTCTGGTTGTGCTCACGTGCCAACATTCCATCGATTGCGTTTAACGCCATGCGCACGAAGAGAACCAGCGGAAGTAGAAGGAGTACGCGGAAGCTGCGGAAGTACAGGAGGGCGCCGCCCGTAAGAAACGAGATGGCCATCGCAAAGAGCGTGACGTCGTTCGCGGTGACTCCTGCGCGCCAGAGTGCATTACTGATGGGGCGCAAGAGTCCCTGAAACCTTGTCTTCAGGTCATAAATGCTGGGCATAGACAGTTTCCTTGAACCTATCCCCAAACGCTTACCGATGAAGTAGCCTTCCCCAATAGAACGCATACGATACCACCCAGATAGTGGCATGAGCTGCGATCTGTTTCCATCGCATCCAGGCAAGCTCTTGCTGGAGCCATGATGCTGCGACACCAAAGCCCGCCCACACGAGCAGAAAGCGAACCAGGCGCGCAGGTGGAGTGGCCAGAAGAAATTCTGTTTCCCGGCAGAATTTCGGAGCCTCAACGGCATAGAGCTTATACGGAATCCCGGAAACAGAGCCGAGAAGAATTGCCAGCAATCCGTGCGCTCGAAATCCTTCATCGACTTTCGTGAACATAGCTTCTCTGACGAAAGGCACGCGCTCTATTGACTCGTGAGCCTCGGCAGGCGAGACCGTGGACCAGTGGAAGAGCAAGGCGCCGCCCAGCAGCGCCCCAATAGCCGAGGCAAGCAAATGCTTCCAGGTGCGCCGCCAACTTAAGATAGCCACGAAAGAAAGAAACACGTCAGGAATGATAAAAAAGAAAGTGCCCTCTGCAAATCCCCAGAGCATGGCCACAAAAATTCCTGGATGACCGAGCATCCAGTTCTCCCACGCAGCCTGCCGCGAATGTACGTGGGCCACCGCGTGGGTGCTCATGTGACAATCTCGATGTCGATATTCTGTGCGCTGGCATATTGCACCAAGAGTGCTGACATGCGGTGGCAGAAACTTTCCAAGCCGTCGCTGCCTCCAAACGACACCAGGATCGCAGCGATGCGTAGTGTAGCCGGCGTCACCATGGTGCGTTCAGAATCGCTCGTTGGACTGCCATGCGGACCCGTTTCATCGCTGAAAACGGGAAGGCCTTCGAGATTTAAGTCGTATTTGCCAATGCCTTTGTAGGATTCCGCGGCGCGTCCCACACGGAACACGACGTCGCCTTTTATTTGAGCGAGATCATAAAGTCCGACGGGCAGGCGGCTTTCCACCGAAACGAGGTTAATGATGTCGACGACGGCGTTGATATGGGGAAATGACTTTCCGCTGATAATGCGGCGAAGCAGCGCTTCCGCAGAACCACGGTAACGTGCGGGATCTTTGCCCAACGCTTTGTAACCCGAGCGCGTGGCGAGAATTTTGGACGATTCGAGGACCGCACGCGGCTCCGGAAGTTTCAGCACTTCAGCTTCGCGTGCTTTCATTTCGTCCAAGAGAGCCGGAGGAGTTTCAGCGGGTATGACATTCCCAGTGAGGACACCCAGGGCGGTGCGCGGCGCTTTCTTCTTAAGTTCAGGATCGATTGTTATTTGCATAGGGATTCAAGTGGAAATTGGCTTAAGGCGAGCGCTGAAGTGTCGCAAGAATGGGGCCTGGTGGGTGAGTTCATAGCCGCTGATCCTTGCGCGATTCCGCCACACCTCCAGAATCACTTCGACGACGTATTCAATGTGGCTTTGTGTGTACACGCGGCGAGGGATGGCCAGGCGGACGAGATCCATCGTGGCATTTTCTCCAAACATGAGCGAGCCAATTTCCACCGAGCGAATGCCACCTTCCAGGTACAACTCAACGGCGAGCGCCACGCCTGGAAATTGCGAAGGGGGGACGTGGGGCAAAAAGGCGCGTGCATCAATATATATGGCGTGACCGCCGGGCGGCTGGACAATCGGCACGCCTTCCTTGGCGATGCGATTCCCCAAAAATGCGGTGGAGGCGATGCGGTAGCGCAGGTAGTCCTCGTCAAGAGCTTCGTTTAGGCCGACAGCAATGGCTTCGAGATCGCGGCCCGCGAGTCCACCATAAGTGGGAAAACCCTCGGTGAGGATCAGGAGATCCTTTTCTTGCTGTGCCAGAAGATCGTCATTGGTGCAAAGGAAGCCGCCGATATTGGCGAGTCCATCTTTTTTCGCAGACATAGTGCAACCATCTGCATGCGAGAAAATCTCCTGGGCGATGGCGCGAGGCGACTTGTCTGCATAACCCGGTTCGCGCAATTTGATGAAGTAAGCGTTTTCCGCGAACCGGCAAGCGTCAATATAGAGAGGGATGCCGTGCTTCTTACAGACTTGTTTTACTTCGCGGATGTTTCCGAGAGAGACGGGTTGGCCACCGCCGGAATTATTCGTGATGGTCAATAGCACGAGGGGAATTTTCTTTGTGCCTTCCCGCTGAATCACTTGTTCAAGGTGAGCCACTTCCATATTCCCTTTGAAGGGATGAAGGTGAGCGGGTTCCTTGGCTTCCGGGATGGGCAGGTCCAGTGCGGTGGCGCCAACGAATTCGCAATTGGCGCGCGTGGTGTCAAAGTGGGCGTTATTGGGGACGACGTCGCCTTTCTTGCACATCACGTTAAAGAGAATCCGTTCCGCGGCACGGCCCTGATGTGTGGGAATCACGTGGCGAAATCCGAAGATGGACTGGATGGAGTCGCGAAAGCGGGTAAAGCTTGGCGAGCCAGCATAGGATTCGTCGCCGCGCATCATCGCGGCCCACTGCTCGGTGGACATCGCCGAAGTGCCGGAGTCGGTAAGGAGATCGATCAAGATCGCTTCGGAAGCGATAAGGAAAAGATTGTAGCCGGCGGCTTCAAGAAGTTTCTGGCGCTCTTCGCGCGTGGTGGTACGAATCGGCTCCACGCTCTTGATGCGAAAAGGCTCAATGATGGTGCGGATCGGCATGAGTGGTGCAAGAGTCTCCCTGCTGACACTACCACAAAATTAGAACGGCATTCGCCGGCACTGCCGCGGATCAGCGATGGATATATGCAGGGGGGTGCATATCCTGCAAACTTGGTGTGCAGCATTGTTTCACCCCTACAAATCAAATGTAGATCCAACATTTTGCGCGAAATGCGAATTAGTCGTCGCCTCTCGCTGGTTCCGGCGCAGGCGATGCAGCGTTGGTCTCCTCTGGGTTTTCCACCAGTCCTGCGCGCTCGAGTTGCTGATAGTAAGCCGGACGCGCGTGCCGATAGTGGTCAGCGGAGATCTTTCCATCGAGCCAGGCGGTGTCCATGGGATAGACCATGGGATCGAAGATCACCAGATAGAAATGCCAAATAAGAATGGAGAACGTGGCGAGCAGCGCTTCATACCAGTGTACGGCGGTGGCCGCATCACTCACCCATTTCGGAAAACGGCGCAAGGTGAAATTGTTGAACCAAAGCAGAAAACCGGAGAGGGCCATTACCATGGTTCCCCACATGAAGGCCCAATACTCCATTTTTTCAGCGTAATTGAATTTGGCAAACTTTGGCTCTTCTTTGGTGAAGCCCAGATTGAAGCGAAAGACGTGGAGCATGTCGAGTGCATCTTTGATCGTGGGGATTATGGCCCAAATGAAGGAGCGATCTCTTTTCTTCATGTACAGATGAACAAAGTGAAAGATCGTCGCCGCGATCATGACGATGGCCGCGGTGCGATGCAGGCCACCGCGCACGCCTGTGCTGGTCTCCCACATTAACAATGGCTTGGCCCACCAGCTGTCTGGATACTTCAACGCAAAGCCGGTGACGACGAGTGTCGGGAAGCTGGCCATGATTCCCCAATGAGCAATACGGAACCAGAGGTTCATACGCAGAACGACTTGTCCCGTTTCATGACGCGGACGACGACGAATGAGTTTGCTGAGAAGATCCAGCAGATTGTGAAGCAGCATGAATCCCAAGGTGGCGGGGATTAGAACCCAATACGTCCAGCGAATCCATTTCACAACTGGATGATTCGGTCCGGCGTTCGTTTGTACGTGGATCGGCCCGATGACGTAGCGTGCCTCTGAAGCACCCTGATGACACTGGCCGCAGGTTTTGCCAAGGTTGGCAGCGTTCACCGTTGAGCGGGAGTCTGAAGACTTGAAGATATTGTGAATGCCATGGCAGGAAGCGCAGTTCGCCGCAGTCAGCTTGCCGCCTTTCATCGCGAGGCCGTGATAACTCTCGGCGTAAGAAGGCACGCGATCCGCAGGCAAATCGTAAAGCCTTGCCATGCGCGCACTGCTGTGGCAGCGTCCGCACGTCTCAACGGAAACGTTCGCGACATTGACAGGAGAATCCGGGTTTTTCGGACCGAGGATCAAGTGCTCTCCGTGGCAATCCACGCAGACGGGAGCGTCTTTCACGCCCGACTTTACCGCTTCGCCGTGCACGCTTTCGTTGTAGACCTTGGCAATTTCCTTATGACATTCGCCGCAGGTATTCGAAACTTTCCAGTGGTTTACACGAGAACGAGCATCGCGCGCAGGGAAGATGGCGTGATTCCCGTGACAGTTGTTACAGTTCGCCGCCTTCTCGCTACCGGCCGCGACGGCGCGGCCATGCACGCTCTGCTTGTAGGAATCAACGGGGTGGGCGACCGGGATTTTGTGGCGAGACAAAAACCCGGCGTCGCTATGACACTTCGCGCAGGTATCCGCAAGCTTCTTGCTGGTGATGCGTGAGTCGGATTCGGTGGCTGCTTTAACGTCGTGGATAGGCCCGTGGCAAGAGGTACATCTCGGGGCATCGGGATCGCCATTTTTTGCGGCGGCTCCGTGAATACTGGAATCGAACTCCGAAACTTCCTGTGCGTGGCATTCTGTGCATTTCTTCGGCAACAGATTCGCCGGACTGCCGAGTTCGTGTGCGCTGCCGTGGCAGGTGGAGCAGGCCGTGTCCCCCAGCAGGGAGTGCGCGCTGGCACTGAAGGATTTGACGACATCCTCGTGACACGTCTTGCACTGAACACGGGCGATGCGTGCGGGATGGGGGAACTCTTTGATGTCGGTATGGCAGTTCGTGCATCCGAGAATTCCATGAGAGCCGGCGGCATGCTTCGTGGGATCAACCGCGATGCTCTTGCCCTTATCCGACTTCATTCCGGGCGTGCCGTGACATGCCAGGCAAGCTTCATCCTGCTTCTGTGGTTCAGCCTTTTTCGTTTGTGCAGCAGCGCGAGTGGGAGCGAGCACCCACGCTAGCGCGATCAGCAACCCGCATACAATACGGGCATGCCTTTGCGCTCGTTCGGAGCTCATGAGGCGCTACCTCCGGGTCCATACAGACCCACCAAATTTTAAGCCGTCTACTTCAATCCAAGGTCCGTAAGTACCTTGGGATTTTCTTCTTGTACCGCTAACAAATTGTGGCAAGCGGAGCAATCATTGGAAATTGTCTGGCCGTCCGCGCTGGTGTGGGACCCGTCGTGGCACCGGAAACAGCCGGGGAAATCGTTATGGCCAATATTGTTGGGATGAACGCCCCAGGATACCTGCATGTCTGGAAAGATATTGCGCATATAAATGGCAGAGACGCCGTCGGCCGATTGCTCGATGAGCGCGCGCTTGGTGTTGTAAATGTCGGGGTAACCGGTGCGGTAGAAATTCGTAAGGCCTTCTTCGATCCGGGATCTTGCCGTTTCGCGATCGGGATAATCGGCTTTGAGCAACTCCACGGCTTTCTTGCGGATGAATGGCAGTTCTGTGCTGACAGTGCCACGCGACATTCGCAAGTCCACGGCATTCTCCGGTAACTCAAAGGCATGGGTAGGCCGGTTATGGCAGTCGATACAATCCATGGAACGTTTTTCAGATTTTGCCAACTGCTCTTTGGTGACTTTGATGTCGGTGGAAACGTATTCTACGGTTTTGCCCTTGTCGTCGGTGTAGTAGACCACCGGGATGACCTGCCGGCGTTCGTCCGTGGAGATGTAATGAATGCGTGAACCGTCGTCGAGATGGCGTCCGTGAATACCAACGGAGCCTTGGCGTGTATGGCCGCCGATTTTCACAACCAGGGCGGTCGTCAGGGGAGTATTTTTTTCGTCTTCCTTGTAGCTCGTTTTCAAGATGAACTTATCGCCAGAGAAACGTTGCGGCCAGTGGCACTGCTCGCAGGTATCGCGCGCGGGGCGAAGATACTTTACCGGGGAAGGAATGGGGTGCGAATAGGTCTTGAAGGTGACAGCGTAGACCTGTCGCAAGCCCGATAATTTGGATTTCACAAACCAGCCGGCACCGGGACCAATGTGGCACATCACGCATTCCACTCTCGCGTGCGGCGAATTCTGATAGGCGGAAAACTCCGGCTGCATTACGGTATGGCAAGTCTGGCCACAAAAGGAGGTGGAATCCATGTAGGAAACGCCGCGGTAAGAGGCAAAGCCAAAAATTAGGATATTCAAGAAAGTGGCCAAAGCAACAAACATCAAGCTGCTGCGGACCGCAGGGATCTTCAAATCAATTTCGGGATATTCCTTGGGGATTTCACCAGCAGCCAGCAACTTTCTGCGACGCAACCAGATCCCGAAGGGGATCAGCAAGAGTCCAAAAACAAAAATCCCGGGCAAGAGCAGAAACAGCAATATGCCCACATAGGGATGTGGAGGACCAGGCAGCATGAAATCGTAGACCCAGAACGCGATCAGGGTAACGGCGCTGCTTGTGGTGAGAACTACTCCCAATAAACTGATTAAGTTCTGACTGAAAAAATAGATCAGGCGCGCCCAATTACGCGGTGTGCTTCCTTCGCTCATAAACGGATGACCACGCTTCCCAAAATGAATTTAGAATCCCATACAGCACAAGCCCCAGCGGGAGACCGCCGGGGCCTGTAAGCTTGCTCAGATTTCGTGAGCCTGTGGAGCAGGCGCACCGGCGAGACTACTTACAAAGACTCCGCATGTAGGCGATCACGTCCTTCACCTCAGCGTCGGAAATCTTCTTGTCGTAGGAGGGCATCTTGTTCTTGCCCTTCACGACGATTTCTGTCCACTCGGCGTCCGTTTCTTTCTTCACGTCGGCGGAGCAAAGGTCCCGCGCCTTCGTTGCTTTGCCGGCAGCCGTTTCACCCTTACCATCCGGGCCGTGGCAGCTGGCGCACTTTGCCTTGTAGACTTTTTCACCGCTAGCGACATCCTGTGCACGCAGGCCAGTGGCCGCAAGGCACAGAACCGCAAGCATTGCGATACCTGATAGCAACTTCTTCATCACATTCCTCCTGTATTGCTTCTAAGTTGCACGGAACGCGAAGGAGCGCACGCGCTCCGTGCCAGAAATCAGCCAAAATCCAGAAACGATTACTTCTTCAGCGAGCGGATATAGGCGACCATGTCCTTCACCTGATCCGGCGTCATCGATTTGTAGGGAGGCATTTTGCCTTTGCCATTCGAGATGATACCGGACAGGTCCGCGTCGCTCTGTTTCTGTACATCGGCGGAGGCCAGGTCGCGAGTCTTCATCGCTTCCTTGCCCTTTCCGTCGGCGCCGTGACAGCCCGCGCACTTTGCCTTGTAAGTGGCCTCAGCGGCTGCCACATCAGCCTTCGCGGGTGCGCTGATCAAGAGAGTGCCTGCCAGCATCGCGGTAGCCAAGGTCGCCGTACCCAGGTTCTTCATAGTCATTTTCATGTTGTTACTCTCCCAGACTGAATTTCGGTTCGAAGTTAGTGTTTCGTCTCCGCCCCGCCCAGCTAAAAAACGTATCGTATCGGAAGCACGAACAAATTTCCCAGAATTCTCCGTCGGGCCAGAGGTTCCTGACTCGCGATACCAACACTTTCGTCATATTCTTAATAATCCGACGAACCCCGGCCTGTCCAGTTCTTTACGCAGTTGCAAATGACACGCGGAAGCATTGGAGATGCAGGGAAGGACGTTGCGATTGGCGTGTCTTGCCTGCAGCATTGCCAATCGCACTACGTTCCCGTGCGAGCTTTCTCTCAAGAGATCGTGAATCGGGTTCACTCATAGCTCCTGAATCTTGAGACACGAAAAAGAGGCACAATAAGGAATATCGTCCCTTGACGCAGACGTGCCAGGGTGAAGCTCGAAAGGATGGCTTAAAATTACAACATTGCGGGCTTCCTTCAAACAAGAATCTGGATAAATCGTTGACTTATTCTGCGATTGAAGCAGGACTGAATAGGTCCGCGATTCGTGAGTGTGGCGATACTCATCGGTGCGCATACTTTTGCACGATACACAATCGCCACCTCGATGCCTGTGCTAAGGAACACACTCCATTGAGAAGAGTTGCGTGACCAATTTAGGGCGATTCTTCCTCAAGCGACATGATTCAGGCTGAGTTGCGGTCGGCTGGCCATCGTGTGAAACGATTTAACGCTGATGAAAACAAGCGAGGATTGATAGTAGTATTTCGTAAATATTTGATTGGACAGGAGTTATGGTATAGGGATGGGCACCTGCGAAGGCTATTCGTGGCAAGATTTTGCTGAGTTGAGAAGGACAGTGGCCGGTTTTATCGAACTGACGGCCAGCAGCCTTGGCTCAATCTCTCTGCCCAGACGCCGCGAGCGGAAAGTTCGTTAAGCAGCTCGATAGCACCTGGAGATGTTTCACGGTCGCCGGGGACGACTACTGCCCACGTCAGATTCTCGCGAAACTCCTTTTCGCGGATCTGCCATTGTTCAAATGTACGTGGCTTGGGGCTGCCGATTTGGATAAGAGAAAAGTGACGAGCAAGCGCCAAGGCGTCGTTTTCGTCTGGCCGTGGTCCGCTAAGAACGAAGTGATTGTTGCCGTGCACCAGGATGCCAACCATTCAGCGTCACTTCATTTCTGTAGGAACGGCAATTGACCGAGCGCCATTCTTCCCAACGGCACGCACGGCAAAGAAGTGATTGTCGGTAGAGATTCCTTTGAGCGTAACCTCAGTTGCGGTCGTGGCGAAATCATAAACTTGCCAACGTGGCTCCGTTGTCTCTCGCCACAGAATCTCAAAACCTGCGCGGTAGGGATCCTCGTCCGCAGCCCAGGAAACCTTTGCGTCCGGCGTCACTGCTCCTTTGAGTTTCGCCTTGGTGGGTGCCGCGGGAGCCATCGCCAATTGCCGTAATGCTTCGGCGTTGTCGCGCGCCACGTTTCCCATAAAAGTGAAGTTAAGATATTTTTCGAGATCGCCATAGGCCACGCCGTTTTCTGTGCGCAGCGTCTGGTGCTGGTGGGCGTAATCCTCAAGTGGTTCAGTGAAGCGTACGGCGGGCAAGCCCGCTTTGTAGAAGGGATAGTGGTCTCCGCCACGCCCGTAGCGGTCTACCCGGAAGATGAGGCGAATCGATTCGCGGCCATCGATCTCTTCAATCGCGCGCGCCAACTCGCGAGAAGGCGAGTCGCAATCTTCAATCTCGCCATTACCTGAAAAAAGGCGAACGCGGTGCTGTCCACCCGGCACGCTGTCGGCGCCAACGATGTCGTCGTCGAGCATGCCACCAACGGAATAGTCCTGTTGTTTGGTCCATTCCAAAAGGTGTTCACTGCCGAGGAGGCCTTGTTCTTCTCCAGAGACCGCGACGAATAGAATAGTCGCACGAAAGGAGGTGCGCCCACTGGCCGCCAGTTTGCTGAGCAGGCGAGCGCATTCCACGGTCACGGCTACACCGGAAGCGTCGTCATCCGCGCCCGGTGCGTCCAGCGCTGGATCCATCATGTCTGTTGCCCGAGAGTCCATGTGTCCGGAAACGATGAATATGGTTTTTGACAATTTGGGGTCGGAGCCAGGAAGAATAGCGTAGACATTTTCCATGTGGGCAGGTTTTCCGCCGGTTCGCTCGGAGGTCGCGTCGAACTTGTCGAGGATTACCTGCAATTTTCCGCCAGAACTTGCAGAAATTTCTTTGAAACGCGCTGCCACGCGGTCGCGCGCGCAGCCTACGCCGCGATTGGAATCTGTCCAGGAAGAAATCGTGAGCCGAGTTCCGCAAGCGACCAGTTCATGGATCAGCGCCTTCATTGATTTTTCATCTACGCTTTGCCGATCAATGGCACTGGCAGGTCGTGGTAGAAGTTTCAGCTTAGGCAGGCCCTGCGAAGGCTCGACTGGGTCGTGCGTGGAGGTGGAGCGCTGAGCGCGTAAGGGTGATACGAGAATCACAAACGCGGAAATCAAGACCACGAAGCGCGTCAAAACGAAAATACGAGAGACAGTTTGGCCAATGCGCATCAATTATCCCCTCGAAAAATATTGGTAAAAGGAAGCTACGCCGCGAGTATTACTAGCAAAAAAATCAATCATTCCCATATTTAATTGAAGGCATTTCCGGGAGAGCAAGAAATCTGAATTAAGAACGCTTCGCGCGGTACGCTTCCAGACATTTCTTTGCTGTTTCCAATTCCGAAAAACGGCTCCCCTCTTGTTCCATTAAATAATATTCTGCCCCTCCAACGCTTTCCGCCGCAGCAAAAATCGAACTCCAGTCAGCAACGCCTTCACCAAACAATACGGAATACCCCTTTCCCGCTTCCGGTGACCATTCTTTGCAATGCAGCGAACGAACCCTGCCCGGATTTGCGCGAATCCACGACACTGGATTAGTCCCCGCTTCCAAACAGGTTCCTACGTCGAGTTGCAGCATTACTGACGGCTTGGTGTTTTTCGCAATCACCTCCATCGGCCGTACGCCATTTATTGGAGTGAATTCAAGTTGATGATTGTGATACCCAGCCTTTAGCTGCGAATTCTGCAAATTGTCCGCGGCAAGATTCAACGCCTCCGCAATTTCTTTCCAGCCATCCAGTCCCGGCTTTGGCCGTGAACTCGCCATCACCACATATTTGCTGCCTAGTATTGCGTTCAGTTCCGCCGCCTTTTGAATGTTTTCCTTATTTAAATAAGCCGCATCGTTGTGGGTTGAGAAGCAGCGGATGCCCAAATCGTCCAACAGCTTCTTCATTTCCTTTGTTTGTTGAGAGGTCCATTCAAAATAAGGCGCATAGAATTCCAGTCCTTGATAGCCCATGGCCGCGACCGCGCGCACCGTCCCCGGTAAGTCTTTCTTCATCGCCTCGCGCACAGAATACATCTCAAGGCCGACAGGAATATTTGGCGCGGGGGCAGTACGCCATGTCCAAGGCATGGCAGCAGTAATTGCTACAAAGCTTCGCCGTGAGAATGTTGTCTTGTTCATGGCCGCATCCTATCTGAAAGTTGCGCTAATTTCAGGGAAACCTATTACAGATTGAACGAACCCTATGGCGGGGCTGCTGGTTCGTCAGACTCCAACTCAACTTCTACGGCGCCGCCGCGAGTAAGCATCATTGCACCTCTGTGAAGTGCTCCCGGGTTACGCGATTCGCGCCACTGCATGTAGGCAAATCCGACGAGGAGTGCGGCGAGAAACAAATAGGGCGTAATGTTGTAGGGCCAGGAGGGTTGCGGGTAAACGGTGACAAAGAGGACGGGGAGCAGCGCCAGTGTCGCGATCCAAGGGACTATGACATGTTGCCACACAGTGAAGTTGGCAGGCTGCTCGCGGCGCATATAGCGCGTTAAGGCCAAGTTCGCCATGACATAAAGGACGATGACCGCAAGTGTGGCAATGGTTTCAAGAAAACCGAAAATGGTATCGGGATTCAAAAGGAAGCCCACCAGCAGAATTGCTACAATCCCGGACAATTGTACGAAGGCGATCGCGACCGTTGGTGTCTGATGCTTGGTGTGGATACATCCAAACTTAATCGGAAGCGTGCCGGCGCGACCCATCGTGTACATCACGCGTGAGGCAGCGTTGGTGCAGGCGAGCCCGACACCGACGGCGCTGTTGATGATAGCAAGGACAACAAGCCACCATCCGGTACCCCACAGAGAATGGCCAAGAACGTAATAAGGGTTGGGATTAGCGGCGAAGGCAGCCATATTTCCGGTTCCCCACCCAATTGAACTTGCGTACGAAGTGAACACATAAAAGATGCCGATAGCAAAAAGCGAGAGCGTGATCGCCTGGCCGATGAACTTTGCGGGGCGGCGGGCCTCCTGAGCAAGCGGCGCCGGCGCTTCGAAGCCACTGAGTGCGAGTATGGAGAAAACCATTCCGGCCAAAATACCCCCGAAGTGATGAGGTGCGGCAGAAGGGTTGAGCGGTGCAGTGTACGTGGAACCAGTTCCAGGATGAATCAGGAAGGTGATTCCAAGCGCCAACATGATGAGCACTTCGAGGCCGCCCAACAATGCAGTGACACGGGCCGAAAGCTGAATGCCATGATGAGTGAGCGACCAGACCAGGGCACAAGTAGCCAACGCAATGGACCACCAGGGAATACTCACATGGAACTGCAGTTGGAGCATGTCTGAGACGAGGTAGCCAAGAAAACCTGTGCAGCCGGCTGTGCCTAAGATTTCATATATAAGATAGCTCCACGTGGCCACGAACCCGATATGACTCCCCAATCCACGCGTCGCGAAAGAGTAGTAGCCGCCACTCGAAGGAATGTAGCGGGAAAACTGGGAAACAGTGTTCCCGATAAAAAAGCAGACGATAGTGGCCAATAGAAACGAAAGCGGCATCACCGGCCCGGCCTTTAGCGCAATGATCGGAAACGTGAAGATGACGTTAGTCGCCGGTGCGATGTGCGTGACACCCTGGAACACCAACTCAGAAAGACCTAACGAATTGCGTCGAAGCTGGGGAATCGCATTGCGATTGGTGCTCTCCGCGCCCACTGGGTAACCTCTGTCAGGGCAAGATATTAGGAGAACTTGACGTCTTGGTCCAGTCGGGTTCATCAGATTCCTAAGGGCACTTTTGCAGAATCGGTTCTGACAGAATGGTCACAGGGCTCGACGATGCTGTAGGGAGGAAAGTTTGCTACGGCTCTAATGCGAGCACAGTATTCGGGTTGAGGAAAAAAGGAGGCACAATGCCGCAAGTAT
Source organism: Candidatus Acidiferrales bacterium (assembly GCA_963748365.1). Taxonomy (GTDB): domain Bacteria; phylum Acidobacteriota; class Terriglobia; order Acidiferrales; family UBA7541; genus Acidiferrum. Next base: position 176,627 of record CAVVJG010000043.1, read on the forward strand.
TTGAGAGCGGCAAAATCTCTTCCGGTAACTCAATACCGAGGACATCGCTCATGAACGTGCGTCTCTTTTGGCAACGTGCATAACAGTCCGGAGCCAATGCCTTCAGCTTTTCGCGCAATTCCGCATCTGCAATCGCCACACCATCTTCCACGCGAGTTGAAAAATACTGGCTTGATTGCGGGATGATGTCGACCTGGATGTACATACCTGAAGCCAGGGGAATTTCAGAGCCCGAATAGAAGGGGGAGCTAAGCCACTCATCCAGGTGAATTAGATGTCCCGGATTGAGGAAGATTCCGAATTGTTCAAAGGGCAGGCGCTTCTGAATCAGGTCGTAAAACCTGTGTCCCAGGGCGCCTAACTTCAAAAGTGCGAACCATTCGCCGATCGCTTCGAAATAAGGACCTGCAAAATTCGGAACGTAGTCCGCCGCGGCAACTGGAAGGTCCGCGGCAGTTTGTGCAATCCATCCAGCACGGCAGACATTGCTGCCCCAGTAGGCCACATTGAAGGAAAGGGTCTGGCCTCGGCGAATCAGTTGGCCGCTCGGCCCACACAGGCCGAGTTCGGCGTTAGTGCCGGTGGCAAATGTAACGTGGCAGTTCAACGGGTCACCATTAAGCCGTCCACACTCGATCACTGAATGGTCCGTCACTCCTTCCTGCAATGCGAATATCATGCGCTTAACGGATTCGGCAGCTTGGACATTGGCGTACTCGAAGTAAGCAATTTCTTCAGGAGTGCACCGAGCGCGAAGACCGTGACCGGGGTGCATTAATAGGTCGGTTGCGTTGGCCACATTTTCTCTTCCAGCTAAATGCCGAAGAGTGTCCGCGACATATGCCGGAATATCCAATGCATGGGAAGCGTCGGGATGCTCCTTTTCGGAGAAATATTTCCATCCCACACAACCTACGCGTGATGCAGGGCTGATGCTTTCGTCCGTGAATATTTCTTGAAGAGTACGGCTTTGGCCTCGAGGTTGGCTCAGTAAAGAGAACGACTGAAAACGTTCATACCGCATCCGTCCAGAGGTATGGAGAGAACTCACGCCGAGATATGATTCGCACTCGTTTCCGACGAGAATTAGCGGAGTAGTCGCTCTGCGGACAATAAGCAGCGCCTCTTCAAACCGGGGATCGAACCCCGTGAGGTAAGCCAGATTGGCGAAGTGCTCGCGATCACCGTAGACAACGATATGGGTGAGCTTAAGTTCTTCCATTCGCCTTCTCAGGTCTTCGATTCGTGTCTCAAGCTCGTGAGTCGATGGACGGGACGGATAAATTGCTTCACCGAATTCCGGCCAGTCAATTTCGATCAACCGATGTGCGCGCGGTTTAGCGGACATAGAATCTCTGTTCCCCTTGTTTCTATCTGTCGCTACGACAGCTAAGAAGCGTGATTAGGTAGCGGAATTCTGACATATATATTGAAGGTTGTTGAAGCGAATGCTGGCCAGTGTGGACTCGAACATTAAACTACGAGGTAGGATGCTTCTCGCTCCCAGACTCACTCTATCAGCGCGTCGAGGGACTTCTCGACTTGGTCATGGAGATCCGGCGGAGCACCGTATAGAACGCGCGAAGTTTTGCCCGATCGACTAAAGAGAAAGAGGGTGGGAACGGCAGTGATATCGCCGAAGGCCTGTGCGGTTGGGGCGTCCGTAATGGCCCAATGCAGATCTGGACTCAGCGCACTGGCGATGGAACGAATCTGGTCCTCCGGGGATTCGACTGCAAATGCGACGATCGAAATCTTATCGCCATACTTGCGCTTCAAGCCACCAAGCCACTCGAGCGTAGAGCGACAGGGTACGCACCATGTGGCCCAGAATTCGACCAGCACAACGCGATCCTTGAGCTGTTCGGCAGTGAGAGGCTGGCCAGAAAGATCGGTCAGTTTGAACTGGGGAAGCGAGGTTATCTCTTGGGACGACGTGACAGTGCCGGTGTGTTTGCGATCAACGATTTCCTTCTTACCCGCAAGAATTAGATCGATCATGCGTACCAGGTCAGACTTAAATTTTGTCTGGCTGGCCTCACTGCGCCAAGGTGCATATCGGCCCGAACCTTCGACTTCGCCAAAGTAGCCGAATTCGCGTGGAGCAGCAACGAGAATGTCATCAACAAAGACGGCCGGGTAGCCTTTCACACCGAAACGCTCGGCGAGTTTGGAGGCTCCAAAATTCTCGCTGACAAACGTAACTCTTCCGGGATATTGGGAGGCCACTTCCTGGACCAGCAAACTTGCTGGGTCGGAAATATTTCAAGTATAGGGCCAGCGGACGAGAGTGATCTGAACTGTTTTAACGGCACTCTGCCGGAGGGGAGTTGCCGGCTGTTTTGCCGCAAGATAGGCGGGAAGAACCTGGTCGAGGATGACCTTGGCACTTCTCCACTCATCGGGACTGGGCGTAGATCCATCGGCGTGGATGACTTGAGCGGTGGCGCGTTCCAGGTACATCTCGGCAATAGAATCATCTTGTTTGGAGGCGGCGAATTTCTTCTGAGCAGCGACGATGGCTTCTTTCAAGGACGATTGACTGGCAACTTTAAGCACGGGAGCGTCGAGCATGCCGTAGTGACGGACGGCTTCGAGATATTGATACACAGCCCCAGCATAGAATTTTTGAGCGTCGAGTTCCTCGGCGAGCTTGAGCGTGGAGTTCAGGGCGATAAATCGCTCGTGAAGCAGGATGGAACGAGGCGGCTTGAACGCAGCGTTTGTTTTTTCCTGAAGCTTTTGCAACTCTGGAAGAAAGGAGCGCTGGGGAAATGGGGCACCGCTTCTGACGAGCCGCAAGGTGGAAGCGAACTGAGCGAACGTTGCTTCCCCCTGCGCCTGGCCAAGATAGAGAAGACCCTCGCTTGGCTTCGTGGAAACGGCAAAGCCGTACCCTCCTTCGAGGAGCGGCACGGAGCGTCCAAGGGCAGTTTCGGAGAGCGCGCGAAGTGCCGCGGGCGCAGCGCCCCAGTCTTTTTGGCGCAGTTCCTGGTCATATACGTAAATGGTCTGGTTGACTTTCTTCCATTCGGCTTCGAAAGCAGGTAAGCCTGACTTCACGGCTTCTGTCTTTTCCGACAGGAAAACGGGCGCCCAGCAAAAAATCCTCGGCTTGGAGTAGTTTTTCCAAACTCAAATAGGAGTTGCCGGAGTCGAGTGCTTCCGAAGCTCCTATAAGGGCTTGGCTAGCCGCGGAACTCAGGGGCGCGAAATCCGGATCGGTGATGGGCTTTTCCTTCAGAGAGATCGTGAGGCGCTCGATTTCTGCCCTGATCTGCGACTTGGCATCTTGCGGAGTGGCAGGGGAAGCCAGCGCGCCCAACGAGATCAGGGAGAGCAGTACGGCAGGCCAATTGAATTTCATGCGCATCGATGTGCTTGTTTGTTAAGACGCGTCCCCGAGAAAGAAGTAAGCGGTCGAAGGGATGAAAAGAAACGGACATTTTGAAAGGGCGAATTCAAGATCACTGGAGGGCATTGCAGAATGGTTGAAAAGAGGACGCCAAAACTCGATTAATTCCATCGAGATAAATGGTAGGCCCGTGGGGACTCGATATACAGTATTTTCACAAATAGCCAGTGTTTATGCGGCGTTGCAACCCCACTGGCAATTCCAACCATTACGTTTTCTTACTTTAGAGTTAGCCTGCTGGTATGAGCCTCGATTTCGGCGTCCGTTATTGCTTCGTGCTCTCACGCATGTAACTACACCTCCAATTCAGCGTCCCGGTCCTTGTGGCCCGCGCCTCATCAGTACGACGAGGTCTCTTGTCCAAACTAAGCCAGCAAGGCTTTACGGCCGAGAAGTGCGAGGCCGATCAGGCCGCCAGCCAATAGTGGAAGTGTGCCGGGTTCCGGAACGGAAGTCGTGCCGGTGATGAGTCCGATGTTTGTATTCACGGTCTGTGATACGTCGCCATGTGAGCATGCGCTGGTGGTTGAGGCCCCGCTCTTGCAGCTATACCCGAGTATAAAAGAACCTAAGCCGACGGTTGTGTCTATTGTAATCGGGCCTGCTGCACCCGACAGGGCGGTCGGTACCGAAAACACATCGAGCGTAAAGCTGGTCGGCGCCGCAAAACCGTGCGCCTGGTCGGCGGCGGACAAATTGCCGAATGACAAAGACCCACCCGCTGTGAGACCGAGTGACCCGAATACGTCGCCCGTCATGAAGTTACTCAACGTATTTGCCGTCAAACCGTAGGTACCTAACGTTGCGAAAGGCTCACTGGGAGTGGCGCCAAAACTGATGCTTGGGGTGCCACTACCATTGTAAACGGCCACAACAATCAGGAGCGGGTTGTCGTCAATGCCACGCCCAGCAACGCCAACGTTGAATGCGCTGGTGTTGGTGATGAGATTTGGGTCACCACCGGGAGGGGCTGTACACGACTGGCAGACGTAAATCTGATCCGCGTAGGCTACGCCACCGAAAGCAAGCGCCATAACGGTCAAAATAACCAAAGCAAAAAGCCGAGCTTTGCAAATTGTCATAATGCTCCGTAGACTGGGACCTGTACTACAGTGCACGCGAATTGCCATGCAGGCATTATTTGACGAGTTTGATGTCCACTAACCCATTTATTAACAATAGTATCCAGCCAGTTTTAAAGCAAGGCTTCACTTGTCCTTCCGGACAGGTCCATTTGGGAGATCTTTTGCAACCTCTTTCGTCTCAATCCGGAAATATCTTGCATGTAACTGATTTTTGGCCTGCTATCCGCAATTGCCGCTTCGACCTTTCTAATATCCTTGCGGAGCGGATGCCTTGCGCCAAAGAACGGAGCTCGTCGTACTGACGGCATGGCTAGATTGGACCGGCGCTTAGGGCCCATTACGATACGTTATCTTTCGGGTAAAAGCGATGGAATTTCTAGACGCATGGCTGGTCTCCATCAGGGGCTCATTACCAGGAACGTAAAGCCATATCCACCGTTTCGGTCTGCAGAGGACAGAGCTCGCGGAGGCATCAGTTCCACTGACTATATTACAAACTCAATAAAGACACGCATCAGTAACTATAACACTCAAAATCTATGCATACGTCATTCCACAGTCACAACGCGATGCGATGGAGAGAGTTGGAGGGGTCCAATCATTACGTTCAAACATTACCTTACTTGAGTTCGGGGCTAAGTAGCAGGAAACAGAAGAGAAATGGTAGGCCCGTGGGGACTCGAACCCCAGACCTCTACCGTGTCAAGACGGAATTCGTGCTTCGTCCTCATTGTTTTCAATCGGATACAAGCCTTTTCAATTGTGCAATTTGGGCTGTTTGGGCTGATTTGGGCAAGTTCTGTGCAATGTTCTGTGCAATGCAGTGTGAGTTGAGATGCTAGTCACAGTGGAAAGCGCCTCCCCAAGACTTGCCCCAACGACTCGGCTCGTGCTGTATCGGTCGCCATAGCAAGGAACCCAAAGGCCGTGGAGAATCTACTTGGCTTGGTGTGACACGAGTCACAGACTCCTTCGCACATCTTGTGTTAGAGAACTCAGCGATAGCCTCTCCGAAGAGCACTCTACGCAACGTCGCCACGCACACCCCCAGAGGCGTATCCTTACGGCGCAGCTCTCGGGACTTTTCTCTTAATTGGTAATTTCGTGTTCCACAGGCTCAATGGATGAGTGTCACAATCACTTTTAGTTCAAAGGAGATATGCTATGGGACGAAAGACCGAAGCTTTTGAATGTGGCTGTTATTGATTCAACTTGACGACGAAGGCGAAAAGCTAAGGGAGTTCCTACTAGAAAACTACAGTATTGACATTCCAGGAGACAATTCCCAAAAAAACAGAGGTGCAGGTGCTGGGGAAAAGGAGCTGCCCTGACCACCATAGGTGGCCGAAGACCGTTAAACCACAGTTTTATAGAGGAAGTTGATCGTAATGTGCCGATATAAAGCATCCCAGTATAATTACTATATTAGACAGGGTGACGCAGTCGTACTGCACAACTTTTTGACCAAAGCGCTGATAGAGATCTCCGCAAAATGTTATGACACAGTTAAAATACTTCTCCATGACCCCAATTCGATAAGCTTTGTGGATAATGAAGTGTTCCTCCTGTTGCGCTCACAAGGCTTCATAATACCTAGTCAATATAGATGAAATTGACGTCATTAAGTACCTTTACAATTCCGCTCTCTTTGGAGAAGGAAGTAATCAATTAAGATTGTTAATTCTTCCAACGATGTGGTGCAACCTTCGCTGCCCCTATTGTTTTGAAACGCGGCGAAAGGAATTCATGACAGAGGAAACACAACATAAACTTCTCGAGTTCGTTGATTATAAACTTCAGTACGCAAAAAGCCTATATGTCGCTTGGTTTGGCGGAGAACCTTTGCTTTGCAAAACCACAATCGAGAAGCTCACCAAGGGATTTCGACAAATATGCGAACAACACCATTGCAGTTATAGGGCAGGCGTTACTACAAACGGCTACCTATTGGACAGCGATTTCATTAATTCCTTAGAAGAGTTGGGAATACACTCTCTGCAAGTAACTTTCGATGGTTCGCCAAAGCATCATGACATCTACAGGGTATTGTCCGATGGAAAAGGGACTTTCGATACCATTCAAAAGAACACTGAGGATCTGTGCCGACTAACTCAGGATGATTTACAGCTGACCATACGAATCAATTGCAGCGAAGATAACTTCGAGGACATTCCTGATCTCTTGAACCTCTTTTCAACGGAGGTCAAGAAAAAGGCAAGAATCTTCTTCCGGTGGATATACCCAACGTGAAGCATTGCAGTCACAGATTTTACCTGTGGTATTCCGAAAAAGACAAATTCAAAATACTTGCAGAACTTTCTCAGAAAGCCATAGGGTTGGGTTGGTTACCGGATGACCCGGCAAATACCACGCCGATTTATTGTGAGGTTGACAGTACCAACTTCTTCCAGATATCCCCCAATGGTGACGTTTTTCTGTGTTCTGACA
>CAVVJG010000044.1:0-35922 GCA_963748365.1 Candidatus Acidiferrales bacterium
GCACCGGGCAACCGGCGTCGGCCAGCATGAACGCGAGCCGCTCGCGCGGATAGTTCGGATCGAGCGGCAGGTAGGCGCCGCCGGCCTTGAGGATGCCCATCAGCCCGACCACCATCTCGGGCGAGCGCTCCACGTACAGCCCCACCATGGTCTCGGGGCCGACGCCCAGACTCTGCAGATGATGCGCCAGCCGGTTGGCGTGGGCGTCGAGCGCCGCATACGTGAGCGTGCGGTCCTCGAACACCACCGCGACCGCGTCCGGCGTACGTGCCGCCTGCGCGGCAAACAGCGCCGGCAGGGTGGCTGGCATGGGCGCGCCACCGCGCCCGACATCGGCCGCGTCCGCCAGCGCGGGCGCCAGTGAATGTCCGGTGTCGTTCCAGGCGCTCAGGATGGTGTCGCGCTCGGCGCTCTCCAGGATCGGCAGGTGGCCCAGCGGCTGTGTGGCGTCCGCCACCGCGGCCTCGAGCAACCGGATGAGGCGCCGGCCCAGGATGTCGACCGTCGCTTTGTCGAACAGGTCGCTGGCGTACTCCAGCACTCCGTCGATCCCGCCCGGCGTGCCGTCGGGCAGCCTGCGCTCGACCAGCCCAACCGACAGGTCGAACTTCGCGCTCGCGGTCGCGATCGGCTGCGGCGTCACCGCTAGCCCCGGCAGTTCCAGCGTACCTTCGCCGGGCTCGCCCGCCTCAAACGCCAGCATCACCTGGAACAGCGGATGCCGCGACAACGACCGCGCCGGGTTCAGCACCTCGACCAGCCGCTCGAACGGCAGTTCCTGATGGCCGTAGGCCGCAAGGTTGCGGCCCCGCACCCGCCCGATCAGCTCGCGGAAGCTTGGTTGCCCCGAGGTGTCGGTGCGCAGCACCAGCGTGTTGACGAAGAACCCGATCAGATCGTCCAGCGCCGCGTCGGTGCGGCCCGCGATCGGGCTGCCGATCGCGATGTCGGTGCCGGCCCCGAGCCTGCTCAGCAATCCGGCCAGACCCGCCTGCAGCACCATGAACAGGCTCGCGCCGGTCTCCCGCGCGAGGCCTGCAAGGCCGCGGTGCAGTTCCGGTGTGATGCTGAGCGGCACATGGCCGCCGCGATGGCTCGACACCGCGGGCCGCGGCCGGTCGGCCGGCAGCTCGATCTGATCCGGCAGGTCCTTAAGCGCCTCGGTCCAGAACGACAGCTGCCGCGACAGCGCGCTTCCGCCGTCGTCTCATCGCCCAGCGCCGCCTGCTGCCACAGCGTGTAGTCGGCGTACTGCACCGGCAGCGGTGACAGTCCCGAAGTAATCAATCCGGATGTTCCGGGGTGCTGCATTCGCGCCCGGTACAGTACCGCCAGGTCCCGCGCCAGCGGACCGAGCGACCAGCCGTCGCCCGCGATGTGGTGCAGCACGATCAGCAGAACGTGCTCATCATCGGCATGTTCATCATTCACGATCTCGAACAGATGCACCCGCAGCGGGATCTCATTCGACAGATCGAAGCCCTGCCCGGCTGCGGCCGTCAGCGCCGCTGCAAGACCTGCTTCATCCACCGAGCCGATCTCCAGCCGCGGCCGCGCCGACAGCGGCGGCAGGATCTCCTGCCGCGGCACCCCGAGCCGGTCCGGGAACAAGGTCCGCAGGCTCTCGTGCCGCTCGACCAGATCGCCCAGCGCTTGTTCCAGCGCGACGCGGTCGAGCGTGCCTTTGAGCCGCACCGCCAGCGGGATCACATAGGTGCCGCTGATCCCCTCCAACCGCTCCAGGAACCACAGCCGCCGCTGCGCATAGGACAGCGCGATCTCGGCAGGTCGCGGCTGCACCGCCGTAAGCGGCGCGCGTGATGCTACTTCCGCCGACAACAGCCGCTCAGCCAGTGCCTCGACGCTCGGCGCCTCGAACAGGCTGCGGATCGCCACCTCGACGTTCAGCGTCGCCCGGATCCGGCTGATCAGACGTGTTGCCAGCAACGAATGTCCGCCGCGCTCGAAGAAGTTGTCGTCGACGCCGACCCGCTCGACCCCGAGCACCTCGGCAAACAGCGAACACAGGATCGCCTCCTGCGGCGTCCGCGGCGCCCGATGCGAATGCGGCGACCCAAGCTCCGGCTCCGGCAGCGCCCGGCGGTCGAGCTTGCCGTTCGGCGTGAGCGGCAGCCGCTCCAGCACCACCAGCGCGGATGGCACCATGTAGTCCGGCAATTGCCGCGACAACGCGGCCCGCAGTGCTGCTGTCTCCAGCACCGCGCCCGGCGCCGCCACCACATAGCCAATCAGCCGCTGCCCACCCGCACCATCCGGCCGCGCGATCACGGCGGCCTGCGACACGCCCGACTGCCCAGCCAGCGCCGCCTCGATCTCGCCCGGCTCGATCCGGAACCCACGCAGCTTCACCTGCGCGTCGGCGCGGCCCAGGAACTCCAGCACACCATCGGACCGCCACCGCGCCAGGTCCCCGGTCCGGTACATCCGGCTGCCGGCCGTGCAGCAGCCTGCATGCGGGTCGGCGACAAACCGCTCCGCCGTCAACGAGGCGCGGTTCAGATAGCCGCGCGCTAGGCCAACGCCCGCGATGTACAGCTCGCCGACCACACCCGCCGGCACCGGCTCAAGCCCGCCGTCCAGCACATAGGCCTGCGTGTTCCAGATCGGACGGCCGATCGGCACCTCGGCCGACTGGTCGCCAGCGCAGGCCCAGCGCGTCACGTCGATCGAGGCCTCGGTCGGGCCGTACAGGTTCTCCAATTGAACCTGCGGCAGATATTTGCCGACCCGATCCCGCAGCTCCGCCGGCAGCGCCTCGCCGCTGCAGATCACACGACGCAAGCTGGCCCAAGCCTGTTCAGCTTGGCTGCCTTCAACCGCCACATGCTCGATAAAAGCCTGTAGCATCGACGGCACGAAGTGCAGCGTCGTCACGCCTTCATGGCGGATCGTCTCGACGAGCCGCGCCGGATCGCGGTGCGCGCCCGGCGCCGCCATCACCAGCTTGGCGCCGACGATCAGCGGCCAGAAGAACTCCCACACCGAGACGTCGAAGCTGAACGGCGTCTTCTGCAGCACCACATCGTCGCCCGTCAGCCCATAGGCGTCCTGCATCCAGGCCAGACGGTTGTGCAGACCCGCGTGCGTGTTGGCCGCGCCCTTCGGCTTTCCGGTCGAGCCCGACGTGTAGATCATGTAGGCCAGATGATCGGCATGCAGATCGTCGAGCGGCGGGGCATTCACTGCGGCAAGAGCCGACGAAGATGCCGCCGACGTATCCAGCTCGAGCAGGATGCGGGTCACGCCGTCCTGCAGCGGCAGCGCATCGAGTGCCGCGCCTTGCAGGAGCACCACCCGCAGCTCGGCATCCGACACCATGTCGGTCAGCCGCCCGGCCGGGTACTCCGGATCGAGCGGCACATAGGCGCCACCCGCTTTGAGCACCGCCAGCAATCCGACCACCAGCTCGAGCGAGCGCTCGGCGCACACCCCGACCAGCACGTCGGGACCCACCCCCAAGTCGCGCAGCCGATGCGCCAGCCGGTTGGCGTGGGCGTCGAGCGCGGCGTAGGTCAGCGTGCGGTCCTCGAACACCACCGCAACCGCGTCCGGCGTACGTGCCGCCTGCGCGGCAAACAGCGCCGGCAGGGTCAGCGGCGCAACCGGCTGCGTCGTATCGTTCCAGCTGCGCAGGATGGTGTCGCGCTCGGCGCTCTCCAGGATCGGCAGGTGGCCCAGCGGCTGTGCGGCGTCCGCGACCGCGGCCTCCAGCAACCGGATGAGGCGCCGGCCCATGGCCTCCACGTCGGCCCGCTCGAACAGGTCGGGCCGATAGTCGAGCCGCAATTGCAGTGTCTCGCCCGGCTGCACGATCAGTGCCAGCGGATAATGCGTCGCATCGCGGCCCTGGACTTGGCCAAGCTTCAGGCCGTTGCCGGTTGTGCCAAGGCCCGCCGCCGCAAGCCCGGCGCGGTCGACCGGATAGTTCTCGAACACCAGGAGCGTGTCGAACAGGTCGCCGACCCCGGCCGCCTGCTGGATCTCGGCCAGCCCCAGATGCTGGTGCGCCATCAGCCGCGACTGGCTGTCCTGGGTCTGCCGCAGCAGCGCCGACAGCGGAAACTCCGGCGGCAGTTGCAGCCGCAGCGGCAGCGTGTTGATGAACAGCCCCACCATGTGCTCGACGCCGGCAAGCTCCGCCGGCCGACCCGCGACCGTCACGCCGAACACCACGTCGTCGCGGCCGCTCAGTCGGCCAAGCAGGATGCCCCACGCGGTTTGCATCACGGTGTTCAGCGTCAGCGCCTGCTCGCGCGCGGTCCGATTGAGCGAAGCGCTCAGTGCCGCATCGAGCGACACCACGATCTGCTCCGGTGCCAGGAAATATCTGGCTGTGACTGTCTTCCCATCGTCAAATGTCTCGACAACTTCGACGGAGTTCCCATTCTGGTTGACCTTCAATAGGATTTTAGGAAGTTTCTTAGCAACGTTCTCGCCCTTCGATGAGGTGAGCACAAACGTGCCAGGACTTGGCGGCACGAAGATGTAAGTTATGCTCAATGGATGAGGCCCCTGATCCACTCCGCACAACGAGACAGGCAGTGTTTGCAGTGTTTACTTGACACAGTTGGTGTAGAGGACTAGGCTCGCGTCAATTCGTCGAGGGTGGTCATGCGCTGTTCCCACCGAAGGGCTCGGGTCGCCGGCCAGAGACGTACCACGCGGTACATCGGCCGATTTGTTGCTCGATTCCTCCTCTCTATATCGCCGAGCTTGGCGCTTACCTCTTCGCTCTTCAGTCAGGACGTGGGAAGCCAAGAAAAGGAGTTCATGGGCAATGGCTCGGTCATCACGGTGACCCTGCACGATGCTTCGGGAGCGCCCTTTTCTTCCTCCGCAGTAGTAAAACTCTTCCATGGAGTAGTTCAAAGCGGACAACGAGACACGTCGCGTGGAGTCGCCGAGTTTGTGGTGATCGGCCTCGGCGAGTTTACCGTGGTCGCAGCGGCGCCGGGATACGCTGAGGCGCAAAAGGATGTCTCGGTCGACATCACGGGGAGAGCGCGGGTGGATGTCTACCTTCGGCGAGCTTCGGGCGGGGGAAGTCTCGCGACAGTTCCCGGTAGACCGGTGCTCGCGCCAAAAGCGAAAGAAGCGCTCGATAAGGGGCTGCGCGCTTTAAGAGAGAACAAACTTGGAGAGGCGGAGAAGTACCTGGACGAAGCAATGCGGTTGGCTCCCGTGAATCCCGAAGTTCTGTACGCACAAGGGATACTGAGCCTGAAGCAGCGCGATTGGGGACAGGCGCAAACCTTGCTTGAAAAGGCCACGCAGATGGATCCGAATTCTGCGCCGGCCTTTGCGGCACTGGGGTTGGCCCTTTGCGATCAGGGGAATTATGACGCGGCTATCCCACCGCTCAGGAAATCGCTGGAATTGGATCCAGCCGGTGCGTGGGAAACGCGCTGGGCGCTCGCGAAATCGTATTACCAGCACCAGCAGTATCCCGAGGCGCTGAACATGTCGCAGCAGGCGCTCGCACGATCGAATGGAAATGCTCCCACAATCGCACTACTGGTAGCGCAATCGCTGACGGCAGTTGGGCGATATGAAGATGCGGCGGAAGTGCTTCGCGAATTTCTGAGGGACCACACAAATCGACAGGAAGCGGCCACGGCGCGTCGGTGGCTGGAACAGCTGGCAGCCAGCGGAAAAATCCGCTCAAACTAATCTCGCCTCGATTGGAACGTCCGGTAAGTGCCTTTGTGGCTATTGCGCAGTGGTTCGTACACCTCTCCACTCACCCACAACCGATGCAGCAGTACCGCCAACTTTCTGGCCACCGCGACAACCGCTCGTTTCTTGGCGTTTTTCCCTCCGCGCTCGGCAAGTCGCAGTCCCCATCGCCGCAGATCACTATCTGCTCCAAAGGGCCCCAGGATGTAGTGCGCCCCTTGCACCAGCATCGTTCTCAAATAGCGGTCTCCTTCTTTGCTGATGTGCATCTGCGGCTGGCTCTCGCCGGAGTCCCTGCGCCCAGGTTTTAACCCGAGAAAACAGCCGACCTCGCGACTCTTCGCGAACCGATGCGGGTCGTCTAGGGTCAGGACATACGTCAGCGCGATCTGTGTTCCTACCCCCTTCACCTGTTTGAGCAGCGCGACTTGCGGGTAGCTCTCCTTGGCGATTTTCTCCATCCGCGCGTCGTATTCCTTGATGCGCTCGTTCAACGATTCGATTTCTTTCAGCAACGGCTCCAGAACCTCACGCAACTCCGCGCTCAATTGCGCGGCCAGCTCTCGGCTCACCTGCTCCGTGCCACACTTCGGCAGCCGTTCACCATAAGACTTCGCCAATCCTCGCGCTGCATTCACCAGCGCGGTTCGTGCACTCACCAATTCCGCACGTGCCCGGATCACCGTCAGATGAATTTGTGCTTTCGCGCTGCGATGCCGTACCGGCCCCAACAGCTCAGGATCGATTCTTGCCAGCCGTGCCAGTGTCCGCGCATCGTGTCGATCATCTTTTCGATTGCTCTTGGTGATCAATTCCACTTTTTGCGCGTGCGCCACGAGCACCTCGTGTCCCAGCTCCTTTAACAGCCGGCTTAGCCACGGGGAATGTGTTCCGGTCTCCAGGGCGATGAGACTTCGCGGTATCCTCTCAAATGTCTGCTTCATCGCTTCCGGTGTCGTCGCTAGTTTCTGTTCCAGAAGGATTTCGCCCGCTTCATCCAAAACGCAGTAGTTCGACCAGCGATCGCCGAGGTCCAAACCAATCGTGAGCTTGTGTCCTTTGAAAATCATGTTTCCATTTACGCGAACAGTGCTAGTCTTCTTCATTGCCGGTCTCCTTTTCATTGTGCCTTGAGCACGTCTTTCATTGGGAGCGTATCGCATCCCGCTGGAGACCGGCCTTCTCATCCCATCTGGTAAGTTCTCTCCAGAAACTCCTTGAGCTGAACCTTTAGGCAGTCGGAGTGGAAACTTGGAGGAGTTGGAATCCGAGCTTGGCAGCTCTTTGCTTGAGACGTCTGATGTCTCGAGTACGTTGTTGAACCTCGTAGAACTGTGTTCCGCGGTCGATGTATTTGGTCCCGTAACGGAGAATGCGATAGACCAAACGGGCTAGCTTGGCGGCCATGGCCTTGATCGCAACCGGGGTGTCCAGTCTGGCTCTGAGTCGACGGAACTGCGCTCCAAGATAGCTCTGACTTGTTCGCAGGTTGCTGGCCGCCAGCTTTAAAGCGACGGTCACCCGATTGCTGGTCGGCAGCCGCCCTTTTCCAATGATTCTGTCTCCGCTGATGCGATTGTCTGGAGCGAGCCGCAGCCAGGAAACAAAATGGTCTTCGTCCTTCCATTTGATCATGTCCCAACCCGCCTCGCTAAGAATCGTAGTGGCGGTCATGACGTCAATACCATCGATCTGAGTTAGGTCTGTGCCCGTCATGCGAAACAACTGCTGTTGCAAGTCGAACTGCGGCTGATTCCCCTTCTTCTTCTGTAGCCGATCCTTCCGCTTCTCTTCCGGCAGGGTGGCCCCTTGGCTCCGGTCCTCCATCTTCTGGAGGTACTGTTCGAGCTGGCGATCGCACTCAGCCATCTGCTTTCGGCAGAACTCGAAAGCCGCTTGTTCCTGCTTGAGCACAAACAAGAGATCCTCTTGCCAGTTTCCCTCCAAGCTCTGCGCGATGTCCTTCTCACTTGCCTTGACGCGTGGATCTCGAAACGCCGCTAGCTTCTGCGGATCGCGTTCGCCCGCCAGAATGGCCTTAATGATCGCTTGCCCGGTCACTCCACTCACATCGCTCAAGACATTGGCCAACTGCATATTCATCTGCGTCAGTGTCTTCTGAATCCTCTGGATGTGCCGTGCCGCCGACCGCACCAGATCATTGCGCTGTCGCCAGTACGTCCGCATCGTGCGGATCTCCTGTGGCGGCCGGAACGAATTTCGCAACAGGCCATAGGTGTGCAGCTTCATCAGCCACTGACTCTCCTGCACATCGCTTTTCCGCCCTGGAAGGTTCTTCGTCTCCCGAGCGTTCACCAAGTAGACTTCCAAACCCGCCTGCTCGAGAACGTCGTACACCGCGATCCAGTACACGCTCGTGGATTGCATGGCTACGGTCCGAATCCGGCACTGCTTCAGCCAATCGGCCATAGCTCTCAGCTCCGCTGTCGTGCAGCCGAAGTGCTGCACCGGCTGGCTGTCCCGGTCCGGTGGAACCGCTACGTAATGGGATTCGTTACCGATGTCAATGCCAGCGGCATCGGGATGTACGAGCTGTAAGGTGAGGTCTGCGCTTTGGATTTTCCGCTCCAGGTCTCGCCGTTGCTTGCGGTTCATCCGGCGCCAATTGAGTTGGCTAGACTGGCCAGTGGATTTTTCGGTTGGCTCCTTTTGCTTGGCTTTCATGGAAACCTCTTGTGTTCAATTTCGACGTGGCTCGGCCCGGTTGACGAAACTCCTCAATCTCTCCATCGGGGTCAGGCCATTCTCCTTTTCAGGACAATGCCTGCCACCACCCACACAATCGCCACTACCGGAGCCATGCTATAAATCGGGCAGAAACGCTCCATAGAACAGACGGTCTTAGCTGCCGAGCCAAGTCGTGCCACAGATGTTATCTAACTACCGCCCGGGCAGCTCGCTGTCAGTCTCTGCCGGAGTTTCTGGTTCATACAACCACCCCGCAGGGGTGGCCAAGGCTATAAAAGGGAAAGTCAAGAAAAAACACTCCTGCAACGGCCGGGCTTTTTCTTGCTTTCCAGCCCACATGATTGAGCAGGATCTGTTCTGACCGTCCGCGCCATGTTCTTCGGGCTCGTGGCCCATAGCTTTTTCTGGTTGTCCGAGAGGTGCCTAGGGTCGGGTGTGAGACTCGCTGCCCGAAACACGCAGCGTCTAACTAACCAGCTGAGACTCGCTCTCGAACCAGAGTGTCTCGAGAACCTGACAGCCACCGCCAGAGAATTTCCCCAGAGATGGAGCGGACTCGATCAGAGACACTCAAGCTGTTTGTGATTTCAGATATTTGGCGTCGAAGCTCACTCCTCTCTGCCATACGATCAATACGATCGTGGCAATCTTTCTCGCTAAGGTCAGGCGGGCCATCTCGGGTCTCATCCCTTTGGCCACTAATGCTGTGTAGAATTCCTGGAACGGACCCGGTTTGACGGAAGCAATGGTCGCGGCACTCTTAAACAGATTCTTCAGATCGTGATTGCAGTCTCGATTCAGTCCGCGAACCGAGATTTGCTTCCTGGCTCTTTTTTGCAGTTCTCCCTGCACCGAACGGTAGTCGGCGCTGCTATGCATTTCGATGGCAAAACCGCTGTACTTCCAGAACGGTCGCTTGGTGCGAAAACGGCGCGGTGTCTGGATCAGCGCAATCAACAGCGCCGCCCGGATCGGACCGATCGAAGGGATTTGGCGGAGCTTGCCGGCACAAGGAATACCCCAACTGCGATAGATCGCCTTCACTCGGCTCATGACTCGTCCGAGATCTTTGCTGATGGTCAGATAGCTGCGTGCCAGTTCCTTCAGTGTGCGGACGCCTGCTCCGCCGTGATAGACCGAGCTGAGCTTGTTCATGTACAACCGGTCGGCCAGCTCCCCTGCATCGATCTGGTCGTTCTTGTTCCCCTGTCTGCTATTCTTCCGCGGATCGCATACCACCAGTTTCGTTACGTGCGGCTTCAGCAGATCGTACAACCAGGTGGCCCAAGTTCCTTCTTCGAAGGTGACATGCAACTCCCCACGCAACCCGTGGATAAAATCCAGAATGACGTTCGCTTTCGTCTCGATCACACTCTCCATCACGAGCTTCCCGGCATCATTCCTGACCGCAATCGAAATGCTTTCCTTGTGCACATCCATACCGATATATTTAGTGCCAGTCATAAAAGGGTGTTCCTTTCTGGAGGGTTTGAGGCAAGCACCCAAACCTTACTCCATAAGGGGCGCCCTTTTATAATGTGTCGGGTGACATCAGGCATGTGGCAGACTCGATTAGTCCCGCGACCGAATTGATGACGCATGCGCCCCTCTTGTTTCACTTGTGGCCGCTATTATCCGCTGGTCGTTCGTCGACTCTGGAACCGCAGGCTTCTCGCCGTTCGTTGGCCTGTGCTGGCAGCTCTGGCACTGCCATACCCGGCTTGATGTCAATCGGTGGCCGCACTCTCGGCCCGAAAGAATCCATCACGATCACCTTCACGCCAAACTGTGCGGCCTCTTTCGGATTGCGTGGCGCGTAGGATCCGTGCAGCAGGAAAGCTTTGTCGAGGGCGTTGAGCTGCGCTGCATTGTCGGCGAGCACGTACTTGTTCACGACAGATCTGACTTCTATTTTCCTTCCCACTCTCACGAGCTTCTCTTCACGCACGAATTTGGTTTCCGTCGCTGTAGCCTGCACCCATCTTGCACCCAGCAACATGAAACTCCGGGGTCCCGGATTCCGAATGCGGACTTCGGGTCCTTTTCTCTTGTACTGGGGCAACTACATCCTTGTCACATTTGGCAGAAATGCTGGCACGTTTTGGGCACAGGTTTGTGAGCGGTCCCCTCATCAGAGCAGTTCTTCAAACCGTTAGGGAAACAAAAAGTGAAGGACGGTGGGGATCGAAAGGCAGCAATGCATTTACCACTTGGCATCGCATGGGATCGCCGAAAAATCCCTCGGCAGATCAGTATCGACAACTGAGAGCAGCGGGAAAACTCGCATTGCTTGAGGCCCCGCGCTCGGTTAACGTCAAGGGCGACGCTATCGAGCTTACATTTATCGAACCCCCGCAAGGAGTCTTACGCTCAACTTTACTTGGTGAAATGGGCGAGCTGCTGGCGATCATTCGCTGACGTGTGTAACTTGTAGCCTTGTTGCAGGAAGTTAGTGGTCAGATCTACTCGAGAATTACGCGCCTAATGCGGGTCCAACAGCAAACTGCCGTTCCTGGTAGGCTTGATCGGCGTTGTGCCGCCTTACGGTTCCCACACCCCGGATGCCTCGGAAACTTTATCAGTGCTTTCAATTTGAGCCAACCCAGCATCAATGCCAAGGTCACGACAGGTCGTATCGAAGCCGCGCCAGCTACTGCACGGCAAATGAATAGACACTAACGCTAAAGGGAGGGACCGAAATTGCATCCGGCACTGATCCCAGTCCCATTTCCTCGACAACGACGCCGGGTTCCTGTCCCACGGCGATAGTTGCATCAACGCTCGACGGAGCCATGCGCCACAGGTTTCCGTGGTTCATGAGCGTCGCTCCACCAATTGATAGCTTGAGTTGTTGCTCGGAATCCGACGGATTCAGCACCGCGAACGTCAGCGTTTTCCGATTGTCACTCAGAGCCGCGCTCACATCTAGAGGATACGTGTCGCTGCCTGGATTGACTGCCGGTTGATCGCCCCCCGCGGGAAAGAGTGGTTTTGGTTGCGGCGAATCTCCGGATACCTGCACCGGAATCGCACCGAAATGTTCCCGATACATCTTGAACAGCAGACCGGTCGGACTCAGCACCGCGTTGGTGCGGTCTGCGTTAATCATAGCCGTAGCAAACGTGAATCCTCCCAGTTGGTACAGATCGGAGTGGCGAAACATTTCATGAAACGCCCAAGCGTACGCCGGAACTACTTTGTAAGAGTTCGGTGGAATGCCGATGTAGGCCCATTCGTCCAGACTGATCGGGACTGGCTTTTCTCTGAGCCCAGGAATGCGCTTCAAATATTCCTGATAATGCTCGTACTTCGCGCGTACCTGAGTTGCCGGCGCGCGTTCCCATTCGATCAACGGTTGCGGCCCCGTGCTTACTTTGTCGCCTTTTTGAAGATCGGTTCGCTGGTTGCTGCTGGAGTAGAAGTGTTCGCTGATCAGATCCATATTGTCCCTGCAGTGGGCCAGCAAGTTGCCGCTCCAATCTCCGGGCGACAAATAGTCAGGCACGATCTGACCGTTGAGTCGCTTTGCCTGCTTGGAGCCGGTCATGGCGTCTGGCATCGCTCCCGGTGCGATCAGCTTGATGGTGGGGTCGACTCTGCGCATCGCCTTCGCAAACAGATTGTATTTCAGTTCAAATTGCGCAACCGGCATGAAACCCAACTGCCATTCGCCCCAGGGTTCATTGCCGATCCCCCAGTACATGACGTGGTAGGGGTCGGCATGTCCGTTGGTGCCACGCAAGCGGCCCATGGGCGTGGTCACTGCTCCATTCACATATTCCACCAGTTGCGCTGCAGACCAGGCATCGCCGAATCCCGCATTCACCGTTATGTACGCTTCGACGTCCAGCAACCGGCAAAGCGTTATGAACTCATCAGTGCCCACATCATTCGGCTGAACGGCGTGCCAGACTGGATCCATAATTGGCGGCCGCTTGTCAGGATCGCCGATCGCATCGCGCCACTCGTGCCCGGAAACGAAGTTCCCTCCAGGCCAGCGATAAACGCCGGAGTGCAGCTGCTTCAGCTCATCGATCACTTCCCTGCGAAAACCGTTTACATTGTCTGCGGGCATTAACGAGACGGTTCCGACATGAAATGCACCGGAGCCGGTTCCCACAATTTCCAAGCGTGCATCCTCGCTGTCAACTTCGGTGTGAAAGCTCAACAGAATCTTGACGTAATCGTGACCGAGATGGTCGAAGACGAGAGTTTGGCGATCGCTCGCTGAAGGTCCCCAGACTAAACTCACATGAACGATTGCACCAGGCGAGCCCGCAAGAGCGATGCGCCCCGTATAGGACTTTCCCCGGCGCACCGGCAGTCCCGATTGCAGGAGACCATGCGGTTCGCTTCCACGGAGTTTAACGAGGGGCGTGTGCTCGCCCACATATGGCTTATCGGAGTCCATTGTCAGGTATTCGTCCGGGCCGATCGGCATCCAGTGGCGGATGGCGGCACGTCGGAAACCGGTTGGAGCGGCAGGTTCGTTCGGCGGATGCGAGGTAATCGGATAATAGAACTTCCGGTCGTCTAGCATCTCTGCCCATATGCCGTTGTTGACGATTCCTCCGATGTGTTCGAGAAACTGCCCATAGATGTTTTTCGAAATCGGAGTGCCCGTTTTCGAGACGTCAATCGTCGCGTTAATAGTTTTAGTCTGGGCAGAAAGAAGAGTCGAGAAGAGTCCCATTAACAACACAACTTGCAGCGTAATACTTGTATTGTTGGCTTTTGATCCCACCTTACCAACGCCTCCTGCGCCTATTCCGGCAAAGTCTTTGTACCTTTAACTCTGAACGTTCCCGCAACCGCTGGTACGTCGGTATTTGGCTGTCCACCGCCGATCGATACCGAATAGGTACCCTCGGCGATGATCGGTTCGCCCGTTTCGGTAACCATGCTCAGATCGCGGTCCTTAAGGTCGAAGCGCACAGTCTCAGACTCACCTTGTTTCAGATGTATGCGTTTAAATCCGCGCAAAGCTCGCAGCGGAGCTCCCGGCACATTTGGGAAACTAATATACAACTGCACCACTTCATCGCCGTCACGTTTTCCGGTGTTGGTAACCGTCACTTCCGCCAAAAGCGGATCACCCGCTTTGATTTCCTTATTCAGCAGCCGCAGTCCCCGATAAGAGAATCTGGTGTAGCTGAGGCCATAGCCAAATGGATACTGCGGTTTGTCTTGGAAATACCGGTAGGTGCGACCCTTCATCCCATAGTCTTCAAAGGGAGGCAATTGCTCGATTCCTGTGTAGAAGGTGACTGGAAGCCGGCCCGCAGGATTGTTTTTGCCAGAAAGCGTTTGCGCTATTGCGGTCCCACCCTCCTCTCCCGCATACCAAGACTCGAGGATCGCGTTGACGTGTTCCTTTGCCCAGTTCACGGCCAGCGCACTCCCGTTTGCAAGCACCAGAACCACAGGCTTTCCAGTCGCAGTCACCGCTTGAAGTAACTCCTCTTCGGCTCTCGGCAAATTGATGCTCGTGCGATCGCCTCCCTTGAAACCTTCCTCGCTAACCGGCATCTCTTCGCCTTCGAGTTCGCTGGTGATTCCCAACACTGCCACGACAACGTCTGCGGCTTTTGCTGCTAGAATCGCTTCAGGATTCGGTTTGGGATCGTACTTCGACCAGATCAACTGCGCACCTATTGGGTCCGCATTGACTTGTGAGTAGACCACCTTGAGCGAGACCTTCTTACCCTGCTCCAGGTGAATGTGCCCGATTTTTGCCTCCGCCGCTTCGTCGTTACCGGCCCAACCCTGCGCGACTGGCTTTCCGTCCACCAAGACCCGCGCGAACCCGGATAGAAAACGCATTCCGAGAATGTAGTCACCCGTCTCGGTCGGCGTCAGAAAGCCGTTCCACTCCGCCCGCATCGGATACTTCCCTCGGGCTTCCTCTGGAACGTCTTCCGCCTTAAAGTCAACGGTGGCTACATTGCGGCTGGCGACGATGGTCGCCTTCTCCCCGAATACGTCCCCAGTGGCAAACTCTAGATTAAGTCCCGATCGACCGTCATTCGTGGTGAAGACTGACCCGGGAATGGCCTCGCCATCGTTGCGCAGGAATTGCGTCCCCGCGACAAATCTGATCTGCGCTTCAGGGAACTCTGCCGTAAGGCCTTCCAGCACCGAAACCGTGTGCGTCGGAACTCCGTTGTAATTTCCAAGCAGGTATCTGGTCTGATCCGCGAGTGGCCCAACCAATGCGATCTTGACTGGTCCTTGTTTCAGAGGCAAGGTGCCGTCATTCTTGAGCAGCACCATGGACTCGTTGGCAACCGCACGCGCCATAGCGCGATGCTCAGTGGTATTTAGTGCTTTTTCGTTGATCTTCGAGTACGGAACCATCTCCGGCGGATCAAACATCCCCAGCTTCATCCGCGCGGTGAACAACCGGACCAGCGCGGTGTCAATCTCGCTCTCCTTTAGAATCCCCTGCTTGTACGCCTCGAGGTATGGCTTGTAGTCGTGGTCGTCTTTCACTTTTGCGAAGTCGATGCACTCATTATCCATGCCCCGTTTCACGGCGAGCGCAGAAGCTTCAGCCTGGGTCTTCGTAAACTGATGGTCGCGGAAGATGTTGATGACTGCGTCACAATCCGAAACTACATAACCTTGAAATCCCCACCGGCCACGCAGTTGATCTTGCAGCAGAAACTCGTTTACGCAGGCCGGTTGCCCGTTGATGCTGTTATAGGCGCACATCACCGAGCCTGCCTTCGCCTCGGTCACTGTCGCGCGGAACGCCGGCAGGTAGGTATCAACCTGGTCATGCTTGCTGACTGTCACGTCAGCCGTGTGGCGCGTCGACTCGGGGCCGCTGTGCACCGCATAGTGTTTGGGGGTGGAGATGACGCGATAATATTTGGGGTCATCACCTTGCAAGCCGGTGACAAATGCCACACCGATGCGCGCCGTTAGAAACGGATCTTCGCCGTAGGTTTCCTGTCCTCGTCCCCAACGAGGATCACGAAAGATATTGACGTTCGGCGCCCAGAAGTCCAGCCCTTCAAAGATGTCGCTGTGCCCATCGCGCAGACCTCGAACGTAACTGGCCCGCCCTTCAATCCCGATTACTATGGCCATTCTGTGAATCGCATCGGTGTCAAACGTCGCGGCCAGACCGACCGGCTCGGGGAATTCAGTGGTTCCGTTTCGAGCCACGCCATGCAATGACTCGCTCCACCAGTCGTAATCCGGCACATTCAAGCGCGGCACCGCCCGAGACTGGTTAACGAGTTGCGACACCTTTTCCTCCACGGTCATCTGGTGCACTAGATCCGCTGCCCGCTGTTCGGCCGGCAACGAATCGTTCAGATAAGCGGGTCGTTCGGTACTCTGTGCGAATAAGCGGCTCCCCAAAAAAAAAGCGAGTACAACAAAAATTCTAACTTTGGCTGCTCGCATGTCCCTTCCAATCTCAGACTTCTGCTGTGTAAATCCCAAGTCCATCACTTTACTTCGGATACGATCGAATTCCAGCGGATGTCGAATTCCAAATGCTTGCCCGCGTTCTCGTGTCATTGGTCGACGGAGATCACGGTCACCGATTTTGGTTCTACTTTCATGGTCAGCTTGCCGCCTTGCACTTTTACTGAAACGGGTTTTGGCACGACGGTTTTAGGTGCATCGAAGGTGTTGGTGCTGTCGACCTTCGGCGCGGTCAGCGTTTCTCCAGCCGCCGATTTTGCTGCGATGCCGGATAAGGTCGCCTCCAAGTCAACGCTTTGATTGGGATCGAGGTTCGTTATGGCTATCCACAGTTTGCCTGCTGTGTCTTTCGCGGCGATAGCATCAACGCGCGGCAAGGTAATATCGCCGTGGGTATACCTGCCGGCGTCGAATGCGATTGGAACAAACGTTGAGTCCTGAAATGGTGTGTACATCTTGAAGACGTAGTAGGTCGGCGTCAGCACCATCTTTTCTTTGTCGGTCAGGATCATCGCCTGCAGTACGTTAATCATTTGCGCGATGTTGGCCATGCGTACCCGGTCGGCGTGGCGAGCAAATATATTCAAGTTCAGTGCTGTTAGAATTGCGTCCCGCAGGCTGTTCTGCTGTACCAGAAATCCGGGATTGCTACCTGGCAACGGGGCGTACCACGCGCCCCATTCGTCCACCACCAGGGCGACCTTCTTTTCTGGGTCGTACTTGTCCATGATTGCCGTGTGCTGCTTGATTAAATCATCCATTGCCAGCGTGAGTTTAAGGAACTGGCTGTATTCGATCTCGCCAAAGTTTTCGGACGCAAAGGCAGGTGGCCACTTCCCCACAGTATACGAATGCATCGAAAGGCCATTGATGTCCCAGCTCCACGTGTGCTGCTGGTAGGCCTTCATAATCGTTTCCGTCCATTCGGTCCACCTGGGTTCAGCGCCACCTGGCCCTACAGCGATCTTTAGCATTTGTTGCTTATCCTGCTGACCTGGATTGAAATTTCGGACAAATCGGCTGTAGATCTTCATCTGGCTCGAATAGTAGTCGGATGTCATGTTGCCGCCGCAATCCCAGCTTTCGTTGCCGAGGCCCAGAAAGCTCACTTTGTAAGGATCGGGATGACCGTTGCCTGCGCGCTCTTTGGCTAGAGTGGTCGGCTGCGCGGTGGTGAGATATTCGAGCCATTCCGAGGCTTCCCGTGGAGTGCCGGAGCCGACGTTCACGGAAACGTACGCCTGTGCTCCGATCTGATCCAGGAAGTCCATAAATTCATGAGTTCCAAAAGCGTTCGGTTCGATCACGCCGCCCCAATTGGGATTGAGGGTTACGGTGCGCGGATGGCCGATTCCGTTGCGCCAGTGGTACTCGTCCGCGAAGCAACCACCGGGCCAACGAACGTTCGGCACACGGATGGCCTTCAGCGCGTTAACGACATCGTTGCGAATGCCGCGGGTGTTCGGGATAGTCGAATCGGGCCCTACCCAAATCCCTTCATAAATGCCGTGTCCGAGGTGCTCGGCAAACTGGCCGAAAACGTTGCGGTCGATCTTCGGGCCGGACTTGGATACATCGACGGATAATTCCATCATCTGCGCGCTGGCATTCGGTGCGCCTATGCCTATCGCGATCAGGAACAAGCCGAAAACGAAATCGCGCAGAACGTGGGTGGATTTGTGCGCTAGAATCCTAATCGGCAAGCAACAATTACGACCAAGATTCAAGTCCTGTGTAGAATCAGAAATCATTTTTCCTCCCTAACTAACGGGCGCGTGAGTTGAGCGCTAGAGCGAGAATGGTGGGTCTGTCACTGGGAATTGCCTGGCGACATTGCTCATCGAATAGTGCCACAGTCATTCCCGCTCATCGTAAAAGTGCAGACAGATCAATTCGCTCAATTAATCTATCAAACATTTCCAAATCTCGATTCATCGTTTAGAAACGCAAGCGGCGTCGATTCGGTTGAGCAAGTGCTCGTCGGCGTGTGACCGAGATATATGGCCTCCTCGGAATCTCAGAGTAAGAAAGAGTGCCTAGTTTCGCTTGTCGCAGACGAACTCGGATTTTCCCGTCTCACGGATGAACGGCTTCTACGACGACTACATTCGATCCGCTCCAGACCTTGCCTTCGTGCGTCAGACGGTGCTTGGACTCATCCCAACGGAGCCGAGTAATGGAACCCCCGCCGTGCTCATACGAATAGGTGGTTCCGTCATCTGAAAAGAGCGTGAAATCCGCACTCGCTCCCGGATAGACACGCAGAGAAGCAATGGCCTGTGGTTGTTGCGCGCTGAGAACCTCGGTACCGAGCGGCAGGATGGAACCGGCTCGAACAAAAAGAGGAAGGGTGTCGATGGGCGCGGCAGTGGCGATCGTCTGCCCGCCATGGATTCGTTCGTTGGTCCAGTAGTTATACCAATCCGACCCTGCAGGTAGATAGACCTTGCGGCTGGTTGCTCCTTGCTCCGTGACTGGGGCAACGAGAAAGGCAGGTCCGAACATGTATTCGTCCGGAATATCAGCCACGTTCGGGTCGCCCGGAAAATCCATGAAGAGCGCTCGCATGAAGGGAGCGCCCGTCTGGTAGCTGCCGTACGCCAGTGAGTAAGTGTACGGCAGGAGCTGATAGCGGAGACGTAGATACTTCTCGAGAATGGGCTCAGCCTGCTTGCCGTACGACCAGATCTCGTTGTGATTTCTCTCTCCGTGCGCCCGCATAACCGGCTGGAAGGTACCCCACTCGAACCACCGGACGAAGAGCTCAGGATAGTCTTCATATTTGTCCACAGTGCCGCGTGCTTCCGTCGGATCGACGAGTGGTTTGTGTGCAGCGCGATAGTCGGGAGAGAGGGTTGGCGAGAAGAAGCCACCGATATCGGTGTCCCAGTAAGGCGCGCCGCTGGCGGTAAAGTTCAGGCCAGCGGGAATCGAACGCTTAAGCATGTCCCATGTCGAGAAGACGTCGCTCGACCAGAACACCGTGCCATTTCGTTGCGTTCCCAGATAGGCAGCCCGCGCCAGAATCATCACCCGCCGGTTGTCTCCGAAGTCACGCCGAAAACCTTCGTACACCGACGCCGTGTGGAACAACGGATAGACATTGTAGTAGCGAGAACCGGAACCGATAAAAAAGAAATCCTTCGCCGGATCCACATCAGGTTCCGTCTCGTCGAGCCAGATGTAATCGAATCCGTAAGGCTTCACATAGCGATCGCGAATGGATTCCCACCACCACTTGGCTGCATCCGGGTTGGTGGTATCAAGGTTCGGTCCGATCTCCTTGGAAGCCCAACCTACGTCGGGAGTGCCGTCGGCGGTGTGAATGAGCCAGCCCTTCTTGAGCAGCATGTCGTAAAACTGCGTCCCAGCGGAAAAGTGCGGCCATACGCTCAACAACGTGGTGATGCCCATGGAATGGAGTTGCCGATTCATTGCGGCGGCATCAGGCCACCGTGCGGTGTCAAGGTCCAGCTCGCCCTGCTTGGTCATGTTCAGAAAGTCCACCACAAGTACGTCTAACGGCAGACGGCGGTCACGATATTCTTTCGCAACTTGCAGCAATTGTTCCTGCGTGGGGTAGATGGCCTTGCTCTGGATATAGCCATATGTGGCCTTGGGCAACAGATGCGTGACACCGGTCAGCTGGCGATAACCCTGGTAGATCTCGTCCGTTTTATCGCCTGCGATCACAAAGAAAGAGACGCGGTCGGCGATTTCGGAAGACCATACGTTTTGCTGGTTAAAGCCGAGATCGATCGTAGTCTTCGACGGGTTATCCCAGATGAGACCGTATCCGTGGCTCGAGACCAGAAACGGAACGCAAACGTTCTCTCCGCCGATTGCCGCGTAATCATGCCAACATTTGATTTGGTGGTCGCGGAGGTCGAGGGCACCTTGCTGCTGTTGACCAAGCCCATAGTAATGTTCCCCTGTAGGCGAATCGAAAGTGGCGGAAACGTGGTACCCGGCGCCCGGCTTTTCTGGCTTCGCCACCCCTCCCATCGCTGCCTCCGATTCATTTGGAAGCATAGACCATCGCCACATCTTCAAAAGCGGCTCGCCCGCGGTCTTCGAAATGGAGATCGAGTCGTTGTACCTCCCACGGCTCCAGTCTCCATAGAAGTAACGGTTCCTCAGGGACTGATTCAACTCGTCGAGGGGCATTGGTTTCGGTGACGACAGACTTTTCGGTGCGATTCGGATCACCAACCGTGTCGAGCGAATGACGTCGTACCCCTCGGAGTCCTGCTCTTGAGTCCAGCCTGCCATCGAAGGCATGCCCACGATTCCATAACCAGGCGTTGTCAGCGCCGCAGCTCTTTCCGAGCTCAGAGTCACTCGAACAATATTGGCGCCGAATGGCTCGATGACAATAGTTCGATTTTCCCGCTCGAGTACGAATCGGTTCGCTTGATCCGGGGTGCCGGCACACGCGAGTCGGGCCAAGCCGACCATCAGGAACATTGCCGCAAGGGCGGGAACAGCCACATTTGCTTTTCTCGAGAATCGTGGCACTAAGTTAAGTCCAAGCAACAACTGCATCTGCGATGCTCCTCATCCGTCACGTGGAAGTGGCGGACTATTACGCTGAGTAAGTACGGACATCGTATGAAGACCTCGTTCGATAAGTCAATCGACGTTCGCCGAGTAACGAGGGAAGAATACGATTTCTCAAATCGCTAACCATTACTACAACCGAGGTTGTGTCTTCCCGCATGTAGATGCTGGCAAGAACCTCTGCTCAGGTCACTTTGAGGCCTTGTCCTTCTGCTGTCTTGACGCAAAATAGCCACGGCGGGCCTCAATTTTCAGACCCTCTCCTTTCACTTTCACTTTCAGCGGATGATACGAACCATCCTGCTTGATCCCCGTCGGTGAAAGCTCCAACAGGTACACCCATTCAGGAACAACTGTGAGTCGCTGAAGCCCTCCTTCGAGGTCATTGCTGTTATGAAAAAACGTGCCTCCAGTGCCATCCGCCAGTTCCGCCATCACGTCTTCATTCAGGGTCATCGAATACCCACGATATTGTGAGGCATTCCGCTCGGCCAGGCTTGTGCCTCGGCTTTGCTCCGAAGCGTCGAGGGTTGTTGTGTAAAGCCCACGCGCATCTAATGCGTTGATTGTGACATTCGACTTCGCTGCCAGATCCAGAATTGCCGACTTGCCGCCCATGGCTTCCGGAGTAACAGTTAAAATACCCGGCGAAACCAGCACCAGGGTTCTTTGTCCTGGCATGGCACCCATTTTCGCCACAATGTCTCGAATGAACCCTAGTGTCTTCCGTACATCTTGATCCCCAATATGCAAGGTTTCAGACGCAGTATTCTGTGCCTGCACTTCCGCTTTATCCCGCTTGCACTCACAACACGCCAGCGTGTTCTCGATGGCCGTCTCCAGAACCATGAAGTCGTGTTTGTTTACAATGCGATCTGCTTCGTAATAAGTCATTTGTGGGCATGTTCGGGCAACTCCACCGTAAATATTGCCCAGCCTAAGTTTCATGATAATTTCCTGCAAATTCCTCCGGTCTCGCGTCAGTCCGGTGCTGATACCTGAGGTAGCGACCACCGCTGCAATGTCCGATTCGGCCAGAGATTCTGCCGTGATCCGAGTTCCGGCCTTCTGAATCAGCCTCAAATCTCCCGCGCTCAAGTGCAAATCATCGAAAAGGAACACGACAAAACGTTCTGGCGAGATGGGTTTGGGCGTGTCCGTTTTCGGACCCGAGGGACTGCCCACATCCGCTTTGTGATCAGTGCTGTCCCGCTCCGTCGCCGGACTCGTTCGCTGCTGGATATCGAATCCGACGATCGCCTGCAGTTTGTTCTTATCGAAGACTTCGAAATCTTCCTTCTTCAGATTACCGACAGAGTTGCCTTGAGCGTCTCGTACAACGACCGGAACCAGCACAACATTGACCGTCACGGAAATCCTGTTTGAACTGTTTTCTGGTTGGCTCGGGGTCTGACCGCTGCACAATCGCGCAATCAACAACAACATCAAAACATTGGCACTTCTACTCCATCGGCAATTTGTCAGCGGGCTCATTTTGGGTCCCTTATTGTACTCTTGCCATTATCCTTGGATTCCCGAATTCAGACTTAGTGATGCGACAGGCCTGCGAAGTTTGAATGAGTAGAGGGGCGCTTGATGTAGCAAATCTGAATCTAAGTACGCATTCACTCAGAAACCCTAGGAGAGCCTTCCCCCGCGGAGACGATCACGAGCTTTTTCAAAATGAACTCCCTGACCGCCACTAGGGAGTTTACTTTCCCAGATCCACGCTCTCACCTCTAACGTGCCCCGATGTAAATCCCTGCGGCAATTACTTGCAGTCGTTCTCAAAACAGAGACTTTTGCTGAAAAAAGGAATCACATGATTTTGGAAACGATCAGCCACCTTACTTGTATGGGTCCCTTGATACACCTCAAAGTCGTTGGTGATTTTATATGTGTCCAGAACATCGTGAAGCTTGCCGGCATCAACCCGCAAACCATCCTGGTCACCCACGTCAATCGAAACGGCGCGATACTCGCGCAGATTTCCGATGTACTGATCTATAAAAGCAAGTGGGGCGTTCGCCGTCCATTTTGCGAGAACATCAGGCTGGACCATTCCGTCTTTCATAGGAAGGTCTAGGTACAACGGCGGATTCTTGGGATCAGGCGACCAAGCCGCTGCGGTCGCAAGCTGAGCGCGTTGAAAGAATCCGAGTTTTGCCGAATCCTCGGCCGTTTTCACGGCCTCCAGTGCTTTTTCGTCTTCCGGTTTTAGCGAGCCTGCTGGACGGGGAGACAAACAACACGGGCTCATGATGTACAGACTTCCAAACACATCGGAATGCTTCATGCCAATGCGGGTCGCTCCGTAACCTCCCATAGAGTGGCCGACCAGACCGCGGCTGAGCCGGCCAGGAAGCGTACGGTAGTGCGCGTCAACATACGCAACCAAATCGTGCGCGATGAATTTCTCGAAATCTCCGGCGGTTTCTGAACTCGAATACATGGAGCCATTGTGGACCGTCTTCGAGTCGGGAACTACGATGATCATCTCCCGGGCACCTTGAGCGATCGCACCTTCAATGGTCTGTGGCACGTGAATCTCGTGGGTCCATTGCTCTGCTCCGATCGAATATCCGTGAAGGGCATATACAACTGGGTAGCGGCGGGATTTCTGCTTGGCATAGCTGGGCGGCAAAAATACGAGTACGTCGCGATCCACAACGTCTCCCTCCAGATTGCCTTCCAAGGCTGCACCGTGCACTTTGATGTGTTCCACGGAAACTGGTTTTGCCCCTGGAACCGGCGGGGGTACGTCAGTCACAACTTGCGAAGCAAGTTGGGGACACAAAGCAGTGACAGCGGCCACCGTCATTAAACAAAACCACTTCATTGCAGTCATCGATACCTCCCTAGAAAGTGACAGATCAAATTGTGTGTTTCGGGTTGGGTCATGGAACGCTCTCGCGAAGTCGTCCGTCCATAACAGTGCGATGTCCGGATACAATCCGGTCGATCTTCGCGCCGTGGCCTTCGACATATCTACCGACAATTCCCTACTTTGCGCGCCAGTAAAGGCGCGGTAACGTCGATTACCCAGTTAGTCAGCACGAAAGCATATAGCGTCAGAATTTCCTTTTCAGTCCTTTCCAGCCGGCGAGGCTCCGAAGATATCGTTACTCCACCAGATCTGCATCGTACGGGTTCAGTTGAATGACTCCTTCATACGCGGTCCCGCTAATAAGTCCGGACTTCCTCCCGCGAATGGGGACACTTTTCACTTCATTCGTAGTATTTACGTATAGTGTCTTCCCTTCCACCACTCGTGCGTAGACCCCGGAGGGGGTCTCCGGCCCCCGCTCGATGTCGAGGGTTGAATACAGACTGCGGACGAGCGGAGCCAGTACCGACATCTGCGCAGGAACGGCGACGTAGATAGCCCGTCCTTTTCCGTAGGTATTGACCGTTATGGCGGACGACTTCTCGGGAGTGTTCGTAAACATGGCCACGGGCTTCGCAGTGCGTGGCTCAAGCACTTCATAGAAACCCAGGTTGGCCCTTTCCGTTTTGCCGTTCAGGCTCATCTCCAGGGGTGTGCTTGGCCGGTAAAATTCTGCGGTACGAATCCCGAATACATCGCTCAACCGTCCCGGAAGCGGTGTATCGAACCACTGATTGTTCTCGTCGACCTTCGCCGACATGGCGGTCATGATCACCGTACCGCCGTTGCGCGCGTAATTCCGAATTGCCTCAGCGCTTGCGGTATCCATCAGATAGTCCGCCGGCACGACCAGCAGTTTGTAGTCCAGACGACTGTGTCCGATGTTAATGATCGCGGCATCTATATTGTCTTCAAAGAACGGCTGCAGGGCGCTCTCAACCTGCTCGGCATAGCCGAAAGTGAAATAGTTCCGGACTGTATTGCTTGGCCCCGGCGGACGAGATGCCATATTGCTTTCAAAAGAGTATGCAATGGCAACCTCTGGCTTGTGATAGCGGGGGAAGCCCAAGCGCTGTAACTTTGCGAACTCCGTCGCAATTTGCTTGAACTCCGTGTACTTCCACGAGGGTGTGCCATCGTGATCGAGCAATCCAAAAAGCGCCTGCTCTTCCCCGCCCCGATGGGTGTTGAAGGTCCATGCTAGAAATGCCTGTCCGTAGTCGATCAAAGCCAGATACGCCCACATACGAATGATTCCTTTGGGGCCACCGTAATATCCTCCACCGCCCGTTGTGAATTCGTTGAACCATGCGGGGGTAGAAAGTTCGCCCTTTACCAGCAGCGCGCCAAATGAAACGTCAAACGGATTCGCTGGGTAGAATCCCTCCGCTCCGTAGCTCACGTATTTCTCGTAAGAACTCAGGTAGTCAAAGCCTCTGCGCCCGGCGGTGTCCCACAGGTTAGAAACGGCAGGCAGATTCGGAACGTTGCGCTGCCGCACTTTTTCGAGATCCTCAAGCACCGAAATTGTTATGTCAGACCAGAAGCGCCGCAGATCAAGATACCGTTCGGGCGGAGAAGGTCCGTCCGCATACGGTAGCTGCACTTCGTCAAAGGAATTCAAGTGCCGTGACCAGCGCTGTGTTGCCCATGCCCTATTGAGATTCGCAATCGTCCCGTATTTCCGCTTCAACCATTCAATGAATCTCTGCCGATCCCCTTCGGAGTAAGACATGACTCCATTGCCGATCTCGTTGTTATAGCCGATCGCGGCCAGCGCTGGGTTGTGGGCATAGTGTCGGGTCAACTCGTCGGCTAAGCGAATCAGGTGCTCGCGATAGCTCGGATCGCTGATATCGTCCATGTAGCGTTCGGCCGGCTGCACCGTCGCGCCATGTTCGTTGACCGTGTTCACCGATGGATACTTGTGATGCAGCCAGATGGGCGCTGGAGATCCGCCGATGTCGAGGATCACCTTGATTCCCGCATGGTCCATCTGCTCCAGGATCTGGTCGAACCACACGAATTCAAACTGGCCCTCGGATGGTTCAAACGCGTCCCAGGAAAGGTCGCCCATGCGGACCATAGTGAATCCTGCTTGTTTCATGAGCGCAATATCCTGTTGGATCTGTTCGCGCGAGCGATCTACAGGCTGGTAGCAGGTGCCGACAAACAGTTGACCTTTCCCGGGCCAATCCGCATGTTGCCGCGCACCCTGTCCTAAAAGCGGAGGGCCACCCAGCAACAGCGCCATCGCAATAAAGATTCGGCTCAAGGTCGTCTCTCTCGCTGTAGATGTTTACCTGCCCCCGTTCTTCGTCCAGTCATACTGTACCGCTGGGGTTCTCCTGCAAGATCGTTTGCATCCCTGCCGGGATGGTTGGTGCGACCGCCGTGGGCGGCGACGGCGGTCCCGCGACGTTAACCGGGAGCTGGCGCTTGTTTCCGCCGTTCGGCGAGATCGTTGGCCATGGATTGGTTCTTCTCGCGAGACAGCGGATAAAAGAACAGGCACGTTGCGGCAGCGAAGAAAAACAGGCCGGCATAAATGCTCGCTGTGAGAAGGATGCCCGCCTGCGTCCTTGTCGTCTGTACAGCAGCTTCGGACACCAACCCATAGGCCGACAGCAGCCACCCCGCAATGGCGCCGCCCAAGGCCAGTCCTGCCCACAACGCGAAGACAACGCCAGCGGTCACCGTCCCGGTGGCACGCCGGCCCGTCTTCCACTCGCCATAGTCGGCAACGTCGCCCATCATCGCCCACAGGATCGGGCCCGACAAGCCGTACGAGAACTGCCGGAGCACCTCCAGCCCGACAATTAGGTAGGTGGCCTGCGGCGAGATCACATAGAGCGCCGCGTTGAAAATTCCCGTCAGGATCATGCTCGCAATGAATAGCTCACGTTTGCCCACTCGGACAGAGACGGCGGTCGAACACGCTACACCGATAAGCAATGCAGCCAGGCCGAAACCGTTGAACCAGGCGAAAAGATTCACGTTGCCTGCGACAAACCGAAAGTAGGGCAGCATCACATTGCCGCGCACCAGAATCGCGCTGAAGTAAAACAAGGTAACCAGAAACAGCACGATCCAGGGCCGGTTGCCCAAGAGGTCCGAGAGGTCCTGTTTGAGCGAGCTCTTCTGCTGCGGATCGGGTTGGATGCGTTCCTTCGTCACGAAGAAGGCGATTATGAAGAAGACCACACTCAGTGCCGACAGCAAGCCCATCGTAAGCTGATAACCCAACGCGTCGTTGCCCCGCCCAAAAAATTTGACCATCGGAATGGCCAGGCTCGCGACGATGAACCCTGCGCTGTTCGCCGCGATCTGGCGGTAGGACGCAATGCTGGTCCGCTCGTCAGAGTCCTGGGTCATCACCGCCGTCAGCGAAGCGTACGGCACGTTGTTGACCGTGTAGATTACTCGCAAAAGAATATAGGTGGTCCATGCATAGATGATTTTTGCGCCCGGGCTGAGGTGTGGCGTGGTGAATGTCAGGACGCTAATGATTCCAAACGGCACCGCCGTCCAGAGCAGCCATGGTCGGAACTTGCCCAGTTTGCTGGTAGTCCGATCCGCGATCGCTCCCATCACCGGATTCAAACACGCGACTCCCAACCCTACAACCAGAAATAGAGTTCCAGCTTGGGCCGCGGTCAGGCCGAAAGTGTGAGTATAAAAGTCCAGTTGCAAAGCGAGCATGGCCTGGAAAACAAAATTTGCCGCCAGGTCACCGAGGGCGTAGCCGATTTTTTCGCCAATGGGGAGCTTCTGTATCATAAGTACCTCGTGGGCCACTGCGACAGCGTTATTTCGTGACAATGAGTGAGACTTTGGTCAAATCCTGGTCGCGCGATGAATTGCCGACCATAATGACGAACTCTCCCGGCTCAACCACGTACTTCATATTCACATCGTAGAACGCGAGTAAGTCCGGCGTAACGGAGAAGGTGACTGTCTTCGTCTCACCAGGACGGAGCGATACTCTTTGAAACCCCTTGAGTTCCTTCACCGGCCGCGTAACGGAGCTGACCACGTCGCGCACGTACATTTGCACCACTTCCATACCTTCACGTTTGCCGGTGTTGGTGACCACCGCCGTCACGCGCGTGGAACCAGTCAGCTTGATCTTTTGCTTCTCCAGCCGAACGTCTTTAATTGTAAATGTCGTGTAGCTCAGGCCGTACCCAAATGCGTAAAGCGGCGAGACGTCATCAAACAGGTATCCTCGGCGGGCCGATGGTTTGTAGTTATAGAAGGCGGGCAGGTGCCCCACCGAACGCGGAATCGTGATCGGCAGCTTGCCGCTGGGGTTCACACCGCCGAACAACACTTCGGCAACGGCATGCCCGTTCTCCTGTCCCAAGTACCAGCATTCAAGTATGACCGGCACGTTCTGGACCAGATGGTTGATGGAGTTGGGCCGTCCATTATGAAGAAGCGCGATCACCGGTTTGCCCGTCCCCACCATCTCCTTGACCAGTTCATCTTGCCTTCCGATCAAATCGAGAGTGGCCCGGTCGCCCATGTGGTTCAGGCCCCAGGCTTCGCGCGATGTTTGCTCGTTGCCACCGATTGCCAAAATGATTACATCCGCCTGCTTGGCCACTTCCACCGCTTCGCTGATCAGCTTTCGGTCCTCTTCAGGATTGCTGGGTACAACTTCATCCTGGTTCCAGTTACCTCCAATGGTGATTTTGCAACCTTCGCTGTAAAGCAACTTGGCGCGGTTCCCGGCCTTCGCTTTGATGCCCTCAAGCACCGTCACTTCGTGTTTGGGAACACCACTGTAGCCCCCTAGCAGCGTGCGATCTGCATTCGGGCCGATCACCGCGATAGTCCGGTACTTGCTCAAGTCAAGCGGGGCCAGTGCCCCGTCGTTCTTCAACAGCGTTATGACTTCGCGAGCGGACTGACGCGCAAGCTGGCGATGACCGTCGCAACCGACTACCCGCTCGGCTTCGGCCGGATCAACATACGGATCATCAAAAAGACCCAGCTTAAACTTCCACAAAAGCATGGGCGCAACAAGCTCATCGAGCTGCGACTCTTTGAGCACTCGCTTTTTCACCAACTCGACCAGGTGCAGATAACAGTCAGGATCCGGTAATTCAATGTTCACCCCTGCCTCCACCGCCAGCCTGCAGGACTCCCTCTTGTCGGCCGCAACAAAGTGCCCGTGCGTGTCAGGCCGATATCCAAGTTCCCAAATCGCAAAGTAGTCGGAGACAGTAAATCCTTTGAAACCAAATTCCTGGCGAAGTACATCGCGCAGCAGCCACTTGTTCGCATGCGAAGGCAGGCCATCGACTTCGTTATAAGAAGGCATCACGCTGATGGCGCCGGCCTTTTGCAGGGCTTCCTTAAACGAATAAAAGAAAGTCTCGCGCAACACGCGCAGGGAAACATTTGCGGGAGCGCAGTTCATGCCAGACTCAGGTTGGCCGTGTCCGACGAAATGCTTCAAGGTCGCAATTAGGCGCTTCTTATCGCGAAAGCTGGCGTCGCCCTGTAAGCCGCGAACCGCGGCAATTCCCAGCTGTGAAACCAGGAATGGATCCTCTCCGTAGGTCTCTTCGACGCGACCCCAGCGCGGATCGCGGGCCACGTCCACTACGGGAGTAAGAGCTTGATGGGCACCCCGTGAGCGGGCTTCCAGCGCGGTAGCGGTAAAGATGGACTCGACCAGGTCTGAGTTGAATGTCGCGCCCAGCGCAATCGGTTGCGGGAAGCTGGTTCCGTCAACGGCCGCGTGCCCGTGCAGACACTCCTCGTGGAAAATTACGGGAATCCCCAGCCGCGAGTTCTCGACGAAAAACTTCTGAATGGCGTTGGTAGTTTCCGCCATCTTGCGCGCGTTCAGGCCCTTCCCGGCGTCGCTGGGACGTCCGACCTGGCCGAGGCCGTGGCCGTCTTTAAACGACTGCCTGGCTTTTGCCAAATCGAAGTTGCCCTCCGCGTCCACAAGGGTCTGCGGCTTCTTTTGCCAGATGCAGAGCATTTGCGCGGCTTTTTCTTCCAGCGTCATGCGGGACAGCAGATCCTTTACCCGCTTCTCTGCCGAAAGCGCTAGATTGCGATAGGGTAAGGCGCCTGACTTGCCATCATGACGCTTACTCCGGCGGTGGGACAGACGGTTCCGAGAGTGGATTTTCATGAGAATCTCCGAAGCACGGGATGGATTGAGAGCGAGGTGGAACGGCACAGCATACCACTATCGTAAACGTTTACGGTGGGCAATTTTGAGCCTCGGCTCTAAGCGGCCTTGCCGGAAATCAATTTCTCACGAGTACTCGGAGACTTAGGTCGCCTCAAGGCGCTTTTGCCGCCTCGAGTCGTTCTGCCGAGACGTCGCCGGCCGTTCGCCATATCTTCTGCGGACGAGTCGCGCGTTGCTTCACCGTACCTTGACTCGCACTACTGGCAACGGAAGGAAAAGATGCTGACGCTGAATGGCGGGATGGATTTCGTATCGGGTACGGAAGCCATCTCCAGTTCCTGGACTTCAACTCCCAATTTATGCCCAACGTTACTTGTCGGTATCAAAGAGGTCGACGACGGTATGTGTTGTAGCAACGTAATTCTGTCACCCTAACGGCAACATAATGTCACCCCCCTGGTAAGGCTGCGTGCTCGAGACGGGTGTCGCCATAGTAGAAGGCGACGCGACCATCCAAAGCCTTCTGATCGAGCATCCCGGCCTCGCCGCCAAGGGAATTTTGTGTCTAGGAGACCTTACATCCTTCTCACAAACCGTCTCTGAACAAGAAAGAAGAACAATCTTTCCACAGAGGCGGCCAGTTTTTCTTTGGGGAGTCGCGTCGACTTTTTGGCTATAGGTAAGAGTAGGAGTGTGTTCGTTTGGAAGGCCAGTATTTTCGTACCTTCCTGCTCGCTCGTGACTATTCTTCGTTCGGTCAGAACTCGAAAGTCAGCGGAAGGCCTTCATGAAGTCGGTTTTCGTCACGGTTCTATTTACGGTTCTCCGAAACCGCCCAACCTAACGCATTTCAAAGCAAAAAGATAACAAGACCCGAACCCAAAACGGAGGCGCGGCAAAAACCGTAAAAAGGGCGGTAGCGACCCCACCTTCGGTCCCTTCGGGCTTCGGGGGTCGCTACCGCCCTTTATTCATGCGTTACTCAAGTGCGTATGTCCTAGCGAATCGTTCCAACACTCGGAATGGAAGATCCTCGATATTTCTCAATTATTTTCCCACAGGGCGAGGGAATTTACTTTGGGGAGTTTTGCCAACTTTTTGGCTATAGGTAAGCCTTCATCGGGAACCGCACTTCGGGCTATGTGTTCGAGACTGATTCGGGCAGGCCGCTATCACCGCGCAACATCCTGAGAGACAGCCTGCACAAGATTCTCGTCAAGATCGGCTCGAAGCAGGATGGCCTCGCTTTTCACTCGTTCCGTCGATTCCGCGTTACACATCTGCGAGATCAATCAGTGCCGGAAGATATTCTGCGCTTCTGGATTGGTCTTTCTCTGTGGTGCGTTCGTCGATAAAGAGGTCAGTTCGGCCCTGTTCGCATCGGTAGAGTCCAAAACTTGCAATTTTCAGATCACATCACCGTCCTCCTAAACATTATAGAAATAAACAATATGACCCCATTATGACTTCCTTGGAGGTCACGATGTGTCCCGAACTGAACGAAAGCGGCCCGAAGTAAGATATGGATACGCCTTCAGTACGAGGCCTTGGGATAACGGTACGCGAAAGGGGCAGTTGATATTTGCCACCGACGTGTTCCTACAGTTTTGATCAGCGGACGTATCCAAATCCGGATTATGGAGGACGCTCTACAAAATGCACTTGATCTTCTCATGGTCATGATATAATGACCATGGACAGGAGAGAGTGCAATGAAACACAT
This sequence comes from Candidatus Acidiferrales bacterium, assembly GCA_963748365.1. GTDB lineage: Bacteria > Acidobacteriota > Terriglobia > Acidiferrales > UBA7541 > Acidiferrum. The sequence goes on from CAVVJG010000044.1 coordinate 31,177, forward strand.
ACCAGCAGGTACCTTTAAGGCTCGCTGTCTCGCCGTGATGAAAAAGGTTCAAGCGACAGGCGAGCCGGTAATCGTAACCAAGCGCGGAACGCCAGTCGTCAAGGTCGTGCCCGCCCAGTCGGAGAAGACTGACATCTTCGGGTTCATGACGGGAAAAGTCAAAATCGTAGGCGATATCGAGTCTCCAATCCCTGTTGAGTGGGAGAGCACGACAAAGTGATCCTGCTCGACACCCACGTGCTCGTATGGCTCGCCACTGAACCCCCAAAATTATCTAAAAATGCTAGCTCTGCCATCCGAAGGGCCAGTCGAGCTGGCGGAATAGCTATCTCGGCGATCACTCTCTGGGAACTCGCCTGGCTGGCGACTCACGGCCGCTTGCAGCTAACCGGAACAGTGGAGGCATACCTCGAAGAAATTTCTTCGCACGTTGCCGTTCTCCCTATCACCACGAAGGTTGCTGCCTTGGCTAATCAGTTTTCGGCAGACTATTCAAACGATCCGTGCGACCGCTTAATCGGAGCGACAGCGCTAGCAGAGAGCATGGTCCTAGTCACCAAGGATGCAAAAATTCGCGAGAGCAAGCAGATTCAGACGCTCTGGTAAGATTTTACGCAAATCGGCCAAGAAGGAAAGCTCTATCTCCTTCTATGACGAGAATCCCACGGTCGGGGCTGAAGATTAAGTTGGCTCCCCGGACTATACGATTTGCGAACCCTTAGATTTGAGTTTCCTATCCGATTCCGAAAAGCAAAGGCACGTTCCTAAGGCTAGCTCTTCCAGTACCCACTTCTCCTACAACCGCGATTTCCCGCGTACTTCTTCAATTATTGTGGAGCCCGAACACCGCATCTTACGTGGAGTCAGGCAGACTCAAACATTTAACGGATCTTCGACGGGCTCGAACGGCACCCAGACATCAATTCGCGTTCCTTTGCCAGGCTTCGAATGAATCTCGAATTCTCCGCCTAACACGCGTGCCCGTCCTCGCATGCTGAGAATGCCCAGCCCGGGTTTTTCCAGCTTATTCGCGTTGAATCCTGCACCCTCGTCGCACAAAGAAAGAACTAATCTGTTGCCCACATGACGCACACTCAATTGAGCCTTCTTAGTGCCGCTATGTTTCTTCAAATTCTGAAGTCCTTCCTGGGTAATGCGAAACAGACATAAAGCAACGTCTGGCCTAACACTGCGCGGAATATCATCAGATGTGAAATCGACTTCGATGCCTTGTTTAGCGCCGAACTCTTTACACAGAGACTTTAAGCCGGTGACGAGCCCCAAAGTGTCCAAAGTGGATGAATGTAATCGGTGGGATAGGCTATGAAGATCGTCACCAATCTGACCAACTGATTCCTTGAACCCCTCCAGCGTCTGCTTCAACACATCTGGTGAATCGGAAACTGTTTCCGCGGTATTCTGCAGTCCAAATGCAAGCATCGCCAGACGTTGGCTAAAATCATCGTGTAGTTCCGATGCCAACCTGCTTCGTTCCTTCTCTTGTGCAGTGACTAAATGGTGGCTGAGTCGCAACTCGGCGTTGTGCGCCTTCCTCAGTTCCGCTCGGCTGTAAAGAAGATACGTCGCCAGCAGCGTCAAGCCCAGGATGATCATTAATCCGCTAATCCAGAACTTTTTGGTGCGTTCCCACGCCGAATCTTCGCGGAACAGCACCACGCTGCCGGCTGGAAGGTTGTTCTCGCTTAGTCCCCAGCGCTTTATCGCGCGCCAATCGAACAAGTAAATGTTTAATCCGCGTACCCTTGGTATGTCCTGCGGCTTTGCGCCAAGGAGCAGTCTCACCGCCATGGCTCCCGCAACCTTCCCTTGCTTGCTAAAGCTCGAAAGATAGCCTCCCACCTCGCCGTGGTTTAGGAAAACTTCGAACAAACTAAATACCGGCGCATTCGCTGCGGTGGCAATCAGGGGACCTGCTTCGTCTGATTTGAACCGGGCTCCGGTCGCATCTACTCCGTATGAAGTGAGTAGGACGAGAGTGTGAGGTGGCAGCTTTCTCAGGCGATCCAGCAGATCAGGCATGGCCAGTTCCGTCAGATAGGTAATTTCTGGATGAATGAATGCGTTCAGCTGTTGCTTGACACCGGCTAACTGTTGTTTGTCGAAATCGGATACGCCACCGTTCAACACAACCACGTGCTCTGTACCGGGCTGGAGCCGTAATGCTACTTCCAGAGTCTTGGCGGGAGCCATATCGTTTTCGACCCCCGTAAAATCAGGATCTAGCGTGGGTGAGCCTGGCAACCCCCTGTTAGGCAGGCAGAAAACAACTGGAACGCCAGGAAAGGCGCTTTGGTGCACCTCTTGCATAAACTTGAGTGGCGCCGGCCCCACCGTGATGATCACGTCTGGTTTCCGGTTGCGATATTTGCGAAGGTAGAAATCGCCAAACTCCTGCTGGTCGGCCGGATCGGGAAACAATATGGCGTCCATGTACTCGGAATAGAGTTCAAGGCGATAGGGTGAATCCTTCAGCCCAGCTTGGATTCCTTCATTAATGATGGACATCGCGGGATATGAAGCCCCTACCTCGTTCAGAATCAGAATTCGCCGGATTTCCTTCGGAGGTTCCGCAGCAATCGGCCGTGACAGAAAAAAAATAGCTGCGAGCGCCGCAACCGCAACCCGAACATGGCGTCTTCCTCCCGGGCCTTGTCTAGGTGTAGAACGACGATTTTGTGGTGGCGATGCCATATATTGACGTACTCAATTAGGCTGAGACTACTCTGGAAGCGGAGCGCATTCAACAACCTACTAAAAATTGATATGGAAGGTGCCGTCAAAACTGATAGGTAAGGAAATGGTACCGGTCGCGAGACGATTCGCTCTGGAATTTTGCTTGATTGTAAAACATGCATAGCTTTATATTCGTCTCCTCACCGCCCAACTGAGAGAAATCGAACTCTGCCTTAGCGGTAGCTCCGTGCAATCCGTATATTGTTCACCCTAGAGATCCTGTATGAGCAATGGCTTGCATGAACGCCATCCGCTATACCGCAGCCGCGGGGCAGTTCTGCCAGGCGTCCTTCTTCATCTCACAACAGAGGACAGTTCGGGAGCAAGGTCTGCCACTTCGGACGAGAGTGGCAGATTCGGATTCTTCTTACTGCGGCCTGGGACTTATGAGTTGCACGCAAGCAACGTTGACTTCAAATCCGTGACTCAACGGGATATTCATGTTCCTGTCGCCGAGACACTTCGGATCGAACTTCACCTTGAGCTCGCAACCCGTATCGAACAGACGCAAGTTTCCGCTCAGCCGCTGATGGTTCAACTAGACACCTCGGCGCTCGGAAGGATTGCTAATCAAGAAACGATCAGCAGTTTACCATTGGCCACGAGGAATTTTGCGCAACTGGCAGGACTGTCCCCTGGGGTAACCGTCGGTGTTTATCTCTCCATCGCGCCTCGTCGAAATCAAGAGTATCGGAATACTTGGCAGAACCTTCTCCTCGGCGGCAGCAAAACCGTCTTTTATGGGCATTATGATATCTAGAATGATTGAATCGGGATTCAGCGATTGAGCCTGTGAAACCGCTTCTTCTCCATTGGAAACTTCACCACACACTTTCAGATTGTGGCGACGGTGCAGTTCTGAACGGACGGCACGCCTAGCGGCTTCATGGTCATCTGCAATCAATATTCGAGCAGGAGTCATATTGTCCTCCTTCCTCGCCGAACAGGCTCCCCCACAGTAACACCGCGAACATTAGTATTTCCTAAGGTGCCTGCAGGTCAGAGCTTAGACCAAACTGGGGTTCGTGGGCATCTCTATCACGAGGCCTGATCAACGTCGTTAGCCTTTAACTAGTAGTGGAATCTGTGATGCGAGTTGTACCTCAACCAACAGTTCGATTCGGCGTTCAAGTTGGAAGAATGTCGCTGTCAACTTTCCTGGTAAGACTTGATTCACGAGCGGTACATATTTGTTCCGCAGCTGAATCACGGCCTCGCTAATTCCCTCGGATCGTTTCAGATAATCCAACGCCTGCTCGTCCGTGACAGTGCCCCAGTTCTGGGCATACTCCTTGATCAGCGCCATCTTTGCATCGCCGATCTTCGAATACTCAGCCTGGTATTGATCGTAAACCGGCCAAAATTTCGTTGCCTCCGCGTCAGTCAAACTGAGATTCGCCGCGATAAGCTGTTTTTTCTGCGACCGGATATCCTTCCGCAACAATTCAATTTCCTGCTCGGTCGCCGTCTGCGCCATAACGTGCGAGCCTGACAGAAACGACAGTCCCACCAACATCAATACGACTACCATCTTTTTGTTCATCGTCATTTTCCTCGATAATCAAGAGTCCGCTAGGTCTGCAGCGGAGGCCACCGAAATAGACCTTACATTTGGTTCGATCTTTGGAAAACTAGGGAAATCCCTACTCGTCATCGAGGGCCGCGTTGGCTAAGTAATTGGGATCAACTCCGGATTAATACGGAAACCGGGCATGTGGGTCGCGCTACCCAGGGTCGAAAACATTCTGGGACCTTTTGGAGAAGACAGTGATCTGCGGAGATGGGGACTGAAGCTTGCAGAGCGAGGAGGAAAAAATGCCAGAAACGAGCGGTAGTCGCCGTAGCGAGAAAGCTGGCAGTACTGCTCCATCGTTTGTGGGTAAGCGGAGAGGTGTACGAACCATTGCACAACAGCAAAAAAGCAATGCGCGCTGTGGCCTAGAGTTTTAATCCGGACAGCTGAGCTCGACCGCCGAGTCCAGGTGACTGCGG
>CAVVJG010000045.1:0-22337 GCA_963748365.1 Candidatus Acidiferrales bacterium
AAAGTTTCTTCCCTTCGCCATGGCCCTTGGCGTCGAGAGAAATTGGAGTAAGGCCTTTCAGGGAATCTACACTCAACCGCCCCAGTGGTATCAGGGCGGTTATGGAACTACTTTTTATCCAACTATGTTCGCGAGCAATCTCAACAGCATGAGCTCTCAAGTCAGCAGCGTCATGACGTCTGCCCCGCGCAGCTCCGGAGGCTCCGGCTTCAGCGGCGGTGGCGGCTCATCCGGCGGCGGCTTCGGCGGCGGCGGTGGCGGCGCCTTCTAAACTTTCTTTGGCGCCGCGATTTTTGTAGTGTTTGCTTATATTCCACCCCATTGGGCGCCCCGTTTTCAGTGGGAGTTTCTCCATTCCAAATTCCTAAATTATCTTCCGAAAGGCCTTTTGCGTCTTGTAGTGCTCGTAGCCATGCGCCACATAAAACGCGTGCGCCCGCTTTCGAATCACATTCGACCGCACCGACATTCCGCGGCACTTCATTCGCTTTGCCCACTTCTCCGCCGCTTGCAGTAACTTCAACCCGACGCCGCGGCTGCGAACCTGTTCATCTACAACTAACCCATTCACTTCCGCCCGTTGCTCCACTTCCAGCAACGCCGTCACGCTGACGTGTACCCATCCGATCACACCCTGTGCCTTTGTCTCCGCTACGTAACACGCGCCATCCTTCGCGCGCATTACGCCCCTCAACCGCCTCTTCATTTGTCTTCCAATAGTGGGATATCCCAATTGACCCGAGAGCGCTGCCATCCGTACCGCATCATTCTCTCGCGCACGCCTGATCTTTAGCTGTTCTCTGCTCGTCACCATGCGCATTCACATACTCTTGCGCCGCAACCGCTTTTGCACCGCGTCGCTTTTCAACTCGCGCAACGCATCCGCGGCAATCCATCTTGCTGCCGAGTGTTTCTGCTTCCGAATCCGTTCCGCACATGCAATCGCTGCTTGATTCAACGCCATCTTGCGCTTTCCAATATTTCTCAGCGCCCAATTCACCGCTTTCCGCACGAAATTTCGTTCGTCCCACGCCTCGCGCTCAATCACCTTCAAAAATTTGCCAAACTCCGCGTCAGCGGCATCCTTGTCGTGGATAGCTAAATACGCCGCCAACGCAAATCCGGCCCGCTTTTCAAACTCTTTCTTTCGCGTGCTCCACTCGAATGCCTTGTCCCATGCCCCCTCTGCATCAACAAACAAATGGCAGCATGTTCCGTCGCATACGTCCCAATTGTCAAAATCCCGCACCCACCGCTCCATCTGACCAGGCGTTACTTTTTTCACTTCGGATATCAACATTCCCAAAATGCGCGCGTCGTGTATTCCCGTTCTCCACAGTTTTGATCCCAATGCGTGATTCTTGCCGATTTTCCTCGCAATCTCATCCAGCGCCGGCTTGGAAACTCCAAACACCTTCTTCGCACGAATCCCGTAGCGCGCCATGCCATCCACGTTTCGCTTCATGCCTCGGCGCTTCAGCTCACGAACCGCACGTTCAACGGTCCACTCCACCTTAGAATGTTTTGTCTGAATCAAGGAGGATCGTCACCGGCCCTTCATTCACCAACTCCACTGACATCATCGCCTGGAAGATTCCCGTCCCCACCATTATTCCCAGGCCGCGCATTGCGGTGCAAAACTCTTCGTACAATTTCTTAGCTTGCTCCGGCGGTGCCGCTGCCAGAAAACTCGGCCGCCGCTGTCCCCGCGCATCTCCATATAAAGTAAATTGCGAAACCACCAGCGACTCCGCCCTTCACATCCACCAGCGACCGGTTCATCTTCCCTTGCTCATCTTCAAATATCCGCAGGTTCACCACTTTTTCCGCCATCGCTGCCGCCGTGTCCGCACTATCTTCCTTGCCCACTCCCAGCAATACCATCAATCCCGGTCCAATCTCGCCTGTCACCTGTCTTTCCACCGTAACTTTCGCCCGGCTCACTCTCTGTACTACCACTCTCATTTCTTTCGCCTTTGTGGAGACCGCCTTCGGAGGTGGTCCGCCAATGCATCCGCGCTACGCCAGCATTGTATTGTCCTACTCTCAGTTTTTGACGAAGGGCGGCGTACTTTTTTGACTTTCTGCTCCCTACTTCTTGACCGGCTTCCTCGGCAGCAATTCCGGCAATTGTGCTGCGTTATAGCCAAATACCGCCAGAACTTCAGCTCCTTGCACTAATTCATCCCATTTCACGCGGTCCAAGGTATCCGCCTGCGAGTGGTGCGTCTTGTCGTACTCCGCCGGATCTTGCACGCACCAGAATCCCGGCACGCCCGCTTCATCAAACGGCACATGGTCCGATCCACCTTCACTTCGCAGCGACGGTTCCATGATCCCCGCTGTTTCTGCCAGCGGGAATATCACCCGTCCTACCGTTTCTCTCGCGTTGTAGTTTCCCATCAATCCCACCGTGAGCACTTTTCCGGTGCCGGTGTCGTGTACCAGCACGCCGGAAATCTTCGGCAAATCGTCATGATGTTTCTTCACATACTCTTTGGATCCGTTTAGCCCTTGCTCTTCTCCGGTGAACAACACGAATCGAATCGTCCGCTTCGGCTTTAGCCCGCTCTTCTGCAGCGCCCTCGCTGCCTCCAACACCACCATCGATCCGGTCCCATTATCCGTGGCTCCCGTTCCCAGATCCCACGAATCCAGATGCGCGCCCAGGATCACCACCTCATCCGGCTTCTCTGTCCCTGCAATTTCCGCCACAGTGTTGTACACCGTTACCGGCGCACCGGTCAGCGTCCCTTGCAGGTTCACTTCCACCTGGGGTGGCGTGCCCGCGTCCAGAATTCTCCAAAGTTGTAGATAATCTTCCCGGGCAGAGAATGCCGACGGAATTCCCGAAGGTGCGTAGTCCCTGGAAAACGTGCTCATATTCAGCAGCCCGTACATTTTCTCCGAGCCCACAATCAGCGCCACCGCTTTCTCTTCATTCATCATTCTCATCGCTTCGATACGCATCTTCCGCGCTACTGTCCAATCGATGGGCTTTTTGTCGGACGGCATCATCAGTGGTATCGTTCCCCCTTCCCACGGCGTCAGCATCGGATTTTTCGGAGGTTCCAGTTCGCGTGGCCTTCCTAGCAACACGATTTTCCCTGCAAGTTTTCCTTTGTATTTTTCCAGGTCTTCGGGCTTTTCCGCATCAATTCCAAGCACTTCCCCCTTGACCGTTCCATTTGTCGCCGTTGACCATCCTGCCGTCGCCAGCGTTAATTCATGTGTCGAAGGCCACACCACTCGCCCTGTTGCTGGTCCACGCTTCCATCCATTAGCGATCGTCCACGATTCCAGGTGCACATTCGTCAAGCCCAGCACCTTGAATTGCTCTTCCGTCCAGTGGCTGGCCTGATCCAACTGTGGCGATCCCGTCAGCCTTGGTCCGATTTGCGTAGTCAGATATGTCAGATCGTTTTTTAATTGCTCTTTGTCTGCTTTTACCAATTCCACAAGCTTCTTGTCCGCTTCGTTCACCGGATCCTTCGGCGGCTCCGTCTTCGTTGCTCCTGCCGCCGTGGCTGCGGCCGGCGGCGTCAACGGCCGTCGCGGCAGCAGATTCGGTAATTCCGCCGTGTTGTAAGCCCATGCCGCCAACACTTGCGCCCCTTGCAGCAAATCGTCCTTCCAGGCCTTGTCAAACGTGTCGGATTGACTGTGATGCGTCTTCGGATATTCCGCCAGATCTTGCGCGCACCAGAATCCCGGCACACCCACTTCATCAAACGACAAGCTGTCCGTGCCGTACTCTCGGGCTCATCGTCGTTTCCAACAATTTCAGTTCGCCCAGCGGCGCAATCACCTGATCCACTATTTCCCGCGCCTGATAATTGTCATGCAGCCCAATCGCCAGCACTCGTCCTGTTCCGCTGTCATGCACCAGCGCCCCGGAAATCTTGTCCAGCTCTTTCTGGTGCGCCTTCACATATTCCTTCGAACCAACCAGGCCTTCTTCTTCTCCGGTGAACAGCACAAACCGAATCGTCCGCTTCGGTTTCAAATTTAGTTTCGCAAGCGCCCGTGCTGCTTCCAACACCACCATCGACCCCGTACCGTTGTCCGTCGTACCCGTTGCCAGATCCCATGAATCCAGATGCGCGCCAAGAATCACAATTTCTTCCGGCTTCTCCGACCCAGGTAAATCGGCGACCGTGTTGTAGACCGTCACCGGCTTGTCGCTCAGCGAATTCTTGATCTCAATTTCCACTTCCACTGGTCCTTTTTTGACCATTCGGTAGATCAATCGATATCCTTCACCGGTTACGAACGCCGTGGGAATCGTCCCCATCGTAAACGGCTCAATCGTCGCGTCCGTCATATTCAACAGTGCGTGGGGTTTCCCCGAATCGCGCAGCACCGCCGCAGCGCCCTGCTCCACCAGGAATTTTCGGGTGGCTTTTACCGTCTCCAGATATTTTTCGAATGGATCAGGAAGCCCCGGCTGCCCCACCGGCGGTGGTGGCTCTTCCATCGGGTGGTAGATTTCCGCGTTCTGATCGATCACTCTAGGCGGCGACAGCGGTCGCGGCTCTTGTGTAATTACAATCGCGCCTTTTAGTTTTCCGGCAAACTTCCCGAATTCTTCCGGTTTCTTCGCATCGAAATATACCACTGGGCCCTTCACCGTTCCCTTTGTGTTCGGCGCCCACGCTGCAGACGCAATCGTCAGCGAGTGCTCCGTTGGCGCAATCACCCGCGCCTTCGCCGTTCCACGGACCCATGCGTGCGGAATCGTATACGCTTCCAGATGCACATTAGTCAGCCCATACTTCTTGAACATCTCCGCGGTCCAATCGTTGGCCTGCTTCAGCAGCGGCGACCCCGTCAGCCGCGGTCCGATGCGGTCCGAAAGATATTCCAGGTTGTCCATCAACTCACTGTGCTCGCGAATCTCCGTCAGTATCTTCGCGTCGGCAGCCGCAATTCCATCTTCTCCCGCCGCCCGCGCCGTCCACACCTTCGCAACCACCAGCGTCAAGAGCATCAGCCCAACAACAATCGTTTTTCGCCGCAGTTTCATCCCACTCTCCCCAAAATCTTCTTTATCCAAATCTCTTTTTATACAGTGGCGGCTTTACGCCTCATGCTTGCGCTTTTGTTTGTTTCTGCTTATTCTGCGATTCTACGTTGCCTTTTCTTCCTCGGCTTCTTCCCAACCCCGCTCTTCCATCCCCGCGGTGCCTTCTGACAAACAGGACAATAATAACTGCTCCTCCCGGCCACAATCCCCCGCCGTATCTCCGTCTTACACCGGAAACATCTTTCCCCTTCTCGTCCATACACTCGATGGTGCCGCTGATATTCTCCCGGTTGGCCTTCCGCGTCAAGAAAATCAGAAATCGATGATCCCCTCATCGCTATGGCGTTTCGCAATATCTCCTGCAGCGACTTATACAGCAGCTTTACCTGCTTCTCATCCAGATTCACGCCCAGCTTCGCGGGATGAATCTTTGCTTTCCACAAACTCTCATCCGCATAAATATTTCCTACGCCGCGCAACACCTGCTGATCCAGCAATAGCGCCTTAATCCGAGCCTTCCGCCCCGCAATCCGCTTCGCAAATTCCGCCAGTCCTGCTTCCAGTGGATCAGATCCGAATCGGAACAACTCTTTGCTCAGTACTTCTCCCGAAAGGTAGGCCATCCTTCCAAATCGTCGTGGGTCCACGTACCGCAATTCCCGCCCATCATCCAACAACATCACCACATGCGTGTGCTTCGCATGAACTTCGCTCACCGCCTTCGGCAGCAACATCCCCGTCATTCCCAGATGCACCAGCAGCGCCGTCTCTCCTTCGACTTCTACTTTTTCCGTAGTCACGAGCCGCAACAACAAGAATTTTCCATACCTCTCCACGGCGCGAATCATGCGCCCGGGTAACTCTCGTTCCACCTTTTCCGGATTGTCGATGAAATCGGTTTTCCCCAGCGTCACGCTAACGATTCGCCTTCCCGCAATCGTCGCCTGCAGGCCCCGCGCCACGGTCTCAACTTCAGGAAGTTCCGGCATCCGCCTCCGTCTCACCCGAACCCATCTCGCATTTTGAATCTGTAACCATGTAGGGGCGGCTTTACGCCGCCTTCTGATCTTTTGTTTACGCAGGTGCTGAACTATGGCCCAGGCCTGACTGTAGCGGCCACCTTCAGGTGGCCACCCGCTCCAAACTAGGAGGGGCACAATAAATTGTGCCCCTCTTGGGCTCGCGCATTACTTAGAACTTACAACTTAAAACTCTTCTTACTTCTTATGATAGTTCGGATATGGCGGATGATCCGGCAGCACCACTGGATTCTTCTTCAGCGCGTCCATCGTCATTCCTATTGTCTTGAGAGCGGGACTTACGTCCCAATAGACTCTTCCGCCATTCATCAGTTTTATCCGCTGAAGACCTGTCCCATCGGTTGTCACAACCCAATGCTCCCAGCTACGGCAGGGGAACGCCGGGCGTCGCCACAATCCCGGCCATGCGGCACAATTCTTTATATTCTTCCTCAGTGATCGACGAAATGATTAACCGCACATTCTTCAGCAACTTCATTTTTCGCAGTGTGGAATTCGAGCGCATCTCCCCCAATGTCACAGGACGCGGCAATTTCTCAAACGCTCGCAAATCCGCCACTAAGTTTTTTCCTTTTCGGTCGTGCGGGTCGGGGTACGGATCGCGCGTCACTTCCGCAATCGAATAGAGCGCTCTCTCCGGAGCGGAGTGATAGCACATCACCCGGTCGCCTCTCTTCACCTGTTTCAACGCGCGAATAGCGTCGGGCTTCGATCCAGCCCCGTGCCACATCTCTTTTCCCTTAACAAATAGGGTGTCCCAATGATAGTGATGTGGGTCTGCGCTGAAGATCCAGTAGTGTCGTATTGGAGGAGTCGCGGTCGCCATCGGCCCAGAATTCGCCCGAAATATACACGTTAATTGGACCAAAACCAAACAAAATGTGTGGGATAGCCTAATCTTGCGGTGGAACGTACTAGCCTGCCATGGCGCAATCGCTAACTGGACGGTAAGCCACTGATTCTATAATACTTTGATTCACCAAAAAGCCGGGAATCCCGCGCATCACACTTAACCTTTTTAAAATGAATGGACTAGAATTATCCTAAATCGACAAATATGTCTTCTCCGCGTACTTCTACTTTGTAGGAATCCACGCCGGCCTGCGGGTTCTGCACTACTTTTCCATTGGTCACGTCGTACTCCCAGCCATGCCAGGGACAAGTCACCACCTTGCCCTCCAGCGTGCCCTGTCCCAGTGGTCCGCCGCGGTGCAAGCAGGTATTATTGATCGCGTAGATCTTGCCACCGACGTTCGCCAACGCTACCGCCTTGCCTTCAATTTGAAACTCCCTTACCGTTCCCGCCGGTAACTCCCCCAACTTCGCCGTCCTCACAAATCCCATGTCTCTCTGTGCCTCATTCCTTACCAAAGATTCATAACTTAGAACTACTGGCTTCTTCACCCTTGCCCCGGCACCTGCGCCACCATCACGTTCTGCTTAAACTGGTCCACCATCTCCGGTTTCAATCGCACTTCCGTCGGGCGCTTCGCCAGCGTCATATCGTCAATTTTGTCCTGCAGCTTCATCAATGCATAAAACAGCGCCTCCGGACGCGGCGGGCATCCCACTACATACACGTCCACTGGCACAATCCGGTCCACTCCCTGCAGCACCGAATACGCATTGAATGGTCCGCCTACGCTCGAGCAAGCTCCCATCGAAATACACCACTTCGGATCTGGCATTTGCTGCCACACCCGCTGAATAACCTGTGCCATCTTCAGCGTCACGGTCCCCGACACAATCATTAAATCCGATTGCCGCGGCGAGGGCCGGAATACTTCGGCGCCAAACCGCGCCATGTCAAATCGCGAAGTCGTGGACGCGATCATCTCAATGGCACAGCACGCCAGCCCAAACGTCAGCGGCCACAACGAACTCTTCCGCGCCCAATTGAATACGTAATCTACCGAGGTGATCAGGACATTCTTCTCGAACCGTTGGTCAATGACGCCCACAAGAGTTCTCCAGTTCTTCTACTTGTTGCCGAGTATATCCCCCGCCTCAACCTCCGTCAAAGACTCACCTCCCAACCTTTTCGCTCCTTTGCGGGAGGCCCCGCGGCCACCACCTCAATGACTAGCCCAACCACCACGCCGACCACCAACGGTTGTCATCCTGAGCCCGGGTATTTCGCGGGCGAAGGACCTCAACCCAATGTACTTCCACGTTTTCCAGAGGCGACAGTGCACCATTCTTTTTTTCTGGCCACTCGTCACTCGCCACTCCTTTCATCCCTTCTTGGCGCTCGGGTCATCAAACTGCCTCGCCAACATTCCCCAATACCCAGTCGGCGTCAGCCTTTGCCAGATATCCACGAAATGCGCATCCGCGCCGATCAATATTCGCTTCCTCCCTCTCTCTACGCCTTCCAATATTTTTGCCGCTGCCACCTCCGGATTCGTTCTGGCAATCCGTTGAAACCGTGCCATGCTCTGATGGTGAAGAGTCTCGCCCGCGCGATCTCCGCGCTTTGCCGTTTTCGCAATGGAAGTCCGCACAAAGCCCGGATGCACGCACGTCACGGTGATATGGGTATCCTGCAACTCGTGTCCCAGGCTTTCCGTAAATCCTCGCACTGCGAATTTGCTCGCGCAATACGCGCTCTGCCCGATCGCGCCCACAAACCCCAGCAGACTCGAAGTATTCACAATTGCCGAGCGCTTCTCCTTCTTCAGCAGCGGCAAAAAATAGGCCGTCCCGTAGATCACGCCCCAGAAATTTATGTCCATCAGCCAGCGGAAATTCTCCAGCGAAATTTCTTCAAAGTCTCCCAGCAGCGCCACGCCTGCATTGTTGAACAACGCACTGGCCCGCCCGTGTTCCGCTTCCACCCCTGCCGCAAATCTCTTCATCTGGTCTTCTTTCCCCACATCCACCACATGACAGGTAATCTTTCCACTAGCGAATTTCAGTAGTTCCCGCGTTTCTGACAATCCTTTTTCATTTACGTCCGACAATGCCAGGGAAGCGCCCCGCGCCGCGAGTTGCTGCGCCATGCACCGCCCCATTCCTGATCCCGCTCCCGTAATTACTGCCACGCTCTCGCTTAGAAATGACATATGGTGCCTCGCTTCTTGCAACACAGACTTCTTCCGCACTCATACCACATCACCCGCCATTTCGCTTGTGCTCTGGGTTGGCTGAGCGAAGGTCAGCGTATTTTGCAGGCCGCAGTCGAGGATCTCACCTGAATGTCTTACATGGAATAAAAACACGGCGGGAAAACTCTACGGCAGTGAAACGCGCACGAGATTTCGCCCTGCACGCTTCGCCTCATACAGCATCTGGTCTGCTTTTCGCACCAGCGTCGAAAACTCGGTACCGTCTTTGCTGTGGAATCCCGTCACTCCAAAACTTGCCTGCACGTTGACGCTCCGCCCCTGAAATGGGAACGACAGCGATGCAAACTGCTCTCGAAACCGGTTGATCGTTGCTTCAATCTGATCCGGCTCCACATGCGTAACCACCATCAGAAACTCATCTCCGCCCAGCCGTCCGCAAATGTCTGAAGCCCGAGTATTTTTCTTCAATATATCCGCGAACGTCTTCAACACGATATCTCCGGCATCATGTCCAAACGAATCGTTGATCGTTTTGAAACAATCGATATCTCCCACCACCACCCACAACCAGTAACCGTGCCGCGCCGCACCGCGCAATTGCCGCAACGCCCAATCCTCTATTGCTCTACGATTTGGCAATCCTGTTAAAGGATCCGTTCGCGCCGCCTCTTCCAGTCTCTGGCTCTTCAGCGCAATCTCCCGGTTCAAATCAATAATCCGGCGCCCCACGCCAATTCGTGCCAGCATCTCTCCCGGATCAAACGGCTTCGTCAAATAATCGTCAGCCCCGGCTTGCAACCCCTTCACTACACTCCCTTTTTCCGTGTTGCTGGTCATCAAAATCAAGTAGGTGTAAGGGCGCGTATTATCGGAACGAATGCGCTGGCATAATTCCAATCCCGAAAAATCCGGCATCATCCAGTCTGTTATCACCATGCACGGCGAATGTTGCTGGTATAAATCGATGGCCTCCGCGCCATTCTTCGCAAAGATCAGTGAGTACGGCTCGGCTGCAAGCACCTGTTCGACGAGTTTCCGGTACACCGGAGAGTCGTCGACAACCAGCACTTCGTAGTTGGAAGCGGGTGCACTCATTTATGAATTAGGTTTCGACAAAATGCGATGCTGACCTGTCCCCTGAATGTGCGTGCTTCTACCGAATGTAACAGAGTCTGCTTACCTGCTTCGGTTTACGTTGCCCGTCGCGCTTAAGAAGTAACGATGAGCTTGACTTTGTAGCGGCCGCCTTCTGAGGCGGGCGACTTGGGCCTGAAATACACTAAGTCTTTTCGCCGAATACCAGCAACGCGCCTTCGGCCTTGAACGCCTTCAATTGCGCTGCATCGCGAAACCACCGCCCTGTATATTCTTCCGGCGAAGGCGACGGGTCCACGATGCGCTCGTGTGTTACGGCGGCAAATTCAGCAGCGCGGAACAGTCCGCTCCATTCTTTCGCGGAGAGCAGATGCGTTTTCACCGCCAGCAATTCGCCCCACTGGTGGCAATGCGGATTGTCCCTGTAATAGTTGATGAGAATCCAGGTACGCCCGCCTGGGCGCATCACGCGAAACAATTCTTTGATGCCTGCCGCCGGGTCCGGCCAATAATACGACGATTCCACCGAGATGGCCTGCGAAAAGAAATGATTGTCCCAGGGTATCTCGCCCACTTCGCCCGTGACGAACATTACATTTTCAAAATTCTGGCTGGTGCGGCGCGCGACGCGAATCATTTCATCGGAAATATCCATTCCAATGACGCGACCTTCCGGAACTAGTTGCGCCAATTTCCGAGAAAGCCAACCAGTTCCGCAACCGACATCCAGAACATTGTCCATCGCGGCCAACTGCATCTTCGCAATGACTGGCAGCGTGATCGGCAGGTGGTCGCGCTCCATTCCTTCGCCGCGCCCGGCCTCTGCCCACCGATTAAATTCTTCGCGTAAATCTTGCGTCTTAGATTCTGTCATCGGTCCGATCGCCGACACTGGCCCTTCAAGGTATTCAATTGAGGTTCAGTTTCCTGCACCTTGTACTTTTACCAAGAGGTCGGCGAATTTCTGTTTGCGCTCCTCCTGATCTTTGCCGCCTTCTTTTTCGGCGAGCTGGGTGATGTTCATGGAACAGAATTTCGGGCCGCACATGGAACAGAACTTGGCTTCCTTGTAAAAATCGTCGGGTAAATTCTCATCGTGCATGGCTTTTGCCGTGGGCGGATCGAGCGACAATTCAAATTGCTTGTTCCAGTCAAATAGGAAGCGCGCATAGCTCAACGCATCGTCGCGATCGCGCGCTCCGGGCCGGTGCCGTGCCACATCTGCCGCATGCGCCGCAATCTTGTAGGCAATCACGCCTTGCTTCACATCTTCCGGATTAGGCAGACCTAAGTGTTCTTTTGGCGTTACGTAGCAGAGCATCGATGCGCCGTACCAGCCAATCATCGCCGCGCCAATCGCGCTGGTAATGTGGTCGTAGCCGGGAGCGATGTCGGTGACCAGCGGCCCAAGAGTGTAGAACGGCGCTTCGTGGCACCATTCGTTTTCCTTGTCCACCTGCTCCTTGATCTTGTCCATCGGCACGTGGCCCGGACCTTCCACCATCACCTGGACATCCTGCTCCCAGGCCTTCTTCGTCAACTCGCCGAGCACTTTCAATTCCGCAAACTGCGCTTCGTCACTGGCATCGGCCAAACATCCGGGGCGCATACCATCGCCGAGCGAGAAGCTCACATCATGCTTCTTGAAGATTTTTATGATTTCGTCAAAGCGCTCGTAGAGGAAGTTCTGCTTTTTGTGATGCTCCATCCAGTGCGCCATCAGCGAACCGCCGCGCGAGACAATTCCGGTAATGCGCTTACGTACAAGTGGCACTTGTTCCCGTAACACGCCGGCATGGATGGTCATGTAATCGACACCCTGCTCGGCCTGTTCTTCAATCACCTCAAGCATCAGATCCATGGTGAGATCTTCGGGACGCCGCACGCGTGCGATAGCTTCATACACCGGCACGGTACCGATGGGTACGGGCGACGCTTCAATGATGGCTTTGCGAATCTCGGGAATATTTCCGCCGGTGGACAGATCCATCACCGTGTCCGCGCCGTAGTGCACGCCGTGATGGAGCTTCTTCAGTTCTTCGGCGATGTCCGAATTTGTGGAGGAGTTTCCGATGTTGGCGTTGATCTTGCATTTGAAAGCGACGCCGATGCCCATTGGCTGTAGATTGCGGTGATGAATATTGGCGGGAATAATCGCCCGGCCGCGCGCTACTTCGCTGCGTACCAGTTCCGGTTCCAGCTTTTCGCGCTTGGCGACAAACTCCATCTCTTCGGAGATCACACCGAGCCGCGCCAGATGCATCTGTGACATATTCCGGTTGCCGTTCGCCGCCGCTTGAGCCACTTCCCTTTTTTCAATCCAGATATCGCGCAACGCCATGGAGCCTCCCACGAACCCGCGCCAAGAAACCGTTGAAGCACAGTTCAACAATCCAGGAACGGCGTTCTGTAAAGCTCAAATTATGGCATCGCGCAGCAGGAACGACAACCGCACCCAAAGCCTCAATCGAATCTGCGGAGCGGCGCTGTTGGCGCATGCCGCTCCGCGTCGCGTCCGCTTGCTCAAGCCGCTGCTTCGATTTTCTGAACGTGGATGATGTTATTGGTTTCGTCGAGCGTTCCAGTGACCATCACTACTTTCCCTTCATATTGCTTCGCAGTTTTCTGGTCATCGAGCACGTACGCGGTGCTGCCGCTGGAATCCTGCAACGTGTATTTCCCATGGGACTTCATAATCTTCCCCGAAAACATTTTCGCTTCACCCTGCTTGCTCGGGGGCGTCTGGTCCTGTTGCGCCTGGGTTTTCTCGCTTGGCGGATTGGCTGGTTGTGGATCTTGAGCCAGCAGCGCTCCGCTTAGTGGAAATGCTGAAGCCAGTACGGCGGAAGCAACAAAGAATGAGAATTTTCGTTTCATGAATTTCCTCCCGGTTGATCGGCCGGACAGAACGAAGAGAGCAATCCGCAATCCATTTGTGGCATCGCTAAGTCCTGAATTTCCAGTAATCAGCATTTCCTGTATCCGTTTCTTTCTTTCACAGAGCAAGAAATTATTCCCGCGGGGGCAATTCGTACTCCGTGAAAATATGTATTCGCAATGCCGGCCGAGGAGGAATTTTTTCGGCGGGATGAACCAATTCACTGGGCAAAAAGTGGAGGCAAAGCGGAATGGCAAGGCAAAACCGCTTCGACGCAGACAAGCGCAGTTCGTATGAGGATAGCGTTTAGCGCAAGGTGAGTTGACCGCTGCCGACATGGGCGTGCAATTGGTATTGGCCGCCGTTGTCTTTGGAGACGTAGCGGAAGAGTCCACCTTTGTTATCGCTGAAAACTTCCGCGTCCACTTCGCCGGCATAGACAGAAGCAGAAACATGGCCGTAATCGGAAGGTTTGCCAACATAGATGGTCAGTTCGCCGGCATGAAGTTCAATGTCTTTGTTACCGATGATGTCTTCAACAGTGACGTCGCCCGCAGGAAAGCGGGCGAAGAGATCAACGTTTTTGGGGACATGAACGGTGATGGTCAGCTCGTTCCTGGGACCGCCGGAGACGTGCAGCTCCGCCACGCTCTCCATACAGGTTAGCCGGGCCTTCACATCCTGGATCTTGTCGATGTTTTTGCCAGAGAGGTCGACGGAGATTTTGCCGTTATCAGTGCCCACGACGCGAATCTCGCCGGAGCGGATGTAGAGGCGCAGTTGTTTTCTGTTCGGACAAGCAAATTCCATGTGGGACTGGCCTACCTCGACTGATTGGACTTTAGTGTCGGCGGCGAAAGCGGGAATGGACAGAGCTGCGAGCGCTAAGGATGTCAGGATGGACTTCATAAACACACCTCCCCAGATGTAGAGAGGTACGATGGCAGGAAGTGCAATGTTCCCTGGAAAAAGAGGTGGAAAGTTGGAGCTGAATCACACCGATTACGACGAGGAGAGACATTGTCACGATCCTTCCATTAGCGCTGCCAGGCGCGCTTACGAAACCCACAGGAGGAGGCGAGACTCGACGGTGGGCGAAAGAAAGGCGAACATTGTTATTAACAACAGTGGTAATCTTGGTGCGGTTTGCGGGAGGCGGGACTGAACGAACAGGTGCAAAGCGAAAGGCAGGAGGCCGGGAAGCGGCGTGGTGCAGGCAGCAATTGCGCGGCGGACCGTTTTGCTGTGGCGCTGAAGCGCTATTGGGGATATGACGCGTTTCGGCCAAAACAGGAAGAGATTGTCCGAGCTCTTTCCGGGGGACAGGACGTTTGCGTGGTAATGCCCACGGGCGGCGGGAAATCGCTGTGCTACCAATTGCCAGCGGTATTGGATGAACGAAGGACGGCCGTAGTGATTTCGCCGCTGATTGCGTTGATGCAGGACCAGGTAGCCCAACTGACGCAGATGGGAATACCGGCGGTGTTTTTGAACAGTTCGGTGGCGGAGGGGGAACGCGGTGACGTTAAGAAAAAGGCCGCGGCGGGAGAATATCGGTTGATATACGTGTCACCCGAGCGCGCGGTGATGGACTCAACGGCGGAATGGCTGAAGAGGGTACCGGTTTCGTTCTTTGCGATCGACGAGGCACACTGCATTTCCGAGTGGGGCCACGACTTCCGTCCAGAATACCGACAACTGAAAAAATTACGGGAAGCGTTTCCGGACCGGCCGATTGCGGCGTTCACGGCGAGCGCAACGAAACAAGTGCGACACGATATCGTGCAGCAACTAAAACTGCACAATGCATTGAAATCGGTAACCAGTTTCCACCGGCAAAACCTGCGTTACCTTGTGAAAGAGTGCAACGGAGAATTGCAGGACTTGCTCTTGCTGACGGCGGTGAAGAATGCACAGAGCGGCAACGTAATTGTGTATTCGCCGACGGTGGCGCGCGTTGGTGAAATCGTGGACATGCTGGAAGAGAACGGGATTGCCGCCATTGGCTATCACGGGCAAATGGACGGAAAGGCACGGCGGGAAAATCAGGAAAAGTGGATGACAGAGGAAGTGCGCGTGCTGGTGGGCACGATTGCGTTTGGATTGGGCATCAATAAGCCGAATGTGCGCGCAGTAGTGCGACTGGGACTGCCACAGAGCATTGAGCAACTTTACCAGGAGACGGGCCGCGCAGGGCGAGACGGATTGCCCGCAGAATGTTACTTGTTGTGGCAGAAGAGAGACACGGGCTTGCGCGCCTATTTCATCGAGAAAATCGGGGATTCGCAGGAAAAGGTACGGGCGTGGCAGCGGTATCACCAAATGCAGAATTTTGTGGCGGAGAAAAACTGCCGGCCACGAATGATTTGCGAACATTTTGGAGAGACAGTGAAGTGGGAAAAGTGCGGGCATTGCGACGTATGCGCGGGAATGCCGGAATGGATGCACGGCGAAGGAAGTTCGCGGAAGCAGCGCAGAGCGGTTCTCAAGCACAGTCAGACGACTAGAAAAGTGGAACAGTATGCGGGCGGGTACACAAGCTTCCTGGCCAGTGATGTAAATGAAGAGATGATGGATT
This sequence comes from Candidatus Acidiferrales bacterium, assembly GCA_963748365.1. Lineage (GTDB taxonomy): Bacteria > Acidobacteriota > Terriglobia > Acidiferrales > UBA7541 > Acidiferrum. The sequence continues at coordinate 15,686 of CAVVJG010000045.1, forward strand.
ACCTGCGGGAGTGGCGGCGCAATAAAGCGAAAGAAAAGGGGGTGGCGGCTTTTATCGTGTTTCATGACACTTCGCTGGAAGCGCTGTGCCGCGTGAAGCCGAAGACGCGCGAACAATTGATGCTCGTTTCAGGGATTGGAGAGCACAAAGCGGAACTGTATGGAGAGGAAATCCTGAAGGCGCTGGAGGGGTTTGAAGAAGGGGCACGGGCGAAGAATGATTGGCAGGCGCAGGCTTCCAGTCCGGCGCAGGAAACATTGTCGATGTTGAAACAGGGATTGAACTTCGAGGAAATTGCCGAGCGACGCGGGAGGAAAGTGCGGACGGTGGTGGCGTTGATCGCGAATATGGTGGAGACGGGGGAGACGGAATTTCAGGTGGAATGGATGCCGGCCGCGACATATGAAAAGATTCGCGAGGCGTGCGTGAGGTTGGGGATGGATTTGTTGCGGCCGATTAAGGATGCATTGCCGGAGGAGATTAGTTACGACGAGGTGCGGTTAGTTGCGGCGCATTTGCGGAGGAAGGTGAAGGCGGCGGGGGCGTGAATCGCCCTTCGCAAAGTGCGCGAAGGATGGCGCACCCTCAAGTTCATTTGATGGTCATCGCCAGATCGAAAGAGCGCACAGCCAGGAATGGCTCTACCACGAAAAGTGCCCGCCTCAGAAGGCGACCGCTACAAAGGCAAGAGGCTCGCTTAATGGTCCATGATGGGAGAAGCGCCGCACGGGGTGCGCTTCATGGGCGAAGTTGGCGAGGCGGGAAGAGTAGAAAGAGCGATGAGCCATTGAGCGAGATAGTAAGGGATGAGAACGAAAAAGGCTACGGCGGGAAGGTGTGCGTGAAAACGATCGAGAGAGAGAAGTGAATCGGAGAGCATGAAGAATAGAGCCCCAATAGCGGCGAAGCGAGTGGGCTGAGTTTTGAGAATGAGGAAGCGGCCCATGGCCTGCGCGGCCATAGAGGTGAGAAGCAGGGAGTAGAAAGCGACGGAGATTTTCAAGCCAGCAGGAAGATTCGGGAAGAGAAAGGCGTAGAGAGCAGCGCCAAAAGCGAGGTAGAAAAACCACATGAAAGGGCGGGCGAAAAATCTGACGTGCAGAGAAAAGGCAACGAGATAGGCGACGTGGGTGATGAGAAAAAAGAGCAAGCCCTGCTGGAAAAACTGTGCGGGGAAGATGAGCGCGATGTCACCTAGAAGAGAGAAGAAAAGTCCCACAGAGATGAAGAGAGGATAGACGGAATGTTGCTGTCTCCAGTGGCGGAGAGAGATCGCGAGAATAAGAATGGTGGCCAGTGGTTTGAAAACGTAGATCAGGCCAGGAAGATGAACAAACTCGCCAAACAGAACGAAGAAGACTGCCAGAAGAACAAGAATGCCGATGATGCGATTGGGGCTGATTGCGAACATGAGAATGCGACTTTGTGATATCTAAACCCGTACCCTCAACGGCGGAGGGCGCGGCACCTAGTTGAATTGTCGGAGCTGAAGCTCCTACCCCCTATAGAATCTGAGATCGTTGTTACTTGAGCGGGGCTTTGCCGTTGAAGCGGGCAGCGGTGCCGAGTTCTTCTTCAATGCGAAGAAGCTGGTTGTACTTGGCGATGCGATCGGTGCGCGAGGCCGAGCCGGTCTTGATTTGTCCGGCGGCAGTGGCCACGGCGAGATCTGCGATGAAGGTGTCTTCGGTTTCGCCGGAGCGGTGAGAGATGATGGAGTTGTATCCGGCTTTGCGCCCAAGTTCGATGGCATCGATGGTTTCGGTAACCGTGCCGATCTGGTTGAGCTTGATGAGGATGGCATTGGCGATGCCTTCGTTAATGCCGCGCGAAAGGCGTTCGGTGTTGGTGACAAAGAGGTCGTCGCCAACAAGCTGGATTTTCTTCTTGGAGGATTTGCTGCCAACGCTTTGCGTGAGGGATTTCCAGCCGGCCCAGTCGTCTTCCGCCATGCCATCTTCGATGGACACGATGGGATACTTTTCAACCCAGGTGGTCCAATAGGCGGACATTTCCGCGGAGGAATGCTGGGACTTGTCAGATTTCTTGAAAATGTATTTGCCGCTGGCCTTGTCGTAGAACTCGCTGGAAGCCGGGTCGAGGGCGACGGAAACTTGCTCGCCGGGCTTGTAGCCGGCGTTAGAGATGGCTTCGATGACGATCTGGATGGCTTCCTCGTTGGACTTGCAGCTTGGAGCGAAGCCACCTTCATCACCTACTGCTGTGGAGTAACCGTGCTTCTTCAGCGCGGACTTGAGAGAGTGGAAAATTTCGACCCCCCAGCGAAGTGCTTCGCTGAAGTTCGGAGCGCCGATGGGCATAACCATGAATTCCTGGAAGTCAACAGAACTGTCCGCGTGAGCACCACCGTTGAGAATGTTCATCATTGGGACGGGAAGCAGGTTTGCAGAGGTGTCCGTGGAATAGCGGGAAAGATATTTGTAGAGAGGCTGTTTGAGCGAGATGGCGGCGGCTCGAGCGGCGGCCATGGAAACGGCGAGGATGGCGTTGGCACCGAGGCGAGACTTGGTGGGCGTGCCATCGAGAGAGATCATTTTGTTGTCGAGAGTGCGCTGGTCGGCGGCGTCGGAGCCGGTGATGGCTTTGGCGATTTCGGAATTGGCATTGGCGACGGCTTTCAGAACGCCCTTGCCGAGATATTTGGACTTGTCGGCATCGCGAAGTTCGAGGGCTTCGTGTTCACCAGTGGAAGCGCCGGAAGGAACGGCAGCGCGGCCGAGGGCGCCGGATTCAAGAAGGACGTCGGCTTCGACAGTGGGATTACCGCGAGAATCGATAACCTGGCGGGCGTGAATACGAGTGATTTTGGTGGACATTATATGTGCGTCTCCTGAGAGATATTGAACAGAAGATTGTAACAGAGGGGAGGTTGTGGGCGAGTGATCGCGGACACGGTTTTGGGAAAGAGGGGAACGCAGAGACGCAAAGGAATGTGCCTCCCACCCCCTAAACACCTTCTATTCGGGTTCGGGTTCTTCGATCAGGGATTCCTGGCGGACGACTACTACAATGCCGGAGGAGGTTACGTGGAATCGGCGCCGGTCGTCCTCTATGTCGAAGCCGATTTCGGTATTTTCTGGGAGGCTGACGTGACGGTCGATGATGGCGCGGCGAATCTTTGAATGGCGGCCAACGTTGACGTGATTGTAGATGATGGAATCGCTGACTTCGGAATAGCTGTTGACACGAACATCGTAGCCGACAACGCAATTCTGGACGCGCCCTCCGGAGAGGATAGAACCGCCGCCGACGATGGAGTCGACGGCAGCGCCCATGCGATCGGGATCGGCAAAAACGAATTTGGCGGGAGGATAGTTCTGCTGCCAGGTGCGCAGCGGCCAGTGCTTGTCGTAGAGGTTGAAGACGGGAGAGACACTGACAAGATCCATGTTGGCTTCGTAATAGGCGTCGATGGTGCCAACGTCGCGCCAGTAGAGAGATTTTTCGTTGTTCTCATCGATGAAGTTGTAGGCGAAGACACGATTTTTGGAGATGATGCGGGGAAGAATATCTTTTCCAAAATCGTGGGCGGATTTGGGATCCTCGGAATCGGCGAGCAGCATGGGAATCAAAAGCTGAGTATTAAAAATGTAGACGCCCATGGAAGCATTGCAGTGGGTGGGCTTGTGAGGAGAAGGCTTCGGCTTGGCGGGCTTTTCTTCAAAGCCGATAATGCGCCAGTTCTTGTCCGTTTCAATTACGCCAAATTGCTTGGCGGCTTCTTCCGCGGCGATTTCAATGGTGGCTACGGTGACATCGGCGCCGGAATCGATGTGCTGCTGAAGCATCTTTGCGTAATTCATCTTGTAGATGTGGTCGCCAGAAAGAATGAATACGTATTTAGAGCGCTCACTGCCGATGGAATAAATATTCTGATAAACGGCGTCGGCGGTGCCTTGATACCACTGCTGTGAGACACGCATCTGCGGAGGAAGAACTTCGATAAATTCGCCAAGGCCCATGAGGGGAGACCAGCCGGCGCGCGTATGGCGGCTGAGGCTGAGCGCCTTGTATTGGGTGAGAACAAAAACCCGACGAAGGCCGGAATTGACGCAATTGGAAAGAGTGATATCGATGATGCGGTAGAGAGCGCCAAAGGGGACTGCGGGCTTGGCGCGATCTCGAGTTAGGGGCCAGAGACGTTCACCTTGACCACCGGCGAGAAGTACGGCGAGGGCATCGCGCATATCTGGCATGAGGGAGACTCCCGTAGCAGTTTTAAGAAGCAGCCTAGTGTAACAGGAGTAGCAAGCGCTGGACATGCGCGGAGAACACCCGACCAGGAGTAAAAGAGTGGTACACAGTACCGGAAAGCCATAGCGGAGACGAGGAGGTGAGCGAATCAGAAAGAGTGCTTGACTTGGACAGGGTGAATTGACTACAAGAAGCCAGCAACCTCATGCGATAATAACCAGGGGTAGTGTCTTGCGGCCGTTGACGAGCGCTACAGTATGCAAACCGAACCGGAACTGGGGTGAAATACATTGGCAGAAGTAGTCATTCAAGAGAGTGAGTCTCTTGAGAACGCACTGCGACGTTTTAAGCGCAAAGTGCAGCAAGAAGACATCATTAAGGAAATCAAGAAGCACAGCTTCTATATGAAGCCAGGCGAGAAGCGCCGGGCTAAAGAAGCGCTTTCGCGGAAGCGACTGCGCAAGAAGCAGCGTCGCGAGCAGGATTAGAACCTGCGCGTGGCGAGGCTCGGCGCCGCACTTCCGGGATCAGGCCCCGATCAGGCAGAGACGTTTGGGTAGTCAAATATTAGTTCGCATCCAGGCCCCAGGGAAAACCGCCCGGCAATCCCGGACTACCGGTATACCTAGCGACCCAGGCTCCAGGTGCAAGTTTGGCCCCTCCCCACTGCCCAAAAGGGGTAACCAGGGGGTGCGCTCATGGAGTTCCACGATCGGGTGTTGAAGTGTTCGGAATGCGGTGCCGAGTTTGTATTTACAGCCGGCGAACAGATGTTTTTCGCCGACAAGGGATTTAAGAACGAACCGAAGCGATGCAAAGGCTGCAAAGCCAAGCGCGCGGAAGGGGGAGGCGGGGGAGGCAGCAATGCAACCCCGATGCGGGCGGAAACAAAGACGACGTGCTCGCAATGTGGGAAAGAAACCACAGTGCCGTTCCGACCAACACAGGGCCGGCCGGTGTTTTGCCGGGAATGCTTCCAGGCGAGAAGATCAATGGGAGCGGCGTAAAGAATTTTTTGAATTGATTTGGAGAGCGCATTGCTTGGACAATGCGCTCTTGTTTTTTTGGAAGGGTCGGTGATTGCTGGTGGTAGGGAGCGCTGCGAACAGCGCGCCCTTTGTTTTGTATTTGGCTGTAGATTAGAACTTGAACTTCAGGCCAAGCTGGATGGCGCGTGGACCACCAGAACCCATGACAGGATTCGCGGCAGCAACGTCTGGAGTAACGCCCGAGAATCCGAACGAGTTCGGGTTGGAAGGATCGACGAAGCCAAGTTGGCCGCCGATGCCATAGGGATTGGTGAAGTTGGGATGATTGAGTATGTTAAAGAATTCACCGCGGAACTGAACCTGGAAGCGTTCCTTAATGGTGAAATTCTTGACGAGAGAGAAATCCCAATTTTGATAGCCGGGACCACGGAAGAGGTTGCGGCGCATGGTGCCAAAGGTACCCGGCATAGGAGGAGTGAGGACTCCTGAACCTTCGGTAAAGCAGCCGAAGCTTTGGAGATTGGAAACCCAGTCTCCGAGAGCGACACCGGAAGGCAGCTGGCTTAGGCAAGCCTGGTTGCCAGTAGCAGTGTTGGTGAGTGGGTTGTAGGTGAAGTCGGTAGTGAAAGGAATGCCTCCGTTGATAGAGGTCTTGAAGTCAGAGGGTTTGCCGGCAAAATTCCAGCGGTCAGCAAATTCACCAGTAAGACTAATGTCATTCCCATTGGCGTAGCCGTCGATAACGCCCCACGGGAGGCCCGTTTGCCAGGTCACGATGGAATTGACTTCCCAACCTTGCAGCAATTGAAGGGGAGACTTTATGCCCGGGATCTGGTAGCTAATCGAAAGTGTGAAGCGGTGACGGATGTCGAGGTCGCTGCTGGAATATTCGGCCGCAGGATCGTAGCTGTTCTGTGGGTTAAGGCCACGGTTGAGTGAGACCTGGTCCAAAGCATGAGCCCAAGTGTAACCAGCTAACAGAGAGAGGCCATGCCAGGGACGCAGGGTATAGCTGGCCTGTAAGCCATTGTAGTTAGAGTGATAGCCGTTGGAGAGCATGTTAATGACGCCGAGGAACGGGAACCTGGAGTTGTAGGGCCGGCCATCCTGTTCACAGTGGTCGCAGTCAATCTCTGCCTGAGAATTCTGATCGGGCTGATTAATGTCCGCGATGTTATAGAGTTTGATGCCGTGGTTGCCAACGTAGCCGACGTTCAGAGAACCAGTCCGGAAGATCTGCTGTTGAATGTTGAGGCTCCAGGTAGTGACGTAGGGAGTGCGAAGATTGCGGTTAACGCCAAGGATGCTGCAGGGTGAGGCGCTGCAATCGGCGGTGGTGTTGGTGAAGACCGGGCCGGCAACGCTCCAGTTAAGATCGGTGTAGTCGTTGGAAGATGCCACGATGGCGCCGCCACCCCGGAGAGACACCGGTGGCACCGGTAGGAATA
>CAVVJG010000046.1:0-94486 GCA_963748365.1 Candidatus Acidiferrales bacterium
CCCGCACTAAGTACACAGATGTCGAGAATGTCGGAGCGGCGGTGAAGTTCGGCGATCACCGAAGTCCAATCGTTCGGCTGAGTGACATCGAGGCGAGCGGAATACGCGTCGCCAGAAAGAGAAACGATCTCTTCTCCAACATCGCGTGCAGCTTTTTCGTTGAAGTCGGTCACGATCACGCGGGCACCATCACCCGCAAGGCGGAATGCGGCGGCGCGTCCGATTCCAGAACCTGCGCCGGTGACCAGGGCGGTCTTGGTTCTCAATCGAAACAAACTCATGTTGGCGTCTGTTCCCCACTTCGCGTTCAAGATTACTCGTATGGAATTGCCTCCAATGATAGACTCCGAGTCAAGTTTCAAAGGGGAAATCGATGAACCGAGAACTTGCTATGAAGATTTTTGGATTCGCAGCGCTGATTGCTGTTTCCGTGTGCTTCGGGCAGGCACCGACGATCACCTGGAAAATTCACGATAGAGAGAGGCCGCTGCCACCTGTGGTGGATCCGGGTACGCCGAGCACGCAAGATGCCCCGGGCAAGCCACCCTCGGATGCGATCGTGCTCTTCGATGGGAAAGACTTGTCGCAGTGGGAGACCGGCAAGAAAGAGCCGGCAAAATGGAAGGTGGAAAACGGCTATTTCGAAGTGGTGGAGAAGAGTGGTGCTATCCAGAGCCAAGCAAGGTTTCGGTGATTGCCAGTTGCACGTGGAATTCAGAGAGCCTTCGCCGCCGAAGGGCGAGGATCAGGACCGCGGAAATAGCGGGGTGTTCCTGATGAACCAGTACGAAATACAGGTGCTGGATTCGTATCAGAGCAAGACGTATGCGGACGGCTCTGCGGCGAGCGTGTATGGGCAGTATCCGCCGCTGGTCAATGCGTCTCGTCCACGGGACAGTGGCAAACGTACACGATTGTGTTTCACCGGCCGCGATTTGATACGGCAGGAAAATTGTTGAAACCCGCGCGGGTGACGGTATTTCACAACGGAGTGCTGGTGCAGGATAACGTGGAGTTGACGGGCCCGACGGGACACAAGGAGCGTCCGCCTTACACGGTGGGGCCGGACAAAGGACCGATCGGATTGCAGGATCATGGACATCCGGTGCGGTATCGGAATATTTGGATTAGGGAGTTGGGGGAATGAAGGCCAGTATTAAGTAATTAGTTTCAAGTTCTAAGTAAGGCATGGCGCACTTATTTGGTTCACCCATGCGGTGCCAAAGGGCGCCCGCCTTAGAGGTTGTCCGCTACACATTCGAGGAGCGAATCAGGCCTGGATACTTCGATGGATTGGCGGCGAAACCGGGGAAGACGGAGGCTATGTCTTTTACGCCTAGATGATTGGATAGGATTTCGGAGACTACGGAACGGAAATCGGTAGTCAGGGCGAGGTCGCGGCTTTCGTTGAGTTGATGGTCGTTGAGGCCAGGCCATTTGCCATATACTTTGCCCCCTTTACGTCGCCACCCATGACGAACATACAGTTGGCGTGGCCATGATCGGTGCCGCGATTGCCGTTCTCTTTCGCGGTGCGGCCGAACTCGCTCATGGTGACAACGACAACTTCGTTCATGCGATCGCCCATATCCTGATGGAATGCAGCGAGAGATTGGCCGAGGTCGCGAAGAAGGTTGGAGAGTCGCCCCTGCACGCCGCCTTCATTGACGTGATTGTCCCACCCGCCACAATCGACAAATAAAACTTCCACGCCAATGTTTGCTTTAAGCATGACGCCGATCTGCTGCATCTTGGCCGAGGGGAGATTTGGGATAGTCCGCGCCGTGTTCGGGTGGAAATTTGGAAATGTCGATTTTGCGAAGCATATCGATGGCTTCAAATGTTTCCGCGCCGGTGCCGTGGAGAGCTTGATCGACGGACTGCGCGTACATGGCCTCAAAGCCGCCCTGCGCGACAGTGGCTGAGGAAGCGGATTGCGCCTGTACCTTGAATTGGCGCAGATCGGGAAGAGCGATGGCGCCCGTGCTGCCTCGTAACATGCGAGGAAGATTGGGACCCATGGCAACGGCTCGAAAAGGCGAGGCCTTCTCTTCGGAGATAGTGCCGAGCGCGCGATCGAGCCAGCCATCTTCGGTGGCCTTCACGCCGGGAGTTCCGGACTCCATGTAATCCTGGGCATCGAAGTGAGAGCGCGTTGGATCGGGCGAGCCCGCGGCGTGGACGACGGCCAACTGGTCTTTCTGAAAAAGCGGAGCGAGCGGCGCAAGGCTTGGGTGCAGACCGAAGAAGCCGTCGAGATCTATTACAGCATCGTTGCCACCACGTTTTGGTTGGGGAATGGCAATGGAGGGGCGAAGGCGATAGTAGTTGGGCTCAGCAAATGGGACGACGATGTTTAGACCATCGGCGGCGCCGCGTTGGAAGAGGATGACGAGTGGCTGTTTGCTGCTGCCGGGTGTGGAGGCGATGGCGCGTTGAAGAAATGCGGGAACGGTGCTGAGGCCAACTAGAGCGATGCCGCCCTGTTTCATGAAGTAACGGCGAGTGAACATTGTGGGGCGGTGGCCCTCGCAGCAGGTGTTGGTCATGATGGACTCCTGAAACCTAACGGCGCCCGCCTCGGAAGGCCGCCACTACGTGAGCGAAACCCAAGAGGGCGGCCTGAAGACCGCCGCTACAAAACTTCGTTTAGCGGCGCTGGAATTCAGGGGCGCCTAAAACCAAATCTGTGACTACTCCAAGATCGACTTGCTTGACGGGATCGTCAAGTTTCGCTTGTACCACTTGCGGGTTTTCCAGTTGCTTCTGCAAAGTTTCGATTGTGCTGGGAGCAATCTGGCCGTCGAGCAGAAGTTGGACGGCGCGATCGAGGGCGGCTTTGGGATTGGTGGTGGAATCGCTGCCAAGAAACGCAACTACGTCGTTGCGAGAACCCCGAACTTTGTTTCCCGCGAGGGCGAGCGAAAAATTCAGGCGATTGAGAAGCGCGCCGGTGTTCACCCAAGCCTCAGCTTTGTCGGAGTAGCCGGTGGGTGGCTGACACTGATAGAGGGGCTCGCCAATGCGACCAACCCACTGAACAAGAGGCATGGGAGTGTCGACATCGGTGCCGAGGGCACGGGCGGAAGTAACGACAAGTTCAAAGGGAGTCTTTATTTTGGCGCGATACGCTTCACGTGACCAGAATTCCGGGGAGTAAATCATCGTGCGCATCACTTCGCGGATGTCGCCGTTGCTCTTCAGAAACGTTTTGGACATGCGTTCGACGAGAGCTGGCGGAGGATTGTCAGAAACAAAGCGGCGGGCGAGTTTCGTGGAAATAAACCTGGCGGTGCTCGGCTGCTTGGAGAGCAGTTCGATAACCTGTTCACCGTCTTTTATTCCACCCGCGTGAATCTTCTTGCCGAGGACATACTTGGGATCGGGGTCGTGCAATTTTATTTCAAATTTGAAGACCGGATACTCGCGGGGCTTTTCAATGGTCCAACCGGTAAAGCAACGCGCGACTTCGGTGACGTCTTTTTGGGTGTACCCGCCATCGACGCCGAGCGTGTGCAGCTCCATTAATTCCCTACCGTAGTTTTCGTTGAGACCGCGAGCTTGTTTCTTGGGCTGTTGCTGTGCTGAGGGAGGGTTTGGTGAGGAAGGACGTGAGCCGCCCCAGCCGTAAGGATTGCGGTGCATCTGCCGTGTGGCGCGCTGCTGCGCCTGACGCTGCGCAGCCTTTGGATCGGCGCTGAGAAAGTTGTCGAGGTAGAACAGCATCGCCGGACTTTTGGCTGTGGCGGCGACAAGATCCTTGAATTTGCCGAGGGCGTGCGGCTGGATGACGTCTCGTTCGTAGGAAGTGAGAAACCACTTCACTTCGCCTTTGTTGGCATAAACATTGAAATGGTTGAACCAGAAATCATCCATGACCTGTTGCAGTTGGCGCTCGCTGTAGATGGCACGGGTTACTTTAGCCATGGCCAATTCTTCGACAACGCGCTGGGGCCGCTTGCTATCGTCAGAGATGGCGCGCGGTACGGCATTGGGATCAACGCTAAGTGAATCTTTGCGGCCAGCACCGGGAGTGGTGGGATTTTGCTTCATGGGCGAGGAGGTATCAGCCAAAGAATTCATGCGTTCCGGCTGCGAGTCGTTGAGCATGCCTGAGTCGGCATTAGCCTGTTTCTGGGCAATTTGTTGCGTTTTGAACTCTTCTTTCGAGAGCCCAGCTTGTTTCGCGGCTTGCTTCGGATTGGGATATTCCGCGATTAATTGCGCAGTGGACATACCGAGGGTGGGGTAGACGTTGAGGCGGGCTTCGACGGCGGAATCGTTGATGGAGCTAAGGATCGAGTTGTTGATCGACCCATTTCGCCAAGCCCATCTGCTTGATGCGCTCAAGGTCGCCCGGGCGCTGCCCGTAGGCGAGGCGATTCAGAGCATGAAAGATGGCTTCATCAGCGGAAAGTTCAGTAACGGGCAGGCCTTTGGGCGAGGAATCGGCATTTTGCTTTTTGTTGTTGGCAGGAAGCGGAGAGGCGAGCGAGGGAAGATCCCGCTGAGGGACGAAAAGAGAGATGGCCATGATGAGCGCGAAAAGCGAACGGAGGGAGACAGGCTGCGCAGAGTCGCGGGCAGAATTATGGCCAAGGGGGTACATGGTTGATTTTAACCCGAAGAAACGGGAAAAGTTGCGTCGGGGGTGCAGCGTGCTGCACCACCCCTATGAGAAAAAGGTCCTAGTCGACAAGGTTAAACTCCACTTCCCGTTGCCCGGCTTGATTCTTCGCCCCGTCGACGGCAAGGAGGACGAGACGGTACGTTCCGGCGGGCAGATCCTTAACCTGGAGTTTCAGGCCAAAGGGAACAACCGTATTTCCCTTCTGAACAAAGTCATCAAGGGCAATGGCTCCAGTAAAGAAAACCTCTTTATTGGACTTGTCGAAAACACGATAGCCTGCCGCGACTTGCGGCGGTTTTTCGGTAGCCAACAAGGGGGCATAGAGCTGGGAATAAAGGATGGCGTTGTCGGACTTCTTAAATTGGTATTTGGCGGCCGGCGTAACCTGCATGCCCTTGACGATGAGCGGAGTGCGGTCTTCGAGGAGGGTAGCATCAACGTCCGTCGAAATCTGGTCGACGCGCTGGATGTTGGTAGATAACACGATGCCGCCAAGCGTAAGTTTCTGGCCGTCGTATGAGTCGATATTGAGCGGAGTCTCAAATTTGCCGAAATGATCGCCACCGGCGCTAAGAACTACAGTGAGTTTGTAGGTTCCGGGAGCAGCATCAAACTGGTTTTGGTAGTGGTAAGTCTCTTTGGTGAAATCCTTCCATTCGTCTTTTTCATAGTTGAGGTCGAGAATATCGCTGAAGCGGGCACCGACAGAGCCATCCGGTTTATAGGCGATACCAAGAACATTTACGTTGGCATGGTACTTCCCTTTTTCTTTGTTGAATGTTACTGAGTCGCCGGGAATATCCATGGCAAGATTCACGCGGGCAATGTTGGGACCACTGTAAAAATAAGGGGCTTGCATAGTTCCCTGAATGGAACCGGCCTGGCTGCCGGCAGCTTGAATTTCCATCTGCTTTTCCAACGGCTTGCCGACCAGCGGGTCGACGGGACGAGCATTGCAATAGCCGCTGCGTGAACGCACTTTGCCGCCCTTGCTGACCTTCACTTCCAAGATATGGCAACTACCTTCCGCGGAAGACTGCGGGACATAGCCCAATATGTAAAATTCGTTCTGCTCCTTGGCGATGCGATCCAGTCCACCAAGAAGATCATTGCTGTTGTAAATGGCAAAGCCGCCAGTACCTTCCGCGAGTGATTGAAGGATTTGTTGATTTACGGTCACGGAAGGAGGCATCGGCGGAATGATAGTTCGAGGTTGATTCATGGGGTTGTTGTAGTAGTTCCCGTAGTTGCCGGTGTTGGACGGACGCCCTGTAGTGCCTCCCGTGGTTCCACCTTTTCCTCCGGTGGGAGTGCCACCGGGAGACCCGCCTCTACCTCCGCCAGGTGTACCACCGCCAGTGCCACCGGTGCCTCCTTTACCACCGCCCGCTCCACCACCTGTGCCGCCAGTGCCACCGCCCGGAGCACCACCGCCACCTCCGGGCCGACCTCCTCCGCCACCTCCGGGTGCGCCACCGCCACCACCAGGTTTCTGCGGGTCAGCAGACGAAGGGGGCAACGAGTAACGAGCCATGATAAATCTGGGCTGAGCGCTACCGAGAGCGCCGTATTGATCACTCCTGTGCAATGGGTCCAGTTGACGCTGGGCACTTCCGCCCGGAGCCGTCGAAAGCAATCCCCGCACGTCGAGTGAGTAGATAGCGACGTTGGCCTTATTGCAGGCGTCAATAGTTGCTGTCAACTCAGACATGCGCTCGGCGTCCAGTGGAAAACCAGCAGAGAACACCACGAGCATCTTGCGTCCGGGTACACCGCGAAGATTCCTGGCGAGGCTGCGAATGGAAAGAAGCATGGACCGCGCGCCTAAATCGGCTTCGGCTCTCCCGAGCCCCCCGGGAACGGTTGGATTGGTGGAGGCCACGAGAGTCCCACTCTTGTTATTCGTATCGAGATTGGGATTCTGAACTCCAGTGACGGCGGCCTGCAGGAGTTCCGCGTTCGCTGTGAAATTCTGCTTGATGCGCAGGCTGCCGCCGAATTCCGCGATGGCCATCATGCGGTCGGGGGAAGCATTTTTCTCGATGAATTTCTTGGCGGCGCTACGGGCCTGAATCTGGTCAGGCATGCCCATAGAAGAATTATCGAAGAAGAGGACAAGATAGCGTTTCTGGCCGCCAGCCGGATTAGAAGTGGGATCGGAACCAAAGGAGAAGCTGGTGATGGTCTGTTCCTTGTTGTCTTCGAAAACCCTGAAGTCCTGTTGGGAAAGGTCGTGAATATAGTTTCCTTTTTTGTCGGTGACTACGGCATCCACGAGCACGATACGCGACTCCGTCTTGATGACAGGGATGGGAGCGGTGGCGGCAGCCTGCTCTGGGGCTGCGGGCGGACTGGGCGGGTCTTGAGCCAGGGCGAGAATGAAGATGAAAGTGAAGGCCAGGGCAAGCAGGCCGAGGGAGAGGAAAAACTTTCGGCTGACAATAGACGGAATCAAGTTGCGCATTGGAGCCTCCTTAATATGGAATTTCAACCGCGCCATTTCGCGCGGCCATCTGGGCACCTTCAGAATCCCTGACGACCTGGCGAATCATGTATCTGCCGGGTTTCACATCGAAACTGGATTTCACGGTAAGGCCGGACCGAATTAGTCTTTCGTAGGTAGAGTCGAACAGTTTCATGGTGACGAGTTTTTCGCCGCCAGCGACAAAATTTCCGTTGTCGTCAAAGATGACGGTCGCGACGGTGAGATTGTCGATATTGCGGCCATCGGCCTTGCGGAAGTGCACGCCCTTGAGTTCGAGGCGTGAAACAACACTGAGCTTGACGGAGGATTCGTCCACTTTGAAATACTGAGTCTGGAGTTGGAGCGGGAGTTCCATAATTTCATCGCGAGAGAAGACGGCTTCCTGAATTTCCTCGCGGGCCTGCTGGTTCGGGTCAGATACTTTTCGAGGCGCCATGTAGCCGCGACGCGCCTGGATCGTGAACTTGCGCTTGTCGGTAAGAGCCACCTTCAGAGTGTGAAACTGGCCGTCCATCTTCTGGTTTTGCGGAGAGAAGCCAAGAACATAGGAAACTTCAGGAGCCGAGCCAACCATGCGAAGGCCAGCGGCCAGATCATTGGAATTGTGAAAGAAGGTTCCCCCGGTACCATACGCCAAATCACCGAGGACGTAGGCCTGTTCGGACTGGGCAGCAACGCGGTAGGTAGTCTTGTAACCCATGGTCTTGAAAGTGTCGGAGGAACGTTTTGAAATGTCGCCCATAACGTCAGGTGCGTACAGGCCACGCGCATCAATGGTGTTAATGACGACACCAGAACGATTGGCGCGGTCGATCACGGCGGCCATGTCCACGTGTTGGGTGGTAAGCAGAAATCCAGGGGAGACAAGAACCAGAACACGTTCACCGGGCATGCCCGCCAGGTGTCTTAACACATCTTCGGTATAGGCATAGAGGAATTGGTTTTCAACATCAGCTTCCACCAGGGCGCGCTGGGTGGCGGATTGCGCCATGGTGCGCGCTGCCTGGATTTGCGTGGTGTCACCGTTGAAGGCGCACACTAGAGTTTCTTCGACGATGACATTGAAGACCTGGGTGTTGCTCTTGTTCTCGACTTGATCCGCTTCGTAAGGAGAGACATCAGGGCATTCTGTGTTGGAATGATCAAACTTTGGCCGCGGGACAAGCCCGAGGAGAGTTTTCTTAAGAGCCTCCTTGTCGCTGGTGAAACTGTGGGAGAGCTGGCCTGAGGTGGAATAGATGGCCACGCGATCCGTAGGGGCCAGGCCATCGAGAAACTTTGCGACTTCATTGCGCACGTAATTGGTATCTTCCAAAGCCATGTGGACATCGTCAAAGGAGAGGGCTACAAAGCGATCGGGCAGCGCGGAAGCGGGGACCTTGCCAGGCTCGACGGCATCTTCAACCTGAGTTTTGGCAGCGGCTTCGGCTTTTTCACGACGAGTTTGCAGCGTTTCCACGGCAAATGTGCTGATGGCCTGCAATTTCCCCTGATCGTACAGAAGAAAGTCTTCCTTGCGAAGGTTTTCGACAGGATTGCCCCTGGCATCGCGAACAACGACGTGAACTTGAACGAGATTTACGCGGAGGTGGAAGGTGGTGCCGGAATCCTGAATGGAAACTTCTGTCTTGCCCTCGGATTTTGCGGTGGGATTGGCTTGGGGTGGTTGAGCTGGGGCTTTTGGCGTAGAAGAGCCGGACTGGGGTCCCCCCGTGGAAGGTGAGGGGTTCGCGGGTGGCACGGTTGTTGGGGCCGGATCCTGAGAGTAGAGCGTCGCAGAGGCCACCACGAATAGCACCAGGGCCAAGAACACACGCGGCAACTGACGAAAGTAACTGTGGTTTAAAGCGCCTACATTCATCAGTACCCCAGGTCCCGACAAAACTAATAAAGAGGCGTACGCACCCGACCGAACAGGCCTCCCGATGGCCGCGTTTCCCTGACTATACGCCATCCGGAGGAAACGCGCACGGGCCGGTCAGTTTTTTACGATGGTGTTACTTCTGAGGGCAGCCAAGCCTGCTGAGAACTCAGAATTGCAGGAGTAAACCCAAGCAGGCGACACAAAGCCGCCTTAGCTTGAGAAGTGGTGAATCAGCGGTAGTCACGACGCTCAGTTGCCAACTCAGCGTTCCAGGCGGCTCCCACAAAAACGACGATCGAAGAAAGCTGCATCCACACCAGCAGACCGATGACGGCAGCCAGGCCACCATACAGAATGCTGTAGGGAACTCGGCGCATATAGAAGCCGAAGATGACGTTGACGAACCACCACATGAGGGTAGCGACGGCTGCACCAGGCAAGACGTGGCGGAGTTTCTGTTCCTTAGGGCGCGCGACCCAATAGATGAAGGTTAGTGCGGACATGGCCAGGAGCATGGCAACGGCCGGAAAAAAGACAAGCCAGGCAAAATGGACATGCATGTCTTTGCCAAACTCAGCTGCAAACCAATGCCGGAGTTGCCTGCCGAATACGCCAAGGATGCCTGCGATGAGGATTGGAGCCATGGTGATCAGCAGGAGAGCGAGTCCCCGAAGTTGACGATGTAGGAACCCGAGACGTTCTTCGTCGCCATAAATCAGGTGGATCCCGTCCATCAAGAGCTTCATCACCTGGGAGCCGACAAGGAGCGTCCCCGCCCAGCCGAGAATGGCGTACTTCCAAATGTCGGGGCCGCGGCGGTTGAGAAATTCGGAAACAATGCTGTGGCTTCCAGGAGGCAAGAAGTCGATGAAGTCTTTGATCGCGTCCATGGTGGCGGCTTTGGTGCCAAGCCAGCCAGAAGCAAATCCTACGGCAAACAAAAGAGTCGGAAAAAAGGCGAGAAAAAGGTTAAAGGCAATGGCCTGAGAAATCATGCTGCAGCGGGGATACACGCGGCGAAGGGATCGCAGAATTCTCTTGAGAAAATGACTATCAAAGGTCATTGCAAGTAGTATAGCCGGATAGCACCAGAGAAATAATTGGGCAGATCGGAATCAACGGGAAGTGTTCGAGAACAGAACGGGATTCAGTGGCGAATCGATGACGTGCCCGACGGCAACGCCGGGGCACCAGCGTTCGGTGTCGTTGACCTGATCTTTATTTTTTGGCGCGGTCAGCCTTATGTTTTCGTCCATGTAAATTACCGTCATCACCTCGCGCGGGCGATTGGTGGCATTTGCTCCGGCGCGGTGAAAGGTCCAGCCAGAGTGGAAACTGACGTCGCCAAGGCTGAAGTGATTTTCTTCCGTGCGGAAACTGTCCAGCGCCCCCTTCAAAGTGATTTCACTTTCGTCGCTGATTTCCAGATCGCGCCCAAACTGGAAGCGATGGCTTTTTTCACAGAATGCGAGAGGACCCATTTCCGATGGCGTGTCTTGAAGAGGAACCCACGCGGTGATTACCTTGTCGCTGGAAACGGGCCAATAGTATTGGTCGGCGTGCCATGGGGTGAAGCCGCCGCCCGGCTCCTTAAAGAGAGCCTGGTCATGGTAGATGCGCACACCGGTTACACCCATTAGCTCGGAAGCCATTCGAGCGAGGCGTTTGCCAAAAACGAACTCCCTGACCTCTTCGGATTTCGTCCATAGGTTCATGACTTGCAGAAAGGCTTTACCGTAGGTGTTGCGCTGCTCCATAGGAGGCATATCGGCCGCGAGTTCTGCGACGCGGGCGGAAATTGCCTGATGGTAATGGTCCAGAAGGGTTGGAGAGAGCACTTGTTTCAACTTCACGTAGCCGTTTTCGTTGTAGAAGGCGACCTGCTCTGAGGTAATAAAAAAAGGAGCGTCGAGTTCCTGATGCAGGGCGTTCGTATTTGGTGTGGCGCTGTTGGCCATAATGGTGCCCCCTCAAGGAAGGTCGTTTGAAGCTGGAAGTTTCTTGCGTGTGGGTAATGTCTGTCAAGCGTCAGTCAAGGTCATCTGCGTTAACAAGTACATCAACTGCACCTTTCTGGAGATGAAGTGGGTAGGCTATCGTAGGCATAGTGATAGCAGCGCGCTGATGCTACCCAGGTCACGGCGGCAAGCTGGCAACTACGGAATAGTCCGCCGTTAAAGATTTCCTTCGCAGGGAGAGGTACGGTATGAAAAAGCGAGGTGCCGTCTATCTGGGAATCGCGTTTCTACTGATGAGCTTCAGAGTTTCGGCACAGTTGAACCCAGAGCGAGAGCGTGAAGAGCGTCTGCGGCGGGAAGCGGCGGAAGCTGAAATCCAGCGAGAAGAGCTCCTGAATTTGCAAAAGGAAACGGTTCGGGCGCTGCAACTGCACAACAGCAGCTTCTTTAATCGGATGTACAGTGACGACTTCATGGGAACATCCCCTTCCGGGGCCAATCTGGACAAGACGAAACTGGTGGCCGCAGTGCAGGATATGTCGATACAGTACTCGTCATTCGTAGCCACTGATATTCAGGTACGGGTCTTTCAAAATACAGCAGTGACCATGTGCCTTTGGAGTGCACGGGGGACGGCCAAAGGGGCGCAATTCACCCGGCAATCGAGAGTTACGACCGTCTACGTCCACGGGCAACGAGGATGGCAGGTGGTCGCTCGTCAGGAGACGCAACTGCCGGGCTGAGGGCTTCAGTTCTTTACTAGGCCGACATTGAATAGAGATTTGCTCTCCGGCAAAGCCTAGGGGGACCTGCTCCAAATCAAACTTACCGAGGCGGTGCGATGGACCTACAGCTTGTGGTGTAGAGCTATGGCCGCGTTGAAGCCGTATACTGCGAGACGAATCTTTGAGTATTTTTGGTACCCCATCGAGCCTCCGATGTATCTAAGCTTCTGATTACAAACCACGCGAGGAAACGTATGGCTATTCTTCTATCCCCAGGTACGACTGCACCGGATTTCAGCCTACATGTCACGCCCGACCAAAAGTTATCATTGAGAGAGTTGCGGGGAAAACCGGTGATTCTGGCGTTCTATCCGGCCGACTGGAGCCCGGTGTGCGGCGATCAAGTGGGTCTGTACAACGAAATACTCTCTGAGTTTCGCAAATTTCGTGCGGAATTACTGGGAATTTCCGTGGACGGGGTTTGGTGCCACGAAGCGTTTGCGAAAGACCGGCACCTGCACTTCCCTTTGCTGGCGGATTTTGAACCGAAGGGCGCGGTGGCACAGGCTTACGGCGCTTATCGCAAGGAAGACGGAGTGTGCGAAAGGGCGCTATTCGTGATCGACATGAATGGTGTGATTGCGTGGAGTTATTGCTCGCCAATGGCAGTGAATCCGGGAGCGGATGAAATCTTGGAAGCGTTGGAAAATCTACCTAAATAGGAGTTAGGCAATGAGCCTAAAAGTGGCGGTAGGGGAGAAGGATCATATTCAGGGCGATGCGAACGCCAAGTGCACACTTGTCGAGTACGGAGATTATGAGTGCCCACACTGCGGGCGGGCCTATCCTATTGTGAAGCGAATCCAGAAGCATTTTGGGAAGAGGCTAAAGTTTGTTTACCGGAACTTCCCATTGAATGAAGTGCATCCCCACGCGGAGTCCGCGGCGGAGACAGCGGAATTTGCGGGAACGAAGAGAAAATTCTGGGAGATGCACGATTTGCTGTTCGAAAACCAGGAACAGTTGGGCGGAGCCTTGTATTTGAAATTGGGCGGTGAGTTGGGCCTGTCGCCACAGGAGCTGCGAGGGGCGCTGGAGAAGCGCGAGTTTGCCGCGCATGTGAAGAGTGACTTCATCAGCGGTGTGCGTAGCGGGGTGAACGGCACACCAACGTTCTTCATCAACGGAGAGCGACACGACGGACCGTTCGATTACGAAGAGCTGATCGCGGCGATAGAAGACACCCTCACATTGACGTAATCAAAGCGTTTAGGTAAGTTCCCGCATTTCTTTTTTGAGGATTGTCGCGGCTGTTCTCTACTCCCCTGCCGCAAGCTGTCGTACACTTTTCGTGTGCTCCCGAGGTACAAAACAAAGTGAAGCGGAACTTCTGGATCGGTGCGGCAATCATGCTGTCGGCTGCGATTTTTCTTGTGGTCGTTAGAGCTGCCCAGGCGCAAACGGAGAGCGGAAAGAAATCGACCTGGCATTCGATCGAGTTCGGTATCGTCAAGTTCAACGATCAGGCGCCCAATTCCTGGAACATCTATCACGGAGAGAGAAAGGGATTGTTGTTGGTGCGCTTGTGGAAGCGTTTTTTATTCGTCGATGTGCAGGAAGAAGAGGTGTACGACATTGACCCCACTAAAATAAAAGTGGTTGGGGACGCGGTGGAATGGTCGCTGGCGGATGTGCCAGACAAGCCGATTGACACTCCGGAGTGGAAATCGCGAGATGTGGGATTGGTGGAGCGGATTCGGTTTCGCTTGGGTAAGGATGGACATTATCTGGAATTGCAGATTCCGTTAGCGCCGACGGGTAAGCCGCTTTATTAGGACGAACTGGGATTGCGCGGAAGAGGTGCAGCGTCTAGGGGGATTGCTGGTTGAGATTGTTGGTTGAGATTGTTCGCTTCGCTCAGAATGACAATGCACGCCGCCTCGAAGGCCCGACCGTGCAAAAGACAGAGCTACTGGCGGTAGACACCGTAATACCAGGGAATGCCAAGGGCGCCGGGTTCCACGCCAACTACGATCTTGTCTCCCTTGTGGAAGCGATCAAAATCATCAGGGTCGACGGCCAAGCGCTCGTAGCGACGATCTGGCCTCCAGGAATTGACAAACAATCGGCGCGTACCGAGAACGATGCCCTTCATCTGATAGCGGCTATCAACGGTGCCGGGGTGATATTTGATGTTGGCCGGTGAGTCGAGTCTGCCGTTGAGAAAAAGCGCTACGCAAAAGATGAAGGGGATGGGGAGCAGGCCAGTGAAAAGGTGCCGAGCAACTTCAATATCCTTGCGGGCGCGTGCACGGCGGTCCAGATAAACGGCGAGGGCGAGAGCGACGAAGAAGACCACCCCGAAGAAAACGAGCATAGCGTCTAGATCAAGAGGCGGATAGATCTGGCTGATATAGGGGAAAAGCAAGGAGCCAGCAAGAAAGACAGCCATTTGTATCAGCAAACGACGGCGGAAGACGAGTTCGGCGGCGGCGGAAGTGAGTCCGCAGACAAGGCATTGGTCGCTGGTTCGCTGTGAACCACAATCAAGGCAACGGGTCATGAAAAATAGTATACGGCGTGTTCAGGCTGGGGAAGAAAGTTTAGAAAGCAAATCCGCAAAGTGTTGTTGGCTCTGATTTTCAGGAAGGGCGATGGTGACGCCCATGCCGTGCCCGGGCTCCACACGCTTAACGGAGCAATCCAGCCACAGTGATCGATCCGCAACGAGGCAAGCCCGAAAGCCTGCGCCGACCCACAGCACGTCCTCCGATTCAATGAACATTCCGCCAGCACTGATGTCGCGCGTGCGGCCCCTCAGGCGAGCGGAACCCCATTCAATTTCCAGACTAGCTTGATAGCGGTAACGCGGTGCGCGGCGGCGTTCCTTCCCGCGCGACCCGACATCCTCCGTCTTCATTGACCGAGCGCTCCTCGAGGCGGCGAATGGCGCGCAAAATGAGCCCGTGCAGCGAGCCTTGCCACGAAGATACGCGGAGAAGCACGACAATGATAGGACATCGAGTAGAAATGTTTTGTTCCCGCCATTTTCCAGTTGGGCACACCGATCACGGCAAGTTTGAGACGATTCCGCGCGAGAAACGTAAGTGCCCGGCGAAGAGAGGAAGTTCACGCTGGTAGAGTAGAATTCAATAGCGGGTTGAGCGAATTTTCCAGAGAGCGGAGCCGATGTCAGACCAGGGTTTGTTCACGCATTTGATTGCGGAAGATTACACCGAAGTGAGCATCGCGAAAATTAAGGAAGTGGTCGCTGCCCGGGGCGTACATGAAATTCATCCAGTTGCCCATGGACTGTATGCGGCAAGCGGGAGCCAGGCGCGGGATTCGATGACCGGTTACCAAAATGTATGGGTGCGCGACAATATCATGGTGGCGAATTCGCTGCGACTGCTGGGGCTCACCAAGCCGGCGATTGCATGTATGCAGGGACTGACGAGGTTTTTCCAGAAGCAAGTGCCGCGATTTCGGGAAATTATCGATGATCCGGTTCGCGTATTGAAAGAAGATGCCAACCGGCGGCCACACATTCGCTTCACGGCTGAAAACTTGAGCGAATTGCCGGAGAAATGGCCGCACGCACAGAACGATGCGCTTGGGCAAGCTTTGTGGTTTCGGTTAGTGCTGGCGAATTCGGGCGTGCTGGCGATGACGCCCGAGGACTGGAACATTTATTCGTTATTTCCGGGATATTTTGAGGCGATTGAGTATTGGGAAGACCGCGATAGCGGAGCGTGGGAAGAAGGCCGCAAGACAAACAACTCCAGTGTGGGCGCGGTTGTCGCTGGTCTGGAAGAATTGCTGAAATACCTGACGGCGGCCGATGGAAAGAGTTCGGCGGGCGTGCCTTCCCTTTCCGACGGGACGATTGGAAAAGTGGAAAAATTGATCTTGGTCGGACGGGAGAGGTTGTCCAAGACTCTGCCGTTTGAGGCGCCGCCCGAGCGGATGGTGGATTCCGCGTTGCTCTTTTTGATTCATCCGTTGGGCACAGTGCGCGAGCGGGCAATGCAAGACGCGATTATGAATTTGGTGCAGGCACGGTTGAAGGGTGAATACGGAATCAAGCGCTACGCGAATGATTCCTACTTCTGCCAGGATTATGATGAGTGGTTTGCACCAAGCGAAATGAGCAGCGATTTCAGTGAGCGGAATGATTTCCGCGATGCGCTTTTGCAGCCGAATTGTGAGGCGCAGTGGTGCATATTCGATCCAGTGTTATCGATTATTTATGGCGAGCGGTTCCTGGCGGAACCGGGCGATGTGGCGAGTTACCAGAAGCAGGTTCATTTTTTCAATCGTTCGCTGCGCCAGGTCACAGCGGAAGGACACTGCCCTGAGCTTTACTTCCTGAAGCAGGGGCGCTATGTTGCGAACGCGCATACGCCCTTGGCCTGGACACAGGCGAACCAGGCGCTGGCGCTTCATTTGATGGAGAAGTCGGTGGAGAAGAAGCAGGGGTAGAGACAAATGCGCCCGCCTCAGAAGGCGGCGGCTACAAAAGAAACAGAGCCAGGCGGCGTAAAGCCGCCCCTACAAAAGAATTACAGGGAGTGCATAATGAATCGAGTCTTGAAATTGATGGCGATGGGATTGTTCGCGTTGGTGACAATGGTTTTGTCGCCGGCGCTTAGTTTTGGGCAAATAGAGCGAAATTCGTTGGCGCCTACTCCGCCGATGGGATGGAACAGTTGGAACAAGTTTGCATGCAAGGTGAGCGCAGAATTGATCAAGACGGTGGCGGACGCAATGGCCACAAACGGGATGAAGGACGCGGGTTACGAATATGTGGTGATCGATGATTGCTGGCAGGTGAAGCGGGACGCCGACGGAAATATCGTGGCGGACCCGGAGACCTTCCCAGACGGAATCAAAGGCGTGGCAGATTATGTGCATTCGAAGGGACTGAAGTTCGGCGTGTATTCCGATGCGGGCACGAAAACATGCGCGGGACGGCCGGCAAGCCAGGGGCATGAGTATCAAGATGCGCTCATGTATGCGAAGTGGGGCGTGGATTATCTAAAATACGACTGGTGCAACACGGGAAAACGCAACGCGGAAGAGGCGTACACGCTGATGAGCAACGCGCTGCTCTCAACTGGGCGGCCGATCGTCTTCAGCATGTGCGAGTGGGGCACGGCGAAACCCTGGTTGTGGGCTAAGGGTGTCGGAAATCTTTGGCGTACAACGGGCGACATTGGAGACCACTTTAAGGGTGGAGGGAAATTTCCCGATGGCGGTTGTTGCGAGCTGGGAATGGTCGACATCGTGGATTTGCAGGTAGGGCTGGAATCGTTCGCGGGGCCGGGGCATTGGAACGACCCGGACATGTTGGAAGTTGGCAATGGCGGTATGACGGCGCCGGAATACCGCGCTCACTTCAGTTTCTGGGCAATGCTGGCGGCTCCACTGTTGTCGGGGAATGACGTGCGGTCGATGTCGACAGAGACAAAAGAGATTCTGGAAAATAAAGAAGTGATCGCGATCGATCAGGATGCCCTGGGACGGCAGGGCCGGCGCATCAAGAAGGAAGGCGATCTGGAAGTGTGGGGGCGGCCATTAAAGAATGGCGGACGGGCGCTGATTTTCTTCAACCGCGGAACAGGGGAAGGCGAAATTGGCGTGTCGTGGGAAGAGATTGCGTACCCAGGGCATCTGTCGGCCAAGGTGCGGGATTTATGGGAACACAGAGACCTGGGCTCGTTCACGGGGAGTTATAAGGCGAAGGTCGCACCGCATTCCGTGGTGATGGTTAAGGTGCTGCCATAGGCAGTGAATGCCGAATCTATTTTGGAAAATGAGAGCTTCACGGCTCAAACAAGTTACAAGTTTTGTCCATAATCTGTCGCAATAAGGAGATGCAACTGATTCTGCGTGCAGGTATTTTCTTACTCTTGTTCGCGGCTCGGCCGACTTTCTCACAGGCGTCGACGTATTCCGCGGTTGGCCCCGAAGCCAGTCCGCGCATAGCCGAATTACGGAGCCAAATCGCATCAGGCAAACAAGGAGCAGTGGAGCAATTTTGGAAGCATGTTCAGACAACCGGGGCTCCGTTGATCGAGGCAATCCCAGACGATGAACGCAATTCCCTTGTGACGTTTGTATGGCACGGAAACGGCGAGACGCGCAACGTAGTGATTTTTGATGGAGTAGCGGGGTTCGATGCGAGGGATCGAATGACGCAACTTCGGGATACCAGCGTATGGTTCAAAACATACAAAGTCCGCAACGACGCCCGTTTTGCTTACAACTTCTCTCCAAACGATACGTTGCAATCCTTTGATGACATCAAAGGCAACGAGGCGATGCAAGCGCGATTGGCCATGTTCCAGGTTGACCCACTGAATCCACATCGCTGCCCAACAACATTTGGGACACACACAGCGGAGTCATCTTTCGTCGAGCTAAGGGATGCCCCTCCGTTGGTCTGGAACGCCCCCTCGACTGATGCCGCCAAGGGCAAAGTCGAGAGTATGGGAATTCAAAGCGGAATCCTGAAGACGGAAAAGAAACTCTGGATTTATGCTCCTCGAGGTTTTGTTAAAACCGGCGATCGTTATCCGCTCTTGGTGCTATTTGATGGGGACCGCAATGTGATGTGGATGCCGAGAATCCTCGACAATTTAATCGCCGAGAAGAAGATTCCGCCGATGGTGGCCATATTAATCGATAACTCGATCCCGGCTGCCCGAAACACCGAGCTTCCGTGTGACCCTCAATTCACCGAATTTCTCGCGGAAGAACTTGTGCCTTGGTCACGGGAGAAATTTCACACGGGGGGAGCAGCGCAAACCATCGTGGCTGGCTCAAGTTATGGAGGACTGGCGGCGGTTTTTGCGGCACTGAAATACCCGCAGGTGTTTGGCCAGGTTGTGTCGTTGTCGGGATCGTTCTGGTGGAAGCCACAAGATGAAAAGGAAGCCGAGTGGCTGGTGAAACAGGTCGCCACTAGTCCGAAACTTACCGTGCGCGTTTATCTGGAAGTCGGGCTTAGGGAAGGCTACCCCATGCAGATCGACGCCAACCGGCACATGCGAGATGTGTTGCGAGGGAAAGGGTACCCGGTCGGTTATGCTGAATACGATGGGGGCACGCGTTTCTCAACTGGAGCGGCGGAATGGCCAATGGCTTGATTTTCCTTTGGGCTCCGCGAACGGTAGAAATCTCCAGTAGCACTCAATCCGCAGACTACCTCAGGTCCACATTCAAAGATAAAGCCGAACTCCGGGTCGTTTGGTTGGTTGAAGCTGATCCACTCCTCAAAAAAGAGAGTTGTCTGGTGGTTAGCGGCGTGCTAGTCTGAGCGAACAAAAGGCGAATTCCTGGAGAAACCCATCATGGCTGAATCTCTCGCAGTGCGCTTTGCCAAGGCTGCTGACCCGGAGGCCGATAAAGAGGCGAGTCGCGGTTCATCCACTCTGGCGCGCGTGACGCAGGTGCTGGACGGCTTTACGGCACGGGATAGCACGGGAGAGATGCTGACGGCGGTGCGGCATTATCCGGCGCGGGCGGCGCAGTGGGCGGAGTTTCCGGAGTGGGTGCACGCGGATCTGCGCGCCGCCTATAACGCCAAGGGAATCCGGCAACTGTACACACACCAGGCTGAGGCAGCGGAAGCGGTGCATGCCGACAAGAATATAGTGATTGTCACGCCGACGGCTTCGGGGAAGACACTGTGCTACAACCTGCCGGTGCTGAACGCGATTCTGGACGATGATGATACGCGGGCGATGTATTTGTTCCCGACAAAGGCGCTGGCGCAGGACCAGCTCTCTGAATTGTACGATTTGAATTTGCGGTTGGACGGGGGCGGCGCGCCAGGATTAGAGCAAAAGAACCGGTCTAAAGACCGGCCACTACATGAGACAGACCAAACCAACCGGGCTGGAAGCCGGATTGGGGTGTTTACTTATGATGGGGACACGCCAAGCGACGCACGGAAGGCCATTCGCGAGAAAAGCCACATTGTTTTGACCAATCCGGACATGCTGCATACGGGAATTCTGCCGCACCACACGCGGTGGACGCGGCTGTTTGAGAATTTGCGCTACATCGTTCTGGATGAGTTGCACACCTATCGTGGAGTGTTTGGGAGTCACTTGTGCAATGTGCTGCGGCGGTTGCAGCGAATCGCCAAGTTTTACGGCAGCGAGCCGCAATTCATCTGCTGCTCGGCAACGATTGCGAATCCCGGCGAACTGGCATCGCGGCTGATCGAGGACGACGTGGAAGTGCTGTCGGCAAATGGGGCTCCCGCGGCAGAGAAGACCTTTGTGTTCTACAACCCGCCGGTGGTGAATCGCGCGCTGGGAATACGGCGAAGCTACATCAACGAAAGTTCGCGTGTGGCGCAGGAATTTTTGAAACACGATTTGCAGACAATGGTGTTTGCCAATTCGCGACTGCACACGGAGCTCATGCTTACGTATCTGCAGCAGGCAAATCCGCAGATGCCGGGGAAACCGGAAAGCATACGCGGATATCGTGGTGGCTATCTGCCGACGGAACGGCGCGAGATTGAGCGCGGGTTGCGCGACGGAAAAATCCGTGGCGTGGTGACAACTTCCGCGATGGAGTTGGGCATTGATGTGGGTTCGCTGGACGCGGTGGTCATGGCGGGTTACCCCGGCACGATTGCGGCGACTTGGCAGCGGGCGGGACGAGCCGGGCGGCGCAGCGGGAGTTCGTGCGCGGTACTGGTAGCGTCTTCGGCTCCGCTGGATCAATTCATTGTGCGGCATCCGGATTATTTTTTCGGGAATACACCGGAGCACGCCTATATCCAGCCGGACAATCTGGAAGTGCTGATCAATCACTTAAAGTGCGCGGTATTTGAATTGCCGATTGGGCCGGCCGAAGTGTTTGGCGAAGTGGATGTGCGCGATTTGTGCGCGCGGCTGGCGAAGACGGGATACCTGCATCTGGCGGGAGAGAATTATCACTGGACGCACGAGGCGTATCCCGCGGACACGATCAGTTTGCGTTCGGTGACCAGCGACAATTTTGTGATTATCGATGTGACTGGGCAACCCCTGGTGATTGGCGAAATAGATTTTGTAAGCGCGTTGACCACCGTGCACGAGAAGGCCATCTACATTCATGGCGGGCAGCAGTTCCACGTGGAGCATCTGGATTTTAAGGAGCGCAAGGCGTACGTGAAGCAGGTGGATGTGGACTATTACACGGACGCGATTCGATACACACAGGTGCGCGTGCTGGAGATTGCGGAGACGGAGCGGAATGAGAAAGATCTCAAAATTGGCGGACCTGCGGACATGGGGTCCAGCAATGCTGGACCCCTGCAATTGCCAACGGTGATGCATTGGAGGTCGCACGGGGATGTGCTGGTGCGGTCGCAGGTGGTGGGCTTCAAGAAGATTAAGTTTTTCACTAATGAAAATATAGGCGCGGGGCAATTGGAACTGCCCGAGAACGAGATGCATACCACGTCGTACTGGATCACGCTCGAGAGGGCGCTGTTGGAGTCACTCCCCTACTCGATCAGCGAGCGGCAGTCTGGCATGTTCGGATTGCTGCACGCGATGGAGTCCGTGGCAACACTGCTGTTGATGTGCGATGGGCGGGATTTGGGCACAGCGATTGGAGAGAGGCCGCCTGCGCCGGGCGCGGAAACGGAAGAATTGATGCCGATGCGCATGGAAGAGGCTGTTGGACCGACGGCAAAGGAATTCTTCGAGCCAAATTTGTATTTGTTCGACGCGTATCCGGGAGGAATTGGATTCTCGGAGCCGCTATTTCGCGCGCATGAATTGTTGTTGGAAAAGACGCGGGAAATGATTCAGGCATGTCCCTGCGAGGCGGGCTGTCCGTCGTGCGTAGGACCGGCGGGGGATTTGGCGCCGAAGGCGAAGGAAGCGGCGTTGGCGATATTAGAAAAATTGTGCGGGTAGAGTAAATCGGAGTCAGAGAAAACAGCGAATGGCCGGTCTAAATATCGACCACGACAAGAGCAAGGCGGAGGCAGGTTGGATAAATTTGCACGATTGGCGGCACTGAAACCGGCACGGACGATGCCGCAGCGCGAGGCGAAACTCCGAGATCCCGATGATACGGATCTGGTGGGGCGCTTGCTTGGCGCTGGAATTGCCAGCAATGATTTTGGGGAGCATCTGACGATACGAAACTGGTATTCGACGCCGGAATTCTCACAGCCATCGGAAGTAGCTCTGGATCTTCTTTCCAGAGTGGCGGGACCAACGAAAAAACGAGCGCGGTCGAGCAGCCCGCTTTTTCCAAGTGCGCGACAGGAAAACGCCACTGTAAAAATGCGGGCGGCGCTGGAGAATCCGGAAAAATGGTTATTTCTGGATACGGAGACGACTGGTCTTGCCGGCGGAACGGGTACATACGCATTTCTTGTAGGACTGGCGTGGTGGGATGCGGGGGGTCTGCAGGTAGAGCAGCTTTTTCTACGAGATTTTTCTGAAGAGCACTCGATGTTGCACGAGCTAGCATTGCGCCTGGAAGAGCGGCCGGTGCTGGTTACGTTTAACGGGAAATCGTTTGATTGGCCTCTGCTGGAAAATCGCTTCACCATGACGCGTAAGATTGTTGTCCCCAAGCTTATGGCTCATCTGGATCTGCTACATCCGGCGCGGGCGCTCTGGAAATTGCGGCTGGGTTCGGTACGCCTGGTGGAACTGGAGCGGCACGTCCTGGATGCCAGCGGGCTTGGATGGCATCGCGGCGACGATATCGCTTCTTCGTTGATACCCCAGTATTATTTCGATTATTTGCGAGGCGGGACTCCCGATCCGCTGGCCGGAGTGGCAAAACACAATCAGATGGACTTGCGGGGACTTGCGGCGCTGTACGGAAAAATCAATACGCTGCTGGATGAGGGCGAGTCGAATCTGGCAGAGACGGATTCGTTGGACCTGTTTGGACTGTCGCGCTTTTTGAACAGACGCGGAGAAGAGCACCGGGCACATTCGGTGTGCACGCAAGCGCTGGGTGCAGGATTGCCAGCAGCGTATCGGCCGAAGGCAATGCGCGAACTGGCGATGATGGCGAAGCGCCGCGGAGATCTGGAGGCAGCGGCGGTACTGTGGAATGAACTTGCCGGAGACGCGCAGGATGGGGTCATCGCGTGCGAACAATTGGCCATTTATTACGAGCGACATAGGAAGGATCTGGCGCGGGCAGTGCAGTTTGCAGAGTCAGCGCTGGCCAAATTGGGCCGGGAATACCACCATTCTCGCGACCATATTGGATCGACGCGAGCGGCTCGAATGGCGCAGAGATTCACGCGACGGCTGGAGCGCCTGCGGCATCGAATGAGTCTGGGAAACTTGCCAGGGTCTTTCCCCTTGCAGACTCCCAGCCGGACAGCGAGCGCGCAGGTGCGACAAAATGCCCGTTGAGCTTCCCTTTTTCCTCTCGACGAATTCGTGAATTTGGAGGTGTAAATCGGATGGACTCTCCAGGAACGAAACGGCAATCTATCAGCGAGGAAATCATGGCTACTACAGAACATGTTTATATCAGGACGGAGCTCGAACATCGCCGCCAGCACCTGATGAGTGCTACAAGGGCGAATGCGGCGGACGCTTCCCTGCAGCAATTGTTGTCCAGCGTGGATGACGCGCTTTCGCGTCTACAGGGTGGAACGTTTGGCATATGTGAAGAATGCCACGACACAATCGAAGCCGACCGGCTGTTGTGCGATCCTTTGTTGAGGTTTTGCATCGACCACTTGTCGCAGGCGGAACAGCGCGCGCTCGAAGCCGATCTGACGCTGGCAGCGAAGATCCAACGGGCATTGCTGCCACGTTCAGACTGGGGCGTGGATGGTTGGCAAGCGCGATATCACTACGAGCCGGCAGGGTTGGTGAGCGGCGACTATTGCGACCTGATCGAGGAGGATGACGGTTTTCTGTTTTTGTTGGGCGACGTAGCCGGCAAAGGAGTGGCGGCGTCCATGCTGATGAGCCACTTGCACGCGACATTCCGCACCCTGGCCGGGCAGAAGCTTCCGCTGCACAAATTGGTCGAACATGCCAATCGTCTATTCTGCGATAGTACCACGGCAGGACAGTACGCAACACTGGTGGTAGGACGAGCCACAGCGGATGGAAAAGTGGAATACGTAAGCGCGGGACATTTGCCGTTGCTGCACATTTCGACTAAGGGCGTATCTTCGCGAGAAGCGACGGGCGTGCCGCTGGGAATGTTCGGCACAACCAATTTTCCGGTGTGCGAGTTGAGAGTGGCGCCGGGCGATAGTCTTTTTCTTTATACCGATGGCCTGACGGAAATATTCAATTCTGCAGGCGATGAATACGGGATGGGCCGAGCCGAGGCTTTGGCTGCACGGCATGGCGCCGTTGCCCCGGATGCAATGCTTTCAGCCTGCCTGGGAGAGATAGGCATCTTTTCTCAGGGAGTGAAACGACAAGACGATCTGACGTTGCTCGTGTTGCGCAGAACGCATTGACCTAGAGATGCGATCTTACCCAACAACGACAACTCCTCACGTTTAGTGGCCGACTGCCTCGAGTGCGCTACACAAGGCCGTAGTTTTGATCTCAGCGGCGGGAGACTTCTGTGGATCATCGGGGATGGCAGGCCAGCCTAGCGCCTTTAGCCATCTGAGAAAGAGGGTGCGGTCACCTCCTTCAAGAGTGATGCACTCCGTGTCGACACACTGCAGGAACACCCCACCTTCCAGCGTATTGAATGAGAAAAAGTTCGGCTGGCGGAGCAGATTCGTTCGGTCAACATGCTTTAGTTCAAGAGCTTCCGAGTATTGTCCAAAGAACCGGGTGGCAGTCTCCTGATTAGAGAGCCGAATGTGTGTAGCGAGTAGGGTGCGTTTGCTCTCTTTCTGTTCAAATGTCGCATAGACGTCGCCATCCCACCCGGCCGAGAGGGGTTTGGCACGGGCCTCATCAAGAAATTGCTTTAGAACTTCCTTCCAGCCGAATTCACCCAGGGAGTTTTCTTCCAACTGGGTCCAAGACTTATCGAGAGAGCTTTCTGGCAAGCCAAGTTTGAGGGGGGCCGGAACTTTGTTCAAGCGGTAGAGTTTGGGATGAAGAATTTGCTGCGTATTAGCAGGCGGCTTGTCAAAGACGGACGAGAAACCGCGCCAACCTTCGGTTTTGAGGACACTCATGGAAAAGGTAAGGCCGTTGAAGTAAGGAAACATCAGGGAATCCTTGAGGAAGGACGGGGCCTTTTTGAGCATCGGTGTATCGCTAAAATCACCGATGAAGAGTGATGGATCGATATCCGGTAGATCGCGAAGCCTCAGGCCTTTGTCTTTCAACAGATACTCAAGCATGGCGGCCATGGCACTGCCTTCAAGAACAGCCTCGCGAGCCAGTGCGGCATCGTCGTTAGGATGGGCCGCTTTCACCCATTGCTCAATCTGGAAATATTGGTCTTCCAGCGCATGGGTCAATTCATGGGACATAACCATACGTTGTTCTTCGGGTGCGATCCAGGCAGCAATGTAAAACTCGTGTACTTTAGGGTCGTATAGTCCGGCAATCTGCTCGGTAAGCAAATCAACCAGAAAACTTTCCAGGTTGAATCCTCTTGGAATCAAGCCGAAAGCCTCGGCGCTTCTTGTAGAGGCGTAGCGTTCTGTCGCATCTTTTTCATCATTCATTTGGCGCAGGACGTAGGCGTGAATTTCCTCGCGAGTGCGAATGGATTTCTTCAGCGGAGATTTCAGCTTCCAACCGGTAATCTCGCTCATATCATGGAGGACTTCGTCTGCGGTTGCCAGGAATTCTGGGTTGTCGCTGGAAGGAGCAGGGGAAGGGATGGTTTTCGGGCTTTGCTGGGCGCGAGGATTTGTGGCTAAGAACAAAGAAAAGGTGAATAGAAGAGCAATACGGAATGTAAAACGGATGAATTGTCGCCCGAAAGACATAGACAGGCAGGATACCAGATTCGTTGGAAATGCACTTTTTGACCGAAAAGTACCACTCAATGACACGATCTTCGAGAAATTGCACAGCAGCTTTGTGGTCATGTGGGGGGTACTTGGATATTCTGACGTTTCTGGCCAGTTTGTTGATTTGGATTCAAGCCGTATGGGCATATGCAGAAGCCACCTCGACGGTCCCGAGTACGTAGCCCATGTCGCAAGATTTGTATGCCACCATTTCTCCGGAGCTTAATGTTCGTCTGAAGCATTTAAACGACCAAGTTTCTCAACTTCTCCAAGCGGGGAAACACAGCTCATGACCCTGATCCTTTCCTTCTTCATTGCCGCCGTGCTACTCCTGGTTGGCTTGTTGCTTTGGGCTGTTCGACCGGTAAGAATCAACTTCAAATCCGCGGACGCGGTTTTCGAAGCCCTTTCCGCTCCACGACACTATTACCGGTTGCCGCAAATCTTGCAGGCACTGCAGTCAAAGGACACGGATTTTCTAGTGGAACGCGGATATCCGGAATTATTCCGGCGGGTACGCGCCGAGCGCAAAGAGATAGATAGCGCGGAAGTATCTGGAGTTCATTGAGACGGACTATAGGACTTTGATCGAAGCTTCTCGGGTGCTGGCGGCGATGGCGCCGGAAGTTGTGGCCGCTCATGAATGGGAGCGGTTTCGGCTAAGCGTGGCCTTCACCTGGAACTGTTGACTCCTTCGTTGGCGACTGAAGACAGGGCTCAGGCCGTGGAAGAGTTTCGCGAAGATATCTGAGATGGCAAACGAGCTTTCATTCCGACTGGAGCAGGCGACGACGCGAATCGGGGAGCGTGCTGCACTGGCGTCAGAGTACCCTTCACTGTTTGAGGAGCGGGGCGACGAGCCGCGGTAGTTTGCTGACTTTGGAGGGGTGCGAAGGTTGTAAAGGCAGTTCGATTCTAAACGTAGCACCGCGCGGGGGATCATTTCGCACCAAAATCGTTCCTCCATGCTCGGTCACAATTCCGTAGCAGATACTTAATCCCAGCCCGGTACCCTTACCCACTGGTTTGGTAGTGTAGAAGGGATCAAATACACGCGATGAATCCTTAACACCAGGGCCGCTGTCGGTAAATTCAACGAAAATTAAATTGTCCTCAACGCCGGTTTTGACCCACAAATCGCCCTCTTCGCTTGTTTCCAGTATGGCATCAACGGCGTTGTTGATCAGATTCAAGAATACCTGCTGGAATTGATGAGGATCCGCAGGAGTTTCCGGAAGATCAGGGGCCAAACTCAGGTGTACGCGGATTTTGCTCATGCGCAGGTCATAGTCTCGCAAGGCAAGGGTGTCCTCAATTGCGGTGTTCAGGCGAACGGGGACGCGTTCAGGTTTATGCTGGCGGGCAAAGCTGAGAAGATTCTGAACAATTCGGTGTGTGCGTTGGGCCTGCTTGTAGATTTTTTCTGTGTAGCCGAGAGCAAGCGGGCCGACCTGGCCACTTGAGGTCAACAATTGGCTGTAACCAAGAATGGCCGTTAGGGGGTTATTCAGCTCGTGGGCCACGCCAGAAATGAGCTGGCCGACAGCCGCAAGTTTCTCGCTGTGCAACAATTGTTCCTGAGTACGGCGCAGGTTGTCATAAGCTTGCCGGGTCTCCTCGTACAACATGGTACGTTCAACAGCGCTGGCGATCTGGCCTGCGACGGCAGTCAATAGGCTGATATCAGCGCTCGAAAATTCGCGCACAGCCCGGCTGCCGACGGTGAGACCACCGATAATTTTGTCTTTAGACCACAGTATGACCAAATACGCGGACTCAAGTCCTTCCTTCAACTGTACTTCCCTGGCAATCGGCGGCAGCGGAATACCTTGGGCGGAGAGGAAGGTGGCCCGCACTGCACGAAGTTGCGCGAGCAGTTCCGCGGGAACTGCAATCACTGGAAAATGGCGCGCGAATTCAGAACGATGGCCGACGGAAGAAACGCGTCGAAGTGTGGTGCCGTCAGGATCGAACAGGTAGAGTGAGGCGGCGTCCAGCGCAAATAGTTCCAAGATCTGGCGGAGACTGCGGTGAATGGAATCCTGGAAGTCGAGTGTCGAGACGAGGCTTTCTGCAAGCGAATTAAGCACTACCAATTCGCGATTCCGGCGGCGAATTTCCTGCTCGGCATGCCGGCGCTCAGTGACGTCCAACAGGAACCCCTGATAGGCCGTGACGTTCCCGGTTGCGTCACGAACAGCAGTTGAGGACTCGCTTACTGTGCGAATCTCACCGTCTCTGCGACGAATTTCATATTCGTAGTCGTTCACGGCACCATGCTCATGGAGAAGTTTCTTCAAACGCTCGCGGTCGGCTGGGTTCGCGTAGAGTGCTTGCGAAATATCGATCTGCATCAGCTCGTCACGATTCTCATATCCGGTCATGCGCATCAGGGCATCGTTGAAATCGAGGTAGCGCCCTTGCATGGTGGCAATGAAGACGCCCTCCTGAACGCTGGCCACCAGAGCGCGGTACTTCTCTTCGGCTTTCTTACGTTCCGTGATGTCTTTTAGCACATGGATAGTGCCCAACTTGCGGCCGTCAGGATCGGTAAAGGTGGAGGTAGAGGCCAAAAAAAATCCTTGCAGCCAGGGGTCCTGCGAATCCGCATCACCGGCAATGCCTTCGCAATACGGACAAATCTTGAATGGGACATCACGCGTGTTGAAGAGATCGCTTACCGAACGCCCGATCAGGCTGGGATTTTCGCGTCCCAACTGATTAGACAGACGAAGATTTCCGCGAAGGATGCGTCCCTGCAAGTCGTGAACAAGAATGGGGTCGCCGATGGAGTCGAAAGTATAAGCCCACTGCTGTTGGACAGTTTTCACCCGGTCGAAGAGACTGACGTTCTCGACCGTAGTGCCCAGAAAGTTAGCAACGTTTACAAGATAGCTGATTTCGTCTTCATGGAAGCGCTTGCTGGAAGTAGCTCCGATCTTTAGTATCCCTATCGGGCCTTCCTGACCGCGAAGAGGAATGGTAATCAATTGAGTGATGCTGGCTTCTGCCATGCTGCGGCGCACTTTAGGATCTTTTTCAGTTTCAAATCGAGAGATGTGGTAAGGCTCTTGCGATGTTTCTGGAACCAGGACGCCAGAAAGTACGTAATGCCTCAGGTAGCTGTCTGAGAATCCGACGGAGGCGCGGACAGCATATTCTTTGACTTCACCCTTCCCCTCCAACAAACGAATCATTCCGTGGCTGGCGTTCAGGCTGCCGACGATCTGAGTTAACACTGTTTGAAGGAGTTCGGTCAGGGAAACCGACTGACTGCTGGAAGCAGTTAGCATGGTGAACTGCCGCATTTTCTCGCTAATCTCTTCGGAACGAATGCGGGCGTTTTCCAGCAGCAATACGATCATACCGATGCCAAGGCTGGCGTTCAGAAAATGGTCGAAGGCAAACCGGAAAAGATGGATTTCCTCGTGCGTCCAAGACGGCCGGTCCAGATTGTTGAGGGCAATAAGAGCAAACGAGCCAGCCAGCAGTCTTGCGCCGGGCCCAGAATCACGGCGCGCCCATCGAAACAATAGCAGTCCTGACCCAAGACACAGGCAGCTCTGAAGAATGGCCGTTTCCCACCTGGTATCAATCCACTCCGAAGCCCGGCTTTCGTAATAGCTTGTGGTCAAGCCAAGTAGTCCTGCAAGCCACATGGTGGGCCAGTAAAAACGGGTCGGGCCGGCCACAAATTGCGCAATGGATGCAAGAAAGAACACAAATGCGGCCATACTGGCCCCATCAACGGCAATGCGGAGCAGTGGAAAGTGTACGAAATAACAGATCAATTCACTGGACGAGGACACCGTCAGGGAAACCCAGCCTAGTAACCACAACCTATAAAATGCGGAAGCATTGTCTTTTTGCAGGTGAATGAACAACACCAGCAGGGTCAGGCACGCGGTAGCTTCAAAGAACGCGATGCCTTGTAGGCCTTGATTCGGGACCACGGCCATGCCTCCCGGCAAAACTCTAGGGTTGGATACTCGTGAAAAGAGAGTTCCGGCTGGAGAACGACTCTGGACCCCTCATCTGCAATGACGCTAACACGCTATTTTCTGACTGGGCAAGGGCTCACAAATGCAGGTGTGACGTCCTCTATAATAGTGCTTGGGAGAACCACATCGTGGACCTAGGCAATATACTG
Source organism: Candidatus Acidiferrales bacterium (assembly GCA_963748365.1). Lineage (GTDB taxonomy): Bacteria > Acidobacteriota > Terriglobia > Acidiferrales > UBA7541 > Acidiferrum. Next base: position 29,758 of record CAVVJG010000046.1, read on the forward strand.
GTTGTGGATGACGAAGAAGCCATCCGAGAAGTTGTCTCGACCATGCTGGAGTCCCGCGGCTACCAGTGCACTTCGGTAAGTAATGGGCGCGCGGCACAAGAATGCATTAGAAAGCAGACGCCGGATCTTGTGCTAAGCGACATGATCATGCCAGAAATGGATGGCATTAAGCTGCTGGACTGGCTGCGGCAATACGATGCCGACATCCCGGTCATCATGGTTACCGCTATCCACGATATCTCTACTGCCCTGGAAGCGATCCGCCGCGGCGCTTACGATTACATCCTGAAGCCATTTGAGAAAGACCAGCTATTCCACGGGGTGAAACGCGCATTGGATTGGCGGCAAGTGGTGCGCGACAATAAGAATTTTCAGCAGAACCTTGAACAATTGGTGGAAACGCGCACGGTGCAGTATCAGGAAGCCCTGGCCAAGCTGGAGCAGTCTTACGACGATACGCTGGAAGCCCTGGGAAGCGCGTTGGACTTGAAGGATGCGGAGACCGAAGGCCACTGCCAGCGCGTGACCGCGTTCACAATCTCCATCGCCAAGGCCGTACCCGTACCCCTGGATTATCTTCCGGTGCTGGCGCGCGCAGCATTCTTGCACGATATCGGAAAGATGGCGATTCCAGATTCGATCTTGCGCAAACCGGGCCCGCTGGACAACGACGAAAAGACGATCATGCGGACTCATTGCGACATCGGCTACCAGATGCTGACTCGCATTCCGTTTTTGCGCGATGCGGCAGAGATTGTTCTGGCACACCAGGAATTTTACGATGGCAGTGGATACCCCAGAGGTCTGCGCGGAGATCAGATTCCCCTGGGCGCACGGATATTCTCGATTGCCGATGCGCTGGACGCGATGATCAGCGACCGGCCATACCGCAAGGCGCTTCCGATGTCCCACGCTCGCGAAGAGATCAAACGGTGCGCGGGAACGCAGTTCGACGCAAAGGTCGTCGACGTATTTATGTCCATTCCCGAAGATCATTGGGTGGAATTGCGGGAAAACCTGGGATCGCCGTTTCGCTTGACCCATTTGAAGAATTTGTAAGCGAGTAGCGCGCCTCGTGGTATCTTACGAGGAGTCACACCTATGGCACTCATTCCCATCAAGACGGCTTCCAGAACCGGCTGCTGCGACTGTGTGTGTGGGTGTTATGAACTAGCCAGCCTGCGCGATGATGATACCGGTAAGGGATATTGCCCGGCTTGCAGTAAAGACCACCTCGATTGGAACGCGGGAGTAGGTATCCCCAACCCTGCCCCTGTTAAGGTAGAGCCGAATTCTGCAGGCACCCAGTCGTTGCGGCCACTTCCACCCTCAGCAGATCCCCCAGCCAGATTGCGATAAGCAACTCGACCCTTCCGTGGCCTTCCTTTAATTTTCAACAAGAAAAAAGGGCGCGCCAGCGTTCGAAGCGCTTTGTGTGAGGCCATAAAATCCAACCGCATCCAAGCCGGGCAGGAAATCAGAATGAAATGGATTCGGATCGGTATTGCGATTGTAAGTGTAGCGCACGGAAAGCAGATTTTTTTGATTTATGTTGTGATCTACCTTGACCGTGAAGTTGTCCGAGTTCGCCCGCGATGAACTCCCAAATTGGTACAAGCCTCGAACGTCGTCGACTGCGGTGGCGCCTGCGTTTGCCGCTGGATACAAAGCGAGAATCTGAGAAAGTGTGGAATCAAGCGGCAGCCCCGTCGCGTTCTGAGGAGAGTCTGATGAACTGATATCTACTGGCGTTCCATTGAATGTAAACACACCGTTCTTAAATCCCGCGGTTGGAACGATGGTTTGATTGTTTAGCGTTGTGACAAATCGGTTGCCGTCGTAATTCGCAAACCAAAAAGTCTTGTTCTTAATGAGCGGCCCTCCCATCGAGCCACCGAAAGTGTTTCGGACAAACGGATTCTGGGTTTCAACCTGACCAGTAACCGAGTCTGTGTTGTGGTTAAAAAAGTCTCGTGCCGCGGTGGCGGTGTAACGGCCGAACCAATAAGCATTGCCATGGAGGGTATTGGTGCCGCTTCGGGTGATAATTTCGATCACCGCGCCTGAATTGCGACCATACTCCGGGAGAAAATTGTTAGTAATTACGCGAAATTCCTGGGTCGCATCAGGATTTAGAGAAGTTACACCACCTGGAATTCCGGGAACATCGGCATCTTTATTGTCGATACCATCCAAGAGGAAATTGTTGTTGCGATCTCTCTGGCCGTTCACGGAAAATCCGCCACCGGAGGTGTTGCTTTGGATCACGCCGGGAGAAAGCAGCACGAGCTGGTAGGGATCTCGGGTCACAAGCGGGAGATCAGAGATCTTTCGCTGGTCAACCGTGTTGCTAATCGACGCATTGTCGAGTTCGATGGTCGGCAGGTCCCCGGAGCTGACTTCGATGGTCGCCGCAACGGCAGCGACTTCCAATTTGACATCGAGCGGGAGAACCTGGCTTACCGTCAAAACGATATCCTTGAAGTGAACAGTGCGGAATCCCTGCTTATCGACCGCAATTTCGTAGGTGCCGGGTTGTAGATCGACGATTCGGTATGCACCCGTGTCGTTGCTTGTCGCTGCGCGTTCTGCCCCTGTTTCCATATTTTTGGTGCTTACGCTGGCTCCGACAACAACCCCGCCACTCGCGTCCGTGACAGTGACGGTGACCGAAGCGTTCTGCGCCCAGGTCTTAGGGCTGAATGCCAAAGAGAGAATCAGGCCCAACATTAACGGTAGGCACGCTTTAATAAAGGTATGTTGAACGAAATTCAGATCGAGTATCGGTGAGGTCGCCGCGGCTTGCATCCTCTTGAAACTCAGTCGAGCAGGGTCTTCCGGACTAACTCGATAAATTAAGAACATTCTTCCCCCCAGTAATGAAGTGATACAAGACAGCTTTTAGATAAATACGGAAAATAAAGATTATTGTTGCAACGATTCAGGGCTCACACCTCAAAAAACCTGACAGCATTCGAAAGTATCAATGAAAGCACTGAATTAGCTAAGGAAAATGTAAACAATTTGTTTTATGTAAGTTGCAGGTGTCATTCTTAGATGTCAATCTTGAGCCTTGGCCAAAACTATGCTTATTCGAATTTCGTCAGAAGCGCTCTACAGATTCATAGATTCTTATCCCATATGACACACCAATATGGGTTCACCCCTCGCTTGCTCACTTAGATTAATAAATGAAGGGGAAGTTACGTGTAATTTACTTTCCGAGGGAAAGCAGGGCGAGCAGGAAGAACCACAGCGCGTCCATGAAATGCCAATAGTAGGAGGTGACTTCCGCGGCGACGGAACGGGTGATCTGGGCAGCGTCGAAGTTTCGCCGGGCTACATAGATCAATGCGGCGACTCCACCGATCAGGTGCAGCGCATGTGCTCCCGTAAAAATATAGAAAAAACTGCTGGCAGGATTGGTGGCAAGAAAGATCCCCTGCCCGTTCAACTGGAGCCAAGCTGCCACTTGTCCAATCAGAAAAGCGACCCCTAGCAAGGTAGTAATGAGCCAGAACTTCTTGAAGCCCGCAGAATCTTCTTTCGCAAGCCGCTTGCGGGCCATTTCCAGAGTGCCGCTGCTGAGCAATAAGATTGCGGTGTTGAACCACAGTAGTGGAGGAATGTGGACCGCAACCCAATCTCCACCAGTGCCCTTGCGCAAAAGAAACGCGCTAGCCAGTGCCATGAAAAACATGAGAATGGCGACAATCCCGATGGCGATGCCGGTGTAATAACGGTTCGCTGAAGACTGGGGATTGTTGTGGCCGGGCTTGCCATTTCCATCGCCGCCGCCATTGCCTCCCGCAGGCGGTGGATTCCCTCCGCCGCCACCTGCATTTTCAATGATGAGTTCAATATCTTTCGTCGATGTAGCGCTAGGCATGTTCCCTCTCTCCCAGCCCTAGAGGACTTTCTGAACTAGTAACTCAGGCGAAAGATGCTGCGGCAAAAAATCTCTGGAGAAGCCGGAATGGAACTCGTAGGCTCCGCGGTAAACGATTGGCTGAATTGTACCGAAATTATCGTCCGGGGCGGGGGAAGCAATGCTCCATTCAAGCGTGGTGGCTCGCCACGGATTGCTTTCCTCAAGTTTGTTGCGATCGCGCGAGAGTAGCGTGCTGAAGAAATTGAATAGGAAAAGCATTTGAGCGGCGACGGTGAGGGTAGTGGCGATCGTCACGAATGTACGGAATGAAGAACCGACGGAGGCCAAGGCAACGCGTTGCGCAACGGGAAGCGACTGCGATTGCGTTAAGAGGCCCAGCCAATGCAAAGGCATGAAAATCGCGTAGACTCCGGCAAACGTCACCCAGAAATGAATCTTTCCCAGCGTTTCATTCAAGCGGCATCCGAAAAGTTTGGGGAACCAGAAGAAAAGTGCGCCCAGAATAGCGAACGTCGCGGCTACGCCCATCACCAGATGGAAATGCCCGATGACGAAATCTTCGCTGACCGTGGCTTGCCGCAGTTCATGTCGCGCCAGAAAAATGCCGGACAACCCGCCGGCCACGAACAGTGAGATAAAACCAACGGCAAATAGCATGGCGGTGCTGAGCCGAAAGCGCGCGTCCCACAACGTTCCAATCCAGCTGGCCAGCAGCAGCACGGCGGGAATACCGATCGATGAGGCTAACACGGAAAAGATCAGCGGCGCGTAGGGATTTAAGCCCGTCGCAAACATGTGGTAACCCCAGACGCAAAAGCCGACGACGCCAACTCCGCACAGTGCAAGTACAACTATGCGTTCCTTCCAGACAGGTTTGCGTGAAAACGTGGCCAGCAGATGCGTGGTGAATCCGAAGCAAGGCAGCATAGCTACGTAGACTTCCGCTTGAGCAAAATACCAAAACAGGCGCTGCCAAAGAATCGGGAGACTTCCCTGCCGCACAAGATTTTGCGGCTGACCGGCAAGGAAGGACGCGCTGGAAAAGAAATTAAAGCCGAACAGGCGGTCGGAGAGTACCGCGCTGGTTCCCGCGAGTAGAATGCTGAAGATCAACATACTGAGGATGGCGTTGATGAACCAGGCCCAGACAGTTACCGGCATACGCGTCAAAGTCATGCCTTCAGTTCGCAAATCAATTGTGGTGGTGACGAAGTTGATTGCGCTAAGGAGCGCTGCCAGCGAAAAAATAGAAGCGCTGATGAGCCATGCATTGATGCCGGAGTTCAGGGAAAGAAAAAACGATGCGGTCATGCCAATCAGAGAGGCAAGGGTCATCCAAAAGGAAAGTCGATTGAGCGACGGAAAAGCCATCTCCCGCGCGCCAATCTGTAGCGGGAGCAAGTAGTTGCCAAAGCCCATTTGAGGGGCAGCCGTCAAAACAAAAAAAACCATCAGCGAGCCGTGCAGCAATCGCATCGCCGCAAAGCGCTCCGGGGTTGCGCTAAAACTACTCAGGAACGGAATGGCGGTGGTCGGCCAGGAAGCGTGAATGCGCAGCAGGGTGGAGAGAATCATGCCCACGAAAACACTGGCGAGGGCTAGCCAAAGATATTGCAAGCCGATCGTCTTGTGGCTGGCAGAAAACACGACACGAGCAAGGAATCCCTGTTTGGCTCGCCCCGGCAGATCGGCGCTATCGTCGTAAGTGACCATTTTCGAAGTAGTTCCGCCCCATGCGGCAACCGGAACCAATGGTATCTTACCGTCTACGAACGAAATTGCAACAAAGACAGGCTCGCATCCAAATATGGCATCGGACAAAGGAGAGCGCAATGGAGGATGAGTCAAAACCAGACCCGGCGGCGATGTGGGACGAGCGATTTGGCAGGCCAGAACCAGTTTACGGCGAAGAGCCAAACGGTTATCTGCGCGTGCAAGCTGTCAAACGGCTTATGGCAGGTATGAAGGTTTTAGTGCCAGCCGATGGCTACGGTCGAAACGGACTGTGGCTCGCGAAGCAGGGCCTCGGCGTGACTACCGTGGATGTTTCTCCCGTAGGAGTGGAGCGTGCGCGCAAGTCTGCGCAAGCTGAGGGAATTTCCGCTGAAATCCTGCTGAGTGACCTGAATTCGTGGGACTGGCCAATTTCAAAATTTGATGCAGTGGCTTCCATCTATCTGCATTTGGTGCCCGAAGAGCGTTCCAAGATTCATACCCACATGGTGGAAGCGCTGAAGCCCGGCGGAATCATCATTCTCGAAGCATTCAATCCAGGGCAATTGGAATTCACATCTGGCGGGCCCAAGCAAGTGGACTTGCTGTATACCGCAGAGATGTTGAGACGCGATTTTGCAGGCGCTGAAGTTTTGGAACTGGAAGAGTCCGTGGTGGAGTTAGAGGAAGGCAGAATGCACAGTGGGAAAGGCTCAGTAGTGCGAGGAGTGTTCCGCAAGAAGTAGTTCTGCAGCTAACCGCAAATGGCACCTGCCTCAGAAGGCGTCCCCTACTGGAATTGCTTTTGGAAATTGGCAAATTGCTCGCGAAGCGCTTCCAGTTCCCGACGCAGCGCATCAACTTCCACTTCCAATTGGGCGACACGCTCCGCGTCCATCGAATGTTTCGCGGAGGCGGATCCAGACGCTGAGTTCTCGGTTTCGGGGCGCGTGTCTGGTACCTCATCACCAGCAAACAGGTGCATGTAGCGCGATTCTTTAGTGCCCGGCTGGCGCGGCAGGACTTTAACCAGCGGCGGTTCACGGCGCATCAACAGGTTCAACGCGGAAAGCACAGCTTCAAGATCCTCGAACGCGTACATGCGTTCGGCCCGCGTCCGCAGTTCGCCAGGAGTCTGTGGACCACGCAGCAACAGCACGCAGAGCACAGCTATTTCGTGGCGGTGAAAATTGTAGACCTCGTTGACGCGATGCTCGTATTTAGAAACACGAGAGTCGCTGCTGGCGCTGCGCACCAGGGCCTGTTCGGACAAGGACCGCAGCGAGCTGCGGACTCCAACTTCATCCAGCGACAGGATCGGCTCGCGATTCGACTTCTGATTGCAGGCGTTCAGCAATGCATTGAGCGAAAGCGGATAGTATTCCGGCGTGGTGATCTCTTTTTCGATGAGGCAACCAAGCACGCGAATTTCAGCTTCCGAAAATTGCAGAGCCATGGAGAAATCATAGCAGCAGATGCATGCCGGGCGAAGGTACCCAGGCTGCAGAAAGTGGCGGTGGTACTCTCGCATTCGGCCTGCGTCTCGTTTATACTTGTAAAGTTCTGAAACGCGGTCGTGGCGGAACTGGCAGACGCACCAGCTTGAGGGGCTGGCGGTAGCAATACCGTGGTGGTTCGAATCCACTCGGCCGCACCATTCCTAGTTTAGATCCGGGCAAATTCAAAACAGCGCATGTTTGCAACTAGTGCGGGCATGTAGCGCGGCGTGGTGTGCCCCTGGGCAGTGACGCCCTTGCGCTTCGCTTCCCTTCACCTCTATCAGGCTGTGAAGAGGACTTTCACCTCCAAGCTGTCGACCCTGCTCGGCGTACCAACGAAACGGCCAGCCTGACCAGGCTGGCCGCGCAAAAACCATTCTCAAATAAATTAAGAGCCTGACTACGGCTTCGGCTGTGAAGCCGGTGGCGTTGATTGCGGCGTCGAAGACTGAGGAGCCGCAGGTTGCGGAGCCGGAGTCACAGGGGCCGTTTTGGTTGCGGGCTTCGAGAACTTCTCCAGAACGGATCCGCCTTCACCGACGGACCGATCCACGTGAACAGCCATCGCCAGCGCACAGACCATGAACATGATGGCGCAAAAGGTGGTCGCCTGAGATAGCACCGAAGCGGCGCCGCGCGGCCCAAAAGCCGTCTGGCTACCAGCACCTCCGAACGCGCCTGCGAGATCAGCCGCTTTGCCGCTCTGCAGCAGCACGACGATAATCAGCACCAGGCAGTTCAGTACGAAAAACGCGGAGAGCAGTGGGCTCCACCAGCGAAATCCGATAACAATAATCCCAAAGCCCACGAACAGGGAGAGCGCCCATTTCAATCCAGACGGCATTTCATGCACCTCAAACGTTAAATTGCCTTAGCCGGATCGTGCCCGGCGGAGTGTCCCGCGTCAGCGGGGCCAATCCTTAACCAAACTGGCAAACGACTTCGGATCCAGGCTCGCTCCGCCTACAAGCGCGCCATCGAGTTCTTCCTGAGCCATCAATCCCTTGATGTTATCGGGCTTGACGCTTCCGCCGTAGAGAATGCGCAAGGCGGAAGCATGACTGCTGGAGAACTGCCCTGCGGCGCAACTACGCACAAACTTATGTACCGCCACGGCGATTTCCGGAGTTGCTGTGCGGCCCGTACCAATAGCCCAGACCGGTTCGTAAGCTATTAGAATACGGGAGAATTCCTCGGGGGTCAACGCGCCGACACTACCGGTAAATTGCGCTTTGCAGACGTTATCAGTGCGATTGGCTTCGCGGTCGGCAAGTATTTCGCCGATACAGACGATGGGGGTGAGCCCGGCGGCCAGCGCCGCTTTGGTCTTCTTGAAGACAGTCTCGTTGGTCTCGCCGAAAAACTGGCGCCGCTCCGAGTGCCCAATAATTGTGTATTTGCAGCCAGCTTCCAGAAGCATGCCAGTTGAGATTTGTCCCGTGAAAGCGCCTTCCTTCTCCCAGAAAACGTCCTGACCAGAAATGGCGATGTGAGTTCCCTTGGTGGCTTCCACAGCGATCGGAATGTTGGTAAACGGGGGAGCAATGACAATGTCGCAATCGTTGATCCCGACAACAAGTGGATTAAACCCGGCAAAGAAGGCGCGAGTATCCGACTGAGTCTTATACATTTTCCAATTGCCCGCGATGACGCGGCGACGTTTTGTGGTGCTCATTTGTTGGTAAGGGCCTCCACGCCCGGTAATTTCGTGCCACCTAGAAATTCGAGCGAAGCTCCTCCGCCAGTGGAAATGTGGGAAATGTGCTTGGCAACGCCGGACTGGTGGACTGCGGCGACGGAATCGCCGCCACCGACGATCGAGGTAGCTCCTGCCGTTGTGGCAGCGGCCACTGCTCTTGCTACTTCCAGCGTGCCCTTGGCAAACGAAGGCATCTCGAACACTCCCATCGGGCCGTTCCATACGATCGTTTTCGCTCTGGCGATTTCCGCATTGTAGGCGGCGACAGTTTTCGGTCCAATGTCCAGTCCCATCTGATCGGCAGGGGTGGCATTAACATCGACAGTCTTCGCAGGAGCATCGGCCTTGAATTCGGGTGCGATGACGTGGTCAACGGGAAGCAACAGCTTGAAATTTTTCTGCTTTGCTTCCGCAAGCAACTTCTTCGCCAGATCAATCTTGTCTTCTTCTACCAGCGACTTGCCTATCTGCAGGCCTTGTGCCTTCAGGAACGTATAGGCCATGCCGCCGCCGATAAGCATTGAATCGGCAATCTTCATGAGGTTCTCGACCACTTCGATTTTGTCGCTGACCTTTGCGCCACCCAAAATGGCGACAAATGGCCGCGCGGGTTTGCTGATCGCTTTGCCGATATAGGCCAGCTCTTTTTCCATCAGCAGGCCGGCAGCGGATTGCTTCACAAAGCGGGTGATGCCTACAACCGAAGCATGAGCACGATGCGCGGAGCCGAACGCGTCGCAAACGAATACCCCATCACAAAGGGCAGCAAGCTGTTTGGAAAATTCTTCGCCGTTCTTCTCTTCTTCCGGGTGGAAGCGCACGTTTTCCAATACAAGCACTTCGCCGTCTTTCAGCGCTTTGCTCTTGGCTTCTGCTTCCGCGCCAACACAATCGGAGGCGAACGCCACGGGCTTGCCCAGCAGTTCTTCCAGCTTTTTGGCAGCAGGCTTCAACGAATACTTAGCATCTGGGCCGCCTTTCGGACGTCCGAGATGCGAAGCCAGCACCAGCCGGCCACCTTTTTCAATCACGAGTTTCAATGTGGGCAACGTTTCCCGGATGCGGGTGTCGTCCGTGACCACGCCATCCTTTAACGGCACGTTAAAATCCACGCGAATGAATACACGCTTACCGCGTAGATTGAGATCTTGAATCGTGAGTTTAGTCATGATGATATTCCGTTCTTGCGTATTGGTTCAGCGATCAGACTGCAGGAAATCGGTTCCCGACACATGGAGGTCGCTGCGGAAATCGCGCCCGTGCCCGTGGCTTCGTCTGCGCGAGCCACGGAGCACGATAGCGAGAGACGCCGTTAAGACTTTGCGGCCAGGAGCTTGATCAGGTCGCGCACGCGGCAGGAATAGCCCCACTCATTGTCGTACCAGGAGAGGACCTTGATGCACTTGTCGCCAACGACCTTGGTGTAACCAGCATCCACGATGGACGAGTTCGAATTGCCCTTGAAGTCGCAGGAAACCAGTTCTTCTTCTGTATAGCCCAGGATTCCCTTCAGCGGACCATTTGCGGCCGCTTTCAGGGCGGCGTTTACGCTTGCTATCGTGGCTGGCTTCTCCACGAACACGGTCACGTCCACTACGCTGACGTTCGGCGTGGGTACGCGCATCGAATATCCATCCAGCTTGCCATCGAGTTCAGGGATGACCAACTTCAATGCCTTTGCTGCTCCCGTGGTGCTGGGAATCATGTTCAAGGCCGCTGCGCGCGCACGACGCAAATCTTTGTGCGGCAGGTCGAGCAATTTCTGGTCATTCGTGTAGGAGTGGATCGTGGTCATCGTGCCGCTGATGATCTTGAACGTGTCATGCAGTATTTTCGCCACCGGCGCCAGGCAGTTCGTTGTACAAGAGGCGTTGGAGACCACATGATGCTTCGTCGGATCATACGTCTTGTCGTTCACGCCGAGCACGAACGTGGCATCGGGATCAGTTGCCGGCGCCGAAATAATGACCTTCTTCACGGAACCACGAATGTGCTTGCGGGCGTCCGCACCTTTGGTGAACAGGCCGGTAGATTCCACTACGATATCTGCGCCTACGCTAGCCCAATCGATTTCTGCAGGATCTTTAACCTTGAAAACCTTGATTGGCTTGCCTTCGATGCTGATGGTGTCTTCCGTATGCGTGATGTTGTGCGGCAGATTGCCGAGGACCGAATCGTACTTCAGCAGGTGCGCGAGAGTCTTGGAATCGGTGATGTCGTTCACGGCGACAAACTGGATGTTCTTATCGTCAAGAGCCGTGCGCACAATGTTCCGACCGATTCGGCCGAAGCCGTTGATACCAACCTTAATGGGCATTACTTCCTCCGGTGAGGGTTTGTAGGATAGCGGCGAAGAGCAAGCGTGGAAGACGCCGCGAGTAGAACTAAAAATGCTAGGTGTAGTGTAAAGAAAAGTCAACGTGAGACGTTGTGTCGTGGATCACATCGTTAAAAGAGCAATGCTGGAGTGCACTTACGGGCCAACCACCGGACGAGCAACTGTACCAATTCGACCGGTTAACGCCTGCTACTCCCCAGCAGCGAACCTAATACCCCTCGAATGATCTGGCGTCCAACGGAGCTTCCCATAGCCCTAGCCGCGCTCTTAGCCATAACCTCCACGATATTATCTCCGCGCCGGCCGCCACCTGCTCCTCCGCTCATACCCGGAATATTTTCATACCAGGGAGGGGAGGCCGGTGCGTTTACGTCTCCACCCGTTGCAGCGGGGAGTGGATGACCTGCGCGACTCCTTAGCATTTCAAAAGCCGATTCGCGATTCACAGGGGCTTCATATACACCGGCCACAACTGACTTCTGAATCAGTTGCTTGCGTTGGTCTGGGGAAATGGGGCCGATCTGGCAATGCGGCGGACAAACCAGGGCGCGCTGCACGATACCCGGCGTGCCAGTGTCATCGAGAAAGGACACCAGAGCTTCTCCGACCGCCAGTTGCGTGATTACTTCCTCGATCTTCAATTTGGGATTGGTCCGGAATGTTTCTGCGGCTGCGCGAACCGCCTTCTGGTCATTGGGAGTAAATGCGCGAAGCGCGTGTTGCACGCGATTGCCTAATTGACCCAGCACGGTTTCCGGCAGATCGAGCGGATTCTGCGTAACGAAATATACGCCCACGCCTTTCGAGCGGATCAGGCGCACCACCTGGACTACCTTGTCTTCGATAATTTTCGGCAGATCGGTGAAAAGTAGGTGGGCCTCATCAAAAAAGAAGATTAGTTTCGGCTTGTCGGGGTCCCCTACCTCTGGCAGCTTCTCAAAGAGAGAGGTCAGCAACCACAGTAGAAAAGTGGCGTACAGTTTCGGAGATTGAATCAGTCTATCGGCGGCAAGAAGGTTTATCACGCCATGGCCGTTCGAATCGGTTTGCATCAGGTCATCCAGATTCAATGCCGGTTCGCCGAAAAACTTATCTCCGCCTTGTTGCTGGATCGCGAGAATACCGCGTTGAATAGAGCCGACGCTGGCGGCGGAGATATTTCCATACTGCGTTTGGAACTGTTTGGCATTGTCGCCGACATACTGAAGCATCGACTGCAAATCCTTGATGTCAAGCAGGAGCAGGCCATTGTCGTCGGCAATTTTGAACACCAGAGCCAATACGCTTTCCTGGACGTCATTCAGGTTCAGCAAGCGCGCCATCAGCAGCGGGCCCATTTCAGAGATAGTTGCGCGAACGGGATGTCCTTGTTCGCCAAAAACGTCCCAGCAAGTGGCCGGGCAGCCCGAAAACGAAAAATCAGACAACTTTAACTTCTTGACCCGTTCGGCAATTTTGGGATTTTCCGTGCCGGCCTGGCTGATTCCGGAAAGATCGCCCTTTACGTCTGCAGCGAAGACCGGCACGCCGATGCGGCTGAACGCCTCCGCCATCACTTGCAGGGTTACGGTTTTCCCCGTCCCTGTAGCGCCGGCCACCAACCCGTGACGGTTGGCCATGCGCGGCAATAGGTAGAGCGGGTCGGTACTTTGGGCAATAAGAAGCGGGTCGGCCATGGATCTCTTCTCCGAAAGAAAAGTGACTGCGTCTGAAGTGCGACGCGCAACACAGCGGCAATATTCGATGAGTTGATACTCAGTGCAAATGATTGTACGCGATTTTAGAGTATGGGAGAAAGACCGTAATTCACGCAGGCCTGGCGCTACTGGGGGAATTGCTTGATGGCGGAAACTTTATCGCTGGTAAAGCGAACGAAGATCGTTTTGTCCGGAGGATGACCGTAAATCCAATCTTCGGTGTCATTGCCGCTGGTGTCGCGCTCGCGCACTTTGCGGTCAGGCTTACCCATGGCAGCGACCACCTCATCACGATCCATTCCAAGAATGGCGTGCCGCTCGGTGATGGCTTTCTTGGTGGCGGGAGGTAGAGTGTCAATCCAATGAACGGAGGCGCTTCGCTCTTTCGAGAAATCCAGGAATGGCGAAAGAAGAACCTTTAATTGGTCTGGCGTGAGATCGGGAATGTGTTGTGAGAAATCGATGTAGATGGTGCCGCCCATGCCCGGCTGAAACCCCGGAGGCCCCGCTTCCTGCTGGGTGGTCTGTTGCGGATTGGACTGCGGCATCGGATTCGCGCCGCCCATGCTGACTTGAATCCGATCGCGCCAGCGCTTTTTCGGGCGGCCACCACCATTAATATCCACGATAATACTGTGGTCGTGAAATTCCAGTCCCGTGATCTGCACGTTGTCGCCAGTGTTCACTGCGGCGCCATGAGTCGCTACGGCGCGTTCCAGAGATTCCTCGTTGAGCGGCTTGTCCGAAAAAATAATGATCCCTTCCTTGCCTCCGGGGACGGGCTTCCGCGCTTTAGCAAATTCTCCAGACACATAACGGATTAGCGCGAGTTTTGAACTCTCCTGAAGGGTTGATCCCGGTTTAGGGGCGGGAGTGGCGTTCTTGTCCTGTGCGGCCATGTCGTCGGCGAACATGATGATCGGCAGTACGGGGATGTTTTCTCCCGAGGGAAAGGGCTCTGCCGTACTCGGCGTCGAGGAGCGCAGCGAGGACATATGCGGCACGTCCGCCGCGGCGAGGCAGACAAGTAAGAGCGAGATGGCATAGCGAGATAGCATCAATAAAAGGGACAGCCTGAGCCTTACCCTATCTTAACTTATGATGCCACGAGTAGCGAGAATGCTGCCAAAAAAATTCATTGGGAAACGACGGTGACGCCCTGCCGGTCGATGTGCATTGGCAACAACTGCCCACCGGAGTCGAGTACGGCTTTTTCTACTTTTTCCCGGGCATCGGGCTCGATTAGTAACACCAGACAGCCACCGCCGCCCGCGCCGCATACTTTGCCAGCCAGCGCACCTTTACGGCGTGAACTGTCAATAATGCGATCGATCGTTTTGGTCGAGATGGTTGGCAGATTCCGGCGACGGAACATCCACTCGTCGTGCATTAGGCGCCCGGTTTCTTTCCAGTTGGCGGATTCCAGCGAAGCCCTCATTTTTTGAGCGATCTGAGAGATACGTTCGATATTGTTCTGCACCGACTTTTTGCCGTCAATATGCGCTTTGAACACTTCCCAATTGTTGATACCAGACTGCCGCGGCTTGCCCGTATAGCAAACCACCAACCGGCGCTGCAGTTCATCGATATTCACGCGCAATTCAATCCGTCGTTCCCCTCCAGGCGCAAGCTCGATCGCTGCAATTCCGCCAAACGCGGGCGGATAGTGATCCTGCGTGCCCGTCGGAACGCGAATGACGATTCCTTCCGCGTCGCGGCTGATGTGAATCCAATCGACCTTGCTCTTCCCTGTTCCAGTAAAACGATCAAGCGCCGCGCAGATTGCTACGGCCATGGCGCTGGAACCGCCGATGCCCGCGCCTGCCGGCGCCTCTGAATTGGTGGTCAGCGTAAACCCACCAGAAGGCCGGAAGAATTTCACGATTTCGGCAAGCAGGGGCAGGCGATATCGCTTTGCACGCACCAATTTAGCAAACGATGAGAAAGACTCCGACCGGCGGGTATCCAACGAAACCAGCTTGATGCCTTCGTCGCCGGCTGGATGGGTCTCGATGATGCATTTGGCGTAGCGAGAGATGGCGACATTGAGCGTGAGCGCTCCGGGATGGAAGAGGTAGAGAGGCCAGATATCGAGTGTGCCGCCTGCCAGGTCTACCCGTGTTGGTGCTTTCGATTCGATGCGCATGGCTGTCCTGAGGGGAAGAATTTGACCCCGGTCGTAACTGGTGAGCGATGAGCAGAATTCTAGCGAGAAATTGAGGAAGTGTTCAGGAAGATTTTTGGCGAGTTGCTAAAACGGTGGCAGGAAACTTTGAAAAAAATGGAGCGGCCTATCGGAATCGAACCGACACCTGAACCTTGGCAAGGACGAACTACAACAATCTAAGACGCTGGACTGGCGGCACTTAACAAACAGCGGCACGATCGATATTTCCGGAGGAACCGACGGCAGTTCCCTCTCCAACTCCGGCACGTTCAACAACAGCGGCACAATGCACATCAGCGGTAACTCTTTCCATGGCCTCTGCTGCAATGCCCCGTACTTCACCAATTCCGGCACGTTCAATAACAGCGGCGCGCTTAACAACAACGGCAGCACGATGACCAACAGTGGCACCTTTTTGAATGCCGGCACCGTGACGATCTCCAGTTCGGGCCTTTTCACAACGGGCACCAATTACACGCAGACGGCTGGCAGCACGCTTGTTAACGGCACCCTCACCGCGACCGGCGGCGCTATCGTAAACATCCAAGGAGGTACCCTCGGCGGGACCGGCAAAATCAACGGCAATGTCGAGGTGGCCGGGACAATGATGCCAGGTGCTCCGGGTACTCCCGGCACGTTGACGATATTCGGGAATTACGAGCAAACCGGAACCGGGATTTTTGAAGAATTTATGAGTTCACTCGCGCGCGCTTTCCTTAACGTAAACGGAGATGTGATGCTCGATTCTGGCTCCCTCCTTGACATTACTTTGCTGAACGGTTTCGACCCCTTAGGCCAGACGTTTAGCATCATGGACTACAACGCTTTGACGGGACAGTTCTCCAACGGTTCCAGCTTTTGGGATGACGGGTACCTTTGGGACGTGACTTACGGCCAGCATGAGATCGATGTGACTGCTGTGAGAACTCCTGAGCCTAGCTCACTGCTACTGCTCTTTGTTGGTTTGGCTGCACTAGCGTTCCACGGGCACCGAAAAATGTGCAAGACCCAACGCCCTGCCTAGCGTCTAGGCTGCAACCTATGGTTGCGTGATAGATTCACCCGGGAGGCATCCTCAATGAGCGACGAGCCGAGAAGTTTCGGTGTGGGCCGGATTGTCTGGATTGTGGCGGGTCTCCTTGTTGTAGTGGCTGCGGGGATTCATATCTTTCACAGCATCCGCCGCTCATCGCTTCAATTCAGTACACCATACCAGGCGGTCCTTTTGACGAATGGTTCAGCCTATTTCGGCCATCTGCAGGACTACGGCGATCATCACCCAGTTCTGACCGATGTGTTCTACGTTGTAAGTCAAACCGACCCGGAAACGAAGCAGGTGAAGAGTTCGCTCGTCAAAAGGGGGAAGGAGATGCATGAACCCGACCATGTATCTCAACCCAAACCAAATCGTATTCGTCGAATCGGTAGGCACAAATTCAAAAGTCGCTCAGCTCATCGCCCAGGCGCCGCACTAACTTGTGCAAGGGCAGCGTGGCATTTCCTTGTTTTGTGGGAATGGTAGTAAACTGCAGTCTCTTCTCTGCCGCAAACTCTTGCGGAGTCCACCATGACCGAACAACGTAAGTTCGCAATTCTCTTTGCAGCAACTCTCCTATCTGCACGCCGATTGATCGAAATCATTGAGAGCGATAAGCCAAAGTTGAACGAGCAGTATTTTATTGATCGGGCGATAGCAAAAGCGGAGTTTATTTTGGAGAGGATCGACACACGGTGGTCTTTTGGTGAGTCTCCACGGCGGTGAAGTGACAGAAAGACGGGTGGCCGTTGCCTACTTCGTGATTGACAGGGCTTCTATAAGACTTTCCGCAAGGACTTATGAATCTCCAGTTTCTTGCTGTAGTTTACGAATCCTCGTTTCCGAAACCGATTCATAAACATATTCACTCTGCCGCGAGTGGTACCGATCATTTCCGCTAGAACTCGGTGGTCTACGAGAGGGACCGTTACGACCGCTGGGCCATCCTCATCTAGGCGCGCCAGTCGCAGAAGTACGAGCGCGAGTCGTCGTTCCGCATAGGAAGTCAGCAGATCTGCTACGTGGGCCTTGTAGTTCTGAATACTGGAGAGCAGATAAGATACAAGGCAATTTGATGCCTTATTATTTTTTTCTCGGAGCCTTTGAAGCATCTTTGACTTCTCGATGACGCGTATGGAACTGTCGCCCAACGCGACGGCTGTGGACAGACGAACTGGATAGCCCGCAAGGCAAGCCTCGCCAAAAAGTTCATTTACGCCAAGGATCGTGATACCTGCCGATTTTTTGTGGTTCGTTTGGGTTGAGAGCCGTACTCCGCCTTCTTCAATATAGAAAAGCGTGTCAGCAGGCTCACCTTGGTTGTAGATATTTTGTTTGTGCCGATAGTGCGAAACTTGGTGGCAAAGGTCGGCTCCTGAAAACAAAGCGTCAAGGGGGGAAGACTTCTGGTTCAGCCGATTCATAAATCGCTCCACCTCCGCCCAAACGGATTCGTCACGCGAGGGCCAAGCCCCGTACGGCGATCTAGTTTATGTAACGGGTGAAACAACTGACTGTCCCGAATTGAACATTCCATAAGATGGCCTCATGTCATTGCTATATCGCATTGCGATACGTTGCGGGATAATCGGAATCGTCCTCTTTGTGAAATGGCTGTGGGGAGTTTCTGCGTGACGGGCTGATAGCTCCTACACCGACAATCGGGGTGGTGGCAGGAGACCGTTGTCCCGGTGCCACTCGGTGTCGGATAGTGAATTGTTTTTCCGTGTCCACACTGACACGGCTGTTTACGGTAGGTGCTGGCCATGCTACAGCAGTCCTCCAGAAACCCTTGTTTCTAGCGGCTATTTCGTACTCCGCTACGCGGAGTATGCGTTGAAATCGTAGCGTGTCAAAGGCATTTTTACTAATGTAACAGTTACAACCAGAGATCACTTTGTATTGCAACCTAAGTGTTTGCATAAAAGATCATGGGCGGGGGAAAGAGTCTGGGAATAGACAGCGGCACTTGCTCTCGTAATTTTTCGCGTTTTAAAACGCGGGATACGTAGTAAAAAACCAAGCCAGAATTTTCTGTATTTTTTGCACCTCTGAAAACTCGCGGCGCACTCCGTTCAAGTTGTAGCAGACAGTCACAAACAGGTTTGATATAGAACTGCGGCGCAACCGAGCGCATGGATACGCACGTGACCTGGGCGGGAAACGTGCGGGCGCTCCAAGCATCGGTTGCGCTACGCATTGCAAAGTGCCATCCTCCCTGTGTTCCGACCCACTGGCCGCGAGCCGCCACATCGCCCCCCGCGGCCACATCATCGCCTCGCCACAATCACGTCTTTGATCTCGCCACAGCACCGACGCCGTTCCTTAGTAGACGTTCTCCCACGATTCAATTTCGTATTGGTCTAAGTACCAATAGACGCGGTTGCTTGGAACCACTATCCTAATCCTAGCCGTCACGAACGCCCACGGAGACGCCCATGAAAAAGCAACTTACGCCACTACAACGGAGTAAGCACGAACGCGCGCTCTTCAGTGTGATGGGACGGAAACGCGACGGATCTGCCACCGCACTTATTATCGCGCCCACGCAAACCGATGCAGAATCCTAGGCTCTTGATGAGCTAGGCTTCGTCGCTATAGTTGACACAACGTTGGTAAGTGCCGCTGTTCACGTAGGCGTAGGCGATACGAGAGATTGAGACTGGTCGCCCTAACCTCTTCGTCGATCTCATCACAGCACCGACCCCCCACCCGGCCCTTTCCTAGAGCGAACCAAGCCAACCTAATTTTTATTTTCTGCTTGCTCAAAACACGAGGTCCGTAAACTATCAACTATCACGCCCAACCAAGTCTCAACGATGTGCAACGCGGGATCGGCGCTGCGGATCGCGCGGTTACTGGACATTTGAGGTGCTAGTGGACGCCTGCCCGGTAACGCGACTATGCGTCCAAGTGACGACCAGTATTAAAAGAGGGGAACCTGTCACTTGGCATAACTTCCGAGTCGGTGTCGATACGCACGCGAATATTCATTTTTGGCTCAATGCGCGAACTTGGGTCGTCTGCTGGTTCATTCGTTCCTGCACCTCTGCTTGAATGCGTTTCGACTGCTGAGTGTTGAAAGTCAGGCCGCCCATCATCAATTGACGCACCTGCTTACGTTCCCAGCGCGGCTGCATTATTCCGGAGTCCGAGTGGCTGTTGTACCCAAGCAGCAGGTGACCGATCTCATGAACCATGACGCATCCCAGAATTATGGGTACCTCGAACTTGGCGTCGTCAACTCTGGAGAGGCGCACCGCGTGTTCGTAGTAAACGCTGGCAAGAAGTGGGGCGACTGCAAAACCAAAGGCATTGTCTTGATACCCAATTCGGGTCTTATCGGAGAGCACCCGGAGTTCTATCTCATTCCCCTCGATAGGCTGCAAGCAGGGATCTTGCGGCACAACTATGACTTGTATTAACGGGCAATCCAGCCAGACGGTTTTCAAGCCGACTTCGCCGAGGATTCGAGCAGCTTCGCGTTCGGCCTGGGCCAGTGTGGAGGGTGTCGCTTGTGTGTGGTTTACAACGCGCACCCGCAGTGTTGGATTTGATCCTGCTTGGCCGGTGGAAGCAGTATTTGCGAGAGCGAACTCCGTTACTCCAAGCAGCACCGCTACAATCCCGATGCACAGTCGAAGACAGTGATGCCGCTTATCCTCGTGGGTTTCACCTGTAGCTGAATGCAGTTGCGTGATTCTGATATTCATGTCGCTCTCCTCCGCGGGTTGCGCGGTAGGGGCGACGTTCGGCTACAGGTGTGGCTACCTCAATGCACGGGGGGACTACTGCGGGTAAGTGACAGGTAAAAAGAAAGTCGGTGAATAACTTGCTTGGCTTGAGGAGATTGCGGGGTCAGGTCTACGTCCGGATACGGGCCAGATCCTTGTTTAATTGGAAATGGGTGCTAGACTAGCGGCCGTTGAGGCAAAAATCAGTGGAAGAAACCGTCCGCTTCCCTCGATTAATCCGGTTCGGGACCTTTTAACTCGATCCGCAATCGGGTGAATTGCGCAAAAGCGGGGTGAAGCTGAAACTCACTGGCCTGCCGTTTCAGGTTCTGGCCATTCTGCTGGAGCAGCCCGGCGTGGTCGTGACGCGCGAGGAATTACAGAGGCGTCTGTGGCCGGATACCTTCGTTGACGTAGATCACAACCTGAATACTGCCATCAACAAGATTCGCGAGGTATTGGGCGACTCGGCGGAAAGCCCACGCTTTGTCGAGACGCTGCCTCGAAGGGGATACCGCTTCATCGCACCGGTTGACGGGATGAGCAGTCCCGCGACGCAGGGGGAAGGGTCGGATGGTGGTGCGCAAGTGCCACGGCAGTTTCGGGCGGTGCGTCTCTCCATTTTGATCGGAGTAAGCGCGATACTGGCTGCTGCTACCTTCCTTATTTCTTCGCGTGCGAGCAGACGCCTGCCAAGGGTAACCGCTTCGACTCAGTTGAGCTTCTCCGGACGAATTCTGGGGCCTCTATTTGCTCCGCCTCTAATGATTCATCCACCTGCAGCGCTCGCGACTGATGGAAATCGAGTGTATTTTTCGGCGAGTAGTGGCTTTACCTCCAAGCTGGCGTACGTATCGACCGCCGGCGGGGACATAGCTTTCATGGAAGTTCCGCTGGAGGCGGAACTTCGGAACATTTCTCCCGATGGCGAGATGCTTCTCGCCTACGGATCGATCGGAGCAAGCGAGGAAAACCACTTATGGCTCGTCCCGACTGCCGGTGGTGGGCCTCGCAGGCTGGGTGCAATCGATGGTCAAGACGGGGCTTGGTCGCCGGATGGCCGTCATATTGTTTACGCCGATGGAAATGATGTGTATTTGGCCGAGCGCGACGGCAACAATGGTCGCAAGCTGGTAACAACGCCAGGAAAGGCATTTGGTGATGGTAGGCCGCGAAAACATTCGAGGGGGTACTGTGCCACTTGCGAGCCAAAGTTTCCGCGTTTTTAAACTCCGGCTTTGCTGCTGGACTTGGCTTAGTTAGTGGCAAGTACGATGCGGGGCACCTCCGTAACCCTGAACCTTCGGCCACCAGAAACATAGCCCCGGCTAGATTTCTTGGCGCGACCAAACAGACCTATTGGGTCACACGTCCGCTGCAATGACGCGGCTGTACACCGGAGAGATTCCAATCGAACACGTTGAGGCTGAATTTTCCGCGGAGTTTGGCAACAAAATTGACGTATTGGAAGACGTGGAAAATGAGGCGGCTGCGTAACTGCTTGATTTGATGGAGCTGCCTATCGGAATCGAACCGACACCTGAACCTTGGCAAGGACGAACTACAACAATCTAAGACGCTGGACTGGCGGCACTTAACAAGAATCTAGGGACGTAAGTAGAAACCAAATGGAAAATGCGTGCGCACACTGTGCGATTTACCCAGTGTTTACGCGGTTGTTGAGGTCCTCTAGTCAGTCTCACTTTTATCCAATTCGAATGTCCGGGAGTGTGCGCGATAAATTCCACCAAACTTCAACGTGTGGTTTTGATCGAATACATCCTTATACGTCGCAACTCCGTCAAAGCGCAGAACGCCAGTACCAGCCATGACTTGACTAAAAGTTTCGTTCGGAAGAGTCTCTCCGAAGGTTTGAAATGGATTCCTTAGAATGTCTCCGGCGCCCAGAGTGACTGGTATGGACGGAGAATGCCGGGGACCGCTGGTGTTGGGAGTGGTTAGGTGAGCATCAATCACTAAAGAACTAGCTCTAGTTCTCCCAAAGCTTTTGAATGCAATTACGACCCTGCTGTGCGGGCCGAGATGTGCGCCCTGGTGCTCTATGGCGGCGGCTTGGACCAATACATCCGCTCGCTCCGCGAGATTCATACCCCGCTCCGCAACATCCGCGCTCTTCTTCGCCGCGTTGGCACTTCTGCGTAATAGAACTGTTTGGCAAGCTAAAAAGACGAGGACGAGAAAATTGAGAAATACGCCGATGATTGAGGCCAGTAAGTACCTCTTATAGAGGGGGTCATTTTCGGTCTGGGTAGTGACTTGACGCGGCGCGTTCTGACTGTTCAGTTCAGGTCCAGGGTGACTGCTAGCCGGTATTTCTGTAGATCGTCCTTCGCTTTGCTCATCGACTCTTTCTATTTTCTTGTCGCGCTGGGCGTTCGTGATGGTTTCTTTTTTCGCAGTACCGGGTGGTGCGGCTTGCTGTGCTCCCACACTGACTAAAGAAACTAAAATCAAGGCGATAAAAGGCATAATAACCTCAGCGCCGCGAGGCTACAACACAACTACGTGACACGCAAGGTATCCCCGCGAGCGGCGCTTCAACCGCATTGGCCGGTTGTCCGGTTTCAAAGTGAGTGCTAGGCTCTCCGAATCGTGACACCAAAGCGCCCAAAAGTTGAACCAATCCGGGATCCAACACTGTTTGAGATGGAGAAGCTGGAGCAAGCAGGCAACCTTGTGAACAGCCTGCAAGTTCAGCGTCCATACTCCGAACCCGGCTTGCTACTCGGCACAAGCGCATTCACGGCGAACGGTTGGCAAGGTTCCTTCTACCCACCTGGAATGCAACCGCGCGACTTCCTCAGCTTCTACGCGACCAAATTCAAAACTGTAGAAATCGACGCTACTTACTACGGGACGCCCAGCTACTCGACCGTCAGGGGCTGGTATGAGAAGACTTCATCGGATTTCATATTCGCTGCCAAGGTACCGCAAGTCATTACGCATGAAAAAGTATTGAAGAATTGCGAAGCTGAGTTCGACGAATTTGTGAACCGCATGGGCTTGTTGAACGAGAAACTAGGCCCACTGTTGCTTCAATTTCCGTGGCTTAACAAGTTTGAGATGCAACAAGACGAGTTTTTACGCCGTCTGCGTTTCTTCCTACAACGACTAACAGACTTACCCACGGTGCGGTTCGTGGTAGAGATCAGGAACAGAACATGGCTGGATAAGCCGATTCACTGGACCTGCTTCGTGAATACAAGGTAGCACTCGCATTGACAGATCTGTATCGGATGCCACGTCCCTGGGAAATGAAAGACGAAGCTCGATCTGATAACGACTGATTTCGTCTATGTTCGCTGGCTTGGTGACCGGCACGGCATAGAGAAAATGACGCAGGTGTGGGACAAGACAGTCGTTGACCGCACGGAGGACCTAAAAAACTGGGTTGGATTGTTTCGGCACGTTCGTCAACAAGGAACTTGAAGATCTTCGCCTACGCCAACAACCACTATGCAGGGCACGGGCCAGCGACAGTCAAGACGTTTTGGGATATTTGGAAAAGATGTGAACCTAGTTGATTGCCTGTACCGCAGTTACCCTTAATCTGTCCCCCGACCATCTAGCCATTAGATGCGTTATGCAAGCATACTAAAATCAGTAAGAGAGGCTCCCGGTAGGATTCGAACCTACGTGGATAGATGGCCTGCGGTGGTCCTGCTCACTGAAGCTGTCTTATCAGCAAGAGCATCAGGATAATTTGAGGAGACTTGATGAGCGTACTGGCAAATAACTACCTAGGCGCAGAGGGTAAATGAAAGCCCTAGCCAGCTTCTTCTTTATTCTGGCGTTGGCGTCCTCGTTGTTGGCCGCTGCGTACACGGGCAATTTCACGTTAACGCAAAATCCCATTTCTGACGGTGGGAAATGGGTCAGCGGCAGTGCTGCGGGAACGGGCTGCTTCACGTCGGGCGTGCAGTGCTGGGGTGATGTCCAAACAAAGCCGGGACTGGCGTTCGCCACCGTTGCGAGCGAGGGCTGCACCGGGCAACAGGGCCAGAACTGCAATGATCCCACCGCGTTGCTGACGGGGGTGTGGGGTCAGAATCAAACGGCAGAGGCAACGATTTATGTCAGTCCGTCCATCGTGCAGGGTTGCTGTCACGAAGTAGAACTGCGACTGAACTCCACGCTTTCCCCGCACACCAACAACGGCTACGAAATAAATTGCAGCGTTTCCGGACAGGACTATTTGCAAATCGTGCGCTGGAACGGGCCGATCGGCAACTACACGTACTTGGATGGGGGAGCGTCGATCACCTGCAAGAGCGGCGACAAGCTGAAGGCGGTCAGAAGCGGCTCTTCGATCAGCATCTACCTGAACGGCAGCCGCATATCGACTACCGTGGACACGACGTATCTCGGAGGCTCGCCAGGAATGGGATTCTTTGTCACCGGCGACAAGAATTACAGTGCATTTGGATTCTCAAGTTTTACAGCATCAGATGGGCAGGCTGTGTTGGCGCCACCAACAAGTCTATCAGTGACGGTGAATTAAAGTGGACGACCCTGCTGTGAGGAGCGGCACCATGACGAATCAGAAGCCAACGAGGAAGCGTTGAGATTCAGACCTAGAAACCCTGCTACTGAGCAGTTAGTTTGCAAAGGTTGACGCCGCTTCCGTCCGGGTTGCCATTCGGCGCGTAGAGGACTCCCGTTCCGCCGCTGTAGAGGACTTGCCCCCTGTGATCCGTGATGGTTACATCTGCTGTGCCGAAAAGAACTTCGTAATCTGCTTGCTCTCTCTTAACCGTGGCTCGCCAATGTGGACAAGGCGGATGTTCCCCCACATCTTCGTGCTCACTCGGCAATAACCGTTGCCCATAAAATCCAGCAAATCGTGGCAACGATGAACAGTCTGTCGAAACCTCGCTTCCATCGGACTCCTGTCGCAAGCATGAGCTTGATATAACACGCCAACCACAGATTTGAAAGTGTGTTGAATCACACCTCGGTATAATGCACGCATGAAAATGGTGGTTGCCGTTGTTGTTCTATTGATTTCGGCCTGCTCAAAAAATCCCATGAGGTTTAATTGGGGCGGCGCCCTAGCAGTCAGTTCACACCCGTGCTATAAAACTAAAATGCCAAATCTAAACGTGAAGTGGGTGCTATTCCAGTACGACGGCGTCCAGATTGTGGAATTATCAAAGCCGTTTAAATCGAGAGAAGAGGCCGAGCAGGCGAGATTGAAATTCCCTGAACGCAAACGCAGAGCAATTGCTGTTGGCGTGGTTAAAACCAAGTAAAAACGCGGCTACTTCCATGAGGCATCGTCCTAGCATTCCATCGCGTTCCACGAATAGAAAATAATTGCAAAGGGCTATACAAGCGTTTCACTTGCATCACAAGCGATTCGTTTGCACGCCGCGCGCTCATGCCACCTCCCGCAACCGCTTGCTCAAGAGAGCGGGAGAGATCGTGAGTGTCTTGGCAACTGTGCGCAGCGACTCGCCCGCGGCTATCCGTGCGCGGACGGCTGCCAGGTCAAACGGCTGACGTTTGCGGCCGGGGAGATGCCCTTTAGCTCTTGCGCGTGCCATCCCAGCGGAGACGCGCTCTACGATCAGCGACCGTTCAAACTCAGCCATTGCGCCGATAATCTGGAACATAAGGCGCCCTTGCGCAGTGCTCAGGTCAAGATTATCTGACAGCGACACGAACGCTACGCGTACCGCGTCTAGATTCGCCAGTAGGTTTACAAGATGTTTCAGCGACCGCCCGACACGGTCAAGCTTCCAACAAACCACTGCGTGGAACTTGCCTCGCTCTGCGTCCTTCAGCATTGCGTCCAGTGCCGGCCTTGACTCCTTCGTGCCGCTGACGCCGCTGTCCACGTACTCCTTATAGACTTCCCAACCACGCTGCTTGCAGAACTCACGTAGCGGTATCAACTGCGTCTCCGTGGTCTTGCTTACCGTTCGCAGTGCTCACGCGAGCGTAGAGTGCAACCGTTGCGATCTTCCTACCTGTCATTGAGGGCGTCATGGCAACACTTATTTTCGAGAAAATGAGCCAACAAAAGAAAGGGCTTGCGGGTGTCAAATTCGCACCCATTAGTAAACACCCGTGATCTGCGCAGAGTGTGCACGGTACAACCGATTCGCTTGTCTAGGAGTTTCGCGCCCGGTGTGGGAGCACCGGGGTACTACGTGGTCTACTACGTCGTGTACATGGTCAACGACTACGACAACCATGCCGTGCACTGCTTTACTATCGGGCCTACCAGAACGAAGTCTAGATGTTCGCGGACGTACTTCGCAGCGGTTACTTCATCTGATGCGACTACGTGCACGATCTGTGGGCCTCCATGCTCGTCTTCGCCTTCGCCTTCGATCTGATAAACGTACTTCTCGCTCATAACCGTCTCCGTGCGCTAGGAAAGGAGCGATGCCACTTGGTTTTCAGGGGCTTGTTTCATCTGCGCTGCGCGCAGATTACCACGATCTAAATATATTTGTCAATGTGTCAATTAAGATAATCGTATACGTTAAGTCGTAGAAATCCCAACATCGTTAAAACGTTGACCTGCTTGGTTATAACGTTGATGGATGGGGTAGAAGTCGAGACAGGACTATGTGCGACTGTCGTGCAATTTTTGCGTCGTTTTAAAACGCGGGCTTTGGAAGTGAGTTCGACCGGGAAGCGGTCCGCTTACTCATAACGCACATGTCCAAAACAGGACAGTAAGGCAATTCTGCGCTCCTCATCATTCTAAAATGGAAAAGAATGATCTGACGAATAAGCAATTGCATTCGGTCCCATGTCCAACATGCGGTGCCGCGATAGGCGAAGCGTGCGTTTGGAATTTCGGCAAATTACGCCTCGGACCCCACTTACACCGTCAGCTTTCCGCGTTGGAACTTACCGTCGAGCAAACCGATGTTCATAGTTCGCAAGGCCGGACGAATAGTGCCGACTAACGTTTGCCGGGATCGGCCCCGATCACCTCGCCGTTATCGCTATTTCTTATTTTGTTCTCAAAACACGAAGTTCGTAAAAAATCCCAAAATGCGCATCGCCTTGCCCTTAGGCAGAACTCCGGAGCCGTTTCATTAATGCTGCGAGATTTGGACGGTCGTTTTCGCTTACCGCATTGAACTTCAATCCCAATCCGCCGCCGACCTTCAGATGCCGGACTACAGCGTCGGCTCGAATTTGCCCCTCTTGGACCAGAAAATGGAGTCTGGTCCTCGCGCCTAGGCGTTTTATCTTACGAGTCTCAATGAACAGCCCTCCGACGCTAATATCCTTCACGCGGGACAGATCGCGATCGCCGTTGCATTCCCAGTAGACCCAGACACTCTTGCCCGACTCGACGCGAGAGTTGAGCCTTCTGGACGGCGGGTGTTTCTGCAATACCATAAGCCGGATACCTCCTTGCTCGGCGAAGAGCGTCTGAGTCCTAACGCAACCGGTCGCGTGCACTGTTGCGGCTTAGGAGGAGGGCTGGGCTGGGGAGTGGGAAACTACCAATAGCGGACGACCAACAAAACTACTTCCCTTTAGCTCGATTTTCTATACAGTGCTTACTCTATTCCTTCCGACCCGAAGTCTCAACCCCTAAAGCTCGCGGCCTCTGCGCACATCACCACGCACCGCAATATGCTAGGCTCCGCCCGCTGTGGTCGCGGCGGGCCGGGCAGGGCCTCGCACAACCTCCACCTTGCCCGGTTGTCGCTGCAATTTCCAAGTCCTAACCAAGCCAACCTAATTTTTATTTTCTGCTTGCTCAAAACACGAGGTCCGTAAACTACCCACGACCAAATCAAGTCTCAACGATGTGCAACGCGGGATCGGCGCTGCGGATCGCGCGGTTACCGGACATTTGAGGTGCTACTAGACGCCTGCCCGGTAACGCGACCATACGTCCAAGTGACGACTAGTGGACTGTAACAGCTGAACTGGGAGTAATGCGACGTGTAGGATCGAAGTAGCGCCACTTTACGGTTTTGGGCACGTTGTTGTAGTGCCGGATGTATTTCATAAGCTTTCTCCGCAACTCGGCCACCGACTTGAACACCCCGCGCGCAATGACGTCGCGCTCGATCTTGGCAAACCAGAGTTCGATCTGGTTGAGCCAGGAGGAATAGGTCGGAGTGAAGTGCAGGTGAACCTTCGGATGGCGATCCAGAAAGTCGTCGACTTGTCCCGTTTTATGGGCCGAGAGGTTGTCGGCAATCACGTGGATCTCTTTGCCGCGCGGTTGGTTGACGACGATGTCGGCCAGAAACGCGACGAACTCCGCGGATGTATGCCGCACGGCGGTCTTGCCGAGTACCTCGCCGGTCTTGGTGTCGAACGCTGCGTACAAAGACAGCGTGCCGTGCCGGAAGTACTCAAAGCCGTGTCGTTCGGCGCGTCCTGGCGAGAGTGGCAACACCGGATCCTTGCGGTCGAGCGCCTGGATCGACGTCTTCTCATCCACACAGAACACCGCCGCATGCGCCGGAGGGTTCAGATACAGCCCAATGATGTCGGCGGCCTTTTGCTCAAAGTCCGGGTCGTTGGTTGCCATGTAGCGGTCGAGCCGTTGGGGCTTGAGTCCGTGCTTGGCCCACACCCGTGCCACCATCATGTGACTGACCTCGAGCTGCGTTCCCAGCCTGCGAGTGCTCCACTGCGTCGTCCCGTCCGGCGGCGTACGCTTGAGCGTCCATTGCAAAATACGCGCCTCCAGGACAGGAGTCAGCGTGGTGGCCTCTTGCCCAGCGTGCCTGCTGAACAACCCGGCCAGCCGCTCCTCTCGAAAGCGCTTGCTCCAGCGATTAATAAACGCATCATTGCAGTCCAGCTTGTCGCGAATCGCGGCCCAGGTATGGCCTGCCTCGAGCAGCAACATCAGCCGCGCCCGGCGCGCGTCATCGGCACGCCCGCTGCGGCTCGCCGCCCGCTGGTTGAGTTCCAGACGTTCCGAATCCGACGATAGAGGTTATGGAAGGAGAGAAGCGAAAAGACCAAGCGCGCTCGACCACTGAGCGGATTGAGCGCGAATTACTTGATTCGCTTTTAGGGGGAAACAGAGAGACCGCCGACCTACTGGCACTTGTCACCGGGAAGAACAGCACAAAATATGAAGTCCTCGAACGTCTGCAAGAGCGGGGGAGGGTTATAGCGACGAGGGACGGCAAAAGAGTGATTTACAGCTTGGCGGAGATTCCTATCGAACTGGAAAAGGAGGCAGCATGAAAATCCAACGAAACGATACGCGGGACATCAACCCCGCGGAACTCAAATTGATCCGAGTTGGGCACTTCCTATGGTTCGAGTGGAAAAGGGCGCTTAAATCGGGGCACCTCCTCCAAATAAGGGCATCTGAGGCAGCACTTGAGGATGTCTGGAGACTGAAACGTGAGCTACGTGCAGAGTTAAAGCAAAAGCGGGCGGAAGAGTCCGCGCGACTGCGTGCCAAATTCGCCCCGCCACTACGGACCGCAGCATGAAGCGACAGCGAAATACAGGAGTTCGCACAATCGTGCGTGGCTCTGTGCATAGTGTGCGCACACTTCTACACCTGAGTTGGCTAACTTGTTGATTCTTATAGAGGGTGAAGCAAAACAGGTTCAGCCTTGTTCACCCGGTTGACATGGTTGGCGTCGTGGAACGGCGCGGATAGAGACAAGAATAACAACGATTGAACTTTGCGCGGCAAAGTGAAGGAAATGAGGCGATTCTGATGAGCACTGCTCCCCAGCTAACGATGACGTGGGCAGACCTGACCCTGCTGGCGCGGGGTTGGAAGAAAGCGGTTGTGGTACAGTTCCCCACGCCGCCAGTTCCAGCGAGAAAGCGGGGCAAGATGCAATCTCGCAGGAGAGGGCAATTCCCGAAAGTCCGCATCCGTAAACGGGCCGACGGAACGAAGTACTACTTCTTCCAATACTGGATCGATGTACCAGGTGTGGAAGATCGTAAGCGCATGACGGAAGTAGTTGGGCTAGTCGGGCAGATGACAAAAAGCGAGGCGGAACGCAGACGAACTGACTTTATTCAGAAACTAGCAGTCAATTCCTGTGATTACCATATTCCTTCGTCTCACAAATTCTCAGATGCCGTTGAGTACTATCGGACGGAGTTTGGTCCCATGATGCACCGACCTTCCACACTCAGCACTTGGAATGGTCGCATCAAAAAGCATCTGGAGCCGGACTGGAAAGATTGTCCGTTGGAACTCATCACGATTCAGGCGGTGAATGATTGGGCTTGGAAGAAACGGCAAGCGGGTCTCTCTTGGGTTGTGATTAGCTCTGCGGACCATGCAGCGTGTTCTTTCAGCGTTCCCGAAGAATACCCTTCCGCCGTTCTCTCAGAAAGGTCTCAGAGTACCGGAGCGCGATAAACTGGCAATGAAGATCAACAGCCGTCAGCGAATATCATTCTCGTGGGCACAAGCAGTCCAGATTGCGGAGTATATCCGTAGCATGGACAGTTTGGGCGATTCCCGCAGAGAACAGTATTCCACGTTGATCCTGCTGGACTCGGCTTCGGGTCTGCGCGGTAGCGAATTGCTTGCCTTACGGGTCGATGATGTTGACCTCAAGGCGAGAACGATTCGGGTAGAAGAATCCTCAGATCAACGAAGTGGCGGTATGGTAGGTGCGTGCAAGAACGCGGCGGCCTATCGAACTGTCCACCTCGGAGATGCAGAAGGGCACGCGGCAATGGAACGGCTCAAGGCATATCTTCTGCTGAATCCGGCACCGAGTGACGGTCTAATCTTCCACTCCAAACGCGGAGCACCACTCTTAGAGACCACCATACTCAATCAGGGTTTGCATCCGGCACTCAAAGCTCTGAACCTCAAGCAAGCGGGTCTGCACGCTTTTAGAAGGGGCTGCAACCGCAGGTGGGAACTCGCTGGTATCAATCCCGCGATTATCAGGCAGCAGATGGGTCACACGTCCGCTGCAATGACGCGGCTGTACACCGGAGAGATTCCAATCGAACATGTAGAGGCTGAATTTTCCGCGAAGTTTGGCAACAAAATTGACGTATTGGAAAACGTGGAAAATGACGCGGCTGCGTAACTGCTTGATTTAATGGAGCGGCCTATCGGAATCGAACCGACACCTGAACCTTGGCAAGGTTCCGTACTACCACTATACTAAGGCCGCTTGACAACTTCTCTTTTATAGCATGCCTATGCAAAAAACCGCAAACAAAGCAAGAATTTGGTGCCCGGAAATTTCTTTCCTCTAGGAGACTTGTGTGACGCGCGCGGATTTCACCACGGGGGAACGGCGCTGCCGTTCCGCAAAACGCGTGGCCTTGTCCTTGTCAGTGTACACACGTCCGAAACTTTCGCCATCCGCGTAATTCACGGTCACCAGGAAGTGATGATGGCGACGGCGGCGGTCTTTGCCGAACTGGGACTTTTCATCGCGGACCGATTTTTTGGGAGATTTTGTAGGTGCTTTTACCACGATTAAGGGGCCTCGGTGTCAAAACATCTTGGAACAAGAACTATGTCAAGAAACGAAACTCAACGCAAGTAGCTAACAAGATAGTAACCGGTATCGTATGAGTTTAACAATGATGGAATTTCATCAACTCTGCAAATGCGGACAAGAATCGCAACGCAACGGTCCGACTCAACCTGATGAATTGGATCCGCTCTCGCTACACATGTCAATGAAAGACCACGCTGATTGTTTGTCAACAGAGTGTTAAATCTGAGCGTCCCCGGAAAATATGTTCGACACTTCTCAGCCGGCGGGTGCACGGAACTTGTTGATAATTCGGCGCGGTATGACATTTAGTACTGCCAAGATGCCGATTTCCCTATCGGACCAATCTCAAAAATCCCTCTCTTTCCTTGAAACATTTCAGCAGATATTACGTCTTATCAAGTGAGGAACAGATATGCTGGTTGTGAAGGCGAAGGACAAGCTAATGTTTACTGTACAGAAATTGCCACCCATGGTTGAAGACTTGAGGCACCACACGCCGGAACAGTTGTTGGAATTGCGTTTGTTACTGAACGCCGGTGCCAAAGGCCGCGAAGACAAGCGTCGTCCCGGTTTCTACGAACTTGATGGCGTCAACAACGTGTACTACGTTTTTCGTTACCCGTCGGGGCAAAAAGTTCTGCTGGTTGCCGCATGGGATCGCCACAGCGACCCCGTTGGTGAACTCGTCGCCTGCTCCTGCCCCGCCGCGTAATAGCGGACCCGCCTACTTTTTCCCCAGCTTAAGTGAAAGCGAATTGATGCAGTACCGCAGGCCTGTTGGTCCAGGTCCATCGTCAAACACGTGGCCTAAATGGGCATCACATCGGCTGCACAACACTTCGGTACGGACCATTCCATGAGAATGGTCCGCATGTTCCTCGACGGCCTTGGAATCGGATGGCGCCGTGAAGCTCGGCCAACCACAGCCAGAGTGAAACTTCGCATCGGAAGCAAACAGTGTCTGGCCACAACAAACACACAAGTACGTCCCCGGAGTCTCCGTGGATTCGTACTCCCCTGTAAAGGGAGGCTCCGTGCCTTTCTGACGAGTGACGTGGTACTGGTCAGGCGTTAGTTGTTTCTTCCATTCGAATTCAGACTTTCGCACCTTTTCGGCCATTGGTTCGTTTCCCCCCCCCTTTTTTGATGCTCCGGAGTCAATATCGGATTCAGCGCACTGCCTTGACCTTACCTCGCGGACGCTTAATTATGGAAGCACGGAATAGTCCCGGTAAGACCATGGCTGAGACGCCTGAACAGTTTCCTCATAAGCGGCGCAGTCGTCGCGCCAAAATCACTAAGCCGCTGCGTGTGCGCCCCTCCGAGCCTCGCGACGAACATTTTGAAGATATGCCCGTCAGCGTGAACGCCTCTAAGGAAGGCATCTATTTCCACTCACGGCGCGACAATTACTACAAGGGAATGCGCGTCTTTGTCACCTTTCCGTTCACTTCAGCGCACGACCCCATGAATTGTGAATACGTGGCGGAAGTCGTCCGCGTGGAAAACCTTCCGAACGGCCGGTTCGGCGTGGCCTTGCATCTGATCATGACCATGAACTTTAATTCCGGGGCTCCTCCCAGTAAAATCTCATCTGTCTAAGATTCAAATTCCTGATACATGCAGAGTGCTTTTTCGATTGGATGAAAACTGCGTCGTAATGTAACTTCATCGGGAAATGATTCTTCGGGCGCATCGACACCATTACCACCACGGCCACCTGCCGCGCCCGTACTGGACTGTCTAGCGCTTTTCGTACAAAAAGCATGGATTAGCCCGCTGGCGCAAATCGCTCCAGCGGGATTTTCGTTTTAGGGGAGGATTCTGTGGAACTGGCGTTTGAAAAGATGGGCGGACTCGTTCCCGCCGTCATTCAGGACGACGGGACAAATGAAGTCCTCATGCTGGGCTTTGTCAACGCGGAATCATTCACGTTGACGCAACATAGCGGCGAAGTCCATTTTTTCAGCCGCTCGCGAAACACGTTGTGGAGGAAGGGCGAGACTAGCGGGCACGTATTGAAAGTGAAAGAAATGCGCGTCGATTGTGATGCGGATGCCTTGCTCATCCGTGTGGAGGCAATTGGTTCCGGGGTCTGTCATGAAGGTTATCGCAGTTGCTTCTTTCGTGAACTAAAGACCGACGGAACCGCACGAATTCTTGAAACTCGAAGCTTCGACCCTCGATCCATTTATGACAAAAAGGGGGCTGAATGAGTCTGCTGAAATTGGGCATACCGAAGGGCAGCTTGCAGGATGCAACCGTCGATTTGCTGGCGCTGGCTGGGTGGAAAGTCACCTTAAGCTCGCGCAGTTACGTCCCCGCAATCGATGATGACGAGATGGAGTGTCTGCTCGTGCGCGCCCAAGAGATGGCCCGCTATGTTGAATCAGGCGCACTGGATGCGGGCATTACCGGGCATGACTGGGTGGTGGAGACGCGCGCTGACGTCGTTGAACTGGCGGAATTGGTTTACGCAAAACAACGGCTGGCACGCGTAAAGTGGGTGTTGGCAGTACCCGAAGATTCGCCCATCTGTTCACCCCGTGACCTGGAAGGAAAAATCATCGCTACCGAGGTCGTCGGGATTACTCAGGAATATCTGGCGCGGCACGGGGTAAAATCGCGCGTGGAATTCTCTTGGGGAGCTACGGAAGTAAAAGTACCGCAACTGGCGGATGCCATCGTGGAAGTGACCGAGACAGGGTCCTCTCTGCGCGCGAACCGGCTGCGTATCCTGGACACCGTGCTGGAATCGGCAACCGTTGTCATCATGAACCGTAAGGCCGCGGAAGATCCGGAGAAACGAGAGAAAGCGGAAAATATCGTGCTGATGCTTCAAGGAGCCATCGCAGCAGCAACTCGCGTTGGACTGATGTTGAATGTGAAGCGCGAGGATCTATCCACGCTGCTGAGCGTCTTGCCCGCGTTGAAAAAGCCGACGATCTCGGCTCTGAGCGATTCAGATTGGGTCGCAGTGAATACGATTATCGAAGAGTCCGTGGTGCGTCAGATTCTGCCGAAGCTGAAGGCTGCAAAGGCACAAGGCATTGTGGAATATCCATTGAACAAGATCGTGCTCTGATGAGAATAATTAGACTGACTACCGCAACAGAAAAGTCGCTGCTGAAACTACGCGAGAATGAAAATCACGAAGCGCTGGGTATCTCAGGACGCATCGTGGACGATGTGCGGCGCCGAGGCGATGTCGCGCTGGATTCGTGGACGCGGAAGCTGGATGGAGTTGAGTTACAGCAAACCGGGGTGTGGATTACCGCCGCGGAATTTTCCGCCGCCCAAGAATTAGTGAGTAAGGGATTTCTTCGAGCTGTGAAGCATGCCATGGCAAACGTTCGGCGAGTCGCCGAAAAGCAGCTTCCCCTCGATTGGAATTTGCAGGTCGAGCACGGCGTTTCAATTGGCCAACGGGTTAGACCGATCGAGTCGATCGGCTGTTACATCCCCGGCGGCCGATTTGCCCTTGTTTCCACGCTGGTGATGACTGTCGTGCCCGCGCAAGTCGCAGGGGTCCCCCAGATCATCGCGGTATGCCCGCATCCCAACGAAGAATTGTTGGCGACCGCGCATCTGCTGGGTGTTACTCGGCTCGCGCGGATCGGCGGCGCGCAGGCTATCGCGGCTATGGCCTATGGCACGAAGCGGATTCCCCGCGTTGAAAAGCTTTTTGGACCTGGCAATCGTTTTGTCACCGCGGCAAAGCAAATCGTGAGCGCTCATTGCGCTACCGATCTTGCAGCCGGACCTACAGAAGCGGTGGTGCTCGCCGATCGGGGCAAAGCTCGATGGATCGCAGCCGATATGCTGGCGCAGGCGGAACATGCACCGGATGCTAGCAGTTATCTCGTCACCTCGTCGCCGAAGTTTGCGCGAGAGGTTGCAGCAGAAGTAAAACGTCAATTAAAAGAGTTGCCTTCCGGCAATCTGGCGCACGCCTCGTTTCGCCAGACTAGTGCAATCCTGATCACCCGCTCGCTCGAAGAATCCGTTTCGTTCGTGAATCGGTTCGCGCCTGAACATTTGAGCCTCCCTGAGAAAAATGCCAAAGTTCTGGCAAAGATCAAGAGCGCGGGTACGATTTTCCTCGGGCCAATCAGTGCGCAGCCATTTGGTGATTATGCCAGTGGCAGCAATCACGTATTGCCAACTGCGGGTTGGGCGCGGCGGCGCGGCGGATTGTCGACTGGCGACTTTGTGAAACGAATCAGCGTGCAGACCATCGACAGAATTGGATACCGGCAACTTTCTAAAGACGTGCAGATACTGGCGCGCGCCGAAGGGTTGACGGCCCATGCAAATGCCGTTGAGGTGCGTCGATGAAAGCTCGACTTCCCGTCCGCACGGCGATTCTCAATCGCCGCACTTACGAGGCACCTGCTGAAGGTAGAAAAAACAAGATCCGGTTGGATTTCAACGAGAACACCACGGGGTGCAGTGAGGCTGCCAGAAAGGCGCTCGCCCGCATCAGCGCAAGAGAATTGGCCATGTATCCCGAATACGATTCCTCCACCAAAACGATCGCGCGTTACTTCCACGTTCATCCGGAAGAAATCGCACTTACTAACGGAGGCGACGACGCACTACGTGTTTTCTTCGACACCTTTGTCGAGCCCCGCAGCCATATTCTTATCTGCGAGCCCACTTTCCCCATGTACCGCTACTACGCAGAGATTGCCGGCGCAGATGTAATGGCCTTGCGCTACACGGATGAGATGAAGTTTCCGGTAGAAGCAGCATTGAAGGCCCTGCGAAAAAAACCTCGTCTGTTTTTCCTGGCAAATCCTAACAATCCAACGGGCACACTCGTTGGAAAAAATATCTTACGAGAACTCTTGAAGGTAGCGACACATACTGTGGTCATTCTGGACGAGGCCTACTCCGATTTTTCGGGTCAATCAGGAGTTTCCTGGATTCGCCGTTACCCACATCTGTTTGTCGCGAAAACCTTCTCAAAAGCGGCGGGTATGGCTGGGCTTCGACTTGGAGCTGTTCTCGGGCAGCACAAATCGCTCGCGCTAGTACGGCGTGCATTGCCACCTTATCCCGTGAATACGGCGGCCCTGGTTGCTGGTATCGCCGCAATCAAAGAAAGAAAAACAATTGTGCGCTACGTATCAGAAGTCAAGCGTCTGCGCACTTGGTTGTCGATGGAATTAGAAAAACGCGGTTTCCGTGTTTTTCCCAGTTCGGGCAATTTTCTCTTGGTGCAGTTTGGCCCGGATGGCTCCAGGATTTTCCAGAACTTGGAGCGCAAAGGCATTCTTGTCCGCGAGCGAAAAGACGTCGGCCCGGGATTTGCCCGAGTCACGGTAGGAACAGAGTCGGAGCTCAAGAAGCTGCTCGGACATTTGTCAAAGTCATTCAGGATGGCCCATGAGTAGAGTCTGCAAAATTCGCCGCCATACCAAAGAAACGCAAATCGACTTGCGGCTGAATCTGGACGGTCGCGGCAAGTCCGAAATCTCGACGGGCATTCGTTTTTTCGACCACATGTTGGATCTGGTGGCTCGCCATGGTGGCTTTGATCTGAAACTCATCGCCAAGGGCGACCTCGACGTAGATCAACACCACACGGTGGAGGACGTTGGTATCGCACTCGGTGAAGCAGTGAACATCGCTGTGGGAAACAAGCGGGGCATACTGCGCGCCGGATATTTTTTGATGCCAATGGATGAAACTCTGGCCGCGGCGGCCGTGGACCTTAGCGGGCGCGCGTTCTGCGTAATAAAAGGACGTTTTTCCGCAAAGCGCGTAGGCGATTTTCAAACTGAACTTCTGGAAGATTTTTTTCAAGGGTTCTCGTTTTCCGCCCGCGCCAACGTTCACCTGCGCGTGTTGTACGGCCGTTCTTCTCATCATCAAATCGAGGCGGTCTTCAAAGCGTTCGCGCGGGCCCTGCGTTTTGCAGTGTCGCGCGATAGACGGCTGCGCAATGTCTTGCCGAGTACGAAGGAACTCCTGTGAACGTCACGGTTATCGACTATGGCGCGGGAAATGTCACTTCCGTGGAACGCGCGCTGCAAAAGATCGGAGCAACCGTTCATGTGACGAATCGGGGCGACGTTATTCGCGGCGCAAAATGCCTGATTCTGCCTGGCGTTGGCCACTGCAGCGCTTTGATCGGGGCTCTCGATGCCCACCAACTGCGCCAACCATTGCTGGACGCCATTAACGGCGGAGCGGCATTCCTGGGAATTTGTCTGGGACTCCAGGCACTTTACGAACGCAGCGACGAGGCATCTGATCTCCCCGGCCTGGGCCTTTTCAAGGGACGCGTATCTTTGCTTCCGAGTGCCGTCAAACTCCCACACATGGGTTGGAACCAGTTGCGCGTTGAGCGTTCCACTTCCCTGTTGGAAAATATTCCACCCGAAGCACATTTTTATTTTGCGCATTCGTATGCCGCTCCCGCTTCTGGACGCGAAACCGCCGCAGTCTGTGCGCATGGTCGTGAATTCATGGCCGTGCTGGACCAGAACAATATTTGCGGGGTGCAATTTCATCCCGAAAAAAGTGGCGCTCCCGGAGCCAAGCTCCTCGAAAATTTTTTGCGGCGGGCAGCATGACCCTCGTCCACCGCATCATTCCCTGTCTCGATACCGACAGCGCCCGCGTGGTCAAGGGTGTCCATTTCGAGGGACTCCGCGACGCAGGCGACCCGGTCGAACTCGCCGCACGCTACAACGCGGAAGGCGCTGATGAATTAATCGTACTCGACATCGCCGCTTCGCGAGACAATCACCCGACCTTTCTCGAGACTATTCGTCGCGTAGCCGCGCAACTCGCTATTCCTCTTACCGCTGGCGGTGGCATCCGCTGCCTGGAAGATGCACGGGCCGTTGTGCGTGCTGGTGCCGATAAAATCACAATAAACACTGCGGCAGTCGAACGCCCGGAACTGATCTGCGAGCTTTCCAACGAATTCGGTTCACAAGCTGTGGTATTGGCAATCGATGCCCGGCGCGATGATACGCAATGGCAAGTTCGCATCCACGGGGGACGAACATCAACGAACCTTGATGTAGAGACGTGGGCGTTGCGCGGCGTTGAACTCGGAGCCGGCGAAATCCTGCTCACTTCCATGGATCGCGACGGCACGCAGTCCGGCTTCGACACGCGGCTCACCTCCGCCATCAGCCGTCGAGTCAGTGTGCCGGTCATTGCCTCTGGTGGCGCAAAATTGCCTGAGCATTTTCTTTCGGTGTTTACGGAAGGCGCGGCCGACGCGGCGTTGGCTGCTTCCATTTTCCATGATCAAATGCAATCAATTCGCACCCTAAAGGACTATTTGCAGAAAAACGGCGTGGAAGTTCGCCTGCCATGCTAGTTCCCTGCATCGATCTGCAAGGTGGGCAGGCTGTCCAACTTGTCCATGGCCGCAAACGTGAGCTTGCCGTCGCCGACGTTTTTGGACTGCTTGAGCGGTTTGCCAACTATCCTTGGTTGCACGTGATCGATCTTGATGCCGCCATGCGCAAGGGGCAGAACAACCGGTTGGTGCGCGAACTGTGCAAAAGAGCCAGCCGCGATCAAAACATGAAA
Source organism: Candidatus Acidiferrales bacterium (assembly GCA_963748365.1). Taxonomy (GTDB): domain Bacteria; phylum Acidobacteriota; class Terriglobia; order Acidiferrales; family UBA7541; genus Acidiferrum. The sequence continues at coordinate 68,567 of CAVVJG010000046.1, forward strand.
GTTCGTGCAGGTGGCGGCATCCGCACCACGCCGCGCGCGGAATCGCTACTGCGTTGCGGAGTGGAACAGATCATTATCGGCAGCGCGGCATTTCGTTTGGGTCGTCCCAATCACCGCTTCCTAAAGCAACTCAGCGAGCGCGTCGGGCGTAAACATATTTTGATCGCGCTGGATACCGCAAAAGGGCGTATTGTGACGCACGGTTGGCGCAAAAAACTTCTGCTAACGCCGGTCGAAGTTATGTCCCAATTAGAACCGTACTGCGCCGGATTTCTCTGCACAGATGTGAATCGCGAAGGAACCATGAGAGGGGCGAATCTCCGCTGGTTCCGCGAATTGCGAGCGGCTACAAAACTGACCATCGTTGCAGCCGGCGGTATTTCCACCAAACGGGAACTTCGCGAACTTGAACAAATTGGAATGGATGCAGCCGTCGGCATGGCTCTCTACAAAAATCGCCTTTCCTGAAATCGCTTCACAAACGATAGCTGTCACTTTTCACTGTGGGCCTAAAGCAGTAATATCCTCGATGTGGCAGCGGAACTTCATGGTTCCAAAGGTGATCCGCCGCACGACAAGAAATGAGGCTTTATGTTGGTTACATTCCGCCCGTGCAGGCCCATGGATCAGGCCATCTTGCTGAAATTCGTGACGGAATATTATCGCTTCGACAAAATCCCGTTTGACCGCAGTTCGTTGAGCAAGGGGCTCGACACGTTGCTCCGTAACGTCTCGCAGGGTCAAGCATGGCTAATGGAAAGCCATAAGAAACCCGTTGGCTACGCCCTGCTCACCTACAATTTCGATCTGGAATATGGCGGCATTGAAGGCATGCTGACGGATCTCTATGTCAGCAAACGCTACCGCAATCAGGGGATTGGTTCCCTGGCTCTCTACGAAATTGAAGATTTCTGCCGCGAACGGGGCATCCGCGCCATTGAATTACAGGTGTTACATCACAATCCTGAAGCGGAAACTTTCTATCGGAAGGCCGGCTTCAAGATCCTTCCGCGCAAAGTGATGCTGTTTGAGGTGCGCGAGGAAAAAGCAGCGCGACCGGTTCGCTCTACCTCAGGTAAGCGTCCGTAATATACTGCTGCACCATTCGCTGCGTATTAAAGAACGACCCGTTGATGGCAATGGCGTGTTGCATCACTTCCAGATAACGGTGGCGGCTCTCGTAGAACATCGGCAAAATCACGCTCTCGAGTTTCGAATAGAGATACTCCGCGTCGGCCACGTTGTCGGCTATGGACTCGTGAGACGGTTCGCCGCGATGAGGCTCGCCTATCGACCACCCGGTAATTCCCTCGATGTGTCCCTCCACCCACCAGCCATCGAGGATACTCAGGCTCGGCACCCCGTTCAGCGCCGCTTTCATGCCGCTCGTGCCCGAAGCCTCCAGGGGATATTGCGGCGTATTCAACCACAAATCTCCGCCTGAAGTCAGCTTACCGCCAAGCTCCATATTGTAATCATCCAGAAACACGATCGAGACGGCTTTCTTTAGCGCCTTCTTCGCCTTGAAAATGCGCTTGATGATATCTTTCCCGCCGCCATCCTTTGGATGTGCTTTACCCGCGAACACAATTTGAAACGGTCCGACCTTTTTCGCAATCTGGCGCAACCTGTCGAGGTCACTCAAAATCAAGTCAGCCCGTTTGTATCCCGTCGCGCGGCGTGCAAAACCGATCGTGAACGCTTCGGGATCCAGCTTCAATCCGGTCTTTTTGCGAACCGTCTCCAGCAAATCATGCTTGGACAAAAGATGCGCGGCCCAGACTTCTTCCGGTGGCAGTCCCAGCGCGCCGCGCAAACTGTAGTTATCCTCTCGCCACGAAGAAATGTACCGGTCGAACAAATCCCGAAACGCTGGCGACGTCCAGGTAGCTGCGTGCACGCCGTTCGTAATCGCTTCGATGTGCACGTTGGGGAACATCCTGCGAGACACTTCGCCGTGTAGTTTGGCAACGCCATTGACGAAGTTGCTCAGGCTCAGCGCCAGGTAGGTCATGTTGACCGAAGCGCCCCGCCGCGCTGCTTCCTGAAGATCCGGATAATTCTGCTCCACCTGCATGATGTTCCGGACGAGATCGGCCGAAGACGCATCCTTCACGTCAAAAAAGCGCATCTGGTCTGGAAACAACCGGGTCATGAATTCCACCGGAAATTTGTCGTGGCCCGCGGGCACCGGTGTGTGCGTTGTGAACACGCATTTGCTGCGCACTTTCTCGATGTCTTCGCCTTTTATCGAGGTCCGGCCCGCGCGCTTCGTCTCTTCGTCCAGCAATTCCATGGTCAACAGCGCGGCATGCCCTTCATTCATGTGGTAACGCATCAATTCCGTATGGCCAAGGGCGCGAAGCATGCGCACGCCCCCAATCCCCAACAAAACTTCTTGTGACAAGCGGTAATAGGGATCGCCTCCGTACAACGCCCCGGTCAGTTCGCGGTCCCGTGGATCATTCCCCGGAAGGTCCGCGTCCAGGAAATAGATTGGCACCTCATACCCCCGCACCCCCACTGCGGTGTAACGCCAGGCTCGTAGTTCGACGGGCCGACCTTCGAGATTTACCGTCACCCGCGGCGTTTCTTCGGTCAGAAACTCCTCCACTTTCCATTCGACAGGCTCTTCGGTTTGCATTCCTTCTTCCGAAAGCCGCTGACGAAAGAAGCCCCTTCGATATAACAGTGAAATTGCAACCATGGGCAGGCGAATATCCGCCGCAGCGCGAATGGTGTCCCCTGCCAGAACTCCCAGACCACCGCTATAACTGGGCATGTCATTTTCCAGCGCTATTTCCATCGAAAAATACCCGACAAATCGTTTAGGTGGGTGGGCAACTGGCGACATCGTTCTAGGGCTCCGTCAGACGCATCAAGGGCGTCTCAGTGAATTAGGCGCGGATTTGTTAGCCCTCTATTGTCCGAGAACCTCGCCCGTCAAGCAAGAGAGTAGGCAACCCCAGTTTCGGTAATGGCCTGTGTAAACACTTTGCGATTCGTTCGCTATAATCCAGAGTCATGCCCAGCGTGCTTGAAGGAATACGGGTGGTTGAACTCACGGAGGCCCTCGCCGGTCCCTACTCAGCCATGCTCTTGGGAGATTTAGGGGCCGATGTGATCAAGGTCGAAAGACCTGGCATCGGTGACCAGTCTCGTGGGTGGGGCCCGCCCTTTGTCGGCACGGAGTCAGCCTATTTCCTGGCTACCAATCGCAACAAACGCTCCATCATCCTTGATTACAATGACCGCGAAGATCTCCAGATTCTGCAGTGCCTGTTGGCTTCCGCGGACGTCTTCCTCTGCAATCAACCCTCTCTGGACTCCCTTTCGCGGCGTGGCTTGGATCCCGCAGCTCTTCGCGGCCAATATCCAAGACTGATCTATTGTAGCGTCACTGGATATGGCTTCAGCGGCCCAAAAGCGGGTTTGCCAGGATACGACATCCTTGCCCAGGCCGAAGCGGGAGTCATGAGCTTTACAGGAGAGCCCGATGGTGGCCCGACGCGCTTTCCCATCGCTATTGCGGATATAAGCACCGGCATTTATGCCGCGATGGGCATTCTGGGTGCCCTCTTTGCGCGTGAACGGAACGGCGGCCAGGGCGACTATCTGGATATGGCCTTATTTGACTCCCAGCTTACTTGGCTGGCGAACGCTGGCAGTAGCTATCTGAATGCCGGCATTTCTCCAGAGCGTTGGGGCAATGCTCACCCCAACATAGTTCCTTATCAGCCATTCCGCGGGCGCGATGGCAGGATGTTCGTCGTAGGAATCGGTACACAGCCCGCCTGGCAGCGTCTGCTGGGGTTACTCAAACTCGAAAATGTGTTAGGCGAAGATTTGCGTTTCAAGGACAACTCTGGTCGGGTGCGAAATAGGGCACACTTAATCCCGGTTCTCCAGGATAGATTCGAGGCCCTGCCTGCCGCCGATTGGCTGGCCCAACTGGCCAAGGCGGACATTCCTTCGGCCTCGATTCAGACCGTCGGTGAGGCGCTCTCTGATCCGCAAAGCATCGCCCGCGGCCTGATCGTCGAACTCGAACATCCCACCCTCAAGCAAGTCCGTAGCATTGCCAATCCAATTCGTTACCAGCAACAAACCATCCAGTACCGGCTGCCGCCCCCACTTCTGGGGGAGCACTCTCGCCAAATCCTTGCGGAACTCGGGTACTCCGCAATTGAAACTGAAAACCGGCGCAGCGAAAAATAGGCAGTGAATCAAAGCGCTTATCCAAACGGCTGCTTATTACTTAATAAATATTCTGACTTAAGTATTATTTCGTACTATCTCTAGTAGCGCCAAGTCTTATCCCACGTGGACGGTTCCACGTGGACGCATTTTTAGATCTGTGTCGACCAGGAGGCTGGCTTGTGATTTCCCAAACCGAATCTGTCCCCCTAGAAACTTTTCGCAATTTCAATCTCTGCCCCCACTGCCAATCGCGAGGTGAAGAAGGTCTGCTCTGCCGCATGTGCGAAGGAGTGCCGATGATCTCTCGATCCGATGGCAAACACTTCCACCTGTTCCTGGCAGACCAACCAGTACCGTATCCAGCGGAAAAAAAGGCCCGGCGCTCAGACCTTGTTTCGGTCTGTTTTTGGTACGCCCACTCCAGGAACAGACACGCGACACTAACTTCAGTCGTTGTTCTGCCCGGGAAGAACGGGGGATATGCCGCTTTTTTCAGGAATGTGGAACTCGCTGCGGATCTATTAGCCGCGAAATTGCAAACCGGTTCGCGAATGTCTACGCTTTATCAGCTTCGAGGGGAAGACCTCGTCGAGGCAATCATGTGAAAACGGCCCGTTGACGCAGTCTGGCATACTGGCGCACGAATTTCCTCCCTTGTTCAAAAATCACGGTGGAAGTGGCATTGGCTCTTGCGTAGCGGTGTCCACAGCGTCTCTTGCTTCCCCCTAAATGGTTGGATAGCGTCAATTAGACGGGGTGCCTCTCCATCCCGTGAGCACTGGCACTTCAATTCAACTAAGGGGAGAGCGATTTGACGAATCCGATCATCACTCTAACCACAGATTACGGGCTCAATGACCATCTTGTTGGCGTCATGAAAGGCGCCATCTTGAAGATTAATCCCGATGCCCAGATTGTGGATATCACCCACCAGGTTGCGCCGTTTGACTTGCTCGATGGCGCCCTGGCAATAGCCTCGGCCTACCCCTATTTCCCCGCACGGACGATTCACGTGGTGGTTGTAGATCCAGGCGTCGGCACGGAACGCCGTCCCCTGCTGGTTAGCGGTCAGAACCAATACTTTCTCGCTCCGGACAACGGAGTCCTTTCCGGTGTCTATGAGAAGGAGCACCCAGTCCTGGTCCGCAATATCACTAGTGAGCACTACTTCGCTCAACCTGTCAGCAAGACCTTTCATGGACGAGACATCTTTGCCCCCGTGGCCGCCTGGTTATCCAAAAGCTGGCAGCCCGGAAGTATGGGCGAAGAAATCACTGATTTTAAGAAGTTTGTCATGCCCAGGCCCAAGCAGGCAGATGGTTTGTGGAAGGGTGTCGTGTTGAAGATCGATGCATTCGGCAATCTGGTAACCAATTTCCGAGCGGAGGATCTGACTCCGGAATCTCTGGAAAAAGGTGAAATCAATCTTCAAGTGGGAACTCATCCAGTTACCCGGCTTGTGCCTACCTTTGCGAATGGCAACGCAGGCGAGCCAATCGCATATATCGGTTCCAGCGGATACCTGGAAATCGCGGTGAACAAGGGTAGTGCGGCGAAGACTATGGGAATTGGACGCGGCGCCTCGGTGTTGTTGTCAACAACTTAGCCGGCTCATCTGAGTATTCGAACCAGAGGCAGATGCGTTCTTCATCGAGAGTGTTCCAGCGCGTCCATTTGCGAACGCGTGCGAGGATCAAGCCAATCCCGCCATGCATCTCCTAAAAGGTTGAACGCCAGCACCGCAAGCATGACGGCCAGCGCGGGAAAAATGACCATATGTGGCGCGTCGAACAAGTGGTTTCTCGCATCGTTGAGCATGGCACCCCAACTTGGCAGCGGAGCGAGCACCCCTAACCCAAGGAAGCTTAGTGTAGCTTCGGCGAGAATGGCTCCGGCCATTCCGATGGTGGCCTGTATCAGCACGGGCTGCAAAATGTTGGGCAGTAAATGCTGCCAAAGAATTCGTTGCGAATTCGCGCCCAACGAACGTGCCGCGAGAACGAATTCCAATTCCTTTACCTTCAACACTTGTGCGCGCGCAAGACGCGCGTACCCAGCCCACCCGGTAATGATCAAGGCGAGGATGACTTTCCCAATGCCCGGCCCGAAGAATGCCGCGAAGGCAATCGCCAGAAGTATCCCGGGGAAAGAAAGAAATGCATTGACGATCAGGAGATTTACCACGCGATCGAAGTTTCCTCCCCGGTAACCCGCCAACATGCCAATGCTCAGGCCGATGCTGCCGCAGCCCAGAACCACACAGATAGAAACCAGCAGCGAGATGCGCGCGCCGTAAATCGTTCGAGAAAGAATGTCTCGACCAAGTTCATCGGTACCCATCCAATGATGGTAAGAGGGGGGCCGCAGTCGTGCAGCCAGGTTTTGCGCGGCTGGGTCGCTCGGTGCAATCCATGGAGCGAGAAGTGCCAGCAGAACCAGAATGCAGGCAATCGTGAATCCGATTTTCGCCAGCATACTGCGGCGAAGAAACTCGCTAAGAGAATTCTTCGCGCTCATGACAGGCGTACCCGCGGATCAATGAACGCGTATAGAAAATCTGTCAGTAGATTAACGAGTACGTAGGAAAGCGCAATCACCAGGATACAGCCCTGCAACAGCGGATAATCTCTTGCCGAAATGGCTTGCACTGTGAGCCGCCCAATGCCCGGCCACGAAAAGATCGTTTCCGTCACAATTGTGCCTGCGAGCAGCGTTCCGAATTGCAGTCCAAGTATTGTGATGATGGGGATCAAGGCATTCCGCAAGGCGTGTCTCACAAGCACCGCGGCTTCCGATAACCCTTTGGCGCGCGCGGTGCGGACATAGTCGCTCGACAATTCCTCCAGCATTGCGCCCCGCACCATGCGCGTAAGAATGGCTGCCAGCGCGGCTCCCAGCGTGACTCCAGGCAGAATGTAATTGAGGGGGCCACCTCGGCCGGAAACTGGTAGCCATCCAATTTTGATCGAAAAGAGGGTGATGAGCAGGGGACCAAGCGCAAAATTAGGCATGGCCAGCCCGAAAAGGGTCAGCACACTGATAGTGCGGTCAGGCACTTGCCCGCGTCGGGAAGCGGCGATAACTCCCGCAGGAATCGCAATCACCATGCAAACAAGTAGAGCCAGAAAGGCCAATTGCAGCGTAGCGGGATAACGCTCGAAAATCACCCGCCGAACCGGAGCCTGGAACTTGAAAGACTGCCCTAGATCACCGTGAGCAATTTCCCATAGATATTTCCCATATTGTACGAAGAGTGGATTATCGAGGCCCAGCGTGTGGCGGAGTTGTTCGATCTGACCCGGAGCGGCCCCTTCGCCGAGCATTTGTTCTACCGGATCACCAGGTACGATGTGGATCAGCAGAAAAACCAATGTCAGCACCAGCCACAATGCCGGTAAAGTCAGAAGGAAGCGGTGGAGTATGTGGCGCGCCATTCTTAATTGATTCTATGTTCCTTTTCCGCCATTTTTCCTTCTTTTGATTTCGCTTTTTCCATCGCGACGCCGGGTTTCGCTTCTTCAACTTCCGAAACGGGATCTCCCGCAGGTGTGCGCAATCGCTGAATCTTTACACGTGCCACTCGTCGGCCGTCCATTTCGACCACTGTAAATCGATGAGCCCCAAATTCGAAGCTCTCGCCGCCCCGTGGGATAAATCCCAATTGATCCAACACAAATCCCCCAACTGTCGCATACGCCGGATCTTCCGGAAGCACGATATTGTATTGGCTGTCCAGGTCGCGCACATTAAGTGCGGCATCGAAGATGACCGCCCCATCGGCAAGCGTAAGCGGACGCTCCACCACATCAAATTCGTCGTGAATCTCGCCAATTAATTGTTCTAATACATCTTCCATCGTTACCAGTCCGAGAACGCTTCCAAACTCATCCACCACGATGGCCATTCCTATATGGCGGGTTCGCAATTCCGATAGAAGTTCGCCGGCAGGCTTGGTCTCCGGCACCATCAGGATTTCTCGCAGCACGCGCCGAAGATCAAATGGCGGCGGGGGCGGAAGCTTTTCTTCCAGGCGCCGCTCGGTATCCAGTAAGACCCACATCATGTCTTTGACATGGACAAACCCAAGTACGTGGTCTTCGGTGCCACGATAAACCGGAATCCGCGAACGTTGTGTTGTCGCGAACATGCTCATCACCTGGTCCAGAGTGGATTCCACCGGCAACATGAACATGTCCGGGCGAGAAACCATGATCTCCCTGACCTGCAACTGCCCCAGTTCGATTGCGCTCAAGATAAACTTCTCTTCGCCAACTGCAAGCAATCCCCGCTCGCGGGCCTGCTGAATTTGTATCTGCAATTCCTCCGTGGTGTGTGCTTGACCGTGGCTCACGGGCGCGGCAAGCCCCAAAGCTTTAACCAACACCCCAGAAATTCCATCAAGCAGATCGATCGTCCAACGAAACGTGGTCAAAAACCATTGAAAAGGGCGCGCTACCATCAGCGCGACGCGTTCGGCACGCACCAGGCTGATGGTCTTGGGCACGAGTTCGCCAAAAACGATGTGCAATGCACTCAACATGGCGAATGCGATGGTCAACGCCGCCGCATGTATCAGAAACAGAGTCCGTGCGCTTCCCTCTGTGGGCATAATTTGGTGTGCCAGGTTCACTAGCGTGGCTTCGCCAAGCGCACCTAAGGCCAGGCTCGCCAGAGTGATTCCTACTTGAACGCCCGAGACAACTCGATGAAGATCGCCTAACAATTGCTCGACAATTTTTGCTTGCGCATTTCCCTTCGCGACCAGTTGCCGCACGCGCGATAGGCGGACTGCTACCAACGAAAACTCCACCGCGGCGAAGAATCCGTTCAACGCCACCAGCAGAACCACTCCAATGAGTCGCAGCAAGATCATCGCGTTCCACAATCCTCAAAAGGGATTGTAACAGTAGACGTAACCGGTAGGACCGGTTTGCGTCACTCTTGCCCTGAACCAGCCTCGGCATACCCTTTCGGTCAGTTGCGCGCTACCCCTGCCTCCACTAGACTTTTATTCTTCGGCTTGAGGTTGGTGAAGCTTGCGCACTATTCTGCGTGCATTTTTTTGGATTGTGGGAATTCTGCTCGTCGTGCTTGCCACCGGCGTTTGGTGGCTGGTTTACCGCCCGTTGCCTCAGCTCGATGGCAATTTCACCGTCGCCGGCCTCAGCCAACAGGTAACTGTTGAGCGCGACAATTGGGGCGTTCCGCACATTCGCGCATCCTCCGTGGAAGACATGGCCGAGGCACAGGGCTACGTCCTCGCTCAGGATCGCCTCTGGCAAATGGATCTGCTTCGTCGCGTGGCACGGGGCCGTTTGTCGGAGATCCTCGGGCCTGCCACGGTGGAAATCGACAAGGAATTTCGGGCTTTCAACTTCAGCCGGGCTGCTGATCGTGAAGCCGAGCAGATGGATCCCGATTCCCGCAAAATTATGGAGGCTTACGCGCGGGGCGTGAATCGTTTCATCGAGCAGCACTCTTCTCGACTTCCCATTGAGTTTTCCCTTCTGAAATACCAGCCGGAGCCTTGGAGAGTTTCAGATTCACTGGTGATCGCCGGCTATATGTATCGCACGCTGACAGACACCCGCCACTCCGAAATGCATCGCGCCGCAATTCTCGCAAAGGTCAGTCCAGAGCTGGCAAAGGATCTCTATAACGAAGAGACCTCGATGGATCACTTTGTCGTGGGCGATCCAAACGTCGAAAAGAATTCGCCGGTCCTTTCTCAAGCGGACTCCGATGAAGAGGACGACGATGAAATGGATTATGACGACGTGCTGAAGGCGAATCGTTCCCTGCCAGACAATCTGCGGAACTCCATCGGCCCCGATATCACCAGTGCCATGGCTGCTAACGTCTCGGATTGGCTGGAAGTCGGTCAGCGCGATGTGCGCCGCATGCTAGGCAGCAACAATTGGGTTGTGAACGGCGCTCATACCGCCACTGGCAAGCCTCTGCTCGCCAACGACACCCACCTCGAACTGACCATCCCGCCGATATGGTACGAAGTCCACCTGACTGCACCGGGGTGGAATGTTAAAGGGTTTACTTTGCCCGGCGCCCCAATGGTCGTCATTGGTCACAATGACCGCATCGCATGGGGCTTCACCAACAACGGCGCTGACGTCTTGGATCTATACATCGAGACGTTTAATCCCGCGAATCCTGACGAGTATCGCGTCAACGGCCAGTGGAAGAAAGCAGATATCTACAACGAAGTGATTCATGTACATGGCGCTCGCGACGAGCATTTGAGGCTCGTTGTCACTCGTCACGGGCCGGTGGTGGAACGCGAAGGTGACAACAAGTCTTATGCCATTCGTTGGACCGCGCTTGAACCCGGCGGCCTGGCGAATACCTACAACCAGCTAGGCAAGGCTCAAAATTGGAAGGAATTTCGTGAAGTTCTGAGCCATGTCTGGGGTCCCGGCCAAAATGTCATTTATGCCGATGTGGACGGCAATATTGGCTACACCGTCGCGGCTCGCGTCCCAGTACGGAAAAAAGGCCACGGCTCGGTTCCCGTTCCGGGGGACACCGACGAATACGAATGGACTGGCTACATTCCATTTGAACAAATGCCCCAGAGTTTTAATCCAGAAAGCGGTCTGATTGTCACCGCTAATGCCCGTGTCGCCGGCCCCGATTACAAACCGTACCTCACGGATGATTGGGAGGAACCCTACCGCACTGCGCGCATTTACGACCTGCTGCACGACAAGCACGATTTGCGCCCCGAAGACATGCTGAAGGTACAAACCGATACATACAGCTATCCTCACGTCTTTATTGCAGAACAATTAGCCGCCGCCGCAAAGGTCGCGCCTCCGAAAGACGCACGTGCGGCCAAGTTGATTCAGGAATCCAGGGAGTGGAATGGCATCGCCGAGGCCAACTCCACCGTAGTTCCCTTTCTTAATTCAGCGCTCTATCGAGCGCTTGATTTGATTCTCGAACCGCAAATCGGGAAAGCTGCCGAGCTCTATGACTGGCGAAAAATTGCGTTCTTGCAACGTGTTTTGACCGAACGTCCCGCCCGCTGGCTGCCGGCGGAGTTTAGGAGTTACGACGAATTGCTCACCGCCGCAGCGGACAAAGCGGTAAAGCATCTGGAAGAAAGAACCAAAGATCCCAACCCTGAAGACTGGACGTGGAAACGATTCAACTACCTCGACATGTTGCACCCCATTGGCCAGCAAGGCCTCTTGAAGAAATTGCTGAGCCTTGCCGATCAGCCCCAGTCCGGCACCTCGTTCAGTCCGCGTGCCGCTTCCCGTCATCACGGGCCTTCCGAGCGTTTCGTAGCCAATCTCGCGGATTGGGACCAGTCCATTTTTCTGATTACCGCGGGACAGTCCGGCCAGCCAGGCAGCGAACATTATGAAGATCAATTCCATTATTGGTTTGAAGGTAGGCCAATCTACGGACCGTTCAGTGATGCCGCAGAAGCTAAAACAAAAAAGCACACGCTGGTGCTGAAACCTGCGAACTAGCTTAGTTTGGTCAAACGCCTAGGTACCCATTTCACTTCTTTCTATAGGCAAGTCCTGCTTTTCTCAAATAACCCTATGCCAGAATTACCTGAAGTTGAAGTGATCGTTCGCACACTGAGCCCTTTAGTCCGCGGGCGAAAGATCCGCTGCGTCCACGTCTTTCATCCCGTGCTTCTCCGGCCGCAAACTATTGCCCACATAAATGCAATCGCGATAGGAGCACGAATAGAAGACGTCTTTCGTCGTGGTAAATACCTTTTCCTGAGGCTGGATCGCGGCTTGATTGAAATCCACTTTCGTTTCGATGGCCAACTGCTATGGTTTTCCAACGTTCGTCAATTGATGCAGCGGGCCAACGTCAAGAAAAATGGCACTCACGTCGATATCGCCCTCGAATTGACTTCGGGCGTCCTCGGTGTCGTCGATCCTCGGCATCTTGCCAGGGTTCATGTTTGGAAGAGTGAAGCGGATTGCCGGCCGCTATGCAAACTGGGCATCGATGCCCTCTCCATTCAATTCACGCGCACTGCCTTACGCCGGGAACTTGCCAGTTCCAAACAATCTCTCAAGAAGTTTCTCCTGGATCAGTCCCGGATTGCGGGGATCGGAAACATCTACTCCTCCGAAGCGCTTTGGTACGCACGGCTCGATCCACGTCGCCGTGCCGATTCACTTGAAACAGCAGAGTCTCAAGAACTTTACAAAGCGATTGTGTCCGTTCTCCGGCGTGCTTTAGAATGCTGTTTGCAACCTGCGCCCCAGTTTCGTGACCCGCACTGGTGGTTTCAAGGACTGGAACGCATCTTGCGCGTGTATCAACGCGGGGGTTTGCCTTGTCGGCGCTGTGGCCAAGTGGTTCGGCGCATAACGCAAGACGGACGTTCTACATATTGCTGTTTACATTGCCAGAAATAGCATTTGTTCGGAGCAACGAAGTAGGAATGCCCGGGTGCTGGCAAGATTAGGCGGATAGCGTGAATCTACCTGTTCAGAAAAAAGCAGAGCCTCCCAGGAAACCTGATTTCGAGCGTTCTTTGGCTCGGCTGGAAGAAGTTGTGCGTAAACTGGAGAGCCCGCAACTTTCTCTCGACGAAGCTATGAAACTCTTTGAGGAAGGTGTCGGTCTTTCGCGCGAATGCCAGAAGCAACTGGAAGAAGCGGAAGGTCGCGTGGAAATTCTGCTGAAAAAAGCCGACGGAAAAATGGCTGCTGAACCCTTCGAAGCGGAAGGCGAATGACCTGATGACCGATCCGTGTCCCATTCCAGTGCTCCGCACATCAAGCCGATGAAACTGCCCGATTTTTTTGAGGAAGATCGCATTGGAGTGGACTCGTCTCTGGAATGCCTCATGCCATTGGAAGGCGTTCCGCCAGTTTCCATTCACACTGCCATGCGCTATTCGGTTTTTGCCGGTGGCAAGCGCATCCGCCCGATTCTCTGCCTGGAGACGGCGCGCATCTTTAGTGAAGACGTGTCTCATGCTCACTTCCCTGCCTGCGCTCTTGAATTCATCCACACTTACTCCCTGATCCACGACGATCTTCCTGCACTGGACAATGACGACCTGCGCCGCGGCAAACCCACCTGCCACAAAAAATTTGGCGATGCCATCGCCATCCTCGCCGGTGATGCTTTGCTGACTCTTGCTTTTGAAACAATTGGCAAGTCAACTGTCTCCGCAGAGCGCCGCGTCGCCATGCTGACGGAAATCTCTACCGCCGCAGGAACCGTGAATGGCATGGTCGGTGGCCAGGTTGCTGACATCGAGGCCGAAGGCCACCAGGTCCGCCCGGAAATCCTCGAATACATTCATCGCTCCAAGACAGCCGCGCTGATCCGCGCTTCCGTCACCGCGGGTGCGATCTCCGCAGGAGCAGCAGCCCACGATGTCGCTCGTCTCCGAAGCTTCGGCGAGACGATCGGCTGGGCATTTCAGGTTACCGACGACATCCTTGACGTAACGGAATCGTCCTCTGCACTCGGAAAAACTGCTGGCAAAGATATCGCTCAGCAGAAGGCCACGTATCCCTCCGTATTTGGTTTGGAAAAGTCTTACCAAATCGCCAATAAACTGGCCAGCAAAGCCATTGCCGAATTAGCTCCCTATGGCGACAAGGCCAGCCGATTGCGAGCCATCGCGGAGTTCCTTGTTCTTCGACGAGCCTAAGTTTAGGCACTTCGCAAACACAAATGAATCCCAAAACCTCACGCAAGCGGCTGGATGTTTTGCTGGTGGAACGCGGGCTTGCCGAGTCTCGCCAGAAAGCCCAAGCTATGATCCTGGCCGGTGAAGTGGAAATCGATGGTAAGCGCGCAGATAAAGCTGGATTAAACACGCCAGAAAATGCCCGCGTCAAAGTGCACAGCCGCTTGCAGAAATATGCCAGTCGTGGAGGCTTCAAGCTCGAAGGCGCGCTCGAAGATTTTCATGTCTCTGCGACTAACAAGATTTGCCTCGATGTGGGCGCTTCCAATGGCGGCTTCACAGATTGCCTGCTGCAGAACGGAGCCGCCCGCGTCTACGCCGTGGATGTAAACACCGATCAACTGGCGTGGAAACTTCGCGAGGACCATCGCGTCTATCCGATCAAGAAGAATGCACGCGAACTGGCGGCATCCGATTTGTCCGAACTGGTGGACTTGGTTGTTGCTGACGTTTCCTTCATCTCCGTAAAAAAAATCCTGCCGGGTGCCGTTCATTGTGCCAAAGCAGCTTCCGATTTTCTAATCCTGATCAAGCCGCAATTTGAGCTGGAACGCGAAGAGGTCGGCAAAGGCGGCATCGTCCGTGAAGCCGACCTGCACAAAAAAGCCATCGAGAGCGTTCGCCACACAGCCCAGTCACTTAGCTTGCTCTGCCTTGAGGTCGCCCCCAGCAAATTGGTTGGTGCAGAGGGCAATCAGGAGTATTTCCTTCACGCCAGAAAAGTCCCTGGGGTAGAATCCCAATAATCCATGCAACCCACACCAGCGTTCAAAACTATCGGCATCATCTCTCGGCCCCGGCGCTCCAATCTCGCTGAAGTCGTGCCCGCTCTTTTGCGCTGGCTGGAAGAACGCGGCGTCAGCGCCGTCTATGATGCGGAAACCGCCACCTGCCTGAAAGGAAACGGAACGGGCAAAACGCGCCATCAGATTGCCGAAGTAGCTGATCTTTTCCTCGTCCTTGGCGGAGATGGAACTCTGTTGGCGGCATCCCGCGAAGCGGCTACTCGCGGAATTCCAATCTTGCCGATCAATATGGGCAGCCTCGGTTTTCTGACAAGTTTCACCGTGGAGGAGTTATATCCCGCCTTGGAAGCCGCCTTGTTCAGTAGCTATGCCGTCGACGAGCGGGTGCTGCTGCTTGTGGAACGCGTCAATGGAGATGAAGTGCTAACTCAGCAACGTGTCTTGAATGATGCCGTAGTGCACAAGGGCACACTCGCGCGCATGATCGAACTGGAATTGTATATAGACCAAGGATTCGTTTGTCGCTATCGCGCTGATGGTTTGATTGTCGCGACACCCACGGGTTCGACCGCCTATTCCATGTCGGCTGGCGGCCCCATCGTTCATCCCTCGGTGGAATCCATCTTGATTACGCCGATTTGCCCGCACACGCTCAGCGACCGTCCTGTTGTTGTCCGCGATACTTCCAAAATTGAGTTGCGGCTTTCCGAAGGTTCAGACTCTGTGTTTCTGACCCTTGACGGCCAGACTGGCTTGCCCACACAAGTCGGCGATCGCATCCGAATTACGCGTGCGCCAGAGCGGCTAAAATTGATTCATCCGCCGAACAAGACTTACTTTGAAATATTGCGAAACAAACTGAAGTGGGGCGAGGCCTGAGGGTTCATCCGAGTATGTCGGTGTTCAATAGGTCGTCGCGAGTTTCGCGGCGTCGGATCAGTTTGGCCCGCTTCCCTTCCACCAGGATTTCTGGCGGCCGACACCGCGCATTGTAGTTGGAAGCTTGAGCCATTCCGTAGGCACCTGCCGACCAGATCGCCAACAGTTCCTCTGGTTCTGACTCACCCAGAGGCCATCCCTCCAGAAAACAATCGCCGGTTTCGCACACCTGACCCACAATGTCGACCCGCTTCTTTGTCTTCGCGTCGAAATTTCCGCGCTGAACGACCTTTGTAACCGGGTGCGGTGCATCATAAAGTACAGGCCGCATCAAATCATTCATCGCCGCGTCGATGATCACGAATCTCTTCTTCGCATTTTGCTTTGAATAGATTACTCGTGAGAGCAATACTCCCGCAGGCGCGATGATTGATCGTCCGGGCTCCAGCAACAGATTCACCCCCAGGGGCCGCACGACTTCGGCGACCATCTGCGCATATGCTTTTCGTGTTGCGGGCCGTTCTTTTGTATACCGCACGCCGAGTCCACCGCCAAAATCGAGATACTTCAGGTTCACGCCTTCTCGACGCAATTCCACAAGATAGCGCGCCAATCGTTTCAGCGCTTGCCGGAAAGGGACCACCGAAACTATCTGAGATCCAATGTGCGCGCTGATCCCTTGCCATTGGATGTGCTTGAAATCGCGATATGCAAGATATAACGTCCGTGCCGCTGTCCAACTCATCCCAAATTTGTGCTCGTGCAGTCCAGTAGAGATGTGCGGATGGCCACCAGCCTTCACGTCTGGGTTAACTCGAATGGAAACACCGGGCACCCGCCCGGTTTTCTGACGAGTTCGCCCGGCTTCCTCCAACAAAATCTCCAGCTCAGCTTCCGATTCGATGTTGAATTGCAGGATCCCATGGCTGGCCTTGCGCCCTGTTTTGTACAACAACCCTTCGCGAATTTCCTCACGGGTTTTGCCCACTCCCGAAAACACGATGCGCTCGCCTGCGACACCAATTCGACGAAGGTGGTCCAGCTCGCCCCCAGAAACAATATCGAACCCGCAGCCACGCTGCGCCAACAACTTCAGGATGGAAAGATTGCTATTTGCTTTCACCGCAAAGCAAAGCAGGTGTGGCAATTTACCGAGGCCCGATGTCAATTCAGCCAGCGAAGACTCAATTGCCTTGCGGCTATAAACGAACGCTGGCGTGCCGAACTGTTTGGCGATTTGCTCCAAACTGACGCTCTCGCAGTAGACTGCCCGTGAAGAACCGTTATTGCTCTTTCCCCAGGCAAACTGGGGGGTAAACGCGGCTGGATCCACGTACTCCAGATTCTTTCGTGCTTTGGTATGGCCGCTCATTTCACTTTGACGATGACCAATGTGCGGTCGTCGGAAAGCGGCGCATTTTGCGAGAACCAATCCACTTCGTTCAGCAGGACATCGGCAAGTTCGGCGGCCGTGCGTTCGTGATTTTTTTCGATTAGCGTGCGCAAGCGTTCCATGCCGAACAGTTGACCTTCGTTATTCGCAGTTTCGGCCAGTCCATCCGAATGGAAAACAAGTATATTGCCCACATCTAGGGTCACGCCCCATTCGTCGTATTGAACCTCCTCAAAAATTCCCAAGGGGAACCCAGTTAACTCGATCTTGTCGCACCGGCCATCCTTATACAGTAACGGTTGCGACTGCCCTGCGTTCGCCACTCTCAGCTTCTGCCGGCCTTTTTGCCATGTTGCATAGCAAGCGGTCATAAAGCGTCCTTCAATTCGCCGCTCGCTCACCAGATGATTCATCTGCTTCAGCATCTCTGCCGGCTGCAATTTCTGTGGAGCGAGACTGCGCATTATGCCGATAGCCACAGCGCCGTACAATGCCGCCGCCGTTCCCTTTCCACTGACATCACCCAGCGCAATACCAAGTTGTTGCGGTCCGTAGCGCAGAAATTCGTAAAGATCGCCGCACACTTCGCGGGCAGACAGATACCGTGCGGCCACATCCAGTCCATAATCATCCGTGGGAACCGGCCTCAGCAGTGCGCCTTGAATTCGTTTGGCCGCCTGCAGGTCGCGATCGAGTCGTGCTTCGTCTCTGGCAACCTGTTCGTAGAGCCGTGCATTTTCCAGCGAAACCGCCAAATTCGCGCCAAGAATCGAAAGCGTTTGCACGTGATCGCTGGTGAAGTAGTTCAGTTGCGGGCTTTCCAGATCGAGCACACCAATCACTTTCCCCTTATGCATCATGGGAATTGCCAACTCCGAGCGCGTTTCCGGATTCACCATCAGATAGCGCGGGTCCGCTGTGACGTCAGGCACGATTACTGGTTCCTTCAGCGTTGCCGCAGCTCCCACAATTCCTTCTGTTGCAGCTACCCGCAGCTTTCCCTGCACCCGCTGTCCATGCTTGACATCAATTCGATGGCGAAAAATCTTCTGTTCCTCGTCATATAACATCAGGCTCAAAATCTGATAATCGATAACCCGCTTCACCGCTTCGGCCGCTCGCCGCAGCAATTCCTCAACGTCAAGAATGGAACTCATTTCACGACTGACTTCGTTCAACACCAGAAGTGTCTCCGCCTGATTGCTTACCTGTTGGAAGAGCCGCGCGTTTTCAATCGAAACCGCCAGTCGGCTGGCCAACAACGTCAGTATGTGCTGCTGATCTTTTGTAAAGTAGTCCAGGTGCTGGCTCTGAATATCCAGAACGCCGGTGCACTTTCCTCTTAACATCAGCGGAACTGCCAGCTCCGAACGGACGGATTCAATGGCGTTGATATAACGGGGATCTTGGGAGACGTCGCTGACGCGCACGGGATGGCCAGTAGCCGCAGCAGTTCCTGTAATACCTTGCCCGATGGGAACACGCAAATTTTCGGCAAGGCCTGGGGGATACCCAATTGCGAAACGATGCTTCAAATACAAGCCGTCGCCATCCACCATCAATACGCCAAACAATTCGTAGTCGATATGGCGTTTGATAAGCACGGCTGTGTGCGAAAGCACTTCGTCCAGGTTCAGCGACGCGTTTACTTCTTCGCCGATTTCCGTGAGTGTGGCTAATACTTCTACCGGTAGTTCCGGTCCTTCGTTCGTAATCTTGATTGCTGTCTTAGGTTCGGTCGATTCCATGAAGTCCAATTATTATAGCAGGCGGCTTGCGATTGTCGGGTCTGAAGTTACTGCTCTTTTAGCTTTTTGTTCGAAGAAAGCCTGAGAATGCAAACAGTGGGAAGGTTACGGTATCGCTGGCCAAAATCGAGTCCGTAACCCACCACAAAGTCATTTGGAATGGGAAAACCTGTGTAATCCGCTTTAACATCGGCGATGCGGCGTTCCACTTTGTCGAGAAGTACCACTGAGCGAAGATGCTTGGGACGACGCTCTTCAAAAAGGCGCAGCAAATATTTCAAGGTCAGCCCCGTGTCGAGAATATCTTCCACCAGAATCACCGTACGCGATTCGATGCTCACATCCAGATCTTTCGTCAGCTTCACTTCTCCCGTGGAGTCCCTGCTGGAACCATAGCTGGAAACTCCAATGAAATCGAAGGAGACTTCGCCGCGCAATTCACGCGCCAGATCGGCCAGAAAAAACACTGACCCCTTAAGGACCCCCACAAGATGCAGTTCATTTTTCGGAAAATCACGCCTTATCTCCTGCGCAAGCTGCCTAACGCGCCGTCGTAGTCGCGTCTCTGAAAACAGCACACGAAGTGACTCTCCGGCCCGATGTCCCGGCTTTTCGCGGCCACGAAGCGCTCTCTTTTGCTCTAACAAACTCAATTACTCCCCTTCAGGGCTTAGTCTGTCCAATCAGCCAGAAAGACGTTGGTCTCGTGTGGGGCCTTCCCATCACGGTTGGAAGCCCACACCAGTCGGCTGCCATTCGATGTAAACATCGGAAATCCATCGAAATCAGGGTGAAACGTAATCCGCTCCTGCCCAGATCCATCTTCATTTATGACGTACAAATCAAAGTCGCGCCCATTTTTTGGGTCCGCTTGGTTTGACGCGAAAATGATTCGCTTGCCGTCGGGCAGCCAGTAGGGCCCGAAATTCGCGGCACCATCCCGTGTTACCTGGTGCTTGTTCGTGCCGTCCGCGTTCATCACCCAGATTTCCAGATTACCGGGACGGATCAGGCCCCGGTTGAACAGTTCCTTGTAGTCCTTTATTCCCTCCGCCGTTTTTGGATGTTCCGCACGATACACAATTTTGCTCCCGTCATAAGACCAAAATGGTCCTCCGTCGTAGCCCAGTTCATCCGTCAGCTGTTTCACATTGCCGCCGTCCGCGTCCATCGTGAAAATATCCAGATCTCCATTCCGCGTGGAAGTAAACACAATGTGCTTCCCATCGCGTGCGATCGTCGCTTCCGCGTTATAGCCCACCGAATGAGTCAATTGTTTCAGATCAGATCCATCAAGCTTGGCCGTATAGATTTGATAGCTGCTGTAGATTGGCCATACGTATCCGTGCGAGTAGTCAGGCTTTGGCGGGCATTCCGGGCCGGAAGCATGCGTCGATGAAAAAAGAATCTTGTCGCCCGATGGGAAAATATAGCTGCACGTTGTGCGGCCTTTCCCCGTGCTCGCCAGTTTCGGCGTTGCTGGTTTTCCGTCCGCCGTATCCACCACCATAGTGTAAATCTGATCGCAGGGCACTCCTTCTCCCTGGTGCTGGAAGATCAGCTGTTTATCATCAGCCGAAAAATAAGCCTCGGCGTTTTGCCCGCCAAATGTAAGCTGCCGCACATTTTTCAAATGTTTTTGCTCTTCAGGCAGAAGCAATTGTTCAGCGGATTTTTGCTGGGCAGAGAGTGCGATCCGTCCCGAAAGATAAAGTCCCGTCACAACCGCAACCATCGCCGCGCCCAGACTGAGGGACTTTGCTTTTTTCACGTCAACTCCCCACACTAAATTTGTCGCTTGCCAGTGGATTCGCTATTACTTTCTCTGCTCCAGCTTCACATCCACCTTCAATTCTTTTCCATCGCGCAACACCGTCACCGGCACCACATCCCCCACCTTGCTTCTCCGCAATGCATCGGTGAAGTCGTACAGGTTCTTGATGGGCTTGCCCCCGAATTGCACCAGTACATCGCCCGCCTTCAGTCCGGCTTTTGCCGCCGGCGATCCCGGCTTCACGTCTGAAAACTTCACGCCGTTCTCCGTCTGTCCAAAATCGGGAATCGATCCGAAGTAGGGCCCGTATCCTCCTCCGCCACTGACAGAACCGCTATGAGGATTCGATTCCGCTACCACGACAAACGACGGTTTCTCCGTCTCCGACGCAATCTCCAGGCTCGCTTTTGCCACTACGTTCAATAACTGAACGGCCGATTCGCCGTTGATCTTTTCCCAGGTATCCGATGGCTTGTGATAGTCGGAATGCAAACCCGAGAAAAAGAACAGCACAGGAATACGCTTTGCAACAAAAGACGTGTGATCGCTCGAAGCGTATCCTCCTTGCGAAGTTTCAAACTTCAACTGAGAGTCTGTCTCGGCCTGTTGCAGCACTTTCGCAAACGTCGATCCCGTCCCAACTCCCCCGATGTAAACCTTACCGCCACTGATTCGTCCGATCATATCCATGTTCAGCATGGCCACGGCGTTATCCAATGGCTTGGTCGGTTCCTTTACCCATTCGGCTGACCCCAGGAGTCCCAGCTCTTCCCCAGCAAATGAGGCAAACAAAATCCCTCGCTGCAACTGACCTTTCAATGGAGACAACAATCGCGCCAATTCCAATAAGCCTGCGGTTCCCGAAGCATTGTCGTCAGCACCCGGATGAATCTGCCCAATTTGCGAGGGGGCAAGTGAATCAAAATTTCCACGTCCCAGATGGTCATAGTGCGCGCCAAGAATAATGTACTCATCTGTTTTGCCCGGAAGGTACGCGAGGACGTTGTTCACAGTGGCGTGTGTGTTCTCAATTCCAACGGAAATTGATGTTCGGATTGCCTCTGGAAATACGAAAGACGCTGGCTTGGTCTCGCTGTTGATCTTAGCTTCCGCGCCGTTCAAAGAATTGCCAGCGCTGTGGAGCCATCCATCCGCCACGGAGTTCTTGACTTGCAGAAACAATATTCCGACACTCGCTGGGCCGTTCACACTGCCAAAGCGCGTAAGCAAATCTTGTTCGCCCTCATTCAGCTTCCCATTCGCCAGAATGATTGCTTTTGCCCCGTGATTACGGGCATTGATGGCTTTCGTTATGAATTGCGCGTGATTCGTTATCCCCTGATTACCACTTTTCGCTGCAAATCCAGATGGTTCATAACGCAACACAATTACTATTTTGTCTTTCACATCGAGCCCGGCGTAATCGTCATAACCAAACTCTTCCGCCGTTATTCCGTAGCCTACAAATACCAACGGCGCCGCAGCCATACCAGAAGCTGAAAAACTAAACGGCACGTACTCCTCATTCAACTTTAATTCAGACTTAACCGAGCCATTCTCAACCAGTAAGTCATTTTTCCCGTGAAGCTTTGCACCCGTGGTTACTGTAAACGGTTGCAGATACCCGCGTTGCGCACCCGGGTCCAGTCCATAGCTCTTATATCTGTCGCGCAGGACGTGCTCTGCCCGAATCAGTCCCTTCGTGCCATCGCCTCGGCCTTCCATTCGTGTCTGCGTCAATATCTTAATGTCATCGACATAACGTTGCGCGTCAGCGGTACCAATCGAAGGCTGGTTCGTAGCGGGTAACGTCACTCCAGTTAGCAGTAGCACCCCAATAGTTCGCAGGATCAGTGAACGTTTTCTCATTCCAGATTACCTTCAATGTACAGTCGAGTTTCGCAAGTTGATGGAATCCATCATGCTAAATCTGTGCTGCGCGCACTGTCAATTCAACCGCGTTCCCGTCCACCCAATATAGCCGCTTCGCGCTGCTCCTCGGTTATACTTTCTCCCGGACAAATGTATGTTCTCGATCGCTAAGGCAACTTTCCTGATTGTGTCCGCATTATTCCCCATCGTAAATCCGCTGGGTGGCGCTCCTATTTTCCTTTCATTGACGAATTACTATTCCACAGAGCAGCGCAAGATATTGTCACGGCGCATTGCCATCAATAGCTTGCTTTTATTGGTTGGTTCCTTTTTTATCGGCACTCACATTCTCGCTTTCTTCGGAATTTCCATCCCGGTCGTCCAGGTAGGCGGCGGCCTCGTGGTCTTGTCTGCTGGTTGGAAAATGTTGAACCAGAATGAGGAAGACGAAGCCCGGCAGGACGTCCACCGCACCGTGGATCTTCGCGATCTCTTTAGTCGTGCTTTTTATCCGCTCACCCTGCCATTGACCGTCGGCCCAGGGTCCATTTCGATTGCCATCACTCTGGGCGCAAACGAACCGCAAGAGGGCATGCCCTATTCAATTATTGGCGCGGTGATTGGCATGTTCCTGATCGCCATTAGCATCTATCTTTGTTATCGCTTTGCCGATCGCTTGGCAAGCGTGCTGGGTGCAACAGGCATGACCATCATCATGCGTCTTTCTTCTTTCCTGCTTGTTTGTATCGGCTTCCAGATTCTCTGGAACGGCTTTTCGGCCTTGCTCAAAACGCTTCCTGTCTTTCACCATTAATTCTTAAACGATTACTTTCGCCAATTCGGCAACGCACGTCTTCCCAACATGGCTTCAGCGGCCCAGCTACCCAGGTAAACCGACTGCGCGAGGCCGTGTCCGGAATAAGCCCCCAACACAATTGCATTGCGCGATTCGCGGTGCCACTCAAAAACCGGTTTCCACCCTTCGGCAATGCAGATCGGGCCACCCCAACGATGTGTAAACGAGACATTGGACAGGCAATGATGAAGTCCTCGAATACGCTGCTCCAGCCGCGCGAACATTCCTTGAACTTTGCCATCATTGACGTCGAGCGATTCCAGTTCTCGCCAATCACCCAATTCCACCAATCCACTACCGAGAATGATCGCATTCCCGAGCAAACGCCCCCACAAATAAGGCATATCCACGGTATAAAATGGCCTGTTTTCCGATAGTCCGATTTCGGAAATCACTTTATCCTTCATTTCTTCCGTCGCAACGGCGAGTGTAAAAGTGGACTCGGCGCGGCCACGCAATCCGTTCAGCTCGAGCGCATAGGCGTTGGTCGCAAACAAGACTTTTTTTGCTCGGATCGTTCCACGACTGGTCTGTAGTTCCACTGGGACCGAAAATTTCGCGGCTTCCACTCCGCACTGTTCGATAAGCAGGACGCCAGCATTCTCCGCAGCTCGCGCTAGACCGCTCACAATCTTTCCCGGATTGATCGTTCCTCCAGGAACTCTTTTCACCACACAAAGCTCTCCCGAATCGCTCCATCGAATCGGCGAGTCCCTCAGCGGCGACGAACGCCCAAGTTCGTAAGCTCCGGGAAGCTGAACGTCTCCTTCCACATGCAACTCCCGAAGAATCTTCTGATATCCATCTAGAACATCGCCAAGCCCCGGCAAATCTCCCACAGCGCTTTCTGCCAGCGCCATACCACCCGTGTGTCCGCTAGAGCCAGCCCCTATTTCCTTCGCCTCTATAACGCTTACGGTCGATTCCGGCGAGAAATGTTTGAGGCATGCCGCGGCAGACAAGCCTGTGAATCCTCCTCCAACAACGGCATAATCCACCGCTTTCGGTAAGTCGTACCGCGTAGGGACGAAGTCGATCGTCCATGGCCGATTGCCCCAATGCTTCTTCTTGAAGTTCCGTTCCATTTGTTTGGTCCTTATAATCTAAAGCATTGGATGTCGAACTCGGGATTTAGGCAACCAGCTCGGGTCAATGATGTATCCTGAGCTCCCTCAACAAATCGACGGCCAGATTGGAAGCCGCATGTTGCAAAACAAAATCACTCAACCTGAGCCGTGGTTAAGAGGCACGCTCATGGAAGTTCCCGCGGCCCCACGCGCTGTCCTTCACGCCCTCGAACTCGCCAAGGAAGACCTCACCCGTTGGGCGGGCGATTTGACGGACCAGGAATTAAATCAATGGCCATCCGGAGTAGCTTCCGTTGCCTTTCATTTGCGTCACATCGCCAGAAGCACCGACCGATTGCTCACCTATGCCGAGGGTCGTGTGCTAACTTCCGAGCAAATTTCACTCTTGAAATCAGAACTGAGCCCTGATGGGACTCGAGAGCAATTGTTTGATGAGCTCACAGCTGCACTGGATCTGAGTGCTTCTAGAATTTTGAGACTGGGAAGTGGAGACTTGAATGCTGCACGGGCCGTGGGAAACAAACAATTACCCACTACCTTGGGTGGTTTACTGGTCCACGTGGCCGATCACACCCAACGCCACGTTGGTCAGACCATTACTACCGCGAAAATTATTTTGGCCGGACGAGCCAAAAACCCTCCGCTCTTCTCCGGATAATCTTCCCGTCTTTCATGCCAGGCATGCGCCCCGAGAAGCATTGAGCCTCGGACCGCATGCAGTGTTCCGAGGCTCAAGTTATCCACAACTGTTTCGTGCCCGCTTAGAAAAGCGACGTCGGTCGACGCGTCCAGCTCTTCCCCTTCGCCTTTGCGATCTCTTCCACATCTTTCACGTAAGCACCTGCCTGCGTCAGCACGTGATGCAAGTCATTCCCCAGGCTGATAAATGGAAATCCCTTTTCCAGGAATTCTCCCACGCGTGCGGTGCCGAACAGGAACAGTCCCAAAATCAGCTTGTTCTTTCGCGCCGCAGCCACCAACTTATCCGTTGCCGCTGCCAATTCTGGCGACGTGTACATATGCGGGAATTCGTACTTTTCGTACAAACCCATCGACATGCACAAATCGTTTTGACCAAGAAACAGAATATCTATGCCCGGAACGGCAGCAATCTCATCGATGTTTTTAATGCAATCCGCGGTTTCCACCTGCAGCGCCACAATCACGTTTTGATTGGCGTTGCCTGCGTAGCCCAGCAGTCCATCCTTGTTCATGCTCCGTTGCGGAAAATACACCGAGCGCGTTCCTGCTGTCGGGTACTTGGTGCAACTTATCGCGGCTCGCGCTTCTTCCGCCGTGTTGATATAGGGAACGAGCACACCATCCGCGCCAAGATCCAGCGCCTGCTGAATTCCCGGACGATCGCTATAGCCTCCTACGCGAACCAGCGATTTCGCTCCGCCGCTTGCCACACCGCACAGCATCGCAGAGAGTTTTTCATAGCCCATCGGTCCGTGCTGCGAGTCAACTAGAAGCCAATCATAACCACTGTGGGCCAGTTGTTCTGCGACTGTGGGTGAATGTGAGTTCAAAAAAAGCCCTAATTTTGGCGCGCCCGCTCGCAACTGTTTCTTAAATTCGGCTCCACTTAGCGTGTCAGATGCCATATGCCGTGCTCCTTAATCGGAAATGAGTGCGTACAGAGTCGAGACAGTGTACTA
>CAVVJG010000047.1:0-237200 GCA_963748365.1 Candidatus Acidiferrales bacterium
CCGCGTTGTTTCAAAAGCGGAAGTTCTCGCCGAACACTGTGGCACAACACTTGGCCGCTCTACGTCTTTTACGTCAAGACACTCAAGAAAGCCTGGAGCATCACGGAAAAGCCACTTGAAGAAGGCCGTTCACCTGCCAACGATCCTCAGCCAGGAGGAAGCGGCGCGACTCATCGATGCAGCTCACCCTCCTTTACATCGAACGCTACTGATGACCCTCTATGCCACGGGACTCCGGCGTGCCGAACTCGCACGACTGAAAGTTAGCGACGTCGACAGTCAGCGCATGGCTCGGCGGACATCTCGATGAATGATGCGCAGGCGCTGCGGACATCGCGCCATCTCCTATCAACTCGTGTAGAAATCGGCACTGCCCGAAGTGTCAAGCAGGGGCTCGCGACCGCTGGCTCGCAGCACGTCGCCAAGAGCTGCTCCCGACGCGCTACGTCCATGTTGTCTTCACCCTGCCTCGCGAGTTGGCACCACTGGCCTTGCAGAATAAGAAGGTCATCTACGATCTCCTGTTCCGCGCCAGTGCGGAAACCCTTCTCGAAGTCGCTCGCGATCCCAAACATCTCGGCGCACAGATCGGCTTCTTCAGCGTACTGCACACTTGGAATCAAAAGCTCGAACTTCACCCGCATGTCCATTGCGTGGTCCCTGCCGGCGGACTCTCACAAGACAGGTCCGATCCGCTCAAGGACAGCCGGGACGCTTTTATCTACAACGGTCTTTCAAACTGCTCTCGTCCCGCTCGTTGCAACGTGCCTGCGCTCTCAAACTTCAGGTTGTTTTTTCATGTGCTACAACCGGGCCCACGCACAAATCTGGCCCGGGCCGCACACCTGGCTGCGTTCGGTCACGATTGCGTCTCGAAGGCAGTCCTCGAGCGGCTCCATTGCCATCATGTCCTTTAGTACGATTCCCATTCGCTGGAGCTGAGATGAAAGGCTCCGCAAAGTGTCCCTGCGAGTCGGAGTTCCATGCTAAAAGGCAGCACTAATCAATTCGGATGGTTGCAGGCCCCCGCAACCATCTCAAGATTCCTAAGGGCGGTCTCAGGCGACCGCCCTTCGTATTTTCCGACTAGCTCCCAATCCCCTTCAGCTGTATAGAACCGCGCATCACCCCGCACTGTTGGCCGCATTACAATGCCGCTCTTGACGTGGCTCGAAAGTTCGAACCGAGCCGCTTCTGCTTGAGCCTGGAGGGAATGCCTAATCTGTTTCAATTGGTTGAGAGCAAACTCTCGCACATCTGCGATCGCAGACTGCACTGATCCTTTGGCCGCTCCCCACAGAATTTGCTCGATCGCGCGCCGCTCGGACTCTCTCTCTGCAATCGCATTCATTAAGGCCGTCGTGGCCCCGTGCATCGCAACAGCTTCTGCGAGGCGTCCAAGCTCCGCGTCAATGGTTTCCGACGCGTCGGCGTCGGCTGTCGATCTCCCCCGAGACAGATGTAAGGCCCGCTTCGAGTTCACATTCGAACTTTGCTAGAGCGTATTCAAGCGCCTCAGGTTGCAGTACGGCCTCCTGCAGTCCCTCCAAGAGCCGGGGTTCAATTCGATCATTGCGCTCTCGCAAACTGTTAGCACATGTTCCCCGGCTATAATTCCTGGGGCAACCCCACCGCGGATGGTCATGTTTGCGGCTTCCGGTGATGATCGCCAGGCGCCCTCCGCACTCGCCGCAAATTAGCATTCCAGAAAAGACGTACTTTGAATCAGCACTCCGGGAAAGCAACCCATTGCCGCGATTCCCTTTGTAGTTTTCACGGAGCCAGCGCAGTCGGTCTTGAACTTGCCACCAGAGTTCGTCGGACATAATGCGAAGCTCGGGCAGACAATGCGTTCGCCATTCGCTCTCCGGCCGCGCGCGAGCAACTCGTCGATTGGTTCCAGGTACTTTCACAAACTTCGACCGATTCCACACGATGCGGCCAATGTATCTCTCGTTGTGAAGCATCTCCCGAATGCCCGTTGGACACCAACCCGCATCAACGCGCCCGTCGCGCGACCGCGGAGAACGCACTCCATTTGCGTTTAGAGTCTTGGCAATAGTTTTCAGGGAGGCTCCGCCGGCACTCATCCCAAAAATCCGTCGTACGATCAACGCCGCATGCTCATTCACTCGCAGTCGCTTGCCACCATCAACCTCAACGCTGTCATATCCGAAGCAACTACCCCCTGTGTGAAACCCCCGAAGAAGATTGCCTTCCATGCCCCTGTGCGTCTTCTTTGCCAATTCTTTGACGTAAAGGGAATCCATCAGGCCATGGACAGTCACCAGGACATCCGCCTGCTCGTTGTTTGAGTCGATGCCCTGCGAGACGGCTACAATTCGAACTCCCGCGAAGTTCAGGCGTTCGAAGATTCGCATTGCATCGCCCAAGTTTCGCGAGAGTCGGCTCGAATCATCAATCAAGACCACATCGAACGGACGCGGCTTGGAACTCGCCGCGGCCATCATTCGCGTGAGTCCGGGCCTGTCGGATCCAACCCCAGACAATGCCTCATCTGAAAAAATTTGCGAGTCGAGCACATCCCAGCCCTGTCGCTCGGCAAATTCGCGGCACTTCCGAAGTCGGTCGTCCGGAGAAAGTGGATTCTGCATATTGGTGGAAATTCGAACGTAGGCGGCGCAGCGTAGACGGCTCATTCGCTCACCATTGCCGAGGGCTCATTTGTTGAAGAGTGTCCCACGTTTCTGAACTTTGGAATATTCATTTTTGGATTTTCAGCGAGGTACAGATGGACCATACCCGGGACTATCACGCGATCAATCCAACCCTTGAGCTTTGGGTCGCGTACGAAACCACCGAGAGGCTGCTGGCCTTGGTGGACCCGAACTTCCTCCAGTGGAAACCGGCTACCGGAAGCAACTGGATGACCATGGGGCAACTGCTCATGCTCCTCACGGGGGCCTGCCGCCACATGTTCAAGGGCTTCGTCACCGGCGATTGGGGACTGCCTCCCGGCGTGGACATGAGCAAACTGAAACCCGAAGACATGCTGCTACCGGCGGAAAAGCTGCCCAGCCTGGCGAGCGTCCCCGAAGCCATACGGCTGGTGCAAGACGACAAGCGTTTAGCGCTCCAGATGCTCGCAGCCTGCAGCGAAGACCGGCTGGCTCACGACAAGGCGCCGGCGCCGTGGGACCCGCCCGAGCTGTTGCTGGGACATCGCCTTCTCCTTGTCGTGGACCATCTGAAGCAACACAAGGGGCAGCTCTTCTACTATCCGAAGCTCCAGGGGAAGTCCGTCAACACCGGGAACCTTTGGGGAGCATATTAGCCCGGTCATAAGTAAGCGGACATAGGGTGAAATGAAGCGACGGGACGCTCGTGCCCAGCAGGTAAATCCGCGAGCATGACGCTCGGTGCGGGTCTCTCGAGCAGCCTGTTCAAATTCCAGACGGGGAAAGAACTGCAATAACTGAGAAAATATGCTGCATACTCGGTTCAAGGCGGAATCTCCTGTCCTTAGCGTTGGTTCTTGTCACGGAACCCAACCTAAAGTAACAGGTCTTTCCGCCCTTCCTTGAAAACCTAATTTGGACAAGCCTGGCTTTACCCGAAGCTGCATTTACGCGTGGCTGCCCCTGCTTGGGGAGAAGCCGGTTGACTACACTTAGTTTTTTGGACTTACCGTGGACATCAAAGAACCCAAACCTAGTCTCTCATGGCACTACAAGACCTGCGGGGAACTCGATGCCAAAGATACTGCCGACGAGGCAGGCCCTGGCGAACCGCGTTCCGAATGGACGCCCTACCAGCGGGCGCTTCGACGCGTCCTTGTGGAGCTGATCAAGTACGGTCGCCAGAAACTACGTCGCTCGATCAATTGAAACAATTCGCTCTCAAGAAGTGATAGCCGGAACCCACCCATCACCCGAGGCGGTCTTCCCTTGGTTCACTCAGGTTGATCGCTTTGAGTCTACCTTTTCCCTGCTACACCTTGGCCGTCACGTTTACTGCAAGATCGCTTTTCCTGTAGATTGCCCAAGTCTGTCAGCGATTCACCTTTTTGGCGCTTCAGCATGGCCAACGTGCGCCTTCCCTCGTGAGCGATGGCGACGCATTCCTTGAGCGGAGGAACAACCCCGATAGTGATAGCGCCGCGTGCGATGGTGTCTTCGATTCAACTTCAAGACGGCCAGAAACGAACGCTTACAACTATACAGGTTCAGAAGACAAAGGTAGCGATAACTGTCGCAGGAGGGCAGCCATCACCGGCCAAATGGAGACTTGCCCGGTTAGCACGACGCAATCAAAACCAACACAACTTCGTTCGGCCAATTAGAAACGAAATGCGTAACCAGTCGTAATGTAGGGACTGCCCTTGAATGAATAATACTGAGTGGAAATGACGCTGATTGGAGGTTGCTCGGGGTCGTTGTAGGGCTGCAGATAGTGGATGAGCGTGGTGCCGGCATTAAAGCGAATGACGGAATTGCGGGAAGCGGCGTACTCGACGGTGCCACCAAGGTCGAGAGCATAGCGCCACACCGATTCGTAGCTGGTGGTGCTACCAGGAACGAGAGCCTTGTCGTAGTGAATGAAGCCGTTCCGAAGATTGGAATAGATTCCCCAATTACCGATCGAGCGACCGAACTTGAATCCGGCGAGACCTTCCTGACCGGCGCCATGTTCGCCAAGGGAACCGGAGCCGGGGAAAAGATTGACGGCCGAGTCGAACCAAGCGTACTTGGCAAGGCGATAGCTGAAATCGAATCCATAGCCCGGATAGAACTGTTTGCAGCCTTTGCAGGATTCGCTGTCGAGGGGAAGCTGCATGGAGATGTATTGAGCCGAAAGAGCAAAACGCGGACCATCTTTCCACGCGGGACGCTCTGCTGGGTGAAGCGGACTACCAAAGGTCTGTTGGAAGGAATCTTCTTCGGGATAACGGAACCAGGGAGTCTTGCCTGCAAACAGGTTGGCGAAGGTGTGGCTCGGCGCGAGAGACCCGCGCAGGATTTTGTATTTGAGAGCGGGACTATCTCTGGCGATGCGATCGATAAACTCACGCTCGATAGCATCCTCCATAACAATCCAGCCCATGCCCACGAGGGGAGTGATGACAAAATCAACCCAGCCCGTGTTGTTGGTCAGCGGCTTGTGAGGTTTATCGCAGAGGGTGCGGCCGCACCCCGGATAGTAGTAGTAACCGCCTTCATTGCCGAACGCGGCCTCGCTAAAGATGGGGCCGATTTCGAAGTAGGCTTCCCAGACCGTGGCCCAACCCATGGCTTTCAGCCGGCTGTTCCAATAGGTGGAAGATTTGCCGAAACGGGCAGAGCGGCCCTTAGGATCGTTATTCAGAAAAATGTAGCCGTAGACGGCACCTTCCATGGGATGACCGATGTAGTTGACGAGAAAATCATCGCCATCGCCCCAATGGTCCATATGGAAGTTATCGGCGGAGAGCCAGTAGTCATGCCAGAACGGCTTGTGGAAGAGGAGATAACGAGCGCCAGAGTCCATACCGAAGCGGAATGCGTGACCCGCTACGAGAAAGCCGAACGACTGCCAGAATGCGGCTTTCAACTTTGTGCTCTCGTTGGGTGGCCTAGCTGACTGTACGGGCGTTACGGAGGTGCTCTCGAATTCTACGTCCACGACGGCAAACTCATTACTGGAGATCGTGGGGCAGGCGTGGAGTAAACCAAACTGGACAGGTGACGAGCACGAAGTTGGGGGAAGCAGTAATGTGTTAGTTGGCGGAACCAGGATGGACGGAGTGGAAACCGCTGAAGTCGAGGGAGGCGCGGAAATAGAGCCTGGGGAAGCGTCGGCGCTGACATTCAAGTTAAGACTGGGTTGGGCGAGGCGCAAATCTGGCGAGAAATTGAATTCTCGCGCCAACGCAAATTGGGCTTGGGGACTAGAAAGTAGCGATTGAGGTATGCTTTGAGCGAGCGTGACCCATAGTGGGGAAACCAACCCCACTAGGAGAAGGATCACTCTTGGGGAGAGTCGAGGGACTCTATTCCATTTAAGCCGCTTGGTTGACATAGGTACTAATTCGTCTGAATTAGTCTGTCCTTTCAATTGCGGGAGTAATCGGATTAGGGATTGCAGGGCTTCAGCCATCATGGCGCGACCGTGATGCACCAATCCTACAACGCTATATGTCTTTTCCAGATAGACCCGCAATGCCTCAGCGAACATCGCGTGGTCGTCAGCGATCATTAAACACGGGCGTTTTCCGTGCGCAGAAACACTTTCCATTAGCGTCCCACCTACGCAATCCGTGCTGTATTTTCAGTCTAGGCTATGAGACTGGTCCTGAACCGATCTCCTGCGAAATGCCAGACCAGTTTGCGAATGATAGTACCTAAGCCGGTTAGCAGGAACTACTGTCAAAACTATCAGACGGAAAGCTCAGAAGCACGATTTGGACCGAATATTCACTCAACTATTCGAGTCAATGCTTGATTAACGCCCTACAGGAGAACTGCATAGGGGAAGGGGATTCCGGTCTACTACGTGGAAGAATATTTACTAGCAAAGAGAAGAAAGGTCCAGCGAAACAACACTCCAGCATGAAAGCGATTGAGTTACAAGAAAAGCCGGCTACGATTGAAACTTCACGTTAATCCGATGATTCTGCCCCGATGTAACCGGATTCAGCTTCCGCCAAATCCTCCGCAAAGGGATGAACCACTCGGGCCACTCCGAAGAGGTATATCAATAGGCCCATTAATCCTACAAGGAAATTCCATAGGCGAACACAAAGTAATGCTTCCCCTCCCCCGTCCATGCCGGCTAACCAAAACAGAGCATTGAATGCGGTTTCACCGACGCCAATTCCACCAGGAGTGAGCGGTAGGCTATTGACGAGATGCCCTATCGGAGCAACCAAAGCAAGCCGCATCGAAAAAGAATCGGGAATAACAGCATATAAGCCGAGCCCCGTCACCACAATTAGCGCTAGATTAGCCAGGAGCGAGAGAAGCAGAGCAAAGAATAAGGCGGTTCGGGCTTTACCATGGGCCACCAAGGCATCGACTACGCGCAGAGCGAGGGCTTTGATTCCCGGCCACCTGCCAAGGAGCGTAGCAAACCATAAACGCGTGGGCGTAAATAACATGAGCAGGGCTGCGCCAAGAAGCATTGATGCCCCGAGGAGAGCATCAAGAAACAAAAGATGCTTGAGCATCGGAACAGAGCGCAACAAGCCGGAGAAAAAAGGAGCGAATAGGAGAGGAAGCAGTATCAGGGAAAAGAGGCCGACCAGACGATCCAGAATCAGAACGGTGGCCACCTCTGCGCGTCGGCCGTGATTCTCTCGAGTGGCGTATACGAGTTTTGCGATATCGCCACCTGCGGCACCCGGGAGGAACGTAGAGAAAAAAAAGCCGATGAGATTGAGTTGAATGGAATTGCCCAGGGAAAGTGTGAGTCGCGCACTTCGGAACAATAAAGTTGCGCGTAGGGACATGAACACAATGTCGAGAAACAGGAAGGCCACTGCTGCAAATGTAAGCGTCCAAGCGTGGGAAAGGCGGCTTAGGGAGGAAAGGCTGATTTCCCCGGATTTGGAAAGGTAGAAAATAATTCCGACACCGAAGGCCAGTCGCACAACGAAAAAAACCGTCTTTCGCAAGATCGCAAGGCGAGAGCCTGTGGCGGAATCCGGAATAGGGTCAGTAGTGCCCATCATCCCCCGGAGCAACAAACTGGAAGCAATAATCGCCAAATCGTGGGACCTTCAGCAACGAGAAAAGGAAATCGAATGAAGGCTGCGCGGAGAGGACGGACCCATTCCCGCGAACGAAAATCGCTCGGCAATACCCGTGGCTCATGAGTTTTTCGATTCAACTTATAGCCTTTCGAGATACCGGTGACTGGGATTGAGGGCTGAACCTACAAGGCACTTTCAATATTATGGCGCACAATATCCACGGAAGCGAGAAACAAGTGCGTTACATAGCGGGAGAGCCCGGCCGGGCGAGAGGAAGGCGGACGTTGGTCAAGAGAAGATGGCCCCCGCTGCTGATGACGGTTTGAAAGTGCTCTCTACCGATGAGTTTCTCGAGGCGATCGGCCTCTTTCTGGTAAGCGACGAGATAGTACTTGTCGCCGCTGGTCCACAAAGCCGTGAACTGGGAATCGTCCAGAAATACCTGAGGGGCGCCCGGCGCAGCCGCTCCATATTCCAGATTGAGGCGCTTACCGTTCAAGAGCAACGGATCCCGTCCGGTGTAAAAAGCAACGGAAGAGAATGGATAGAAGTGGCGCTCGACAATGAGCTTTCCAGGCGGCTGAGTGAGCAGAGCCGTGGCGAGGATACGGGAAGAGAGAAATGGATCAAAGACAATCAGGGCAAGCCGGGCGGCGTTGAAAAATAAAACCATCATGACAGCGGTCATAAAGAATGCGCGAAGGCCAGACCAGCGAAAATTTGCAACGGCACCGATGAGGAACGCGAGCGCGGCCAAATATAAAGGAAAACGAAGGTAAGCAAATGAGTCGATAGTCAGATCGAGCATGTGACCAAGAGACAAGCTGTACGCGGAGGGATGCCGGGACAGCGCGGAAGAAATATCGCCCGGAGCCGGAACGTTGCGCACGATGAACGCAAGGGCAATGCAGGCCAGGGCAGCGATTGCGGTGATTAGGCCCAAGGCGCGAGTTCCTCGCGGGACCCACTTCCCTTCCGACGCCATTGCAGAACCAAGTAGAAGAGCGAGCGCCGGATAGCACGGCATCGAATAATATTCCTGGGTAGTTGAGAACGTGAAGAAGACTAGGATGAACCCGATCCAGCAGAGGGCGAGAAGCCGAGTTTGTCCAGCACGATCGACGGGCTTGAAAGAGAGTTTGGCGATGGCGGGAAAGTAGACGCTCCAGGGAAAAAGCCAAATGAAGTGGAACAACCAGAAATAGAGGCGCGGAACGGTATTGTAATCGCGCGGATAACGAAGATTGAGAAAACGCAAGAGCTGTTCGTTGATCAAATAGAACCAAAGAAAACCGTGGTAAAGACCGGGACCGCTCTTGAGTGTCCATGCAAAATAGGGCGGATTGCGAAGGGTGGCCAAAAGATGCCACGGAACAGCGATGAGCAGGATGATGAGCGTACCGCTCAGTGGACGAAGGCGTTGCCACGTCCTGCGCAAAAATAATTGCCTGGCGAAGAAAAGATAGAGGAGAGCCGCGGCGACGGGAAACACCAGGGCAATCAAACTTTTCAGCAATAGGCCGGTGCCGAGACTGGCGGCAAGAATGGCAGCCCAGAGGCGGGGACTTGTTTCGTTTTCGTCCAAGGCGCGGAGGAACGCCCACATGGCGAGCGCAACGGTGGAGGTGAGCATCACATCGGGAATCTGGATGCGGGTGAAAAGGAACAGGCCAACACACGTGGACATGCACAATCCGGCATAAAAACCAGCGCGTCTTCCGAAAGCCCACATGGCGAAAAAAGCAGATAAGAGCGCGAGTCCTATGGAAGCGAGTGCGACGGGAAGACGGGCGGCCCAATCCGTGACTCCGAATATTTTGTAGGAAATAGCCATCAACCAATAAATTAATGGAGACTTTTCAAGGTAGAGAACGCCGTCAAGACGGGCGGTGACCCAATCGCCGCTGGTCAACATATTCTTGGCGATCTGCGCCTGCACAGCATCAACGTCGTCCATCAGCGACGGTGGAGAGAGAACACCACCGAGATAGATCGCGGAGGCAAAAAGGAAAACGAGTAGCAACAAAAGCCAGGGGCGTTGGAAAAGAGAATTCCCTTCACCACCTAAGGCTAAATCTTGACTTGCCATTTTTTCATCCACAAGAAGAGTATGAGTAGTCCCCACAGATGATAGCCAACATTAATCTGTCGCTGGAGGTGGCGTTTCTTAAGCAATTCGATGCCGTCTTTGCGGAAGAGTTGTCCGTACTCCGCCAAACCGAACTGAAAAGTATCCTCCATTAATCCAAGAAGTGGTCCGCGAAGCCATTCGTGTGTGGGAATGTCAAAACCGATTTTCGCACGGTTGACGATGGCGGATGGCAGCTTGTCTTTCATTAATTCTTTTAGGATAACTTTTTGCCGAGAGCCGCGGATCTTCAGACTGGCCGGAAGAGTGGCGGCGAATTCGACGATGCGATGATCGAGGAACGGCGGGCGAACTTCGACGGAATGGGCCATGCTCATGCGATCGCTTTTTACCAGGATGTCGTCAGCAAGATAGTATTTCTGGTCGAGCCAAAGAAATGGGGCGAGATCATCGGTGGTTTCGGGGAGATTGGCCATCTGGCCGAGAATATTGTCGAGGGCCTTTGGCAGGGGCTCGAACACAATCGAGGCGAGGTCCTGGTCTGCAAACGTGCCATTCCAATAGACGTGCGAGCGCGCGGCACACATCAGAGATCCTTCCAAAAGGCGCTTGACCTTGTACTCGAATGCGATTTTGTCATCGGAAACAGGCCAATGACGCAACATGGAAAGACCCATGCAGACGGCGGCGCGAGGGACATGACGAAGGTGACGGGCGATTCGATCGGCACGATAGGTCAGATAGCCGCCGAAAAGTTCATCGGCACCCTCACCGCTGAGAGCGACGGTGGTTTTCTTTTTGCAGAGTTTCGATAGGAACCAGACCGGGAGCGAACCGGCATCGGCGCTGGGTTCGTCGGAATAGTATGCAAACTCCTCGATTGCGCCAGTGAGATCAACACCCGGATTCAAGTCGAGCTCGTCGTGGTCGGTGCCGTATTCCTGCACAGCACTGCGAATGTAAGGAGATTCATCGAAACTGCGCCTATTGAACGAAATGGAGAAAGTTTTCAGGCGCGAAGAACTGGCCTTGGCGGCATAGTGCAGAATGGAAGTGGAATCGATTCCACCGCTGAGCCAGATGCCGAGTGGAACATCGGAAAGAAGATGCTCGCGAATAGATTGTTCGAGGAGTGAGTCCAATTGGGCTTTGGCATCCTGCAAGGAGATGTTGCGAATTGGGCCGTACGGAAGTTTCCAGTAAGTATCGGTAGTGATGTGGCCGTCTCGCCATTCCATCCAAGTGCCGGCAGGAACTTTCAAAATACCGTCGATGAGCGTCCACGGCGACGGAATGTAATTGAGGGATAGATAGCAATCGAGGGCGTCGCGGCTGAGGGTGCGATCAATTTCCGGATGGATGAGGATGGATTTCAGCTCGGAACCGAAAAAAATATCTTCATCTTTCTGAACAAAGTAGAGCGGCTTGATGCCCATGCGATCGCGCGCCAGGACGAGACGCTTCTGTGGCAGATTCCAGATGGCGAATGCAAACATGCCGGTCAATCTGGTGAAGGACTGTGTGTCCCACTGGAGGAAGGCCTTCAAGACAGTTTCCGTGTCGGAGTGAGAGACGAAGGAGTGACCAAGCTTCTCGAGTTCGGCGCGTAGTTCGAGATGATTGTAAATCTCGCCGTTGAAGACAATTCCCCATTCGCCATAATTCTCAAGTATGGGCTGATTGCCTGATTCGAGATCGATGATCTTCAAACGGGCGGCACCAAAGGAAAACAGTTCGGAGCAGAAGATACCCTGCTGATCAGGTCCGCGGTGGACCAGGGTCTGAATCATGTCGCGAACCCGTTGCTGCCCGGGCGGCGACTTTTTATGCGTGAATCCGGCTATCCCACACAATGAGAGACACCCTTCGGGCAACAACGATCGCCAGAGTTTCTAATTTGCAAATGGAGAAACGCCACGGCATCCAGCCGCAATGCATTCATTCATCCAGGCACTATGGCAGCGATGCACAGGTGAGAAGATGATTTATGAAAGAACATAAATTCTATTGATGCTAAATGTCAAAATTAGGCTGCCTGTGCCCAATTAGTTTTCTGAAATTACAAAGGATGAAAATATCGGGAGGATTAAACCACAAAAACCGGCGGAGGAGAATTACCAGGTGCCGATGCGAACAACCGCTTGCGTGGAAATCTTCAGACCTCGTTGGGGATGGATCTGCGCGACGTCATTCATCCAGGAATGAGTATATTCAAGATTCAAGACGCGCCAAGCGAACGGCCGGGTAACTACGACATCCAATCCACCGCCAACGGCGATGCTGGGGCCGTTTTGCGCGGTTTCGACAGAGTAATCGCTGCGCTTGGGATAGTGCGCCAGGGTTCCGCTTCCGTCGTCCCATTCGATTTCAATGCCAAAAAGCCCCTAAGGCGGAAAAATCTTGGCAGCTCCAGCAGGGATTATCACCGATTTTCCTTCTGCTTCCGCGATGTGTTATTGGCAAACTCTGAGGCCCTCGCGGCAGCACGTATTGCGGACGTCCGCAAATCGCCGACAGATTTGAAGCTGTTGGATAAAATCCTTTTTCAGCTCGGGATCCACATGAATTGAGTTGGGTGGGAGTAGAATAAAGGTGAAATCACAGTAGGTTCTGAGCAAGTGAAAGCTGGCCAACTCGCAAGCAAACTCCGCGAAATTTATGAAACTCATGCAGTGTGTGTTCTCTATCTCTTCCCTGAAAATGACGCGCCCTTTGAGCGCATCGCGAACGTAATTGATATGGTTCAGCACCTTCAATCAGAAAAGTCAGAAGCGTCTGCCATACCAAAGGGACTTTAAGCGCAAACAGAGAATATGAATATTTAAATCAGGCTCGTCACCCCATTGGCGATTAACTCGTCCTGCCCTCAAGATTGCTTCAGCTGGGCGGTAAAAGGAATCCCCATAGCTTTTTAGTCCCCACACCCGCAGCAGGGCTCTGCATTCATTTCATTCGGTTGTACGTGAAGTCGTATTCGACCGTCCAAGTTTTCCCGCCGTCTGTTGAGACTTGGCTGAACTGTCTCACTCTGTCTGGTCCCTGAGGAATGAATTGCAGGTGCCGTTTCAAGTTTTGGCCGTTGCCTTGAGGGATTTCATCTGTCCAATAATCCATGATTCCGTCTTTGAGTTCGCCCCCAAAATGGATCATCCCTTGAGAATTGTCGACCCAAAATTGCTCCCAACGCTTCAAGCTTGTGTTGTAGCTGTTAAAGCTTTTGCCCTGATAGGGACTACTCAGGCTCGTCCAGTTCTCCAATATCACGCAGTCGCTGAGTATTCGCTCGATCTTGCTCGTTCCTGCGGGCATGCCGCCCAGTGTTGTAACCACATTCCACTCCCCAACCCAAAAATCAAACTGGCGATTTTCCGCGGCGTAGGTGCATGGATTCTGATTGCGTTTGGCCTGTTCGACGAGCTTGTGAAACCAGGCCTCACTCCGCATTCCGGCCAATTCCTTATCGGATATCATTAGCTCGGGCTGGCCAAATCCGTCTTGCGCAGCCCGCTCAAGATACTGCTTCGCTTTGTCGTTGTGCTTCAGCGAAGCGTGGCAAAGGGCAATTTCGTATTCGGCCAGAAAATTAGCGGCCCCGTTCTCGATTGCTTTTTCCAATGCCTCGATTGCCTGCTCGTGCTCACCCTTGCCGTGCAGCGACACACCAAGCCGGTACCACGCCCTGCCATTTTTCGGTTCGGCTGTGGTGATGTGACCGTAAAGCTCGGCGGCCTTTGCCCAATCTTTCGCCACGTACGAAGCGTTCGCTGGCGCAGCGTCCGGATGAGGAGAAGTCGTCTGTGCCTTGGCGACTCCCCAACTGAATGCAATGAAAAACGTGAATACAAAGAGCTGGGCCATAGTTCGCTTCATCGTGATCATCTCTTTTGGTGGAAACTGTGTCAGTTTAGACGGCAGATTCCGAAGCTGGTGAGCACCACGATTTGTATAGGGCATTCAGTTGAACAAGCAGCAGCCAGACTCCTGATCAACGCGCTAATCGTCCATGTGGGTCCCAGTGCCCAAGTTAATGGGATGGTCCGCCGCAGAACTCTAGCTGGTATAGAGTGCGGGGCAAGGGGGCATCTCATGAAAATCTACGCACTGGGTATCGATTTGGGGAAGACAGTGTTTCATTTGGTAGGTTTGGATTCCAGTGGGCAAGTGGTTGTTCGGAAACGGTGTTCACGCACACAACTGCTCGCCTTCACCGGCGAATTTGCAAGTGCAGTTGATCGGCATGGAAGCCAGCAGTGGAGCACATTTCCTGGGGAAGGCTCTGCGAGCGCAAGGGCACGACGTGCGCTTGATGCCGGCTCAGTACGTGAAGCCGTACGTGAAGACGAACAAGAGCGACTACATCGATGCGGAAGCGATTGCCGAAGCGGTGCAACGACCCCGCATGCGTTTTGTGCCGATCAAGACAGAGGAGCAACTGGATCTGCAGGCACTGCATCGAGTGCGCGAGCGTTGGGTGATGCGACGTACCGCAGTGGTGAACCAGATTCGCAGCCTACTTCACGCCGCTTCCTGTTGCATCTGCTCCCTGATGGATTCGTGCGCATCCGGAACTTCGGCTTCCTGGCCAATCGTAGACGTGCCACAACTTGCCACTCTGTTTTCGGCTGCTCGGCTCGGCTACCAGACTCCGTCGGCCGAACAAGACACGTCGGGCGCTTGCAACGCGAGCGATCTTTGGCTCTGCCCCAAGTGTGCCGGGCCGATGGTGGTGGTTGAGAGGCTAACGGCGCCGAGATTCAACTTCGTTCTCCACCTGTGGTCACCGCTGCCGCATGAAACAACTCTCGATATCACGAATCCTCTGCGTGTTTCTGCACGGCCTTTCGCTTCTCGTCTTATCGCTGAACAAATTTCCTCTTCCGGATTCTTCACACGCTCTCTTAGCAATATTTTCTCGCCGTAGCCGACTTTTCCACGCATCGTGTCGGCTGTTGTGCTCCGTCGCACCACCCCAGCACACCTGCGCGCCACCCCTCCACTCCAATTTGCATAGCACCCGCGTCCGCCGCAAAGCGAGCGGCTTCCTTCAAGTCGCTGTATCGAAAGCGCGCAATCCCACCGTGCTCAGGTCCGCGCCTTGCTAACCCGCGCTCCCGAAACAGCGCTAAGACTTATCAGGCACATGAGAAGGGGCTGACGAGACTTCCTACAAAAACGTTCCGGGATGACTCAGCACGGGCGGTACACGGCAGACATGCTCATCGCATGAACCTACGGCGGGATGCCAAGGCGTCGAAGCATGTCGATGAAACGGGGATCTGAGCGAAGCGGGTCCCAAAGCGCATCCTGTTTGAGGTAAGCGAGACGATTGAACCGCTCCTCGTAAGCCTTTTCGAGCCAACCAAAGGCCTGATCCTTGTCTTCCAGTCCGGCATAAACCAGCGCAAAGAGGAAAGCGGGTATAAAACTGTGCTTGGAAGCCGACGTAAGCTCCTCAATGATCCGTAGCGCCGCGCTTCGCTCTCCTAATCGAGCATGCGAGTATCCAACAAGAGCGCGAGAGATAGCGCTGGTCCGGCTTAGTGCGGAGAACTTTTCCAGAGCGAGCAGACCTTCTCTGTATAATCCCTTCGAAACATGGACCTCCCCGAGCAACTGGTACGAAATGGCAAAATTTGCATCCATTTCCAGCGTGTTATGGGCCTGCTCAATAGCCTTGTCAAATCGTCTTGCAAGGTAAAGCTGCACCGCCAGGCTATGGCTGACAGCGGGGGAGGCAGGATCGAGATCTAGGGCGCGTTTCGCAACTGCCAATGCTTCCTCTGATCGCCCGAGAGAGCTGAGATAGAAAGCATAGAAGGTGTGGGCTCCGGAATATATTGGATTGAGGGCGAAGGCTTGCTCAAAATGCTTTCCGGCGGCTGACCAATCTCCATCGTACGTGAAGCTGACGTATCCCAGCGAAACGTGAGCTTCCGCGAGATGGTCGTCGATCTCCAGTGCCTTTACGGCCGCGGCCTTCGCTTTCGGCATTGCTTGCCGCGGAGGAACCACGTGGAAAAACGACAAGTAAGCGTAGGTGTCAGCCAGTCCGGCATAAGCTAGCGGATAAACTGGATCTCTGTTGAGAGCCTGCTGGAAGTAATCAACGGCTTTCTGCAAGCCTTCTGGGTTTCGTTTGTTCCAGTGGTATCGACCCTTTAAGTAAAGCCGATAAGCTTCGGCGTCCTCGGTGTAGCGCTTTGTTAGTCGCCACTTCTCATCGCCGGTCAGCCGCAGCCGCAACTTCTCAGAAATTTCTCTGGAAAGATCGTCTTGGAGAAGAAAAACATTTTCTGCTTGGCGGTTGTATTGGCCACCCCAGAGCTGCGAGCCCGTTGCAACATCCATCAGTTCGGCCTGGATGATCAGCGAACTACCCCGCTTCAGCAATCTCCCCGAGACCACAGCGCGAACGTGCAGATCGCTCCCCACCTTTCGAGGATCGGCGTCTTTTCCTTTGTAGCGGAAGACTGTGCTGCGCGCCGTGACGCGCAGGGTCGAGATTTGCGACAGATTGTTGATGAGGCTTTCGGTGATGCCGTCGCTCAAGTAATCTGTGGTTGGGGTCTGCGCTGCGGTTGGCGAAGGGGAGAACCGCTACCGATTCGATGGGCTCTTGTTGGCGTTCCCGGAGCACCCGCGAAGCCACCGGGGCAATAAACCGGTAGCCGCGACGCCCCAGCGTCTCCACGAAACTGGGGTTTTCAGCAGAATCGCCCAGGACGTCCCGTAACCTGCGGATTGCAGAGTTGAGGCCATGGTCGAAATCCACAAAAGTGTCTGCCGACCAGAGTCTGGCGCGCAGCTCCTCCCGCGTCACGATCTCCCCAGGGCGCTCCAGCAACATGGCAAGGATCTGAAAAGGTTGTTCTTGGAGTTTCACCTTCGAGCTATTTCGGCGCAGTTCGCCTGCCCGCAGGTCTGCTTCGAAGACGCCGAAGTGAATCACCCAAGATCCGTCATTCGATTGTACTGCCATGCTTTTCCCCGTAGGCAGGAGTCTAGCACCATCGATGCCTCGTCATTTCTTCTCGTAATTGTTTGACACTGCGTCATTTAGCGCTTTGTCAGGATTTGTTGTGCATGTCAGAAGCGCTCGAAAATCCGCTTTTGCGAGTGTAAATAGCTCTTCTCTCCAGCAATCCGACAAGCGCATTAACTCTTCATGTTACCCACAGGTGTTTGAGAGGTGTGCGCCGTTGCATTGCTTCGCGTGCTATCCTCGCCCCATCCTAAGCTTCGCGCGCCAAGAACCGAGCCAAACCTCAGATTGCATTCTGCTAGCTCAGAAGAACAGAAATTACAACCCGGGAAAGAAGATAGAAAGGAATGTTTCCATGACAAA
Organism: Candidatus Acidiferrales bacterium; assembly: GCA_963748365.1. Classification (GTDB taxonomy): domain Bacteria; phylum Acidobacteriota; class Terriglobia; order Acidiferrales; family UBA7541; genus Acidiferrum. The sequence goes on from CAVVJG010000047.1 coordinate 17,125, forward strand.
CAGCAACTTTATTAAAACCGCGGGAATAATCACAGCATTTGTTGCGATCATTGCCGCGGGAATGGTGAATAGTTCGAGACACGTAAGAGCCCACGACGACGACGATGACGAAGGGGAAGAAGCAAAGATTCATCGAGGATTTCAGATCGCGCCGGTTCCGTTGGACCTTTTGGGGAAGAACCGAAAGTTGGTGGGATTGGGAAGCTATATTGTGAACGCACAGAGCGGCTGCAATGGCTGCCATTCGACGGGCCCAGCAAACGAATACACTACCAACGGGAACCCCTACTTTGGTCAGAAACAGGTGGTCAATGTGAACACCTACCTGGGTGGCGGCAGAGACTTCGGTCCGTTTCCTGGGCCGGGACCTTTCCCGCATATTATTTCCCGCAACCTGACGCCGGACAAAACTGGGAGGCCTGAAGGCGGCAATACCTTTGCAACTTTCAAAGCCATCATGCGCACCGGCATCGATACCGACAATGTACATCCGACCTGCACAGGCGCCCCCGACGGAAAATGTATCCCTCCTCCATTCCATGGGGATCTTCTCCAGATCATGCCGTGGCCGGTCTATCAAAACATGACTGACCATGACCTCCGCGCCATATACGAATATCTAAGCGCCATTCCTTGTCTCGAGGGTGGTCCGGGCGAACCTGCCAACCGCTGCAACTAAAGGTAAGTAGAGCTCAGACAAGCCGCTCGATTTGTGCGGCGGCTCTTCTTTGCATACACAACGAGCAAAGGGTTTCAAAGAGCACAAGTGGGTCGCAAAGGGGATAAGCGGGATGCAAGAAAACAGGTTCTATTAGTCCTGGTACGTTTTTCATGTCCCTGATCCTGCAATTCTTGTTGTTCTCTTATCCTACTTCCCCTAGAATTTGCTCTCACCTTGAGGATCGCCCTCAGGTGTCCAGAAATGACAACCACGTCCTATCAATGTTTTTTCGACTATTTCGGGCTGAGTGAAAATCCGTTCCACGTTTCTTCCGACCCTCGCTTTTACTATTCGACGTTCGCGCACGATTCCGCATTGAATGAGCTTCAATATGGACTGCATACGAGGCAAGGGTTACTGGTGCTGACAGGCGAGGCGGGCGTGGGAAAGACCATGCTGCTGAATAATATTCTGGAATCCCTGGAGCAGCGCAAGATCTCGACCGCGTATGTGTTCCATCCGCTGCTGGAGCCAGCCGAACTGTTTGAATTCATACTTCGCGATTTTGGAGTCAGTTGCGAATCGCGCCGCAAAGGGGATTTGCTGCGTACCCTTCACGAGTGGCTGATTGCCAGAGATGTCGCGGGAGACCTTCCGGTTGTGATAATTGACGAGGCGCAATCGCTCTCGTCGCAAGCGCTCGATGAATTGCGGCTATTGCTTAACCTAGAAACAGCGCGCGGAAAATTGCTGCAGATTATTCTCGTGGGCCAATCGGAACTGGAAGAGAAACTTCGCCGGCCGGAACTGCGGCAATTGCGCCAGCGAGTGCTCATTCACTGCAGGCTCCCGCTTTTCTCCGAAGAGCAGACGGTAGGCTATATCGGCTCCCGCTTGTCCCGTGCAGGCCTGAACTCTACGCAACTTTTTCCAGCCGAGACGCTTCAGGTCATTCACGAGCATTCCAGGGGAATTCCACGGCTCATCAACCTTCTTTGCGAGCACGCGCTGATCACAGCCTATGGTGAACAGCAGAAGATCATCGCTCCCGATATCATCCAGGGTATAGCCGTGGACTTCGATCTATCCGCAAAGCCCATCTCGGTGGAAAACGACTATTCCGCTAGTAAGTATGGACGGCTGATTTCATTTCCCGCAGTGGAGCCGAGACCGGTCGTTGTCATTCCGCCGGCGAAGCGTGAACCTCAGCCCGAACCACCGCCGGAACGCGCGAGCGTACAAGCGGCGATTGATGAGGCTCTACTCGCTGCTGCTGCGGAACGTGCCAAGGAGATCCCCGTCCCCCCGCGGACACTCGCGTCCCAGACTGAAGTGCCGACATTCTGGGGGCACAGTCATTCGCGATTCCGCCTTCCGGAATTCATTCGCAACGCCGCCGTCTCTTTTCGCGAGTACTGGCGGCAGGTTGTCGAGTCGTTTATTCGCGACTTGCGCTATTTCATGAACCCTTTGACCTTGCCCGCGCAAGGAGCGCCGCCTGCAAGGAGTGTCCGGCGAAGAGACTCGCAGCTGCGCAATCTGATCATTCCCATCGCCAGTTGGCTGCGTCACCCAATTACCCACGGCCACATGCGAGTGCATGGTCAGCCTGATCGTCCGGCCTCTTCGAAGTAACTAGCGTTGTTACGCAGGAACAGCATCTCCCCCTCCTGCTGTTGCGAGCTGTTCAAAGTCACGCAGGAACAATTGTGGAAATTGCCAGTGCCCTCCCGCACCCTCTGGGGCGCGGGTGTTATGGGGATTCAATGATGGGAAGGAGCGGCGTGGAAGTTGGCCACGGCCGAGCCCGGGGGTGCAGCACGTGACACCCATCGTGCAGAAGTTGGTTATGGCGAAAAAGTATGGAGAAAAAGGCCGTTGCAGAAGCAGAGAGAAGAGAGCGATCCGATGGCCAGGCGGAGAGATGCGAACCGCACCAAGGCACGTGAAGAGTGCGAATTGCAGAGAGTGCTTTGATGCTGCAGCGGTGACCACGGGTGGAGAGCGAAGTTGGATTTCGGCAGCGGTAAGCCGCTCGATGACCTTCATCGGGCCAGCACACTGGGGGCAGTGCCAGAGATCGGACGAGTCTTCGGTGGAAGAGATGTCTTGTCCGGCTTTCGGCTGTTGTTCCGAGCCGAGCAGGTGAAAGCAAAGCGGTAGGAGCGTGGCACGCCGGCGGTTGGCGGATGTAGGAACGTGTGGTATGTTGAGCGTAATTACGTCGCTGGAGTTCTTCCAGCATTATTTTGCGAAGATGGGTCACAGGAACACCTCCTGTGACCCACATTTACATCAAGCCATCGAGCAACCAATGCTCCCTACCTCACGCGAAGCGTCCGCCGCACGAGCGGCTACGTTCCAACGCCGTAACCGGTAAAGTGGGTAATGGTACGAGGATGTCTTGTAATGACGCATTTACGCGGCCAACTCAAACCGGAACGGAATCTTGTGGCTGTTACGCCGCATCTCCCAAAGAAATCCATCCCGCCGGATCGCCACCCTCGATTAAGTGATTCTACTAGCCCCGAAAAATGGGGGTCCAGACCTGCATTGGCGTGGCCGCGCGATTTGCCCATGCATAATAGGGGATAAACTTGAGTTCGACCTGGCGCGTCTTGGGAGAAACCGGCGAGTATTGATAATAGAGGCGAGTGCCGGAACTGGATTTTTCCGTGGCTGCTCCCGAATGGTTCAACACCACGACGCCCCCAAGAAGGTCCTTCTGATACTGCTCGTGAAATTGCGCTGAAGAACTTCGACGCAAATCCAACATGACGTCATAGAGCGCTACGCCCTGTGGTTGATCCAGTTGCTCCAGGCAATAAACCAACGGACCACGCTGTACGGCAACTCGACCGAAATCCTCCGCCACGCGAGGATTTGCTTCGGTCACTTGCGGGGCCATGTTGAACTTTACGCTGATTACATCGCCGGGAGTCCATTGGCGCCGCATCGGCAAGTATTGTCCCGCGGTCGCCCCCGAGACCGCTTTTCCGTTGAGCTTGACTTCTGTTCCCTCAGACCAACCCGGAATGCGCAGGTAAAATGTAAATTCTGTCGGCTTCTCGGGAGTGACGTTGATATCGGCCGTTCCATCCCAAGGATAGTTTGTCTTCTGCGTAACCTTCAGCCCGGTTCCATCATGCAGATGCCAGTCCAGTTGAGAATTGTCGTAAAGATGCAGGTACACACCATCCTTGCTGGTGCTATAGAAATAGCCGGGCAATGCGGCGAATGTGCGTTCAAGGTTTGGTGGGCAGCAGGTTGTGTCGTACCACGGATTGCGTATTTGGTCGCCACCAGAGGGATCGAATCCTAACGGGTTGCGATAACAATAGAGCGTACCATCAAGCGACATGCCCGAATTGATGCCGTTGTAGAGTGCCCGCTCAATGACATCTGTATATTTTGCTTCCCCGGTAGCGGTTAGCATGCGCCAGTTCCACATCATATTGCCGATTGCTGCGCAACTCTCGCCATAGGCCGTGAAATTGGGAAGTTCATAGGAATCACCGAACGCTTCCCCTTCGCTGCGTGCTCCAACTCCACCATTCACATACATCTGCGTGAACACAAGGTCATTCCAAAGTGTGTTGAGGGTCTTCCAGTACACCGGATCGCCTGTCTCCATATAGTAGTCAGTCGCCCCGCAGCAGGCGTACATGGCCCGCACGGCGTGGCCTTCCAGATGGGTGCGCGACGTGAATGGGACTCCACAAAAGTGATACACATATCCGTCTTTCGGGACCTTGATACGATCATCACCCTGCAGAATGTACCCGGCCAGTTCGAGATGACGCTTATCACCCGTGGTGCGATAAAGCTCGACGAGGGCCATTTCAATCTCCGGATGGCCTGAAAAAATCGGTTTCTTGTTGGCTGCCGGGCCGAAATTCGGAAGTAGATAATCATCGATAAAGCGAGTGCCTGCATCCAGCAGTGTACGGTCGCCCGTGCCGCGATAGAACGCAATCGCTCCCTGGACCATGTGACCGAGGTTATAGAGCTCGTGCCCCCAACGCTGCACTTCTGGTTGCATCCGGTCTTTCGCATGTTCGCCCACATAATAAGTATTCAGGTAACCACTGGACTCCTGGACCGCAACCACTTCTTTAATGATCTTCTCTGTCAACGCGCGCAATTGCGGCCGATCGCCGGACTGCAACGCGAATCCGACAGCTTCCGCCCATTTATACACATCGGAGTCCGAATACACTGGACCCTTTTGCTTTGCGTCACTCTTACCAACGAGGCGCAAGTAATTGTCCATCCGGCCGTTCACTTCCAGCAACTTCTCCATCGAAGGAATGCTCTTGTCGACGTTAGTCTCGCGGCGTGCTCCCCAGAACCCCTGGGTAATCGTTACCGCGTGTACCGGCACGTTGTACAACTTCGCATACGGTGACTTGTCGACAAAAAGGATGCCTTCGTTTCTCCACGCTGGATTAGAGGTGTCAACATTGCTGCCCAATGCGGAAGCGACCAGGTTATGCAACGGCAGCGAACTCGCCGCGGCCGCGGTTATCCCTGTGCCAACGAATCGTCGCCGTGAAATTTTGGAGTGCTCTGTCATTTCAACCTCCGGAATGATTTCTCATCAAATCTACTTGCGCCGTACGTCACGCATCGGCTCCAGGCCGAACTAATTTGCGTGCTGCGCCAAACGAATCAGCGTGGGCAAGATACTGCCGAAATCCCCGTCGCTAGGGTGGCCGAACGCAAAATAGAGCTTTTTGTACGCCGAGTACAACGTGTCATAAGTTTTCTGGGCCACTGTCTCCGGAGAGAATACCGTGTGACCGGGACAAATCTTGTCTTGCGCTTCTTCAACGGTCTTGAATGTTCCCGCTGCCAGAAAGGCAAAAATTGCGGAGCCTAAACTGGTTACACTTTTGTTGGGAACCAGCACCGGCCTCCCCAAAACGTTGGCATAGACTTGATTCAACACATTGTTCTTTTGCGGAATGCCGCCCGCGTTGATCACTCGCTTGATCTGCACACCGTTTTCGGCCATTCGATCAAGGATGATTCGTGTATGTAACGCCGTCCCTTCGATGGCCGCAAAGAGTTCGTCCTGTGCGGTGCTCAGCAGATTCCAGCCAAGCGTGATTCCGCGCAAATTCGGATTCACCAGAACAGTGCGGTCGCCGTTGTCCCAGGTCATGCGCAGGAGCCCGGTTTGGCCGGCGCGATACTTTTCGAGACCTTGACTGAGCGTCGCGACATCCGTTCCCGCACGAGTGGCGATGGCATTGAAGATGTCCCCCACTGCGGAGAGTCCCGCTTCTATTCCAGTACGGTGAGGATGGACACTTCCCTGAACGACTCCACACACGCCGGGCACCAGATTGACCGAAGGGGTGATGCCAATGATGCATGTCGAAGTGCCAACAACATTCACCATGTCGTCTGTTCGGCAACCCGCCCCGATGGCATCCCAATGGGCATCAAACGCCCCGACAGGAATAGGAATTCCCGCTTTCAGTCCCAGTTTTTCAGTCCAAAGGGGCGAAAGACCTCCGGCAATTTGATCGGAGGTTGCATATTCGCCCTGCAGTTTTTCTCTCACCCCCTCCAATAGCGGATCTACTTTGACCAGGAATTCTTCAGGGGGTAGTCCGCCCAATTCGGCATTCCAAAGCCACTTATGCCCCATAGCGCAAATGCTTCGTTTCACTTTGCGCGGATCGGATATCCCGCAAAGCGTTGCCGCTACCATGTCGCAATGTTCGAAGGCAGAAACGAACTGAGATCGCTTTGAAGGATTGTGACGCAACCAGTGGAGTAGCTTCGAGAAGCCCCACTCCGACGAATACACTCCTCCGCACCACTGAATGGCCTGCAGTCCGTCGCGAAGCGCGGCGTCCGTGATCTCGGCGGCTTCCGCTTTCGCGCGGTGATCGCACCAAAGATAATATTCATCGAGCGGCTCGAGATTCTTTCCCACAGGAATTACCGAAGATCCGGTGGTATCAATCGCCAGCGCTTGTACTTCATTACCTGAGATGTGCGCCTTCTGGATTGCTTCGCGCGTGGCCGCAGCCAGCGCCCTCATCTGATCGTCGTGGGATTGCGTGGCATATTCCGGATCTTCGCGTTTTCGATGAAGCGGGTATTCCGCAAGCGCCGTTGCCAGTAAGCCTCGTTCGCTGTCTACCATGGAAACCCGTACACTCAGTGTCCCGAAGTCTACTCCGGCTACGATTGCCATTGGATTGGTGCTCGCTTCCTTTGAATCATCTCTCTAAGCCGTATGGGCGCAGATGGCTCAACCGAGATATCTTGTCGCCGCTCCGCGCTGCCGCAGTGGAATCATACAGCCTTGTGCGGTACGGCAGTGCGCCGGAGTGTCACCGGGGCAACGATCTGGTCTCCAGGGCAACGAGAACTTCTTCGAGCGGTACGCTCGTCTCTTTGCAGCGTCGCGCAACTAGCTCTGCTATTGCGGACTCCGTTGTCAGCCGAATCTCTTCGAAGGGATATGTGCCGGACACCTCAATTAAGTTGGCGCCTTTGAGCGCTGTGAGTAGCGCGTAAAACTCCCCCACGTCCAGTCCGCAGGCTTCCAATATTTCAAGCGGCGCGGTGACCCCAGGAGCTTTGGGATGCATTGGGCCATGGTAGGCCTGCCCTACAACAACACAAAAGAGCTTTCTCGCTTGTGAGGAAACAGCGTGCAGACGATCCAAAAGAGTTTGCGTTTTGCTGTCCATATCCATGGTCCTCGATTTCCTGAGGTCGCGGATTTGTAGGGAATGCTTTTAAGATACAGCTCTCTACCTAATCGAAGCGAACATACTCGAATTCAACCGGGAGTCCATTGATTCCGCGAGCTGGAGGTGCGATCCAGTTCGCGAACTTCCCCGGTTCGACCACGCGGCCCATCAGCGAGCTTACAAACGCGTCGTCGTCGTCCGATGGCAACCACTTGCTAACCTGTTCCTTCCAAGCCTCCGCAGCGAGAACCTCGCCACTGGGACTAATATGCTGACCCGCGAATGAACCTATTTTACGGTGGAAGCCCACATGAGGAAGCGTCATGCGAAACGGGATGCCGAACCTCTCCGGGATCTGGTTCCAGCGGGCCATGCCGGCCAGTATTTCCCGAGTAAAATCATCCCGCAGGCGCGCGTTCAGCGCTGTCAAAGCGGGAACCATTCTTGTAACAATGCTTCTGTCTTCCACCTCTGGAACCCCATATTGACCGGCGGTGAGCGAGTGATCGTCGGCAACCTTGGTTTCCTCAAAGCGGCCTTTCAAACCGTTGGTATAAAAGCTTGCGGCGTTCGAGGAAATTTCAGCTCCGAAAAGATCCAGGGTGACGCTGTAATGAAAGTTAGCGAATCTTTGGAGTGTTTCCAAATCGATCACGCCAAGGGCCCGCACTTGCGCCGGTTCACTCACTTTGTGCTCTCGCATGATCTCGCAAGTGCGCTGCAGTACGCGCGCCACACCTGACTCTCCGATGAACATGTGGTGGGCTTCTTCGGTAAGCATGAATCTGCACGTACGGGCCAGAGGATCAAAACCGGATTCCGCCAGTGCTGAGAGCTGGAACTTGCCATCGCGATCCGTAAAGAAGGCAAACATGTAGAATGCGAGCCAATGATTCGTCTTCTCATTGAAGGCGGTGAGAATACGCGGATTGTTGGGATCACCGGACCGGCGTTCCAGAAGCGCTTTTGCTTCCTCGCGCCCATCGCGTCCGAAGTAACGGTTCAGCAGATACACCATCGCCCACAGGTGACGCCCTTCCTCGACGTTCACCTGAAAGATATTCCGCAAGTCATATAACGATGGGCACGTCATACCAAGCAGGCGTTGCTGTTCAACGGAGGCCGGCTCGGTATCACCTTGTGTAACGATAATTCGCCGGAGCGTCGATCGGTATTCGCCCGGTACGTCCTGCCATGCGGGCTCTCCCTTGCGATCCCCAAAGTTAATGGTGCGGTTCTCGTCCCGGGGCGTCAGGAAAATGCCCCATCGATACTCCGGCATGCGCACATATCCAAAATTAGCCCACCCGCCTTTGTCTACGCTGACCGCTGTCCGCAGATACACTTGCAACTTGGATGTGTCCAATGGACCCGTATCTTTCCACCAATCGAGGAACGCCGGTTGCCAGCTCTCAAGCGCGCGTTGCAGGGTCTTGTCGGTAGACAGCTCTACGTTGTTCGGAATACGCTGAGAATAATCGATGGTTTGTTGTGTTGTTCCGTCTGTGATTTCAGACATGTTACACGCGCTCCCAATCAAATTTGGCCCGAGAGCCCGAACCATAGACTTTCAGCGCACCCGTTGGGCCCACGGCATTCGGCCGGATGAAAATCCAATTCTGCCATGCCGACAGGCGGCCGAAGATGCGCGAATTCATCGTCTCATGGCCACCAAACCTGAGATTAGCCTCGAGGCCTGTTAAGGCATCCGGAGAGAGTGCGGTGCGTCCTTCGATTGCAAGTCGAACCTCGTCTTCCCAATCCAGTTCATCCGGCGAAAACGTTACGAGACCGAGCCGCAGAGCTTCTTGGGACGAAATGGAGCGTCCCACGCACGTTCGTAGCAGCGCAATTTGATCGTGATTCCTATTGAAACGTGAGTCTAGACGAGAAAGACCGTTCGCCATCGGCAGCGCACCAAAATTCATTTCCGAGAGGCGAGTCTCCACTCTAGGATCATCTAGCATATAGCTGCGATCTGCCGCCAACGCCAATTCGAGCAGGCTGCCCGCGAAGCACGAGCCCGGCTCGATGAATGCATAGATCGAGCGTGAAGAAACCTCCAGACGTGCAAGTGTCCGGCGCATCATTCCCACAACTTCGCGCACGAACCAATGATTCCCCAGCATCACCAAGCTGGCATCAATCTGCTCGACGTTTTTGGGATCACCCTCCGTCTTCAATATCCATAAGCCAAGTTCCGGTTCATTCGTACGCAGGGTGAGAATGGCGTCGTCAAGTTCGCGAGCCATTTGCAGCGGCCACCACCGCGCTCCCGCACTCACGATCTCGTCTAAGGTCAGGGGCGGGGCAGATGGTGGCGCTTGAATCGTTAGCGTTACGGAGCGGCCCGGTCGATCTAAATAAACGCGCACGTACTCGTATTGGTATCCCTCGTCGTTTGTGATTCGGCTTAGTGGCGTTAGCTCGATGCCCTTTGCGCCGGGCGGACGGTCGCTAATTTTGGCCAGCTTCAACGCGCGCTTCTTCACGTAGCCTTCGAAATCCTGCGGCTTTGCAACTGCGTCCACCAGTCCCCAATCTTTCGCGCGCGCGCCCTGGACACCCTCGGAAATTATGCAGAATACATCGGCGAGATCTCGCCGCACTTTGCGTTTATCGGTGATGCGCGTCAGGCCTCCCGTGCCGGGCAAAACACCCAAGAGCGGAAGCTCGGGAAGGCTCACCGTGGAAGAGCGGTCATCGATCAGGACAATTTCGTCGCATGCCAGCGCCAGTTCGTATCCACCGCCGGCCGTGGACCCGTTGCAAGCCGCGATGAATTTCAGACCTGAATGCGCACTGGAATCCTCAATGCCATTCCGCGTCTCATTCGTGAATTTGCAGAAGTTCACCTTCCAGGCGTGACTGGAGAGTCCTAACATGTAGATGTTGGCCCCCGAACAGAAAACGCGGTTTTTGGCACTAGTAACCACGACACAACCGGCTTCGGGATGTTCAAAGCGGATGCGCTGCAACGCATCATGCAGTTCTATATCGACTCCTAAGTCGTAAGAGTTCAGTTTGAGTTTGTAACCTGGACGGATTCCACCTTCTTCTTGTGTGTCCAGATGCAAGGTTGCGACTGCTCCGTCAAACGTCAGCTTCCAATGACGATAGCGGGACGGTTCGGTACGGTAATCTACAGGCACTGCAGGCGCAAAAACTTCTTCCATGCTAAATCTCCCAGAAAAAAGGTCCCGCTCCGGTGTTATCGCACTAATCGTAGAGGAATTTGAGAGAAAAAATCCACCAGTTTATGCAGTATACTGCCAACAGGACGGCTGTGATTTGTAACCTGCTCAATATATGTGGCTTAATAAAAGATGTGAGGCTCTGTCAGTCCACGGAATCGGTCATGCGATTATGAGATATACTGCATTGTGCAAACTCGTTGTGTTCATCTTCTGGCACGAGTCTTCGCCTAATTGTACTTAGCTGGAGTTAAGAGAAAGGAATAGTGTTGATGGACGGCGATGTCTAGCGAAGCGAAAATCGAGCTGTCCACATAGCTTTAATCCACTGAGATGAGGTCCAGAACCGCAAGCCCGGCAAGCAAAGCCCGCGCACTTGGGGGCAACTCAGAGGTTGAAGCGCTAAAGATGGTCGCGGATCGCGTACGTCAAACCCGCGCCCGCCGAGGGATGACGCGAAAGATTCTTGCAAGGGATTCCGGTGTCTCCGAACGGTATCTGGCACAGATCGAAGCTGGCCAGGGTAACATCTCCATACTTGTTCTACGTCGCATAGCACGAGCATTGGACGTTCCTTTAAATATGCTGACATCGGACGGAGCGGAACCGTCCGTTGAATTGGGTGGTGCAATTGAATTTTTGCGCAGGCTCTCCGTCGAGGATCTCAGGCGGGCGCGTCTACTTCTGCTAGAGCAATTCGGCAGCACGCCTTCTGTGGTTCGCCACCAGCGGATCGCCCTCATCGGGATGCGCGGCGCAGGGAAATCAACATTGGGCAAAATGCTCGCGGATAAGTTGGAATTGCCATTCGTCGAGTTGGATCGCCTGATCGAGCAGGAAAGCGGACTAACCCTTAGCTTGATTTTCGATTTCCACGGCCAAGCCGGATTCCGGCGCCTCGAGCGCCGATGCCTCGAACAATTGATCGACGGCCACCCCCGATTCGTGGTTGCTACGGGAGGAAGCCTGGTATCAGAGGCCGCCACATTCGAACGATTGCTTTCCGATTGCTTTACCATCTGGCTGCAAGCTTCTCCAAAGGAACATATGGAGCGCGTGATTGCGCAGGGCGATTTAAGGCCTATGGCTAACAGCCGCGAGGCAATGGTCGATCTCAAGCGCATCCTAGAAGGGAGAGAATCTTTATATCGTAGGGCCGACTTAACCGTAGATACTCGAGGGCACACTCCTGCGCAAAGCTTCGATCTCCTGGTCCACGGATTAGAAAGTGCCCTCAAGAAATAGCTTTAAACCATTGCAAGGAGAGCCAAAGTGGTTGGGCCGAATCTGTCGGAATTAGGTGGTGGAGCGAAAGCTGAGGTGACCGTCGACGGCAACCGCCTCGAAACACTAAGTCTGTCGCCACAATTGCCTGGACTCCCAACTCTCGTAATGTTGCACGAAGGGCTCGGTTCAGTAGCCTACTGGAAAGATTTTCCACAGCGGGTCGCGGCCCAGACGGGACTCGGGGTATTTGTTTACTCTCGGCACGGTTATGGTGATTCGGCACCCCTTCAGGGAAAGCGATCCGTAGGATACATGCACCACGAAGCCGAAGTCGTGCTTCCCTTACTTCTGAAAGAGGTGGGCATCGAGCGGCCACTGCTGCTTGGCCATAGCGATGGCGGATCGATTGCCCTAATATATGCGGGCCGCTATCCGGGTTCGCCGAGGGGATTGATTTTGGAGGCGCCTCACGTATTTGTGGAAGATTTATCGGTAGAGAGCATCGCCAAAGCCAAAATCCTTTACGAGACAACGGACCTTCCGATCAGATTGGGGCGCTACCACCGGCACGTCGAATCGACATTCTGGGGTTGGAATGATATTTGGCTCGACCCGGATTTCCGTTCGTGGAACATCGAATCCTATCTGGATTTCATTACCTGCCCAGTTCTTGTCGTTCAAGGCGCCAACGACGAGTATGGAACATTTCGACAGGCCGACGCGATTCAGAAGCGAATTCCTTGGGCACAGATTCGGATATTTCCGAACTGCGGTCACTCCCCACATCGCGATCAACAAGATTTGATACTAAATGAAATTGTGCAATTCATAGAGGCATTTCGTTTAGGCCGGACGTAAACCTGTACGGAGACGATGGAATGCGTTTCGCAGATTGCTTACGCGGTACTTCGACCTTGGCGGATGGCGCCTGGGGCACGGAGTTCCATAAACTTGGCGCAGCGCTGGGGGTGTGCACGGATGAATGGAATGTAACCAAACCGCAATTGGTGCGGCAGGTCGCGGAAAGTTATGTGCAGGCAGGCAGTGGCGTCATCTTGACGAATACTTTTCGCGCAAACTCTATCGCGTTGGCGTCCTCTGGATTGCAGGAGCAATTTGCAGCCATAAATAGTGCTGGGGTGAAGATTTCACGAGCGGCTGCAGGCCATTCCGCACTGGTATTCGCGTCCATCGGGCCCAGCGGAAAGTCGTTGCTGACCAATGAAGTGACCGAAGAACAATTGAAGGAGGCATTTTCGGAGCAGGCCTGCGCGCTGGCTGCGGAAGGCCCAGATACGCTCTTAGTCGAAACGATGACGGACCTGGTGGAAGCACGCATCGCGGCGGCAGCGGCGTTGGAGACCGGATTGCCGGTGATTGTTTCGCTGGTCTTTGATTCCGGAAAGAACCGCGACCGTACGATTATGGGCATAACTCCAGAGCAAGCCGCGAGTGCGCTGGCGAGTGACGGGGTGCATGGGATTGGCGCAAATTGTGGCTTGGGGATACGCGAATTCATTCCCTTGTGTCAACGGCTGGCGGCTGCTTCCCCGCTGCCAATCTGGATTAAACCCAACGCCGGATTGCCGGAAATGGTCGGCGGCGTTCCGAGATACAAAATTACACCGGAAGAATTCGCAGCATCGACTCAAGAGTTGATTGCAGCTGGAGCAACCTTCCTTGGCGGGTGCTGCGGAACAAGTCCCGAGTTTGTGCGGGCGATGGCGATGGTGAAGAGGCCCGGAAACGTGCCAGTATGATCAGGAGTGAGAGGTTGCAAGTCCACTGCTGTAGCTGAAGCGCAAGTTTACCGTGTGCCGGTTGTGCTTGGCGAGCGGGGAAGAAGTGCTGTAGGCTCGATGATTCAGCAGATGCAGGATGGAGGAACCGGCGATGAAAGCGTGTGTGCTGTGCGATGTGGGACGTATCGAAGTACGTGACGTTCCATCGCCACGCGTGTCGCCGCGAAATGTCCTGCTGCGCGTTGCCGCTGTGGGAATCTGCGGCACCGACACGCACATTTTTGGCGGCCATGCGAACTACAACACCGATGCGGGCGGGAAGAAAATCCCCTTAACCGTTGAACCACAAATCCTGGGACATGAGATCAGCGGTGTGATTGAGGAAATAGGTAGCGAGGTGCGCGACCTGAAGCTCGGCGAGCGAGTGGCCGTGGACCAGGGACTGAACTGCATGAGCACGCAGCGGCAACCGCTCTGCGAGTATTGCCAGACTGGTGATTCGCATCAATGTTTGTTTTATCGCGAGCACGGAATCACCGGGCTGCAGGGCGGCCTCGCGGAGTTCATTGCAGTCCCAGCGAGCAACACGGTGAGGGTGACAACCAAACTGGATATGACGGAAGTAGCGCTCTCTGAACCGTTGAGCTGCATCATCCACTCTTCGGACATGGTTTCGCGGGCGCGGGCGCGCTATTCGCTCCAAGCAGCGGAAAAGGACCAACGCATTCGCCACATCCTGATTTGCGGCGGAGGCCCGGCGGGATTGCTGTTCACGCAATATTTGCGGCGAGTGCTTGGCTATGACGGGATGCTCTTAGTCAGCGAACCAAATGAAATCAAGCGCAAGTTGATCAAGCGATTTGGTGCGGACGAGGTGTTGGACCCTACGCAAGGCGAACTTGGAGACGCAGTGCGCGAACACACGAAAGGGGGCGGTGTGGAATACATGATCGAGGCCTCCGGGCAGGGCCGCGTGTTCGCCTCGATTCCCACGCTCATTCGCAAGCAGGCCACGGTGCTGCTCTATGGACATGGCCACGGGGGCGTCGATCTAAGCGTGTTGAACAGCGTGATGTTTAAGGAGCCGACGCTGGTGAACCCTATCGGCGCATCGGGAGGATTCGAGAAGGATGGACGGCCAGCCGTCTATACGCGAGGATTGCGAATGATAGAGAAGGGTGAAATTGAGGTCGCGCCATTCATTACCCATCGATTTACGAGCCTGGACCAGGTGCAAGGCGCGTTATCCAGCGGGATGAATGCGGGCGACTATGTGAAGGGCGTGGTGGTGCTTAACAAGAATTGATTCGGCGAGTTACTGAAGCGAGGCAATAGCGGGAGCCAACTCGTCAAACGTGGCGAATAGATTCAGTAGCCCCACCATTTTCAACGTTTGTACGGTAAATTTGGATGGCTTGAGCAGTCGAATGGAGCCGCCTCCCTGTTTGCAGCTCGTCAAATAGCGCACGAACATTCCGATGCCGCTTGAGTCGATGGTCGGGACTTCCTCAAGATCGAGAATAATTTTGAATTCGCCCTGGCGAACAAATTCTGCCATGGTGGAATTGAAGCGATCCAGCGGAGGGCCCATGCTGAGCCGCCCTCGCAATTTGACCACTTTGACGCCATCCTGTGTTTTCGTCTCAATATCCAAGTAGACCCCCAAAACCGAATCGCCGCCGCATTCACACTTCGTTGACACTCCAGAAACCCTTTGTTAGAGTGCGCGGCCAAGTTATTTAATCCTGACGGAAAAAGCAAGGAGCCCAGTCCACCCGCGGTGCTCCCCGCAGAGAGTCGCCGGACAGAAGGTCGATCGTTGGAAAGCCAGGAACAGGATTCTATTCTGGACCTATCAGAGCTCTCCACCCACCTCTTTGGAGAGCAAGAGGCCGTGCCGCGTGCGCGGATTTTCGCGAAATTTGTTGCGGACTTGCTTGCCGAATCAGCAGTCAGCGTGTACACCGTCGGCGCCATCGACGAAGTGAACTTCTGGATTCCAAAAGCAACCGTGGGCGATGCCACTGTTCACGAGCATGCGATTCCGATTGATTCCGGTTTAATGGCAAGACTGCAAGAAGATTTCTCACCTGTCCTCCACAAGGGTGAGGAAATAAAGCGTGAGGATTATCCGCACATCGACACACGGCGTACCTTGTTGTCCCTTTGCTATATTCCGCTCGTCCAGAAAGAAACTCTGATTGGAACACTGGAAATACTTTCCTTCGAAGAAGAGCTATCTGAAGAGGCCATCGAAGCGCTGGAACCCGCGGCAGCAGTAGCGGCAGCGGCAATCTCCGCGGCGCAAACCTACGAAGATGAGCGACACGGAACGTTCAGCTCGATCACGCGGCTGACCCAGCTCTACGATCTGGAAAAAGTCTTTTCCTCCACTCTGGAGATGGAAGAGTTGCTGCCGCTGATCGGTTCTAAATTTTCCGAGATTCTGGCTTGCCAGGTTGTCAATATCTGGCTCTTGCTGCCCGACGAATCGGTTGAACTGATGCATCAGGCCGGCGAGGACCCGACCAGCTTCCAGGGCCAGGTGTTAAAGGCTAATGAAGGCATCGCGGGAACGATTTCTGACAACGGCGAGCCTGTTTGTATTTCGGATCCGGCCGATTAGCGCCTGGTCAAGCGCAATCAACCGTCTCCGGAATCGCGCGTGATGTCCCTGATCGCTGCGGCGATTATGGACGGCTCGGCCCTGGTCGGCGTGGTCGAAGCAATCAATAAGCTGGATAGCACTCCTTTCGATGACGACGATTTGTTTACTTTGAGTAGCTTGACGGAAACTGCCTCAACGGCGCTTCACAATGCGAGCCTGTTAATGGCGGAACGCAAAGTGGAAATCCTCGAGACATTGAATACCGTCAGTCACGAAATAACTTCCACGCTAAACCTGGAACGCATGCTGCAGACAATTGTGAACGCGCCGCAGGCGGTCATCCCATACGAGCGCGCGGCAATTGTTCTGGAGCAGCACGGTCGTTTCAAGCTGAGCGCGGTCACTGGGCTTACGCAGGTGAACGCTGACGCCCCTGACATTGCCCCGCTGAATGAAATTCTGCAGTGGGCGGCGCTGTCTGAAGAAGTTTTGCACGTTCGGCAGCATGGGGACGAGCTCGATAGCGATCGTCAAGAGACGCGCGCCAAATTCAAGAAATACTTCGCTGAGTCCGGGATGCACGGGTTTTATGCCAGGCCACTAAATGACGACACGGGCCGGGTTGGGATGTACGCCATGGAAAGTAGCGATCCCGATTTTCTTGGACCGGCGCACATTGAAATTCTGGAATTGCTCGCCGGGCAGGCCACTGTCGCGTTGCGCAACGCGCAGATGTACAAGGAAGTGCCGTTTATCTCCGTGATCGAACCGGTACTGGTACGTAAGCGTAAGTTCATGGCCTTGAAGAAAAGCCGGCGCAGACTCTACCTCGCCTTGGGTGCCGCGGCTTTGCTGTTCCTGGTGGCTTGTCCCCTCCCGCTCCGTGTCGATGGGGACGCCGTGGTTGCGCCTGGACATCGGGCGCTGGTACAACCCGAGGTTGAGGGAGTAATCGGCAAAGTGTTTGTGCGTGAAGGCCAGAGTGTGCATCAGGGTGAAGTGCTGGCGGAAATGGAAGCGTGGAATCTTCGCTCAGCGGTAGCCGAAGCACAATCGAAGTACGAAACTTTCCTGCTGCAAATGAATCGCGCGTTGGCGGCCAACGACGGCAGCGAGGCGGGCGTGCATCGTGTGCAGGCGGATTATTGGAAGGCGGAAGTTGAACGAGCGCTGCAATCGCTCGAGAAGTCGCAATTGCGTTCGCCGATCGAAGGAGTGGTCGCTACGCCTCACGTCGAAGAATTCGCGGGACGCAAGCTGCAGCAAGGCGATTCGTTTGCGGAAGTGGTGGACACTTCGCGTGCCACTGTCGATGTGGCGGTCGATGACGCCGATGTCGGCCTGCTGAAGGTGGGACAGAATGCCGCAGTCAAGTTGAACAGTTTTCCCACTCGCACTTTCCATGGCGACGTCGTGATCGTCAGTCCCAAGGCGGAATTCCTTCACGAAGCGCCTGTTTTTTTTGCTCGCGTGGGAGTTTCGAACGCGGATGGCGCCATACGAGCGGGTATGGAAGGCCGCGGCAAGATTCGTGTCAGATGGTATCCGGCCGCTTATGTTTTCTTTCGAAAGCCATATCTGTGGATATATTCCAAAATTTGGTACTGGCTGGGGTGGTAGGAATGCTCCGGAGGGGTAGTATACGAAGTCTGATGGTGACAATCGCGTGGGGAACTGCTCTCTTCGCGTCCGGTTGCGGAGACAGCAAACCTGCCGCGCCAGCGGTCATCAATCCCGCGCCGCCTCCGACTGCACCTGCAGCAAACCACACGGGCCCACTGGAAACGACAGAGACACCGATCGTTGTCTCAGGACCGATCATTGTCGAACATCAAGTGGAGATGACCGCGCAACGCGATGGGGTGCTCGCCAAACTTTACTTTGATGCGCCGGCGCGAGTGAAGGCCGGAACGATCCTTGCGCGGCTGGACGACCGGCAGATCGCTTCCAACCTGGCAGCAGCACGTGCCAAGTCGAGGAGCATTGAGGCTGATCTGAAGAATTGGCAGGCGGAGGCCGAAGTGCTGCAAGCCGATTACGCCCGGGCGCAAAGGCTTTGGGACTTGGGACTGACTTCCGAAGAGCAATTGCAGCACGCCAAGTACAAGGCGGAGTCGGATAAGTGGGATATCAAGCGCGTTGAAGAGACGCTGAATACCTCGCGGGAAGAAGAGCGTTCGTTGGAATTAGAGCTGGAAAAAACGACTGTGGCTGCGCCATTCGATGGAATCATCGCGCGACGCTACGTTCGTGAAGGGCAAAATGTTGCCAAAGGTGACCGGTTGTTTTGGGTTACGGCAGAAGGCCCGCTCTTGATGCGTTTTACGTTGCCGGAGAAATATTTTGGACAGGTGGCGCGTGAACAGCAATTTGAAATCACCTCCCCCGATGTTCCCGGCGAAAAGCACGCCGCAAAGGTGAAGGAAATCAGCCCGGTGGTTGATCCATCGAGTGGCACTTTCGAAGTGCTGGTGGCCTTGACGGGGGACCGCGGCGCGTTTCACCCTGGAATGACGGCGACCTTGAAGGTCGCGCGCCCCCGCTAGAGGCACCATGAACCTCACCCGCGCCCTAAATGCTGCTTTACCGGACATTCCAGCTCGCACCGTCGCGGAGCGCCCGCCACGACTTGATCCCGAAATTAGTTTTCGCGAGCACATCGAGGATGGCAAGCCCATCGTTCGCATCTATGTACCCTCCGCCGAAGGGATGTTTGCTTTCCCGGTCGACTACTGGAAATTGGCGCAATTATTTGACGGGGTCAGATCCTACGATGAGATTGCCAAAATCTATTCACGCGAGAATGGCGTTGAGTACGATGGGAAGACTGTCCGCGAGTTTGCCGGTGATTTGGAGGTAAACGGGTTCTGGTACAAAACCAAACAAGAAAAAAACATCTTGTTGCTACAACAATCTGCCGACGAACGCCGTAAGACTCTGAAAGTTCGAAGCAAGTGGGCAGACCTGTCCGATGTTACGTTTCCTGCTTTCAATCCTGACCGGTTCTTGACCTGGCTATACGGGTATACCAAATTTTTCTATACACCGTGGTTTACAATAGTGAGCCTGATAGCGTTCACCTCCTGTGCTGCCCTTACAATTTCGCATTGGGAACAAATAGGGCGAGATAGCGTAGAGTTTTACAATTTCACCAATAAATCCTGGGGAGATGTTTTCGCGCTTTATACCCTTGGGATGTCTGTTGTCGCCATTCATGAGTTTGCGCACGCCCACGCCTGCAAGCATTACGGCGGGCATGTTCGCGCAATGGGCTTCGCCCTGGTTTATCTGACACCCGCGTTTTATACCGACACAACCGAGGGTGCAACTCTGGCCACGCGATACCAACGGTTGATTATCGTGATGGCCGGGATTTGGGCCGAACTCATTTTGTGTTCCATCGCCACGCCGATCTGGTGGGGTACTCCGCCGCAGACCCTGATTCATGAGAGTGCCTATTTCATCATGATGATGACCGGCTTGATGTCGTTGATTCTGAACTGGAACCCGCTCATGCGGCTCGACGGGTATTTCATGCTGTGCGAGATCGTCGGAGTTGCAGACATCAAGGAAAAGTCGACTGCGTTCGTCTCTGCATGGGTAAAGCGGAAGATATGGCGACTGGACACTGAGGTGCCGTATGTTCCAAGGCGCCGTCGTTTTGGATTTGCAGCTTATGCATTGCTGTCCGGAGCCTACAGCTACACAGTTTTGTACATTGTTGCCAGATTCGCAGGCAACTTTGTGCGTAATTTCAGTCCGGAGTGGGGCTTTCTGCCGGAAATAGGCGTTGCACTTCTCATATTCCGTTCGCGAATTCGCTTACTGGTGAATTTTATGAAACTCGTTTATCTCGATAAGAAGGACCGCATCCTCGCGTGGTTCACACTTAGAAACGCTAGTGCGGTTGCGGTCTGTTTGGTGGTACTGCTTGCCTTGCCGGTCTGGCACGAATCAGTGACTGGGAAGTTTTTGTTAGAGCCGGTCAACAGTGCCGATGTGAGGGCTCATTTGGCAGGTACTCTTGTGCAACTCAAAGCTGAGGAGGGGCAACGTGTCGCCGCGGGCGAGAAGCTCGCTCAACTGGATAATATCTCGCTGCAATCCAAATATGAGGATCTGCGCGCCCAGTTGGTCCTCGCCTCTTACCAAGTAAATGCAGCTGCCTACAATCACACCGATTATGGTGCCCCTCTCAAACTGTGGGAACAACTGACCGCGCAAGTTCAACAATATTCCCGGATGAATGCAGCGCTGGAGCTCAGCAGCCCGATTTCCGGGGTTGTGGTCACACCCAATGCACGGGATTTATTGGGAACATACGTAAGTTCTGGAAGCAAAGTTCTAGAAGTGGCCGACGAATCGATCCTGCGCGCAAGGATATACATTCCCGAGTATGACCTTTCCAAGATAAAGCCGGGAGCGAAGGCCCGAATTCAGGTGCGAGGTCTACTCGGAACGAGTGAAGCGCGCATTATCCTCGAGGCATTGCGGCCCGTCGAAATGGATCCTGGACTTAAGGGTGAAAACGAGTCGAATGGTTTGCATCCACTGCACTACTACCTAATGGAGTTGCGAGTGGACAATGGGGATTTGAAATTGCGGCCCGGCATGGTCGGCGTAGCGCGAGTGTATGGAGAACGACGCAGTATAGCGGGAATAATACGAAACTCGATCGCGGACTTCTGGGGGCGGAAGGTCTGGTAGGGGCAGAACACGCAAAAAGGTCGGCCTGAAATGCAAGAAGGCTGCCCGTGGGGGCAGCCTTCCTAGAATCACTCTGCAATTCCGCGAGGAAGATCATTAGCTGATCGAGCGCTTGAGGTCAACCTTACGCTTGAGGTCGACTTTACGCTTCAAACCCATCCCGGAGCGCTTCAGGTCGACTTTACGCTTCAAACCCATTCCGGAGCGCTTCAGGTCGACTTTACGCTTCAGGCCCATACCCTGCCGCTTGAGGTCCATTGTTTCTGGCTTGACAAATGTTTCGCTCGAACTTGCGCTCGCAACATTGGCCTTCTTGGTGGTCTTCAGGGTGCTGATCAAGCTCTTTTTTTCGATAGACATTTTGGTCACTCGCCTCTCTCTGAATTTCTCTTACCGCCGACGTTTTCAGAATAGAGCACGGTTCATGCCAAAAGGGTGAAGGGGATTACGCTGCGGCTCGACATTGAAAATAAAACGGTTAGGATCAAGGCGTCGGTGGCAACGTAGCGACACTCGGTGAGGAATTTATCGATCGGATAAAAATTAACCGTTCGCGGGTTAAATTCTCACCACCACTGGCGGTACTGTTACTGGATTCCGTGCTTACGGCACAGATATTTCATGCGTTGCGGATCCATCTTCAGCAGGGCGGCGGCAGCGGCCTTCTTACCACCCGTCCGGCGCAACGCAGCGCCCACATAAGCGACCTCAATCCGCTGCATTTCGGCATCAAAATCGACTCCGTCTTCGGGAATCAGGATGGCTTCCTGGCTGGCGCTGCTGGAGTACAGCAGGTTCTGCGGCAGGTGCTCCGCAGTAATCGAGGAGCTATCCGTGATGATGACCAGCCGTTGGACGAGGTTTTCCAGCTCGCGAACATTCCCCGGCCATTTGTAATCTTCCAGGATCTCGAGAACATCGGGCTTGAGCGATTTGAGCGGCTTCTTGGCGGCGGCACAGTAGACCCTGAGGAAGTGGTCCACAAGCAGCGCCAAGTCGCCGCTACGCTCGCGCAATGGGGGAATGAATATAGGGACAACATGGATGCGGAAGTAGAGGTCTTCGCGAAAGCGGCCTTTCCGTACGCAATCCTCAAGATCCTCATTGGTGGCTGCAATCAGTCGGAAGTCAATCTTGCGGGCGCTGCGGCCTCCCAGTCGCTGCACAGAGTGTTCCTGAAGCGCGCGTAGGAGTTTGCTCTGCAGGCTCAGTTGAAGCGTGGTGATTTCGTCGAGGAAGAGCGTACCGCCCTGTGCCAGTTCAATCAGGCCGGGTTTGGCGGCGTCAGCACCGGTGAACGCCCCCTTCTCGTAACCGAACAACTCGGACTCCATCAGGCTTTCCGGCAGAGCAGAACAATTCAGGCAGATAAAGGGATACTCCGCGCGATTCCCGCATTGAACGATGGCAGTAGCGACCAGTTCCTTGCCCACGCCGCTTTCCCCACGCAACACAACAGAGGCGTTGGTGCTGGCTACCGCCTCGATGGACTGGTAGATCTTCTGCATGGCAGCGCTGGCACCTAGCAGCCCGAAAAAAGAGGAGCGGCTCTCGACTTGCTGGATGACGCGGCGGCCTTCCAGTTCCAGAGCACGCTTTTCAATGGCACGGGAGAGGACGATCTGGAGTTCGGCATAGTTGAGGGGAAATAGAAAACATTCGTCCGCGCCAGCCTGACTCGCTTTTAACAGAAGAGCCCGCTGCCCCGAACGGGTGAACGCGACCAGGACTACATCGTCGTGGACTTTGCGCATTTCTGCTATAACTTCGAGGCCATCCGCCGGGCCGTCTCCCACACAATCTAGATCAAAAAAAATGGCATGCAATTCAGCGCGTTCCAGGGTGTCCTTGATCTCTGCCTCGCTAGACGCAAGCGAAACGCGAAACGCGTTACCCAACTGCTTGCGGAATTCCGGAAAGAGATCCGCGTCGTCCGTGATCAGTGCAAGGGAAAAACGTTCAGGGCTGGCCATGGCTGCGGACAATCGAGCGCTCCGGGTGAAAGCGAGATTATAGGAGAGCGGTGGGGCAAGAGGAAGTGCGAACTGCTGAGCGGGAGACTCCAATTCCAAATTCGGCATCCGGGTTGTTAAGCAACGCCACTTTCTTCAGGATGACAGAATTCACATTTTCCCGTCTATTTTCCACTGTTTTGGCCTATCCCAGGGTAGTACGATATGAATAGATTCGCCCGCCGTAGAACTGCGAGTTTCCCAATTTCTGGAGCCAAGCATGACCGTTCAAGCCAGACGTTTCCTGTTGGTTGCAGCCTTCGTATGCACGTTTTCCAGTGCCATCCTTGGGCAGGGTTGGGAGCATGTGGGTAAGGTCGATGGCGTGCAGAAACGTGACGATGGCGTGGAACTTACCTCCGGTAAAGCTAAGGTGCGGGTCACGTTTATGAGGGAGGGTGTCACGCGCGTACGCGTGGCGCCAAACGGGACGTTTCCGCCCGATCACTCCTGGGCCATCAGTCAGCCGCCAGACCCACCGGTCGTCACTCTGCAGGATGGTGCAGACGTTGTGACGGTTTCCTCAGGGGACGTGGTGGTCAGCGTCAACAAGACTTCGCTCCTTGTCCAGTTTGGCGACGCGCACGGCAACATCGTGGTGGCTGACGAGCCTTCCCTGCCAATGTCTTGGGACGGTGAGCGCGTTAAGGTGTGGAAGAAAATGCCGCTTCTGGAGAATTACTACGGTTTGGGAGACAAGCAGGGCCCTTTGAACCGGCGCAATCGCTCTTTCACAATGTGGAACACGGATTTCTTCGGCTGGCAGGAGTCCGATCAACCCCTTTACAAGACCATTCCCTTCTTTATCGGTCTGAATCAGGGCAAAGCGTACGGCATATTTTTTGACAACGCCTACCGCAGTAATTTCAACTTTGGACTGGAATCGCAGGATTTTTATTCCTTTGGCAGCGAGGGCGGAGAGATCGACTACTACTATTTTGCAGGGCCCGATCCGCGCCGCGTGGTGCAGGCGTTTGCCGCGATGACAGGCCACACAGAACTACCCCAGTATTGGACACTAGGATTCCAGCAGAGCCGTTACTCGTACTATCCGGAAGATCGGGTGGAGGAAGTAGCGGCAACCTTCCGCAAAAAGAAAATTCCGGCAGACGCGATCTATTTGGATATCGACTACCAACAGGGCAATGCGCCGTTCACGGTAAACCGCGAATATTTTCCGACCTTTGAGGGAATGGTCAAGGACCTCAGCGCGGAAGGCTTCCACACCGTATTGATCACCGATCTGCACATCAAGTACGCACCAAATGGTGGCTACCCACCTTTCGAGACGGGAAACAAGAATGACGTGTTTGTGAAGAAGGCCGATGGGTCCCTGTACGTCGCGGAAGTGTGGCCAGGCCTCAGCGTGTTCCCGGATTTCACGCTGACTCGCGCGCGCAACTGGTGGGGCGAACAATATACAGATTTCGTGAAGATGGGCATTTCTGGTTTTTGGAACGACATGAACGAGCCGGCTGTATTTCTAACGCCGACAAAGACCATGCCACTCGATAACCGGCATCGACTGGATGATGGCACCAGCCTCGACCATCGTGCGGTCCACAACGTTTTCGGAATGCAGAACGTGCGGGCGACCTATGACGGCTTGCGAAAGCTGCGACCCAACGAGCGGCCGTTCATCCTGACGCGTGCGGCCTACGCCGGGACACAGCGTTATGCCGCCACCTGGACCGGTGACAATTCCAGCACCTGGAATCACTTGAAGATGAGCACGCCACAATTGCTGAACATGGGACTTTCTGCCTATCCGATGGTGGGTGACGATATCGGCGGCTTCGCGGGATCGCCGCCGTTCGATCTCTTAACTCGCTGGATTGAAGTTGGCGCTTTCAATCCCATCTATCGCGATCACACCGCGAAAGGCACGCTGGATCAGGAAGTGTGGGCCAACGGTCCAGAGCAGGAGGCAATCCGGCGTCGATACATTGAGTTGCGCTACCGGCTTCTGCCCTACACCTATACGACCGTTGAGGAAACCACGCGCACCGGATTGCCCATCATGCGGCCGTTATTTCTGGAGTATCCGCAGGTGAGCGCGTTTTATGAAGACGACCGCGACTTTTTGTTTGGCCACGATTTTCTCGTGGAACCGGTGGTGACGGAGATGCTTGATCCGTTAGAAGTAAAATTTCCACCGGGCGGCTGGTTTGATTTCTGGAGCTCCAAACAATATTCCGAGAAGGACAAGATTTCACTGCATCCCAAGATCGATGAGATGCCGCTGTACGTGCGCGCCGGAGCTATCATTCCGCTGCAACCGCTGATACAGTACACCGGTGAAACTCCGAAAGGTCAGTTGGAACTGCGGGTGTATGCCGGCGAAGATTGCCACGGTGCCCTCTACCAGGACGATGGGCATACATACGACTACCAAAAGGGCGAATTCCTGCGCGTTGCATACGCCTGCAAGGTGTCACCGACGGGGATCAGCGTAACAAGCCACATCGAGAAAAATGCCTACAAACCGTGGTGGAATGCCGTGGACCTGAAGATTTACGGTGTCATGTCGAAACCCAAAAACATACGTGTCGGCGAGAAGGAAGTGAAGGGCTGGAAATACGACGATTCCGAGCACGTGGTGACGTTCCCGATTGCGAATGCGCTGGATGACTGGAACGCACAGCTCGTGACGCAATAAAACAACGCACCACCACACGTATTAGCGCAATTGAATAATGGAAATGCTCTGCGCGGGAAGTGTCAACCGCAGTTCCCTTGCCGTAAGTTCTGCGTGCGCGTTGCCAAGGAGCACAGAAAGCGCTGTGGTGTTTTCCGCAGGGGTATCGCGCAGCGACAATTTCGATTTTTTTTCAGTGGCCGCATTGTTGAACGCAACCGCCAGCCTCTCCTCTTCTGATTCGCGCACAAAAACATAGGAGGAATCGTCGGCGTCAGGTGCCAGAGTTGCCCGCTCCGCAGTGCTTCGTGTTGGCGTCGCAAAGCAAGCAAAGTCTGAACGAATTCGAAAACATCCTGTTGCTCGGGAGTGCGGCCTTCCAGAGTAAACGCATTTTTGGCGTCATCGTGCCATCCACCGGGAAAATCGCGGCGATTGTCAGGGTCTCCGCCACCGGACATGGCGATTTCGTCACCATAGTAGAATTCAGGAATTCCCCGAAGCGTCAGGATCAGTCCAAAGGTCAGTTTCAATTTCGCGACAGTAGCACCAGGCATGCCCGCAAATCGCGTGGTGTCGTGATTAGCGAAAAACGGCACTAGATATTCCGGATGCGGGTAGAGAGAATCCTGCCTAAGGATGTTAGGAATCTTACCCATCGGCGCGCCGTTCAAGAAAACATCACGCAAAGCGAAATACATCGGAAAATCGAACACCGTCGTAAGTTGCGTATCAATTCCATCCCAGCCTCGACGCCCGCCAACAAAGAACGAGGTAACCGTTGGATCGGGATGAAATACTTCCCCGATTGTAGAAAGTCGCGGGTAAAGGCCGCGCAAACCGGTATGCCATTCCGCCCAAAACTTCCTGGAAATATAAGGAAAAGTATCGACGCGGTAGCCATCCAGGCCGGAAGTCTCTGCCCACCAGATGCTGTTTTGGATGAGGTAGCGCACAACTGTAGGATTTTCTGTGTTCAAATCCGGCAGCAAACTGAAAAACCAGCCTTCGGTAAGATTCTTGCGCATTTGCGGCGGAGTGTGCGGATCTTCCAACGACTCGAACAAGTCGTTAGTATTTTCTTTCTTCGCTGGTTGGCCGTAAAACGTGCCCTTTAGGGGGGAGAAGGAATCGATGTGGCGCGCCGAGGTGCCATGAAACCAGTCTGGCAACGGCGGGTTCTTGACCCACGGATGGAGCGGCCCAACATGGTTGGGAACCACGTCGAAGAATACTTTCATGTGTTGCTTGTGGGCCGACTCCACCAATTCTTGATAGTCCTGGATGTTGCCCAGATGCGGATCGACGGCATAGAGATCCACCGCACCATAGCCGTGATAATCCGCAGTCGCGCCATTTTTTACTATAGGAGTGAGCCAGATCGTCGTGGCGCCCAAGTCTTTCAAATAAGGCAAATGCTCTCGAACGCCGCGCAAATCTCCCCCGTGATAGGCGCGCGCCTTGGCACGATCGTAAGAGCTGGGAAATTCTGCGGGCTCATCGTTTGTAGGATCACCATTGGCAAAACGATCCGGCATGATGAGGTACACGACATCATCAGTCGTCATACCTTGATTGCGGCCGAGAATTTGCTTCCGCGCGGCCAGCGGTAATTCAAAAGTAGCCTGCCCTTTAGGGGTCGTTATCCTACAGATGGTTGTGCCCGATTTCAGATTGGGTCCGAATTTCAGCCAGACAAATAGATAACTTCCGTTTGCGGAAGACTCGGTGCGGCTTACCGTGACTTCTGGCAGGTTGCAACTGACGTGAGTGGCTTGCAGGTGCGTGCCGGTCAATAGCAGCATCAGATCGGGGGTGAGGTTTACCCACCAACTCGGCGGTTCCACTTTCAGCACCGTGAGTGCGTCGGGTCCGCTCCTTTCCTGCGCCAGCGCCGTGGCGGTGACGAACAAGAGAAGTGCAATGCCAATTACAAGAAACCGCTGGCAAGAGGCAATGCGAGGTTTAGTTAGACAAAGCGCCGGCATAATTTCCCCACGCGAGCTTATCAGAAAGATGGCAAAAGAAAGGGTACGGGTGCGCGCTGATATGAAGTCTCCGCGATGCACTTGCACTGCTGAGCACCTGGAACTTCAGCTACATGCTTAGCGGGCGAAGCTCTGGTTGTTCGCTGCGGTTCGTCTGATACGCCAGCCAACCGACCACGGCCAGCATTCCCACCCAACCTATCAACCGAAAAAAGCCGCCAATTTTCTGGTCATACGGAACAATGTTCCACTGTCCGAAAAGCAGTGTCCAATCGCTTTCATCAGAATTGACCAGCGGCAGAGCCGAAGTGCGCGCGTCTGCCATGTACGTTCCGATGTAGAGAAAATTCTCGAAAAACCAGAAGACGGAAAAAGCAAAACCATAGATTTGGCGTTTAAATAGAAACCCGGCCGCGCAGGCCACCGGCACGATGAGCTCGCCTAGCGTGCCGCCCAGCAACATGATGGTATGCCCGCCCCAACTGAAAAACATGTGGCCCGCTTCATGGATCATCAAGTTCACAAAGTCTGGAAATAAGAACCCCGTGGTATCGCGCCAGGCATAGAGGAGAAAGAGTACGTAGGAAAGCAACCAAAAGCTGCCGCCTAATCGAGAAATGCGATTCCATGGCGGCAGGGGAGCATTTGATACTTCCATATCGGTAGGATAGCAGCGGTGCCTAACCGATATATGGCCCACATGTGGACAAGTTTCGCCAGCAGAAACGCGACGAATCAGCGCGCCTGACTTCGTACTTTCGGGCTTTTCTCCATGCTATCCTCGTCGAATTCCCCACCGGTGATCAACCGCGCGCCCCGGCTGAAGGTCAAATATTCAAATCCCCATTGAATGAAAACCAGAATGCGGCTCTGAAACTGCACGATATACATCAGGTGGATGAACAACCAGATCATCCAGGCAATCACACCGGAAACGTGCAGCCCGAAGATATTCGCCACGGCCGCGGCACGGCCAATCACCGCCATATCGCCTTTGTTGAAGTAACGGAACGGCTTGCTATCCTTTTGCCCTTTCAACCGGGCTGCAATCGTTTTGCCCGCATAGTGACCGCCCTGTATGGCAACTTGCGCAACCCCAGGCAGAGAATTTCCATGCTCGTCCTTCGACAATGCCAAATCGCCTACTAGGAAAATATTGGGATAATTGGGCACTGTCAGGTCTGGCATTACTTTGATCTTCCCGGCACGATCCGCTTCTGCCTTGGTGCGTTCCGCAACTCGCCTGCCGAAATTCGTGGCCGTCACCCCGCCAGCCCAGAGCACCGTCCTCGCGTCGAGCTTGATTTCCTTGCCCTCGTGCACATATTCCACACCATCGCTGGTAATGTGGTTCACCATCGCGCCTTTGAAGACTTTTACGCCTAGACACGAAACCAGTCTTTCCGCTTTCGCCGACAAATCCTCCGGGTAGGCGCTCAGTACCCGCGAGCCGCCATCCAGTAGAAATATCTGTGACTCTTGCGGATGAATGTTGCGGAAATCGTGACGCAAAGTTTCTTGCGCAATCTCGGCAAGCGCTCCGGCAAGCTCCATGCCCGTGGCCCCTGCCCCCACAATCACAAAGGTCAACCACGCACGCGCCTCTGTTTCGTTTTTTGCCCGCTCTGCCTTTTCGAACGCGTAAAGAAGCTTGTGGCGGATCGCGGTAGCTTCCTCCACAGTTTTCAGGCTCGGCGCCTTCTCTCTCCATTCGTCTTTTCCGTAGTACGAAGTTTGCGAGCCGGTAGCAATAATTAGTGTGTCGTAGGGAAACACACCGCCATCCAGCAGCATGACTTGCTGCGCATCGGGGTCGATGTCCGCGGCCTCACCAAGCAGCACTTGCGTGTTTTTCTGACGGCTCAGGACCGATCGCAGTGGCGCAGCGATCTCACCGGGAGACAACGAACCGGTGGCCACTTGGTAGAGCAGCGGTTGAAATAGATGGAAATTGCGTTTGTCGATCAGCGTGACTTGCGCATCGGCATGTTTCAAGGTTTGCGCGGCCACCAGGCCGCCAAATCCACCACCTAGAATCAGTACTCGATGTTTCTCGGGCATTGTTCGCGCTCTTCTGATTGGATTCAAGTGGGTAATTCCGGTTATGCCTCACTGCTGCTAACATAATCGCAGAGCTTAGTATGGTACCTAAAAGAGCGAGTCGAAACGAACAATTGGAACGTGACACTCTGCGCTTTTTGTGCTCGATCCTGATCCAGCCTGCAACTCGCATGGAGCTGGTGGCACTTCTGGACGACTCGCAATTCTCCGATGTCGTTCATCGCATTGTTTATGAAGAGATCCGCTCGATCGGCCCAATTCCTTCGCGCACGCTGCGCGAAATCCTACCCGGCCGGGTCGCCAATCGCGGCTTTCCCGACTTCGATTTGAAAGAGTTTCTCGGTCCCGCCACTGCGTCGGAGAGTGAGGTCGAGGAACTTTATATGAGTGTCTTGGAAATGATTGAGACGCGCCACCGCGACGAGGGGCCGGCGCTAAAGAATTAATTCCTGGGTGGAAACTTGCGAGCGGCTCCAAACGCCAGGAATCGACATGCCGCACTTGGGGCAATTGCCTTCCTTCAATCGATTCTTCAATACGCTGTGCCACGAACGTTCAATCAGCAGCGTTTTGCAGGTGGGACAGTACGTGTTTGTCGCTTCCGTGAAAATGTTTCCTTCGTACACGTAATGGAGTCCTGCATCCACGGCAATCTTCCTGGCATGATGCAGCGTTTCCGGCGGGGTCTGCGGCTTATCTTGTAATTTGAAGTCTGGATGAAATGCTGTGAAGTGCAGCGGCACGTCCGCCCCTAGATGCTCCAGTATCCAATCGCACAATTTTCGCGTCTCGGACGGATCATCATTCAGCGTGGGTATCATCAGGTTGGTTATTTCAAACCAGACGGGAGTCTCCCGCTTCAGCCACCGAAGCATCTGCAGAACCGGTTCCAGATGCGTCAGTGTAATCTTTCCGTAGAACTGCTCGGTGAAGGCCTTCAGGTCCACGTTCGCAGCATCGACGTGATCGTAAATCTCATGGAACGCTTCGTAGCTGATGTAGCCGTTGGTCACCATGACCGTTTTCAATCCGTGCGGCTTGGCGGCTTTGCAGATGTCGATCACGTACTCGCCCCAGATGGTCGGCTCGTTGTAAGTGAACGCGATGGAATCGCAGCCGTCGCGCAGGGCCAGCAGCGGCACTTCCTCGGGAGCGACCACCTTCGATCTCACCTGATCCTGATGTGATTTGGAAATGTCCCAGTTCTGGCAAAAGAAGCAGCCCATGTTGCAGCCGGCAGTTCCCATGCTGAACACGCGCGTTCCCGGCAGAAAATGATTGAGCGGTTTTTTTTCAATGGGATCAACTTGCAGCGCAGCGGGCGCGCCATATCCCAGATTGTAGAGTTTGCCGTCTTGATTCACGCGGATAAAACAGAAGCCGGCTTGACCCGGATGAATGTGACAGTGCCGCGGGCAAAGGTAGCAATGCACACGGCCGTTGGTCTCTGGTTCCCACCAGCGAGCTTCGTGCAGCGTGTCCGTCTTTTGCAGAACCTTGAGGCTGCTCACGCGTTGCCTCCCAACCCTGCAGTATAGCGCGGTGGTCAGATTGCGCACATGGTAAGGGAAACTGGGGTGAGGCTTAAGCGCGGCGATGCTGTGCGTGACGGCGTTCCGCGGCCCAATCCGCAAAGCGATTCAATTGGTGCCGGTATTTCCAGTTCAAGTGAAGAAACTTTCGTGCGTCCAGGTTGGCGCCTTCTTTGCCAAGAAATGTCTCAAAGCGCCATTGAAGATAGGGGCTGTTCCATGGTTGCAGCCGGTACCCTCGAGCAACGGTCCAGTAGTAACGAAGAGCTTTCCACATAGGTCGCCATTCCTAAACCTCACGCGCAGGCAGTCTTACTGGCCCAGAGGTGCAGAAATATGCTCATGAACCAACAACCAGCTTTTGCCGCGCTTCTCCCAGATTCCGGTATAGCGGACATTCATCTGAATATCCTTGCCGTCCTTGGTCTTTTCCGCCAGGTGCATAGGCACGGTGGTCCAGGCAATGTTCCCGCGGCGCGTAGTCTTCAGTTCTTTGCCAGCAGTCAGGCTCACGCTAGCAGCAGAGTCGAAAAACTCCTTCTGCACTCCTGTTTCGTAGTCTTTCCAACTGTTGTAGGAGAATGGCGCCACATCGTAGAAAACCAATCCCTCGTTCTTCGCGTAGAATTTTGCGGCGTTCGCGGGATTTCCAGAACTCCACGCGGCACAGTACGCATCGGTCAGCTTCCGAAACGTAGCGTCATCGCTGGCTTTCTGCTGAGCAAGCGCCCCTACAAAAGTCAGCAATCCGCCGAAAAACGCAATTACTACGTAGAGAATCCAGTGATGACCCAGACTGGCTACACGAGAACCTGCGTCGTGTTGACCTGGCATGAACACCTCTCCTGAAATGAGCTGCGGTCGCAACCTTAACTGCCAACACTTCTTTGAGTGCCCCTAAGGTATTCATTTTCGGTGTAGATTTCAAGTCACACTCCCGAATTCCGCTGGCCGGACCTAGGGCGGCGTTCACCGACCTCCCACCGCCATTCGCCGATTCGCACGTGCGGCCCTCCCTCTGAGCCATCTACTCTGGCCCTGGGCAGCCGAGGTGGCAGCCTGGAGGCAGAAATGGCACGGACGTGGCAACAGAATGGAACCCAGAAAAGAATGTGGACGGCCGCGTTTTGGTTTACAGGTATTGTCCTGTTTATGATGGAATTGAATGCCGGCATGGATTATGTTGAGTCGCGCCTCGCCAGTCAGGCGCCGAACTCTCTCGGCGCAGTGCCAGCCTGGGGACTAACCGCATGGAAATTGGCAGAAAGCGCGTTCTGGAACTATGGGCAATTAGAGGTTGTGTTTCGGGTCATCCCGTTTCTGGCCTTGCCCTTCGCTCTGCTGGGGTTGGCATTTTCGATGAAGGGGTCCATCGGATTTACACACCAGCGGCGGAATGAGCGGGCAAATTGAGCATTGGCTTTGACGCAATCTTCAGGAGATCGCTATGAGCGACGCAAGCAAATTCGACGAAAAGAAATTCACCGACGACCTCCGTGATCGCATCCATCAGGAAACTTTCGACCAAATCGGCGCGAAATCTCTGCGCTCTGGAAGCCCTAGTGGACTTATTCCGGGAATCATTCTGGTGGTCGTTGGGACGATTTTCCTTCTGGACCACATGGGCATCATTCACGGCGAGAGTCTCTGGCGGTTTTGGCCGTTGGCGATCGTTGGCGTAGGTGTACTCAAGATCTTCAAAGAGGGTGAGCGTGCCGTTGGCGTTGGGTTCATTCTGGCAGGCATTATCGTTCAACTGTACAAACTGGGGCTTGTCGGTCTTTCTTGGGGCACGATTTGGCCCTTCCTCCTGATCGTCGGCGGAGCTTCCATGATTTTTAGCCGCTTTGAATTTCCCAAAGCGCCAGGCATCCAAGGTTCCCTAGTAAGCAATGGGCGCGATACCTTGAACGAGCATGCTTTATTCGGAGCCGTGGAACGCCGCGTAAACATCAACAATTTTCGCGGAGGCATTATCACCGCTGTTTTCGGCGGAGTCGAGGTGGACTTCCGCTCTGCCGATATCGAAGGTGAGGAGGCAGTCGTGTTCGTGGAAGCGGTCTTCGGCGGAATTGAACTAACCGTGCCGGATCGCTGGAATGTCAGCTTCCAGGGACAAAGTATTTTTGCCGGCTTCAGCGACGAAACCCGTCAACCGCTTCCTGACCCGGCTGGCGCTCCAGGCAGGAAAACACTGGTTCTGCGTGGCCGTGCGGTATTTGGTGGCATTTCCGTGAAGAATTGAACCGTCTATGGATCAATTCAACTTAAGAAAAACTATTTTTGTTTCCTTGTGGGTGGCGGGGCTGCTGTTTGCCGCGATTCTTTCCGTTATGCTGATTTCCAGCTGGGGGATGAGTTGGCAAAGCGCCGTCGCTCTCGCTATTCCGCTCTCGGTGCTGGCGCAAGGTGTGGCCTGGTCCGCGCGCTATTCCTGCCGCGCAAACCCCCTGGGACGCACCAGCGTGAGCCAGGGTTTTCTCACGCATATTACCGCCGCAGTGGTATTGAGCTTCCTTTGGGTTGCCGTGGGCCGAATGCTTGCCAAGGGGCTCGATGCAGGGCTTGGCTGGAGCGGAACGTATGAGCAATATGCGCAATTGCAGTCTCGGCTCTATGCCATCGGCTTCGCATACTACCTGCTGGCAGTCGCCTTCCACTACACCCTTTTCGCGATGGAGGCTTCGCATCAAGCCCAACAACGCGCTTTGGAATCCAGTATTCGCGCGCGCGATGCGGAACTCAGCGCGCTGAAGGCGCAAATCAATCCCCACTTTTTGTACAACAGTCTGAATTCCATCAGCGCACTTACCAGCATTGATCCTGCGCGGGCGCGTGAAATGTGTGTGCTACTTGCAGATTTTTTGCGCATGACGCTCGGATTGGGAGAAAAGCCGTTGGTTCCCTTGCAGGAAGAACTCGATTTGTTGGATCGCTACTGCGCGATAGAAAAAGTCCGCTTTGGCGATCGCCTGCAAATTGAGAAGACCATCGATCAAGCGGCTACTCCCTGCCTGCTCCCTCCACTTCTTTTGCAGCCATTGTTTGAGAATGCCGTCGTCCACGGTATCGCCCAACTGCCCGAAGGAGGCCGTGTACGGCTGGTCGCCGCCCGAAATCAAAATCGAATCAATTTAAGCGTCGAGAACAGTTGGGACCCCGAAGCTGTTTCCAGCCGAAAGAAAAACGGTGTTGGATTGAAAAACGTCCAGCGTCGTTTGGAAGCTCGTTATGGTAAAGACGCCCACCTTGACGTAAAGGCCGAGGAGCATCTGTTCCGAGTGAACGTGAGCATCCCCGTGGAAGTTCCGGAGGCGCTATGAATGGCCTGTCACGAAAATGGAAGGCGCTGATCGTGGATGACGAAGAACTGGCGCGCAAACTTCTCCGTGAAATGCTCTCCAATCATGCGGAAATCGAAATCGTGGCCGAGTGCACGAACGGAATGGAGGCCGTGAAGGCAGCGGCGGAGCTCTCGCCCGATCTGCTCTTTTTGGATGTGCAGATGCCCAAGCTGACGGGATTCGACGTGTTGGAACTGGTCGACGCCAGCAAGCTGGCCGTCATCTTCGTGACTGCCTATGACCAATACGCTATGAAAGCGTTCGAGGTTCACGCTCTGGACTATTTGTTGAAGCCCTTCAGCCGCGAACGATTTGAAAGCGCACTGGATCGCGCGAAAAAACAGCGTCCTGATAAACGCGCGGAACCTGCTTCGTTGGCAGCAAGCGCGCGCCCCGCAGGACAATATCTCGAGCGCATCGTGGTGAAAGACGGCACGAAAGTTACCCTCATTCCAGTGAAAAAACTCGATTATGCCGAAGCGCTTGACGACTATGTTTCACTCGCCAGCGAGGGAAAGAAGCAACTTAAGCAGCAGACCATTTCCGGCCTCGAAGCCGCCCTTGATCCAGCCCTCTTTGTCCGCATTCATCGCTCGTACATAGTGAATATCGAACGCGTTGTGCGCATTGAACCTTACGCAAAAGACAGTAAAGTGGCGGTGTTGTCCAACGGTGTGAAATTGCCAGTGAGCCGCGCTGGATTTGCGCGCTTGAAAAAGTTGCTGGACGACAAAGCCTGATCAGGCGGCAGTGCGGCGTACCCATATGCGCGAAGTGGCCGGCTTACCGAGATGAATCGTCTGGCCTGCCGCGCGTAGCGTCATCGTCTCGTCATATTCGCGCTTCAAAACTTCCACTTTGGCCGAGGGTCGCAGCTGCAAGCCATCCAGAAATTCCAGAAAGCCCTCGTCTTTCTCATACACACACAGGATTTCCGCGCTATCCTGGGCCTTCAATTCCGAAAGCAACACGGCTCCACCTTTGCGGAGTTGCGCTACTCCGCCTTTCATCGGCACTCCATGGGGGCAAGTTCGATGTCCCGCAAAGCGCTTCATCAGCAGCGCTTCCACTTCCGGCGAGATAGCGTGTTCCATGCGCTCTGCCTCGGCGTGTGCTTTCGCCCAGGAAAGCCCAATTACTTCAGTCAGCAACATTTCCGCCAATTGATGCCGCAGCATCAGATGTTGCGCAACTTTGCGCCCCAACGCGGTCAGTGAAATACGTCCGACACGCCCCACCTTTACATGGCCGTCACGCGCCATGCGCTTCAGCGCTGCCGTCACGGCTGGCGGCGTCACTTCTAATTCCTCTGCCAAACGCGCGCTGATCGGCTCCTGATTCTCCTCGAGCATTTCCCAAATTGCTTTGAGGTAGTCTTCTCGCGATACGCTGGTATTATTACGCGGCAAAATATCTCCTCGAAATCAATTCTTCTCTGTTTGGGTCCTTCGCAAACGGGCGCTGAGGTCCTTCACGCGGCGCTCGATCTCTTCCAAAATTGTCTGATAAATAGCCGCATCTTCGCCATAGGGATCCGCGACAGGCCAATCCTCAATCCGAGGCGCATCGACAAATGCCGATACACGTGTGTGACCGCTAAGGTTGATCACCAGGTCGGTTTCCAACAGATCTTCACGCCGAATTGGTTTGGATGCCAGCCTCTCTGTCGAATATCCATTGCGCGCAAGTGTTTGCAGCGTCATTTCCGGAACATATCCCATCGGAAACAGTCCCGCGCTGGATATTTCAAGAATCTCACCCGCCTCGCGCCGGGCAATCGCTTCCGCCATTGGGCTGCGGCAAGCGTTCCCGATGCATACAAACATGACGCGGGTCTTTTTCTGTTTATTCATTTCTACTTAAAGCCGAACACGGCACTCAGCAAGCTTCGACAGCTTTTAACCCTCGGTTGGCCGCCATCTGCAGAAAATGTTCGTGGACGGTCGTATCGTCGGTTAATTCCGGATGAAACGTTGCCGCCAGCACATTGTCTTTCTGCACTAGGGCGGGTTTGCCGGCATGTTCCGCGAGCACCTGAACATTCGGCCCGGCGGATTCGATAATGGGTCCGCGAATAAAAACCATTTCTAACGGGCTATGCTTCAACTGCGAAGGACCGAAGAACACATTACTCGCCAGCTGTCGCCCGTATCCATTGCGCAAAACGGTCATCTCCACCAGCCCGAGAGACGCCTGCTCAGGGTTCTTCACCTGCGTCGCCAGCAGAATTGCTCCCGCGCAGGTGCCAAACACGGCGCGGCCCTCCGCAGAAAACTTCTGAATAGCGTCAAACAGTCCCTCTTCCTGCAGGAATTGCAGTTGCGTAGTACTTTCGCCGCCAGGCAGGATTATGCCGTCACAGCCATGGAGATCGGCAACTGTGCGCACTTCGACCGTATCCACGCCGAGGCCTCTCAACATTGCCGCATGCGCTTCAAAATCGCCTTGCAACGCCAGAATGCCAATCTTCATCGCTTTCAATTCCCCCAATTTACCAACCGCGTGTCGACAGCATGTCCTTTTCGTCCATCTGCCGCACGTCCAGCCCCGGCATCGCTTCGCCGAGTTCTTCGCAGGCCTCGAGAATCGCCTTGGGATCCTCAAAATGCGTGTTGGCCTTTACGATCGCCTTGGCGCGCGCCTCGGGGTCGCTGCTTTTGAAGATTCCCGAGCCAACGAACACCGCTTCTGCTCCCAACTTGCGCACCAACGCCGCGTCGGCGGGTGTGGCAATGCCGCCAGCCGAGAAATTCGGTACCGGCAATTTGCCGTTCGCCGCCACCTGGCGAATCAGATCCAGTGGCGCACCCAACTCCTTGGCCTGACGCATCAATTCGTCGTCGCGCATGGTTGTCAGCCCGCGCATCTGCGCAACAATCGTGCGCATGTGGCGAACCGCCTCCACTACGTTTCCAGAGCCAGCTTCGCCTTTGGTGCGAATCATGGCTGCCCCTTCCGCAATACGCCGCAGCGCTTCGCCCAGATTCCGTGCGCCGCAAACGAACGGCACGCGAAAATCGTGCTTCCAGATATGATTCTCTTCATCGGCTGGTGTCAGCACTTCGCTTTCGTCGATGAAATCCACCTCGAGCGCCTGCAAAACTTCGGCTTCCGTGAAGTGCCCGATGCGCACCTTGGCCATCACCGGGATGGTCACCGTCTTCATGATTTCGCGAATCACCTTGATGGCGGCCATGCGCGCCACGCCGCCTTCCTTGCGGATGTCTGCAGGCACGCGCTCCAGAGCCATGACCGCGCACGCGCCTGCTTTTTCCGCGATGCGGGCCTGCTCTGCGTTCGTGACGTCCATGATCACGCCGCCCTTCAGCATTTCTGCAAGTCCTACTTTCACTCGCCAGTCATTTGAGCCTTTGGCTCCGTTTCCACTTCCATTCACTTTTTTCGTTTCCATAATTCGTTCTCCTCTTAAACCACCCCAATCGAAAATCAACTATCCGCGTCCAGATGGCGCATACTGTTCTGGATCCACCACCACGAATCGTCCCTTGCCGCGCGCCAGCAAATTCCCCTGCATGTCGTGAATCTCCGCCGTGCGAAATCGGTTTCTGCCCTTCTCTTCCACTTGCCAGCCTTGCACCACAATTTCCTGGTCTACTGGCACCGGCTTGCGATACTCGATGGAGAGTTCCGCGGTTACCGCACGCTCGTCTGTCAATTTAGAGAGCTTGCCCATCGCTTCGTCCAGTACCACCGCGATAATTCCTCCGTGGGCAAATCCCGCTCCGCCTCGATAATTAGCACCCAACGAAAATCGTCCAAGCGTGCGCTGTTCATCCAAGTCCAGTTCGAAGTGCAACTTCATTCCGGCATCGTTTGCCGCTCCGCACCCAAAACAATGGTTGGCCGCCTTTGGCTCGAGATTAAGCTTTCGTCCCATCCTATACCAGCGCCACGTGCGCGCGTTCGGCCCGCCGAGTTCCCCGCTGCCGCTTACGCATCTCGATGCGCAAAAGGTCCGCCAGCGTCGCTACTCCTCGGGCGATCTGCTTGTCGTTCAGGCTGGCAAAGCCCAATCGCAGCGTGTTCGGCAGCGGTGCCTGCACATAAAAATATCGGCCCGGCGCAAACAGCACGCCGCGCTCCTTCGCATGGATCATCAATTCGCTAGCATCAAATCCGGGTGGCAATTCCAGCCACAGGCACATGCCGCCTTCTGGACTGGTCCACCGCGTGCCTTCCGGCATGTGCTTGCGCAACGCCTCGTCCAAGGCCTGCAGCCTGTTCGCGTAGACTCTGCGCATTTTAGCCAAATGCTTCTGAAACAGGCCGCGCTTTAAGAATTCCGCGAGCGTCGCCTGCGCCAGTTGATCGGTGTGTAGGTCGGTCATCTGTTTAACCAAACGTAACCGCTCGATCGCCGCTGCGGGCGCGACGATCCATCCCACCCGCAATCCCGGAAACGCCACTTTCGCGAAACTATCGATGTGAATGACCAGATTCGAACGGTCCAGTTGCTTTAGCGACGGGATGCGTTCTTCGCGTGCATTTAACCGCGCATAAATATGATCTTCAACGATGGGCACCTGGTAACGCGTGGCCATTTCCAAAACGCGCCGGCGCGAAGCCAACGGCATGGAAGTTCCCGTTGGATTCTGGAAATCCGGCGTCAGCACCAGCAACTTCACGCGATTCGCAGCCAGCGTTGCTTCCAGCGCTTCGAGATCGATACCAAGGGCGCGCCCCGGCTCTGCGATGGCGTGCACCGGCACACCAAGGCAACGCGCTCGCACGCCGTTAAATACTGCCGCCGCCCCCGGATAAGTTGGGTTCTCCAGCAATACCGTGTCGCCGGACCTTACGAATGCTTTCGCGATCAGATCCAGCGCCTGCTGGCAGCCGTCAGTAACCAACAACGTCTCGTCTTTGGCCGGAATATCGTCTTGCCGCAACAATTCCAGCAGCGCTTCCTTCAACGGGGGAAAGCCGTCTGAAGCGCCGAGGTTGAGAATCTCTTGCCCTTCACGGCGCAGCGCAGCATGGGCGCAGGTTTGCAATTCTTCGATAGGATAGAATTCCTCGGCGGGGCGCGCCATCACAAACGACAAAGCGTCTTCGGGCGCTTCCGCCGTCAGGCGGCTCAGTATCTCTTCGCTGCGTTCGTCCGCAAACAGCAATTCCCACCGAAGACCATCGCGGCCATTCAGTGAGGCCGGCGCGGGCGGTGTAATCTTCAAGCCATTTCCGTTGCCGCTGATAAACGTGCCGCGGCCCACGTGGCCCTGGATCAGGCCTTCGGATTCAAGTTCGGCATAAGCATTGGCAACCGTGGTGCGATGGACGCCGAGAAGCTGCGCGAGCTCACGGCTGGCCGGAATGCGATCGCCAGGCCGTAAATCGCCGGCGCGCACTAAAGAGCGCAATTGGTCGCGCAACTGAATGTAGAGCGGGATGTGACTTTCTGGCTGAAGATGCAATGGTAGCATTGTCTCTCACCCTGAGGCAATTCTACCAGACATTGGCCTAAGAAAAGAGCCATTTTGTCTCTCGCTCTTGCGCCGCTCAGGGACGGTAGCCCAACCGCCCGTTCTTCTCTCCCGCCTCCAGATCCCGGACGCAGAGCCGCGTCAGATCGCTGCGGTCACACTGGTAAATCTGTTTCATCGGCAGATCACCATCCTCAATATCGTAATTGCCAAACTGCAGGTCCTCGCTCTCATTCACCCGCGAAGCCACCAGCCGGCTTCCTTCTTTCTCCACTCGCACTCTGAACTTCTCCGTTGACGGCTCGTAATTGGAATACAGAAAGCAATGCCCAATGCAGGCACGATCGACCAGGTGCTCATATTGGGGGCGAAATCCTGGTGGGGAAAAGACTGAACTGGACACCCGCGTGCCGTAGGGTAGTTCGTGCGTGATCGCCTCGGCATTCTGTTCCAGACGATCCAACACTCCAGTGTCGCGATGCAACATGAAGATAAAAATCGCCGCGCAGATCCCAAAGCCAATCAAGTGCCAGATTCTCGGCTGCAACGACGCCAGAAACGCCACCGCAAAAATCGTGCAGATCAAAGTCAGTCGAGTCGCCAGCGCTCCGATCCAACTTCCCTCTGGCTGTGGCCGCAGATCTTCTGGCAAAAATACCACCGCGCAGAATGAGATTAGGTACAGCTCTACAAGCAGCCGTCGCTCTTTCCAGAAATGCGTTTCTCGCCCGCGCCGCACAATTTCCAGCACAACGAAGGCTAGCCCTAACAGAACTACAAGCCATGCAAGTTGATCATACGCGGAACCAAATATCCGGAACTGGTCCGAGCCGTTCCACTGGTAGAAGGGCGGATCCGCCCAATCCGCCTCGTACTTTATCGGGTGCTGCAGGTACCAGCGAATCGCCCAGAGTCCACCCACAATGAGCGCGGGCAGCGCGACTCGCACCCAACCCGTCAGGCGCAGCCACACAATTCGATACACGCCGACGCCAAGCAGCCACAACATTCCCAACGGGTGCGCCAATATCACAAACGGGGCCAGCACCGCTGCCTTCACAATTCCGCGCCACTTCCCTTCCCAAATCGACGCCAACCCGAGACTGGCCAGTCCCAGCGACAGGTAATAGTTCATGAAGCCCATGTGAAAAACGTAGCAATAACTGGTCATGGCGATAAGTGGCACCATGAACCACGGCGCTCGATGCGAAACCGCACGAAACAGTGTGAACACGCCCCAGAAGAAAACCAGCACACACACGGATACTGCCAATCTTTCGCCCAACGCGAATCCAAACCACCTACACAGGTAGAACAACAGGTAGTCGAACAGCACGTTTTGCCATTGCACGGCTAAATACAACCCGGGCGCTTCACCCTTTTCAATCAATTGCGCCAGCCACGCATTGTACGTGTGGCTGCCCAAATCGCCGGCCTGAATATGGCGGTGCCAGAAGCAGGGAACGATCACCAGGCAGGAAATCATCACTCTGGTCAAATTATTCGCCAAGTTTCGACTTGAATGAGCTACCAACTGTCGAGACTGCAGGTCTTCGGCTATTCCAAGGGGTGCAGGTTCCGACTGACTCGAAGGCATACACCGTATTGTAGCGTTATTTCAAAACCGAAAATGTTTTGTAACGGGGTCAGCGCGAAACCTGGTTGTCGCCCAACCGCTTCAGCCGGTCCCTCAGTTTGCGCTGCAACGGCGTAGGCGTATTGGGATTGAACGCCACCAGGTACCAAAGAGGCTGCGACTTGTCTTTGCTCAGATACGTCAAGGTAGCCGCATCGGAATTCGGGTGGCGCGCCACATTCTCTCGGATCGCCCCATAGGGATGCTTCCCCAAGCGGCTCAAGGTCTTGGCATTCGCCCGCGGATGCTCGCTGATCAACCGCAACAAATAGAAATCCTCCTCCGGGGCCTGTTTTGTCAACTTCTCTAGCATTTCTGGCTTTGCTTCAGCACTCAGCACCAGTCCAATCTTTTCGTCCCAAGCGGTATTGATCTGGTTCAACTCCCGTGTCCGCGCATGGATCAATTCTTCCAGAATCCGGCGTTCCTGCTGCATGCGCGCAATCGGAAGATGCGTCCCCTCCAGCGAATCCAGCACGCGCAGCAGATGCTGGCGTTCGCCAAATACGATTTGCGATGTACGTCCAATTCGCCCATCGTCTTTTTCCTTGTATTGCACCAGGTCGGAACGTCGCATGTTCGGATGCTCCCATTTGCCCCTCGCACCATCACCGAAGGGAACGTACTGACGAACGGATTGTTCGGAAGCTCTCATTTCTCTATCAGCTGCAGTTTCTCGCGGCTCAATCAGATTATGGAATGGGCTTGCAGAAGCGTAAAGTTGAGTGGCAGGAGCGTGTGCCCGATGTGGTACCGCCTGTAACTTTTCTTCGCAATCTCAAATTGAGGAGATGACCGGCCAATGTCAGCTTTCAACGAATATCGCGAAGATCTGGAACGCTCTGAGCAGATGTACGGCGTCGAGCGCGGCCGTCTCGCCGTTACCCTGGACCGCATCACCAACGCGATGGTGCTGGTTGGCCAGCATGCCGTCTACTGCACCAGCCAACGCAATCCCACCGTTCCCGCCATGGACATTCGCATGATTACCCTGGAATTGGCCAATGCCAAAGAGCTACTTCAGTCCGTGATGGAAGAGCTTCGCCGCGCCAGAGAGGCTGGCCTGCCCGGAAGCAGTAAAAGTTCCAGCAATGCTTAACGCTTGGCTACTGGAATCACAAACTTCAATGCCGTGTGCGTGGCACTGAAGCTCGCCACCTTTACATCGGTCAATCCAGCCTTTAGCCCGGCACCGCGCACGTCGTTTTCCGTGATCGTCTTCTGGCCCTTAGGATAGATAATCCACAGCGCGGCCGCACCCCGCATTCCCTTGGCAATCTGCTTCACATTGGCCAATTCCCCGCTCTTGCCTGCCGCCAGGAAAATCCAAGGTGAATCTGGCGCATTACTGATCTTGGCTCCATGCTTCTTCAGACTTTCGCGGAAGCTTTTGTCGATTGAGCCGTGGAGAACTACATTTTCGCCAGGTTTTACACCCAATTTATCCAGCAACGATTTCGGGTTAAGTATCTTCTCTCGCCACTTCT
Source organism: Candidatus Acidiferrales bacterium (assembly GCA_963748365.1). GTDB lineage: Bacteria > Acidobacteriota > Terriglobia > Acidiferrales > UBA7541 > Acidiferrum. The sequence goes on from CAVVJG010000047.1 coordinate 60,125, forward strand.
CCGCTCTGTCGCCCAATTCAAAAACGGCTAATCCATCGGCGGTCTTTACCCGCAGTTCGCCATCGCTGGCCTTCACTTCCTTAATCGAAATTAGCGGAATCTTCAGCCGAAATTCACCACGGAACAGAATCTCATTCGTTTCCAGTAACGCTTTGCCTCTGGCACTCTTTCCGCCAAAGTGCGCCAGGCATGCAATCTCTTGTCCCATGGAATCACCTGCCGAGAAGAGACTTGGAATTATTCCGACGAGAAGTTCAGGCCCCTACAAGAAAAGGATTGCTCGCGCGCTCACGGCCGATGGTCGTAATCTCTCCGTGCCCCGGATAAACGATGGTGTCCTCCGGCAGTTGCATCAACTTTTGTGTCAACGATTCCATAATCTGATCCATCGAACCGCCCCACAAATCCGTCCGCCCTATGCTTCCGGCAAACAGTGTGTCACCGGCGTACAACTGTGGCTGCGCGAGAGTGATTTTGCCCGACTTCTTCGGCATATATAAGCACAGACTGCCGGGCGTATGACCCGGCGTGTGGATTACGTTGGCCAGATAGCCGCCCCATTGCAGCACGTCGCCATCCTTCAACAGTTGGTCCACATCCGTCAGGTCCGGTGTCTTCATTCCCAAAAACGCCGCCTGCATATCCATGCAGTTGTAGAGCGGCAAATCCTCACCGTGCATCATCACCGGCGCGCCGGTGTATTGGTGAAGCTTGGCTAGTCCACCCACATGGTCAATATGCGCGTGCGTGCTGATGATGGCTTTTACCGCTAATTTATAGCGGCCCAGCATCTCCAGTATTCGCTCCACCTCATCGCCAGGATCCACAACAATGGCTTCACACGTCTTGGGATCGCCAAGAATCGAGCAGTTGCATTGCAGCATGCCCACCGGAATCTTGATGTAAATCATCTCCCGGTTGGCGGCATCGGGCCGTGGAATCGGTGCGTTCATCCACCGAAGTATATCATTGCGGCTAGGTGGCACAGCCAATCTTGGCTGTGCCGTTTGATCTGTCCGCCACACCCCTCGGCCACATTTGCTAAACTAACGATTGAGGAATTCTCTTGGACTCACCAGCCACCCCACTTCCCACGCCACTCGCCGATTTTCACCGCCGCAACGGCGCTCAATTGGGTTCGTGGTTCGGCTGTGCCCTTCCCGATCATTTCGGCGACTGGCACAACGAATATCGATTCGCCCGTGAAACCGTAGCCCTCCTCGACAAGAATTATCGCGCCTATCTCGATTTCACCGGGCCAGATCGTGTCCGTTACTTAAACGCAATCCTCACCAACAACATCAAAGGACTCGCCGACCATCACGGAACTGTCTCGCTGTTCCTGAACCCCCAGGGCCACATCCAGGCTGAAATTGAAACTTACGCCTTCCCCGACAAACTTTTTTGCGTTTCGTTTGCGATGATCCGCCAACGCCTGATCGAGGGCATCGAAGAGTACATCATCATGGATGACGTCACGCTTACCGATGTCACCGAAAAATTCGCCACTCTTGCTCTGGAAGGGCCAAAAGCAGCGCAATCCGCCGCCAGACTTACAGGAATAGAAATCGACAAACTGGGCGAACTGGAAATCCGCGAATGCACCGTGGGACCAATTCGCTGCTCCATCATTCGGCGGAATATCGGAGGAGTCGCCAGCGCCGAATTTCTCACCGAGCGCGCCAACCTCGAATCACTGTGGGATTTGCTTCTCGCCATTGCCAAGGAAAACGGCGGCGGCGCAATGGGCTACACGGCGTTAAACGCTCTTCGCCTGGAACAATTCATTCCATGGTTCAGCTACGATTTTGGCGAAAAACAAATTCCCCACGAAGCCGGGCTGCAAGACTCGCACATCAGCTACACAAAGGGTTGCTACACCGGCCAGGAAATCGTCGAGCGGGTGCGCTCTCGTGGTCAGGTCAATCGCGCCCGCGTCTCGCTGAAGTTCGACACTCCAAGTCAGCCGGCACCAAACACGCCGCTCCTCGTCGAAGGCAAGGAATTCGGCTACGTCACCCGCGCCGCGTTTTCTCCCGCCGCCAACGCTTTCATCGGTATGGGCTACCTTCGCCGCGAAAAATCAGCGCCAGGTTCCGTGCTCGAATTGTCAGAAGGAAGCGCCACAATCCATGCGGCGCCGGTTACGTCTTCACGCTAACTGCTACATTGCTTCCAATGATTTCAACTGGCGGAACAGTCGCGCGCGATCTTCCTGATCCATCGCGATAATTTGCAACCCCATCCCGTGTTGTTCCTTCACCCAGCGCACCACAGCCCGCCCTCGCACTTGCCCGGCCGGCATATCCAACAGAATCTGCACCAGGCTACGCAAGGCTACGCGTTTTTTAGTCCGCAAAAATAGTCCGCTCAATCCAAGGCTCTCGACATAAGACACATCTCGGAGCACGCCTGATTGCCAGGCAACCACTACGCTTTTCGGCGGTTTGATCCGCGGATATTTTCTTTGCTCTGTGCCACTCATTGCTCAGCCCACAGCGTCCGGCGAGTGTAATCAGATGTTTTGGAGAAGTCCAGAAAAGATCGCGTTAAAATTCGCGTTTCGGGGCTGCTTGCTCTTTCCCCACCCGCCCTGTCGCAATCTCTGCCTGGAAGTAGTTTTCCCCTCGAATGGGGATTCCCGCCATCCGTCGCAGCATCGCCAGTTGCCCGATGTGGTTCACCGCGTCCGCCACGGGACCCTGGAACAATTTTTCCGGGGAGGCGTGCAGCGGTTCATCCCCGCAAAGATAGTCGTCGAATCTTTTCAGCGAATCGAAAAACCGCGAAACTTCCTGCGCCCATGGCAGTGGTTCGGAATCGTGCCAAACCTGCTTCCCCTTTGAGATGCTCAACGCCCAATCGAACAAGTCTCCCATGTGCGCAACAATCTGTACCGGTGTGCGCGTGGATTCTCCCGCGCGATAATCACCAAACGATTCCGGAGCGTCGCGCAGGACCTTCCCGGCTCTATACGCAGCCGTCGCCAGACAATGCCGCAACAATTCACGAGCGCTCGTCGTCATGTCCATGATTTTTTCCTGCTGTAGGTGCATGGCTTTAGCCAAGCCAGAAAAACGCACTCTATTGTCTTGGGCAGCCCGTCACGCCAGATTCAGCGCCCGCCGGAACGAACCCTTCTCACCATCGATCTTCTTCTGCAATTGCAGAATCGCGTAGAGCACTGCTTCCGGCCGCGGGGGGCATCCCGGCACATACACATCCACAGGAATCACCTGATTGCATCCCTGCACAATCGCGTAATTGTTGAATACGCCGCCAGACGTCGCGCACGCCCCCATCGAAATCACCCACTTCGGCTCTGGCATCTGGTCGTAAAGCTGCTTGATGACCGGAGCCATCTTCTGCGAGAGTCTACCGGCCACGATCATCAAATCCGCCTGCCGTGGAGAAGGACGAAATACTTCTGCGCCAAAGCGCGCTAAATCAAAACGCGAAGCCGCCATCGACATCATCTCAATCGCGCAACACGCCAATCCAAACCCCAGCGGCCAAATCGAACTACGGCGCGCCCAGTTCACGGCCTTGTCCAGCTGCGTGAAGATAATTCCTTCATCCTGCAGCAGCTTGCCGAAATCATCCGGCTTCGTCAGAGTGCTGCTCTTGCCCAGGCTCATTTCCATGTTTGCCTCGTACTACTTCCCTATTCTGTCATAGCCCCCCAGCATAGACAAATCCTCTGATTTCTCGCCTCACTGCCCTTTCTCGTCGGTACAAATGGCATAACAAACGCTCTTGACCATATCTCGTTCAATTGACTTGCATCCGGTAGCACCTCTAGAATGACCAAAGCATGCCAGAGCCGCGCTCCCTCACTGGTCAGACAATTTCCCACTATCGCATTCAGGAAAAACTGGGTGGCGGCGGCATGGGTGTCGTCTACCGCGCCGAAGACACTCGCCTCGATCGTAGTGTTGCGCTGAAATTTCTTCCAGAAGACACTCCAACGGATGCGCAGACCCTCGAACGATTCCAACGTGAGGCGCGCGCAGCCTCGGCCCTGAATCATCCCAATATCTGCACCATTCATGATGTTGGGGAATTCGATCATCGTCCCTTCATCGTCATGGAGTTGCTCGAGGGCCAAACACTGAAGCACCGCATCAACGGCAAGCCGCTCCAGATAGACGAGATTCTCGACCTCGGCATCGAAATCGCCGATGCCCTCACTGCCGCTCATTCCCGCGGAATCGTCCACCGCGACATCAAGCCGGCGAATATTTTTATTACCCAGCGCGGCCAGTGCAAGATTCTCGATTTTGGACTTGCCAAGATGGAACCCCGGCGATCGCATGCTGCCCAAGTGGAAGTTTCGGGTCAAGCCACGGTTGCCGCCGACTCCATGTTTCTCACCAGTCCCGGCACCGCCCTTGGCACCATGGCTTACATGTCACCAGAGCAGGCTCTGGGCAAAGATCTCGACGCGCGCACTGATCTTTTTTCCTTTGGCACCGTTCTTTACGAAATGGCCACCGGAAAACTTGCGTTTACTGGAGATACTTCTGCCGTCATCTTCGATGCCATTCTTCACGGCACGCCGAAGCCAGTTGTGGTGCTCAACTCGTCTCTCCCCGCCGAACTGGAACGCGTGATCAACAAAGCTTTGGAAAAAGATCGCGACCTTCGGTATCAGACCGCTTCTGAAATCAGAACCGACTTGAAAAGGCTGAAGCGCGATCGCGATTCCTCCGGCCGCATGAGCGACTCCAAAAAGCAGTCCACAGCTTCCGAGCCCGCCGCGCCGGCCGCTTCAGAGAAATCCGTCGCCGTCTTGTATTTCGAAAATCTCAGCGCCAGTAAAGACGATGAATATTTTCGCGACGGCATGACCGAAGATATCATCACCGAGCTTTCCAAAATCAAGGAGCTTCAGGTCTTCCCGCGCGCCGCCGTGCTCGCCTATCGCGACAAAGCCGTTACTGGACCTCAAGTCGGTCGTGAACTGAATGCCGCCTGCGTTCTTACTGGCAGCCTGCGACGCGCCGGCAACCGCCTGCGCATCACCGCACAACTTATCGGCACGCAAACCGGACATTCCATCTGGGCCGAGCGCTACGATCGCGAACTCAAGGATGTCTTCGAAGTCCAGGACGAAATTGCGCGCAGCATCAGTCAGGCATTGCGCATCAAGCTTTCTCCGCAGGAAGAGAAGGCCATTGCCCGCAAGCAGACCGACAATCCCCAGGCCTACGACTACTACCTGCGCGGACGCCAGTTCTTCCACCAGTTCCGTCGCAAGGGTTTTGACTTTGCCCGGCAGATGTTTGCCCGCGCCATCGTCATCGATCCGAACTATGCTCGCGCATTTGCAGGTGTCGCGGATTGCTGCTCATTTCTTTATATGTATTGGGACAGCGTGGAAGACAATCTCAACGAAGCCGAGGCCGCGAGCCGCAAAGCATTAGAACTGGACCCAGAACTGGCGGAAGCTCATGCCGCCAGCGGTTTGGCCTTCTCTCTGAAGAAAAACTTCACAGCGGCGCAAAAAGAGTTTGAGGCGGCCATCCGCCTCGATCCCAAACTCTACGAGGCCTATTATTTTTATGCGCGCACATCATTCCAGAGCGGCGATTTGGTAAAGGCCGCGGAACTCTATGAACAGGCTTCGAAGCTCAATCCGGACGACTATCAGGCCGTCAGTCTGCTGGTCACCGTGTATCACGGCTTGGGACGTTCCGTGGAAGCCGAGGCTACAGAACGTCGCGCCCTTCAACTAATTGAAAAACACGTCGATAGTCATCCCGACGATCCGCGCGCGCTTTATCTTGGGGCTGGGATCAATGTCCGCCTGGGGGATCACGAAAAAGGATACGATTGGGCGCGGCGTGCACTCTCCATCGATCCCGAGGAGTCTTCCATCCTCTACAATGTCGCCTGCGTGTATTCTTTGTTGGGGCGCAACGAGGACGCTCTCGCCTGCCTCGGAAAAGTAATGGAGCATGGGGTCTTCTATAAGAATTGGGCCGCGAAAGACTCGGACCTTGATAACCTTCGCAACGATCCGCGCTTCCACGCTCTTCTTAGTTAGCATTTTCGATTCCTACCCGGCGCAACCGCGCCTCGATTTTCGACGGCCAATTAGTTGTATTGCGAACCTATACGGGCACGTAAAGATTATCGCTGTGCCGGTAAACTCAGGCTTCTGGATGACATCACGCATTTTATTGGGAGGAAACCTGAATTCTATGCGCCTCTATCGAATGGCGAATTGCATGTTGACGTTCGTCGCATTTCTGCTTGGCGCATGCAAAAGCGCGCCGCCCCCAACCGACTCAACGAAACTCGCACAGCAGTTTCAGCAGCTCACCCAGTCCCGTAGCGACGCCAACACCGCCAACGATCGCGCCTTCTACGAGAGATTACTGTTGCCCGAATTTCGTTTTCTTTATCCCAATGGCAAAGTAAAAACAAAGCAGGAGTATCTCGATGGCGAGAAATTTCTGCCAGAAACAGCCGGTCACCGGGGAAGCAAAGCCACCATTTCCGATTTTCAGCCCTTTCAGAATGGCGACACGGTGATTACCACCTATGCGATGGTTGAACACATTCCGTTAGGAGCGCAGCAATTCGATTTGCGCATGACGCATCTGGATACCTATGTGCGCCGAAACGGTGACTGGAGATTGCTTTCAATGGCCGTCGCTAAATTACCAGCCTCACCTTCCATCGCCAAAATTGATCCGAAACTGTATCTGGAATTTGTCGGCACCTATGAAACCGCTCCCGGCGAGCAAGGCACCATCACGTTTGAAAATGGTCATTTGATGTCGCAAGTCACCGCTCAAGAGAAAGTGGAAATCTTTCCGGAAAGCGACAATTCCTTTTTCGAAAAAGGCGATGATGACCCCGACGGACGTTTGGTTTTCGAGCGCAACGCATCCGGCAAAGTAGTAAGCAGCGTTTACCGTTCGCAGGGCCAACAAATTCGCGCTAAGAAAATCAAGTGACCGCCGAGTTCATCCTACCAGCTAGCAGCCCTGTGCCAAAGATTTTGTTCTTCCTAATGTAGGGGCGGCTTTACGCCGCCTTCCGCCTTCATCGTTGTAGCGGCCACCTTCTGGTGGCCACCGACTCCTGGCAATTATTTCTGTCATTGTCTAAAAAGAGAGAGTTCGGACATCCAATAGGGGCGCTGCTCGGTGCACCGCGGAGATAAGGGGACCCGATGAGTTGGGAAAATCCGTTTCACGAAGGCGAACTCAAAGCGCAGAAGCTTGCCGGCGCAGGAGAAGAAGGAGCGTCGAACGGCGCCATGATCGGCAACAAGATCATGAGCGGCGCCCTGAGTTTTATTCGCGCGCAGAAAATGATCATCGTCAGCAGCCGCGACGCTCAAAGCCGTCGCTGGGCTTCGCTACTCTTTGGCAAATCAGGGTTCCTTGAGCCGAGCAGCGACCGAAAGGCCCTGACAGTCTCCGTCGACCCTACCGAGAACGACGCAGCAGATCCGCTGTGGGAGAACTTGAAATTTGACTCACACATCGGCGCATTGATCATCGAATTGACTACCAGGCGCCGGCTCCGCGTCAACGGTCCCACCGTTCTTGTTGACAACGCACTCAAGATCACGATCGAAGAGTCTTTCGGCAACTGCCCAAAGTACATCACGCGACGAGAGCTGAACATTCAGCCGCGCGAGGAATCCGCGAAGAAGGAACCGGCCAGGCAGGGTACTAGTCTTGGCGATGCACAAACTTCTCTGTTGATGGCCACCGATGTTCTTTTCCTTGCCACCGGTCATCCTCAGCGCGGCGCGGATGCTTCCCATCGCGGTGGCAATCCCGGTTTTGTGGAAGTCGTCGACGCCAACACACTGCGTATGCCCGACTACTCCGGCAACAGCCTGTTCAACTCGCTGGGCAATCTGTTGGTTGATCCGCGCTACGGCCTGCTGATCCCCGATTTCCAATCCGGCCGAATCCTGCAGTTGACCGGCACGGCAAAGGTGAACTGGTCTGCGAACGACAAAGACCATCGCACTGGTGGCACCAACCGCTTCGTGGAATTTCATGTGGACGAATGGCGTGAGAGTACCCTGCCAGCAAGCGTGAGCGAACATCTCATCGACTATTCGCCGTATAACCCATGATCAGGTCAAATGAGGCTCAAGAAACGCCTAACACCACTTTGCCAAATTGTTTTCCCGCCTCCAGATAAGCATGCGCTGCAGCGCATTCCTGCAAAGGAAATACTTTATCCACGATTGGCTTTAATCGCCCTTGCGCCACTAATTTCAGCACTGTTCGCAACTCATCTTTGGTTCCCATGTACGAACCCAACAAGGAAAGCTGTCTGGTAAACAAGAAGCGCAAATCCAGCTTCGCGTCATAACCCGTCGTTGCTCCACAAGTCACCAATCGTCCGCTGGGTGCCAGACTCCTCACGCTCTTCTCCCACGTTGCCGTGCCCACGTGCTCGAATACCACGTCTACCCCACGATTTCCCGTCAGCTTTCGAACCTCTTTGTCGATCTCCATCGTTCCGTGATGCACCACTTCATCCGCGCCCAATTGCTTCGCCTTCACTAACTTTTCGTCTGAGCCGGCCGTTGCAATCACGCGCGCTCCGAAAAACTTGGCAATTTGTACTGCCGCCATCCCTACGCCGCTCCCCGCCGCCAGCACGAGCACATCTTCTCCCGGTTGCAATTCTGCACGGTTCACCAGCATGTGCCATGCCGTCAAAAACACCAGTGGCACCGCCGCTGCATTCACCCAGTCCAGATTCTCCGGGTACAGCATGCAATTCACTTCCGGGCAGCGCACGTATTCGGCGCAGCCACCATCAATCCTGTAGCCCAAATTCGTAAATTCCCGGCAGCGATTGTCTTTCCCCGCAATACACGCGGGACAATGGCCGCACGTCACTCCTGGTGCCAGCACAACTTTCTGCCCCACTTTCACGATGCGCACAGCCGCCCCCACCTTCGCTATCTCTCCCGCCACATCGCTGCCCGGGATGTGCGGCATCGGGATCGTCACGCCTGGCAATCCACCACGCACCCACAGATCGAGGTGGTTCAATGCGCAAGCCCGCACCCGCACCAGAACTTCATTCGCCCCGACAGAAGGCTCTGGGTATTCCCGATATTGCAGTACGGAAGGATCCCCGTGCCGCTCCATCACAATCGCTTTCACAACTTGCCTCCCCACTCTATTTTTCCGCCGCTCGAATTTACATCGTATCCCTCGCCATTGCGAGTTCCCACGCTTTGTAGAGACAGCCTTCTTCGTCCGTCCGCTAGGCTCTGTCATCCCGACTGCAGAGCCGTGCCTTTCGTGGCTCGGAGTGGAGGGATCGTGGCAACTCTGAGGCACAAAGACACTCAAGGTGACGATTGCAATTTCCCTGTTTACACTCCGTACCCCGACACTGCAGGAGAATCCCCAACCTCTTCCCCAATTGACACGCGCCGCCACCCCTCGTAGGCTGAGGGACATGGATCCATTCGAAGAGATCGTGCGGATGCGGCGTGCCGGACAGCGGGGCGCTCTCGCTACCATCGTCCACACCAACGGCTCCATCCCCAGCTATGAGAGTTCTCGCATGCTTGTCCGCGAGGATGGTTCCATCCTCGGCACCATCGGCGGAGGATGTGTCGAAGCCGACGTTTGGGCCGCTGCAAAGCAAGTCATGGCTAGCGAACTGCCCAGGAAACTTGTCTTTCAACTGAACAACGAAGCTAGCTACGACAGCGGTCTTATCTGCGGCGGCACCGTAGAAATTTTCGTCGAGCCCATTCTCCCGCAACCGGTGCTTTACCTTTTCGGTGCCGGGCACGTTTCCACCGCGGTAGCCAAAGCTGCTCACGCGGCGGGCTTCGGTGTCGGCGTAATCGACGATCGCGAATCCTTCGCTAACACCCAGCGATTTCCTATGGCTCAGGAAGTGTTCATCAGTTACGACGAAGCTTTTGAAAAACTCCAGCCCGGCCCTTCGTCCTATCTTGTCATCGTCACGCGCGGCCATAAAGACGACATGCGCGTCCTCGCTTGGGCTGTCCGCACACAGGCCCGCTATGTCGGCATGATTGGCAGCAAGCGAAAAGTACTCAGCGTTTACAAAGCCCTCGAAAAAGAAGGCTACCGCATGCAGGAATTTGAGCGCGTCTACGCTCCCATGGGTTTGGACATCGGGGCCTTGTCACCCGAAGAAATTGCGGTCAGCATCGTTTCGGAACTGGTGGCCATTCGCCGCAATGCGCAATCCGCGGCGCACAAGAAACTGAAGCTCGAATTGCGGGACGCCATCGAAACCCGCTAGAAGATCTTATGCTTGCGGCCGTGATACTTTCCGGAGGCGCTTCGAGCCGCATGGGCTCGCCGAAGGCCCTGCTTCCCTATCAGGGCCGCGCATTCCTCGACCATTTGCTCGAGATTACCCGCCATCCCAAAATCGGTGTACGTCGCGTCGTCCTTGGCGCTCATGCTGAACCAATAACCAAAGCTGTCAATCTTCCCGCCGATGAAATCGTCATCAATGCCGAATGGGAGAAAGGCCAGCTCAGTTCAATCAACGCGGCACTGCGCAGTCTGCCCGATGGGACCGATGGCATGCTACTTTTTCTGATTGACCATCCCTTAATCAGCGCCGAGCTCGTCGACCATCTCATCACGCGTTTCTATGCTTCTCAGGCTTCAATTGTTTTGCCTGTCTTCGAAGGCAGGCGCGGCCACCCCGTGCTTTTTTCTTCCAAGCTTTACGCCGAACTGGAAAACGCGCCACTCGAAATCGGGGCACGCTCCGTCGTCTGGGCTCATAAAAACGAAGTCGTGGAACATCACACCATCGAAGAAGGTTGCGTCCTCAATCTGAACCATCCACAAACCTTCGCCCGCGTCACCGACTCCCCGTTGTGATTCGCATCTCACCTTTATGAATTGTCATCCCTAACCAAGAGAGGAATCTGCTTTTCCGATCGCCGCTAAGATCGCCTTAACCCCATCCTCCGCCAATTGCGCCCCATGAAACGAAGCCTCGGGCAATCCGCCAAGTGACTCCGCCACAACCGCCGCAGTAATCTTTCGCAGCGACACCAAGTCCGCACCCTGCATTTTCTCCGTCAACATCGAAGCGCACGCAATCGCCGTCGTGCACCCCCTGCACAAGAACTTCACTTCTAAAATTCGCCCCGCCTCCACCTTCACCGCCAACTTCAGCACATCCCCGCAGACTGGATTGCTCAATTCCACGCGGACCGTCGCCTCCGCAAGTTCTCCTGCATTCCGCGGCCTCTGAAAATGATCGAGTAAAATCTCGCTAAACATAATGTCTTAACTCAACGGGCGGCCATACTCCCGGGCTATTTTTTCACCGGCAAATATTTCTTATCGATGCTCGCAATTACCACGTAGTTCGGGTCCACCATTTCCGTCAGATGTAATCTCCCCACCTTGGAGAACAATTCATAGGTATCCAATTCTGACAAGCCGTAGTCGCGGTGTACCCAATGGACCAATTCCGTCACCGCAATCCGCACCGCATCATCCACTGGCCGGTAAATCCCTGCGGTCATCAATTCGTGTTCATTCTCAAGGCGCGGCCAGCCTGTGCTTTTGCCTTTTACAAGGCCAAATTTTAGCCGCGCTTTCATCGGTACTTCCACTGCGCTTCCGGCCACTTCTCCATCGCCCATGGCCGCGTGACCATCGCCAAAATAAAACAGCGCGCCCTTAACATTCACCGGCAGATACACCGTGTTACCTGCCGACACCTCCGGCGCGTCCATATTCCCTCCGAATTCCGCCGGCACAATCGAACTCCTCGCTTCTCCATTTGCCGGCGCCACGCCAATACATCCCAGAAATGGCTTCAGCGGAAATTGCACTTTAAAGTCGGAATCCACCGCCTGAAACGTGATCAATTTCTTCTCCGCGTCTATCGGGTAATACCACGCCCGCTCTGGCATTGATTCCTTCTCCAGCATCGGCGTGTAGTGTGTGGAATTCGCCGCTCCGAACCCCGGCCCAAATGCGCCAACTCCCTGCTTTCCGTCCACCTGCAAGTCCAATATCTGTACCACCAGTGTGTCGCCAGGCTCCGCCCCATCAATAAAGAATGGCCCGGTAAGCGGATTATCAATTTTGATCAGCGAAAACGGATCGCCCGGCTTCTGCAGCGCATTTCCAAAACAATCCAGCGAGTTCGCTTCCAGCACCCCTCCCGCCTTCACGTGCGCCACTGGTTCTGCCGGACCAAACGTAGCCTTCACGTTTTCCATCGTTCCTTTGAATCGCACCACATCATCTGTTCCTTGCGATTGCGCACGTCCAGCCGCTGCAAGCATCAATATCGCAAAAACAATTTCCACTCGAGGAATCAACAAGGTCTCCTCCACACAAAACTAAACCCGAAGTGCAACACAGTTCCGACACTCCCGTCAACGCCATCCCCGAATGTGCCGTTCCATACACAACTCTGCTATGCTTTTTTCTCGTGATTACCACATGATTGTCGTAGCAGCCGTTATCGAACGCTCCGATCGACGCATCCTCATCGGCCAACGCCGCCACAACGACACATCCGCCCTCAAATGGGAATTCCCCGGCGGCAAAGTTCACGACGGTGAATCGCTCGAACGGGCCTTGGCCCGCGAGCTACGTGAAGAGCTTGGCGTCACGCTCATCAAAAGCCGCGAAATTGCCGAGGTTCTCCACCAGTACGCCAACCTTCCTGCACAACTCGAAATTCACTTCTTCGCTGCGCAGTATTCCGAGCCGGACATAACCTCGATTGTTTACGAGCACGTCGCCTGGGTTCTTCCCAAGGAACTCGGCAATTACGACTTTCTTGCCGCCAATCGCGAACTGGTCGCCAATCTAGCCACCGGCAAAATCAAGCCAAACGAAGTCTTAGAGCAATCGGTCTAGCCGCATGGCCGCAAGTAATATGTGGTTAGCTCAAATTGTTCGCTGATATCTTCCAGGCAACGTGAAAAATCTGCTTTTCTCTGGTTACCAACTGTCCTGCGGCCCAAAGTATTGATAATGCCCGGTAATTTTCCAATTAAACAAAACATCTTCCATCCTTGGCCCTTCACCAATATTGTGAACCACCATGTACCGCCCGCTTGATCCGGACTTTCGATCCACCACAATCCCAATGTGTGGCACTCCGCCGCCGAGGTCCCAGGTTACTAAATCTCCAGGTCCGTATTCCTTACCCTGAGTTGTAATCGGCAGCGCCTGCCCCTTACGGCCGAAGAACACCATAAGATTGGGAACACGCCGGTGATCGATATTCGAATCCGGATGAAATAACATCCAACGCCGATGATTTGGATATAGGGAAAAGTTCGCGGAGATATCCTCGTGGACCTCTTTCTGCAAGTCGATTCCTAGCGTCCGATAGGCACGGATTACTTCGTCGGTGCAGACGCCGGTTCCTGAAGGAACGTCTACGCCCGGATAGCCGATGCGAACATAAGCGGGATCGTAACGAGCAGTGTGGTGGGTGCGCTCAATTGCCGCCGCACTCAAGCGCTTCAGGAATTCCTGCTGCTTGCTGGCTAGCGCAGATGATTGCGCGAGAGTGGTACTGCCGAGTAATTAGATCAAAGCGCAGAGGAATGTTGCGGCGGCGATCCTTCCCAGATGACGCACCGAAGCACTTCCTTTACGAAATTACCGGGTTCGGCTTCTCCGGATTTATTCCCAATTCCTGGATGGCTTTTTCCACGACGTTCTTCCCGATCTGCCCGTCCTGATACAACTCGTGCAGCGTCGCCACCGTGATGAATCGCGCGTCCACCTCAAAAAACTCTCGCAACGACGTGCGCCCTTCGCTGCGCCCAAATCCATCCGTGCCCAGCGATGCCAATCGCCGCGGCATCCACTTGCTGATCATGTTCGGCAGCGTCTTCAGATAATCTGTCGCCGCCACCAGCACGCCCTGCGAACCATCCAGGCACTGCGTAACGTACGGCACGCGCGGTTTCTCGCTCGGATGCAAACGGTTCCACCGCTCCGTCTCGATTCCATCCGTGTACAGGCACTTGTAGCTCGTCACACTCCACACGTCCGCAGCCACGCCGAATTGTTTCTCCAGTATTTCCTGGGCTCGCAATACTTCGTTCAAAATTGCGCCGTTGCCGAACAACTGCGCGCGGAACTTGGCCTTCTTGTTGATGGCCGCGCGGAATTTGTACATCCCCTTCAGGATTCCTTCTTCCACTCCCGCAGGCATCGCCGGCATCGCGTAGGGTTCGTTCATTACCGTAATGTAGTAAAAAATGCTTTCGCCATCCTTATACATCCGGCGAATGCCATCCTGAATGATCACCGAAATCTCGAACGCAAAGGCCGGGTCGTACGCCAGCAGGTTTGGCACCGGCAAAGCCAGTACATGACTGTTCCCGTCCTGGTGCTGCAATCCCTCGCCGGAAAGCGTTGTCCTTCCCGCCGTTCCACCCAGCAGGAATCCTCGGGTGCGCATATCCGCTGCCGCCCAGATAAAATCCGCAATCCGCTGGAATCCAAACATCGAGTAATAAATAAAAAACGGGATAGTATTGATGCCGTGCGTCGCGTAGGCCGAACCCGCCGCGATGAAAGACGCTACCGATCCCGCTTCCGTAATTCCCTCTTCCAGGATCTGCCCGTCTTTCGCTTCCTTGTAATACAGCAGCGTGTTCACATCGACCGGTTCGTATTTCTGTCCTACGCTGGAATAAATTCCAACCGTACGGAACAACGATTCCATGCCAAACGTTCGAGCCTCGTCCGGCACGATTGGCACAATCAGCTTTCCAATCTCCGGGTCCTTCAGTATTTTTCGCAGCATGGCCACGAACGCCATCGTGGTCGAAACTTCCCGACCGTCGCTGCCATCGTGAAATTCGCGGAACAGTTCGTCATGATCCGCCGCGATTGGCTTCGACCGCACCTTACGCTGCGGAGTGTATCCTCCCAGCGCCTCGCGTTTGCTCCGTAAATAGCGAATCTCTTCACTGTCCTCGGGCGGGCGGTAAAACGGCACCTCTCCCAATGCCTCATCGCTCAGCGGAATTCCGAACCGCGAACGGAATTCCCTCAGTTCGTCTTCATTCAATTTTTTCTGCTGGTGCGTCACGTTCTTGCCTTCGCCTGCTTCGCCCAATCCGTAACCCTTAATCGTCCGGGCCAAAATTACCGTCGGGCCGCCCTTATAATCCACGGCCGCCTTATAAGCCGCGTAGACCTTGCGCGGATCATGTCCGCCCAGCCGCAAACGCCGCAGCGCCTCGTCTGGCAACGGTTCCACCAATTTCAACAGGCGCGGGTCGCTGCCGAAGAAAAATTGCCGGATGTAGTCGCCACTACTGACCACCAGTTTCTGGTACTCCCCATCAACCATCTCGCCCATGCGCTTGACCAGCAGGCCTTCCGTGTCGCGCTCCAGAATCGGATCCCACTCGCTGCCCCACAACACCTTGATGACATTCCACCGCGCACCGCGAAACGCTGATTCCAGTTCCTGAATGATTTGACCGTTGCCGCGCACCGGTCCGTCCAGGCGCTGCAAATTGCAGTTGATCACAAAAATCAGGTTGTCCAGTTTTTCACGCGAAGCCAGCGTGATCGCGCCCAGAGATTCCGGCTCGTCCGTCTCCCCATCGCCTAGAAATGCCCACACCTTCGCGTCGGTTGCCGGTTTCAGCCCGCGATTTTCCAGGTACCGGTTAAACCGCGCCTGATATATCGCCATCAACGGCCCCAATCCCATCGAGACCGTCGGATATTCCCAGAAGTCCGGCATTAACCAGGGGTGCGGATACGAAGACAGTCCCCCTCCCGGCTTCAGCTCTCGCCGAAAATTTTCCAGCTGTTCAATGCTCAGCCGGCTTTCCAGAAACGCTCGCGAATACACACCAGGAGCTGCGTGTCCCTGAAAATAAATCGTATCTCCTTCGAAACTGTCGCTGCGCGCGCGGAAGAAGTGGTTGAACCCAACTTCATATAACGTTGCCGCGGAGGCATACGTCGAAATGTGGCCGCCGATGTTGTGTTCACCGCGGTTTGCGCGTACCACCATCGCCAGTGCGTTCCAGCGGATCAACGACTTGATACGCCGCTCGAGTTGCTGGTCACCGGGAAACAGCGGCTCCAGCCGCGCCGGGATCGTGTTGGCATAGGGTGTGTTTGCCGTAAAAGGCAGATCGATGCCGCTGACCGTTGCATGTGCCCGCAACCGTTCCAGAATTTCGCGCGCTACGTCGGTGCCGCTCGATTCCAGCACGGAATCCAGCGACTCCAGCCATTCCTGAATCTCAACATCCTCTATGTGCCTCGCGGCGATTGTTTCTTGATCCATACGTCAACTAGCTCCTATGGCTGCAAACTGGGGCGGTGCGCGGTGCTTTTTATCAACAGCTACGCACAATTATTAAGAATACACCCTGGACCGTTTCCCTGCATCTCGGGGTCTAGAAATAATCCCGATTCGATTCACCACTTCGTTGAATCGATGGTTCGCTCGCATTCACATACCACTCGGATGCTTTTCGCGAGCCACCGCACCCCTATAGCGTCCGCCCCCCATCGACCACTAACACCTGTCCGGTCACAAACTCCGCCGTCGCCAGATACATTACCGCGTCTGCAATGTCGTCTGGCCTTCCAGTACGCTGTAGCGGCGCCCTCTTGATGAAGTCCTCCTCCCAGAAAGCAGGATCTCCCGTCATCGTGATCGTCCCCGGCGCAATCGCGTTCACTCTTACCCTCGGCGCAAGTTCCTTCGCCAAAACGCGTGTCATCATGATCACCCCGGCCTTCGACACCGAATGCGGCAGAAACTCCTTCCAACCCAGCAACCCGCCAATGTCCGCAAAATTAATGACCACGCCTTTGCCCGATTTTTCCAGGTGCGGTGCCGCCGCCTGCGTGCAAAAAAACGGCGCCTTCAGGTTCGTATCCAGCGAGGCGTCCCAATTCTCTTCCGTCGTCCGGGAAAATCTCGTTTCCAGAAAATTAGCCGCGCTGTTGATCAGAATATCTAGCCCGCCGAAACGCGCGGCCACCTTCCCCACGCTCTCCCGCACTGCCTTCACATCTCGCAGGTCCACCGAAAACGCCGCCGCCCGCCTCCCCATCTTTTCAATCTCGCGCACAACTTCCTGTGCCTCAGACTCCGACTTTCCATAGTGCACGGCAACGTCGGACCCCTCCGCTGCCAGTCGCAGCGCCACTGCACGTCCCAATCGCTTCCCCGCGCCGGTCACCAGTGCCACTCTTCCCTGCAATCTCTTCGCTTCACTCATGCCGTCAAAATAACACATCCCCCACCCGGAATTCCTTCCAGACGGGGGATGCGCATCGTGTTCGGCTCTTGTTAGAGGGTTAGAACTGAATCGAGTAGCTCAGCATCAAAGGTCCGCCTGCGCCTCCTCCGGCAGACCAAACTCTTGTGCAAGCGCATCCCGATCACGCAACTCCGCACCGAGTGGCCCATTGGGCGACCTTCGGTCAGGTCCAGCGCGTACGACAGCGCAGACCATAATTCCGAAACTCGAATTGTCGTGTTGGGAGCCTCGCCGCGCGACGCTGCTGGCGAGGAGTTTCCGCGGATTTCAATTGTCGCGGGCGCAGTCACGTACAAATCCTTATGAGCGATTCAGATTTGCCTGGTTGCCCCTGAGCGGTGCCACAGTCTTTACTTCGATACGTCTACAGCCCTCAGTGGTTCTCCGTGTTGATAGCAGATTAGAAAAACAGCATGCCTGCGTCGATGAACCCTAAGGGCCATTTTTCCGGTACATTGGTACTCTTTTCCGCGAGGTTACATTTCCTCTCATCCGAGCACTTAACTCTCGCCAGTGTTACAATCCCTCCGTTTTAGGAAGAGGCCCATGATGAAGCTTGATGTGCTTGCAATTGCTGCTCATCCCGATGATGTCGAACTCACCTGCGGCGGCACCCTACTGAAAATGGCCCAGAAAGGCCACAAAACTGGCATTCTCGATTTAACCGCTGGTGAAATGGGCACGCGTGGCACTCCTGAAACGCGTACAAAAGAAGCCGCTCTCGCTGCTCGAATCCTGAAAGTTTCCTGGCGCGGCAATCTCGGCGTTCCCGATTCCGACGTCCAGCCCACGCGTCAAAACAAACTCCGCCTCGCGCAAATCATTCGCGAACTTCGCCCCCGCACCGTCATTCTTCCTTACTGGGAAGCGCGCCATCCCGATCACTACCACGCCTCCACGCTCGGCTACGAGGGCTGCTTCCTCGCCGGCCTCAAGCAACTTCCACTCGATGGCGAGCCCTATCGTCCCTTCAAAATTGTCTACGCCACGTCCTTTGAAGGCATGCCCACTACTTTCGTCGTCGACATCACCAGACAGTACGCTGCCCGTCACCGCGCCATCCTTGCCTACGGCTCGCAATTCCGCCCCGCCAAGAGCGAACGGAAGCAACGCGTCTTTCTGGCCATCGATGAGCTCGACAATCGCATGGAACTCCTCGCCCGCCACCATGGCCAACTCATCGGCGTAAAATACGGCGAACCTTTCCTCCAGAAAGAGCCTATGGCCGTGGACGATATCGTCGATCTCCCAGTCCGCTCCATTTAATTCAATGATCAGGCGCGGCTATCCGTACCAGCATCCCTGACAAACGGATATACTCTGACTCCATGATTCCCGCTTCCTACAAACCCAAAAACAAATTTATGCAACTGGCTATTGACGAGGCCAAACGCGCTGGAGATCGCGGCGACTATCCCATCGGCGCCGTCATCACCCGCCTCGTAGGCAAAACGGAAGTGGTTATCGCCAACGCCGGCAATCGCGTCAAAACTTCCGGCTCCAGCATCAAGCATGTCGAACTCGAAACCCTCAAATACGTTTCCAGCGGCTACGGACGCTATCTTCCCGATTTCGTTCTCTACTCCACGCACGAACCCTGCGCCATGTGTGCCGGAGCCTGTGTCTGGTCAAAAATAGGCGCTGTCGTCTACGGCGTCTCACAGGAAGACATCGACGCCTACGGCCGCAACTACGGCACTGAAATCTACAAGTGGCGCGCCTGCCTGATTCCCTGCCGCCTCGTCTTCGAAAAGGGCAGTCACAACATCCCCGTCGTCGGCGGCTTCCTCCGAAAGGAATGCGCCAAACTCTTCAGCTACAAAAAAAGTAGCTGAGGCAGTGTTCCGCGCCCAACATTCTGCTTCGAATTGAGTTCAAAAGATCTTGAGCCCTCAGTTCTTGTGCATCATGTTTTTTAGGGGTCGGAACGCAGAAGGTCTTTAGGAGGTCGGAGCTTCAGCTCCGACACTGATCAACGCCAAAAACTGGGGCTTTTAGCCCCTGAGGAATCCGCTCCGTTTTAGTGCTCTTTGCTAATCCCCAATTGTAAAAGCAAGTGAGCGCGCTTGCTACTTTATTCCCGCTCCCACCGCCAAAGTCCCCACAATGAGGTATTCGTAATTCTTCCCATTCACCTTGAACTTCATCTTGTCTTTATCCATCGTAATTCAATCGGCGTATTGGCTGGCAGGATCTCTTTATTCGCGGACTTCGGCTGCCGAATCAGGTATTCAGCAGTGGCCGTCCGCACCGTGTACTGCTGACACAGCAGGTTCGTCGACTCTTTCTTTCCCTGCTTCTTCGTTCCGCAATCCACCGATGTTTCGGAAATAATCGTCCCCGTCATCGGAGTCTCAGCCGCCGAACCGATGGAAGCTCCCAGCACCGCCACCGCCAAAAATCCTATCTTCATCTCATTCTCCTTTGGAGCGGAGCCGGGAGTCTCCTGAATGTCGCCTTTATTGTTTCACATCCACAACATCCAGGCAGAGTAGTCTCCCATTTGTTTACTAGGGCCCTGGGAGTTCCCCGCACGCGCCTGTATCCATTGACTGAGCGACTGGGTTTGATTTTCTGAAGTCTTTGTTACTCCGGCAGGCTACTTCCTACTCCCACATTCGCTTACACCGAATCGTCGTCCACCGCCGGCACAAATCCCGGCAAATTTTGCCCCTTCGGGGTCCGCTCCACTTTCACCCGCACCAGGCTCTCGTCCTCTGCCCCAGACTTCCGCAGCACCGCGATCGTGCTCAGGGCTTCTCCGTACACTCGTGTCACCAGGAACACGTCCCCGGTCCCATCTTTCTTCCACAACTGGCCAATCTGGATCTTTCGCAGGCTCATAGGGCATCTCTGACTCTAGAGACCCCAGCCAAAAGTGTCAACAATTCCTCACTCACACCCTCCGCAGGAACGTCAGAAGCTCTCCCAACCCCCCCCCGCCTTCTACCTCAGGAAACCTTCTTCCTACACACCACATCATAAGCAGTGGACCCATCGCTCCTAACAGAGTGCTATAATCGCGTCGATGCATGGGGAGGTATCACTATGGGCAAGCTCTCGCGCTACGGTTTATCCCTTTTGCTCGGTTTGGGCATCGCGTTTGCCCCTTCGGCCATTGCTGCCCAGTCCGCTTCTCAAGCTCCTGCACCCGCTCCACAGCAGGGCCAGCAGACCCCACCACAAGATCCGAATAGTAAGGTCGACACGAAATCTGGCACCACACAAGCTCCTGCGGATCAGTCTCCTGCGCCTCCCGCTACTCCCACTCCGGGTCCACTGCCCGCCGCGACAAAGCCTGCCCCGAGTACACCCGGTTCCAGCGCTCCCGTCGCGCAGCAGCAAACGGTCCACCCCAAGAATTCCAAAGAAGATGTAGACGCCATCGGCAATCGTAACGTCGGCAAGGGCGTCAACTTCTATTCCATCGAACGCGAAATCGGACTCGGCAAGGGCCTCGCTCAAGAAGTCGAGCGCTCCTCCAAATTGATCGACGACCCCGTCATCGTCGAATACGTGAATCGCGTCGGCCAGAATCTAGTCCGTAACTCCGATGCCAAAGTGCCTTTCACCATCAAGGTGATAGACTCCGACGAAGTCAACGCCTTCGCTCTTCCCGGCGGCTTCTTCTATGTCAACAGCGGTCTCATTCTCCGCGCTCAGGAAGAGTCTGAACTCGCCGGCGTCATGGCTCACGAAATTTCTCACGTCACCGCGCGCCACGGCACCAAGCAGGCTACCAAAGGCGAAATGATGCAGCTCGCCACCATTCCTCTCATGCTCCTAGGTCCCGGCGGCTGGGCGGGCTACGGCATCTACCAGGCGCTGCAACTCGCCATTCCACTTTCTTACTTGAAATTCTCCCGCGACGATGAACGCGAAGCCGATTTCCTCGGCCTGCAATATATGTACAAAGCGGGCTACGATCCCAACGCTTACGTCACTTTCTTTGAACGCATCCAAGCCGACGAAAAGCGCCGCCCCGGCACCATTCCCAAATTCTTCTCCACGCATCCGCCGACACCGGAACGCATCGCCGACGCCCAGAAAGAAATTGCTCGCATCCTTCCCGAAAAGGACGAATACATCGTCACTACATCCGAATTCGACATGGTTAAGGGCCGACTGCGCAACGTGATGTTCAGCCGCAAGGTCCAGGACAACGCTCCCGGCAAGCCCACTCTGCGCACCAAGACCGAGCAGGCTGACAAGACCTCGCAAACCACGCAGCCAACCGATCCCAGCAGCACCGAAGACGATCGCCCCACTCTCAAGCGCCGTCCAGATTCGCCGTGATCTTGACTTTGTAGGGGATTAGCCGGGTGCCCCACACGACGCCTTTCCGTGTGGGGATTTTTTCCTTTCAATTTTCTCCGTCTAATTCTGCGGTGGATTCGTCGCCTTCGTCTTGTCCTCAACCGCCTTCTTCGTCTGGTCCATGGCTTTCTTGGCGGCATCTGCGGTCTTTTCCGAAATATCTTCCACCAATTCGCTTGTCGCCGACGCAGCCTTCTTCGTTCCCGCCGCCGCGTCCTTCGCCACTTCCTTGGTTTTATCCGCCGTCGCGTCGTAGGCTTTCTTCGTCCCGCTTGCTACGTCGTCCGCCACCTTCTTGGTCTTGTCCACAGCGTCCGAAGTAGCAGCACTCGTCTTATCCGCAGCCTCGTTCGTCGCTTGCTACGTAGCGTCTGCCACATCACCCGCCGTTTTCTTTGTGGCGTCAACGGCATCGCTGGCTGCCTTCTTGGTTGCATCCGCAGCCATACTTGCCGCATCCCCGGTCGCTTTCACATCATCCGACAATTTCTTCGTATCAGAACTGCTGCATCCACCCTATCCAATACTCAGTCCCAACCCAATCAATACAGCCAATTTGCTTTTCATTCTCCGTAGCGTCCTTTTCCGGGCGGTATTTCGGACAAATCTTACCAGACTCCCCGAATCCTCCCCCAACAAGAAATTCCTTTCGGCTATGCCCGAAGGGTGCCGCATCCTGCGCTTTTCAGAGTGAGGGTTTACGCCACCGTCACTAAGAAGGCTCCGTTTAACTGCCATCCCATCGTTCCTTACAAAATTGCCTCTACTTCCCCACTGCGCTACAGTTGTAAATTGACGATGAATCATCGCCTCCGCTCACCTCTTCCCGCTCTTCTATCTACTCTGTCCATAAGTTGCATGACTTTTCTCGCGTTCTTGCCTTCTTCCGCCCAGATTCAGAATCCATCCCCTGCACCAGAGCCGCCTCCCTTCAAAATTCAGGTGAAAGTAGACGCCGTGCTGGTTCCCGTGGTGGTCCGCGACTCGCAAGGTCACGCCGTCGGTTCTCTTAAAAAAGAAAACTTCCAGATTTTCGATCAAGGGCAGCTGCAAACTATCTCCGGATTTACGGTTCAACAGCGTGCACCGGTCGAATTCGCCGCTGACAATGCCACATCGCCTGCCTACGATCCCCACTCGATCCCGTCTGACTCGGCTCGCAAAGCTGCAATCTCACCCCAAAGATTCATAGTTTTCTTGTTCGATGATCTTCATCTCAATAATTCAGACTTAGCGCAAGTGCAAACCGCCGCGACGCGTATGCTCACCGGCTCGCTGGCACCTTCAGATATGGCCGATGTGGTCTCCTTCTCTGGCGTCAACTCCGGCCTGACAAATGATCACGCGTTATTACAGAAAACTATTTTGAAGTTAAAGCCGCAGGAACTGTATCGCCATATCGGTCGTCAATGTCCCGACGTTGACTATTTCCTCGCAGATCAAATCATCAACAAACACAGTCAGGTGGCCTTCGATTCCGCCGTACAAGACACCATGACCTGCGCTAACTTGACGGGGGACATGCGCAGGCTTGCCGAACAAATGGCACAGTCTGCCGCTTCTCAGTCGTTGGCCGTTGGCGATCAGGATGTTCGTCTCTCGCTCGGCTTGGTCAAAGAAATCGTTCACAAAATGGCCGTGCTGCCGGGACAACGAACCCTGATCCTCATTTCGCCCGGATTTCTCTCCACTTCGGCTGACGGAATGTCCCTCAAGTCGCAAATCCTGGATGAAGCTGCGCAATCGAATGTAACCGTAAGCGCGTTGGATGCTCGTGGGCTGTACACCACGAACCTGGACGCTAGCCAGCATGGCGAAAACTCTGCTTACGCTCTAGCGACAGGTCAATCATCGCAAAATCATCGCGAATCAATGTCCATCAACGAAGACGTTATGGCCGAACTCGCTGATGGCACAGGTGGGACTTTCTTTCACAATAGCAATGATCTGGAAGGTGGCTTCAAGAGTCTGGCTATTGCTCCCGAGTTTATCTACTTACTCGAACTCTCGCTTCAAAACATCAAGCCGAATGGCACCTATCATCACCTGAAAGTGAAGGTCGATCAAAAAGACCTGCACCTCCAAGCCCGTCGCGGATACTTCGCTCCCCTCCCTCCAAAATAAAAATGTTGCGGCCACCTACATGTGGCTACTCCCCTGATCCAACTCGAATGAACTCATCCTGAGCGAAGCGAAGGATCTCAACCCCCACTGAATCCTCAATCAACAATCTTCCTGACATCTATACCCCCTGTGCTAGAGCCCCTGTATCGCGTATCACAGACACTTTCTCCCCTCAATGACACACTTTCCCCGGTCGTACCGTACTTTGCCTTTGTGCCTTACCCTATCTTCGCTCCCGGCACACGCTTTTTTCTCCACGGCCCCGGAGCGTCTCATGAGTTGGTACAAAGGACTTAGCCGACGCGAGTTTATCCGACTGGCCGCCACTGCAGCGGCGGCCAGCGGCACCATCTCCTGTTCAAATTCCAAAATTCCCTGGCGATTCCTCACCCTCACGGAGGCTCGTACCCTTGCCGCAATCTGTGACCAGATTATTCCTCCAGACAAAGATCCCGGCGCACAATGGGCCGGCGTTGTGAACTATCTCGACATCCAGCTCTGCGGCCCTTACCAGGATCTGCGACCGGTCTACCGAGAAGGCCTGGCGCAACTCGAAGCCATCAGTTCCAAACACTTTGGCCACGATTTTTCGCAACTTCCTTCTGCATCACAACTCGTTCTGCTGAAATCAATCGAACAACGCGCCGTATCTACTGACAACTCGACCGCCTCTGCCCAGCAATCCTTCTTTCATCTTGTCGTCGATCACGCCATGCAGGGTTTTTACGGCGATCCGCGACACGGGGGCAATCGCGACCACACCAGTTGGAAAATGTTGGCTCTTCCCTATCCACCCATTCGCGGTCAGCAACGGTACGGTGGCAATGGTTAGCGCGCAATTTCCTATGAACACCAAACCACGAGGATTCACCACGTGGCTTTGAAACATGTCAACGCGGTTGTGATTGGTGCCGGTGCCGGTGGCGGCGTCGTCGCCAAGGAACTCGCCTGCGCCGGACTCACGGTCGTGCTTCTCGAGCGTGGCAAATGGTATACCTCGTTCGACTGTCGCAAAGACGATTTGCGCAATCAGCGCATCTCCGCCCTGGGCTGCGCGTTTGGTCCAGACAACGAGCGCTATCGCCGCGTTGTTGTCGATGCCTCGGGCCACGAAGAAATCGTCAAACCCACTAGTTGGGACTACAACAACAATGCGGCTTGTGTCGGCAGTGGAACGCTCAGTTACGGCGCAATGGCCTGGCGCTTCATGGAGCAGGACTTTCGCATGCGCACCACCTATGGTTCGGTCGCTGCAGGCACTCTCGAAGACTGGCCCATCTCTTACAACGATCTCGAGCCCTATTACGAAAAAGCGGAATGGGAAATGGGCGTCTCGGGCGACGACTCTACCAACATTTTCAAAGCACCGAGAAGAAAACCTTTGCCGATGCCTCCGCTCTCCCCCAACACCGAACATCGCTTGCTTGAGCCTGCCGCCAAACGCCTCGGCCTGCATCCTTTCTACATCCCCATGCTTCGCAATTCCGTTCCCTACAATGGCCGCGGCCCGTGCATGCGTTGCCGTTGGTGCGTGGGCTTTGCCTGTGAAGTTGATGCAAAAAATGGTACGCAGAATACGGTAATTCCTCAGGCCATTGCCTCCCGCAATTGCGACCTACGCACCGAATGCATGGTGAAAGGGATTGTGACCGACGATGCCGGACGCGCCACAGGAGTTTCCTATTTCGACGCCGACAATCATCTGCAACTTCAGACCGCAGACGTTGTCGTCGTCTCCGCCTCCGCCACCGAGTCCGCCCGTCTGCTTCTGAATTCCAAAAGCCGTTTGCATCCCAACGGTCTGGGAAACCGTTTCGACTGGGTCGGCCGAAATCTGCAAGGTCACGCCTATGCCGGCGCTGTCGGCCTGATGGACCACGATGTTTACGACGATCTCGGCCCTGGCGCGTCGATTGCCATCTCTGATTTCAATCACGGCAACAAGAGTCTTGTCGGGGGCGCCGTTCTGTGCAACGAATTCATACGGCTGCCCATCAATTTTTCCTCCATGGTGTCGCCTGATGTGCCTCGCTGGGGCGCCGCCCACAAAGACTACATGCGCAACTACTACAAGCGTTCCATCATCGTCATGGGGCCCATCCAGGAAATTCCCGTTTTTGACGCGCGCGTTCAGGTCGATTCCACCGTCAAAGATTTCTGGGGCGTTCCTGTCGCCCGGCTTTCCGGCCAGCGCCATCCAAAGGATATCGTCACGGCAAGATTTATCGCTGAGCAGGCTCAACACTGGCTTCGCGAAGCCGGCGCCATCTCTACCTGGACGAACTTGCCGGGAGCCGGACTAAGCGGCGGACAGCATCAGGCGGGTACCTGTCGAATGGGCAACGATCCCAAAACTTCCGTCGTGAACCCCTACTGCCGCGTCCATGATGTCGAGAATCTTTTCGTCGTGGATGGCAGCGTCCACGTCACCAATGGCGGCTTCAATCCCGTTCTCACTATTCTCGCCATCGCTTATCGCGCCGGCGAATTCATCGCCAAGAATTGGAACGCCTGGACATGAGCAACTCGCCCATTCCGCCATCAAGCGCACCATTGAATCGCCGCCGCACAATAGGTTTCGCGCTTGCCGCCATCGCCTTGCCATTCGTTGCTGTCTTCGCTATTTCACTCAACTACGAACGCTTCAGTGGCCGCGCTTGCGCCTCTTGCCACGAAATCTGGCAACCTTATTCAGACTGGCACAGATCGTCTCACCGCAATGTAAAGTGTAGCGAGTGTCACGGCAATGTTTTCACCTTCGATGCCGGCTTCCACCTCAACAACATGCGCCGCGTACTTACTCATCTTCGCGGTCAAGCGCCGGAATCGCCGAAATTGCGTACCGCGGATGTCCTCAAAATGGTCGGCCGTTGCCAGAAATGTCACCAGGCGGAATCAGCAGAATGGCAAGCCAGCGCCCATAGCGCCACCTATCAACGCATATTCCTCAACACCAAACATAATCAGCATGAAGTTCTAATGGACGATTGTCTTCGTTGTCATGGTATGCATTTCCAGGCTCCCATGCGCGACCTCGTTGCTCCGCTCAACACTACTGGCCCCTGGCAATTGCGCAACACCGCGCTTTCCAATCAACCGGCCATTCCTTGTTTGAGTTGTCATCAGATTCACCACGAAGGTGCGCCCCTGCAGAAACCTGTCAACGATGAGAGGATTCCCGGCACACAGGAGGAAATCAACCGGCCCTCGCTTGGGCTCTTCGACCGTCGTGAATTGCGCCACATTCCTCTGGCGCAATTGCCACTTCCAAAAGTGTTAGACGAAGAGCGTACAGTGAGAATCAGCCCCGATCAGCGCCAATCCCTCTGCTATCAATGTCACGCTCCACTTTCGACCTCACAAGTTCACTCCGGCGACGACCGCACCCCTATCGGTGTTCATGAAGGGCTCAGTTGCATGTCCTGCCACGCCAAACACGGGCTGCAGACGCGCGCCTCCTGCAGCACCTGTCATCCACGTCTTTCTAATTGCGGCCTCGACGTCGAAAAAATGGATACCACCTTCAAGGACAAAAATAGCAAGCACAACGTCCACTTTGTGAAATGCGGAGACTGCCACACGCACGGCATCCCCACGAAAAAGATTTCCACCACGTCCGCCCCCCTTGTTCGTTAACACGACCCATCACGAAGCCATTATCCTAGGTCTGCCGGGTGCCCCACACGACGGTTTTTCGTGTGGGGTTCTTGACTTTTCTTTAAGCCTTGCAGCGCTGGTGTCGGCAGCCAGCCCTCACCCAGCAATCCACTCGATCGTCATTTAACTCTTTAGATTTTATTTACTCTCTATAAGCCCATACTCTGCCCGCGCTTCGCGCCATATTGGCAGGTCAGGATCCGCGTTCGCCCACGCTGCGAAGAAATCCTCATATGCTTTCTTGCTGTTATCTTTCTCTCCGCTCAAGGCATACGCCCGCGCCAATCCTAAAATTGCCAACGCATGTCGATTCGACGTCACCGCAATCCCGGCATGCTCCAATATTTTCTGAAATTCTGCAGCGGCCGCCTGCCCCCGGTGCAATCGCAAATACGCCAGGCCGCGAATGTACACCGGCGATAGTCCGCTGAATTCGCACAAATCCCACTCCCGCGATTGTTCCAGCAATCGCACCGCCTCGACGGGCTTTCCGCGCTGCAATTCCGCGCTCGCCTCAATCGCCGGTAAACTCGCATTGATCAACGCCACGTGCAACGGGTACCGCTTCTGCAGATCCTCGGTCAGTTCCCTCGATTTCTCCACGTCTCCCGCAATGGCCAAAGCCTCCGCTGCCACTTCTTCCGCATCGATTCCCCGGCCTGCGTGCAATGCTGCCTGCGCATCGTTTCGCGCTTCTTTGTACTCGCCGAAATCGGCTTCCGCCAGCGCCACGCCCGCCCTCGAATACGCTACGTTGGTGGCGATGCCTACAGCCTGAACGAATACAAAGACATGCTTCGCGAAAGTGGATTTGCATCCCCGGAAATCCATCCGCTTGCTCCGTCTCCACAAACCCTGTTCCTCGCAACCAAACAATAAACGTAAGGGCGCAGATCGTTCTCTGCGCCCTTCCCTTTCTTCTTCGCATAAGCTTCGATACGGGCTTCTACCCACCTTTTTCTACCGCTTCGAATCCGCCAAAGGAATCTGCGACGACAATTGCACATCGATCATCATGCTGATGCGCCGGTCCAATTGAAAAAATGTGGCCGCCTTTTTACCCGGCAGCACCTGGCTAACACTCGGCACATAACTCAGCCGCAACGCCTGCCCCTTTTCATCAACTTCCAGCCACCGCCGGATATAGATCAGTGCGTCCTGGTCCGACATGTTCCCCCACATCGCCGCATAGTCCGGCGTCACGCTCAGCAATTCCCCGTTTCTCCCCATCACCCACTGGTGGCAACTCTATCTCCCCGTCACCGGCCAACCCCACTATCGCGCCGGACAAACCCTGCTGCTCTGCCTCGATCCCAACATAATCGGCGGCGAAGCCGAATGGTCCTACGCTATCCAATCCGCTTCGACTGATTAGAGCGCTTCCTAGGTTTTTCGATTTGTAGCCCTAGTCCCATACCACCCTATCCAGTTCGATTTCTTCCGGCATGGAAAGCAAACCGTTTATTTTGATTAATATACGGAAATGCTGGAAGACTGGCCGAATTTGAGTGAAAAAACACTTGTAATTGTTATAGTGTTGTAGTTAACTACATCAGTTCGCGCACTCTGTTTTCAAATTCTACTGACACGGAGCTCAACCCATGCGAGCACTTCTTTCGACTCTTCTGGTCTGCCTTTTGGCGCCCTTCGCCGTCATGTCCCAGGATAATCCGCTCACCACCTATGGCAAGACCGTATACACAGGCGTGAAAGGCGTATTGCTCCGCACCGCAGAGAAAGTGCCTCAAGAAAATTACAGCTTCAAACCTACCGAGAGCGTTCGCAGTATTGGCCAGGTCATTGGACACGTGGCCGATTCGCAGTATCTGTTTTGTTCCGTCGCAATCGGCGAGAAGAATCCGGCGCTAAATATTGAGAAAACCAAAACCTCTAAGGCCGATCTGATCGCCGCGCTCAAAGGCGCCTTCGCCTACTGCGACAAGGCCTACGAGGGTCTGACGGATGCATCGGGTGCGCAAATGGTGAAGCTCTTTGGAAGCGACACGCCAAAACTCGGCGTACTGACAGTCAATAGCATGCACACAGTGGAACACTACGGCAATCTTGTCACCTATATGCGGATAAAAAACATTATTCCCCCGACCAGCGAACCGGATTTCCAGCCGGTGCCATCCCCGAAGAAATAGGATCGCAGCCGCACTGTCCCATCCGTCAACTGCAAGTCGATCCAGAAGTGATTATTCGCACCTGAGTACGTAAAAAGATTTCTGATCGAAAGTGCCCGAAGTAAGAAAATTTTGAGTCATTCGTTCCGTGAGTTCCGCCCGAAACTGATCGGCATCCGCTTTGTCCTGAATCCAACCACGATGTCGTCCGCGAATCGCACCACGATGACATCGCCGTGCGCGCGCTTCTGACGCCACGCCTGGACCCACAGGTCGAATACGTAATGAAGATAGACGTTCGCCAAAAGCGGCGAAGCACTTCCGCCTTGGGGCGTCCCCTCTTCCACTCGTACTCGCTTCCCCTCCTCCAGCACGCCGGCCTTCAACCATTTCTGGATGAGCCGCACAACGCGCCGGTCTGCGATCCGGTGCTCAACGAACTTCACCAGCCATTCGTGAGAAATTCCATCGAAAAAGCCTTTGATGTCCAGATCAAGCACCCAGTTCACTTTTCTCGTCAGCAGGCCCGTGTACAGCGCATCCAGCGCTTGATGCTGGCTTCGCCCTGGCCGGAACCCGTAGGAGAACCCGAGAAAGTCGGTTTCATAGATAGCGTTCAGCACCTCGACCGCCGCACGCTGGACGATCTTATCTTCCAGCGCCGGAACTCCGAGCGGTCTCTGCCGCCCGTCGGCCTTGGGGATATACACCCTACGCACCGGCTTCGCTCGATACGCTCCGCGCTTCAGCCTTTCGGAAAGGTCCTGGAGATTTACTTCCAGTTGCTCGCCGTAGTGTCGCCACGTCTCCCCGTCCACGCCCGGCGCGGCTTCCCTCTTCAATCGGAAGTAGGCCATGCGCAGCGTGTCCTGGTTGTAGATGTGGTGCAGGAGCGCCGTGAACCGCAACTTCTTATCCTTTCCTGCTGCTTGACGTACCCGCTCCAGCGCACTCGGCGCGTCTTTCCGGCTCGGTGTCCGGAACGCGTTTTGCTGTGGCAGGTTCCCTTTGGCCAGACCTCTTCCCTCCATCCCCTCCGCCGTCGGTTGCCCGACGTTGTTCGGGGACTTCTCAGGTACTACAGGTCTGTCCGACTTCCCAGGTCCGTTCGTCATCGGCGTACGTCCCTAGACTTCCCGAGAATAAAACATGAAATACTCTCGCCTTGTGTTTTCCACAGTTATTCTGATGTCGCTCTCTTTCATCGCTCTCGCCCAGTCCGATGTCCAAAAGCCTCCGTCTGACGCGCAAAAGTCTTTCGACAAATTAAAAAACCTGGCAGGCTCGTGGGAAGCCACTTTGAAAACTACTCCGCCTACACCTGAAGCAGACGGCAAACATGCGCAAGTTACCTTGCGAGTGACTTCCATGGGGAACGCGCTCATGCACGAGATGAAGATGGAGGGCAGGCAGGACGATCCGATTACCATGCTGTATCTGGACGGGGATCGCTTACTTCTGACGCATTATTGTGACGCCGGTAACCGCCCACGGATGGTTGCCAAGACCTCGCCCGACGGCAAGACGGTGGAATTCGAATTCGTTGACGTCGCGGGTAGCACGCAGTACGGACACATGCACCACGCGATATTCACCGTGATTGATGCGAACCACCATACCGAGGACTGGACCTTCATGGTTCCCGGAGACAAGATGGTCCAGGCGCACTTCGACCTGACGCGCACAAAATAACGTTGGACATCTTTCCGAGGATTTTCTGGATAACAGGATGATGGACCGTGAGTGGAACGACAGTCAGCCGATTTACCGTCAGATTCGCGACCGTGTTGTCGCGATGATCCTCGACGGCGTGCTCAAGGAAGGCGATCCCCTGCCCTCGGTGCGCACCGTCGCCGCCGAATACCGCGTCAATCCCCTCACGGTTCTGAAAGGCTATCAACAACTCTCCGACGAGCAACTTGTCGAAACCAAACGAGGTCGCGGCATGTTCATTAATGCCGGCGCGCACGCTCTGCTCCTGCAGAGTGAACGCCAAAAGTTTCTTTCGGAAGAATGGCCCAGGGTCTCCGCTACCATTCAGCGGCTCGGCCTGACCCCCCAAGAACTGCTGGATGCAGCCGCAACCCCACCCTCGTCGAGTCCCACTGATGAACCCACAAATGAAAAGGAGGAGCCGAAGCCATGACCGTCATAGAAGCACGCGGACTCCGCAAGGCGTTTGGTACAACTGTTGCCCTCGACGGCGTCAATTTGCGCGTGGAAGAGGGTCGCATTCTCGGACTCATCGGTCCCAATGGTGCGGGCAAGAGCACCGCGCTCAACGCCATTCTCGGCCTCACTCAATATCAGGGAGAACTGAACGTGCTCGGCCGCGACCCGTGGATCGCGCGCGATCAGCTCATGCGCGATGTCTGCTTCATTGCCGACGTCGCCGTCTTGCCACGCTGGTTGCGGGTTACCCAGGCGCTCGACTACGTCGCCGGCGTGCACCCGCGATTCGATCGTGCCAAAGCGGAAGGTTTTCTTGCAAAGACAACCATCAAGCCCACCAGCAAGGTCAGAGAATTGTCGAAGGGTATGGTGACCCAGCTGCACCTCGCGCTAGTCATGGCCATCGATGCCAGATTGCTGGTGCTGGACGAGCCGACGCTTGGCCTCGACATCCTGTATCGCAAGCAGTTCTACGATTCGCTGCTCAACGATTATTTCGATCACACCCGCACTATCGTCGTGACCACTCATCAGGTGGAAGAGGTGCAGCACATTCTCACGGATCTTATGTTCATCAATCGCGGCCGCATTGTACTCGATTGCACCATGGAAGATTTCGAGTCGCGCTTTCAGGAACTCTTGGTTCACCCAGAGCAACTTGCCGCGGCTCGTGCCCTTAAGCCCATTCAGGAGCGCCAGGGATTTGGCCGCACCATCTTGCTCTTCGACCATGTCAATCGTCAGCAACTCGCAGGCCTTGGCGATATGCGCACACCCAGTATTGCCGATGTGTTCGTTGCCGTAATGACCAGCCCCATGAGCACTCAGGCCAGCCAGGTACAAGGAGCAGTTAGATGAATACTCAATCGGACGCCATTCCGGAGTCTCCCCTGAACTCTCAAGTCTCCGCGGCCTCGCCCTTCCCCGCGACCCAGCTACTGTACTGGTCGATACGACGCGAAATATGGGAGAACCGTGCCATCTATATCGCTCCACTCGCCTCCGCAGCCCTGATTCTCTTCGGTTCCCTGCTCAGCATGGTTCATCTGCCGCGGACGATGCATGCCGCACTGGCGCTCAATCCGATGCAGCAGCGCAATCTCATCGAGAAGCACTACGACTTGGCGGCATTTCTGATTATGGGGACCACGTTTATCGTCGCGGTATTTTACTGTCTCGACGCGCTGTATGGAGAGCGCCGCGATCGCAGCATCCTGTTCTGGAAGTCGCTGCCGGTTTCCGATCTTACGACAGTACTCTCAAAGGCGAGCATTCCGATTGTGATTTTACCGCTGCTCACTTTCGCGATCACCGTTGTCACGCAATGGATCATGCTGCTGCTTAGCACCGTAGTGCTTCTGGGAGACCGCCAGAATGTCGTCACGCTGTGGACCAATCTGCCGTTGTGGCACATGTCGCTGATGCTGCTCTTCCACCTTTTGGCCATTCATGGACTTTGGTACGCGCCATTCTACGCCTGGCTGCTTCTGGTTTCGGGCTGGGCGCGGCGACTGCCATTCCTATGGGCCATTTTGCCGCTGTTTGCCATCGGCATCGTCGAGAAGATTGCGTTCAACACTTCGCACTTTGCCGGCATTCTCGGGTACCGCATGAGCGGCCGCTCGAGTGGTGCCGCAGCCACGGGGGTCAGCATGTCAATGGATTCGCTGACGCAACTCACTCTGGGCCAATTCCTGATCAGTCCGGGCTTGTGGATCGGCATGGCCATCGCCGCTGCATTTCTTGCCGCCGCGGTCCGTCTGCGCCGTTATCGCGAGCCAATCTGATTCGATGCTTGATTCGGTCCCTGGCGTAAGGAAAAACGAATAGGAGCACAGCTGAAATGATGGAAGCAATTGGAGAAACCTCGCCGCGGTTCGCGGCTAGGATTACCGGCGCCTTTTATCTTCTGACCATCTTGACGGGAATATTCGCCCAGGGTTTTGTGAGCGGCAGTCTTGTGGTAGACGGCGACGCCGCGGCTACGGCGACCAACATACTGATGCATAAGAGCTTGTTTCAGTTGGGTTTCGCAGTCTACCTCATCGAAATGGCGTGCCAAATCGCCTTCACAGCTCTCTTTTATGACTTGCTTAAGCCGGCGGGCAGGAGCGTCTCTTTGCTTGCCGCGTTCTTAGGTCTCACCGGTTGCATCATCAAGACTCTTAGCCGTCTTTTTTTTATCGCCCCCTTGTTCATCTTGGGTGGCGCGCACTACTTGAGCGTATTCAGCGCGGAACAGTTGCAAGCGCTGGCGCTCCTCTTTCTTAAGGTGAATGACCGTGGCGCCGCGATCGCCTTGGTATTTTTCGGATTCTATGCACTCCTGACGGGCTACCTCATTATCAGGTCCACCTTCCTTCCCCGGATTCTGGGCGTGTTGTCGGTACTTGGAGGTTTGGGTTGGCTGAGCTTCCTGTATCTGCCGCTCGGATACCGTCTGTTTCCCTACATTGCCGCTTTCGGCCTCCTCGGGTCTGCATCGCTACTCCTGTGGCTCCTCGTGTTCGGCGTGAACGAACAACGATGGAAGGAGCAGGCCAGTGCAACACTGTCAACTGGTTATGTTCCTCACTGAGAGGCACACAAATCTGACGAGGAGAATTTCAAATGAAACAAAACCTCTTATTGACCATCACGTCTTTGCTCTCGATTCTCTTCCTGACCTTTCACCTGGCCGACGACATCATCCGCGGGATGGCCTCTGGACGCGTCTCAAACCTCTTTGGGGTGCTAATCCTGGTCGTCTGGCTGTACGGAACGCTGGTGCTCGCCGAACGGCGATCGGGGTACGTCATCATCCTCCTCGGGTCGCTCCTTGGATCGGGCATCCCCGTCATCCACATGCTGGGAAAGGGTGTCGGCGTTGACGGCAACATTGCCAAGTCCAGCGGAGCCTTCTTCTTCGTCTGGACGCTCCTTGCACTCGGCATGACCTCTCTCTTCTCCGTAATTCTCTCGGTGCGCGGACTGTGGAACCTACGGCGCCAGCCCAGGTAGTCCCTTATTGTCCGCGTTAAGTCTTTTTCTCTCGCGGATGTACTTCCACCACTTTCATGTCCACGTCCCGGTCTCGCAGTTTCGTCTTTACCTCTCCGGCGCCAGAGACAATCAGGCTCGCCCCGCCATAGGTGTACCCTTTCCACGGACCAGCGCTCATCACTCCCACCAGGTCGATCCCGACTACATCGCAGCCCAACTCACGCGCTCCCTTGCTCACAATTTCCACCAGACTCTCGGAATGTTCCGGCCACTCTTCCGGCTTCGCAGCCCAGCCATAGGGAACGATCATGAAGTCCGGCTTCAGCAACTTGATTCGCTCATAGTTGGTGTCGATGAAGGTATCCGCGCAGATGAGAAACCCAATCCTGCCAAACTCGGTCTCGATCACGCCGATGTCTTCCGCTCTGCCTTGCGAGTACGGCGGCTCCATCAACTCCGGCAACACATTAATTTTCCGATGCTTCCACAGTAGCTTCCCTGCCCGATCGACAAGTATCGCGGAGTCGTACAGTCGCTCCCCATCCTTCTCGTCGAGTCCGATCGCGATCATCATGTCGTATTTCCTAGCCAACTCCTGAATATGCTTGCTGTCCTCTCCGGGAATTGGGGCCGCCAGCTTGTGCGCCTCTGGATTCTCCCATCCCAGAATCGAAGACTCCGGAAACGCGGAAATCTGTGCGCCCTGCGCTTTCGCATCCACCAGGGCATTCTCAATCCGGCGGAAGTTCCCCGCGCGATCGCTGTCAATCACCAATATTTGACAAATTGCCACCTTCACGACTGTAGGACTTTTCGGTGCGGCCGCAAAAGCAAATGTTGCCGAACAAAAAAGCAAAACAAAAAGAACCGACTTGATGCGAGAAATCATCGGAGTCTCCTAACTCAACCGCATCCAGCATACTCGTGATATTGCGTGGTCGCTCATTCTTAAGGCGAATCCATGTCTGCCCGGGCGAACTTAAGTGACCTGGCTCACAACTCGCAATGTCCCGGATGGCTACCATCTGATGTGAGCTCCAAAGATCAAAAGCCATCGGTTTCCATTTGACTCTTGGCCGGTAGCGAGGACGCGCAAACTTGTGATGGGAATGTTGCTCCAGGATTTGAAATTCGGCATTCGCATGCTGGCGAAAAACCGTGGCTCCACAGCGGTCGCCGTCCTCAGCTTGGCTCTCGGCATCTGTGCCACCAGCACTATGTTCAGTTGGATTGACTCCACCCTGCTGAATCCTATCCCCGGTCTCACCCACACCAGCGACCTGGTTACCGTCATGCGGGGGACAGTAAGCGAACACCCCACTCCTCCGTTTTCTTATCCGGACTTCGTGGATCTACGCGAACGCAATCGCAGCTTCTCCGGTCTGCTGGCCTATCACGACGATTTCATGTCACTCACCGGCGTGGCTCGGCCGGAACGGATCTATGGCGCGTTGCCAACCGCCAATTACTTCGACGTACTCGGTGTGAAGCCCATGCTGGGTCGCGGTTTCCTGCCCGACGAGGAAACGAAGCCGGGAGGCGCTCCCGTCGTGGTCATCAGTTACGCCTTCTGGCAAAGCCATTTTGGTTCGGACCCTTCTGCCGTGGGCCGGACGCTCCAGATCAACCGTCATAACTATACGATTGTCGGCGTGGCTCCCCCCGGATTCCAGGGGTGTAAGACGGGGCTGCGAGACGACGTCTGGATTCCGTTGGCCATGGTCAGCGACATATGGGGATACGATCCGACCCAGTCCCGCGCCAATTTCTGGCTCAACGTGCTGGGAAGGTTGCGGCCCGGTGTGGCGCCCCGGCAAGCCGCCGAAGAAATGAATCTCCAGATGCAGCACATTGCTGCGAGCACTTCCAATATCGAACGAGGTCCCAATCAGATCGCCTTGGATCCGCTCTGGCGTTCACCTTTTGGAGCGAACGTTTATCTGTACAAGAGCCTGCCGTTGTTACTGGGTCTTGCGGCCGTGTTGCTCCTACTGGCTTGCGCAAACGTTGCCAACCTGCTGATGGTTCGCTTGGTTGCGCGCACCCGGGAAATGGCCGTGCGCCTTTCTATGGGAGCCAGCAGTCTGCGACTGGTGCGCCAACTCCTGGTGGAGAGTTTGCTGGTCGCTCTGGCCGGCGGTGTCGTGGCGATGCTCCTGACCATCTGGACAGCACGGAAGTTCGCCAGCTTCTTTCCGCCAACTGCCCTGCCTCTCACCCTCAACGGTCGCGTCAACTTCAGTGTCATGCTGGCAACGCTGGTTATCTCGATTCTTGCCGCGGTGGTTTCCGGCATATTGCCGGCGCTGCGCACCGCGCGCATTGCTCCCGCCGTCGTCCTGAAGGAAGAGGAAGGCCGGTCAACCGGAGGGCTTCACCGTTCGCACCTTTCCAAGGGTCTGGTGGTGGCGCAGATTTCTCTATCGTTGCTTTTGCTGATCTCCGCCGGCCTTTTCGCACGCAGCTTCCAGAACGAACAGCGCGCCGACCCCGGTTTCGACCCGAACCATGTTCTGCTCGCTTCCTACGATCTTGCGCCCACCGGCTATTCACGCGCGCAAGGAATTACGTTTGATCAGAGTCTGCTTGCCAAGCTCCGGGTCTTGCCCGGCGTCAAATCCGTGACGCTGGCAGACTTCTCTCCGTTGAGTTTCACTCTCCACAGCGACACTGTTGTGCCCGAAGGTTACGTCCCGCAACGCCACGAATCGATGGAAGTCGATCTTGCTTCCGTAAGTCCGGACTACTTTCAAACCCTGCGCACCAATCTCATTGCTGGCCGCGAATTTACAGACCGCGACGACGACCGCTCGCAGTCGGTCGCCATCGTCAATCAAGCCTTCTGCGATCGTTATTGGCCGGGACAGGATGCCATCGGCAGAAGTCTACGCCTGGATGACCGGCCATTCACCGTCGTTGGCGTAGCCCAAAATGCAAAATACCGGCTCCTGCATTACGCACCAGCTCCAATGCTTTTTGCGTCCGTTTACCAAAGATATCGAGACCAGTTGATCGTTCACCTGCAGGTGGCAGGCGACCCCGGAGCCTTCACTTCCCAAATCGATAGGGTTGTTGCTGAACTCAATCCCGATTTGCCTTTGTATAGTGTGACCACGCTCAAGGCCAGCATGCAGTTTGGGAGCATCTTTGAGCGGCTCGCGGCGACCTTGACGGGCTCCTTTGGTTTTCTGGCGCTGGTGCTTGCGGCGGTCGGAATCTACGCCGTAGTTGCTTTTGCAACTCGCCAGCGCACCCACGAAATCGGCATCCGCGTGGCACTCGGCGCCCAGAAGGGCGATGTTTTGAAGCTGGTCTTGGGCCAGGGCCTGAAACTCACGCTGATTGGCATAGCCGTTGGAATTGTCGCTACGCTCGTTCTCACACGCATGCTTGCGAGCATGCTCTATGGCGTCGAGCCCGCCGATCCGCTGACATTCCTCTGCGTCTCGCTGCTCCTCACCGCCGTGGCGCTCGTTGCCTGCTACATCCCTGCTCGCCGCGCCGCCAAAGTCGATCCCATGGTGGCCCTCCGGTATGAATAGTCTGCCGACGGGATTGGCCGTTCCTTTGATGCGAGAGAATCTACTCGGCTCCCGCTTCACGAGTCAATCAAGCAGGCAACTAAGCTCTCTAGGAATCATTGTTCATCTCATGGCTCCTGAGCGGCAGGGGGCAATACCTCATAATGCTCGGTGCGCATTTGTTGCGGGATTAGGACTTGCAACGGGGAAACGTGTGCTGATGCTACAAGAGTCTGTCGTTGCACAGCCAATTGATTATCGTGATTTGGTTAAGTCATACAGTTCATCGAAAGAAATCCAGGACTTGGTGCTGCCCACTATCAAATCTGTTGTCGAAATGCTCCAAAAGACAAGATTCATTCCAACTTCGCTCCCGCTCCCACCCCTTGAGCGAGTTGACCTCGGTGACGTGGCGGCAGAGAACGAAATCATTTCGTTGCAGTCATATTTTTGCCCACTGGCCAATACAACGAGGTCAAAAGGGGCCATGCAAGGCTAGTAGTCGGACGCAAAGGTGCTGGAAAGACTGCAATCTTTTACGGAGTGAGGGAGGCCTACGCACATGATAAGGCTCACCTTGTATTGGACTTAAAGCCAGGGGGCCACCAGTTGATTAAACTCCGGGAAGCAATCTCGAGCGAGCTTTCCCGTGGAATGCAACAGCATATTCTGACTGCCTTTTAGAACTACATTCTCTTGATGGAAATTGCTCACAGGATGATACGTACAGATCAAAAGGCGGCGTTTCGAGACCTCAAACTTTTTGAGTCGTACGACGCAGTTAGAAAAGCGTATCGTTTCCAGCATAATCTCAAAAACATGCGCAGTGGTTCAGGCGATCATTTTAGCTCCGACCCCCTAAAGAGCCGGAGAAAAACTACCGGTGGCCGCCGTGGCCGGCTTTCTGGTGTTCTTCGGGAGCGGAAGAGATGCCCATGCGGCGAAGCTCGTCGCTGTAATACTTGCGGAACAGCAGATCCCACTCTTCGCTTCCTTCCACGATCTCTTTTTTCTGTGAGGTGATGCGCTTGCGGACTTCCACTTCCACTTTTTCTTCTTCGCGCAAAACGTTGGTGATGGTCTGGACGATGTGCTGGCGGATGGTGTCGCGGTCCTCGACGAATTCCACTTCGCTGGTCTGCACCAGCAGATCGGTCACCTGGTGAGAAATTCTGACAATCTTTTCGCGGCTCAATCGCATTGTTCCGGTGTGCCCCTGTTCTCTTCCCTAGCGCAAAATCAACTTCCGGTCGCGGGCAATCTGGCCCTTAACCTTCTTGAACATATCCTGATACGAAATTCCGGCGCGGCGCATCTCGTCCTGATGCTGCGTGAGGATGGTGCGCGCTTCTTCGTTAACTTTATCTTCGATGGTGATCTCTTCCACCATGCGCATGCGCACGCGCATAATCACGGGCTCAAGGTCTTTCTCTTTTACTTCGATGAGCTCGCCCTCGATCAGCTTCTTGATCACTTCGGAGGCCATATGGCCTACATAATCGCGATTCAACAGCATCTCTGCGGCTTCCTTTGGATCATCAGTAAGCATTCGAGTGTAACGGCTGCGCGGAAAATTCGCAACAAAAGTGCGCATATTTCCTCATTCTTCATGGATTTGGGTGACGAATCGGACAAAAAATCCGCGGCGCTTCCGTTGACGCAACTTGCTGCTTCCTGTAGGATTAAAAAATGTGAGCAGCAAGGGCGGTTAGCTCAGTTGGTTAGAGCGCCTGCCTTACAAGCAGGAGGTCGCAGGTTCGAGCCCTGCACTGCCCACCATTTCCACCAATAAAACACAGGCGATCTCGATACCTCCCAACTTCTGGGAGGTATCCGCGGATGTCCGGATCACCTGTGGATCACCTCGTACGACCAGTCGCACGCCGCGTCGGGTTGTTCACCGTGAAAAGACCTGTCGCGCTGTCTCCTGCGAGGCGCTGCTTCACCGCAGGCGTTAACTGGCCTTTCGGACAGTTCCAACAAAATCAACGAGCGGGTGACTCGATGAGGGGGAAATCCCGCCCTTGCACCACGCTGGGCACATGCCAATAACCAAATTCCCAGTCGAATTGCTCACGGAATTGGGACGTGAGTCTGCCGAAATGCTGCTGAAAGACAAAAACTTTTGGCTGCAGAAGAAGCTGGACGGTCACCGCCGACAATTCGAGTTGCTCGACGGCACGCTCACGAGCTACAACCGCAACGGCCAGTCCGTGAGCTACGCAATCGCTCAATTAGTTCACATGGTGAGGTTTTGCGCCCATTTTGCGCTTTTTTCCTTGCCCGTCACGTAACCCTAGTCCGTTTTCTTTTCTTGCTCCGCCGAGAGCACTTGAGGGCTAGTGGTCCCCGACGAAGGCTTCTCCGGGGTTATAATCACGGCTACTTAACACTCGGAGGTAGTTGTTTTGGTATCAAGGTTCCTCTCGGTACTGGACGGACTTTAAGCAATCATCTGGACGTTGGAGAGCCGATGCGCTCGCAGGCAGGAATCTCATCGCAGCAGTCAAATATTGAAACCCTCATGAAGTGGTTTTCGCGGGCGTCTGCGATATTAAGCATCCTGGTCGGCCTGCTTGTGCTGGTGGCGTGGAAACTTGCTATCGTGATGGTGATAACCGCTGGCAGCGATCGCAAAGGCATGGCTAGAAGCACGGCTCTTGCATTGATCCTGAGCGGAGCCTCCCTCCTTGCCCTGCAGGACGCGTCTTCCAACCGGAGGATCCGACGGCTTGGAACCGGCGGAGCTGTGCTGACGATCATGATTAGCGCTGCCAGACTCCTACGTTTGGTCGGAGTCTTACCCCCGTACCTTGATGAAAATCTTCTTTTTGGGCCACTCCCCGTGGGGGGCACCTTCTTGTCTGTTCAAATGTCTCCGAACACAGCAGTCTGCCTGATTCTGGTCGGTCTTTCTTTGGTGTTCATGAATGTGCAGGTCGGCCGCTGGCGGCCTAGTCAAATGTGCGCACTCTTTTCGGCCGGCATTTCGCTCGCTGCGTGCATAGGGTATGCCTATGACGTCAGAGCCCTATATGGAATCGCTGGGTATGCGAACATGGCCGTCCATACCGCTATCACTCTGCTGATTCTCTCCCTCGGTCTTCTATTCGCCCGGCCTCGCGCTGGCACGATGAATATATTCAGCCATGAAGGGCCCGTCGGAACGCTGGTGCGCCGCCTTTTCCCCGTTGCCATTGCAGTCCCGATCATTAGCGGATGGCTTCGTCTGAAGGGGCAGCAGGCAGGATGGTATGGCACTGAAGCAGGTGCAGTGATCGATGTGACCCTGGATGTCATCCTTCTGTTGCTGTTTCTTTATGTGGCGATGGCATCACGCGCCGTCGCCGAACGCAAATTTCACGGCCTGCTCGAGAGCGCGCCCGACGCAATGGTAATTGTCGACGATAGAGGCGAAATCGTACTCGTCAACGCGCGAACCGAGAAACTCACTGGCTATCGACGCGAAGAGTTGGTGGGCAACCCCGTAGAAATTCTGATTCCAGAACGGTTTCGCAAAGGGCATATCGCCAGTCGTACAGGCTTTTTCCATGACCCCCGCACGCGTTCCATGGGACAGGGTCTAGAACTCTACGCTCGCCGCAAAGACGGAACGGAGTTTCCGGTGGAGATTAGCCTTAGCCTGCTCAAGACCGATGAGGGAGTTCTGGTCTCCAGCGACATTCGAGACATCAGCGAGCGCAAGCAAGTGGAGGATTCGTTGCGCCAGAGCACCGCAGATCTGAAGGAAGCGCAGCGCGTTGCCCGTCTCGGGGCATGGACACTGGATCTGAAGACGGACCAGGTCACATGGTCCGAAGAGATGTATCACATGCTGGGCCTCGAACCATCGCTACCGGCCATTCCGTTTTCCGAGGAGGTGCGAATCTTCGCGCCGGAGAGCTGGGCGCGGTTCACTACCGCGTTGGAACATACCGCACGCACGGGGGTGCCTTACGAACTGGAATTAGAGACGGTGTGCCACGACGGAAGCAGGGGATGGATGTTGGCACGTGGCGAACCGGTACGGGATCTGAACGGAGCTATCACGGCCCTCCGTGGAGTAGCCCTGGACATCACCAAGCGCAAGCAGGCGGAGTTGGCATCGCAGGAGAGTGAGACGGCGTTTCACACTCTGGCAGAAAACGTGCCGCAGTTGGTGTGGATGTGTCTGCCCGATGGTCTGAACATCTACTTCAATCAGCGATGGGTGGACTATACCGGACTGACTTTGGAGGAGAGCTATGGGCGAGGCTGGGATACTCCCTTCCATCCCGACGACAAGCAGCCCGCCTGGGACGCCTGGAACCGAGCGGTAGCGACCGGCGGCAACTATCAGATCGAATGCCGTCTGCGGGCGGCCGATGGCAGTTATCGCTGGTTCCTCACGAAGGGAGTGCCGCTACGAGATTTCACCGGCAAGATTGTCAAGTGGTTTGGAACTTGCACCGAAATCGACGACCTGAAACGGACCGAAGAATCGCT
This sequence comes from Candidatus Acidiferrales bacterium, assembly GCA_963748365.1. Taxonomy (GTDB): domain Bacteria; phylum Acidobacteriota; class Terriglobia; order Acidiferrales; family UBA7541; genus Acidiferrum. Next base: position 102,808 of record CAVVJG010000047.1, read on the forward strand.
CCGCGGCCTCGTCCTTCTCGATGATCTCACAAGCCTGCACAACCACAGAGGTTTTTTGGTGCTGGCCGAACAGCAAATGAAGGTTAGTAGAAGGACTTGTTCCCCTTTCCTGTTGATATTTCTCGACGTCGATGGATTAAAGAATATAAATGACACTTTGGGCCATGCAGCGGGCAGCAGAGCAATTATCGAAACGGCGGACATCCTTCGCTCTTGCTTTCGGAAGAGTGACATTTTGGCTCGCTTTGGCGGAGACGAATTTGTTGTGCTGGCCGTCGACACGTCGGCCTCGGGTGAAGCAGCGCTGCTGGCTCATATCAAGGAAAAATTGGCGGCAGCCAACTCGGAGCCCAATCGAACGTACCGCCTTTCGCTCAGCATCGGCGTCCTGCCATGCGACGCGACAACGCAATCTTCCCTTGGAGAGCTGCTGGCAAAGGTGGATTCACTCATGTATCAGGACAAAAGGAGCAAAGCGGTTGGCGGGCTCTGAGCAGGTGAACCCATGGGGTTTGCCAGTGCGAATTCCTGATAGTGCGGCACTCGGACAAGTGCACCTCACTGGCATTCGGGGAAGCGAGCAATGCATTAGCGGTGGTGGAACTCCCAACAGATGCCGAGAAACCGACTCGTGATCCCTCAGGCATTCGTTCTTCCAAGCCATTGGTGCCGCACGTTGTACTCGCCCCACTCCCACCAGCCGCATCAACTGATACCCACTTTGCGGTTACCCTGCCCGACATCAGGACGCTCAAAGGGGCCGTTGCTCGCACAGGTGCCTTTCTGAATCGACGTGGTTCGGGGTAGGTTAGATTAAAGATTTGTTTCATGCGTATTACTGAACAATTCATCCGAGAACTATAACTTCTGACAGTTGACACTGCATGTGCGCGGTTCTAGCGTGCGTAATACAAGAAGTGACTGCTGTTTGTGTGAGACGATTTACCTAGTGCCCCCCGACCGGCGCTCCCCCCAGGGCTCACTAGTGGGCAATCCCGTACTATAAAACTTGCCGTGCCAGTGAATCAAAATGCTCGTTTTTCAGTTGGCCGCAAGGCCTTGGGAATTCTTGGGCGGAGAATCCCAAAACGGAACAGGGTTGCTCACTAGTGGGCCCTCCTTCATTCTGGGCTTAATTATTGGGCCTGATTCACGCGAAGCGTCTGACGCCGGGTGGCTCCATCCCTCATGGTCCACTTTCGGGCAATCCTGCGCGGAAATCTTGGCGGGACCGTTGAATCAATAAGCACGTTTTTCACGGGGCAGCAAAGTTCTTGGGATGTCTCGGGCGGGAAATCCCAAGCTACGCAGGGTTGCTTGGCAGTGGACCGACTTTACAGGAGCGTAGATGCGTCAGGATCTCCAAGCAATCCAGAAGGAAGCAAGAGGATTGTTTCGTGCTCTACAACGAAACGATTTCGCTACAACCAGACTGTACCGACACTCTGATGTCATAGAGGGCAACGGCGAGGAGAGAAGCATGTCCTGTAGCTCTTGCGGATCAGTCAATCAGGGAAGGTTTCCAGCGGAGATCAGCATCTATTTTCAAGGACTGAAAAATGTACACAAACTTCCCGTCTTGGTATTTCCTGAACTATTGGTGTGCCACAGCTGCGGGAGAGCGGAATTTACCATTCCCGAAGACGACTTAGGACGTCTTGTCCAGAGTGATGCCACTACGGGAAGTTTGGCTCCGGCTATCAGGTGAATAGGAAGAACTGCCTGCGAGTCGGGCAGCTCTCTTGTTTCGACCCAACTTTTCAAACAAATCTGCTGCTCGTGAAACAGGATAAGAAAACAGGTTCACAGTGTCCCCCCTAAGCGGCGCGTAAACCGGCGCAGCAGAGGCTGCGGAATCTGGAGCCTTCCTTTCCTCTCGTCGTCGCGTCCGGCCTCTTCTCCGGAAACGACAGTTCCGCCCCGGCCAGTTCTTCCTGGCCGGGGTACTGATTAGTGGCCATGGTCATTCTCCTTTTGGTGATCCAGCGGTGCTCTATGCGGGTGAGGCGTGTCTAGAGGCTAGGCAAATCAGCGGCGAACCGCTGGTGCTTACGCAGCGGGTCGATGTGCGCGGACTAGTTGACGGCGACGAGCACGGCTCGCAACCGTCGCCGCGACGGCTGGATCAACGAGGCTCTTGGCGAGAAATTCCTCGATGTCGGATTCACGGTAGCGGATGCTGCGACCGCCGAGTCCGCCAAGCCTCAAAAATTTCGGCCCAAAAAACAATGAAGCGCGCAAGGTGCCCATGACGTCGGAAGCTTATGAACTGCTCCGCGCATGCGTGGCCGGCAAGAAGCCGGAAGACTTTGTATTTACCCGCGAAGGCGGCCACCGGGTTGTTGACCCTCGTGAGGAATGGTATTCTTTGTGTGTCAGTTCCGGCCTCGGTCAGTGGATCCCGGCCAAGCGCAAGAACGGCGAAGAGTTCAATGCCTATCGTGGTTTGAACCTTCACGACTTCCGGCGCTCAGCCATCCGCAATATGACCAGGCGGGGAGTCAGCGAGACGATAGCGATGAGAATCAGCGGTCACAAGACGGCCAGCGTATTCCGGCGCTACAACATCGTTGATGAACGGGACCTTGAGCGGGCAGCGCGGTTGATTGAAGCCGGCCGGTCGGGGTCAGAAACTGACACAAAAAGTGACACATCGAGTTTTGCGGGATTGCCAAATCCCTCTAACTCGTTGAATTGATTCCGCGGGGACGTAGTTCAGTTGGTTAGAACGCTGCCCTGTCACGGCAGAGGTCGCGAGTTCGAGTCTCGTCGTCCCCGCCATTCTTTTGAATGGTCTACCGCGGTTCAGGTTTCCCACCGTTGCACAATCGTTGAACATCGTTACTTACTGAATTAGCCCCGTGAGCGCATCTTTCATCGCTTTTCGCACATCGGGCAAAACTGTCTGCGGCTTGATGTAATGGCGGTCTGCAACTGCCTTGGAATTTCCAAGAGCCTTCGCACTCGTCTCGCTGTCTGCGCGCATCCGGGAACTGCCAGACATCTGGACCGCGCTTTCGACCACTCCTGATTAGACTGCCCTGTTGCATTTCTACCTCCAGCATCGCAATTGCGGTGCGGAGGGATTCTTGCGCATTAGGCCGCTTCGGAAGTGAATTGCTTTGCGGCGGCAATGCTCGTTGGTATGCGATGACGCCCTTGGTGATGATTTCCGGCTCGCTGACCAGCAGGGATTTGGGCATGGTGAAAAGACCGAACTTCATTCGGTGTGAGCGCAGACCAGACTACTGCGTACCCTTGAGCGCCATACGAATCGTTCTCATGTCGAGAAACATTCGTTGAGGACCGCTCTCGGAGGCACCCTCCAGCGCGACGAAACCATAGCGCGCATACCAGTCGACTCTGTTTCGATATGCATCCGTAATGATACAGCGGCATCCCACATCGTCTGCAACTCGGAGTGCGATCTTAAATGCTTCGGAAATGAGAGCATGCCCGAGCCCTTTTCCTGTGAAGCGCCGGTCCACCGCAAGCCGCGCGAGCAAAACGAGTGGCAAGTCGTATGGGGGAAGTCCACGAACGTAATTCTTAGGGAAGCTCTCGCGGGGCACACTTGCCGTTGCGAGAGTGAAGTATCCGATAACTGTGCGCGGCGCGCCTTCGTCGATCGCGACATAAGTCACTCCAATAAAGCTTTTCTGCTGATTCGCCCACGCGTGCCGCCTTAGATAGTTGTTAAGTGGCTCATCGCCACAATCGAAAAGCGCGACTTCGTCCTGCTCCTCGAGACGACGGATGAGAACGGCCACTCAGCCTCTCATTGCTCGGATGAGGTTTTCGGTAGGATGGGCGGGTTCTCGCGATGCGAGATCGGCAAGACTCTCCAGCTCACGCGGCGCCCAAGGAATGTCCACACGTGGGAGCACCAGTTCAGGGGCAACGCGTTCGAGGCGCGGAAACACCAATTCCTTCCGCTCGCCCGTCTCAGTTTCACTAAAAATACGATGACCGCGCTTTCTTTCCCATACTGCCCAGCGGAATAACGCCAGGGCGTCGGAAAGAAAATCCGTGTTGCTTGTGAGCTGTAGCTCTTGCTTCAAGCCGCGAACCATTCGATCTTCCGCAGGGGCCAAATCAGCCTGAAACTTTGACTTGCGCGTAGCCCGCTCGGTTTGGGGCTGTTTCTTCAATTGCTTTGTTTTTAAGGCCATCGCAGATGATCCTTTTATAACCCAAATATACTCCTATATTACTGCAAGTTTTAGGATTTTTCGAGTCCTTTCGGAATGGGCCGGAACGAAACCTGATTCTTCCCGCGCCGTTAGATGTCACGACAGGTCGCGTGTGAATCGCACAAACTCCAGAAATCAACGGCAGTTGGGCGCAAAAGTCGACTTTTGCGGGGTCACCTCAGGCCAGCTGGCGAGGCGCGGTCATCCACTCGATTATTGGGAGTTGCTGGCGACGGAGCCTCAACCCGAAGGAATATTTCATTGAAGTCCCGGCTCGCTTGCTCTCCACTGCTATTATCCAGGTCCGAGAACTATTGCCAGCCCATAGGAAGCTCATTCGCGGAACCTTGCTTGAAACAGGAATTAGGAGTGGCCTCGTTGTAGGGGTGAAGATGAAGAAAGCCTATACCGCCAAACAAGGCCAGTACCTGGCCTTCATCTATTACTACACTCGAATCCACGGACGCGCGCCCACCGAGGCCGAGATGCAGCAATACTTTCAGGTTTCTCCGCCTTCCGTACATCAAATGGTCCTGACGCTCGTGTCCCGGGGGCTCATCGAGCGAACGCCCGGGCAAGCACGCTCCATCCGTCTGCTAATTCCGCGCGAAGAGCTACCGGACTTGGCCTAGAAGGTAAGATCTTGGGGGACCTCAGCTCAGGTTCTGGCGCCCTGATGTGATAAAGCCCGAAAGATGCCATCGAGAACTTGATCGAGATGCTTGCCGACATCTTCGGCAAGGAATCGGAGGACCAGATAGCCGTTCTCCTGAAGCAGGGCATCTTTACGACGATCTCGCCGGTAGGCGTCTGTGTCACCCAGATGCTGGCCACCGTCCAATTCGATGGCGATTCGCGATGGCGCACAAAGCAGATCAACCTCCATGCGCCCCCAGCCATCGAATGGAATCGGCAATTCTGCGTTCAAACGAAATTTTCCGTTCGTTGCGGCCAAAGTCTCGAGGCGCCGATATAAAAATGCCTCGCTTGCGCTTCGCGCTCGATTGGCGCCCTCGGCATTCGGAGGTGGCTTTACAGCTACGTCGACAAATAGATTTGCCAGAGGAGAATCTACGCCATCGCGCACCAGGCGGCGTACGCTGGCGGCGTATTGACTCTTCCACTCGGGATCGATAGGAAGTGGCACGTCTGCAGGCCAGCCGGGAACGGCACTGCCCGGAAGCTGCATCTTGTAGCCAATCGCTTCGTAGCCGCGACCGCGGCGATCAAACATCCGCGAGAGCATGGGCACATTGAGGTCGGCGTAGTCGTAGACGCGCACTTCGCGCTTGCCGTCATAGAGGCGATGCAGCCTGCCCACGTATTGCGCGATGGTTCCATGCCACGAGACGGGCAGCGTCAGAAATAAGGTGTCGAGACGGGCATCATCAAAACCCTCGCCCACATATCGGCCGGTGGCCAAGATCACGCGAGCCTCCTCCGCAGGAATGGAGGCCAAGCGGCCGGAGATGGCGTCAAGCTCCTTTTTGCGCATCCCTCCTCGGAGCACCACTAAGTGCTGCACCTCGCGTGCCAATTGCTTGGCCAAAGAGTCCAGATGTTCATTCCGCTCAGTCAACACCAACGGCGAACGTCCCTCCCGAAGGGTTTGAATCAGGTCATGGCAAATAAGCCGATTGCGCTCTTCATCGCCAATCAGCTCCTCATAGAGTTCGTGGAATTGTAGCCGCACATTGGGATTGGCCGGCCGCAATGGGCGAAAGTCAGTCGGACGAACCATGACCGTATGCTTAAAAGGATGAGCCGCCGCCCGCTGCTTGGCATGAACCCGATAACGCACCGGACCGCACTGCATAAAGATGATCGGATGGTGGCCATCCTTCCGTGTAACTGTGGCGGACAAACCCGTGACGAACTTCGCCTTAGCCTGACGCGCAACCAATTCAAAGCTTTGGGCAGATAGATGGTGGCATTCGTCTACAATGAGGTGCCCATAGTTGCCGACCAGATCATCGACTAGACCGTTTCGTACGAGGCTCTGGATCACCGCGACATCCAGTAGGCCAGTGGGCTTGTCGCGGCCGCCGCCGATCCGGCCTATGGCGCCGACCGGCATTCCCAAGAAGATAGAAAGTCGCTCGATCCATTGCTGTTGCAATTGCCGTCGATGCACCAATACGAGCGTATTAACGCCGCGTTGGGCAATCAGCCACGCGGCCACCACGGTCTTGCCAAACGCTGTGGTGGCTGCCAACACTCCCGTGTCCTGAGCAAGCATGGCCTGGGCGGCGACGATTTGCTCGGGGCGCAGTTCACCCTGGAATGTCACCTTCAGCAGTTGGCCTGGGTTGCGCTGGTCCCGGACCACAGTTTTGATGTTCAGATCCGACAGGGATTGAAGCAGGTCATCCAGGCAGCCGCGCGGCAATCCAATGTGCTTCGGGTGATCTTCAGCGCAGGCAATAATTCGAGGCTTGTCGTAGGTCGAAAGCCGCATGGCCTGCGCTTTGTAAAATTCGGGATTTTGAAACGCCGCCAGCCGAATCAGGCGGTTGCGGAGGGCAGGAGGCAGTACTTCTTTCGCGATATATATCTGATTGGCCAACGTGAGTTCCAAGGTTTTCGGAAGGGGACCAGCGATCAGAGTATCTTTCCTGCGCCGCGAGGGTGGAGCCATCCAGGGTGCCGCTTCCTCTTCATCGCCCTCTGGTACTAAACGGACGCCAATTACTTTCCCTTTCGCTTCAGCGAGACGGACCACTTCTTCAACTTCACCGCGGCTAATTTTGTGGACCGAGGACAAGAACTCCCATTGGTCGGGATACGGTGTCATTCGCTCATCCAGGAAAAGGCCGTTGCCTGATTCCCGCGGCCGCTTCTGCAATGGCAGCGCAATTAAGTTGCCGAAGCCGCCCGGCGGAAGAGTGTCTTGATTGGGAAAGAAACGGTCGTACGAATCCAGGCCGATGTCGGGACGGCGTTCCATGGTTTCCGTCAGAATATGCGCCCCCAACTTGCGCGCCAAGGTGGCAGGCACGGGTTCGTTGAAGAAGAACCAAATGTGTCCGCCCCTGCCTGACCGCGATCGCTCCAAGGCCGCCGGCAAATTCATTTGACGGCAAGTTTCCAAAAACGCGGCGACATCGTCCTGCCACGTTGATTTGTCAAAATCGGCGGCGAGGAAGAAACAGGTTTCATCCAGAAGCATCGGATAAACACCCATGACGAAATCACGGCTATGGTCGTCATGACCCTGCAGATGCCAGCGAATCACATCGTCAGTTACGGGAAGAAAACGCTGGTGAGGACATTCGGAACATTTGATCCTTGGCTTTTCGCAAATGCCCTGGACCCATTCATTACCACAAACCGGTGAATAACCGGCCCTGCCAGTCTTACGGCTTTCGAAGCGACGCGGGTAAACATCTTCGCGTCCATGAAACAGCGAACGGAATAGGACGATTTTCGCCTCCGCAGGTGAATGCTGATTCACGCCAGCTTGCTGCAAGGCAGGCAGTCTGACAGGGGCGTCCATGACCCTATTTTACATTTGCATCTCCGCAAAACTCCAAGCATTCATTGTCGTCATCGAGTCAAATCTCTCTCCGGGCCTTGATCGGGACGCCGGTTCCACGGGACCGTTCGGGGCTCTTTCGCGGCTGCCCGATTCCGAACTAGCCTCCAGAGGATTCGACCATGAGCTGGCGTATCTGCAATTTCTCCAAAGAGGCCCTCCATCCGACAGGCGTAGGGGTGTAAGAGCATGGCGTAGTCATCAATGCGCGCATGGGACTGAGTTATCCAGAACGGCGTTGTGGGAGATGAAGCTATCCATCGGCGTCGGCCCAACGCATAAGACGCTGGAAAGTTGACTCGGCCCAATCTAGGTACAATAAGGGGACGATAAGAGCTGACATACGGTACCTTGTGGTATCAAAAGATGTCCGCCGACACCGTTTGATATCAATCAGTTACATCAACCAGCTACGCTGTCACGGCAGAGGTCGCGAGTTCGAGTCTCGTCGTCCCCGCCATATTTTTCAATGGCTTCCGCGGGTAGAAGCTTCCCACCGTTGCACAAACGTTGAACATCGTTGCTCACTGAATTAGGCCTGAAAGTGCATCATTCACCGCTTTTCGCACATCGGGCAGAACTGTCTGTGGCTTGAAGTAGTGGCGGTCTGCAACCACTTTGGAATTGCCGAGAGCCTTCGCGCTTGTTTCACTGTCCGCGTGCATCCGTACTTCTGTTCCGACAAAACGCCGGAGAGAATACCAGCCGTGCCACTGTGAAAGAGAGTTATCACGTTCGAATGCATGGCTGTCCGCTTGGTGATCTGTTTTTGATTCACCGCAGACAGAACATTTTTCGAGGGCGGGAATGATTGCTCGTTTTGTCATGTTGTCGAGAATAACTGGCTGCCCTTTCTTCCCCGCAAGTATGGAACCTCCCAATGGCGAACCTTGCGCTTTCCAGAGATCGAGCAGGACTTCCCGCAGCGCATCCGTCACTGTGACATACCGCTCGCTTTGTTCTGTCTTCGTCGAGCCCACAATCTTGTGCCATACAGCCCGCTTAATTGCGATATGCTGTTTTACTTGGTCCCACTCTTCCCACCGCAACCCTCAGGGGCTATTTTTCCATTTCCTCAATGGGATGAATCTCCCACCAGTGAGTGCCCACTTTGGCGTCGTAACGGGTGATGCCCTTCACGGTAATGGGACGACCGACCTGCGGCACATCGCAAGGAATCTTGGGTATGCACTTGGCCACAATGCAACGCGCGCGATCCATGCCCTCTATTTTGGGGTTTTCACAAATGCGAATGTCCGTGTCGCCGTCGCTTCCTTTTGCCACCTGAGTGACGAAGCCACCGACCGCCACATGCGCAGACATTTTGTCGGACCAGCGGTTAGGGTCCTCGGCAATCAACTCGGCGATGGTTAGTTCAGCGTAAACACTCTTGGCGGACTGCTCCACTGGCTTAGGCGCGGAGTTTGTGGAGTTTGCCGACTTTGCGGAGGAGGTAGAACTCTTCTTGGAAGCCGGTTTGGGCTGTACGTCCTGACCAGCACACAGCACTGGAATAGTCACCAAGGCGCACGATAAGATGCAAAAGCGTTTTGTCATTCTGAACCTCGCGAAAGGCTTCATGAGGAAGTGCCTACCCCATGATAAATGTTGGGTACGGCAGGGCAACGAATTGTGGCGAGGATAGACCTAAATAGTACATGGGCGCGAGAACAGGAGTGTGGGGGCGGCCGCGGTCAGTCCCATGCGGGACATGTCCGGCAGCATTAACCAAACATATAGTAACCGAAAACGCTTACATACTATGTTTTTCCCAGTACCACCCGAGCTGGAGCCAAATGCACCCGCAGATCTTGCCAGGGTTGTTTGGAAACAAGGTAGTTGTTAGGATCTGGCAAGAGATCGGAGTACTCGGAGGAGCCCCATGAGAAATGCCACCAAGAGCGTTCTGGCCGCGGTATTCGCCGTTTCCTGCGCGGGATACGCACTGGCCCAACTTAAGCCCCAGGTGCCAGAATCAGACGTTGTCAGGAAGTCCATCAAAGCATTTGGATATGAAGTTGGCGGAGGGTCCACCAAGGTGATTTTTGTCGGGACTCCTAGCTCCCCAAACGCGAGCGGTGAGGCCAAGGTAGAGGCCAAGAAAGGTGGTACGGCCATTGAAGTAAAGGTCCAAGGAATGCCGCAGCCCACGACCTTGGGAGCCGAATTCCTGACCTACGTTCTTTGGATCGTCACGCCAGATGGTGCTACTACCAATCTGGGCGAAATTCCAATCGATAAGAATGGTGAAGGCAAGCTGAACACGACCGCGCAATCCCAGACATTCGCGATGGGTGTGACCGCTGAGCCTTATTTCGCGGTGCCCATACCGAGTGAAATTGTTGTGCTGGTCAACGACACCAAGAAAAATAACAAAGGGAAGATTTATCCTGAGAACAGCTATAGGCTGATGAAGCGCAGCCAATATGCGAAACTCGGGAATCCCCTCGCTCTGACCCCTGACCTCAAAAACGTACCTCTCGACATGTACGAGGCGCGAAATGCAGTGGATATTGCGAAATCTCAGGGTTCGGACAAATATGCCCCAGAGATTTTCAGCAAGGCAACCAGCAGTCTTCAAATGGCGGAGAACTCGCTCGCGTCGAAGGCAGAGAAGAGCAAAATCGTGACGAACGCCCGGCAGACCACTCAGTTTGCTGAGGATGCCCGTGCGCTTTCTGCGGAACGCCAAGAAGCGGAACGCATCCAGAGAGAAAAGGATGCAGCCGCGGCAGCCGCGAAGGCCAAGGCTGAGGAACAGGCAGCCGTCGAAGCAAAGCGCCAAGCGGAACTGACGGCGGCAAAGGAAGCGCAGATGAAGGCAGAGGCGGAGGCCAAACAGGCGGCAGAGCAGGCTAAGACACAGGCGGCCAAAGAGGAAGCGGAACGGGCCCGCGCTGCCACTGCGGCCTTGCGTGCGCAACTACTGCAGCAACTGAATAGTGTTTTGCAGACGACCGATTCGTCCCGCGGTTTGGTGGTGAACATGGGCGATGTGCTGTTTGACTTCGGCAAGTACAACCTGAAACCTGATACGAAGATTACGCTGGCCAAGCTTGCCGGGATCATCCAATCGCATCCCGGTCTGCACCTCGCGATTGAAGGGCATACGGACAATATCGGCAGCGATGAAGCGAACATGAAACTTTCTCAGCAGCGTGGAGACACCGTGCGCGACTTCCTGGTCCAGCAGGGTCTGGCGGCAGACACAGTAACAGCCGTTGGGCTGGGCAAGGCCGAGCCCGTGGCGGATAACAGCACGAACGAAGGTCGACAGAAAAACCGTCGCGTGGAAATCATCGTCTCCGGCGATGCGATTGGAGCGAAGACTGGCTAACGCCACAGCGACCTCGAGCCGCTCAAATTCTACTTGCCTGGTTAGTCGAAATTGGTCGAATATCGCCCTCCGGCACTTGTCCGGCCCAAGCTGGATTCGCTCTCAGTGCAACAATGATTTTTTCACGAGTTTACCAGTCGGATCGTCGGAGTTGCCCCCTCTGATTCGACTGAATTCTTGATAGCAGGCCCCGTCGGAGTACGCCCAGAGGTACAAGTTCCACGTGATCTGCAACTGCGAGGGATACGCTTCCGCAACTCCGAGGTAGGAATCAGAACAAAATACCTTTCGTGTCTCAGGGTCATGAAGACGAAAACCCACAAATCGGCTTCGCTTTGCCTAATCTTTTTCGGGTCAAGCGTGTACCAGCTCGTAGCAAAAACGTGTCGCGTCAATTCTTCAGGGATGTCGAAACTTCGCGAGAATTTCACCTGTAGCTTTACGGCTCTTCCTTTGCCCCGTTTGCGAGTGACGAGCAGATCGACTCCGCTGTCTTTCGTTCGAACCCATACGTCGTACTTGTGCCCGAGTTGGCGATTGATGTAATCGCCAACCAAGAACTCACCTTCGTGAATTGTCAATATCGGTTTCATTTCTTCGAGAGTTGATGGTTAGGGCGACGTTAGCTACTTCATTTTTTTGTCTTTTTGCGCGATTCTTCAACAACACTCTTCTTGCGCTTCAGGTACTCAGCGTCATAGTTTTCTATCTCTTGAAACATGTTCGCAAAGTAGTCAGTCTTGAATGCAGACTCACTGTCTTCAGATGCGATAAATTCAGACATCGTTTCGGCGACTTCGTTTAACTTCATTACAGCTTTTCTTGCAGGCATTTGCAGTCCCTCAAAATGAAACTCCGCAGAGCGCTGACTAGACTCTCAAGGTTCGAGTGCGTGCATAACACGAGACAACTTATGCAACTAGCGCTCTGCAGAGTACGCGCAGATTGTACGTCTGTAGCGCTCGCGTCGCGTGTGGCGTGCGTCACAGTCGTGTGCTTAGATCGCGCACAACCGAACTGCATGTTGACGTCGAAGAATCATCGTGAAACAATCGGCGAAACTTTTCCGAAAGGTCCTTTGCTTGGAACTGTAAGGGGCGCGCGCAATATTTCAGTCTGATGCTCCCGCTGGCTATGCGTATTGCCGGGTAACTAGATCCCCAATTCTGGCCGCCCAGGACGAACGAACGGGCGAGAGTTGTGAAGTTGGACGTGATGAAGATTGGAACGAAAGGAAAAAACTGTACTGTGAATTGTACTGTGTCCCCCTCACCCCCCCAAAAAACGCCGTAACGGACTATATCGCTCAAACACACTAGAGTGTAGGTATGTTCTGCCTAATGATGTGCGGACTCAGCAGGTTGTGCAGGTTGTGCGGGTTTCAGTGTCGCTCAAGATCGCTCGGTGTAGAAACAGGATCAATGCTGTCACGGCAGAGGTCGCGAGTTCGAGTCTCGTCGTCCCCGCCATTCTTTCCGCAAACAACCGGGAAGAATGAGAACTTTCCGCCGCGGTGCAGTTACTTCCCTTCTTTCGCCAGCTTCAAAAACTTCATTTATTAAGTGTTGCAAGGATTCAGCGGCAGATTTGAGCGAGCTGCAGAAATTACTTCTTGCTCCACCAAACAATGGTGACGCCGAGACAGACCACGGCGATGCCGATCCAGCGATGGCGGCTGATGCGCTCACCCAGGAAAGTCTTGGCACCCAGGGCACCTGCGGCATAGCTCAAAGCGCTGACGGGAACGACGAAACTGACTTCTTGAAAAGAAAGAATCGCGAGCAGTGAGAAAAAGGCCAGGCTCATGAGCCCTACGCCGAGCCACATCCAGGACAAGCGGAGGGCCTTGAAAATAACTTTCAAAATGGATTTGGGCCGGAAGTCGTGGACTTCGCCGATGCTCTTCATGGCACGGCTGACGCAGAGCTCGCCGCCTGTTCCGGCCACGACTATGAAAAAGAAAAAGACAGCTTCACGCACGATCGGACGCTCTCGTGGTGCTGGGGGCCGTCCGGCCGACAACAAAAACGCCGAGACAGATTACGGAAACACCGAGCCAGCGAAGGGGTGAGATCATCTCGCCGAGAATAAAATAGCTGAGCACCGAGATGGAAAGGTAAGAGAGAGACGCGGCCGGCTGCACGTAACTGTAATCTGCCCAGGTGAGGAGCAGCAGGTAGGCGACAAAAAAAGTGAGCAAAGAAGCGATACCGAGCCAGATGTAACCGGTGGTGAAGATGCGCAGGAAGACGTGCTGCAGTTCGTTTACTTTCCAGGTTGTTGCCGAGCCGACACTATGCATGCCCTTGCCGAGAAGGACGTTGCCAAGAGGCGCGAAGAATACGATTGCAAAAAGCAGAAGGTAAGTTTTCAAACGGAGACTGGGCCGAGCTTTCATGCGTTCGACGACACCTTCGAGACGGACTAGGAATTATCAGCCCTGGCCTGGGAATTTGTGGCTAACCACGAATATCCATGTTACTTGAATTGGCGGCAAGCTCCAAGCTAGACTAAGGCAAAGAAAATCCAAGGTCAGCGAAAAAAACACCCATTTTCCGCTAGCCGCCTATTTCTATTTCAGAATCTGCAGAAATTTCTCTCGACGGGGAAACGGGCGCGCGTAAAGACGACCTGAGGACAAGGAGCAAACAACATTTTGACGATTGTTGATTACGTCCTTCTTGGCATCGCGGCGATCCCATTCATTTATTTATTGCTGGCAATTTATAGCGCGCTCCGTTTTTTCGGAAAAGCGGCGGCTTCAAACGCAAGGAAAACCGACTTCACGCCACCCGTGAGTTGCCTGAAGCCGATTCGCGGGCTGGATCCGGAAGCGTACGAGAATTATGCGAGTTTTTGCCGGCAGGATTATCCCGAGTACGAAATAGTCTTTTGCGTGGATGAAGACGATCCGGCGCTGCCAGTTCTGAACAGGCTGATTAAGAATTTCCCGGAGCGTTCGATCCGGCTATTGTTCGGATCGGATCCGAAAGCGATCAACGATAAAGTAGCGCGGCTCGACCGGCTGACGAAAGCGGCGAAATACGATCTGTTCGTCATTACCGATGGCGACGTTCGAGTGCGGCCGGATTATCTGCGCAGTGTTGTGGCGCCATTCCGCGATCCAAACGTGGCATCCGCCACGTGCCTGTATGCCTCGACGCGCGAGAAATCATTTGTTGAAGAATTGCAATCGATCGGAATGCTTTCCGATTTCTTCCTGGGGATCGTGGTGGCGTGGCAACTGGATGGAGCGAAATTCGCCCTTGCGCAATCCATTATCACCACGCGAAAGAACGTGGAGGGATTCGGCGGATATCTGGTCATTGTGGACCGCCCTGCCGACGATTTGTGGATCGGTCGTTTAGCCACGGAGCAGGGATTTGAGTCTGTGCTGCTCCCTTACGTGGTGCAAACGGTGCCGGACTTTCATTCGTTCCGGCAATTATTCATCAAGCGCACCCGCTGGATGACGGTGATGCGTCACATGCGGCCATGGGGGCATCTGGGCTTGATTTTTACATGGGCGTTGCCGTGGTCGCTTTTCGCCTTCGCAATGCAGCCGACACCGGTTGTAGCTGCTGGATTCTTTGGAACGTATTTGTTTCTGCGTATCGTGGCTACACTCCTGGTTGGGCGATGGGGGATGAAGCAGAAAACGATCTGGAGCAAGCTAATCCTGATCCCCCTTTGGGATGCGCTGGCATTTGCGATTTGGCTGACAAGTTTTTGGCAGAGAACGATACGCTGGCGTGGCGAAGATTATCTACTGAAGAACGGAACACTGGTGTTGGCGACGACCCGCGTGAAACAAGGGACGGCAAGCGTGTAAATGCGGTGCGGGCGATCGCCAAAGATAGAAACAGTTTTTTTTAGAATCAAGAATTCGGTTGTTGCACCGTTCTGCGCATGCAGTGAAGAAACCAGAAAGCGAATCATGAAAAAATATCTTGTGGCGGGCGGCTGCGGTTTCATCGGGGTCAATCTTATTTCGCGGCTTGCGAGTCAGTCTGCGGCGATTCGTGTGCTGGATGACCTGAGCATGGGCAAATACGAGGACATCCAGCAGTATGGCGTCGAGCTGCAGGTAGGGGATGTTCGAGATATTGCTGCGGTCGAGAAGGCCTGTGCGGGTATCGATGTGGTGGTGCATCTTGCTGCGCATACGCGAGTCATCGAATCTCTAGAGAACCCCGAGTCGAATTTCGAGATCAATGCGCGCGGAACTTTCAATATGTTGCAGGGCTGCCGGAAGGCCGGAGTCAAGAAGTTCATCTTTGCGTCAACGGGGGGTGCGATTCTTGGCGAGCAGGAACCTCCGGTACACGAAGGAATGGTGCCGCGACCGGTCTCGCCTTATGGAGCGGGGAAACTTGCAGGCGAGGCATATTGCTCGGCGTTTTTCGGATCATACGGACTAGGCACGGTCGCGCTGAGGTTTTCAAATGTTTACGGGCCGTTTTCGTACCATAAAGGAAGCGTGGTCGCGCAATTCTTTCGGAACATCATGCAGCGAAAGCCACTGATTATTTACGGCGAAGGACAGCAGACCCGCGATTTTCTGTACGTTTCAGATCTTGTGGAAGCAATTCTGCTGGCGGACAAGAAGAACACGCCCGGCGAAGTTTTCCAGATTGCTTCAGGGCGAGAAACTTCCATACTTAAACTGATCGAAGAAATGAAACGGGTGCTGCCAGAAAAAAAAATGGACATTCGGTTCGAGCCGGCGCGCACCGGAGAAATCCTGCGAAATTACGCGAGTATTGAAAAAGCCCGTCGTCTGCTGGGATTTGATCCTCAGACGCAACTGGAAAACGGGCTTCGGCATACCTGGCAATGGTTTCAGTCGAAAAACGCTCTTTCCACGTCGTGATGCAAGTGATGAGGTTTAAGAGCCAGCCTGCTTGGCGGATGTGTGGACCGCTGGGAGACGGTGCTTCAAGTCGTTCTTCGTATTTCTCCAGTTGACGGTTGGCATCATCAGAGAGAGATCGACGCGATCGCGATACCGGACTGCGATGTTCATAAGGGAATCCAGCAGCGAATCCGACAGCAGGTGTGGCTGCAGTCCCAAATCCAGCAGTTTGGAGTGCTTGGCGTTGTAATAGTGCTGCTCTGCCTCAACGCGCGGATCGGGGATGTGGTCAATTTCAATCTTCAGCCCGATCGCTTTCCCAGCTTCCTGAACCTTGCGCGCAAGATCAAGCACCGAGAATTGCTCCGTGAACTGATTGTAGACGCGACATTCACCCTTGCCAGCGGGGTTAAGACAGGCGAGTTCGATACAACGCACCGTGTCGCGAATATCCAGGAAGCCGCGGGTCTGGCCACCCTTGCCGTAAACGGTCAACGGCTCGCCGATGGCAGCCTGGACACAAAAGCGGTTGAGGACAGTGCCGAAAACGTCGTCATAATCGAATCGATTGATAAGAGATTCATCGATAGAGGTTTCATCGGTCGTTGTACCGTAGACCACGCCTTGATTCAGATCCGTGGCGCGCAGTCCCCAGATTTTGCAAGTGAACATCATGTTGTGGCTGTCGTGGACCTTGGAGAGGTGATAAAAGGAGCCGGGTTGCTTGGGATAGGGAAGAACGTCTTTCCGTCCGTTGTGCTCGATGGTGATGTAGCCCTCTTCGATATCAATGTTGGGAGTTCCATATTCGCCCATGGTGCCAAGCTTTACGAGGTGACAGTCTGGAAGTGTTTCACGCATGGCAAACAGAACGTTAAGCGTGCCGACAACATTGTTAACCTGGGTAAAGACCGCGTGTTTGCGATCGATCATGGAATAAGGCGCGGAACGTTGCTCGGCAAAATGGATGATGGCTTCAGGTTCAAAATTCTTCAGTGTGGAAACTAGAAAGTCGTAATCGGTGACATCGCCGATGAATGATTCGATGACCTTGCCTGTCCTCTCATTCCAGGAGCGCAGGCGGTCACTCAAGGGCAGGATGGGCGTGAGTGTCTGAGCTCCGAGTTCGTGATCCCATTGACGACGGATAAAGTTATCAACGATCGCGACCGAGTGCCCTTTTGCCGACAAGTAGAGTGCTGTTGCCCAACCACAATAACCGTCTCCACCCAGAACAATAATCTTCATCGCTTCCCTCCCAAGCCCGACCTGGCCAGCGGATGCACGACTCACCTGAGACGTATACCAGCAGGCTAAACAATCGTACAAGAAAATTCCAAAGTCGAGTACAAGGAGAGGGTGGGCGTCACTACTCATACAAGTGATGAGGGAGCATAAATTTACGGTCAGTTTACAGAGCGGCGAGTTTCAGGACGTGGAAGGCAGGCAATTCGCCGCATCGGCAGCCCGGGCACGCGTTGGCGTCAGTTCTACCAGGTGCCGATGCGGACGACCGCTTGTGTGAGGGCGGTTAATCGAGCCCAAGTATAACCATTCAGATTCTGAGAAGAAACTTGAAGTTGCCCGAGTGGACTGCGATGAATTTCCTGGTGTGGATACCCCGTCAAGCCATCTAAGAATGTAACCCTAGCACTGCCCGTCGAGCCATTTGATATGTAACCGGAGAGCGCTTGTTGTTGTTGCGGCTGTGGGAAAGTGGGAATCCCGAAGGGATTTCCAAGCTCGCCGCCTCTGTTGATTCTTCTTGGCGGCCAGTCGACGGTCCATCTGCCGCGCGCTGATGGAGAGCAGTTGTTTCTCGATCTCCTCGCTTAACTTGAAGCGCTTGCGGATCCAGGGCATCCAGGCCGGCAGCAGCGCTTTCAACCGCACCGACCAGGGATAGCCGGCCGCCTCCCATACGCTGGTCAGCACGCTCAGCAGTTCGTGCCCATAGCTCAGCCCGCGTCTTCGTACCGGCCGAGCGGGTCGCTTCCCGGGTGCGGGGCCATTCAATATGCGTATGGCGTATCTTCGGTGGTAGCCCGTGGTCAAGCAAAATTCGTTCAGCATTTCACGTTTCGCTTTACGATCTGCTTTGCCATACCGCCCATAGATAACTCGGAAATACTCCCATTTCCCCTTGCGCCCCAAATGAACCCTCCCCAAATCGTCTTTGTCTCGGGTTACATCTTAAATGGCGCGACGTTGTCCCCTCTGGTTACATTTTAGATGGCGCGATACGGATACTTTCCAGAACACGAAAAACAATGATAGAGTCCGCGCTTCGACGTGAATGGGAGGGGTGATCATGTGGGGAAGCCATCGTGCAAACCGGAAAGTACTGTTCGCGGGCACAGCCATTGCCGGAGTGCTTTTGGTTATGGGACTAATGGGCTGGGCGCAGGCAGATTCTGGGAAAAACAGTCAGGAAATCGCACCGGTCGATAAGGACGCTTCGTTACTGGAAGGATTCCGCCATGTGGAGGCGGCGTCAGTTTCCGATGCGCTGGAACAAATCACCGGGCGAAAGATGTATATGACCCACAAGATGCGACCGATCTTCTCGACGCGATTCGCGGGTTATGCGCTGACAGTGACGCTGAAGAAGGAAAGCAATCACGATGCAAACGCGCTGAAGGGCATGCTGGAGGCTATCGATCATGGAGCCGCGAATTCGGTATACGTAATGGTAGTCGAAGACGGTGCCGACATCGCAGGAATGGGCGGACTGATGGGCACGGCGATGGCATCGCGTAACTTCTCGGGCGCGGTCATCGATGGCGGGGTTCGAGATACGGCGTACCTGCAGAAGATAAGCTTTCCGGTGTACGCTACGGGAATCGTACCTTCAACTTCGGTGAGTCACTATCGTTTCGCGGGAGCGAATATTCCGGTAGTATGCGACGGGGTTACGGTGAATCCAGGGGATATTGTGGTTGCGGATAACGATGGAGTGGTTGTCGTTCCTCGTGCAAGCGCGTTGCAAGTTCTGGCGCTGGCGCAAGAGATGGATTTCAAAGAGCATTCCATGTACGCATGGATCGAAAAGCTCAAGTCGCTTGAGGAAGCAGTAAAACAGTTTGGCCGGCTATAAGTAAGGGCTGGCGATAAAGTCGAAACGAGGGGAGAACAACATGTTTGAAAACGTGAGCACGAGACGAGGATTTGCGGCACGGCTTGCAGCGTTGTTGCCAGCATTGGGAATGGCACAGATGGCAAGCGCAGAGCCGAATTCGAAGGAACAGCATCCGGGCGCGGTCCAGAAGTTGGACGGCGATGGAAATCCCGCGGGCAAGGGATTCATTACCCCGCTGATCATTCACAACGGATTGATTTACATCGCCGGGCAAGGGGCGCACTCCCGTGGAGACAAATCCGACGCTGGGAAAACGCCTACCATCGAAATGCACACGAAGATGGTAATGGAAGGAGTGAAGGCCACCGTTGAAGCGGGCGGTGGAACGATGGACAGCATTCTGCAACTTACCGTTTTTCTGGCGAAGCTGGATTATTACGATGGGATGAATGCCGTGTTCAAGACATATTTCCCGAATGGAGGGCCTGCACGAACGACGGTAGCAGTCGCCGGTCTGCCGGGAGAATCCCTGGTGGAGATAAATTGTATTGCCGCCGTGGTGCGCGAAGTAAAGAAGGGGGCATAAGCGGATGGGAATCAACATGCGATGGAACCGTCGAACATTCCTGGGCAGCTTGGGAGCTCTGGTAGGAACTCTATCGAGTGGCCGAAAGTCATTCGCTCTGTCGAGAGCCAAGGGTCCCGCGTCGCTGCCGATTTCTGGATTCGGGTCGACCGGCAACGTTTACGAAGAATTGGGAGTAATCACAGTCATCAATGGCCAAGGGACGATGACCATGTTGGGAGGCTCGTTGATGCGGCCGGAAGTGGAAGCGGTAATGGACTTGGCCGGCGAACATTTTGTGAGCATTCCGGATCTAGAAGTTGCGGCCGGAAAACGAATCGCGGAGATGTTGAAGCTGCCAGAAGGTTACGGAGCGCTCGTGACTTCCGGGGCAGCGGCGGCCATGCAGTCTGGGCTGGCAGGAATCCTGACCGGCGACAATCCGAAATTCATCGAGCAATTGCCTGACCTGACCGGGATGAAATCCGAAGTGATTATTCAGAAATCACACCGCAATCCCTTTGACCACCAATTGCGCTCAACTGGCATAAAGTTGATGGTCATTGAGACACGCGAGGAACTGAAAAAAGCAATTGGGCCGCAGACGGCGATGATGCATTTCACCAACTTCGCAAATGCGGATGGACAAATCAAAGTGGAGGAGTGGGTGAAGTTGGCGCATGAGAACCAGATTCCTGCGTTCATTGATGCCGCGGCGGATACACCCCCTGTTTCGCACTTGTGGGATTACGCAAACATGGGTTATGACTTGATCGCGTTCAGCGGTGGCAAGGCGATTCGCGGACCGCAATGCGCAGGATTATTGATAGGAAAGAAAGATATGGTGGCGAACGCGTTGCTGAACAACAGTCCGCATGAGGACACACTGGGACGCAGCCAGAAAGTGGGAAAAGAAGAAATTGTGGGGATGGTGAAGGCGCTGGAGTGCTATCTGAAGGAAGACCACGCGGCGCTGAACGCAGAGTGGCAGAAACGGCTGGAGTTCGTAGCGGCGCAACTAACGGCAGTTCCCGGAATAACAACGTCCTACTTCGTTCCTGATGTGGCAAACCATGTTCCACACATGGAAATTAGGTGGGACGCCAAGAAAATCGCGTTGAAGCCAAGGCAAGTTTCACAACTATTGCGCGAAGGAAAGCCTTCCATCGTGCTTTCCACCGGCGAGCACGGAGAAGTGCTCTCCATGAATTCCTTCATGCTAAAGCCGGGAGAGGACAAGATTATGGCGGAGCAATTGGTGAAAGTGCTGAAAGCACATTCGGGATGAAAGCCGAGCCAATGGACAGCCGCGTGCGCTGGTACCTGATATTCGGGTTGTTCGTGTTGAGCGCGGTTGCTTATCTTGACCGAGTAAACATATCAATTGCGGGTAGTTCCATCGCGGCTGAATATCACCTGAACAATTTGCAGCTTGGCTGGATTTTCAGCGCATTTTTGTTAGGTTACGCGCTGTTTCAAACGGCCGGCGGATGGCTGGCGGACCGGATTGGACCGCGGCGGGTGCTGACGGCCGGCGTCTTGTGGTGGGGAGTTTTTACGGCGCTGACGGCGACCGTTTCGACAAAAATCGCGTTTGCCGTGCTCTATTTTGCGGCAGTGCGCTTTCTGCTGGGTGCCGGTGAAGCAGTCATTTATCCAGCATCAAATCAATTCGTGTCGAAGTGGATCCCCTCGATGGAACGCGGAGTGGCGAACGGAATAATTTTTGCGGGAGTAGGCGTGGGAGCGGGCATTACGCCGACTTTGGTTACCTACGTGATGCTGCACTTCGGATGGCGTTGGTCTTTCTGGGTGAGCGCATTGATTGGATTGATCGTGGGGACTGTCTGGTATGTTGCGGCACGCGACACCCCGGAAGAGCATCCGGGCGTGTCTGCACAAGAGCTGAAACATATTCAAGAAGGACGGACGGTAAAGTCTGGCGCGAAGGATCGCATCTCTTGGAAGACGATTCTGGCCAGCAAAGAGGTGTGGGCCGTGACGGCCAGTTATTTTTGCTTCGGATATGTAGCGTGGATATTTTTCAGCTGGTTCTTTATCTATCTGGCGAAGGTGCGCGGTCTGGATTTGAAGGTTAGCGCGTTTTACACGACGCTCCCCTTTCTGGCGATGGCGGCGTGCAGTCCGCTGGGAGGATTCCTGAGCGACAGACTTGCGCGGCGATATGGAAAACGCGCTGGCCGATGTGGGGTAGCGGTCTGTGCGCTGGGGCTTGCGGCGCTATTTCTCGCGACGGGGTCACAAGTGCAAAGCGCTAGAGTGGCGGCGATGGTGCTGGCAGGAGGGGCGGGGGCACTTTATTTGTCGCAAAGCGCGTTCTGGGTGGTGACAGCGGATATCGCCAGAGGCTCATCGGGCGCAGTTTCCGGATTCATGAACATGGGAAATCAACTTGGAGGAGCGCTAACGGCCACACTGACGCCGTTCATCGCTTCGCGGATGGGATGGACGATGTCGTTCTATGTGGCTGCTGCGTTGTCGATCGTTGCTGCAGTAAGTTGGCTCTTTGTGGACCCGGAAAAAGTTCTAGCTCCGGCGGAGGGAACAGCGAGCTGAGCGAAGGTCATCAGGAAGCCACCAGGATTGGATGCGAGTTGCGAAATACGGATTATTCTGTTCCGAGAAAAATATAACGAAGCAGAAAGAGAGCGCTTAGCGCCCAAATCAGCGGACTGATTTCACGATACTTGCCGGTGCCTAGTTTGATGAAAGTGAAGGAGAGCAGGCCGAGACTGAGGCCCGTGGCGATGCTGAAGGTGAGGGGCGTTGCCACCAGGGTGATGAACGCAGGAAATGCTGAACTAAAATCATCCCACTTTACACGCGCGAGAGAACCGCACATCAAAGCGCCCACAAGAATTAGCGCTGGGGCAGTAGAGTAGGTAGGAATCGCGGCGACCAGTGGCGCGCAGAACATGGCGAAAAGAAAAAGAGCAGCAATCAGAACGTTTCCAAGGCCGGTGCGCGCACCTGCGGCAACACCAGCAGCACTTTCGATGTAGCTGGTGACTGTCGAGGTTCCGGAGAGCGCGCCGACCATGGTGCCGAAGGCGTCGGAGAGTAATGCACGGCTGGCGTGGGGGAGTTTACCATCACGCAGGAAACCTCCCTCTTCGCAGACTCCGACGAGAGTGCCAACGTTGTCAAAAAGATCGACAAAAAAGAAAACAAAAATAAGTTCGCCGAGCCCGATTTTGGCGGCGGACCGTAGATCAAGCTGAAGAAACGTGCCGGAGGGATGAGGCAGCGAGAAGAAATGGCCGGGCCAGTGCGCCAGACCGAGGGGAATGCCCGCAAGAGTGATGGCTACGATACCAATGAGAATGGCACCGCCAATTCGACGCGCCATCAGAATGGCGATGAAAATAAGCCCGCCTGCGGCGAGGAGAACTTGCGGATCGGCAAGGTGGCCCATGCCGACGAACGTGGCTTTGTTGGCGATCACGATTCGGGCGTTGCGCAAGCCAATAAAAGCGATGAATAAACCGATGCCGCCGGCCGTTCCGAACTTGAGACTATCGGGGATGCCGTTTACGATTTGTTCGCGGAATTTAGTAAGGGTGAGCAATAGAAAAAGTACGCCAGATAGGAAAACGACGCCCAGCGCTGTTTGCCAGGGAATGCCGCGGCCAACCACGATCGAATACGTGAAGTAAGCGTTGAGAGACATTCCCGGAGCCAGGGCAATTGGGTAGTTGGCCCACAGTCCCATAATGAGCGTGGCGATAGCGGAGGAAATGCACGTGGCGAATAGCACGCCATCGACGGGCATGCCCGCATCGGCAAGAATTTGCGGGTTGACGACAACCACGTAGGACATGGCCATGAAGGTGGTGAGGCCGGCGAGAAGTTCGCGGCGCACAGTGGTCTGGTTTTCTTCCAGATGAAAGATGCGTTGAAGCAAGCTGTACTCTCCCAAAAAGAGTGCGATGACCAGCGGGTGAAGCTGTACGGGGCGTCTACCCGGAGCGTGCAATCGCCGCTGCCGCGAAGTTGGCTATCTTACCAAGTTTGGCGGAGGAAGGAGCCAGCAGCCTGCTCAATATGAGCGGGCGCGCATTCAAATCGAATGGGCTATGCTAGTGTGTCGCGTCATTCGACGCGACAGAAGCGGGAACAATCATGGCGGAACGGGCCGAAGCGAGACTTGTAGAACGTGGCATTATTCTGCCGACACTGCCATCGCCCGGCGGAAATTATGTGGCGGCCAAAACGATTGGTCATGTGGTGTATCTGGCGGGAGTGGTCTCGACAAATTCCAATGGGGTGATCACCGGGACGGTGGGATTGGATCGGAATATTGAAGATGGATATACAGCCGCGCGGGCCTGCGCGCTGACGCAGTTGGCGGTGCTGCGCCAACATCTGGGAACACTGGATGTGGTGAAAAACATCATCGGCGTAAATGGATATGTAAACGCGGTTGCGGGCTTCGCGGATTCACCCAGAGTGATCAACGGGGCTTCCGACTTGTTTATTGAACTGTTCGACGATGCGGGGCGTCACGTGCGCGCCGCGATCGGTGTTTGTGCGTTACCGCGAAACGCACTGGTCGAGTTGCAGATGACGGTGGAGATCTAGTTTCGCGAGCCCGTCCATCGGAGCGAAAACCATTCACAAAGTGAAAAGGATCAAGCGCGGACAGGGCGCTTGCGTTTCCATTCGTGTTCACGCCGTAGGAGCGACATATGCTTTTTGAGCTGCTCCTCCACGTCGCTGAAGGCGTTTTTGCAGCCCGCCAGGACGTTCTTTCCACTGCCAATGGCGTGGAGGGTGCCGGACGGCAGCGAAAGAGTCAGGGCCAATGTCTGCTCGTCCGTTCGATGATTTTTAGAGAAAACGCCATGCAATTGGATGAGGTCCGGTTCGTAACTCTGCAGCAGCCTGCCGAGTTTGTCCAACCGGCGCGTCACTTCAGCAGCAACCTCTTGTTGCGAATCGACATGTTTATAGCTGAAAGAAACGTTCATGATTGCACCTGTAGGGAGTTCACAGATTGAGGAAGGAGCGCGACGCAGTGTTGTGTTCTGCACCGCATACATGAGCAGGATAACTCTTGGTGATGTGGAGTGCAATGACGAGCCAACGGGTGTGTACCCTGCCCCACTGTATTTTTCGTACGAGTGGCAGGCAAAGGAGTGAAGGGAAACCCAAGACCCGGGTTCAGACAGCGAACCACGGGGCACCCTTCTTACCTTTATATTTGTAGGCGGTACAGTGAATTGGCGGCCTAACAACGTGAGCAAGTGCGGCGTCTCGCTACACGGCTACCCGCCCCGGTGGTACACGTCGGAAAGATTTCGCAGTTTGCTGGATCTAAACCCGTACCCTGAATTGCCTAGGGTGCGGCACCCAATTCGGCTCAGGACTTTCCCTCGGGGCACCCGCCAGCGCCTGCGAGTGGGTGTGGCCACCTGAAGGTGGCCGCTACAGGGTGGTGCGTTGACAGTGTCTTCGTGAATTCCTAGTCTAAAAGGAAATGAAGGATGCCAAACATCAGAAGCGGGAAGGAGAAAGCCAGCTATTTGTGGGGCCGGCGGGATGGTCTTATCCGGACTGGGCGGGGTTTGTGTATCCGGTGCCGCGGTTCAAAGGGTTTCACGAGGCGGCGTATCTGGCGGAATTTTTTGACAACATCGAGATCAATACTTCGTTTTACCAACCGTTGCGGCCAGAACACGCGAAGTTGTGGATCGAACGGGTGGCCGGGAACCCGGCGTTTTTGTTCACGGCAAAATTGTGGCAGCGGTTTACGCATGAGCCTGCGGCGACCGTTGAGGATGAGAAGGCGGTGCGCGCTGGATTCGATGTGCTGAGGGAAGCCGGAAAACTGGGCGCGATCCTGCTGCAGTTCCCTTTTTCGTTTCATACCACCAGTGAAACGGTGGCGCATCTTACCGTGCTGCTGAAACGATTCGCGGATTACCCATTAGTAGTGGAATTGCGGCACGCGACATGGCAAACCGATGAAACGCTACAGCTATTGCGAGAGCACAACGCCGGGTTCTGCAATATCGACCAGCCGATCATCGGGCATTCGCTGGAGCCTTCGGCCGAAGCGACCTCGCCGGTGGGCTACGTGCGGTTTCACGGGCGGAGGTACGACACGTGGTTCAGCGACGATCCGGGCGTGCCGACGCATGAACGCTACAACTATCTTTATACGGCAGAGGAATTGGATCCATGGGCGGGGCGCATCCGCAAAGTGCAGCAACACACGCGAAAGACGTTTGTGGTGACGAATAATCACTATCAGGGGAAAGCGGTGGTGAACGCGTTGCAGTTGATCAGCATTCTGAAGGGGAAAAAGGTGAAGGTGCCGGAGCCCCTGAGGCAGCATTATCCGGAATTGGAAAAGATAGCGAGCGAAATGCCAGCGGCGCCAACGTTGTTTCCGATGGGCACGGCGGTGAAAAAAGAGAGGCGGAGTAATCGTTGAGGAGCGAAGGGAAACGAACACAGAGGGCTCTGAGGCAAGAGCACGGAGGGCACGGAGCTTCAGAGATAAAGCAGATCCCTCGCTTTGCTCGGGATGACGGATTTTTTGAGGGCCGGGCTGAAGCCCGGCACCTACACTCCCGGCACCTACACTTAGAGTGCTATTTCTTGAAGAGATTTTCGAAAGCCTGACGGGCGTCCAGGGGCCGAGCGGGTGAGGGGGCCTCGACGGGGACCTGCGAAGGCTGCATGTAAGAGGTGGGAGCGGTGTCTTTTTCCACCGTGGTACGAAACTCATAGAGCTTGCAATCGTTTTTGGTGTCCTTGGGCGAAACGCGGACCTGAACCGGCTGGGTACATTCAAACTGCGCTCCGGTATCGAAGAAGCGGCACTGTTTGCAGCAATGCAGCTCGAAATTGCACTTGGGACATTTTCCCTCGGGATCGAAGCCAGCGACGAGAACGGCTCCGCAATTAGAGCAGCGAGCGCGGGTGACGGTGCCGACCATGCGCGGGGTGCGCGGGCCGAGGTGATCGGTAGCGCCTCGGGGTCCACCCTGAGGCGGCTTGCGATCGGGCTTGTCCTTCTTCTGCTTGCTGTCTTGCCTTTCGGCGTCGCGATAGCCGCGGTGACCGTACTTGCGATCCACAAATGCCTCCGTGCGTCAGTCCTGACGGACTGCAACTACACCCTGTACAATTTGAATAAACCTATGCTGTTCGCGATGTAAATCCAATCGGATTGCTACAATCACCCGTGCTAACCAGACTTCCCCGAAGAAGTTAAACTGGATTGCCTTGGGCAAGAGCAGGAGATGGGACCTATATGTTTTTAATCCTATGGGAGTTCGAAGTCAAGCCGGGAGAAGAGACAGCCTTTGAAAAAGTATACGGCCCCGAGGGGCAGTGGGTGGAACTTTCCGAGGCGATCCGCGCTACCGGGAGAGCAAACTCCTGAAGGATTCTCTCCGCTCCAGGATTTATTTCACGCTCGATTTCTGGGAATCCGAGAACGACTACAACTATTTCAAGAAAGCCAACCAGGAGGCGTACGCGAAATTGGATAAAGCTACCGAGAATTTGACGATTCGCGAACGTAACCTTGGCTGCTTCCTGCAACATGGCCCGGAGACAACTTCTTTTTGAGGAACAGACCGACGAGGCCGTCGGGGGCCAAGTCGGGCTGCAGGAAACTCTTGGGTGTGCCGGCATTGCGCAAGACTGCTTCGGCAGCTAAATAGCCACTGCGGACGGCACCTTCCATCGTCGCAGGCCAGCCGGTTCTGGTCCAGTCTCCAGCCAGAAACATGCGGTGAATTCTGGTCTGTTGAATTGGACGTAAGCGATCGACGCCAGGTTCCGGCGAAAATGTAGCTGCAGTCTCTTTGATGACTGTGGCCTTCAGGAGGTTTGCTTCGCGAGCCGCCGGAAGCACCTGTTTTACCTCTTTCAGGCAAAGATCAATGATTTCCTGGCGCGATTTGGGTAGAAGATTGTAGGAAGCGCTGATCACCAGTTGCAGGTACTGGCCTTTTTCTGTGGCGGCGTTTTGCAGGCCATAGAGGGCCGTTTTGTTGAAGATCCATTGCGTGGTGGTGTCGAGGAGGGTGACGAATGGCTCTTGCATCACTTCCCTGTCAAACCAGAAATGCACGCCGGTGATGGGGGAGACACGAATCTTATCAAGGTTGGCAAATGCCGGCTCCTGCTGCATGGCGGCCTCTGGAAGGAGGTTGAGCAACGCCACGTGGGGCAAGGCAAAAACGTAGGCGTCTGCGGATTCCATGCGATCGCCATCGAACTCAGCTTTTTCCAATGAGGCATTGTTGATGTGAATGGCACGAACGGGAGCGCGGAGAGTGACTTCACCGCCGCGCTTTTCGATTTCGGCTTTGCAACCATCATAAAGTTCCGCCAATGGAACCGTGGGAACACCCATGCGATACCCGGTGCGATTGGAGACAAAGGCCTTCCAAAAAACGTCAACACCGTAGCGAGCGTCCGTGCGATCCAATTCTTCATCGAGGGCGCTGACCAGCACAACGCGCCAGAATCTAGCGATAGCCCCGGGGGTTTGCTTGCGACGAGTGAGCCACTCGAGCATGGAGATACCGCCCGGTTCGTCAAGATCCGGGGTGTGCCCCTGTGAGCGTAGAATATCGAGCATGGCCATGGCGATGGAACGCCGATCCACGAAGCTGAGCGGCGAAAAGGTGGCAAAGGAACCGATCATATGGAACGGAGCCGGAAGGATTCCCGCCTGCATTTCGCCAGTGCGACCTTGAGGATCCATGAACACAAGACGATCGAAGAATTTCACTTTGCTTGTGGAGCCTACGCGGCGGTAGAAGTCGTCGAGATTGGTGCAGCATCCCAGCGTGACGTGCTGGCAATTGTCTACATGTTCGCCGTCGGGCAACACGTAGGAGGTTGCCCGGCCACCCAGGAAAGGCCTCTGCTCGAAGAGCCGCACACGCCAGCCAGATTCAGCCAGCGCGACGCCCGCCGATAGACCCGCCAGTCCCCCGCCGATCACGATCACGCTTTGCAAGGATGTTCTCTTCCGTAAGGCGCCCAAATCGCGCCTTGGCAATCAACAACATTTTTTCCGGTTTGGAGAGCCGAACACGTTCGCCAAAGACGGCAAAATCAACCGATTCGATGCGGGCCAGCAGGGCGCTATAGGTATGAACCAGTAGCCACAGGGTGCTGCGGCCGTCCTCATCGATGAGTGAAATCAACTTTGAACCTTCTTCATAACAAGCCCACGCGCGATCGGCTTCAAAACGTAGAAGCGCACGCACACCGAGAGTGGCTTCGGTGCGGCCAAAATCTTCTTTGGCCACGGCGTAACGGGCTAAATCCTCTTCCGGTAGATAGACGCGCCCCAAAGAAAAGTCCTCGCGCACGTCTCGTAAAACGTTTGTCAACTGGAAGGCCAATCCCAGCCTTTCGGCAAGGTCCAACGCTCGTGAATCGCGGAACCCAAAAATATGAGTGCAGGTAAGCCCCACAGTACCCGCGACGCGATAGCAGTATTCCTTGAAGCGTTCGAACGACGGATAGTTCTGAATGGTTAGATCCATCTCCGCGCCGGAAATCAGGTCGTGCAAATAACGTGCGGGCATCTTGTAGCGTTCGATGGTGTCCACCAAAGCCGGCAAGACGTCGGCGGCTCCCGGCAAACTTGCAAAGGGGGAGGCGACAGCCGCAGAGCCATCCACCACTTGCTCCTGCCCAGTAATCGCCTGATCGAGCGCAGCACGCCACTTCGCCAAGCCCCGCTGTTTGGTCGCCAGATCCGCGCCTTCATCGGATACATCATCAATGAGGCGCATGAAGGCGTAGAGCGCAACGATGCCGTCGCGCTTGGCTTTCGGCAGCAGGAAGAATGCGGGATAGAAATTGCTGTTAGCCTCGCGAGCAATGCGGTGGCATTCGTGGTACGAGGCGGTGACGTCTGCGAGGGCGCGAGCAGGAGAAATCGCAATGCTGGAACTCGGGGCAGCTTGAGCGCCGTTTCCCAGAACGTGCGTGACTACCGCGCGGCCAAGCAATCGGACCTGCTTGCCTTTACTGACCGAGGGGCGCACATGGAGCGTGTCGTAGCCGATGGATTCGATAGCGTCCAGGACGGCCAGACCGCCGCGGCTGAACATTTCGAGATCGATAGAGAGCTTGCCTTCGACCATCTTTGAAAGCGGCAGACCCCGGTTGAAAAGAACGCGGGTCCGAGAAAGCAAATCTTTCATCAGGGCGACATACTGGTCATTGAAAATCTTCTCGACGATATCCATTTCACTGACACCGTGAGAGGAGGCAATATCCAGCGGAATGTAGATACGTCCAATGTGCAAATCGCGAGAAACGTCTTGCCAGAAATTGGCGAGTTGAAGGGCGGTGCAGGTTGCGTCCGAAAGCAGTTGGCGCTGCTGGTCGCGGTAGCCGCACAAATACAAAACGAGCCGCCCCACGGGATTCGCGGAATACACGCAGTAGTCGAGAACGGATTCCCAAGTGGGATAGCGCTTTACGATCTGATCCTGACGAAAGGCTTTGAGCAAATCCGCAAAGGGTTGCTTGGGGATATTCTTGGCCACGATGGTTTCGCGCAAAGCGACGAATACGGGATGGTTCGGGCGGCCCTCATAACAGGTATCGAGCTCCGATTCCCACCAGTCGAGCAATTCCAGAGCGCGATCTCGCGAAGGAATTTCGTCGCCTAAATCGTCAGCCCAGCGGCAGTACGCATAGAGATTATAGAAATGCTGGTGGAGTTCTTTGGGAAGGAGCCAGGACGCGACATTGAAATTTTCGTAGTGATGGGTGGCGAGCCAGCGGGTGTACTCCTCCGCAATCGCGGGGGCACAGCAGTTCTCTGGCAGTCGTTCAGCGAGTTGGAGTTCACCGGGACGCAGCATTTTCAGGATTCGTTCGCTCTCAACGCGAATCTATGATCTGTCTTTGAACCACTCGTTAGAAGGAACAAGGTCTCTACTGTTTTGCCTCGAAAATAGGGTGACGAAGTTCGGAGTCTTCAGGGGCTAAGGCCCAATTCACTACCCCAGGTATTACGCCAGGGCTGAAGCCCCGGCTTCCTAAAGAACAACACATTGGCAACCCGCAATACAACGGTTACGGGCGAACAGCCAGCTTGATTTCCCCGCTACGCGACTTCATTCGCGCAAACGCTTCTGGCAGGTCTTCCAATCGAATATCTTCGGTAACAAATTCCTGGGCGGAGACATCGCCGCGCCGGATAGCTTCAAGCGCTTCGCGGATAAATCGCGGGGTGTGGTGAAAAGGCGAAATAATCTTGATTTCCGAATAGTGGATGGCGGAGGGCTCAATTTCCACCCGCGTGCCGGTGGGCAGGCCGCTAAAGAAATTCACGACCCCGCCCCGACGAACCATATTCAGGGCTTGCTCCCAGGTCGCAGGATTGCCGGCGGCTTCCACAACGGAATCCGGACCACGACGATCTTCGGTCAGTTCGCGAACCGCAGCGACGACGTCTGGAATCTCCGTGACATTGATGGTCGAAGAGGCACCAAGCTTGCGAGCAACCGCCAGCGGGGCTTCGCGACGCGAGATGGCGATTACACGAACTCCGCGGCGAGAAAGCATACGAACAAATTTTAGTCCAATGGGGCCGCAGCCAATGACAGCAGTAGCATCGCCGGTGCGAACTTCCATTTCATGGATACCCCGCATCACACAGGCCAGGGGTTCCACAAGGGCGGCGCTGTGGTCATCCACAGAGTGGGGCACTTCCAGCATGTTTTCGCGTACGATACGTCCGGGAATGCGCATGTACTCCGCATAGGCGCCGTTGTTGAAGAGCAAGTCGTCGCAAAGATTTTCCTGGCCACGGCGGCAGTGATAGCAGCGGAAACAGGGAGCGGAATTCGCAGCGATTACACGGGTACCGAGGTTCCAGCGGGCGTCCACGCGCTTGCCCATGGCAACAATTTCGCCGACAACTTCGTGACCGAAAACGGCGGGCGGCTGAATCATTTTGGCGTGATAGCCGCGCTTCCAGACTTTGAGGTCGGTCCCGTCTGTCAGCGCCAAACGGACGCGAAGCAAAACCTCGTCGGCTTCCAGGACTGGGACGTCAATCTGTTCAATTCGCAAATCTTCGATGCCATAGAGGACAGCTGCGGTCATCTTTGATGGCACCAGCAATCTTGTGGGCATACGACCTTCTTCCAGGCCGGCCTCGGTCTTTTTTGTAGAAGCTGTTCTCATGAATGAGTAATCAAGATCTTTAAAGAATCTTCCGTGGGGTTTGCCGCCAATTCCAGTCCTTCCTGGATTTTAGCCAAGGGGAACCGGTGGGAGACAATGTCCATCACAGGGAGTTTCCTACCCAATACTAATGATGCAGCACTCTCCTGAATATCTACAGCAGCACTGTAACTACCAAGAATTTCCTTTTCGTCGATTCCAACAGCTGCGGCGGGAAATTCTATCTTGGTGACGGGGTCGTTCGCGGCAAAGAGCAAAACTCTGCCCCCTGGCCGTGCTGTGGCCAATGCATCCACAACCACTGCCGGATGTGCAACGGCAACGAGCACCGCGTCCACCCCCCGACCCTCAGTGCGGGCCCGGACTTCTTGGACAAGCTTACCACTTACAGGGTCAAAAGAGTCCAGTGCGCCTAACTTGATACTCTTGGAGCGGCGAGTCGCCATAGGGTCACTTGTATAGATGCGCGCACCGGTGGTTTTGGCAACCATTAATAATTGCAATCCGATAGGGCCACAGCCAATGACCAGGACGCTTTCGTCTGCCGCGATGCGAGCCTTCTGGACAGCCTTGACGATGGTGTTGATGGGCTCGATAAAGGTGGCTTCCTCAAAGCTGACATTATCGGGCAAGGCCACGATGCCCTGCTGGGCGACCCACGGCATGGCCTTCACATACTCACCGAAACCGCCACCGTTGGGGGTGAATCCGCCGGTAAGACCAGTGGTCTTGTATTGCTTGCATTGGGAGAAAAGGCGGCGTTGGCAGAAGAAACATGTCCCGCAGGGAATGTGGTGGAAGCTCATGACACGGTCGCCCAGCTTCCATTTAGTGACACCGGGACCGACGGCGACCACCGTGCCGGCCAATTCGTGCCCCAGGATCTGGGGGGGCTCGACGTAGCGCTGAAAAATCTTCTTGATGTCGGTGCCGCAGACCCCGCAAGCTGCGACCTTGATCAAAACTTCGTGGGTGCCGACATCGGGAACGGGGACTTCTTCGACGCGGACCACGCCCTTATCGCGGTAGACGCCGGCGCGCATGGTTTTGGGAATGGGCCCCAGCGTTTTGAGTTGAGCATTCACGGTCTGCGTTTCGCTCATTGCGCCGCCACTGTCCTTGCGGTGTTCTCGGATTGCGCCTCACACAGCCCAATGACAAATAATTCCAAAAAGTTCGCGAGCCTTGAAGCGGCTTGCCTGCTCTGCCGGCCAAACCGAAGAAGTGCGGGAAACGCGACGGGATTCTTCATCAACTCCAGGATAATTTTGCTTACGCTGATCTGGGATTGCTTCGTGAGAGTGCGATTGAAGTTTATGGGAAGATCTTCGCTGGCCGTATCGCTGACTGCCCGGATAACGACGCATCGCGCGCCCCACGCGTAAGCTTCTTTGACAATCTCGAAACTCTCCATGTCAACGGATTGCGCCTTTGACGAACATTCGCACGCTTGTTTTTCTTTCGCCGTGAGCAGGACCTGGTCTGTGGTGAACAGGCAATCCGTGGCATTGGCTCCGCGCCGCAGTGCCAGCTTGTGCAGTTCCTGATCCACCACCAGGGAATCGGACTTCACATCGGCATGATGGAATGAGGCGCGAACCATGTGAGGCGCGATGATAACTCCCGGCGTTAGAGACTCATGAAGAGCGCCCGCGAGGCCGCTCGAAATACACACATCGAAATATTTCTCGTCGTCTGCCATTCGTAGCATCAGATCCATTGCCAGAGCTGCCGCCTGTGCTCCCATACCCGTCAAAAGCACTGTGATTTCATTGTTTCCGAAATCGGTGCGCCACAAGCGGAGGCCCTGATAGTCGATAAAACGAAACTTACGCAGCTTGCACCAGGGGGCAAACTCGGCCTCGACCGCGAATGTGACCAGGATTCTCATCTTCAAACTCTAACCGCAACAGCCAGCTTCATTTTTCTGGTCCTGCCAGGTTTTACGTAACCGTTGGCTACATACCAGCGCGCCGCGCGTTCCAGTGCGGCCACAACCGGCCCGGGTTTGAATCCCAACTCTCTCTGGGTTCGAGAAGCGTCCACGAACATTTTATGACGGGCAATCTTGACGCCTTCCACAGGAATTCCCGGCTCCTTCCCAACCATCCGGCAAAGAGCGGTATTCATGTAGGCTACACCTAATGCCATGCCGTGCGGGATTTTCAAGTAGGGTGCCGACAGGCCAGTTACTTGGGAAAGGAGGTCCAGCAACCCTTTCAAGGTCAGGTTCTCTGCGCCAAGCAAATAGCGTTCGCCAGGCTTGCCCTTCTCAGAAATCAGCAAGTGGCCCGCGGCGCAGTCTTCCACTCCAACGAAATTCAAGCCGGTGTCCACATACCCGGGCATCTTGCCATTCAGGAAATCCAGAATGATCTTGCCCGTAGGCGTGGGCTTCCAGTCCCACGGACCGACCGGAGTGGTGGGCATGGCAACAATGATGGGGGCGCCCTCTTTCGCTTCGCGAAGGACTTCCTGCTCGGCCATCCACTTGGAGCGCTTGTAGTGCCCAATCATCTCTTCCAATTTCGCGTCGGTAGATTCGTTGGGCAATTGCGGACGGTCCACCGCAATTGTAGCCACAGTGCTGGTGTAGATGAGTTGCGCAACGCCAGCCTGCTTGGCGGCGGCCAGGAGATTCTTCGTGCCGCCGACGTTGGAGTCGTAGATATCCTGGGGGTTTTTCGCCCAAAGGCGGTAGTCGGCGGCGACATGAAAGACGCGCTCAACGCCGTTCATGGCGCGTTCCAGAGAAGGAACGTCGCGCAGGTCGCCGGTGACATATTCCAAGGAGAGATCGCTGATGGCGCGATTGCTGCTGGATGGGCGCATGAGCACACGCACGTCGTTGCCCCGAGCGACGAGCTGGCGCGCGACATGACTACCCAGGAATCCGGCTGCGCCGGTGACCAAGGTGGTCATCGCTTCGCTACCCTTTCCCGCTTCTCGCCGAGACTGCTGCCGAATTGCCAGGTCAGGAGCTTCCACATATCGCCGGCCTTGGGATTCATCCCCAAGAGTGCCGCTGATTCAAATCCGGCGTAACACATGCACGTTTCGCAGAGTGGATTCACGCCGCGTCCATAATTTTCCCAAAGGGTTTTGCCCGTGAGTTCCGCGTAGCTCTGCACAAATCCCTGATTCAACAAGTAGCAAGGCGCTGCCCATCCGCGCGGGCCGTAAACCGGGTTGCCCCAAACGCAGCAATCAAGTTCCCTTTCGCCTCGCAGGTACTCCAGATAAATCGGGGAGATCATGAGATTGTACGCGCCCAGGAAGTCGGTTACCTCGCGAAAACGCTGTTGCATTTGCCGGTGGAACGCCGCGCTCTCGACTTTGCAGACCGCCTTTTTTGAAAATACCGGCGAAAACGTGTAACCATCCACGTGCGAGGCATGCAATTTCTGGTACAACTCTGCGACGTCGGCGACCTTTGTGTCCGGATAGATCGTGGTGTTGACGATCACGAAGAATCCTGCGTTCTTGGCGGCCTTGACACCGTCCAAAGCTTCCGCGAATACGCCCGGCCGCCCAAGGCGTGCATCGTGCACTTTTTCTGTGCCGTCGAATCTGACATTCCAGAAAAAATTGGTATAGGGAGGAATCATATGAAGACGGCGCCGGATCAGCGTGCCGTCCGTCCACAAGAAGAGGTGTTTACCTCGCTCCAGAATTTCACGACACAAGATGGGGATTTCCGGATATTCGAGCGGCTCGCCTCCGCAGATGGAAACTACCGGCGCGGGGCATTCGTCCAGAGCTTTTAAACACTGCTCCAGGGTTAGCATCGGACGCGCTTCCACGGCTGCGTTTCCATTCCCGGCAGTCTTTGATCCGCAGCAACTGCTGGTGCATCCACCCATGGGATCGAGGGATACGGAAATCGCAAATTTGGGATCGCGGCGCAACTTGCCCGCCACCAGATGTTTTGCGGAGTCGAATACGAGGCCGAAGGGGTACCTCATTCGTGTTCTTTAGGAAACCCGGCGTTCGCGTGCAGAGTACAAGCCGCTGCGGGGCCGGAATTCGCTGGGCTTAAACTTTACCGCGCAATATTCTGCGGCGCGCTTGGCTTGATTGCGATAACGAGCCAGCGCGTAGACAGGGAAAGAATTCTTGTACAGGTGATATTTCAGATAAAAGACGCCTGGGAAACCAGTTCCGGTAAAGTCATCCTCGCTCCAGGAACCGTCTGAATTCTGTTGTTGCACGAGATAGGAAGCGGCACGACCAACCGCGGGGTCATTGGTCTCAGCGCCTGCAAGGAGACCAATCAAGCCCCAGGCTGTTTGCGAAGGAGTGCTGTTGCCCTGGCCCTTGGTGGAAGGCAACTCGTAGCTGCCAAGCGATTCGCCGAAACTGCCGTCGGCCTTCTGGACTTGCCTGAGCCAGGCGACTGCGCGCGCGCAATACTCCTGTGCGGTCAACGAGACTGTTTCCAGGGCACGCAGCACACCGCTGGTGCCGTACACATAGTTCACGCCCCAGCGTCCGAACCAGGAACCGTCTTTACACTGGTCATTCATCAAGAACTGGACGGATTTTTGGACCACCGGGCTTTCCGCGGACCAACCAAAGCGCCCGAGACACTCCAAGACACGCGCAGTGACGTCGGCGGTGGAAGGATCGATCATGGCGTTGTGATCGGCGAACGGAATGTTGCACAAGAACTGGCGGTCATTGTCGCGATCAAACGCGCCCCAACCGCCGTCGCGATTCTGCATGCTCAACAGCCATTGAATACCGCGGCGCATAGCGGTTTGCATGCGCTTCTCGTCAGGGAATTTCACGCGCTGGAGAGCCATGAGAACAAACGCGGTGTCGTCCACATCGGGATAGAAATCATTGCGAAATTCGAAGGCCCAGCCGCCGGGTTCGGCATCTTTGTTCTTGATTTGCCAGTCGCCCTTTCCCAAAACCTGCTTGGTCAGAATCCATTCCGCGGCCTTGACGAGTGCAGGGTGATCCGCCGGTAGTCCAGCCTCTTCGAGCGAGACCATCGCGATGCAGGTGTCCCAAACGGGGGAAACGCATGGTTGCAGGCGAATGGTTTCTTCGTCCTCAATCTCGAAGCGCGAGAACTCTTTTATTTCGCGAAATGTTAAGGGGTCATCCGGTCCGTGGCCGAGCGCCATTAACGCAAAAATTGAATTCATCATCGAAGGATAGATGGCGGCAAGACCTTCGGTGCGCTCCATGTGCTCGAGCATCCACTCTTTTGCTTCACGGATGGCTTTCTGCCGCAGAGGTTTCCACGGCAGCTTTTCATAAAGCTTCAATCCGCGATCGACGATCAGGAAGAAATTCTTCCAGGAGAAAACTTGCTTACTCCAGCGGAATGCAGCAGTTTTCTGCGAGGGGTCGTTGAACAACTCGTCCACACGCGCATGCTCCGGGAGACGGAATTCCGGGCGCAACGTGGCCAAAATTGCCATGGGAATTACAATTCCGCGCGTCCACGAAGACATTTCGTAGATGTTGATGTAAAACCAGTTGGGCAGGAGCATCAACTCCGGTGGAATCGCAGGTACCATTTCCCACCCCACCGCCCCCACCAGCGCTAGATAAAATCGAACATAGGAATTTGTGTGTTCCAGGCCGCCAAGTTTGTGGACCACGTCACGTGCTTTAGATAAATGCTCGGAGTCCGTGGGGTCTCCGGCGAGTTTCAGGGCGAAATAGGCTTTACAGGTAGCGTTTAATTCCGAGGGTCCACCCGGATAGATGGGCCAGCCCCCATCGGGGAGTTGCTTGCGTCGAACATAGTTGGCTAGTTTGGCAATGCGATCGGGATCGGATTTGCCAAGGACGTGGAGGTAGTAAATGTAATCGGATTCGAGGGTGGTATCGGCTTCCAGTTCGCCATGCCAATAGCCCTCTTCCGCCTGCACGGAGAGAAGGTAGTTAGCACCGGTTTCGACGGCCTTTTCGACGCGTTCGGCCCAATTTTCTTGACGCCAGGGCACTGGCGCGGGCGCGACCGGTAGCTCTTCACCAACTCGGACAAACGACGCCATTCCTGCTCCCCCCAGAGCCAAAAGTTTTGTGGCCCTCGAGGATTCTCCCTGGGCCACATTTGCTAACTGGTCTGTTCCGTTACACTTCCAATGCAACTGCAGCGAAAGACTTGAGTACCCTAAGTACTAAGTTATTATCCCCGGCTTCCAAAAATGGGTCAACGGATAAGATGCTCTATTGAACAAGCCGGTTAGCTGCATGGTCAGAACGATACACTCGGCGCGTCATCCAACATCTGAAGAATCAGCGATTCCAAGGGTCTGGGAAGCGGTTCACCGACGCGTTGCAGCACAGAAGGCCGTTGCTGCAATAGTTCGGGCGGGACTTTCATCCACAGAGGGGCAGGTGGGGATTTGCCGGTTGCTAAGGCAGCACGTAGCACCAGGGCATTCGCGCGATTCAGAGCGGCCTGTGCTGAGTTCTCAAAATCTTCTTTGTCGGGGTCGATCACAGCAAAGTAGAGTGAGGGACTAACGAATTGCAGCAGCGAATTGCTCTCTACGACTAAAGCCCTCTTTGGCGAATCGCCCGGGCCGGCGGCGACGGCGGCCTCACGCAGGGCTTGCCGCAACAGAGGAAAGCACTCTGACAGAAAACCCGGCTTGGCACGCAGCCAGAAAGCACGTTTTGCCCCTGCAGCCAGAAACTGCGCGCTGTCCGTTCCGGTGTCCGCGTGTGCCTCCCATTCCAAGGCGCAAATACTGTCGGTTGGCGCGCCGCCAAGTGCGTCGGCATTTTGGACACCCGTCTCGTCGTCGTTGAGAGTGATCTTTCCGGCTGTCCAATTTACTTTTGGAAAGGCCCGAATGACGTCGCAGACCAATTGCGTTTTCCCAATGTTGCGGGTCTGGCCACCGATAAGAACCAGTCTCCACAGCGCCGGGGTGTTCTCTTCCGCGTCGGCCATCATTTCCCTTCCAGTTTTTTCAGGCGCTCCGCCAATTCAGGCAGGCGCGCAAACCAGAAATAGGCTTCCTTGAACTTGTCGAGAGGCCGTGCAGGCGTGCCCCAAACCGTCTGGCCCTTGCGAATAATTTTGCCGGTGGGGATGCCAGCTTGCGCGCCGGCGATCGAGCCGTCTTCAAGGGTGCAGTGATCGGCAATGCCGACCTGACCGCCCACGACCACGTGATGGCCAAGAGTGCTGGAACCCGAAATACCCGTCTGAGCGGCGACTACTGTGTGCTTGCCGATTTGTACGTTGTGGCCCACATGAACTAGATTGTCGAGTTTCACGCCCTCGCTAACACGCGTGTCGTCGAGTGAGCCACGATCGACGGTGGTATTCGCGCCGATTTCCACGTCGTCACCAATCTCGACGATTCCTGCTTGCGGAAATTTCCAATAACGTTCGCCGTCGAAGGCAAAGCCAAAGCCGTCTGCGCCGAGGACAGCACCCGAATGGATTTCGACGCGATGACCGACACGCACTCCCGAGTAAAGAGTAACGCGGGGATGAATGCGGCAATTTTCGCCGATCCAGCACCCCGCGCCAATTACAGAGTGCGGGCCGATTTGCGTTCCATCGCCAACATGCGCATCCTCGCCAATTACCACATAGGGTCCAAGGCTTACATTCGATCCAACATGCGCAAGCGGTGCGACGATAGCGGTCGGATGGATTCCCGCAGCCACGGGAGGGCGTTCGCGCAGCAGGGCGGCCGCTTTTGCAAAACTCACTCTGGGCTTCACGCTGCGAAGGACGGTTTTGCCGGGCAAGGCAATCCCGTCTGGTGCGACGACGCAGATCGACGGCGAAGCGAGGGCGCGGTCGATATGCTTGGCCGCTTCCACGTAGATCAAGTCACGTGAGCCCGCACGCTCCGGCGCAGCTACACCGGACAATTCGAGGTCGCCGTCTCCATCCACTCGGGCGTCAATCACTTTCGCCAATTCCGACACTGTGTATTTCATCTCCGTCCCTCTCGACTCCGTGACCTTGATGCTCTGTCCCCTGCCTCTGTGCCAAATCCCCCGGTTACAAGAATGGATACAATGGCGGCTCACCTTTTGGCCGCGTTTTCCAGCGCGCATGAATCCACACCCACTGCTCGGGGTGCTGCCGAATAATCTCTTCAATCACTTTCGTAAAGCGCTGGGTATTTTCGAGAATGTCCTGTTCCGGATTTCCGGAACGCGTTAGTTCCACCGGCGGCTCAAATCGTAAACGATACTTGCGAATGTTTTCATCCCAGTAGGCGTAACCCGGCACGACGGCCGCGTCGGTATGCAGTGCCACTCGCGCGATGCCGGTAGTGGTGCAGGCCGGGGTGCCGAAGAAATCCACGAAAACGCCTTCCTGCGGCATGGTGTTTTGGTCCGCCAGAATCCCGACGGTTCTGGCATTCTTCAAGATGCGAAGCATCCCACGAGCGGCGTCGTTCTTGAAGATCGGAGTGTTGCCGGAAAGGCCTCGATAGAGATTGACCATTGTGTCGAGCGGCTTGTTGTCCAGCGGCCTCGCCATGTAGTGCAGCGGGAATCCATACAGCGCGTGAGCGAACGAAGAAAGTTCCCAGGCGCCGATGTGTCCGGTGAGATAGACCACGCCTTTGCCACGGCTCCGCCCCGCGAGGAAATTCTCGTGACCGTCCAAGACCACAAACTGTTCGATATTTTCTTTCGTGTATAAGGGAAGGCGGGCAAATTCCGCGGCCATCCAACCCAGATTGCGCACCATTTTGCGTTTTACTTCGCGGTGCTTGGTGGGCGGCCAATCGGGGAACGCCAAATGGAGATTGAATTCGGCAGTCTTGCGTAATTTGGGAAGCATCCAGAGCAAAACATGCGCTCCGCCGCCGGCGAGAGTGCGAGACAGGGCGCGCGGCAATACGCCGAGAAACTTGATCAGCGACCACGCAATCGCAAATTGCAAACGCTCTTTCATCGTTAAGAGTATCTTCCCACATTCGCGACACTTTGCAGGACTTCCATCGCACCGGGAAACACTTTCAATGCTAGACTCAACATTTCGTGAAGCGAACGGACAACTCTCACCCTGACGGAACAAGTCCGTCCGGTGCCGCGCTTTCTGGCGCCGCCCGAATCGCCTGGATCGTTCTGATCCTGGCCACACTGTATTTTTGTTATTTCCGTAATCTGGGGGTTATCGGACTAGTTGGTCCCGACGAGCCGCGGTATGCATGGATTGCGCGGAACATGGCGGAATCCGGCGATTGGGTTACTCCCAAGCTGTATGGCAAACCATGGTTTGAAAAACCGGTGCTTTACTATTGGGGCGCGGCGGCGAGTTTTGAGCTATTTGGAACGAGCGAGGCGACTGCACGATTACCTAGCGCGATTTGCGCGTTGCTGGCAACGCTCTCGATGGCTTGGCTGGCGTGGAAACTATATGGAGCAGAAACGGCGCGATGGCTGTTGCTTTTTTTGCCTACCACTGTCGGCATGATCGGCTTCTCTCATTCGGCCGCGACGGACATGCCGTTCAGCGGGATGTTGACCGTCGCAATGGTTTTCGCGGCGGTGATTGTGGGACTGACGCGGAACGACAAGTCGCCTGTGGTGCCAAGAACTCCCTGGCTTGCACTGTTGGCCTTTGGCATTTTCCTGGGACTCGCGGTACTCGCCAAAGGACCTGCCGCGATCGTTTTGTCCGGCGCGGCGGTATTGCTATGGGCTGTGTTGACCAAGCGATGGCGCGACGCCTTTCGCTGCCTTCATCCTGCAGCAATCGCCAGTTTCTGCGCGACTGCGCTGCCGTGGTATGTGCTCTGCGCACGCCGCAATCCGGATTTTTTCCGCGTCTTCCTCGTTGAACACAATTTCAAGCGCTTCTTCACGCCAGAGTTCCAGCACATTCAGCCTTTCTGGTACTACATCCCCATTTTGCTAATTGCATTCCTGCCGTGGATGCTTGCGCTGCTAACCTCCGCATGGTTTGGCGTATATCGATACGCTCGGGGCCAGCGATATTCTCCCTCCACCGTATTCCTGCTCTGCTTGGCGCTATTTTGCGTACTGTTCTTTTCTGTTTCGAAATCCAAGCTACCGGGTTACATCCTTCCGGCAATTCCAGCTCTGGGGTTGCTGCTGGCGAGATCTTACGTTCACATGAGCGCTCGTGAATCGAGAATATTTCGATGGATTCAATTCAGCGGCGGAGTCCTTGCAGTGGTTCTATTCATTGTTTTGTTGCCGACCGAACTGAAGGGAGGCTTGCGTCTTTCCGCTGCGGCCCTGGTTATTGGCATCGCCAACATGATTCTGGTAATTCGCCGACACAAAATCCAGCTCCGGATTCAATTGTCGGGGCTGAGTGTAATTCCCGTTCTACTTATGTCGTGGCGAGCGAATGATTTTGTGGCCGACGTATTTTTTGTAGACCCGTCTGGCAAGACATTGTCGCGTGAAATTCAGGCGCTGCATATTCCGCCTGAGCAGATTTATGTTGTGTCCATGCGCCGTGGCCAACAATTCAGTCTGAACTTTTATCTGCATCACGAAACCAGCGAATGGAATCCTTCCGCGGAAAAAGAAGGTTATCTGCTTCTCCGTGGGAAAAACTGCGACGAACTTGTTCATCCTCCGCTGAAATGTGCGAACGATCCCTTGGTGCCGAACCCCAGCGGCTGGTTCATTTATGAAGTAAAACGTGAGAACTAAGTTTTTGGCTCAGGTCGCCGATTGGGATAGAGACAGTGTCGGAGATGGAAGCATCTCGACTGCAATGCTTGCTGAATTTTGGTTGAGATCAATGTATCGGCGGCAGCAGGCAAGGGCGTGTTGGGAGTTGTCTGGACTCTCGACTACTTTGTGGGCTTCGTCGGCTTGGCGGGAACAGGGACGACGGGGATTTCGGTGACTGGCAGGCGCGCCAGGAAGAAAGTTACCACGCGGTTTTCGTAGTTGCGTTTTTCGTCATCGGGCAAATTCACGAAATTGCCGTGCGCAATAATCTGCTGTTCGCGGGGCTCGGAGGCCTTGAGGAACATATCGCGAGTAATAGCGGAAAGCTCAGGATCGTCCGCGGCTCCAATGAAAAGAATCGGCACGCCGTTCATGGCTTTCAGTTTGGCGGAAAGTGGAGGATCGCCCTTATAGCCGTAGTTCAACCATTCAAAGCCGGTTTCTGCTGAACGCACCATGAAGGGAAAGCCACCGACGCCGGTTTTCTCGACGCCAATCTTCACCATCTGCTTCGGGTAATCGTAGACGGAATCCAGTGCAATCGCCTGCACGCGCGGATCTTTCTGAGCTTCACGCAAGGCCGCGTAGGCGCCCAGGTTGTAGCCCCACAATCCAAATCGCGAGGGATCCACATCATTGCGGCGGGCGATGGTATCAATGGCCGCGCGGACTTCGTCGGCTTCGCGATAGCCAAAAGTGGTCAGCCCGGCATTTGAACCATGGGCCGCGAAATCAAAAACAAAAACGTTGTACTGATGATCCTGCAAGGCGGAAACGAGAGTAAGCAATTCGCCGCGGCTGGATTGATAGCCATGGCAAAGTAAAATCGTGGGCGCTCCGCGCAATCCCGGGAAGAACCAACCTTTGCGTTCCCCCAGACCAGTTACGGTGAAATCCACCTCGTCGGGGCGGCCGGGAAAGCTGGCCATGCTGATCTCTGAACTGGTGCGTTGCGGTTTTACGATCCAGTAGACCAGGACGCTGGAGATGACGGCGGTGGCAAGAAGGGTAAAGAAAGCCAGCGCGAGAATGATGGTGAGCAGCTTGGTGTACCAGCGCGTTGGATACCGCAATTCAAACAAGATCGACATAGGCTTGGGCCGTTTTACCAGCAAATATGCCGGTCAGAATACACTCTCTCCCTGAATCGGATGACGCAAATATATTTGAATCGTAACATGCGAAACGCAGAGGCTTTTCCAAGTTCTACGGCCCATGTGCCCGATGCGTATCGGGCTGCGTCTGATTTGTTGGCCAAATGGCCGAATCGGCTATTATGGCAAATGCGCCCAGGGGCGCGAGTTACGCCAGACTTTATGAACATTGTCGACCTGAGACAGACGACGGTACGTCAACTTGAACCACTCCTGCAGGAGGAGGCGCAGCATTGGCGCGAGGAATTGCATTGGGACTATCGCAGCGCTCTGGACCTGATTAAACGGTTTCTGGATGCTCATGCACTTTCCGGCAGCGTGGCGGTGCAAAACGGGATGGCGGTCGGCTATTGCTTCTATGTGTTGGAAGAGCAGAAGGGGTTGATTGGCGGTTTGTATGTTTCGCCGCGAGTGAATCAGGAACCGATTGGGCGACAGTTGCTCGACGAAATGCTGTTTTCCATGCGCGCGCTGCCGCAATTGCACCGGATCGAGGCACAACTGATGCCGTTTGGTGGCCCGGTGGAAGGCGCTTTGCGGGAACAAGGATTTGCGCTGTACACGCGGCAGTTCATGCTGCTGGATCTGACACGCAAGGTGGAAGAAGCGCCGAACCTGAATTCCGGATTGCGGATGGAGCGCTGGCACGATCGTTACTTTGAGCCCTGCGCGAAGCTGATTTACCTGGCCTATGCAAATCACATCGATGGCGACATCAACGACCAATATCGCACGCGCCACGGGGCGCTGCGTTTCTTGAAGAATATTGTGCTGCTTCCCGGGTGCGGGCAGTTTTTGCCAGGAGCTTCGTTTGTGTTGCGGCATCCGGGTAGCGATGAGCTGGTTGGCGCAGTGCTGACCAGCGAGGTGTCTGCGGGAGTGGGTCACACGACGCAGCTTTGCGTGCAGCCGGGATTTCAGGGGCATCGATTGGGGCGCGTGCTGATGCAGACATCGGCGGAGGCATTGCGTGGAATGAAGTATGACAAGTTGACGCTGACAGTTACGTCAGACAACCGGACGGCGGTGCATTTGTACGAGCGGCTCGCGTTCACGACGATCAAGTCGTTCACGGCGGGTGTATGGCCGAGATAACTTGATTACTTCCTTGCGCGAGTACGCCGGCCCTTGGTACTTAGCATTGCCTGCCGCAGAAGTATATTTGCCTTTGTCTGGTAGCCCGGACCGTAGCCTTTCAACCACTGGAGAACATCTTCGTCCAGCCTCATGGTGACCGGCTGCTTCTTGGGCCGGTAGAAGCGCCCGATCTCCGCTCCGAATCTAACACTTCTGGAATG
Source organism: Candidatus Acidiferrales bacterium (assembly GCA_963748365.1). Lineage (GTDB taxonomy): Bacteria > Acidobacteriota > Terriglobia > Acidiferrales > UBA7541 > Acidiferrum. The sequence continues at coordinate 147,699 of CAVVJG010000047.1, forward strand.
TCTTTCAAATCAATGTCGGCGTCTTTCATTGCGCCGAGAGCGGCGATATCTTTCCGCGGTTCTTTTGTGAGCCCTTCATAAACCTTCCTTTCCCGCGCAGTTGCTTTTCGGGCCGAGATTAGTTTGTACATACAATTGTCAATCTATCTGTGCTTACCGAGCTTCCAGTTGCATCTTAGCGTTCCCCTTTGCGGGCGGGCTCGAATTCGTCGCCAGGGAGCCACTGGACTAGATCAGGTAGTTGGGCGGCGGTGAGGCCTAGTTCGTAGCCGAAGCTGGCCATTTTCGCCAGTCCCTGGAAATCCCAGACAGGATGAAACTCGTCGGTGGGCTTATGGTAATTGTTGGTGACATAGTCTTTGGCCTGCGCTTCGCCCCAGGCGAGGTCGTGGCCTTTGAACTTCATGCCTTCGTTAATGGAGAACGCCGGAATGCCAACGCGTGAGAGGCTGAAGTGGTCGGAACGATAGTAATGCCCTGCCTCGGGATGTGCGTCGGGTTTGATTTCCAAGCCATATTCCTTTGCTAATTTTTCTACTTCAGGATAGAACGTGGTGCGTTCGGCGCCGCTCACTCCCACTTCTTCCGGGTCGCCTAAAGGACCAAGCGCGTCGAAGTTCAAATCCAAAGAAATTTTGGATGCGGGAACGGGCGGGTGCTTGCCAAAGTATTCGGAGCCGAGCAGACCTTGCTCTTCGGCGGTGACGGACGCGAAGAGAATGGAACGCGGAGGAACGGGCTTGGTGCCGGCCCAAACGCGTGCGAGTTCGAGGAGAATGCCGCAGCCGGTGGCGTTGTCGATGGCGCCGTGATAGATGTTGTCGCCCTTCGGGCGATTGTTATCGATGCCGAAATGATCATAATGCGCGGTGTAGAGGATTGCTTCGCCCTTTTTTGCGGGATCGGAGCCTTCCAGCTTCGCAACGACGTTGCGAGAATTAAACGGACGAATGTCGCTGGCGATGTGAGCCTTCAACTTTACGGGAAGCTCGATGGGCTTGAAATCGCGGGATTGTGCCTGTTGGTAGAGTTTGTCGAGATCGAGCCCAGCGAGAGCAACCAATTTTTTGGCGACGTCGAGTTGAATCCACGACGCTGCTTCCAGTTTTGGCGAGCCATCGCGCTTCAGGTAAGAACGCTCGCCTCCCCATGAATTGCGGACCACTTCCCAGGGGTAGCTGGCAAGGTCAGTGCGATGGATGATCAGCGTGGCGACAGCTCCGTGGCGAGCGGTCACGTCATACTTGTAGACCCAGCGACCGTTGTAGGTGAGGGCTTTCCCTTTGAAAAAGTTGGGATCGTCGGAGACGGGTTCGCTGACGAAGAGCAAAGCGACTTTACCCTTCATGTCGAAGCCTTTGTAATCGTCCCAATGCTCTTCGGGTGCGTCAATGCCGTAGCCGACAAAAACGATGGGAGCGTCAATGTCCGCGACCGGCGTTTGTGTTTCGTTGCTGGTGACGTAATTGTCGAGGCTCTTCAGTGCGACGGGCGAGCCGGTGGATGGAAAGAACGTGAAGGTGGTGGAAGGCAGAGTTTTCACTCCCACCATGGGTACCTGCTGAAAGTAAGTGCCGTTGTCACCGGCCGGTTTCAAGTCGTAGCTCTTGAACTGCGCGGCAATGTAATCGGCGGCGAGGTCGCCTCCCTTTTGGCCAGTGCCACGGCCTTCGAGTTCGTCACTGGAGAGATATTTGACTGCGTCACGGATCTTGCCGGCCTCGATTTTTGGCGTTTGCGTCTTCTGCGCCACAAGGAGCGACGAACCGACGGCGATAACTGCGAGAACTGACCAAAACTTGCGCATGTGCATCTCCCAAACTTTTTTGTTCTAGCCAACAATACGCAGAAAGTGGACACAAGTGCAAAGACAAATGGAGAAAAGATTATATTGAGGCGTGTAAAGAAACCAACATTCTGGCACTTACGGAAGAGATGCAAGTGCGTTAGATTGTGTACAGGAGCACACAAATGCCCAAGCCAAAGACAACCACCATGACGGTTCGCGTTCCCGCGGCATTGAAAAATCGTTTCGATAAATTGGCAGAGGCAACAGATCGAAGCAGTTCCTGGCTTGCAGTTCGGGCACTCCGCACCTATGTGGAAGAGCAGGAGTGGCAACTGGCAACGATCCGTCGGGGCGACAAGGACGTCCGTGCGGGCAGAGTGGTGCCCCACGAAGACACGGCACGCTGGTTAGGTTCCGGGGGGGCCCAGCGTGAGCTGCCTCCACCGTCATGCGAATAGTCTGGTCGCAGACCGCTATCGCGAACCTTGTTGAGATCCGGGAATACGTTGGCCACGATAAACCAGAGGCCGCGCGCCGCCTGGCGGAACGCATCATCGCCTCTGTGGAGCGACTCGCGATTCATCCTCATCTCGGTCATGCGGGCCGGGAACCGGAAACACGAGAACTGGTAATTGGGGGAACTCCTTACATCATTCCCTATCGGATTCATGACGGGCAACTGGCCATTCTTGCGGTCTTCATGGTTCACAGGACCGAATGCAAGAGTTGGGTTCTGTCGAACCCCCCGGACTTTCCAACAAAACGCGCTGGCATAAAAGGCAGCGCTACGTTGGGCATGGGGAATGTAGCGCAGATGATGTCGAGGTTATCTTCAGGTTGCGTTTGCCCCTTGCGATGCATCTTATACTGGAGAAAAGGCGCGTAACGGGAAAGCGTCTTCAAGATTACTTGCGAGGGTTCGGACGTGTACAGAGAACGAGTGTTGGCGGTGCTATGCAGCTTCTTGCTGGTATTCATTACGGGGTGCGGTGCCTCCAAGCCGATGGATGAGGCGATTGTCACCGGCATCCAGGGAAAGATGTTTTCAGAGCCATCGCTGAAGGCGTCGACCATTAGGGTGACCGCGAAAGATGGGGTTGTGACATTGTCGGGGGTACTGCCGGACGAGATGGCGAGACAAGCGGCACAGAAGATTGCGGCGGAAGCGAACGGCGTCAGTAAGATTATCGATCAGACGACACTTGCCACTCAGGTGACTGCCGCGCCAATGGCGGCGCCAATCGCTGATGAGAAGCCACGGCCAATAGCAAAACCTGCGAGAGTGATTACTCCTCCATCAAAGAAAACAGTTTCGTCTGGACGCGATGGACAATCGGAGGAATCTCCGCTCCCGCCGGTAACATCTACGGACAAAATTCCTCATGCAGCTCCGGCACCAACGCCGGAACCAGGGCCGTTGCCGAGTACTGCTGCAGCAACACCGGCAGTTCCCGCCGCGCCACCAGCACCGCCAAAACCGCAGCCGATCACCGTGACGATTCCGGAAGGGTCAATACTGACAGTGCGCACGATTGATCCCATCGATTCCTCGGTGAATCGCACGGGGCAAACGTTCAAAGCTTCATTGGACGCGCCTATCGTGGTGGACGATAAAGTGGTGGCACCAAAAGATCTGAACGTCACGTTGAAACTTGTGAATGCCAGTTCCGCGGGGAAGATTTCTGGGCGCAGCGAACTGACGGTTTCGTTGGAGAGCTTTGTATATCAAGGCAAGAAATACACCGTGGCCAGTAGTGATGTGCAGGAAAAAGGTGGCTCGCGCGGCAAGCGTTCCGCGGCAGTAATTGGCGGCGGAGCGGCGCTGGGAGCGATTATCGGCGGAATTGCCGGTGGTGGTAAAGGTGCGGCGATCGGAGCGGCCGCGGGCGGAGGCGGTGGCGTGGCAGTACAAGCACTGACGAAGGGCGAGCAGGTGAAGATTCCCGCGGAAACGCGATTGGATTTTACGTTGCATGCGCCGATCGATGTGACGTATTTTCCGGGGAAGAAGACGCCGCGGCCGAATTCTGACGGCCTGCCACAGCAAGAAACTGCACCGCCTGCGACGCCAAGCCCGGCAACGGAAGCTCCGCCAGCTAGTACAGATCAGCCTCCGGCTTCGGGGCAACAACCACCGCAAACCTAGTTGGTGATGCGGTTTTGGATGCGTGGTAGACAGCGTTTTACCGACACCGGAAGAGAAACTTTATTTGCGCCAGCGGATAGCGTCAGGATCTGGTAGATGAATACTAACGGCTCCTGCGATTCCTCGGGCCCGGCCGGCGATATCAGTAACCGCTTCTCGGGTAAGGCATGAGTAAGGAGTTAGCCAAACGCCATGCCTTGGCGCAAGACATATGCGCTTAAGTCGGCCTTCTTCTCTTGTCGAGCACGTCCATTAGCCCTTCATAGACTGACAACAACACCCGCACAGACAGGTGAGATTACTTTGGCTTCGTTGCAGGCCACGGCAGACGGGTGGTGAGGTAGTCAACGGCGCGCTGCGCTGCCGGAGGGTCTAAGTTCGACAGAACGGCGATGATGTAGCCCGTCTGGGGGCAGAACGTCAGGTCGCCATTCATGCCGGGAGCGCCGCCTCCGTGTCCATAGCAGTGAACACCATCGGTCTCAACGTCTCTAAATCCATAGGCATATTGCTCGCCGCCGGGCCGATCCACTTTTCCGGAGAGGAGCAGCTTGGTGTGTTCGGCGTCGAGGAGCTTGTTGTTTTCCAAGGCTTCGGCGAAATGGAAAAGATCTTGAACCGTGGAATATCCGCCACCTGCGGAAGTGCCTCGAAAAGGTAACGTGTCGTTGTTCGGAGTCCACGGCGAATCGGGATTTTCTTTCATATAGCCGATCGTGGGGCCGGGAACAGAAACATTTTCGGGGAGCGAGTCGGTGGAGGTCATGCCGGCAGGCTTGAAGACGTGCTCGCGAACGTAATCGTAATAATTTTGTCCGCTGACCTTTTCAACCACTACACCCAGCAGCAGGAAACCGAAATTACTGTACTCCCACTTGCTACCGGGCTCGAATTGCAGAGGGCGTTTCTCGTACAACTTTACGTAGTCGTCCAGAGCCTTCAGTTCCAGGCGATGCGCGTCGAATTCGGGGCCGAAGAAGTCTCCCGTTCCGCCGGTGTGGGTGAGCAGGTGGTGGATGGTGACTTTGGAAGCTAAGTCTTTGTTGGCATAATCTGGCAAGAATTTCGCTAGCGGATCGGTAAGTTTGATTTTCCCGGCCTGGACCAACTGCATGATGGACACGGCAGTAAACATCTTATTCATGGAGCCGATGCGGAATTGCGAACCAAGTTGATTGGGAGTTTTTTTGGCGCGGTCGGCCAGTCCGTAAGCTTGTTCGAAAACAGTTTTTCCATCGTGAGCAATCAGGGCTGCGCCGGAAAAGCGATCAGCCGCAGTGGCTTGGTCAAGATAAGTGTGCAAAGCGGCGATGGCGGCCGGTTCCGTCATACGAGGAACGGCAAATTCTGCTGGTGTCGGAATGGCGCGAATTTCTATTTTGGTGATGTGATAGGGAGGTGCAGGCTCGACCTCTAGAACGATCCGGGCGAATTGCTCGCTGCTCCCCTCTTTTACGAGCGCGGTGAATGAAGTGGCGGTGGCTGCTTCCGGCTTTTTGAGTTCAAGGCGACCGGTGCGACTACGAAACTCGAGTTGATCATCCAAGCGGGAAACCGCGGAGGGCCGATTCTTTTCGAGAAAATCCTTCAGGGTGGCGCGATCGCCGGAGTTGAAGGCGGTGAGCCAGGCTTGAAATTGTTTGGCGGCGGGTGTGTCGAGCGAAACAGTTTGCGCGCCAATGGCAAGGGTTGCGGCAAAGGAAAAGAATAAAAACAGAAACAGTTTCTTCATTGCTAAGAGCCCCCATCAGGCAGACGGCGGAAAACTGGAAAGGTTATCCGAGGAGTATGCATTATTTGCTGCGCGATCCAACAACAAATGTGGCCCTCTGAAGGCGGCCGCTACAACAGCTGGCCGGGCTGAAGCCCGGCACCTACCCGTAGCACGAGGCAACTTACTTTTTTACAACGCGGTCTTTGAGCAGATTTTTCAGCTCGGACATGAATTCCTGGACGTCTTTGAAGTCCATGTAGACGCTGGCAAAACGAACGTAAGCGACTTTGTCGAGTTTCTTGAGGCGATGCATGATCATTTCGCCGATTTCGGTGGTGGTCAGTTCCCTTTCGGTCGCTTCGTGGACCACGCCCTCGATTTCATCGACGATGGCTTCGAGCTTGGGGGTCGGTACGGGGCGTTTCTCGCAAGCTTTCAGCAAGCCCTGCAAAATCTTCTGGCGTTCGAATCGCTCACGGCGGCCATCTTTCTTGATGACCATGTATGGAATTTCGTCGATACGCTCGTAGGTAGTGAAACGGCGGCTGCACTTGAGGCATTCGCGGCGGCGGCGGATGGTGTCGCCGGTGCGGCCTTCGCGGGAATCGATTACCTTGTCATCCAGATGCGCGCAAAAAGGACACTTCACTCGAGAGTCTCTCCTGATGCAAGGAAGGATAGCAGAAATTGGAGAACAGATAGCAGCTATCAGATATGAGCTATCAGAAATCAGATATCAGGAATCCAATGTTGGTTACGCCCGGCGCGGAAGGTGGCCTAGAACATATCCTCACGCCAACCAGAATCCGGGAAGGAATCAAGCAAAGCAGACTAAGTAAGGGGACGGCCGGAATGGTCGGCCATTTCCGCATCGAGTTCTTGGTCTTCCTGCGCCCTCATTTTTCGCAACTCGCCCAGCGACCAGCCCTCGCGGAATAAAATCGGCACACCAGCTAAAGTGCAGGCGGCGAAGGTGATGAGCCAAAGCACCATGGCCGCGGCGACAGCCGTTTCTTGTTGCACTCCATACAAACGCGTGAACGCGATGATGGAAAGGGCTTGCGCGCCGCCGCCGACTCCCGGAAGCTGCACGGCAGAGCCAACCATGGTGAAGACCAGAACGAGCATGGCGTCTGCGAAGGTGAGCGTGCCGAGTTTGCCGCCAAAGGCTTGCGCCACCAGCCAGTAAATGGAAACGACCAGCCACCAGTGTGCTAAGGAATAAAAGACCGCGGCGACCAGATCGCTCCAGGAACGAATTGTTTGTACACCGCGCGAAAAACCCAACAGGATTCGAGCGAATACCGCACGCCAGCCGTGGGCGGCGAGCCAGCCTTGCATGCGCCGCTCCAGGACGGAGGAGCCGTGGAAGCGCAGATAAATGAGGCCGGCGATTGCCACGATTGCGCCGATTGAAAAGGCGGTGCCCATTGTCCGCGCGGCTTTTTCAAATGCGCGGCCCGTACCTTCGGCGGCAAAGTGTCCCGAAGATTCGAAAACCAGCAATCCGATGGCGGCGAGAACGGCGGTACACGCTGCGTCCAGAATCCGCTCCAAGGCATAAATCCCAAATGTATCCGCCAAAGGCAATTTGTCTTTGCGAGAAATCAGCAGAGGGCGTACGGGTTCAGCAGCACGACCGAGCAGGAAAAGAGCAGAAAAGCCAGCCAGGTTCATGGCATAGATATTCCAGAATTTGGCCTGGCCTACGTGCGACTGGAACTTCTGCCAGCGCAGTGCGCGAATGGCGTAACAGGTGTAGATGACCACGATGGAGAGGAGCAGATACCAGTAGTTGGCGTCACGGATGGCGTCCCAGAGCTTTTCGCCGCTAAACTGGCTGAGGTGGAGGGCACCACGCGAGTGATATAAAAGGAAGCCCACTACGGCCACCGCCAGGCCAGCCAGCCACCATTTTCTGGATTTTGCAGCCATGTCGGGCGAGAGTACTGGGGTGGAGGGGTATCCGTCAAGCGCAGCTAAACATTTTGCTTACAATACCTTGTATCAAGGGGCCGGGGTAGGTAAGATGCGGGGCATAGGTCGGTCCAGCTCAACCGTACAAAGGGAACATTTTTGCCACATTTTGCGTTCCACTGTTTGGCAGGCTATGCAGGGTATCGGCAAGTCATGTCAGAGCAGGCTTATGGAAATCGGGGCTAAACAGCTTGGAGCAGGATGCCCAACTGGTCCAGCAATGCCTCCAGGGAGATGGCTCGGCCTGGGAGGAACTGGTGCGTCGTCACACGCGTCGGATCTTCAATTTGTGTTACCGGTTTACCGGGAACGGCACGGAAGCCGAGGACCTTTCTCAGGAAGTATTTCTGCGAGTGTACCGGACGCTGGGAAGCTATCGATCGGCACACGGCGGATTTGCAACCTGGATGACCAGCGTAACCAGAAACCTGCTGATCGATCATTACCGGCGAACCAAACGAGACCGGATCACAGATTCGCTGGACGATGCGATGCCGGTGGTGGAGAACAAAGAGTCGTCTGGAAGGCGCCCAGACGAGCAGGCGCTGCTGGGAGAGTTGAGCGCGCAGGTGCAGACGGCGCTGACGAAGCTTTCTCCGGAGTTACGCGAGGCGGTTATTTTGCGGGACCTGCAGCAATTGGAGTACGCAGAAATACAGCAAAGCCTGGCGGTGCCGGAGGGTACAGTAAAATCCCGTATCAACCGAGGACGTATCGAATTGGCAAGGATTTTGCAGCAAATGGGAGTGGGGCCATCATGAGCGCGAGAAGATTAGTGATGGCAGGTGTTGAAGAGAATATAGGATCAAGGCAGTTGGTTGGGGGCTGGTTATGACCTGGACATGCGATCAAGTAGAAGCGAGGCTAAGCGATTACCTCGATGGATTGCTGCAAGCGCCGGACCGGGCGGAGCTTGACGAGCATGTGGCGCAGTGCGCGGAGTGCGCGCCGTTGCTGGCAAGTGTGAAAGGCCTTGTAGTCAAGATGCACGCGATGGAGCAGTTGGAAACGCCGCCACGGTTGATTTATAACATTCTCGACAAGACCCTGGGACCACGGGAAACCGTTTCAACCTGGCAAGCACTTGGCAATTTTCTTCGTAGAATTGGCTCGCCGAAGTTTGCCTACGGAATGGCCAGCGTGGTGGCAACCTTTGCGATCTTGATCAGCGCCTCCGGGTTTTCATTGCGTAAACCAAAATTGGCGGACCTGCAGCCCGCGAGCATGTATCGCAATGCCAACCGGCAGGCCCACCTGGTTTATGCGCACAGCGTGAAGTACGTCAGCGATTTGCGCGTGGTATACGAAATTCAGTCGCGTTTGCGTTCGGATCAGAACGATTTGCAGACAGCGCCTGAAGAGTCTTTGCCGAAAGCGGCACCAGACAAGAATCCAGGCCAAACAGACGATCAGAAGCCAACGCAGCCACGGCAGCAGAATCGGGCCAATGAGCTTGCACACCAGTTGGAATTTCTGGCTGCCCAGTGTCCCATGTTTTATGAGAGGAGCCTTCGATGAAATGCGCGGTCCATCCTGAGGTGGATGCAACCGGGTTTTGCCGGAACTGCGGAAAAGCAATGTGCCCGGCGTGCGTGCGTCCCGTGCGCGATCTTCTGTATTGCGAAGATTGCCTGGGCGCGATGATGGGGTTGCCAGCGGCGCAACCAGGAGCGCCGGGATTCACAGCGAGCGTGCCCGCAGCGTTACCACCCGTGGCACCGGCATCGGCCGGAAATCCGGGTATCGCCTTCATTCTCGGATTCGTGCCGGGGCTAGGCGCAATTTACAACGGCGAATACAACAAGGCCATGATCCACATCCTGATATTTGGCACGATCATCATCGGCATAACTGGCGTGTTGGGTGATAGCTTGACACCATTCTGGATCGTGGCGCTGGTTGCGTTCGTTTTCTACATGGCCATCGATGCGTTGCGTACGGCCAAGGCACGGCAGACCGGACAGACCATTGCTGATCCGTTTGAGAGTTGGACCAAGAATCGTTCGGTGGGACCGTTCATTCTGATCGCGATTGGCGGCTTGTTCCTGCTGCACAATTTCGGATTCTTCGACATGTTCCGGGTGCGGGAAATTTTCTGGCCAATCGTGCTGATCGGAATTGGCGTACTGATGTTGCGTAACCGGGTCAGCGGCCAAAGCTGAAAGGAGCGGTGAGATGAGCGCACAAACAAGATGCCATTGCCGTAGTTGCACAATCAAGAGCCTGATGGGTCCCGCGATCGTGATTACCGTGGGAGTGCTCTTTCTGCTTCACCAGATACACGGCGGACGATTTTACTTTGGGAACACCTGGCCGATTCTGATTCTGGTAATTGGCGCGTTCCAACTCGCCGCCGCTCTGGCACCACGTGATGGGCATATTGAGCCTGCGCTTCCCGTCACAATTCCGCCACCGCCGGCGCCGCCCGCTCCACCGGTGGTTCCGCCGCAAACTCCGTACTCGGCACAAGGACAATAGACGCTATGGCGAATACCCAGTCGCGCAGCAGCGGGCTCTTCTCTGGATTAGTGCTCATCACCGTAGGGTTGCTGCTTTTGATGCATACCTATGGACACCTGGAAATCGGAAGGTTTTTCACCCATTGGTGGCCCCTGCTGATCATCTTCTGGGGGTTGGTGAAGCTGTATGAACGGACAGCAGGCCGGAAATTCGGTGGAAGCGGAGGCGGAATTACGGCGGGCGAGGTCTTCCTGGTTCTCGGCATGTTGGCGCTTTTGGGTAGCGTGGCCGTCGTGGACATTGTCAAAAAGAAGGTTCCTGGAGATTGGGAAATTGGGAGCGACAGTTTCTCGTTTGATGATCTGGAAGTACCAACGCAAACAATTCCGGCAGGGGCACGCATTAGCGTAAACGTGGGGCGCGGCGATGTAGTTCTGCGCCCCTCGGATGACCAGCAGCTACGCGTAACGGCCAAGAAAGATGTGCGGACCTGGAGCGAGACGGAAGCAGGGCGAATTGCCAAGCCAATCAAGGTAGTTGTAATCAAGAATGGCGATGGTTACGAGATTCATCCCGAAGGATACGACCTGTCGGATTCCCGGATCAGCGTGGATCTGGAAATCGCAGCACCAAAGAAATCTCCGATCAGCGTTAAGGCAGAGAAAGGCGATGTCACCATCTCCGATCAAGCGGCAGAAATCGAAGTCACGCTGCAAAACGGCGAGGTGGAGATCCGCAATACGGTTGGTGATGTTTCTGTCGAGACGCGCAAAGGTGATGTGAAGGTATCGGACACCACCGGAAACGTGAAAGTGACAGGCAAGGGCGGCGAAGTGGAAGTGATCAACGCGACGGGAAGCTTCACACTCGATGGCGATTTCTATGGACCGGTGCGCGCCGACAAGATTGCCAAAGGAATCCGACTGATCACCGTAAAAACGGACATGACTCTGTCTTCCCTTGGCGGACACATGGAAGCGGGCTCGGGAAATCTGGACATCGTAAATGTGCCAGGAAATCTGAGTGTTCGGACGCGGGACAGCGAAGTGAATCTGGAAAATCCCGGCGGCAAGGTGAAAATCGACAACCGGAATGCCTCGGTTAATGTGCGATTCTCTTCCGTCCCCAAGGAGGATGTTTCCATTACGAATTCGTCGTCGGAGATTTCGCTGACACTCCCCGGAAGTTCAAGTTTTGAGCTGGACGCGAATTGCCACAACTGCGATATTGATTCGGAATTTTCAAGTCTGGTGCCGATTAAGTCGCCTTCAGGCGATGCCCAAATAACGGGAAAGTACGGTTCAGGCCGTGGGCCGAAGATTATTTTGAAAACCAGTTATGGAAACATAGGATTGCGGAGAAGTTCAGTAAGTATGCCGGGAAGGCCGGCAGCGCCCGCTCCTCCAGCGCCACCAGCACGGATAGAACCGCCGGCAGAGCAGTGAGGCGGCAAGGTCTTGACTACCAGATATCAAGGAACGAACGGGATCTCCGTACTCAGATACCAGCGATCAGGAATCAAAAGCTTGATCGCTTCGCGATTTGCCGACACCTTCCATCCGCCAATCGATACTTTAAGATCGAGCGAGCTTCTGAGATCCTAAGGTGGCCCGGTTCCTGATAACTGAAATCCCATCACTGATATCCTTCTCACAAGACCGCAGCATGGCATGCATTATCCTTCCGACAGGCGGCGCAGCTCGGCAAAGAAGCTGGGATACGATACTCCTGCACAATCCGCGTCATGAATCACAGTCTCCCCTTCGGCGGCTAAACCGGCCACGGCAAAGGCCATTGCGATGCGGTGATCGCCGTGCGGCTCAATTTCAGCACCGTGCAGTTTTCCAGCGCTACGTCCGGCGACGCGCAATCCGTCGGGACGTTCTTCTACCGTGGCACCCATCCTTTTCAAGTTTTCGGCCAGCGCGGCGATACGGTCACTCTCTTTGACGCGGAGTTCCGCAGCATCACGAATCTCAATTCCATGTTCGGTATACGGCCCGAGTGCGGCTAGCATGGGCAACTCATCGATCAGCAGCGGCACCAAGTCACCGGAAACCACGCCACCCTTCAGCGAAGCGCCCTTTATGGCGATGTCGCCTACCACTTCTCCCTGTGTGCTTTGCAGATTTACCACCGACACAGCAGCGCCCATGGAATGAAAGAAGTCAAGAATCGCGGAACGGGTGGGGTTCATGCCGACGTTGCTGATGAAAAGATTGGAGTCCTGCAGCAGCGATGCGGCCGCCAGGAAGAATACGGCGGAAGAAAGGTCTCCCGGAACATCGAGCGAGCGCGCTTGTAAGCCGGATTGATTCGTACCGTTTGCCATACCCCGGATTGTGATGGTTCGGCCCTGCTTTTCAATGTGCGCTCCAAATTCCGACAGCGCCAGTTCGGTGTGATCGCGCGTCGTGGCCGGTTCTGTGACGCGAGTATCTCCCTCAGCGTAAAGTCCGGCCAGCAGGACGGCTGATTTTACCTGAGCGCTGGCTATGGGCATTTCATAGTGAATAGCGCGAAGCTTCCCGCCGTGAATTTCCAGTGGAGGAAAATTGTCGTCTTTGGCACGAATGTCGGCGCCCATCTGTCGCAATGGGGCAACGACGCGCTTCATCGGTCGTTTTTGCAGCGAGGCGTCGCCAGTAATTTTGGTGGTGAAGGATTGACCGCTCAGAATGCCGCTAAGCAGACGGATGGTAGTGCCGGAATTTTCGGCGTCAAGCGTGCGCCAACTGCTTTTCAGGCCACGAAGTCCACGGCCAGTTATCTTCACCATGGTTTTGTCCACGATGACGTCTGCGCCCAGCGATTTCATGCAGCCGAGGGTACTGTGGCAGTCCCGCGCAGCCGCAAAATTGCGCAATTCGCTGGTGCCTTCGGCCAACGCGGCGATCATGGCATAGCGATGCGAGATGGATTTGTCGCCGGGGAGTTCGAGGCCGCCGGTAAGAGCTTTTGCGGGATGAATGGTCTCTTTTTTCACGACAGAAGTTTAGCATGTGGACGAAAAAGGGCGACGGAACGGGTCTAACGACCGGGTCACAGGCCTGTAACCTTTGCTCTTGCAATGCGTTACATACTGTACTGGCGGCCAGTTTAATTGAAGCACCTGGCGAGAATTCCAGCGAAACAGATTGCGATTCAGCTTCGTATCATTAGTGGGTAGAAAATATTACGCGAAGGCGACCCTGGGAGTTTGTATGTCTGGCGGTAGGACCGTACTTCATCTTTTGACCAAGGCTGGAATCGGCCTCGGGGCCTTGTTTGTCGTTGGAATGTTGCTGGCCGCGATCCCCAACCACCGCACGCCAGTCGTTGCATCGTTTCCGAGCGAAACCGCTCAGGACCCACAGCAACCCACCACGAATGTGCATGCAAACATGCCGGGTATGGATATGGAAGACGTGCGTGCCAGCGAACACACCGCCATGGCAGACATGGCTACCATGCATCACGGAAACACGCCGCACATGCGCATGACCCAGCGGCTTGCTCCAGCGCCGGGGGATCAGCAGCGCGCCGTGGAGATTGAAGAGAAATTGCGCGCAGGGATTGAGAAATACAAGGATTATCACGTGGCCCTGAATGAGGGATTCAAAATCTTCCTGCCCAACGTGCCGCAGGCGGAATATCACTTTACAAATTATACGAATGGATTCCTGGAGGCATTCACGTTTGATCCGGCGCGGCCAACCTCGCTGCTGTACAAGAAGACCTCGACAGGCTACGAATTGGTTGGCGCAATGTACACCATGCCGAAGCGTGCGACCGAGGAAGAACTGAACGAGCGCGTTCCGCTGAGCATGGCTACCTGGCATTTGCACACAAATCTGTGCATGCCGCCAAAGGGGCAAATTCGCCGCACGGACTGGACCAAGTTTGGACTAAAGGGATCGATTTCGACGAAAGAAGCTTGCGATGCGGCGGGCGGACGATTTTCTCCGGTGGTATTCGGATGGATGGTGCATGTCTATCCGTACGAATCTTCACCCGACAAGATTTTTGCGATGCATCATCAGGACTGAGTTCTCGACCAGCTTGGCGAGCCAACTTCACTACTTAAAATAATTTACATTTTATTTCATCAGAAAAATAAATCTGCGTTACGCTTGCGTCATGATCTTCTTGAAAGGAGAAACTTATTGACCACGTTGAATGCAAATATTCCTCGCTTCTATTGTCTCCTGCGAAAGGAATTCCTCTATGACGGACTGGCCCATCAAGGCGAATTCTTGAATGTTTGCGTTTTCGGCGTAGCGTCGATCAAGGGAAGAGCGCTTGGTTTCCACGTCCTCACGGACAACGGCGCGGTAATTTGGCGACTGCCACTCCACGCCTTTTGTCACAAGCCCGACGCACCAATTACGGCAATTGATTGACTGCAATTCTGGGACTGCTTCAGTTATGAAGTCACATGCACAGTGTTTGACCGACTTCAAGAGTCTCGGGTGCGAGTCCAGTTGAAGAACGGCTCGTGGGAGGGCGGAGCTACTGATCCTTTAGCTTGAGTTTATGCTTGTTGGCCTCGAGAAATTCGCGGAGATCTTTGGCCATGTCGAGCAGGCGAACCCACTGTTCGTAGTAGAGCGTGACCGGGAAGCGGCCTAATCCATAGACGCTGACGCCGCCTTTTTCTCCGACGCGAAATTCCAGCGCGCCTTTCTTGCGGCCTTCGGCCTTTTGCTCCAGTTCGGCGATACGCGCCAGCAATTCTTCCTTTGTGGGTTCAGACATGGGTCCTCCTGTGAGGGAATATCTTAGCGCAGTTCCAGGACGTATGAGGCTTTAGTCCTGGGCCGGCTACCGCCGTGGTTCAATTGCCTCGGTGTGGCGCACCCGGTATCATGGTCGTTCATTCCGGGGGAGTTTGCCTCTTTCATGGTTCGCCGATTCCATGCATTTCTACTCTTACTCATCTTTGTCAATCTTGCATGCGCGACTGTGAGTCTTGCAGGGCCGCAGGAATCCAACGCGATCATTCCGTTATCCGAAGTGCGGGCGGGGATGCAGGGATATGCCTACACGATTTTTGCGGGTGACCAGATTGAGAAATTCGACCTTGAAGTTATCGGCGTGATGCCAAATTTTCTCGGTCCAAAACAATCCATCATTCTTGTGGAACTGAAGGGGCCGAAGGTTGAACACACGGGTGTGGTTGCCGGAATGAGCGGCAGCCCGGTGTATCTCGATGGCCGACTGGCTGGCGCTCTTTCCTTGAAGCTTGGGATTTTCACCAAAGAGGCGATTGCCGGCGTGACACCCATCGAAGATGTGCTGCGGCCATCGACTCAATCGGCTGATGTGCAAATTGCCCCGCAGCAGTTCACCTTGCCAAACGAAGCCCTGGCGCGCAATTCACTTCCAAGCGGCGCCGCTCTTGAGCGCATCGAAACACCGCTGGTTTTCTCTGGATTTCAGCCCGCGGCGGTGCAGCAATTTGTCCCGCAACTGCAGGGATATGGTTTCGTGGCCGCGCAAGGTGGAACAGCGCAAGCCAAACCTGATGATCGCAAACTCGTGGCGGGAGACATGGCAGGAATGGTGCTGGTTTCCGGAGACGCTTCGATCAATTCGGCGTGTACCGTCACGGCGGTGCAAGACGACAAGGTATTTCTTTGCGGCCACCCGTTCATGAATCTCGGAGACGTGCAGATGCCGATGTCGCGGAGTCGCGTGGTCACTACACTCTCCTCCAGCCTGTCTTCGACAAAAATCGTGAATGTGGGAGGACCGATCGGCACGATCACTGGTGATCATCTGACAGCGGTAACGGGCAAGCTCGGCGATTCGCCGGCGATGGTGCCATTGGACCTCAGTTTTGTGACTGGGACGGCGGAAAAGAAATTACATTTTGAAATTATCAATCACCCGAAACTGACGCCGGTGCTGGTTGCGGTCACCACGTTCAACGGTCTGACACAGAACTCCATTTATAGTGAAGGGACCACGCTGCATTTGACGGGCGAGATTCGATTGCAGGGCCACAACGCGGTGCAAGTCGAGAGCACGTTTGCCCCGGGAGATTCCCTGTCGCCAGACAGTTTGCCGATCGCCATCGCGATACAGAACGTGTTTGGACGGCTGTTTAACAACAATTACGAAATTCCTGCTGTCGATCACATCACGTTGCGCGTGGAAAGTCAGCCAGGGCGGAAGTCATACACCATCGAGAGCGCGTGGCTGGAAAAGGGCGAAGCGGTGCCGGGCGAAACGGTCCGCGTGCGCGTAATGTTGCGGCCTTATCGTGGTGCATCGCGCGTAGAAGAGACTACCGTGAAGGTGCCCGATCAGGCGGTACGTGGCGCGACCCTGCGTGTTTTGGTAAGCGATGCAGAGTGGTTGAATCGCTCTTCCCGCGGTTTTGGCCTTCCGGGCATGCCGGGTGGCTCTGGTCCAGCGGGCCTCGATCAATTGATTGCACTGCTTAATCGCGAACGCCGGAACGATCGGTTGTATGTTGGCCTGTTTGCGCCCGCGCCAACACTGGTGTGGGACGACAAGGAACTCCCGAACGTGCCGCTTTCTGCGATCAATGTAATTGACGGCCGACCCACTCCCGGCAGCGTCCAGGTATTGCGCGAGTCTTTGGCCAGCGAATCATCCATCCCGCTCGGCGGACCTGTCGCAGGCATCATCTCCTTGAATCTGCAAATCCGGTGACCATGGCCATGTCGAAAACTTCTGCAAAACACTTCGCGAGCGCGGGGAATGCAAAATCCGGGGCGAGAGCGATCGCGTTAGCCGGCTCGCTTGCGGCATGTCTACTGACGATCAGCTTTGTCACTCACGCAGAACACACGCGGCGTTGGCGTCAATCGACCTACGAAGAGTTCCTGAAGGGTGCCGCGAAGGGCGTAGCGGTGCGCAGCGACGGGCACCTTGAGCTAGCACCTAAGTTCACTTTGATTTCCGACGCCGATGCTTCCTATTTGTGGGCATTGCGGACAGACGCCGCCGGAGTTTCGTATGCGGCGGGCGGTTCGCCAGCGAAGGTATTTCGGTTCGAAGGCACGGGTAAGCCAAAGACTGTATTTGAATCGACAGAACTGCTGGCGCAAACCATCACGTTTGATGCCAAGGGCACGCTGTTCGTGGGAACAACTCCCGATGGCAAAGTTTATAAAGTTTCTGCCAGCGGGGAAAAGTCAGTGTATTTCGACCCCAAAACAAAATACATCTGGAGCCTGGCGTTTGCGCCTGATGGAACTCTCTACGTTGCGACTGGAGATAAGGGCCAGATTTTTGCGGTTGCGCCCGATGGGACTGGAAAACTCTTCTATGCCAGCGACGAAGCGCACATAAGGATTCTGGGGTTTGACGCCAAGGGAAATTTGCTGGCAGGCACAGAACCAAACGGAAGGGTTCTACGAGTCACACGAAAGAGCGAAAAGAACGGAAAGCAGTCGTCCGCAGATGAAGCCGCCGGAGAAGGCTTTGTGGTTTACGAAACGGCCAAGCGTGAAGTGACGGCAATGACGGTAACAGGCGACGGAACAATCTACGTTGCGGCGATCGGGGAAAAACCGCGGGCCACAACTTCCGCTCCCACGGCCATCATCGCAACCTCCCAGGGCACCACCACCATAACTAATGCCGCATCTTCCGTTCCGCCACAGGGGGCGATGCCGTTTTTGAATTTTCCCCCGGCTATCTCGAGCAGCATTTACAAATTGGCCCCCGAAGGCGCGCCGGAGGAGATCTGGAGTTCGCGCGAGGATGTTGTGTATGCGCTTGGATTGAACGCGGACGGCCGCCTGTTGGCAGGCACCGGAAACACCGGCTCCTTGTTGGTGATTGATGGCCGCGGTGTCTACGCGCAACTGGCAAAATCTGGCGCTGCACAAATTACTGGAATTACGCGAAATTCCGCAGGCAAAGTATTCTTATGCACGGCAAATCCCGGAAAAGTGTTTTCCGTAGGATCGGAATTCGAGGCAGAAGGGACATTTGAATCGCAATCTTTCGATGCGAAATTGTTTTCACAATGGGGACGACTGGAATGGTGGGGGCCAGCGCCAGCAAGCTCACCGTCTGGCAGGCCTGCTGCTAAAGTGGAATCGAAAGAGCCGCGCCTGGAATTTTTTGTGCGCAGCGGGAACACCGAAGACCCGGGCAAGGAGTGGTCGAGATGGTTTGGCCCGTACAGCAAGAGCGGCACCGCAGTGGAAGCACCCGCGGCACGTTTTTTTCAGTGGAGAGCCGTCATTCACGATGGGCGCTCGGGTGATGGGATAGATTGGGTCAGCGAAGCGTATCAACCGAGAAATGTAGCTCCGGTGATTGATGGCATCGCCGTGCAGGACGCCGGTGTGCGCGCACAGGCGCAGCAAGGGATTTCCGGGCAACCAACCAGCGTGACGTTACGGCAACCGCAGGCGCCAAACCCGAGCGGTATCGTCATCACCACTACTTCATCGACAAAGTTTGAGTTGCAGCCACAAGGCACGCAGCAAAAAGGCTACCAGTCCGTTATATGGACGGCGCACGACGATAATGACGACGAACTTCGCTACGCGGTTTATTTTCGTGGAGAAAACGAGCACGAGTGGCGCTTGCTGAAGGACAACCTCGACCAAAAATTCTATTCGTGGGATACCACAACGATGGCCGACGGCGCATATTATCTGAAGATTTCCGCAACGGACGCGCCCTCCAATCCTCCTGCGACGACGCTCAAGACGGAACGCGACAGCGAACGGTTTGAGGTCGACAACACCCCGCCGACAATCGAAAAGTTGCAGGCTACTCCCGCGGGAGTGAATGCGGGTCGCTCTTTGGGGGTTTCCTATGACTTTGAATTTACGGCCGTTGATCCTTCGACCAGTGTGGAACGTGCGCAATATAGCGTAGATGGTGGCGATTGGATTTTATTGGCTCCCATAAATGGCATCAGCGACAACCGCACGCAGAATTATTCATTCACAGCGAGGGGATTGTCGGCTGGAGAACACACCATCGCCGTCCGTGCGTACGACAGGTTCGAGAATGTGGGCTCGGGAAAAATAACCATCAACGTCGCGGGAGTTAAAAACTAGAACGAACTGAAGAATAATTTAGGCTTCAGGTTCCTGGCGAATCGTGCGAGATGAGATCCTTCGTGGCAATGAAGAAGGATTTCGGCTAAGGCTTCAGCTTTGCGGACGACGGCGGAGCCTTAACGAGCTCAGGTCGGGGAGGCCGGGGTTTGACCGGGTCGATAAAACCTTCAATCTCCGCCCCAAACCCCATTCGGCCATCGCTAAACGCATCCGGTTTGGCGTGAACCACGCGCGCTTTGCAGTGCGTGTCTTCGGGCTGAGTGCCGGTGACTTCCGTGGGCATCCGCAAAGTGGCTTCGATGGGCATGCCTACCTGTAAAGGAGTCGACGTCACAAAGAAAAATCCTCCACGAGACAAGTTCACGGCTTCGGTGAAGTGTTCTGTCGTGTCAGACGCCAAGCCCGTGGGCCGGAAGCGCAAAGGGACGCGGAGGCGGAAACGTTCGAGATGTCGTCGTTCTGAGGGAGCCATGGAATTGTACTCCGCAGACGCGAAGGGGGGCGACTCGCGACTGCACAACCTTGAAGCACTAGCCTATCAGATGGACGACGTGGGTCAAGTACCAATGGCAGGTAAACTAGCCAGCCAAACTCCTGGAACCCGCATGGTTGGCGGCTAAAGCTCAATCGCGAATCGAAAGCGCATGTCCTCTCCATACCACATGATGTAGTTCGTACCCCACGCGTTATTGAAGAGATTGAAGTGAATTCCGCCGTCAAGATTTGCCTCAGCCCGCGAGAAATAGAGCGGCGACTGAGGGCCAAACGCAACAAGAGGGGCATCGAGGGTGAGGAACGAAATCCTGCCCTGGCCATCTTCGCAAGAGACCCGGTCGGAAACGGCGTGCATGTGGCGATTGCCAGAATCCGCCACGTCGAAAGGTGAAACCTGTTGGCCCGATTTCTGCATAGTCCAACCCCTGGCATTCGCGACCTGCGGATGGAAACTTAACCACAAGGCCTCTGGCATGCGCGTTGATTCCTTCCCAGACCAGTACACATTTACTTCCAACATTGGCTTATTTTGGGGCAATACATATTCGATGGAAACTTGTCTCGGGAAGGCCGCCCGTCCCGAGGCATATGCTACCGCATCACGAATTTCCAGTCGCGCGACGATGCGATGAGCATCCGCGTTTTCATCCGCTTCGCACTGAATCAGAGATGGTTTCCATAGTTGGCTTTCCGCGCCAAAGCGCTCGATGTTTGGCTTCCCAAAATCTTTCTTCGCCCAATCTTCTTCGCTGATCACATAATTCTGAAAGAATGTTGCATAGTCCTCTTGTGATAGCGTCTGGTAGGAGAACAGCGCGAGGGGATGGCTGGGTGAAGCCCACTGGCGCCCGGTATTCTTCTGCTGTAACTTGGCGATCGCGCCGGTTTGCCCGTCGAGCTCAAAAATGAAGTGCGCGGTCTCAACTTCGCGATTCGCCGGATGCACACTTTTAAGAGGTCCCGGTTGACGGGCGTCCAGCGAAGAAACTGCGAGTTTGGCCTCTGTTTGGAGTTCTCTCGGCAGAGTATCCATTCCCAAGAAAAGATTGCGGCGCTTCTCTTGCCAGCTCGACTGGACAACTTTGTAGTTCTTCGTGTCCAGCATCTTTGCCAGGTCCTTGGGAATGTAGTTATCAAAGTCCAGCCACGTTTTTGTATCAGTTCCCCAAGTATGTTCTACCTCGAGCAGCAAGTATCGAAGCAGTTTTAAGTCCGTCTCGTCGCCAATATGGAACTCTCCCTGTTGAATCCATTTTTGGCGAAGACGGCAGACCTCTCGATATCTGGACACTTTCAGTGGATCACTGGCTATTCCATGAATCCAGGTGTCGCCGACTTCCTGAGTCACGACTGGCAACGACTGGGCGTGCGGGGCGACCGCCTCCGCAATTTTCGTCAGACTCGTTGGTGTGATTCCGGCGCCCGGAAAGCGCTTTTTCAGATCGGCGACAATTTTTGCGATCTCCTCCGGGGTGTGTGGCCCCGCATTGTCGTCCTTCACCACAGTAGCAATGGCAAAATCTGTCCCCGGCACGATTGTCGCGGCGCCATATCCCGCATGATACATAACGGTAAGCTGCGATCCCGCGCCATCCTTCCACCTGAACAACGGCGGTAAGATTGCGGGCGTGCTTGCGTCGTTGACGCCGATGTCGAGGAACGTAACACCTTCTGCCGCAAGGGGCGAGATGAGTCCACGAGTGTGACCGGGCACGTCGGTCATCTTCGCGCCTGTTGTCTTGGTGCCAAATCTTTTGTCCAATGATTTTGACAGGGCAATCGCGCCAGTAATCAAGGTGGGGTCCATCAATTCCGTTTGCCACGTGAACGGGAGAGCATGCCAGGCAATGAAGCCCGATTGAATAGCCTGCTCCATTTTCTTGCGTTGCTCGGAACTTGCTTGTTCAAGGTATTCGTAGAGCAACCATGATCCGGTAGTCCACACATAGCCGGGAGAATCGGTTCGACTAAGAAGATCGGCGGTCTCAATCGCTCTTGGAAAATATTGGTCGAAGTATCGCCTAACCACCACAGCCTGGGTATCAACGAACCCGGCATCAAAGTGGCACTTATAAACCGTAAGAACTCGTTTTACATCGGCGCCAGCTGGCATGCCCGCGTCAAATAACCCCTTAGACAAAGGATCGAAATTGCCGTCGAGCCATGAAGCACTGCCAGTGGCAACCAGGGTTCCCAAGAACTCACGACGTTTCATGCATACTCCTCTTGTTGCGGAATGGCCGCCAGACCGCAAATTGTACACGAACCCGGGAAGGTACCGCGACAACTTGAAGAGCGCTCGCAAGCAGCGGCACAGTTAGAATAAAATATCCGAATGGCAACCATAAAACCTGACATGGCCGTCGACCTAAGGCACATCGACGCAAGAACTATCAGCGAAGCGCACGAACGCATCAAACCGCGCATTCACCGCACTCCGGTAATGACCAGTCAGTCCTTGAATAAAATGGCGGGTGCGCAACTTTTTTTCAAGTGCGAAAACCTGCAGAAGACGGGGTCGTTCAAGATACGCGGTGCGGCAAACGCGATTCTTTCACTGAGCGATGAGGAAGCGGCGCGGGGGGTGCTCACCCATTCCAGTGGAAATCATGGGGCAGCGGTGGCTTGTGCCGCTGCGTGGCGAGGTATACCTGCGTGGGTGGTGATGCCACACAATACTCCATCCGTCAAAGTGCGCGCCGTGGAAGCTTACGGCGGCAAGATTACTTTTTGCGAAGCGAAGGTTTCCGCCCGAGCAGAAACAGCCGTAAAGATCCAGGCAGAAACCGGCGCCGCTATGATTCACCCCTACGACGACGACCGGATCATTGCCGGGCAGGCCACGGCCGTAAAAGAATTGTTGGAAGAAGTACCCGACCTGGATGCCGTACTCACTCCCGTCAGCGGTGGTGGATTACTGAGCGGCACATGTCTTGGCGCAAAGAGCGTACGGCCTGAGATTTACGTGTTTGGATGCGAACCGGAACGGGCTGACGATGCCTACCGCTCCCTGAAAACCGGAGTACTGCAAACGCAGGAATCCAGCGACACGATTGCGGACGGCTTGCGCGCTTCCCTGTCGATGCGCACGTTTACGATTCTTAGGAGTTTCGTTGAGGCCATCCTGCTGGTCAGCGAAAAGGAAATTGTTGACACAAAATTGCTCGTCGGCCAGCGCATGAAGATTGTCATCGAGCCTTCCAGTGCGGTGGCCGTCGCTCCGTTAATTCGTGAAGGCGGCGTGGCAGCGCTCAACTTGGTGCCGCGCTCCGATGGGCAACTTCCGCGGATTGGAGTGATTCTTTCCGGCGGCAACGTGGAACTCACCTAATCTGGCGCGGCGAGAGCTGGTCTCGCTGTCGGCTACTATAAGCTACCAGTAGCCGTTCGATTGTCATGGATACGCGCGGCGTGTAAACTTGTTCCGCATAGAAAGTCCTCGAAAAACAGAAGCAGCTTGGGATTCCAGGGATAATGAAGCCGCAAGGTCGCGCCCAGCCTGACGAGCGGATCAATACGTACCCGGATAAGGTGGGCAGTGTTGTCCTTCAGAGTTAAGCGAGTTTGCACCTTCTACTTCTTATTTTTCGCACTCGTTGTATTCGCGATCCCCGCTCTCGCACAAACCGCGCGGCAATCTGCCCCAGGGCACGAACCCGAGTTGTTCATCCGTTTGGAACGTTCCACTCATCCACTTGCGATTTCGAGCACAGACGCCGGGCGCGTGGAAGCCGGCAAAGGCATCGACAGGATGCTGCTGACGCTTTCGCCTTCACTGCAGCGAAAAGCGGAATTGACCAGGTTTCTTGAACAACAACAGAATCCCGCCTCCGAGAACTTTCGCCACTGGCTGACTCCATCCGAATTTGGCGCAAAGTTTGGAGCCGATGTGCAAGATATCCAGCGTGTACGAGCATGGCTGGAATCGAGTGGCTTTGCTGTCGGCAGTGTGGCGAAGAGCGGCCTGTGGATCGAATTTTCCGGCACGTCCGGCCAGGTGGAATCTGCATTTCATACCGAGCTCCACTATTTCCGCTTGGCGGGGAAACAATATCTTGCTAATGCCACGGACATTTCCCTTCCCCAGTCGATCGGTCAAGTTTCTCGAGGGCTAGTATCACTGAACAATTTTCCAAAGCGGCCGCCAACCAAGATCTTCAAGGGAATCGCGGGGGTAGATTCGCAAGGGCACAAAATCAAACTTGTCCCAAACTTGACCGCGGCGGGAAATACTAATACCTACTATGTCGCGCCGGCGGATTTTGCCGCGATCTACAACACGAAGCCACTGCTGGCCAGCGGGACCGACGGTTCTGGAATCGCGATTGCCATCGCGGCACAATCGCAAATCGAGCTGACGGACGTGCAGCAGTTCCGCAAGATTTTCGGGTTGAAAGTAAATGATCCGAACATAATTGTCACCGGTCCGGACCCGGGGATTACAACGCCGGCGGATCAGCAGGAAGCCACGCTGGATGTTGAGTGGGTCGGGGCAACAGCGCCTGGGGCGACCATAGATCTGATAATTGCCGGAACTGCGAATTCCACCAATGGCGTGGATCTCGCAGCTGCCTACGCCATCGACAACCAGATTGCGCCCATACTCACCTACACGTACGGCAGTTGCGAACAGCTTCTGACCACCGCCGGAAACGCTTTTTACAGCAACCTGTGGCAGCAAGCCGCTGCCCAGGGAATTACGGTACTTGTAGCCACTGGAGACAACGGCGCGGCCGCTTGCGACACTCCGGGTTCCCTTGCAGCGCTGGGCAATGCCGTGAATGGGGCAGCCAGCACGCCTTACAACCTGGCCGTTGGTGGAACGCAATTCAGCGATATCGGAGCGGAAGCGACTTACTGGAGCGCGTCCAATGCTGCCAATTTTTCTTCCGCCTTCGGATACATACCGGAAACGACGTGGAATGAAAGTTGCGATTTCTTGCAGCCATTGGGTCCGACGAACTGCGTCTTTTTCCCGAATGGCAATTTCAGTACGCTGGCGGGGGGCGGCGGTGCCAGCAGGATTTACTCGAAGCCTATCTGGCAGACGGGAACAGGCGTGCCCGCGGACGGATTCCGCGACATTCCAGACGTATCGTTGGCGGCAGCATCAGGGCACGACGATCTGGTCTATTGCAACAGCCTCGGCGGCACACCGTGCGAAATCAATTCGCAGAATGAAGTGGTGGGGCTTTCGTTGGTCGGTGGCACTTCCGCGTCGACACCTGCGATGGCTGGAATACTGGCTCTTGTGGAGCAAAAGAATGGCGCGTTTCAGGGAGAGGTAAATTACACACTATACAAGCTGGCGCGGAATTCTGGTGCCACCTGCGATTCGTTGAGTCAAACAAATCCCACCGCGCAAGATAGCTGCATATTTTATGACATCACCGCGGGAGGCAATGCCATTCCATGTGCCGGCGGTACGACCGAATGCTCTTCGCTACAAGACGGCGTGGACGGATTTCTCAACGGGCAGTCGGCGGGTGCAGGATACGATTTGGCAACGGGGCTCGGATCCGTCAACGCCACGAATCTCGCCAACAATTGGAACAGCATCACTTTTCTTCCCTCTCAAACGCAACTGCAAGTGCCCATCACAACTTTTGTACATGGCACGGCGGTGAGCGTCTCTGGAGCTATCGCTGCAATTTCGGGAAATGGCAAACCGACGGGCACAGTCTCGCTGAGGACGGGATCGTCGCGGAACGCCGACATTCTTGCGATCAGTGACGGAAGTTTTTCCAGTACTTCAATCAACGATCTTCCCGGCGGTCAGTACGCGTTGACGGCGCATTACGGCGGAGACACTACTTACGCACCAAGCGATTCCAACGCTATCGCATTAACCGTGGCACCAGAAAACAGCACCACAACGCTGACGGCGGTCGGGTTACAAGGAAGCTTTCTGCCCTACGGGGACTCACTGGCCCTACTCGTCAAAGTACAGGGAATTTCCGGTACGGGAAATGCCAGCGGCACGGTTACGGTGCAGGATGGCTCTACAACTGTCGGCACGTATCCGCTGGCGCCGGACGGAACTGCGTTTATTCCCACCGGTTCGGGAGCGGTGTATTCCTTCGCAGTTGGGGCACACTCGTTAGTCGCAATCTATGGCGGCGACAACAGCTTTATCGGTAGCAATTCCTCTGCGCTTGACTTCAGTGTTGGCAAGAGCAAGCCAACCGTCATTGTCGGCGTCAACATCAACTCTGTCTCCACTACGCAACCCATCGGTGCGCATGTCAATGTCGTTGGATTCGGCGGAGCCACGGCTACTGGTACCGTGCAGTTCGCCGTCGACGGCACTCCGTACGGTTCACCCATAACTCTGCAAGCCGGTGGACTATTCAACACGTCGGCTCAGGCTTCAATCCTCATTACGGGACTCTCCGCGAAATCGTACAGCATCGGGGTCGATTACGATGGCAGTTCCGACCTTAACTATTTGAGTGTGAACCACAGTGACCACAATAATGAATTGACGCAAACGGTAGTCGTCACAGAGGCGGCTGGGACCGCCACCACAACAACTCTCACTCCCCTAACCCTTCCGGTAAATATCGGCGATACGGGACAGTTCACGGTTAAGGTGTTACCCTCTGCCGCCACAGGGACCGTCACGCTGTGGGATGCCGTCGGTCCACGCACAAGCGCCACGGCCATCACCAATGGCTCTGCGACTATTCAATTTCCCTGGACGCAGGGCGGTGCCATCACGCTCTATGCCGTCTATTCCGGTGATACCTCGTATGCAGCTTCGTCGAGCACTTCGCGTGCCTTCACCGTGAATCCCGGCACTCCAGTGGTCATCTTGTCTGCTCCGGCTCAAGTCACCGCTATTCAACAAGCAAGCCTGATCGCCAGCGTAACTGGCGTTCCCAACAATTCGACACTCCCCTATCCGACCGGCATGGTGGAATTCTGGGATTCGTTGAACGGCGGCGCAATGCAATTGCTTGCCACACAAACTCTAACTGCTGGCGCTGCGCATATTGGCGTTTCTGGTGTGCGTGCGAAATTGTCTGCGGGAACGCACACGATGAAGCTGCACTATCGCGGCGATAATAATTGGAAAGCGGTGGATTCGCCTGCGGTCATCGTGACCTCCGGGGCTGCGCCAGATTTTGCCGTTAGCGTTGCGCCCGATCCGCTGGTGTTTAGCGCGGGTTCGACCGTGATGGCGACGGTTACCGTGACGCCGAGTGGCGGATTCACGGGCAACGTTGCACTAAGCTGCCCCGTCGGCGGTGCATTTCCTATCGTCGGCTATGCGTGCACATTTTCGCCATCCGCAAACGTCAACATCACCGATACAAACGCGGGAAGTGCAACGCTGAGCCTGGCGCCTTCGATAAATACCGCTGCCATCGCTTTTCCAGTTTCGATCAGCAGACCTTTTTCGGGCTATTGGAGAATCTCGCTCGCTATTGGACTACTGTTGTTAGGCATATTCTCAATCCGTGGGAGCGGCCAGCCAACCAGACGTTCCTTCGCGTTCGCCAGTGGTTGCGTCCTCTGCATGGCAAGCGTGGTCGCAGGCTGCGGAGGCGGGAGTGGCGGTGGAGGCGGCGGCCCGGTTCCCTCCACGACTTCACTGGCCTCCTCCAATTTGCACGCCATATCCGGCACGACAGTCACTTTTAATGTGCGCATCAATGCCAACAGCACTCCCGGCGGCACCGTGCAACTGTTGGACAACGGCCAACTCTTCAGCTCTGGCACGGTGAGTGCCGGCGTCGCTATTTTCCAGAGCGCTACGCTGCCAGTCGGCATCCACGTGATCTCTGCACAATATTCCGGCGATGCCAACACAAAACCGTCTAGCTCCACGCCTATTACGCAGATCATCGCCGGCAGCGTGGAGTATCCGGTTACCGGTAGCGCGGCAAGCGGCGCGCACACAACGACCTTTAAAGTGTCTGTGAATTGATGAATTATTGTAAACACGTCACCAGTGCTGACATGCCGGAAAACTGTTTGCCCGCTCTCGGCATCTCTTTAGGGAATGCAAGACGCATGGCTCTGACGTGGGGATCAGAGGCGCGCAGTTCCTGCCAGAAACAGTAGATCGTTCGAGAAGGCCAAATAGAGTTGGGAGCCAAGAAGCCATGACCATAGCCAGGCGAGTGTCCACGATAATCCTGTCTGCACTGCTTTTGCTCGGCGGAGTATGCGCCACCAAGGCGCAAAAACCAGAGGTGCGTTCCCGAATAGTGGAAGAAGTGAACGACACTCGGACCGTGCAAAGCAAAGGGAATATCCATCCGCTCGCGCGCGCGGAGTTTGATCGCGGCACGGTGGCAGATTCGCAGCCGATGACCCGAATGTTATTGCTGCTGCAAAGGAGCCCAGAGCAGGAGATTGCCGTGCGCCAATTGCTCGACGCACAGCAGTCCAAGGGGTCGTCAAGTTACCACGCCTGGTTGACTCCAAAGCAGTTCGGCGCTCAATTTGGTCCTTCCGACGCTGATATGCAGAAGGTGACGGACTGGCTGTCTCGCCAGGGCTTTCAAATCTCCAAAGTTTCCAATGGGCGCACCACCATCGAATTCAGCGGAACAGTGTCGCAAGTGCGCAACGCGTTTCATACCGAGATTCGCAAGTTTGCGGTGAACGGCAAAGAACATTTTGCCAATGTGAGCGATCCCGCGATTCCAGAGGCGCTGGCGCCGGTGGTAAAAGGCGTGGTTTCGCTGCACAATTTTCGTAAGAAAGCTGCCGTCCACACCACGGGAAGATTTCGGCAGAATGTGGCGACCGGGCAGATTACTCCGCTGTTCACCTTCAACGACGTCAACGGAACCTTCTACGCCATGGGACCCGGCGATTTCGCCAAAATCTACAATATCCCCACGACTGCCACAGGCGCCGGGCAATCGATTGCGGTTGTGGGCAGATCCAACATCAATATTCAGGACGTTCGTGATTTCCGAAGTATGTTCGGGTTGCCCGCCAACGACCCCCAGATCATCCTGAATGGTCCGGACCCAGGGCTTGTGGATGGTGATGAAGGCGAATCCGATCTCGACGTGGAGTGGGCCGGTGCCGTAGCCCCCGCGGCGAAGATTATTTTCGTTACCACGCAAAGTTCAATAACGGATGCCGAAGACGGCGTGGATGCCTCGGCAATCTATATTGTGGACAACAACGTCGCGCCTGTCTTGAGCGAGAGCTATGGTTCATGCGAGGCAGCCCTTCAAGCCAATGGCAATGCCTTCTACAATGCGCTCTGGCAGCAGGCAGCGGCTGAAGGCATCACCGTGGTGGCGGCTGCCGGCGACAATGGCTCAGCAGGTTGCGATGACGTGGCCACTTCCGCATCGGCGTCCGGCGGACTCGGCGTCAGTGGAATTGCGTCGACTCCCTATAACATAGCCATGGGCGGAACGGATTTTAACTATGCAGCAGGCGTGACCACTTATTGGAATACCACGCCGGGAACGGTGAATTCTGCACTGGGTTATATTCCGGAAATGCCGTGGAATGATTCCTGCGCGGCAACAGGATTGACTGGATGCGCCGCGGTGACGAGCACTTCGCCCACACTCAATATTGCCGCCGGGAGTGGCGGCCCCAGCGGAATTTATCCCAAACCGTCATGGCAAACGGGTGTTACAGGTGTGCCAAACGACAGTCATCGCGATCTACCCGATGTGTCGTTGTTTTCCGGTGACGGCGTAAATGGAACTTCTAACGCTGGCACTTTCTACGTCGTTTGCCAATCTAATCAGAACATTCCGGGCGACGTGGGATGCAACCTGACAAATTTCAGCACCACTTCACCGTTTCATGATTTTCAGGGCGTCGGAGGGACTTCTGCCGCAGCGCCAACATTCGCGGCAATTATGGCTCTGATCAATGCCGGAACGGGGCAACGCCAGGGTGTCGCCAATTACGCATTGTATAGACTCGCAAATACTGCCGGAGTTTTCCACGATGTCACAGCAGGAAATATTTCCGTGCCTTGCGCGGGTGGATCGGCCACTCCCAATTGCAGTAAGACGACGTCCGGCGGATTCGGAGTGCTTACTACCGTCACGGGTGGTAGTACACTCGCATTTGCCGCCAACACCGGATATGACTTGGCCACGGGCTTGGGCAGCATCAACGTGGCGAATCTCCTCGCAAATTGGGCGACCGCGACATTCAGTGGAACTGCTACAACCCTAAGTGCACCGTCACCGACTTCCATTACCGTCGACTCCAGCGTCACATTCAGTGGGTCGGTGGCAAAAACGGCAGGCACAGGCACTCCCTCAGGATTTGTCATTTTGGAAAATGCGACGACGCATGCGCCGATTGACACTTTTGCTTTGGATGCCACAGGGAGTTTCAACGGCTCGACGGTGTTCCTCCCCGGGTGCTCTGGAGCTTCCTGTAACGTGATCGCCCACTACGGCGGTGATGGAACATTCGGGCCGAGCGATTCTGCGCCCAGATCCGTAACAGTTGCCAAACAAAACAGCAAGACTATCGTAAGCTGGGTAAGCTTCAATGGGAATAATCCCGTCCTTTCCACCGTTGCACAATCTGTCACTTACGGATCGCCTTACATCCTGCGCATCGATGTGACCAACAATTCCGGGACGCCTTGTCAGGATTTTTCCACCGGTGTAATCAGTTATGTTTGCCCAACGGGCCAAATTAGTCTCTTCAAGAACTCCGGGTCTCCGCTCAACGATTTTCCGAATGCGCAAACTCCCAACGCGACAAATGTTGCCAAACTAAATGACCGCGGATTCGCAGAGGATCAGCCCATTCAGTTGGACGCCGGAACCTACAGCATCACAGCTACGTATCCGGGTGACAACAGCTATAACGCGGCTCCAGCTTCGAACACATTGGGTGTGACCATTACCAAGGCCGCTTCCAATTCCGCGGTGTCCAGCAGTCTATCCACGGTCACTTCTGGCGCGTCCGTGACACTTTCTGTGGTGGTGTCCACGTTAAGCAATGGCAATGGCCCCACGGGGACGGTCACCTTTACCAACGGCAACGGCAGCGCCAGCCTGGGAAGCGCAGCCTGTGCTCCTACCAATGCAATAGACAACAACGGTGCGCCGGGGACACAAGCTGGCACGGCCTATTGCACGGCCACGCTCACCACGGCGATCTCTGCTTTATATCCCGCTCCGCGGAATCAGCCCAGGACGCCGATGTTGCCGTTCGTTTTGTTCGCCCTGGCCCTGGTAATTTTCCTCGGTCTTGTTCGCTGGATGCCGCAGCCCCGGCGGCGCGCCTATGCCCATGCAGGATTAGTTGCCTTTGCACTGCTGGCAACGGCGATTGTTGGTTGTGGTGGTGGCGGAGGCGGGGGTGGTGGCGGTAAAACCGTAACCATCAATGCGACGTATCCGGGGGACACGAACTACACTAACTCCACCGGCAGTACATCGATCCACGTAAATTAGTGGAGGCGTTCACCAACTGCAATCCTGCCTAGCGGCTGAGATGCTAGGTGGAAATTCTTCATAGCGAACCCAACGCGGCTGCATCGATTCGCTTGTGACCGTTCTTAAATATAACGTCGCTCACACTTCATCGCCTAGACGCGTTTCTCCTAAGGTGATACGCTCGGCGCGAAATAATTGCAATCGCTCCACAACTCCAAATTCTGCACGCCAGGACGTGTATGCTCCGCCACTTGGGTTTGCGCTTGCAGTTTCTGTTCGCGATTTCCATTTTTTTTCTGATAAACACTTCAATCACCTGGGCACAAACAATTCCTCGGGTAACCCAGACGGTGGACTCTAGCCATCGAGTAACTCTCGACGGCAACATTCATCCGCTGGCACGCGCCGAATTTGAGCGCGGGGCTGTTGGTGCCGGGCAACCCATTCCGCGCATGCTGCTTCTGATGAAGCGCAGCGAGGCGCAGCAAGCAGCCCTGCTCACGCTGATGGAGCAACAGCAGGACAAGAGTTCTGCAAATTATCATGCCTGGTTGACGCCTCAAGATTTTGGCACCAGATTCGGCCCAGCCGAGGCCGACATTCAAACCGTGACGGACTGGCTGACTTCGCAAGGATTCAGCGTCGACAAGGTTTATAGCGGCCGGAACGTGATCGAGTTTTCCGGCAACGCGGGTCAGGTACAGCAGGCCTTCGGGACTGACATTCGCAAATACGAAGTGGACGGAAACTTTCATATGGCCAATGCGCAGAATCCGCAAATTCCCGCAGCCCTCGCACCGGTGGTGGCAGGCATCGTTTCACTGAATAACTTTCCGCGTGTTTCGCATGCTCGCTATCGGGGTATTGCTCGAAAAATTCTCGGCCACGCCGGGCTACAGCCCCAGTTCACATTCCCCTATCCGGGAGCCTCTGCGGACTTTTACGGACTGGGCCCAGGAGATTTCGCAACCATCTACAACTCAAAGGGTCTGATCGCTGCAAGTAATGACGGGGCAGGACAGATTATCGCTGTTGTGGGGGAAACCAACATCAAAGTTCAGGATGTGACCGACTTCCGGTCAATTTTCGGGCTGCCGGCAAATTTCAGTGCCAGCAACATCATTTTGAATGGCGAAGATCCCGGCATTACTTCGCAAGACGAAGAAGGCGAAGCAGATTTGGATGTGCAGTGGTCTGGAGCCACGGCACCTGGCGCAACAATTAAGTACGTTGCCTCGGCTTCCACCCCGGCATCGGCGGGAATCGACCTTTCGGCTCTCTACATCGTTGAGCACAATCTTGCCGCGGTGATGAGCGAAAGCTACGGCGCCTGCGAACAGGCTTTTGGCAGCGCAGGCAATGCTTTCTATAATTCCATGTGGGAACAGGCCGCGGCGCAGGGCATTACCGTGGTGGTCTCTTCCGGCGATGGCGGCTCCGCGGGCTGTGATGATTTCAATACCCAAGACACCGCAACTCACGGGTTGGCCGTCAGCGGACTTGCCGGGACACCCTTCAATGTTTCGGTAGGCGGCACGGATTTCGACCAGAGTGCCAATCCCTTGCTGTACTGGAATCCCAGCAGTGGAAACAATCCGACTACGGGAACTTCCGCAAAAAGTTACATTCCCGAAATTCCATGGAATGAAAGTTGTGCGCAAATCAGTTTGACGGGATGCGGAGCGAGTGCGCCAAACGGTTCCGTGAATATAGTGGCAGGCAGCGGCGGACAGAGCAGTATTTACCGCAAACCACCGTGGCAAACGGGAGTCACAGGGGTACCCACAGGCGATCACCGTTATCAACCGGACGTTTCTCTATTTGCCAGCCCCGGATTTAATGGGACGGGATACATCGTCTGCCAACAGGATCGTAATTACAGCGGCGTGCCTTCTTGCGACCTCAATACTGCAAGCGGCTATCTCGACTTCCATGTATTTGGCGGAACGTCTGCGTCGGCACCGGCATTTGCCGGCGTGATGGCCTTGGTGAATCAGTATCAGGCCGCACATGGCGGAACGAACCGCCAGGGCAACGCCAACTACATCTTGTATGCACTGGCGAAGAAAATTGGTGCAAGCTGCACATCAAGCGTTTCCGAAGCGGCGGGTTGCATTTTCAACGACGTCACCAAGGGCAGCAGCCACTTGCCAACCGGGGGCGTCGGCCTGGGGACTATTAGCGTGCCGTGCAGGGGTGGCACGCCGAATTGCAGCGTTGCGACTTCCACTGGCACAGGCGTGCTGGTCGATCCCGCACACACAACTACAGAAGCGTGGACAACAACGGCGGGATACGATCTGGCCACTGGGCTTGGCTCCGTAAACGTAGGGAATTTGGCGACCAACTGGAAGAATGTTTCTACTATCGCGACTACGACCACGTTGGCGCTGTCTCCAGGTACCAGCATTAGTCACGGCGGAACAAAAAACGTGACCGTAAGCGTGAAACCAACTACAGGAACAGGAACGGCCAGTGGCGACGTTTCGTTAATCGCAAAATTCTCTGATGGGACATCCCTGGAATTCGATGGATTCACTTTGACGAGTGGCGCCGTCAGTAGTTTGCCAACACAGAGCCTCCCTGGCGGATCCTACAATGTGATCGCCCACTATGCCGGCGACGGCACGAACGCGCTCAGCGATTCCGCGCCCGTGGCGGTAACCGTCTCCAAAGAAAACAGCCAGGTATTCATCGAAGTTCCCACCTTTGATTCCACCGGCAATGGCACCAACATAAATGCAAGTTCAGTGCCGTATGGCACTCAGTTTTTCATCCGTATGTATGTGGCAAACTCCACAGCCACACTGGATTCCAACGGATTCCCCACTCCATTTTGTGCTGACGTAAATATCGCAGCTTGCCCAACTGGCACTATTGTGCTTACCGACAACGGAAGTGCCGTCGATCAAGGCACCTTCAACATGAACAATGCGGGCTATACCCGCAACCTTTCGCCCGGTATCAGCACATTCACGGGCGGCATTCACAACCTTAAAGCGGTCTACAGCGGAGACAATAGTTTCAACACCAGCACCGGCAATGACACGATCACGGTGACGCCAGCGGTAACGCAGGCCCACCTTAACTCCTATCCGAATAATGCTGTTGCCGGATAGCCGTTTCTGCTTCAAGGCAGTGTAAACTCCTCAGTAACTTCAGACGCAGCGTCCCCCAGCGGTTCAATTACGTTTTACGACGGATCCAGCGTCTTGCCGGGGACAGTAAATCGAGGTGCTGGCCCAGGCCTGATATTTGCGGATATTTCGACGGTTATTTCGACGCCCGGACCTCACTCCATAACCGTAAAATATGGTGGAGACGACAACTACGCAAGTTCGACCAGCAGCGCGGCAACAATTTCTGTTCTGAATCCGGTCACCATAATCCAGAGCGAATCGGCAACCACCATCAACTTCGGGCAAAGCATAACGGTAACCGCAATCGTGAGTAGCAAGAGTAAAAGTCCCGCTATGGGTGGTCAAATTCAATTCTCTGGATCTTTCGCTACTATTGGCCAAATTACAACGACTCCCGGGACAGACGGAAGTGGCAATCAGATTCTCACTGCAACCACGAGTGTTACGCCAAACTATACTGGTTATATCTACGTCAACTATTGGGGTGATGAGACCTATGCCCCGGTGTCTTCGAATGGTGATCTGGTAAATGTAAACATTCCCGATTTTAGCGTGCCCAGCAGCACGACGCTAAACGCTACCGCTGGAACGACAGCTACAACAACAATTCAACTCACTCCCGCCTCGAGTATCCCCAGCACGGTCAATGTTTCTTTCGTCGGCAACGTGCCACGAGGTGCGACTCTAACTTTATCACCCAGTCCTGTGAACTTGAACGGCTCGCCTGTCGGGTTGACGCTAACGCTGGCAAGCACGGGCACCGACGGTGTCCCCTCGGCAGCCAGAGCGCCTGCGAAGAAGGCCGGGTTGGTGTTAATTTCGAGGCGGGAATGGTGGTCCTTCAGCATGATCTGCGCCTTTCTCGCGCTATTTCTGGCAACGATGCCGCGCAGACGCAAACAATTCAAGGCTGCGTTATTATCGCTGGTGGTAGGCACAATTAGTTTCGCGATCGGTTGTGGAGGTGGAGGGGCCAGCACAGGTGGAGGCGAAGGAGGTATTGTCAAGGCGGTCAGTACAACGACGCTGACAGTAAACAAGCCAAGAATTGGGCCTGGGATGACTGCTACTTTGACAGCGGCTGTGACTTCCTCAAATTCGCCATCGGGGAATGTGATTTTTTACCAGGACGGAAACGCAATATCATCCGAAATTCCTCTCAGTTCTGGGCAGGCCTCCTTCGACCTGCCGTATTTTTTCGTGGGAACCTGGCCCTACACGGCGAAATATAGTGGGGATACAAAAAACAAACCGTCCACCTCAGGAACCATAAACGAAGTTTACACCGGAACAACTCAGGGATACATTCAGGCAAATACTTCAAACGTGCTCCATCAAACCAACGTGACGATCAATCTTCAGTAATAACGACGCGAGAATGAGGTGAGAGGCTAACTTGTAGTGGGGTTAGGCGGGAAGAAAATATTCCAGAAGTTTGGACTCGGTGAGGTGAACTCAACGGGTATCAGCGAGCCTTCCGCGTTGAGCTGGGGTGGCCGTACTACGCGCACTTCCACTTTTTTCTGAGTTTTCTGATTCTCGACTGTCAGTGTTGTGCCCTGTGACAGACCTTCCGCCAGAATGATCATGGCACCAGTCGCGCTGACCGTATGCGTCACGCCGTGTATGGGATTTGTCTTCCCCGTCAGGTGAACCAGAATCGGTATCCTCAGCAGAACGCGTTGCGCGCGCCGGCGTTCCTCTGCCGTTTGTGGGCGCACTCCGTTCGGGCTGCGCTTTACTTGCGTTACGGGGGCCGGCGCGGGGGGATTCATTTTCAATGGCGGTGTCATAGCTCAATATCCCAAAAATTCATTTCCGGAGCGACCAGCTCCACGCCGTATTCCCATCCATCCGGTTGCGGATTCCCTTTCCATACCACAACCGCAGCATTGCTGGATTGTGTGGAGAGGTTAGTCAAGGCAACTCGGTGATTCAGCTCCAGAGAATGCCGTAAAACCAACATGCACCCATATGGATTCACGATCCGCGTCACTGTCTCCACGGATACGCGTCCGTTGCCAGTGGAATCCCATTCCAGACGTACTGGAACACGGGAGTTCATCCGGCGTCCGCGGCGCTTTTCCCCGTATTTCGCGCCCACTTCCCTCAGTTCGCGCAACTTGACAGTCATCTACCCCTCGTTTGCACATGCTAAAGTTGCAGGGAAGTACGGTCAATGGTACGAATTGAGCTTGTGAGTCAAAAGAGTAGCTGTACATGGGGACAGGTGGTTTGAGAAATCTCATTGTAAATGCGGATGATCTGGGCTGGACGGTCGGGGTGAACCGGGGAATTATCGAAGGCCACCGCGGCGGTCTAATCACCAGCACTTCCCTGCTGGCAAATGGCCAAGCGTTCTCTGATGGCGTGTCCATTGCCAGGAGCAATCCGGGCTTAGGGGTTGGGGTCCACCTGAATCTGAGTGACGGACCACCAATCGCCGCGCCGGGCAAAGTAAAAGGGTTGTTGAACGACCACGATGAATTCGAAGGAGGGCCAGAAAGTTTGTTGCTTCGTCTGGCCAGGCGAAATTTGCGCGTCGAAGAGGTCGAGCTAGAGTGGGACGCGCAAATCAACAAAATCCGCGATGCCGGAATCAGGCCCACCCATCTCGATGGTCACAAACATGTGCACATGCTACCCGGCTTGTTCGAAGCAGCGTTGCGCCTCGCCAAAAAACATGGCATCGGCGCGATCCGCGTCTCTCATGAAGATTCAAAGCTGCGTGCCGTGCTCTCCTCCGGCAAGGAACAGAAAACTAGTGTGGTGCTCAAACAAGGTGTCCAGGCAAGGGGGTTGAAAATGCTGGCCCCTGACGCAAAGGACCTGGCACATCGCGCCGGAATCTCTACCAGCGACTATTTTTGCGGCATCGCACAGACCGGGGTTCTAATGCGCGAGGGCGTGGTGAGATTGTTGGAAGCCATCCCAGAGGGCTACACCGAATTGATGTGCCACCCGGGTTATGCTGACGAAGAGTTGTTGAGATCCAACACCCGGCTCCAGCAGTCTCGCCAGACAGAGCTGGCTATCTTGACGGACGCGGGTATCAGAAAACTTGTCGCCACCCGGGGTATTCGCCTGATAAACTTTAAAGATATGGCGGTGGAGGGCTAATGGCCCAAATCATGCCAATGGGTTCTTAGGTTCAAGTTTTCAGGGTCCACGGGGTAAAGCTGGCAAAGGCTCGCATGGGCGCACGGGCGCTGCGAAGGTAAATTTGAGAGGTTCACAAAGAAGTATGCGAAGCGACGCATCCATCCGGTATTCGCTGGTCGTTCCGTTCTACAACGAACAAGAAAATATCCCGCAGCTCTATATGAAGCTGACGGAGGTAATGGACGCTATCGGCGAGCCATACGAAATGGTCTTCGTCGATGACGGCAGCAAAGACAATACGTACCGGGTTCTCTCCGAAATCTACGAACACGATCGCCGTGTGAACGTCGTACGACTGCGCCGTAATTTTGGCCAAACCCCTGCACTCAAAGCCGGCTTCGATTTTGCTCGCGGCGAGGTGGTCATCTCCATGGATGGAGACCTGCAGCACGACCCGGAAGAGATTCCAAGATTCCTTGAGAAGATTGAAGAAGGCTACGATCTGGTAAGTGGTTGGCGCGCCCAGCGGAAAGATCACTGGTTGACCCGGCAACTGCCCAGCCGCATTGCGAACTGGCTGATGGCCAAGCTGAGCGGCATCGAACTACACGACTTTGGTACTACCTTCAAGGCGTACCGCCGCGAAATTTTGCAGGAAATTCAGCTCTACGGCGAGTTGCACCGTTTCATTCCGGCTCTGGCTAGTTCCACCGGCGCGCGTATCGCGGAAGTACCCATCTCGAACCCTGAACGCAAGAACGGCAAATCCAATTACGGCATCGGCCGCAGTGTCCGCGTTTTCTTCGACCTGATCATGATCAAGTTCCTGTTGGATTATTCCACGCGGCCGCTGCAGTTTTTTGGCTTGCTTGGACTTGCAGGGTCTGGCACAGGCTGTTTGCTCGCGGTGTTCCTCGCCGTGGAAAAATTCGCTTTCCATGAAAACATCATGGCGCAGCACGGCCCCCTCCTGCTCCTTTCCATTGCGCTATTCGTCAGTGGAATTCAATTTATATCGATGGGGCTGCTCGGAGAGATCAGCTCGCGCACGTATTACGAGTCGCAGAACAAATCGATTTATGCCTTGCGCGAAGTAAAAAGCCACCGCAAGGAATTGGGCGATTCCGCCGAACCCGCTCGTCCTTCCGGCAGTTCCGAGCGCTAGAATCAATTTCACAATTTCCCGTCAACGGTCTGGTTTGTGGGCTGGTTTTCCTGCTGGCTCAACTCTGCAGTCGTCGGTATTGCCCCATGTGGTAAAGCAGCGGATCCCCCTCACTGGAGTCCATGCTTTCCACCTCCGCCAGAAATAGCGCGTGATCCCCTGCCGGGTATTCTGCAACCACGTTACACGCCAGATGAGCAAGTGCGTCTTCGAGAAGTGGAATGCCGCTGTCTGTCCAGCGAAAACGAACGCCCAGGCGTTCCGTTGCTGCCTCATCCTGTAATGGTTTCGCAAAATGCTCAGAGGTAGTTTGTTG
The DNA here is from genome assembly GCA_963748365.1 of Candidatus Acidiferrales bacterium. Lineage (GTDB taxonomy): Bacteria > Acidobacteriota > Terriglobia > Acidiferrales > UBA7541 > Acidiferrum. The sequence continues at coordinate 186,440 of CAVVJG010000047.1, forward strand.
AGTGTCTCGCAATATATTTACGCCGAATCGCCTCTGCATTGTCAGGTAAGAAAGCAGGCGCGCGTTGTGATCCACGCAGATGAGTATAAGCAAGGGGTCGAGCGAGACCGAGGTAAAGGAATTGGCCGTCATGCCGTGGACCTGGCCAGGTTCTCGTTCCACCGTGATTACGGTTATCCCTGTGGCGAAGTGGGCCACAATGCGACGAAACTGCTGAGGTGTCAGAGTGGAAGAGCTCATACCGAATAATTTGAAGATAGCATAAGAGGGCAAAAAGGAAAGGGCCGCAAAAGCAAAGCGCTCCGAAGAATCCAGAGCGCTCTGTCTTTCAAGGGAAAGCCGGCTATTTCCTACTGATGCGGCTTATCATCGCTCGATTTTGGTTTGGGTTGCGGTGGTGGTGGCGGTTGCTGACGGTGCTCCGCCCTGGTGTGTTCTACCTGCTGTTTCTGCTGTAGTTGCTGTTGCTGTTGATTGTGTTTCTGCTCCATTTGCTGGAGCTGTTGCTGCTGCTTCTGCTCAACTTGCTGCTGCTTTTTTTCATCTGCAGCCTTTTTTTCCAGTTGCTGCTCTTGCTGATAGCGTTTCTCGTCTAATTTCTGGCGTTCTCTATCCTGCTTCTGTTGCAACTGTTGATTCTGTTGCTGGTGTTTTTGCTCCAGTTGAGGGTCAACAGATGGATTATCGCTCGGCTTCGAAGAGGGCGGCCGGTCGTGCATCTGTCGCGGATTTGCCGGTTGCCCCGCGTCTGCCTTTGGCTGAGTCGCATTTGGCTGTGTATTCTGGCTGACTGGCGGCTGATTGCCATTCGCACTCGGCGGGCGGCCGGAGCTCACAGGCGCATTGGGATTCCCCTGTTGCACATTGGTGCTGGGGTTTGCGCTTGGCGGACGGGCAGTATTTACCTGAGTGTTCGGGTTTACCGGGGGCACATTTGCGTTGGGATTTGAATTTGTCGCGCGGCCTGAATTCACCGGTGCATTCGGATTTGCCTGCTGAAGATTTGGATTTGTCTGTGGCGCATTGGGATTCGGGTTCGCGTTCCCCGGCCGATTGGCGTTTGCCTGGCCGGATTGATTTTCGCGTCTGTTTCCCCTCACGTTGTTTACGCGCGGCGCTACTGGCGTCGCTACTGGCGCAATCTTCACTGGTGCAGCCCCGGTGGTGGTGCGGTCCGTTTCCAACTGTCTGGTCTGCGACATAGAAATGGGACGGCCATCGTTCGCTTGTATTGCCGCTTGTTGCTTAGCGAAAGATGGTGGCGGCGGTGGAGGAGCGGATTTAGCCACTACCCCGCGGTTCTGAATTCTTGCTGGCGGATGATAGTTGGTCGGGGTTCCAGATCCCATCACCGCTTGTTTCGGTGGCGCGACGGTGGGGGCACCCACGGTAACTGGCGCGGAAGCGATTTCCCTGCGATCCAGGCGCACCAGATTTCTGTCTACCGGGCGCGCCGAAGTAAAGTTCTGCCCGCTCGTGGCCGTTACCCCTCCCTGCACATTCTGGTTTACGTAGCGCACGTTGGTGACGTTCACGTTTTTGTTCACGACCGTGGTGTTGTAGTAGTTGTTGATGACCGTCTGATTCACGGTGGTATTCGAAATATTGACGTTGTTCACGTACCTGCGGCTTACGTGGTAAGAGGGCACATAGACTTCCCTTGGCCCCAGTGGGAACCAGCCCACATTCACTCCGGCGCCTCCGCCAACCACGATACCTGCGCCAAAATGCGGACCGCCGACCCATGCCACCAACGCCGGTGCGTACACTGGACGGATGTAGGCGACCGCGACAACCGGTGGCGGGCACGGCACCCAACCCCATGCGCCTCTCACCGATATCCATCTTCCATAGTGGAATGGAGCAAATCCCCACGGCGCGTCATCAACCCATGTCCAACCCCAAGGCGAGATCCAGGCCCAATGTCCGTAGCGATACGGCGCCCAATTCACCACGGTAACGTGCGGAAACCAGACAGTGCCGTATTCAGGCTCGGTTCGCCACCCACCGTAATCGTCCAGATCTTCGTAGCCAATGACGTCATCGGAAACGTAACGTCGCGAGGCCGCATGCTCTTCCCGCAGGTCACGTTCATTGCACCAACGGTCGAAGTCATCTTCACCTGCAAGTGGTTCAACGTCTGCGTTCAAATAATCCGTTCCGGAAAGGAAAGCCTGCTCTCCGGCGTGAATTGTGTACGCCGAACCGCCGCCAGTCACCTCGCCCTGGCCGTCACGCACGTTAATTATTGTGGTGTCGCCAGCTTCATCCACATTCACTCGATAGTGCCCGGGGCGCAGGACCGAAAATGCCAGGTTGGGCGTATCGATCTCAATTGATTCATCATCGCCCAAGCGGCGCACGTGGAAATTGATCGTGCCCTCCGTCAAGCGCACTTGAATTATGCGGTCGTTCAAATTAAGAAAAGAGAACCCAGTCATGGAGGATAGGTGGAAAGCGACAGAACCAGCATGCAATTCCGCACGGCCATCGCGATCCGTCCACAACTTGTCGCCCGTCGTCAGTGGCCGGTTTACCACTGCAGACACCCAATCATCCGTGCCTGCTGGACTGAACGAAACTTCGCCACGCGACAAGCTGAGTCGTGCCACGCGGCTTGGCGGATCATCATCATCGTCGGCGAGAACGGACTGGGTCATGGACAAGCTGAAGCTGAGTAGTAGTGCCGCGAACGAAAGCCAGTGAAGCACTCGTAATTTCATTTTGCCTTCTCTCCTGACGAGGCCCTCACCTCATTGGAATAATCTTCTTTGCTGGTGAGGATCCGTTCAAGACCTCCAATGCGTCGGTAAATTTGGAAGTCCCTGGTGTTCGAGTTGCAAGCGTTGGATACCTGCTTCACTATGTGTAACACGAGCTGAGCGGAAGAGTTGTAGGGCGAAAAGCTTAGTCGCGAATCAGCTATTGAGTAATCCGCAAATGAGTGAGGCCCGAGCCACTTTCGTGGAATCGGGCCTCGCTTGCACATTTTGCCTGTTTGGCTTAGCGATGTGGATGCGATCCACCGCTGCCACTTGGGTGTGACCCGCCGCCACCGCTGCTCGGACGCGATCCACCGCCACCGCCACCACCGCCACCACCGCCACCATTAGGGTGCGATGATCCACCTCCGCCGCCATAGCTGCGCGGCGTGGGTGGCGGACTATACGAACGCGGCGGCGCCGATGATCCGCGATTCCCGTTGTACGACGGAGGTGGTGAGTAGCTCCGGTTCTGAGGTGGTGAATAGGTACGGTTCTGCGGTGGTGAATAGGTACGGTTCTGCGGTGCCGAATAACCTCTGTTCCCATTGTTGCTGGAAGGGGGTGAATAGGACCGATTGTTATTAGTCGCAGGCGGACGATTCACAGAACCGCGTGATCCGTTTTGTGATGCAGTCCCCATGCGAACATTGCCGTTGTAGCCGCCCGAAACATTTCCTTGGGAAGAAGGTGGGCGGTTCCCTTGATTCATTTGAGTTGTGCGTGCCGGGGCGGTCGGCCGATTGCCGCCGAATCCCTGTGGCCCACGACCCGAGTCGGTTGAGCTGCCCTGCGCATTCCAGGTCCGCGTTGGCGTCGAATTTGGCCGCGAATTGTTGCCGCCGCTCATGGAATTATTTGTCGGATTGCCATTGAAGCCGCCTGGCGTCCGAGCCGAAGGCGGGCGGTTTGCAGAAACCTGATCGCGGCGGTTAAACGTGCCCGCATTGCCCCCGGAAACTTCCGGCCGGTTATTCATCGCGCCAGAAGCCCCAGAGGAAGGACCGCGAAGATTGCTGGTCGCTGCAGGTGCCGTGTAACGGCCCGGCCTAAGTGCCGAGGCATTCATCGTCCGCACGGGAAGGTGCGAAGCGCCGGCCGCCGGCGCAGTACGCGCCACAACCGAACGGTTCTGTATGTTGTGAGAAGGAGTAGCAACTCGGCCATGCATGTTTGTCGCGCCCAGGTAGCTTGCGTGACTCGGCCTCGCATTCACTCCATCAGTCACATGGGCGCCGCGTAAAGTCGATTCATTCACACGCATGTTGTTGCGATGAATCGCTTGCCCATTGGCAAAGGTGTTGTGAGAAGCAACGGTTACCGCCCGGGTGTTGCGCGCGTAGGCATACCTGTAATTATTGGCGGCGCCACGGTTGAACCCATTCGCGTTGTGGATATACGTGTTGTGTATGTTGACGCGGTTCCAATAGCCGTTACCGCAGTGATACCACGGCCGGTAGGGCTCTCCCCAACCTAACGGGAACCAGCCTACGCTTGCGCCAAACCCAAATCCGAAACCGGCATTGAATCCGCCAAGAAATCCTACGAATGCCGGACCATATACCGCGCCACCGTAATACGGGCCCGGGCACCAACCCCAACGCCCGCCACCATATATCCAGCGGCCATAGTGGAACGGAGCAAATCCCCAAGGCGAATAGTCCACCCAAGTCCAGCCCCAGGGGCCGACATAGCTCCAATACCCATTACTGTACGGCGCCCAATCCGCCGCCACAGATTTTGGATACCATACGTGACCATATGTCGGCTCTTCGTTCCAGGTTCCGTAGTCGTCCAAATCGCTGTAACCAACAACTTCGCGCGAGACATATTTGGCCGATGTGGAATTCTCTTCCTTCAAATCGCGTTGTTCTGCCCAGCGATCCAATTCGTCCGGTGTAAGTGGCGCCGCGTTCACGTTGTATTGAACATTGTTGTCGGTGCCCGCAACTGTCGCGCGTTCTCCGGCGTGAACCGTATAGGTTTGTCCGCCAGCTGCAACTTCACCTTCGCCGCGAATCACGGTCACGCCTGTAGTATCACCGTTTTCATTTACATCAATTCGGAATGCTCCGGCCTCCTTCACCGTGAACGCCAGGTTAGGCGTGTCCACTTCGTACAAATCGCCTTCGCGCATTTCGCGGACGCGGAAATTGATGTGGCCTTCCGCCAGGCGAACTTGCGTTGCGTTACCATCCAGATTCAAAAAAGAAAGAGCGGTCATTCCGCCCAAGTGGATGGAGGCTTCTCCGGCCTGCAATTCCAGCCGCGAATTCTGATCGGTCCATAATTTGTCGCCAATCGTCACGGGGCGATTGATGGAGGCATTGCCCCAATCGCCGGTTCCGCCCGGTTGCATCGAGACAGAACCTTCAAGAAAACTAACACGAGCCACGCGGGAGGGTGGGTCCGCGCCTTCGTCGTTCTGTGTTTCACCCTGTGCCAGGGTCGCCGGCGCCCCCGAAAACAGCAAAGCCACCAGCGACAGCGCGACCCACAGGCTGCTTTTCCGGTTCAGCTGATTCATCATCATATTTCCCCTGAAGAGGCCCGGAACAGTTGACCGAACCTTGGGACTTCCCCATTATAGGCTTTGGATGAAGACCCCGGGAATAGAACCCTCGTAAGGGAAAAAAGTCGCTCTCGGTACCCGCTGGGAGGATAGGTGGCCATTCGTTGCGGGTACTAGGACTAACGGTAACTTGTTCGGAATCTGTACTTATGGCCAGCACCCATTCCCTTGACTCTTCCGTAGACTAGCACCTTGTAGACGGACCCTATCGTCTGGGAGAATGACAATTATGAAGCGAATGATTTTGGGGTTAGCCGCACTAGGTTTTGCGTCCGTAATGGGCGCACAGGCTCAGACTTGGCACCAGGTTGGACCATCTGGCGGAACCGTCATTTCACTCGCCGCAGATCCCAACAACGTCAACAAGCTTTATCTGGGCACGGCCGATGGACACGTCTTCACCTCTAGCGATGAAGGCGCCCACTGGCAGTTGCTCAGCCGCGTCAGTAGTGCACAGGATGATGTCATCACGCACATTATCGTCGACCCGCGCGATGCCAACCGTCTTTACGCCAGTGCGTGGTCGCTCTATTCCAACGGCGGCGGCGTTTTCCGCAGCGATGATGCCGGCCACACATGGAACATCATTGGCCTGGCACATGAAACAGTGAGAGCCCTTGCGCAATCCCCGACGGATCCCAAACTTCTGCTCGCCGGTTCCCTCTCGGGCGTCTATCGCTCGAAAGACGAAGGCGCAACCTGGGAGAAGATCACGCCAGACAATCACACCGATCTGAAGAATTTTGACTCCGTTGCTTTTGACGTGAAGGACAACAATACTCTTTACGCCGGAACTTACCACCTTCCCTGGAAGACGACCGATGGTGGCAAGAACTGGTTCCCTGTTGTGAAGGGTATGATTGATGACTCCGACGTCATGAGCATCATCGTTGATCCGGCGAATCCGGATAACGTTCACGCCACCGCCTGCTCCGGCATCTATCACAGCACCAACGGCGCACAGCAGTGGGTGAAATATCAGGGCATTCCCAACACCTTCCGCCGCACGCAACTGATCCGCATGGATCCCTCGAACGCGAATACTCTTTATGCGGGAACCACCAGCGGCCTGTGGAAGACCGTTAACGAAAAAGACTTCAAGCGCGTCACCCCAGGCGACTGGATCATCAACGCGTTGATTATCGATCCCAAGAACACCCAGCGCGTCATCATCGGCACGGAGCGCCAGGGAGTGCAGATCAGCAACGATGGCGGCGCTACCTTTACTTCCGCCAACAATGGCTTCCAACACCAGCGCATCACTGACGTGGCGATGGACCGCGAACATCCTGAACGCGCGCTCGTTGTGCTCACCTTTGACAATGACGCCTTCCTTGCCACCAAAAATGGCGGCGCATCCTGGACAACTCTTGGCCCCGGACTGAAACGCACCGATCTTCGCCACGTTTATGCCTCGCCAAACGGCTGGTGGGCTTCACTTACGAATGGCGGGTGGTCCAAGTATGACGAAACTGCTGGCAAGTGGACTCGTGCGGGATTGTACGTAGCGGATCCCGTGGCTCCCGCGGCAGCACCCGCAGCCAGTAAGACCAAGAAGGGCGCGGCGGCACCGGCAAAGCGTCCGGTCGCAAAACAAGCGGTTCCAACACTCACTGCTTACCTCGTCAACGACATGGTTTTTGGTAACGATGCGTGGTATGCGGCAACTGCAGGCGGCGTCCTGGTCTCTCGCGATAAGGGCACCACTTGGAAATCCTCCAGCACCGATCCCCTGACCCGCAAGCCCGCGCAATCCGTGGAAGTTTCCTCGGACGGCACGCAGGTTTGGGCGATTGCTGAACGCAATCTTCTCTACTCCGCCAACAAGGGCGCGAGCTGGGATGCCAAAGAACTTTCCTTCGCGGCAGCCGGCAATCTGCGCTTGCACCGCCTGGACGACACTTCCATTTACATCACCACTAACATGGGTCTATATGGTTCGAAGGATGCTGGCCGCAATTGGAATCGCACCGACATCCGCGAGCTTTCGTTCCAGTCCGTTGCAGGCAATGGCAACGCCCTTGTGGTTTCGCTGCGCAAACAGGGCTTGATGGCCTCGTTTGACAGCGGAAAGACCTGGGAGCGGCTGGATGACCCACTTTCGCAAGGCTACTTCCCGGTTGTCCGTGCGCGCCGCGACGGTTCGCTCGTCGCCGTGTCCGCTACCGAGGGCATGCTGAGCCTGGACCCAAACGCTAAATCGGCGAGCACTTCAACCGGCTCATCGATGCGTTAATTGATTTAGCTTCCCTTCTGCTTCACGGGCGCCATGAGAGAGCATGGCGCCCTTTTTTTGTGGCGTGGACTTTCTAATATTCTCTGACTCTGTGTCCTCTAGACCTCTGTGGCCGCGGTGTCAAATCTTCTTACGCATTCTAGTGGCTGTTTCTCATCCAAATCGCCTGAATTTCTTCCAGAACTCCGGCCAAGGCTCGCGCAATCCCCGACATGTCAAGATCCGAAGGTGATCGCGCGACTCCTCATTCTCCACGCCAAAACGATTCGTATTCATTGCGCTCACCACACAACTTTCAAACAGTTCGTTGCCTTCCTTTAGATCAAATCCCACCAAAATAACTGTCTGAGGCTGCCTCTCGTCGTATCCGCGATACCAGAACGAATTGGTTCCACTCATTGCGTGGGGCAAACCTAGACCAGTGCCGTAGAGGTTCAAAGCACCAGCTTCTCCATAATTCCCCGTCAGAATCCCCGCCTTCGCCCGCTCTTCTGGTGGAAGTGCGTTGTAAACGCGCGACACCGTTTGCGCCAGATCGTCCCAGCCAATCTCTTCGCGAAACTGATCGTGCGCCTTACTGGTCCTCTTCCATAGCGCCGACCCAAAGGGAGCCACCGGTATCACCACCAGTGCGAACAATGCACCGAATAAGACGATCGCGAGCCATTGGCTGGCCAGCGCGAATCTGCCCCAGGCAGGTTGCACACCATCCAACCGCTTGCCGAACAACACGCTGCCCGCTGCGATCAGCGCGGGATACAATGGCATCGCATAGTAAAATCGCGCCTTCGCTGCAAAGAACAACGCCAGGGAGACAATGATCGTCCAGCCAACCACGCGATACTTCTTCCCTTCTTCGCGCACCAGGTAAAACCATAAGCCAAGCAAGGCCAACGGGGCAGTGGCGATGTTTATGCACAGGAGAAATTGTTGTAGCAGGAATCCGTCCGTTCGTCCTTGCCTTATATCTCGCCGGTGGATATGCGTGAGAAAATCCAGCGAGATGAAGTGATGTTGTGCCTGCCAAATCAGGTTTGGTAAGAATATTAGTAGTGAGAGTCCAACGCCCGCCCAGAGCCATCCACTCCACAAATATCGCCGCGCACTTGTCAGCAATACGCCGCCTACAATTCCCAGTGCCAAAAATCCCATGGTGTAGCGCGTCTCCATCCCGAGTCCAAGCATCGAACCGATCGCCAACCACCATCGCGGATCTTCAGACTTCAGCAACTTCACGAGAAAATAAGTGATCGTGACGCCCCATAAATAATCGAAGGACACGTACTGAAAGACGGCGCCTTGCGCCAAAGAGACTGGAGAAATCGCTACCGCTACGGCCGTCAGGACCTGCTCTCGCCGGCCGCCACCAAGTTCGCGCGCGATCAATCCCGCCAACACCATTGCCGCGCTTACCGACACTGCCGCAAATACGCGAAAGCCCGCGAGCGAAGTTCCAAATAATATGAGTTCCACCCGCGCGATAAGGGGCGTTATCGGCGGGTAGGCCACAAATCCCCAGTCTAGATGGCGCGCGTCGTCTAGAGTCTGCAACTCATCCCGGTGGAATCCGTATTGCCCGTTAGTCAGGCAGTGCAAAGTAGTTCGCACCAAGGCAAGCAGCACAAGAATTCCCAGATCCGTTCGAAAAAACTCGATGAAACGTTTCCCCAACCTGGCGCTCCCTTGTATTGCATGCGCAGATGGCTCCGCCGTGAGATTGCGGTGCACCTGCAATGGTTTAGGAATTCTTGAAGGCAAGATATTAACTTAGGATGAATGCAGGAACGATAAAAATATCAAGCTGCGATCCTGCTTATTACGTTGTAAGCAGGGCGAACAATTCGGGAGTCGCGCCGTCCTGGCCGTACGACATACTCGTGGAGAGTGCCCGTTCGCGAATTGCAAAACATGCGTCATGAATCTCTCGGATGATTTCCGCGCCGTAGGACGAACTGCCGGATACCTTCTCCAGGCTAGTTCGGATCAACGCCTCAAATACCCGTGCCAGCGAATTCTTGCCATGTTCGTGTTGTCCCAGGGACAAGAATTCCTTCGATTGGGAATCGAACACAAACGGCCGAATCTCTGGTCTTCTCAGGAAGTTTACTATCAGGCATACTTGCTTGCCGTTCTGTTCACCTTCCGCAATCAGAATGCGCGCATCTTGTTGGTCGAACGAGCCGTGTTCCGCCCCATCCACAATTACTCGCGAAAGCCATTTCGTTTCCTCCAGGCCATACGCTGAAAGCAGTCCCCGTAATCGCGGTCTTCCGGCCTCCGCACAAAGATTGTCGAAACGCTCGACGCCAACCCACCCGTAGCTGAATTCGGTTTCTACTAACTCGGGGGTCATCCAATTCAATTTCGCAAACCCCGCCACGTCCAGCGCACCGTCCGTGTGATATTCGCTGAACGCTGCCGAAGGCTTTGCTGCAGGCGGCATGTATGCCAGGTTCACCGCCTCTTCGACGATTGCGGCGCTGTGGCAAACCCCTTGTCCGTGCATCAGAAGCAACGTCAACGCCAAATCATGAATGCTCTTGTCCAGCAAAGCGCCTTCGGTAACGCCAACGCGTTTCTGCCCGGCAAACACTTTCAGCAACGCTACCGAGTTGATTCTCCAGAAGCGCAGACGTTGGAAGCGCAAGCCGTTCCGCTGCATTTCTGCAAGCTTCAACGTCGCTTCGTTTTGACTCTCCACAAGGTTGCAGAAAACACGCCCGGGAAATCTATCCAGTGCCGGAAGCTGGTTTTCCTCTGTAAAGATCGGCTTTTCGCCTACGTAGATGGCTCGTGGAAAGTTTTCGCAGATATCTTCCAGATGGCCGCAATGCGTGGCACTACACGTCGCGTCGTACACCAGAAATTCGTCCTGCGGCCCAAGTCCAACTTCCCTGCGCAGAACCACGCTGATCGGTATGGGGGTAAATCCATTCTCGGGAACCAGGACTGCCTTTGGGCCACCCGCAGTCTTGAGCGCCTTGATCAATCGATGGTCCGAATCCAGAATGGCGAGAACGCGAACCTGAATCCCCTCGCCGTCTAATTTTCCTGAGATTTCTTTCAAAGCGGAATGAGCCGCTTTTCCCATGCGGCCATAGCCAAGCAGTACAATTCCCAATGTGCGCATCTCGCTCCCCTGGGGTCTCGTTGCGGTTCAGGTTCTTGCTCCGGACGGAGCAAGCATTGTGGGAGCGATCACTAAGGGTGCGATGAAAACGCACCTACCGTCAGGCCATAACGTGTAGGTTAGTCAGCCTACTAGATGTAATTTAGCATCTCGCAGCCGGTCTATCTGTGACGGGTGAACATCTCAGTTTCTTGACTATTCACAGTTTAGACATCACGATGGACAGACCCTTAGTTTGGTCAAAGCTGATCAATCGAAACTGCTCTACAACCTGCTTGTCTGTTTTCTTACTCGAAAAAGTGCGCGATCTTCTTTCCCGCTTCTTCCGTGTAATAGACCGTTACTTTCGCACCCTTCTCGGTGCCTGCTCCAACGGCCGTGCCCATATCTTTTCCAGCGTTCTCGGTGTATTCAAACGTCTTCTCGGTCCCATCGGCTGACTTCACCACAACCGTCTTGGCTCCCTTGTCAACTTTCTCGACCGTTCCCTTGGCCACCTTCATACTTCCCTTGCCAACTTTGCCGATTGCATCTCCGGTCTCTTCGGCGCCTTTTCCTGTGGTACGCGCCACAACTTCCGTCCCTTCCTTGAGTCCGTCAACCCCAGCTTTCGTACCCTTAACGGTGGCATCACCAGTTACTTTAATAGTGTGCTCCGTGCCATCGGCCGTTTTCACGACAACCGTCTTTGTGGCTTTATCCACCTTCTTGACTGTGCCGTGGATAATGCTCGTCACATCTTGTGCAATACAGATTGTCGTCCCCAGGACTAAACAGACTGCCAACTTCCAGAAAGTTCTCATATCCAATCCTCCCTTGTTTTAGTTCACGACAAAGTCTGAGTTTGCGCTCCCTAGCATAACAGGGGCACTCTACTTGATGTTGAACGTGGCACCCACCACCAGACCCGGCATATTCACGTCATAAACGAACTGATTATACCCATTCGGTCTGTAGTTCACGCTGAGATAGCGATACCCGCCCAACAGCACCCACCTCCGGGTCAACTGGTATCCAATTATGCCGGCATACTGATAATCAGACCTCGCCGATCCACCACCCGCATCGCCCCCCACCGTCAGTGAGAGCTTCCGCGTTAGCCCGAGTTCGATCTTGGCTCCACCGAGGCCGTCGACCCAACTTGCGGAGTCCGAGAAACTTCCGTTCTCGATCGGTGGTTGCACGGTAAGGTCTGTCGACAAATGCCAATACCGCAATCCAATCAACGCGTCGACTTTCACTCTCTTTTTATCCACAACTCGATAACCGATTTTGGGCGTAAAGAGAATCTCAGTCATTTCCGCTTTAAATATTGTCGATCCTTCTTCAACGGGCTGGATCGCTGGCACCTTGTCGTGTGACAACTTCATCCAAACAAAATCAACAGGAATGACTATGCGGCCATGACGAGCTTCTGCTGACACCAGTGCGCCCATATTCAGGTAGCTGAAAATGTCGCTGAAATCCGCATGCACGCTGGCGTCGTGGCCCAACACTCCCGTAGTTCCATTTATCCCGGAGAACCAGATATAAGGCGTTATGGCAAAGTGCCACCCAGGATCTGGAGCCTCCTCTTTTGGCTGGGGTGAAGTTGTTTTCGTTGCCGTCGATGCTTCCGTCTGGGCGCTCGCTTGGGCAGAGAGAAACAACAATCCTGCCCCCAAGCGTAAAAAAGCCACCTTTGCTGTTTTGCAGTACCGATTCATTAGTTTCCCTCTTCTTTCGTTCAGAGATTTCTATACTCGACCGTGCACAGCACCCTAACCATCCAGCTTGATGACTCAATACCGCTGATCCTCGCAAAAACACACGAGATTCGTCCCCAAATGGGGAGACACACGTTTGGATTTCATCGATACTGTCTTTGCCTTCGCGTATCTTCAATTGTCAAAAGTGACAAGTAGGCCGTTTGGCGTCTTAACCGTCATATTGGCTTCGATTGAATTCTTGGAGTAGCTGCAGGCAGTAAATGGTCTCTCAAGAGCCCCGCAACTGTTCACCACGTGCCAGTCTCTTGCAGATATCCTTCACGTCCGGGTCAATATGTCTCCAATATTTTTGAAGCCCGCTGCAGAGGTAGTTCAGCCCCGGCTCGCCGTCGCGCGTCCGAATAAGCCGGTTCTTTGGACATTCCCCGTTGCAGGCGAACAGGAACGCGCAGTCCAGACACTGTTTGGGCAATGAATTGAACTTAGCCATCCCAAACTTGCGCTGCTCGTCGGAGAAGACCATCCGCGAACTGGATGTTTCCATAATGTTGCCCAGCTTGTACTCGGGATAAACGTAGTGATCGCACGAGTATAGATTTCCATCGTGCTCCATGGCCACGCCTTTGCCGCAAAACTCGTGGTAAATGCACAATTGCGAATCCATTCCCTTCCACTGCGCAACCGCCGTTTCAAAGTGGTTGACGAACACTTTACCGATATCACGGCGATACCAGTCGTCCCACGCCTTGCACAGAAAGTAGCCCCAATCATCTGGGTCAATCGACCAATCGGTCACCACGGAGTCCGGGTGCCCGGGATGCGCCGCCAGAGAATCCTGTACCGGCAAAGTCGCCGGATCCCATTTTTGTGGCGCGATTTGCCGGAATACCTTGGGTTCCACGCACGGGATAAATTGCATTTGCCGCGGCCGCACTTCGTTTTTCAAGAACCGGTACACATCCAATGGCCGTTTAGCGTTTGCTCGATTCACAACGCAGAGCGCATTAAACGGCACACCATGCCGGTGCAGCATCTGCGATGCGGCGAACACCTTTTCGAATGTCGGGCTACCGTCTTTCGCCAGGCGATAGGCGTCGTGAAGTTCCTTCGGCCCATCTATGCTCAGCCCCACCAGGAAACCATGTTTTTTCAGGAATACTCCCCAGTCATCGTCAAGCAGTGTCCCATTCGTCTGCAGGTCGTTTTCAATTCGCTGGTGCGGCTTTTTGAATTTCTGTTCCAGTTCCACGACCTTCTCGAAAAACTCCAGCCCCAGCAAGGTTGGCTCGCCGCCTTGCCACGAAAAAACCACTTCGCTGCGGTCTTGCCCTTCGATGTATTGGCGGATATGGGTTTCCAGGATTTCGTCACTGATACGGAACTTGCTGTTGCTGCCCAGGAGGTCCTTTTTGTGAAGATAGTAGCAATAGGTGCAGTCCAGATTGCAGATCGCCCCGATGGGCTTGATCATCGCGTGGTAAGCCCGCTGTGCACCGTCTGGCGCCGTCCACGGCGTCAACGGTGAATTGTCCAATTCTCGGTTCATCGAGAGCCTCGGCCGATTTTTCCCGGGTAACATGCCACGCGCGGATGGGTGAACGCGGGCACATGAACGGAGAATGACAGCTAAATCACATCCCGGCTGTGATAGCGATCACAACTACACCTTCGTCACTTCATTCCTGCCTGTTGCTCCTATTTCTACTGATGGCCCTTTGATCGCATCGATTGTTAACTGTTACTGCGCTAGAATCTCTGCTGGCCAGCCTCACAAACGTTTTTGTACAAGCTGAGCGCATGGTGAACCAAGGCGGCGCACACGGTCATAGGAGTGCCATGAATCTCCCGATCCGAAAGAATTCACCACCTGGCTTTACAGTTCCCTTCATCATCTGCGTTTTTCTGCTCTGCAGCACCCTGGTAACTGTCTCCGGCAATCTTGACCAACCTCCCACTCTATTTGAAGGCTCCCAGGATATAGGAACCGTTCTGCATTCGGGCAGCATCAAATTCGACCCAGCCGCCCGTACCTATGCGATTTCGGCAAGCGGTGAGAACATGTGGCTTTCTAAAGACGCCTTCTATTTCGCGTGGAAAAAGGTTTCGGGGGATGTTGCCATTAGCGCCGACGTTACGTTCTTAGGCGCAGGTAAGAATCCCCATCGCAAGGCGGTCTTGATGGTTCGCCAATCATTGGACGCGAACTCGCCCTATGTTGATGTTGCTCAACACGGCAACGGCATGACCGCCCTGCAATTTCGAGGTGCGCCGGGCGAATTGACGCACGAAATCGAGGCCACCCAGTCGATGCCCACGCATCTTCTTCTCGAAAAACGCGGCGACTTCTTTTCTCTTTCGCTTTCCAACGGCAGCGGCGCACCCCAGATTTCAGGGGCATCAATTCATATACCCACCACTGGAAGCTTTTACGTGGGCATCGGCGTCTGTTCTCATGAAAAAGATCTCGTTGAGACCGCGATATTCTCGAACGTCAAAATTGGAGTTCCACAGGTGGTTGCGAAAACGAAGCTCTACAGTACGCTGGAAACTGTCGCAATTGATTCAACGGACCGCCGTGTCACCTATGTAGCTCCGGAACATTTTGAAGCGCCCAACTGGTCACGCGATGGCAGCTACCTGCTATTCAATCGCGATGGCTTGATTCAGAAGCTTCCGGTCGAAGGCGGCGCAATCGAAAAAATCAACACGGGTTTTGCCACTCGCTGCAACAACGATCACGGAATTTCGCCTGATGGACTTTCCCTTGTCATCAGCGACCAATCTCAGGAACAGCACAATTCGCTTGTTTACACGCTGCCGATTACAGGAGGCACTCCGCGGCGAATCACGAAAAACTCACCTTCGTATTGGCATGGATGGTCACCAGACGGCAAAACACTCGCCTTTGTCGGGGAGCGCGACGGCGAATTCGACATCTACTCCATTCCGGTCCAAGGCGGCGAAGAGGCTCGACTCACCACAGCCAAAGGACTCGACGATGGCCCGGAATATTCTCCCGACGGCAAGTATATCTACTTCAACTCAGAACGAACTGGCCGAATGCAAATTTGGCGAATGCATTCCGATGGCAGCGTTCAAGAACAAATCACCAAAGATGATTACAACAATTGGTTCCCGCACATTTCACCCGATGGGAAATGGATGGTCATACTGTCATACGAGAAATCGGTGACCGGGCACCCTGAAAATAAGGACGTGCTGCTTCGCTTGATGTCACTGAAGGATGGCAAGATCACTGTTGTTGCCAGTTTGTTTGGCGGCCAAGGCACCATCAACGTGCCTTCCTGGTCGCCCGACAGCAAACGCTTCGCGTTCGTCAGTTACCAACTGGCGCCTTAGGCGGTCAGCACATCTAGACTGAAAAATGATTACCCCCGATTTGATAACCCACTCCGCGAATCGTGCGTATGAGGGGGCGTTCGGAGCCGGCATCAATCTTGCGCCGCAGATAATTCACATACACATCCACGACGTTGGTGATGGAATCAGAGTGCATTCGCCACACCTGTTCAATGATTGTCGCGCGAGACACGGGGCGTCCCGGATTCCGCAATAGAAACTCAAGAAGTGCGTATTCCTTGGGCTGAGTTCGATGAATCGGCCTCCGCGGTTCACTTGGTGGGTGATGCGATTGATTTCCAAATCATCGAATGTATACACGTCGTGAACGGGGCGGTTGCGGCGCCGCAACATAGCCTGAACGCGCGCGACAAGTTCCGCAGGTGCAAATGGCTTCGCTACAAAATCGTCCGCCCCTTCATTGAGTGCCCGGACTCGATCTTCTACCGCGTTGACTGCATCAGCGGCCCTGCGGACCAGCGTGCCGGAAATCTGTCCACAACTCGAGCTTTACCGTTCTCTCCTCGCTCAACTTCAGACCACCCTGGATCAGCTCCGCGTAATGTTCTTGGCACGCCAGGCTGGTGTACTGGCCGGCCGCAGGCAACTCGATGCGGCGACCCATTGGCTGGCGGCGTTCCAGGCCACCCGCTGAAGTCCTCTTAGATGTGGCAACTCTCTACGCCGCGCTTTTCCAGATAGCGCTGGTGATACTCCTCGGCGCGCCAGAAGGCGGACGCGGGCGAAATCTCCGTCGCAATCGGGCGGTTAAACGTCTTGCTCGCTTCTAAAGTTTCCTTCACCTTGCGTGCGGTCGCCTCTTGCTCCGGCGAATGAAAGAAAATCGCCGTGCGATATTGCTTTCCAAAATCCGGTCCTTGCCGGTTGACCTGCGTGGGATCGTGCAGCTTGAAAAACACGCCCAGCAATTGCTCGTAGCTTAACTTCTCAGGGTCAAACGTAACTTGGACGACTTCCGCATGACCGGTGGTATCGGTGCACACATCCTTGTATGTCGGATTATCCAGTTTTCCGCCACTGTATCCCACTTCCGTTTCTAGCACACCCGGGACACGACGAAATCCCGCTTCTACTCCCCAAAAGCACCCAGCGCCAAACGTGGCGATCTCTTGCATGAGTTCTCCCTCCATCTACAAGTACCAAGATGTCGTGTTTCCCCTAGCTTGGATGCCGCAAAGCTCAGTTTCGATTCAACAACGGGAATCGTGTAGGGACGGTCGCCTGAAGCCGGCGTATTTGCTCTTCTCGAAACGCTACCTCAACTGCCCTTCTTCGCCGCCGGTTTGGCCGCGGCCAATGATTTCAACTTCTCCTGCGCCGGCCCCTTGTACGGGCTATCCACCGACGCCGCCTCGGTTAATGCCTGTTTTGCCTCCGCACCCCTCTTCAAGTTGAGGTACGCAAATCCCAACCTGTACTGATTCCGCGCATACGTCGTTGCGTTCGATTTCAGTAGTGGCGCGGCGGCCGACAGATTCTTCACCGCGGCCAGATTATCCTTCTTTGCGATGTTTACTTGGCCAAGCGCACTCAGGGCCAGTCCCTTCTGAAGCGTGATCTGCTTCTGCCAATCCGCGTCGGCAACTCCCTCGGGCTTTTTGGCCGTCTCGCAAAGGGACGCAGCCTTCTTCGCATAGGCTTCCGCTTTGTCGAGTTGCTCGCTCCTCTCTCCGTAATCATCCGCCAGCAGGAGCAGCATTCCGATGTTGTTGGGATATTTGTCCAGCGTACCGGTTGCTGTCTGCTGCATCTTGGCGCGATTCTGTGCGGCCTGATAAGTGAAGGCAGCCATACTCATCGCCTGCTCAGCATTGGGCGAATCCGGGAAGGCCTTGGCGAAGCGCAAAAGATAGTCGGCTTTCTTAGCCGGATCTTTCTGTTGATAGGCCGCGTTCAACAGCGACGCTTCGACATACGCCTGGTCCTCTTTGATTCCTTCCAACTTCGACTTCTTTTGTTGTTCCCAGGCATCGGCGGCTGTGCCTTCGGGAGGAGGTGCGGCCTTGTAGCGCTGCACAATGGCCGCGGCCTTTTCGCCGTAGGTAAACAGCTTGTCCGTGTCGCCTTTTTCGTTTGCTGCACGAATCATGTTCACCGCATTGGCGTAATTATCGGGATCGAGCGCAAAGAGCTTGTCGCCATACTCGAACGCCTTGTCGTACTGCTTGGCGCCCAGGTAGTAGCCCACCAGCTGCTCGTCCGCGACGATTCCCAAATCGCCGTCGGGATGCGCCTCCGAAAACGCCGTAAGCAATTTCAATTTTTCGGCGGGATCTGTCGCATCATTGATTTCTTTCAGCTGATGGTCGGCATCAGAGCCGGCCGGTATTGTTACGTTTTTGCCGAGCTGCGCCTGACAGGCGGGAACGAACAACAGCAGCAGGAACAACAGGGAAATCCGCAGGCGGAACATAGGACCTCCATTCAAATTTCCACGATGGAATACACTGCCTTCTTTATCTGCATCTTAGTGCGGCCAACCTATTCCTGCAATCGCTTTTGCACAAGCAAGGGATGGCCAGACTGAAGTAATCAGCAGTGGTTCATCAGCCGGTCCCGCAATTGATCTATTCAAAACACATCAATCCTTAGCTGCCTGATGAGAGTAGACTCTTCGCTGAGGTGGCAGCGTGAAAACAACGGCAATCTGCAGTGTATTTGCAGCAGCGGCGTTAATGCTGGTTGGACTCTATGGGTCCGCTCAATCGAATCAATCCGGCACGCCCCCAAGTTCAGTGACTGATGGTACGGAAGAGGTTCATCGGGAGCGACCTTACCAAAGCACAGGCATTTGATCCAGGATGAGATAGTGCTGATCCAAAGAGAGTGTGCCCACCTGGGGCATGCGGAAGGCGCGAACAAGCCTGAACAGCCCAAGAAATAAGGAAACAGAGGCCGTTATCTGATAGATAGATAATGCTAATCGGAAATTGGCCGCTCCTGTATTCCATTCGTTTGACGCGCCATCATATTCCACGCGAAAATTGAGTTTTTGGTGTGGAGGTTTGAATGGACTTGGGGTTACACGGACGCGTTGCCATCATCGCGGCAGCCAGCAAAGGGCTTGGCCGTGCCGCCGCGGAAGAGTTGGCTCGGGAGGGAGCCGATGTCGCCATTTGCGCCCGCACCGCTTGCGACCTCGAGCTGGCGGCTGAGCGCATCCATTCTATCGGCGGACGTGAAGTCTTCTGCCAAGCTCTCGACGTCGGTGATCCACAAGCCGTCACCAATTTCGTTAACGCCGTCGAACAGCGCTTCGGCCGCGTCGACATCTGCGTTACCAATACCGGTGGTCCTCCGTCTAAGCTTTTCATGGCTACCACCCAGGACGATTGGCGTACCTGGATCGACCAACTCCTGATGAGCACCGTCTACTTCGCTAAAGAAGTCTTGCCGCGTATGCAGAAAAATCACTGGGGCCGCTTTTTGACCATCACTTCCTATTCCGTGAAACAACCAGTGGAAGGGCTGCTCCTATCGAACTCTCTGCGCGCTGCTGTCACCGGCCTCGTCCGTACATTGGCCAATGAATTTGGCCAGTATGGGATTACCGTGAACAACGTTTGCCCAGGCTACACGCGCACCGATCGCCTCGACGATCTCGCCGGAATGATGGCCGAGCGCACCGGCGCAACTCCTGAAGAAGTTTTCGCTGGCTGGAAAAAGTTGATTCCCGCAGGCCGCCTGGGCAAACCCGAGGAATTCGCCGCCGTGGTCGCCTTCTTAGCCTCTGAACGCGCCAGCTACATTAATGGAGTTTCCCTCACCGTCGACGGCGGCACCACGCGGAGCCTCTTTTAAGCGCATGCATACTTCCACCCGTCCTCTAACCCTCTCTGCGTTGCGCGGCAATTATGCAATATTGCGTTTAGCCCCAGATGCCCCCGTGCCTGCATGGGCTACTAAGAGCGAATTTTTCTCCGTCACCCGCACCCCAGATGAACTCTCCATCGTCTGCGCCCTTGAGAATGTACCGCTCGCTGATCGTCCCTCCGCACAGTGGCTTGCGCTGAAAGTCCAAGGTCCTTTCCAGTTCGATGACGTTGGCGTGCTAGCAAATCTGGCGACTCCACTCGCGGCCGCACATATCGGCATATTTGTGATTGCCACGTTTGACACCGACTACGTCCTGGTGCAATCCAAAGACGCAGATAGAGCGATCGTCACTCTGCAAGCCGCCGGACACACGATTGTCGAGACCAACTCTGTTTTCAAAGATACGAAGGAGAACGAAGGATGACTTCGACCAAGCCCGCCGCGCAGCCACTGTTGCACAAAAGACTGAGGAAATTGGGAACCTTATTATTCGCTATCCTATGCACAATACCTGTCCAGGCCGACGAGCCTTACGCCCGAAGCAAAAATTACGATCTGCAGCACTCGAAAGTAGTTCTACGCTTTGACGTGGAAAAGAAGAAAGTGATCGGCGATGTCACTCATACCGTCACTATCCTTCAACCCGCGATAGACAGGATTTCTTTCGACTCAGTCGGTCTGCAGATCCAGAGCGTCACCGTGAACAAAGGTGCGGCGAAATTCGACACCACAGACACAAAACTCATTGTCTCCCTGGCTCGCATCGCAAAGCCCGGCGACAAATTTGATATCGAGATCAAATATGAAGGCCAACCGAAAAAAGGCCTCTATTTTATTCTGCCAGACAAAGACTACCCCAACCGTCCGAAGCAGATTTGGACCCAGGGTGAATCGGAAGACACGCGCTACTACCTCCCCACCTACGATTATCCCAACGCGCGCTTGACCACCGAAACTGTTGTTACCGTTCCCGCCGACTGGATCACTGTTTCCAATGGCAAGCTGCAGGGTATCACCGACGCCCCCAACGGTCAGAAAACCTGGACGTGGCGCGAGTCTCTCCCCAGTTCCACATATCTCTTCACCGTCGTAGCTGGCGAATTTGCCGAAGTGAAAAACACCTGGCGAAATATTCCGGTGACTTACTATGCGCCAAAAGGCCGCGGCGACCGTTTGGCTTCCGATTACGGCCGCACTCCGGCGATGCTCGAGCACTTCAGCACCACGCTTGGGGTCGACTATCCCTGGGAAAAGTATGCGCAATCGATGGTCGACGATTTCGTTGCCGGCGGCATGGAAAATTCCAGCGCCACCACCAACACCGCCAGTTCCCTGCGCCACCCACTGCTCGAAGCCGAATATATCGAGGGAGAAGATGGACTCATCTCCCACGAACTTGGTCACCAGTGGTTTGGCGACCTCGTCACTTGCAAGGACTGGGGCAACATCTGGTTAAACGAAGGCTTCGCCACATTCATGGAAACAATGTGGACCGAAAAGCACTTTGGCAAAGATATCGCCGATTACGACCGCTGGGACGCTTCACGCGCATGGTTTGCCAGCCGCAATCTGTACGCGAAACCGATCGTCCGCCACGACTTTGATGATTCCAACGAGTTCGACGGCAACGCCTATAACAAAGGTGGATGGGTGTTGTACATGCTGCGCCAGCAAATTGGCACAGAAAAGTTTTACGCCGGACTGAAACACTATCTCGAAGTGAATCGCGGCAAGAATGTCGTTACCGCCGATTTGACCAAAGCCATCGAAGAAGCCACACACACAAACGTCGACCAATTTCTTGACCAGTGGGTCTACGGAGCCGGCGCACCCAAATTCGAATTGAGCTACACCTACGATGAAGCGAAGAAGCAGGTGGCTCTCACCGTGAAGCAGACACAGAAGGTTGAGGGCCGCGTCGGCTTATTCCGCATCCCCCTCGAAGTGGAAATTACCAACAGTACCGGACCCAAGCTCTATCCCATCGTGGTGAAGAAAGCATCGGAGACTTTTACCTTTCCCTCTGAATCCGCCCCGCAAATGCTGTTGTTTGATAAAGGGAATCAGGTCTTGAAGTCCGTGACGTTTAAGAAAGACAAGCAGGAATGGCTCTATCAAGCAACGCACGCCTCCGAAGTGGCCGATCGTGCGGATGCCACGACAGAACTTGGGAAATTGAAGAAAGAAGAAGCCGTCGCATCGGCGCTCGGCGACGCTTTGCGGAATGACAAAGCCTATGGCGTGCGAATCGTAGCCGCGCGTTCCTTGGGTGAACTGGGTACTCCGGCCGCCGCCAAAGAATTACTGGACTCTCTGAACACTGCAAAAGAGCCGTGGATTCGCAATCAGATCGTGCAGGCCCTAGGGAGTTTCAAAGACGACACCGCCGTGACCGCAAAACTGGAATCCATCGCCAAGGAAGACAGTTCCTTGCGCGCCCGTGGCGCCGCCCTGCAAACCCTGGGCCGCATGAAATCACCGAGTGCGTACTCCACCCTCACCGCCATGCTCAGCAGCGATTCGCCCGACGGATTCTTGCGCAACGCCTCTCTGCGCGGTCTCGGTTCACTGGGCGACGATAAAGCCGTGCCACAGCTTCTCGATTGGTCGAAGCCTGGCAAAGACCTCGATTCGCGACAGGCTGCCATCAGCAGTTTGGCTAAACTGGAAAAAGACAACAAGGAAATCACCAATCAAATCGCCAGTTATTTGCCGGAACCTCACGCGCAAATCCGGTTCACCACCATCTTTGCGCTGGGCTCTCGCGGCGACGCTTCGGCCATATCTGCTTTGGAAACATTGCTCAGGCAGGACGATTTAAGCATTGAAATGGCTCCGATGATTAAACAGCAGATCGAAAGCTTGAAGAAGCCTTCAGCAAAGGTTGCGTCTCATGCGGACGCCGGAGAAGAAGGCGAGGAAGAGGGCGGGTCCAGCCAAGGCGTAGAGGATTCAAAAATCAATCGCCTCGAACAGTTAGTTCAGGAAATGAACGAGCGATTGAAGGTGATCGAGTCTCGTTTGCCGCCAAAGCCCTGATCGAGACAGGCTTTGCTGGCCCCGCGTTCCAATACGCTACGGCTCCGCGAGCAAGATGCGCAAATCGCGCAAATTATTATTCGTGGGGCCGGTAACAATGGCGTCGTCCAGCGCACTGAAAAACGTGTAAGCATCGCTCTGATGAAAATGCTCGCCGGCGTCCAGTCCCATCGATTTGGCGCGGTCAAACGTAGCACCATCAGCAATCGCACCCGCCGCTGGGCTATTGCCGTCAATTCCATCGGTTCCGGCGCTCAGAACAGTAATCTTGCGACCGGCAATTTTCTCGACGCATGCCAAAACAAAGGCGGAATTTCTTCCGCCTGTTCCATTTCCTGTCACGGGTGAAGCAACTTCTCCATCCGCAATGAGCGCAACCCGCTGACCTGGATTGTCTTGTTTCCATTCCTCCAGTTGCGCCAGAAGCGAATCCACAGCCTTTTCAATCGGCCAATCGTCTGTTGAATTGTCGCAACGCGTAACATAACCGTGTGCTTCCGCGGCATGGTGAGCGGCGTGGAACAAATCGTGCATTCCTAGAATCAATGCGAATTGCGCGTTGCTAAAGGCGGGATGGTCGCCTTTGGGCGTCTCCGGCATTTTCCCATCGTCAACCCACCTCAACAGCGTCGCAGGGAGCGTATTCCGCAAGTTATAATCAGTCAAAATCTTTAAAACGTCGGCACAGGCAGTAGGATCAGGCAGAGTGGGCCCTGAAGCCAATGCCCATTCCTTGCCCGCCGGAACATCGGTTACCGCCAGCGTAATTTTCTGTGCCTCGTCTGCGGCCGCCGCCAGACGTCCGCCTTTTACCGCCGAAAAATGCTTCCGCACCGTATTGACCGCATCAATGGGCGCACCGCAACCTACCAATACTCGGTTTATGGATTGCACATCTTCTAACTCCATTCCCGGAACCAGCGGCAATTCGAGCAGTGCCGAGCCGCCGCCAGACAGCAGAAAGAAAACCAAAGTGTGCTTGTCGCAGGATCGCAGTAATTTCAAGACCGCTTCCGCCGCCCTCCAGCTATCGGCGTTGGGTATGGGATGTCCAGCCAAAAAATAGCTGAGCCCCGGAACCGGTTCAACCGGCTTCGTTGGCGCAGCAACTACTCCGCTAAATGTGATCCCACTTGGAAGTACCGCTAACAGTCCTTCCACCATCGCGTGCGCAGCTTTGCCAATGGCTACAATCTGAAATTCCCTGATCCCGGCGATATCGACAGACGTATCGGCCAAAACCAATCGCTTGCCATTAAATTGGAGTTTGCACTCGATCACGCGAGGAATGCTGATCGAAGCCAGCGTCTGTTCGAATATCTCGCGAGCGGTACGTTTAGGATCTGGCATGTCAGTACAACTTACGCGTTACGATTTCTTCAGCACCGTCGGGTTGATCATGTTCGGTGGCATCTGCCCTTTGAAAATGGCCGCAACATTGTTTGCCGCCATTACCGCCATTTTCGTTCGCGTTTCGACCGACGCCGACGCCAGATGGGGCGCCAACACCACATTAGGACGCTTCAGTCCGGGATGGATAAACGGCTCATTTTCGTAGACATCCAACCCTGCTCCCGCAATTTTCTTGTTTTCCAGCGCGGCAACCAGCGCAGCCTCATCCACAACTGGTCCGCGCGAAGTGTTAATCAAAAAAGCATTCGGCTTCATCCGGTAGAACTTCGGCGCGTCGAACAAGCCGCGCGTTTCCGGCAACAGCGGCACATGTACGCTGATAAAATCCGCTTCCGCGAGCAGCGCGTTCATTTCGCGATATTCAGCGTTCACCGATTTTTCGGCCGACTCCGAAGCGCGTACCGCATCCGTGTAGATTACCTTCATCTCAAACCCGCTGGCCCGCCGTGCAACCGCACGTCCGATTCGTCCAAATCCCACGATGCCCAGGGTCTTGCCCCAAACATCTGTGCCGCACAGTTGATCCAGATTCCAGCCCTTCCAGCTTCCCGAGCGGGCCAATTGTTCGCCCTCACCCAACCGCCTTGCCACTGCCATCAACAACGCCCATGCAAAGTCCGCCGTCGTTTCATCCAGGACTCCCGGTGTGTTCGTCGTTACTACACCCCGTTTTGTGCAGGCCTCCACATCGATATTGTCGTAGCCAACCGCCACGTTGGCGACAATCCGCAGCTTTTGCGCTCCTCGCAACATTTCCTCATTTATTTTTTCCGTTAGCAGACAAACCAGGCCCTCTTTATCTTTTACTCGTTTCAGAAATTCGTCCCGGCTTGGCCGTTCGGCATCCGTCCAATACTCGACGTCGCACGCGGTGTCCAGAATCTTACGGGCGTCAGGAAATAGTCCATGGGTAGACAATACTCTTGGTTTTGCCATCGCAGTCTCTGCGTTCTCAGGTCCTCTACACTACCACAGGAAAAAGAACGCCTGCAGCTTCGATAACGCATCGTCGCCTGACCTTCACTATAGTAAGATGACCAAGGTATACCGCCGACGATGATTGCTTCTCTCCTCCGCGAACTGATCACTTTTTTGGGCACGGCCAACGTGCTTCACCATCACGACGATCTACTCCTGTTTGAATACGATGGTTCCGTGGAAAAAGCCCGCCCGGACCTTGTCGTTTTTCCCCGCACCACGCAAGAAGTTTCTGAAATCGTGAAACTTGCCGCGAAGTATCAGGTACCCATCGTTGGACGTGGCGCAGGAACTGGCCTTTCCGGCGGAGCACTGGCTCGCACCGGCGGTTTAATGCTCGTATTCGCACGTATGAATCGCATACTGGACATTGACGTCGCCAATCGCCGTGCTGTCGTGCAGCCCGGCGTCGTCAATCTTGACATCACACGAGCGGTGGAACACGCCGGTCTCTACTACGCGCCCGATCCTTCCAGCCAGAAGGCCTGCACCATCGGCGGCAACGTGTCAGAAAACGCCGGAGGGCCGCACACGCTCGCCTACGGCGTCACCGTCAATCATATCGCCGCTTTGGAGATGGTTCTTCCCAACGGAGAGATCGTTCGCATTGGCAACAGACATGGCGACGCCTCTGGCTATGACCTTTGCGGATTATTCGTGGGCAGCGAAGGAACACTCGCACTGGTCACGGAAATTACCGTGAAACTTTCCCGCAAAGCCGAAGCCGTCAAAACTTTACTTGCGATTTTCGATTCTGTAGACGACGCCTCGCTGGCCGTCGTGGAAATCACCGCAAAAGGTATTACACCTGCCGCATGTGAAATGGTAGATGGCTGGACGCTCGGCGTCATTGAAGATTACATCCACGCGGGATTTCCCAGAGACAGTGCTGCCATCCTCCTTCTGGAAGTAGAAGGATTACAGGAGTCCGTGGCCGAACAAGCTGCTGCAATCGATGAAGTCTGCATGGCTCATCACGCGAGAGAAGTCCGCGTTGCCAAGGACGACAAGGAGCGCGATCTCCTCTGGAAGGGCCGCAAGAACGCTTTCGGCGCACTAGGCAGGCTTGCACCCAGTAATTATGTCCTCGACGGCGTGATTCCCCGCTCAAAATTGCCCCAGGCGCTCCATCGCATTCGGGAAATCGGAAAAAAATATGCGTTTGGCATTGGAAATATTTTCCACGCGGGAGATGGAAACCTTCACCCCATCGTACTCTACGATCCGCGCGACCCGAAGGCGTTTGAAAATGCCATCATCGCTTCTGAAGAAATCATCCGATATTGCGTGGAGTTGGGCGGCGCGCTCACCGGCGAGCATGGCGTTGGCATGGAAAAAAATGAGTTGATGCCGCTGTTGTTCAGCGATGCCGATTTCGATTTGATGCGCCGCGTGCACGACGCCTTCAATCCGGATTCTGCTCTCAATCCAGGGAAGATTTTCCCCTTAAATAGAGGGTGCGGAGAAATTCGCGTCAAAGCTGGCAGCGCAGCGATGGGATCCGCCCGATGAGCGCCATAACCAACATTGCGACTCGGCTGGAAAATGTCCTCGGTGCAAGCCGCATTGTGTGCACCGAAGAAGAGTTGCGCGAATACGCTGTCGATGGAATTGTTCCAGCAGCGATTGCTCGGCCAGCTTCTCAACCGGAAGTCGTAGAATTAGTTCGCTTGGCTCTTGCGGATGGCCTCGGCCTGCTTGCCGGCGGTTCTCGCAGCAAAATCGATTTCGGAATGCCTCCGGCCCGTTATGACATCGCGCTTGACATGAAAGCGATGCAGTCTATTGCACACTTCGATGCCGGCGATCTCACTCTCAGTGTGGATGCGGGAATGCCTCTTCGCTTGCTCGAGAGTGTCCTCAACAAAAAGCAGCAATTTCTACCGCTCGCAGTTCCCTGTTACGAGTCTTCCACAATCGGCGGTGCTGTTGCTTCCGGCATTGATTCCGTATTGCGCCAACAATATGGAACCGTTCGCGACTTCCTGATTGGCGCCGAATTTGTAGATGGCACGGGAAATCTCTGCAAGAGCGGTGGTCGCGTCGTAAAAAATGTCACCGGCTACGATTTGCACAAATTATTGATAGGCTCGCTCGGCACGCTTGGCGTCATTACCCGCCTGAATTTCCGCACCTTCCCAATGCCCCACGTCTTTGGCGGATATGTGGCCAGTTTTGTTGATGCGCCGTCCGCGATGTCATTTCGATCTTCGATCGAGCTCAAAGGCCTTCCCATCGCCAATAGCGAGCTTTTGGATCCACAAGCAACCACGCTACTCCGCGCAGCTCTCGAAAAGTCCAATGTGACCCTGCCCGTGGAAAGTGGCCACAGTCGCTGGCACGTTTGTGTCGGTTATGAGGGCAACGAATCGATCGTGCAACGGATCACGCGAGAACTTGAGAAACTCGCGCAGGCAGCCGGCGCGCTGGAAAATACCGAACTGGATGCCACAACTGATGCAGCGCTCAGCGGCGTTTTCCGCGAATCATTTGATTGGCTGCGCTGGTCTGCCCCGGCCATCGCGCTCTTCCGCATCACGCTGCCAAACGTTTCCGCCGCGAATCTGCAGACTCTGCAACAGATTGTCAGCGCCGCCTCGCTGCGCAGCGCGACATTTCTGCGCGCCGGTGGCGTCCTCTATTTCCTCGTCTTGGCGGAGCACGAGCAACTCTCCTTCATCGACGCGCTAAGTAATGTTGCAGAGACTGTCTTCGCGTCTGTTCGTGATCTCCAGGGATCCGCCATGCTTCTCCATGCGCCTCAAACGCTCAAGCAGCGTATCAATATTTGGGGCCCGAAACGCCCGGATTTCCCCATGATGGAACGCATCAAGCGAGCCTTCGACCCCAAAAACATTTTTTCGCCCGGCCGCTTTGTGGGAGGTCTCTGAGGCGTGTCGCACCGGCACAATATTCCGGGAACTCCACTAGTCTATGAGGATTTCGCGCGCTGCGTTCACTGTGGTCTCTGCTTGAATGACTGCCCCACGTATCGCCTCTGGCATTTTGAAGGCGATTCGCCGCGCGGCCGAATCCGTCAAATGGTTCTTGTCGACCAAGGCCAACTCTCCATATCCGATTCTTTTGTCGGGCACATCGACAAATGTCTCGATTGTCGCGCCTGCGAGACGGCCTGTCCCTCCGGCGTTGAATACGGCAAACTCGTGGAACATGCGCGTGCGCGCATCGAGAAGGAGTACAAGCGGCCATTCTTCACGCGAGTTGCCCGCGATATTGTTTTCAAGAAATTGCTGCCCTTCCCATCGCGTATTCGTTTGGCTGCACACTTGCTAAAGTTTTATCAGCGCTCGGGCCTGCAGTCTTTCGCGCGAGGAACTGGCATCTTAAAATTGTTGGGACTGGCCACTCGCGAGCGTTTACTTCCGAGGATCGACACAGAGTATTTCTTCACGCAATTGGGCAAGACGTTTCCTGCGCGGGGCCAAAAGCGCGCGCGCGTCGCTTTTTTTGCCGGATGCATCGCCAATGTCACTTTCACCAAGCTAAATGAAGCGACAATTCGTGTCCTCACGGCGAATGGGTGTGAAGTGGTCGTCCCCGGCCAGCAATTTTGTTGTGGTGCGCTCGCCGCCCATGCTGGTGTGCGCGAAACCGCGCGGCAATTGGCACGTAAGAATATCGCCGCATTTGCCACGGGGCAATTCGATGCGATCGTTACCAACGCAGCCGGCTGCGGCTCCACCCTCAAGGAATATGACCATCTATTCTCTGCCGACGAGCCGGAATACGCGGCCGCTGTTGCCTTCGTAGGCAAAATGCGCGACGTCACCGAATTCTTAGCCTCTCTGGGATTGTCTGCGACGATGCGAGCGATCCCGGTTCGTGTAACTTATCAGGACTCCTGCCATCTCCTTCACGGACAAAAGGTCCGCGAGGCGCCCAGGAAATTGATGAGGGCAATTCCGGACCTCGAGTTTGTCGAACTGCCGTACACCGATATCTGCTGCGGATCAGCAGGTGTCTACAACGTCACGCAAACCGAAGCTTCTTTGGAATTGCTCACTGAAAAAATGAAACATGCTCAGGGTACCGGCGCCGCAATTATTGTCACCGCGAATCCCGGCTGCCTTCTTCAGTTGCGTGCGGGAGTGGAGATCCACGAAACACGCCAGGAAGTCGTGCATGTGATGGAATTGCTGGATCGTGCGCAGAACCAACCAGCTAGCGTTCTGACCTAGGCACTCCACCATAATGTAGAAACGACTTCGCCCTCCCTGCAGCTATGGGGTTCGCTGCAGAAAGGGCGTGCCGTCTTCAGGAGAGAAGCTTGTAGCAACTAATTCTGTTCACTAGAGGGCGGTGGCGGTGCCGCGCCACCGTCTGGTCCCGCCGCAGGTGTTCCCGGGCCATGCTTCCCTCGTATGTGCATCGGCATTTTCGCCGCCTGCACCGTGTAATCAGCGGGCACGATAAACAGTGCAGCCGCCGGTTCCTGCCGTTGCAGGCTTGTCACCGTGTAGGTCGTCTCGCCAAAGCGCGGGTCGTTCCGCGTGGTCTTCACAACAATTTGCAGATCTGGTGAATACCAGCGTTCGCTGGTGACCACGATAGCTTTTTCATTCCCCATCTGCCCGGCCGGAATCGTGTGCGTATAACGAGTCCCCTGCGCGCTGATTCCACTGATCGTCTGCAGGCCCAGATCTTCCTTTTTCATTGTGCCATCCGCGATTTCCTTCTGCATATGGGCTTCGAACTTACCCTGAAAATCGCCGCCGATCTTCTTCCCACCTTTATGTGCTGGCATCTTGTCTGCAATTTTCGTGTCGGGATGAAGTACAAATGACGTCGAGGCAACCGGATCGAAAATCATAATGAAACTCTTCGGTTGCCCAGACGCCGCAAGAGGCCCGACCGCCGGAAGCGTAGTCTCGCGTCGCGTGCGTCCCTGTGCATCCCGATAGATTTTCGTCTCCGTACGTCGATAGATCGTGTTGCCGTCTGCAAGCGTTTGCTTGGATTCCACCGTCGCCACCGCACTGTACGGTGCACCGGCCACCACTGAACCGGGATGCATCTCTCCGAAACCGAGAATTTCCATGCGTCCACCCATCGGTCCACCCGGAACCAATACATCCGGAGGCGGAGGGCCTCCCGGTCCTTCCTGCGCATCTACGCAAAGTGCTCCCGCGCCAACAGACAGCGCTCCGAAAAGCACCGAAAATATCCACATGTTACTTCTCATCTCTTGTTCTCCTCTTCTTCTCTCCGTTTGTGCAGGACATCTCTGCATCAATCCTGTAAACCTAGTTCTCCACTCGTGGCAACCGCACGGCTTGCGGTTGTCCATCGTCTCCCATCAGTAGATCCACCTGAATCCAATCACCCGCGTGTTCCTCGTTCACAGTCAGTCCCAGCGCACCCAGAGCTCCGCGCTGCATCTGCACATGCACCACCGTCGCATCACCTAAAAATCCCGGCATGCTCGCCGGCAACAATGTGAATTCACTTGAGTCGTTCGACGCTACCAGCACCTCACCCAATTCTGGGCCAGCAGGTTGAACCTTCTGTGTGCTAGTTCCATGCTGAGTATTTGTCGGCTGCGAAGTCGAATTCGTTATGGCAATAGGGGCGTTCTTTTCGTGGCGCCAATTTATCCACCCGATTGCCCCGACCACTACCGCAGCTGCGGCTAGTCCCCATGTGGCGATCAATGCAGTCCGACGATTCTTCACCGCCTTGTGCTTGGTCCGGAATTCCTGTCGCAATCGCATTTCCACACGCGATGGAGCCTGCTCGTTTCCCGTTTCCACTCCCAAATCTCTCAGGTCACCGCGCAGGTCCAGCCAACTGTGCTGGAACGCAGCGCACCGCGCACATTCGCGAAGATGTTCGCGTGCCGCCTGTTGCAGCAATCCGTCCTGTCCCGCGGCATCAAGCTCCAGCGCGGCCAATCGGAATTCCTCGCATGTCATTGAATGCTTCTCCATCGCCATTACCTTGTGGCGCTGGCGCGTTTCGGCGCCTCGCGCAAGATCTCTAATTTTGCTAGCAGTAGCGCTCTTCCCCGGTGCAACCGTGAACGAATCGTACCCACAGGGCACTCCAACAATTTCGCTGCTTCTTCGTAACTCATCTCATCCAACAGGCAAAGCACCACGGCCTCGCGAAACTCCGGTGGTAACTCCAGAACCGCTTCACGCACCAACGCGCGGCGCTCGCCCAGTTCTGCGGTGTCTGCGGGCGTCACTGCATCGATCGTTTGCGGCAGTATCGCGTGTCCATCTTCGCCGTTTTCTGGCAACGGCAGGTCTCGTGGACTCCGTTCCAGGTGTTTCATCACCCGGTTGCGCGTTACTCCATACAGAAATGCCCCAAGCGTTCCGCGCTCCACATCATATTTTTTCGGATCGCGCACCAGCGTCATGAACACATCCTGCACAATTTCTTCTGCCGCCCACGCGTTGCCGGTCATCCGCAACGCGAAGCGATACAGCGGCGCCTGGTGACGGCGATATATTTCCGTAAACGAGTCCTCATCGCCCCTCGCCGAGCGTCGCAGCAGGACCTCGTCCCTCTCGATGGATTCGATTTGCATCTCTCCTGGTCAGACGCCCCGCCTACATTAGATAATTCCCGCGGAATTGCAAAAAGTTCCCGGGCGCCGGGCGGCAGCACAACTCCTTTATGTTCAATAATATGCAGGAATCACTCTTTTGGTTGGATGTACTCGAAGATAGATAGGTTTCCAGCCTACTTGCTTACTTGCTCTCCAACTTGTCGGGACGAAACATATTCGCCGCAATCCGTGTCACTATTCGCCGCGGCACCAATCGCTGCGATTGCGCTCCCCAATAATTTCCCATGCCTGAAATCACGTAACTCTTGCCGTCGGCCAGCGCCTGCAATCCCGTGCGCGCCACCTTTTCCGCCGTCTCTTGTTTCTTGCTGCTGAATTTTTCCTGGCCCGCCACCGTATGAAATTCCGATTCCGTCGATCCCGGACACAGCGCGCAGACTCGAATCCCGTACGGCTTCATCTCTTCCGCAAGCCCCTCGGCAAACAACAGATCAAACGCCTTCGTCGCCGCATATGTCGAAATATAAGGAACCGCTTGAAACGAAGCTGTGGACGCGAGAATCAATACGTCGCCGCGCCGTCGCGCAACCATCTCCGCGAGATACAACCTCGTTAGGTGTACCACTGCCAGACAATTTACCTGCACCATGTCTAGCAATCGCCGGGTTTCCACTCTCGTCAGTTCGCCATACTGGCCGAATCCCGCATTGTTGATCAGCAACTCGATTTCAATTTTTTCTTGCTTCGTGAATTCGTAAATCCGTTGCGGCGCTTCCGGTTGGGCCAGATCCGCGGCTACAACTTCCATCCGAACGCCAAAAGCCTGTTGCAGCTTTCCTGCCAGATCATCCAATCGATCCCGGCGGCGTGCTGTCAACACGAGGTGGGTGCCCTCTGCCGCTAGTTGCGTGGCGAACGCTGCCCCGATGCCCGCACTGGCTCCGGTGATTAACGCCCACTTCCCCGCCCACTCCTTCATTGGCAAAACCCTTCCACTGCAGTCACTCTTTGCCAAACTTTAATACCGACTCTTTAAACCGGTTGCCTTCATGCTTCATTCGGTCCACTAAGCGCTTTGCCCACACGAATTCCGCCGCCAGCAGCGTGAGCCCGAAGAAAACTACCACCCAGCCAGGACCGGGCGTGAAAAACATGATGACTCCGATAAATAGAAGCGTGAATCCGCCAAGCACACGGAAGAAGCGGCGAACTTGTTCGATGGAACGGAAGAACATTTGGCCTCTGGGGCGGAGGGACAAGAACCTCTATTGTGGCGGCAATTTCTTCTACAGGCAATAGGAACCGGAATCTAGTGTGTGCCCTGTGCCATCGCATTCGCGTATAATCGCGAATACTGCAACGAAAGCTGCAAAAAACCTGGGCCATGGGAGATACGTATGCCTGCCGATTATTTACTAAAGACCGAGCCGAGCGAATATTCTTTTGCCGATTTGCAGAAAGACAAACAAACCGTGTGGGAGGGCGTCTCCAACCCCACCGCAGTTAAGCATCTGCGCGCAATGAAAGCCGGCGATCGCTTAATAATTTACGAAACCGGAAGTGTGCGCAGCGCCGTCGGAACAGGTACGGTGATCTCCGTCGACGCCTCAGACCCGAAAAAGCCCATCGTCAAGGTGAAGGCTGGCAAAGCCATTGAGAAACCCGTCTCCCTCGAATCCATCAAAGCAAACAAGCTCTTTGCGGAATCTCCTTTGGTTAAAATCGGCAGACTCTCCGTAGTTCCCCTGACCGGGCCGCAGTACAAGGTCCTCGCGGAGGACTAAGCTCGTTTGCTTAACTTTGCGGATTGATTTCGGGTCATCCCTTGCGCGCTACTTCACCCCAGCACCCGCTGGCCCGGGTCCGCGGTGCCACCAGCCAACCGATTTGGGCACGGAATACAGTGGCGCGGTTTTCAACTTTTTCTCGCGCTTGGGCCAGTGCCACCAATGCCAGTGTCCCTTGACTCTATTGGACTTACCATCGGTTCCAGCCCCCTGTGGAGCTTGCGCCCTCACAACTTGGGGCCCCATGCTGCTCAGCATTAGAGCGCAGAAAATCACCAGGATGTACCGTTTCATAGGCGCGGCTCCGATCATGCTCTTTTCGCATGCTGGAGCGTTCCGGCGCTACTGTACCGAAGTACCCCTGTAGCCAGTTAGCAACGGGCCGAAGCAGCTCTTGGTAACTCTGCAACCCTTAGAAAACCCTTTTGGCCCAAGGGTGTAAACTATGTCTTAGGTAAAGGATGTCTCCGGACTATACAGAAGAGGAATGGCGGAGAGAGTGGGATACTCACCTAGGGTTTTTCGGAACCTTCCGTGTTTTCAGTGGCATGCACGGGAATAGCATGAATACAGGCGATTCCCATGATTTAAATTGTTTCAACAATTTCAACTGTTTCGCCTGTTTAGTCCAAATTTCGGCCAAAAACAGACACCAAAGACACCAAGGTTAGCCTGGTTCGATTAACGGAACCTTCGAACTCCTGGTCCCGAACCAGATTCCGTATTGAAATTTGTGGTTTTCTGTTGCCGCTAAGAGATTGAGGCTGAAACGTTGAAACTTCAGTAGCAGACTTGCCGGTTGCCGGAAGTTCGTGCCTCGTTCAAAGCGTTCACAATCGCGTCTGTGTCGTAGACGCAGCCGGCCCAGACGCCTCCGCTGCGTTGCACTAGCGCCGCCCACAACCGCGTATCCGCGGGAAGTCGAGGATCGGGCGCGAGGTCCGCGCGCAATGCCCGGTGCGCCAGGCGGCGCTCGCCCTCTTTTGCATCGAACACTTCACCGTTTTCACCGACAAAGTTGATCGTTGCCGTCAGATTCTCGCTGTCAATCACGATCTCAATGAGATCTCCATCACGCACTTTGCCAATCGCGCCCCCCACGAGCGCCTCCGGCGAAGCATGTCCGATGCATGCTCCCGTCGAAACGCCGCTGAACCGTGCATCGGTGATCACGGCGACGTGCTTTCCAAACGCAAGATACCGGAGCGCCGACGTCACCTGATAAATCTCCTGCATTCCCGATCCCATCGGTCCACCGCAGATCAGAACCATCACATCGCCTTCGCGTACGCCGTGATTTTTGATCGCAGCGATCGCTGCTTCTTCTGAGGTGAAGACTCTGGCCGGACCGCGCTTCCGATAGACGCCGTCTTCGTCCACGACGCTCGGGTCAATCGCCGTACTCTTAATGACGGCTCCCTCGGGCGCCAGATTTCCCACGGGGAAGCACAGCGTGGGAGTGAGACCACGCGATCTTGCCCGATCCGGGCTCATAATCACGTCGTCGGCATCGATCCCGTCGAGTCGCTTCAACGCTGCGCGCAGCCGTTGTCGGCGTTCGCTTTGCTCCCACCAGTCCAGGTTGGTGTCCAGTGTTTCGCCCGAAACCGTCAGCGCTCTCGTGTCAATCAGCCCGGCGTGCCGCAGATGCAGCATCACTTCCGGGACCGCTCCCGCGAGAAACACCTGTACCGTCGCGAAGTTCTCCGGACCGTTCGGCAGTGCATCCACAAGTCTCGGAATCTGCCGATTGATGCGAGCCCAATCTTCCACTGCGGGGCGCCGCAATCCCGCCGAAAACGCGATTGCCGGAATGTGCAGCAATAAATTCGTTGAGCCGCCGAATGCGGCATGCAACACCATCGCATTTCGAATCGAAGCGTCGGTCAGAATGTTGCGCGTTGCAAGGCCGAGTTGCTGCATTCGCAGCACGCCGCGTGCCGCACGTTTTGCCATGTCGAGCCACACCGGCTGCCCCGATGGCGCAAGTGCTGAATGCGGCAGTGCAAGTCCGAGCGCTTCGGCCACAACCTGCGAAGTCGCCGCCGTTCCAAGAAACTGGCAGCCGCCGCCGGGGCTTGCGCAAGCACGGCAGCCCACTTCGGCGGCGTACTCCAACGCGATCTGTCCGTGCGCGAATCGGGCGCCGATCGTCTGTACTTTGGCGGTGTCCTCGCCACTCTCCGGAAGGAGCGACACACCGCCCGGCACAAGAATCGTCGGCAGATCGCGCGTGGACGCGAGCGCCATCATCATTGCCGGCAACCCTTTGTCGCATGTAGCGACGCCGACAACACCTTTACGGGTCGGCAGGGAACGAATCAGCCGACGAAAAATTGTCGCGGCATCGTTGCGGTAGGGCAGTGAATCGAACATTCCGGTTGTGCCCTGCGTTCTACCGTCGCAGGGATCGGTGCAAGCTCCGCTGAACGGCACGGCACCCAGAGCGCGCAGTTCACGCGCAGCTTCCGCGACGAGCAACCCGACTTCCCAATGTCCCGTGTGAAAACCCAGCGCGATCGGGGTCCCATCATCGGCACGCAAACCGCCATGCGTGCTCAGAAGGAGAATCTCAGGGCCAACCAGCTTTTCCGGGCTCCATCCCATCCCTACGTTCATGCTGAGGCCGAAAAGTGTCCCCGACGGCTGGTGTAGCAGCATCTCTGGGGTGAGTGGGAGCTTTCCCTGTGGCCCCGGAGCGTGCGTTGCCACTGAATTCCATAACGAGTTGGGCGTTTCCAGTATCGATTCAAGCGAGACGTTTGTGATACGTTCCTCCACGCTGAAAACTCGCCAATTCAATCGGAACCGCGTGATGAATCGGCGCGCCTTATAATACAATGGGTGCGCATGCGAACAGGAGCCCATGAAACTTTATCGCACAAACGCAGGCTGCGTCATCGAACACGAGAACGTTTTTTATTCCGCCGGCAACGTCTCCTGGGACGCCCTTGTCACCCACGAAGACCTTGAGGACTATCTCAAGAAATCCGTCACCGGGCTCTCGAAACTGTCGCGCAGCCCACTTGATGATTGTGCGTCGCTCCGCGCGCCAATCGGCACACAGGAAGTGTGGGCTGCCGGCGTCACGTACTTTCGCAGCCGTGATGCGCGCATGGAGGAATCCAAATCCGCGGGCAGCGGCGACTTTTACGATCGCGTTTACCGCGCCGAACGTCCCGAACTTTTCTTTAAGGCGATGCCGTATCGCGTCGTGGGCCATACCCAACCGGTCGCGATCCGTCGTGACTCCAAATGGAACGTTCCCGAGCCGGAGCTGACTTTGATGGTCAGTCCTGGTGGAAAAATTCAGGGCTACACCATCGGCAACGATATGAGTTCGCGCGATATCGAGGGCGAAAACCCGCTCTATCTCCCGCAGGCGAAAGTCTATCACCGCAGTTGCGCCCTCGGTCCGTGCGTTCTGCTTTCGTCCGAATTGCTCTCGCCGTCGACAAGCATCAAGCTCGAGATTCTCCGTTCAGGTCAAACGGCATTCGAAGGCTCCACTACGCTTGAGAGCCTGAAGCGCGACCCGAGATCTCTTGCGGAATATCTTTATCGGGACAATAAGTTCCCCAGCGGCGCCTTTCTTCTGACTGGCACCGGCATCGTTCCTCCGGATAACTTCACGCTTAATTATGGCGACGAAATTCGCATCTCGATTGATGGCATCGGCACACTTGTCAATGCCGTCGCATAGACAATGAGGCTTATGAGGTTTCATGGCAAAAATTTCATCGGATCCGAGCTGTCCGCGCTCGGCACAAAGACGTTCTTCGGCTTCAACCCACGGATGCGTAAGCAGCTCGACGCGCCGTTTTACGAAGCCACCGAGGTCGAAGTCAATCACGCACTCGATCTCGCACATCAGGCCTTTCTGGTTCTTCGGGAGGCGTCCGCTGAGACGATCGCTGCCTTTCTCGAAGTGATCGCCGCGAGTATCGAAGCCCTGGGTGACCTGCTTATTGATCAAGCCGCACTCGAGTCCGGTCTTGGCCGCGACCGTCTTACCGGAGAACGCGGCCGTACGGTCAATCAGCTCCATCTCTTTGCATCGCTCGTTAGAGACGGTTCTTTTGTGGATGCTCGCATCGATCCCCCGCTGCCTGATCGCACGCCTTTGCCGCGTCCAGACCTTCGGCGCATGTTGATTCCCGTCGGACCGGTCGTAGTGTTCGGCGCAAGTAACTTTCCCTTAGCATTCTCGGTCGCAGGCGGGGACACTGCATCTGCCTTTGCCGCAAAAAACCCGGT
Source organism: Candidatus Acidiferrales bacterium (assembly GCA_963748365.1). Lineage (GTDB taxonomy): Bacteria > Acidobacteriota > Terriglobia > Acidiferrales > UBA7541 > Acidiferrum. The sequence continues at coordinate 224,058 of CAVVJG010000047.1, forward strand.
TGTGGTCAAGGGTCATCCCGCGCATCCCGGCACATCGGAGCTCGTCGCCAGCGCGATCGTTCGCGCCGTTCAATCCTCGGGCCTCCCAGAGGGGACATTTTCGCTCGTTAACGCCGTCAAGCCTGCACTTAGCCTCGCGCTCGTCCGTCACCCACACACGAAGACGGTCGCTTTCACCGGCTCTCAGCGTGCGGGGCGCGCCATCTTTGACGCCGCCTCGCAACGCCCCGAACCAATTCCCGCGTATGTCGAAATGGGAAGCACGAATCCAATCTTCGTCTTGCCCGGGGCGCTCGCTGAGCGCACAGACTCGATCGTCCAGCGACTCACCGCTTCCATCAATCTAGGCGTCGGCCAGTTTTGCACGTGTCCCGGCCTGGTGTTCGGTCTTCAAGATGACGCCTGGACTACTTTCAGTCAGAAAATGGAGCAAGCGTTTCAGCAGACCATGCCCGGTACCATGCTGCATCCGGGCATCGCCAGGAGCTACGAAGAATCAGTCGCGCGCGTGGCCGCCGTAAAAGGCGTGAGCAACCGACGCTCTAAGCAAGTGGCGGAAGCGGCGAAGACGGAAGCCATGCCGACGATCTTTGAAACAGAAATCGGCACCTGGCTTTCGAATGAGATTCTCAGCGAAGAAGTCTTCGGTCCCGCGGCGATTCTGGTGCACGGCTCCTCGGAAGACGAATTGCTCCGAGCCGCTGCGAAATTGCCCGGCACCCTTACCGCAACCGTCCACGGCACTCCGAACGACTTGAAAAAGCATCGAAAACTGGTCGCCATGCTCGAATCTAAATGTGGCCGCATCCTGTTCAACGATTTCCCGACCGGTGTCGAGGTTAGCCATGCGATGCACCACGGCGGTCCCTATCCCGCGACCGCTGATGCGAAGTTCACTTCGGTAGGCACGGCCGCGATTCTTCGATTCCTTCGACCGATCTGTTATCAAAATTTCCCGGACGAGTCAGTTCCCCCAGAACTGCAAGCCGCCAATCCGCGAAAGATCTGGCGCGCGATAGACGGCCGGCTGACACGCGATCCACTCAAGTAAATGGAAACGGCAGGGATGTCGGCCCGGAAGCCCGCGAGAGTTTGCTGTTCTTCGCGAAGGCGTTTCTCCGAGTCACGCATAGCCGCGTTCCAGCTACATTCCAGTTGGGAGCGGATTTGCTGTATTGTGCGTATCTTAGAGGCTTGATTTGCCTCCGCTTGACGCGAACCTGCGGCAAGTGCGTTGGACGTTGCCTATTCGAGAATGCTGCCACCATTCCTGAGGCAGTTTCGCTGGACTGTGAACTCACCCGGGCGATGCCCGCATGGCCAGCGTTGTGCTCGTCTGAGGAGCGGGTGCTCTATGTCTTTCGCAGAGAGCATTCTAGTCTGTGAGCTCTGACGCCGGGGGCCGTTCGGCTGGTTCTGTCTTCGGAGTGATGAACATGGGCGGATAGTTCGGAGGAGCCACGACCGCGAGTTTGACGCATTCGTGGCGGGGCATTTTCGGATGGGATATGTCGTTTTGGATTACCGGCGGCCTTGTGCTTTCTGAGCGCGCTTCCCTAACTGATGGTAGATCCAGACCGGCAACTGACAGCTGCGCCAAAGTGCGCCGCTTAACGCGAACGATTTTGAGGAAGAAGATAAAGAACAGGAGAGATTGCTGAATGAGTCTACTCACACGCAGGAACATGCTTAAGAACGCAGCATTGCCAATCGCCGGGACCTTTGCGCTCCGTTCTCTGGCGGCGGCAGTCCAGGATGTAACCGCTCCATATCAACGTCCCAAGCTGAAGATCACAGACGTCCGCACGGCCCAGGTCCGCGTGCATGGGCTGCAAACCGATACTTTCGACAGAACAGATGCGTGGGTTGAATGGTTGGGATATCTCCAACGCAAAACTTGTGAATGCTGCCTTTTTCTCGGAACGAGCTTCTGCCCTAATCAAGAGGTAGCGCGAGCGCGAGGTAGCGCTTCAATTGCTCGGTATCGCCCCAATTTGCTGCATCAGTCCAAGCAAATCGGGTTGGCCATATTCCTCGACGATTTGACCGCTTGAGAAACGATAGAAATTCATCGCCTGAACTTCTATTTTCTTTCCGGTCGGTGGAACACCAAAGAATGCGCCTTGGTGGGTTCCTCTCATCGTGAAGCGCGCCGCTACTTTGTCCGCTTCCGCAACTGTGTCCTCCAACGTCCATTGAATGTCAGGAAAGCCGCTGCGCATCATTCCGATAATCGCCAAGTAACCAGCCGGCCCCCGCATGGGCTCGGGGCGTCCCGGAACATGGAATATCGCGTTGGGTGAAACCAATTCTGTGGCCAATTTCTCGCTTGCCGTATTGATGAACTCTGTAAAGCGCTGCATGACTGCTTTGTTCGCTTCGATTGTCATCGGACACCAGCACCGCACTTGGATTAGCAGACAGCATAACAGTTTCAAGTCCTGATTAACGTTAGCCGGACACGTGTCCGGTTACCCGACAAACCAGGACTTGAACCAAGACGTGCTAAATTACGCAGTCGGATGAACTCTGACACTCGTATTGCCGTCAATGTGCTTAAACACTCCACATCGCTCGACGATGTAGCCATTTGCAGAGTGCTTGTGGCTAAAGGCGTCGAACGTCGGTCAGCATCCCGACTTGTTGTATTTCTTCCGATGGTCTACTGCCGCCTACTTCTTACAAACTCAGGGGCAAGATTTTCAAACAAGTACCGGAGCACGTTCCCGGATGGGACTGTGTCTCCTGATAAGCTACTTGTAGACGAGCCGCTATGGAATGATGCGATGGAGTTTGCTAAGGCTGAAATCGAGAACGGGGTCAGTGGGCAGGATGTGTTGAACATCGCTGGTCGTAGCGCAGAATTTCATGCGGCGAACCAACTGCTTGAACGAGGCTCGAAATTGGAAAACTTGGAATTTGAAGCCCGACCATCCGATGGGCAGAATTAGGCCCGGCCATTGAAAGCTAAGCACTGTGCCTAACCGCCGAACGGGCACCGGTAGGAACCTTTGTGGAGTCGAGGTGTGGCGCGGTGGTTTAGATGGTGCCTATCCGTTGCCGGCCCTTTCGTCCGCCGGTGCCTCACTAGCGCCACCATGCTTCCGTTTCCACACCCCGCTCATCGAACCGGACGTGCGGATTTGCCGCATCCGGCTCTCGGAGAAGACTCACGCAATCGCCATAGCCATTGCATGTGACGCTGTCTGCAACTCCTGAAAACAACTTGGGAGTTATCAGGCTAATCGCCAATCTCCCTTTCTATCGTCGCTTCTTGCGTCCGCCTTCAACCAGGGTCCCTTCCCTCCACCGGCGTTACCCGGCTTCCTCAGTACTGCGGACCCCTCCGCCATCCCCGTCGGCCTGGCCCGTCTCTCACGAGCTGCCAGTTGATTCGTGCTGCAATCACCGCTGGGACTTCCCGTGTTGTGGATGGTCCCCTGTGCCGACATGCCGTCGCCAATACCCCGGCAGGGCTGATGGAAACTTGTTCGCTCGTACCTTCCCATCAACTTCGGCCTTCCCCGAAATCGGGGCGGGTCGGCTCCTGCATTAGTCTTTTCGAGGCCTGCTCAGCGTTCACTCACGTTACGGCCTGCCTGCTCACCGAGTCGCTTTAACGACCTTCTGCACCAGAGGCTTCAGCAGTCTCGTTGCCTCCACTACTGCTCTGATTGCTACCGGATGGAGCGAACCAGTTTCCGGGCGGGTTGACTCCCGCTGTGGACCATCACCTTTTCACGGCGCACCCGATTTGCACGACTTACCAGGCACTTGGATAGACACGTCACGTCAACCGGCGCAGTCTGACCACCGCCGCCCCTGCAATCTGAAGTGTCGGCCGCGCACTCCTGAATCTCGTTTTCGCTTGTTTCCACATTGTCGTGTTACAGTCTCCACGGCTCGCGACGTTGAAAATCTTCTTCGGATGAGTGGCTGATGACCCCGTCAAATCCAAATATCTCGGCAGTGGCTGCCAAAAAAATCACTCGTACCGTTCAGATCTTTACGAGAAGACGATCGCGCTTGCTCGCGTTGAGCTGTCTTCTTCTAATCGCGTTCGCCGCAAAAACCTCTGCGTCAAAGAAAGACAATCCTCCCCAGGCGACCGTAGAACTTCAGGACGCCAAAGGCGTCCACATCGCATCTGGCAATTCATCAACGCAGCAGCCAATGCAAAATTCCGCCAATCTCGTCGTAGATCGCCAATTTCAACCCGGCGATCACATTGTTTTTACCGGGCCGCAGCGAATGGCCCTGCAGGTTTCCGGGAATATTCCGGAGTGCTTGATCTTTATGCCGGATTCGGCAAAATCGACTTCCTATGTCATTCCATACGGAAAGGAAGAGAAGGATACAGGCAGCGCTTATGATCCACAGAGTTTTTCCGGCACCTCTCATCAGTTTTCAGTCCGTCCTCTGATGAAAAAGGAATTGCGCGCCTATCGAAATCTCGCGTTGAATCCCTGTGACGCGCAAACCGCGGAAAACGAGCCCGCAAACTTCTTCCCCCATGCCTCCACCAACAGTGTCTCCCGCAGTCTTTTCGATTTCGCCGCGCGCAATGCCATCGACGGGGTTTCGAACAATGGACACCACGGCGTCTGGCCCTATCAATCCTGGGGTCCCCAACTGCGTACCGATCTATGGTGGAAACTCGATTTTGGCCGCCCCGTCGAACTCGACAAGATTCGCTTGATGGTCCGGGCCGATTTTCCGCACGACAGCTTCTGGAAAACTGCCGACATCGAGTTCTCCGATGGCACCAAAATCTCAATCAATATTCAGCAGTCCGCTGAATTTCAGGACTTCCCGTTTCCGAAACGTAAAATCTCCTGGATCCGCATCACCAATCTCGTCCCTGCCGACCCCCAGCGCTGGTGCAGCTTCATTGAAGTTCAAGCCTGGGGCAAAGATCTTTCTTAGTTCGAAACCGCCCTCCAAGCTGTAAGCAAGGACAGCCGACTCTCCAGATGTCGGTAATGCGTTATCGGGACTTATGACTATCCGTGCTAAATTCGGCGTTTCTGATGCTTGGGGACGGAAGCGAATCTAGTTGATCAATACGGCCTTTCGGGCAGCGACAACTTCCGTTCACACGATGTTCGAATCGGCTAAGTCCTGAGAAACGCGGAAATCGTCTACTTGGATTCTATGAGCCATATGGACGGTAAGCCGACAAGCCGGACAGTTTCTCTGCCACATATTCATACCTAGTTTTCTTCTGTCGAATGGGCTTCTTAGCGAATGAGGGTTAGTCGGTCAGAGTCCGCCTGTCTGTGCCTTTTTGCACAACAAGTCCGGTTCTCGACCCGTACGTCCACCCAAGCGCATGGTAAATGCGCTAACTGCATTCGAGTGGGTTCCGGTACGCCGCGCGGCAAAAAGCGCAGAATGCTTATGGCTGACACATGAAACCCATGCGCGCAAGAATATCCGAGACTGCTCCAGAGATTTAATGACGAGCTGGAGATTCGGTTTTGGAGGAATCGCGCGCTAGGTCCTTCCATGAGAAGGCCGGTCCCTGTCAAGAGTGTTTTGCTCTCTACATGAGTTTTTCTCTCTTTTTTCCCGTTCAGTCAAGCCGCCTCTGTCGCCACCCTTCCATTCGCACTCTTCTGTGAGCGATGTTCGCTCGGTGCCAGTTGGGTGTTCTCGATTCAGTAGGCGCTGCTACCTGATTAGCGTCCTCTGCTTCTCTCTTTACGAGGGAAGTTTGGCCCAGGAGTTGGTCGCAGTCACCTAAACTCGGCGGTCGAGCTCAGCTGTTCGGTTCAAACTCTTTTTCTGCCTGGTTTCTCTATGCCGCTGCGGTCATCGCCTTCTGGCTATTGCGCAACGGTTCGTACACTTCTCCACTTACCCACAACCGGTGTAGCAGTACCGCCAGCTTGCGCGCCACCGCCACCACCGCCCGCTTCTTGGCGGTTTTTCCTCCTCGCGCCGAGAGCTTCTGCCCCCAGCGACGCAAGTCACTGTCTTCCCCAAAGGGTCCCAAAATGTAGTGCGCTCCCTGCACCAGCAGCGCCCGCAAATACTCATCTCCCTCTTTGCTGATGCGCATCTGTGGTTCGCTCTCGCCCGAGTTCCTACGGCCAGGTTGCAAGCCGACAAAACATCCCGCGTCACGACTCTTCCGGAAGCGATGTGGATCCTCGATGGTCAGCACATAGGTCGTGGCGATCAGGTCGCCTACTCCCTTTATCTGTTTGAGCAGCGCCGTTTCCGGATACGTCTTCTTGGACATTTGTTCGATCCGCCGATCGTATTCCTGGATGCGTTCGTTTAACGATTCCACCTCTCGTAGCAGCGGGTCTAACGCTTCACGCAATCCTGTGCTCAAGCCACTCGTGGTCTCCCGGCGGAACTGTTGCGTCCCACATTTGCGCAGTCGTTCGCCATAAGACTTCACCAATCCTCGAGCGGCATTCACCAGGGCAGTTCGCGCGCTCACGAGTACTGCTCGTGCACGGATCTCCGTCAGGTGCAACTGGGCCTGCGCACTGCGATGCTTCACCGGGCTCAGCAGCTCGGGATCGATTCGCGCCAACCGCGCCAGCGTTCGCGCATCCAGGCGATCGTCTTTTCGCCGGCTCTTGGTGATCAAGCGCACAGCCTGGGCGTGCGCCACGATCACTTCGTGACCCAGCGCGGTCAACAACCGACTCACCCACGGAGAATGTGTCCCCGTCTCCATCGCTATGCGACACCAAGCTCGCACCCCACGATCTTCGAAGGACCTGCGCTCGACTGTGCCACACGGCTGGAGGCGAACTAGAGCAGATTCAATTCCTGCTGGGGCACGTTTCTATACAAACTACCGAGCGCTACCTCGGCTGCAAACAGCGCATCAGGGCTGCGGTTAACGATCAGATTGGCATCGAGCCGCCTTGAGAGAGGAGTCACTTCCGGATTGCCGACCATTTGGGAGTTGACGCATCGGGAGATGCTAGCGCGTTTAGCGATTCGTACCCAGAAGTCGGCTAGCGTTCAGGATATTTGCCACTTGCCGGCGAAAGGCCGCTGGCGTGGTTCACGTCCTTCAGAACTACTTGGTTGCAAATGAAATTGTGGTCTTGCTAACCTGGGCTGAGCGCCTCCATCGTAGTGCGGACCCGTTCTCCGAACCACGACCGGGTGCGGGCACGTCGCATTGGTGATTGAGTATTCTCCATCACTAATCTACTTACGCGAGATTTCTAATGCCTCGATTCGTCGCAATCCTATTCTTCTTTGCATCGCTGATGGCTCCTGCCTGCTTTGCGCAGCAAGTCCCGCTTCCACCGGAGATTGAGAATCCTCATGTTTTGGGCGTCAACAAGGAGCCAGCGCACGCAACGTTGCTGCCGTATCCAAGCGAGGCTGAGGCGCTGAGCAGAGGTAAGTCGAGTTTCACGCAATCACTGAACGGGGTCTGGCAGTTCAGCTGGGTGAAGGAACCGTCGCAGCGTCCGGTCGACTTTTACCGTCCCGACTATCCCGCCGACAAGTGGGCGCACATTGAAGTGCCCTCGAACTGGGAACTACAGGGTTACGGCACGCCTATTTATGTCAACTTCACTTATCCGTTCAGCCGGAATGCTCCACACGTAATGAGCCAGCCCGATAAATCATGGACCTCCTACACAGAGCGGAATCCTGTGGGATCGTACCGGCGCACCTTTTCGGTACCCGCGTCCTGGAATGGGCGTGACGTCTTCGTCGTCTTCGATGGAGTCTATTCGGCGTTCTACGTATGGATCAACGGCCACCGGGTGGGCTATAGCCAGGATTCGCGTGTGCCGGCCGAATTCAACATTACGAGATACTTGAAACCTGGAAAGAACCTGATCGCAGTCGAGGTATATCGTTGGGCGGCGGGCAGCTACCTCGAGGATCAGGACACGTGGCGACTCAGCGGCATCTATCGCGACGTTACACTGGTGTCGCGGGCCCCTTTGCATGTTGAGGATTTCCATGTGCAGGCCAAACTGGACTCCCTATATCGCGATGGCCTGTTCCGGTTGAACCTCAAACTGCGGAATGTTCAGGCTGCCGCGACCGCGACTGTGGAAACGAAGCTCCTCGATCCGTCCGGACGAGAAGTTGCCAGGCCTCAAACGCGACGAATCCAGGTGGCACAGAACGGTGAAGCTGCGCTGGAGTTCGAGCAGGTGATCCCGCGGGTGAAAGCGTGGTCGGCCGAAGAACCGGACCTGTATCAGTTGCTGATCACTCTGAAAGACGCCAGAGGCAAGGTCATCGAAAGCATTCCGTCGAGTATCGGTTTTCGCACCGTTGAAATCAAGGGAGACCAGCTGCTATTCAACGGCCGCAAACTGTACCTGAGTGGAGTCGATCGCCACGAATTCGATCCTGTTCGGGGGATGGTGATGACACCGCAGCGCATGCTCCAGGATGTCCTCCTGATGAAGCGCAACAACATCAATGCGGTGCGCACAAGCCACTACCCCAATGCTCCCGCATGGTATGCGCTCTGTGACCGCTACGGCATCTATGTGCTCGATGAGGCGAATAACGAGTCGCACGGATACGGTTCGGGGGAGCGGCAGCTCATTTCCGATGGCGAAGACTGGACCGAGAGCATGGTTGACCGCGGCCGCCGTATGGTCGAGCGTGACAAGAATCATGCCTCGATCTTTGCGTTTTCGCTGGGTAACGAGTCTGGTTTTGGCCGGAATCTGGACGCCGAAAGAGACTGGATCAAGACGCACTATCCTGAGTTCCCCGTCTCCTACGAGCCGGGCGGCAGCGCCGACAGTGACTTCTACGCGCCGATGTATACGACGGTTGCCCAGATTCCGGCGACCTATCGCAGATCGGGCAAAAGCCGTCCGATGTACCTGGTGGAATACGCCTACTCCCGCGGCAACGCCACCGGTGACCTGCAGGACTATTGGGACTTCTTCGAGTCGCAACCATACCTGCACGGAGGTTTCATCTGGGATTGGCAGGACAAAGCCATCCTCAAGACCGGAAGCGACGGTAAGCGGTTTTATGCCTATGGTGGTGACTTCGGCGACGTCCCCAATGACGAGGACCAGTGCGCCAACGGTATTGTGGGGCCGGACCGGGAACCTCACCCCGCGCTAGCTGAGGTGAAGAAGGTCTATCAACCGATTCGGATCGAACCCGTCGATCTGGCAAATGGCAAGATCCGCGTCAGGAACAAGCATCTGTTCCGCGATCTCTCCTTCATGAAGGGCACGTGGGAACTCGAAGAGAATGGGGCGGTTGTTCAGCGGGGGACGATCCCGTCTCTGCACACACCGCCGGGTCACGCCGAGGAAGTGGCTCTGGGCGTTGCGTACTCGCCGAAGCCGGGAGCGGAGTACTTCCTGAAGACAGAATTTGCGCTTGCTGCCGATTCGTCCTGGGCTCCAGCGGGCCATATTGTGGCGTTCGAGCAATTGGAAATGCCGAATTCCACTGTCCCCGTAACAACCCCTGACCTTGCTGCCATGCCGGCGCTGCGGGTCACAGAATCGGAATCGCAGTACGCGATTTCAAATGGACGTTTCACGGCCCGGATCAGCAAAATTTCGGGACGACTGGAATCGTATGTGCTTTCTGGGAAGGAACTGCTCAACGGAGGGATCAGGGCGAATTATTGGCGCCCGCCGACCGCCGACGACAACGGATACGGCATGTCCCAGAAGCTGGCGGTCTGGCGTGATGCGGGACCGAACTCCAGGGTTAAGGCAATCGCATACAAGCAGCCGCAGCCACAATTGGTCTGGATGGAAGTGCAGTTGGCCGTGCCTGCGGCCGAGTCGATCCTGGAGTATCAATACGAGGTTTACGGTGACGGTTCGATCGAGCTTGAGAGCGTTCTCTCGCCCAGGGGTGATTTGCCAGACTTGCCGCGAGTAGGTACCCAATTTCAGATTCCAGGCGAGTTCAAGAACATTGCCTGGTTCGGGCGCGGCCCAGGCGAAAACTACTGGGATCGCAAGACAGGTTCACCAGTGAGCCGCTATTCCGCAACAGTCGACGATATGTGGTTCCCCTATCTCAAGCCGCAGGAGACCGGAAACCGCACCGACGTCCGATGGGTCACCTTCACCAACGAGCGTGGCGAGGGCTGGAAGATCACGGGCCTGCCTCAATTTGACTTCAGTGCGTGGCCGTTCCGCATGACGGAGCTCGACCACTTTGCTCCCTCGGGAGTACACGGGCATCGGCACCCTTCCGAGATTGAGTTCTCCAAGGACATCACGGTCAATATCGATTACCGGCAGATGGGAGTGGGCGGGGACGACGGCTGGGGCGCACGTCCTTTGCCGAAATACAGACTCGCCGCAACACGAGAATATCGCTACAAGTTCCGCATGGAGCCAATGAAGCGCCCTGAATAGCAAGCCATTCAATCCTGGACGTGCCAGAGCACTAGGCCTCCCGCGAGCGTCCTCAAGGGGCCATCGCAAGCGGTCGAAAGGAGATCACCATCTGGGGCGACGGTCACCAGACGCGCAGTTTCATGTACATTGACGACTGTGTGAAGGGCATCGACCTGATTATGCATTGTGATGAGTTAGTGGCGACCCCCATCAACCTTGGCTCCAGCGAACTCGTGGCCATCAACGAACTGCTGACAAAGATCGAGAAGATCGCCGGTGTGAGTTTAAGCCGCAAGTACGACCTTGATGCGCCCCGCGGTGTGGCGGGCCGCAACTCCGACAACGCATTCATCCAGCAAGTGCTGGGTTGGGAACCAAGCACGTCACTCGACGAGGGTCTGTCCATTACCTACAAATGGATTGTCGAACAAATTCAGAGGCGCAAGGCTGGCCAGCGTATCGGCGTCGGCTGATGAGGAACAAAGTCTCGCCTGTCACCAGGCTGCTTGGTCCCATCCCTAACCGCCTGCAACTCGCCGGTGGCTGGATTGACCAGCCCTTCGTTTCCCAGCACAATTCGAAACCGCCCGGCTCCATGGTGGTAGTGCAGATCGAGCCTGATTTCCGTCCAATGGACCGCTCCGGCATCGCCAGCGGCACACGCGCCATCGCAATGAACTTGTGGAAGGGCAAACTGCCAATCCGTCCTTTGGAGCATTTGGTTCGAGAACTGTACGAGGCCGAAAACAAAGGCAAGGCTGAACCAAGCGGCTCCCAGGACATGATCGGTCTGGTCTATCCGGGCGTGAACCGTTTGGACTACGACTACAATGTCCATGGCGGAGTCTTTCCATCGCACATTGAGTCATGCAATAGCCCGAAGGTAGCGAGGTGGCTGGAAAAAGTCTTGCACCTGATCGCGGTGGAGCCGCGGCCGGAAGGCTACAGTCCACTTGGCGTCAAAAACCTCGACTCAAAATGGATAGCTAGGCTCGGCCATTCCGGGCGCGATTGCTATAACGCGATCGTCAACCGAGATCTAGAGGCACTTGGTGCGGCACTCAACTTGAACATGAAGTGTTGGGAAATCTTGATGCCTGGCATCGTCCGGCATCCGCTCTTGCGCGTGGACTTGATGCCGCTGCTCAAGGCCTACCAGCGACAATATCCGGGAGCAATGTATTCCGGCTGCGGCGGAGGATACCTCATTGTGGTTTCTGAAAAGCCGGTTCCAGGCGCTTTCCGTGTGAATGTCAGGACTGCATAGATTGACTGATCGTAGACAAATAGTGGCTTTCGGCGGATTTGACGACATCCGGTCTGCGGACGTCCGTTTCCTCGAAGAGGCTGCCAAGCTCGGCGAACTCACTGTGTTGGTATGGCCCGACGATCTGGTCCGGCTGGCCACCGGTTCTCCTCCGAAATTCCCCTTGGCGGAACGTGTTTATTTCCTGGAAGGCGTACGTTATGTCAAGAGCGTTGTCCAAGCTTCTGACTGGTCCGGACCGGATTCCCTGCCGGATATTCCCAGTCTGCGCCCGGGAGTCTGGGTAGATGTGGAGCCATGGGCAAGCTCGGCGCGTGAGAGATTTTGCCGCAAGCACGAAGTCTCTTACCGGGTATTCAAGGGGGCAGAATTAAAAGGATTCCCCGTTCCGCCGCCCGCACCTCCGTCACCCGGCACGAAGAAGGTCATTGTTACCGGCAGTTACGACTGGCTCCATACCGGGCACATCCGTTTTCTGGAGAAAGCCGGACAGTACGGCGCCCTTTATGCCGTGGTCGGCCACGACGCCAACCTTAGGCTTCTGAAAGGTCCGGGCCATCCGCTTTATCCCCAGGCCGAGCGGCGTTACATGGTAGCCTCAGTCAAATACGTGAAGCACGCGTTGGTCGCGACTGGTAATGGCTGGCTGGACGCTGAACCGGAGATTCGCTGGTTGAAGCCGGACATCTACATCGTCAATGAAGATGGCGATCAAGGCGGCAAGCGCGAATACTGCCAGCAACTCGGAATTGAGTACCTCGTTCTAAAACGCGTTCCATCGCCCGGTCTACCGAAACGTACCAGCACCAGTCTCCGTGGGTTTTGATGAAAGGACCGATGATATGTTGAAAACCGGGATTCTCAATCCGCAAATCAATTCATTGTTGAGCCGGGTCCGGCACACCAACACTCTGGTTATTGCAGATCGCGGATTTCCCTACTGGCCCACCGTGGAAACCGTGGACATCTCGCTGTTGGACGATCTACCAAAAGTGTTGCAGGTACTGGCGGCCATACGCCCCAATTTCCAGATCGGTAAGGCCTGGATGGCTAAGGAGTTTTTGAAGCACAACTCCGGCAAGGTCAGTGACTCTTTTGCTCGGGCACTTCGGGGAATCAATCTGCAATTTGAACCACACGCTCAATTCAAAAGTCGCGTACCCCGTGCCATCGGCCTGATCCGCACTGGTGACACAATTCAATACGCAAATCTTATCCTGGAAAGCGCCTGAAGATTTCCATCTCGAAAAACCAGTCAGTTAGATTCCGGGACGGTTAAAATGTCTTTTTTGCTGAGACTCGCCCACATCGCCCCATAGAGGGCGACGAAGACAAAACAGACGAGCGGAACGACGAATCCTGTTCGCATGGCGTGGTGGTCGGCGATGCGGCCCATGAACGGGGGAGCAATTGCTCCGCCCACGATCGACATGACGATGAGAGACGACGCCAGTTTGGTGTGCTCGCCTAGACCTCGAATACCGAGCGCAAAAATCGTGGGAAACCCAACTGACATGAAGAAAAAGGAAGCGAACA